>CAVOWK010000025.1:0-147565 GCA_963700045.1 uncultured Gammaproteobacteria bacterium
AGTCATCACTGGTAGCGCAACAGCACGGAGAAAAAGGCAAAGATACCGATGACGATCAGGACGCCCGTAATCGCGTAGAGCGGCGTCTTCTTTTGCTCGCTGCCCATGCCCGCGATGGCTGCGAAGCCGCCGCTCCAGAGGTAGTTAAGCGTCGAACGGTACTGCAGGATCGAAAGCAGCGCAGCCATCGTGCCGCAAAAAATCAGCGCAAGCCCCAGGTACCAGGCCGCATCCGGAAAGCGGGCATCGGCAATCTCGGGCGCCTGCTGAGCCCTGTAGAAGAACTGGAAGATCGCGAAGCCAAAGCCGATCAGCGAGACGGCGGTGCGCATGTAGGCCATCATCGTGCGTTCAGCGGCGAGCCGCGTGCGCAGCCAGGCAAAGTGGGATTGCGCATTCGCTTCGACCTGGAATCGATCGGGTGGGGTGCTGGCCTGCTTGTCACTCATCGTCGTGGTTCCTCGGCGGCCGGGCCGGGGAAGGTCGATGTGCTCGGGTGGCAAAGATAAGGGGAGCCTGGCCCAACCACGCGTTGGCTGCCGCCACCGCCTGGTTCAGCGCTTCGCCAATCTGCGGCGTGGCCACGAAGACGTTTTCGTCGCCGATGAGCTTGAGCACTCCGGTCTTGGCCAACTGGTCGCGGATCGCTGCATCCACGCCGACCAGCATCAGCTTGCACTGACGATCCTGCAAGGCCTGGGCGTAGCGCTGCAGCACGGTCACGAAGGTACTGCCGATCTCGTCCTTTCCACGCAGGCTGAGGGCAACCACGGCGTGGCTGGCGTCGCCGACCTGCGGCAGCATCTCTTCCATGTTCTTGGCCGCGGCGAAGAACAGGCTGCCGTAGACATGTAACAGGGTGAGCTGGTGGCTGGGCACGCTCCTGGGCGCCGGCTGCTCCAGCGGAAACCCCTCCGCTTGAAGCACCCACTGGGTGACGACGACCTTGTTCGACTGGCGAATGGTCTGCAGCAGGATGCTCAGCGCCACACCGACCAGGACCGCAAACTGCAGCGGCATGACCAGGATGGCGAGGAAGGTGACGACCATGACCAGCCTGGAGATCTGGCCGGTCTTCCATACCATCACCGCCTGTTCCACGCGCAGGCCCTGGAAGCCGGCGACGATCAGCAGTGCGGCCAGCGCAGGCATGGGCACCCGTTCCACCAGCGGCCCGGCCAGAAACACGATCAGCCCTACGAACAGACCGACGAAGATGTTGGCCCAGCGCGACTTGGCCCCCGCACCCATCATCAGCACCGTGCCTGAGACCGACCCGCCGGCGGGAATGCCGCCGACGAGGCTGGTGGCCATGTTGGCCGCACCCTGGCCCAGGAAGTCGCGTGACACGTCGGGGTAGCGGCCGTCGGGGTTGGGCGTGCCCTGGCTGACGCCTGCGCCCTGCACCAGCCCGATGATGGCGACCGACAAGGCTGGCAGCAACAGCGACAGGACGAGCGACAACTGGGGCAGCGCGAGCTCGGGCATGCTGCGCGGAATGGCCGCAATGCCACCGACGGTCGGAACGGTGGCGAAGTTCATGGCCGTGGGCAGGGCTGGCAGGGTCAGCAGGGTCAACAACACGGTCGCGACGGCGATGGCGATGATGAAGGCGAACCGCTGCAAAGGCTTGACCAGCAGCATCACCAGGATCAGCCCGAGCGTCAGCCCGCCGATGGTGGTGGCCTGGACGTCGATCTGTCCGATCCGCAACACGAGCTCCAGCGCCTGGGCCACGCGGTTCGAGAAGCTGCTCTGAAAGCCCGTCAGATCGCTCAACTGGCCCAGGATGATCAGCACGGCCACGCCGTTGAGAAAACCGGTCATCACCGCGTTGGAGACGAAACGGATCAGGAAGCCCAGCCGGAACAAGCCGGCCAACAGCTGGATGACACCCACCAGGAGCACGAGCACGACCAGTGCCTCCGCCCTCTGGCCGGCAGGAAAGTCGAGCACCACGACCCCGGCGGCCACCGACAGCGCGCCGGTGGTCGAAACGTTCATGAAGACCGAACTGGAAAAGATGGCGCCGATCGGCACCGCGACCATCAAGGTGTAGATGCCGAGCACCGGGTTGACCATCGCCAGCAGCGCGTGCGCCATGGCCTGCGGCACGTTGACCACGGCAAAGGTGAGCGCGGAGACCAGATCGGACGCCAGATGGCGGCGCTCGGGCTTCAGGCGCTGTGCCCTCGACCTGACCAGTTGCAGGCGCGTCAACTTAGTCATAGGTTCAAAAGCATGTCCGGGTTCACTTGCTGTCCGCTGCAGACTTCATGCGGAACCACCGGCGTGCGGCTCGCGCGAACAGCCCGCGCAGCAGCAGGTAGGGAACGAAGGCGAGCAGCCAGCGCGATGATCACCGCCTCGGCCGGGTGGAAGGTCTTGAATTCGATGGCCTGGTAGATGCCGTCCATCACCAGTCCCAGCAGGATGATGCGCGCGGTGGCCACCAGTGCCTCGTTCAGGCGGACCGTGCGCTGCGCCGGGTCGGTGAGGGCGCCCACGAAAAACGGGCTGCGCCCGGTGCGGGCGTCATTGACCCCATCGCGCCACGCGGCGATCGCCGCCATGGTCGGCTGCAGGAAGAAGCGGAAGACCATCGGCCCACCCGGACGCTCGAACAGGTTCTGCCACAGGCGCGCGCGAACGTCCGCCGAGAAGCCGTACCAGATCAGGCCACCAATGACGAAAGCGACTATCAGCACGATCACCACTCGAGCCAGGAACACCTGGGACTTCGTTACTGCCTTAGCCATCTGCTCTATCCGACCCTGCCGAAATGTGCCGTGGCCCAACGGGCCCGATGGACGAGGAAGACGGGCGCAAGTCGAGCGCCGACTCGAGCAGCAGCCCCGTGCGTCACCGTGGCGAAAGTACAACGCCGATTGTCACTCTACGCGCAGGGTATGTCCAACGCATTACATGCATGCCCTCCATGCCATGGATGCATGCCATCGATCCGCGGCAGAGGGGCGCCCTCTGTCATGACTAAATGACGATCGCGCCAGAGATGAGCGCGGCCAGCGCAGCGATCGCCGCGCTGGCGACGATGCCAAAGACCATCATTTCGGCCGGGGTGAACACGCGCTGCCGTTGCTCACGCCGTGCGTAGAAGTAGAGCCAGGTGCCGGGCGCGTACAGCAGCGCAGCCAGCAGCATGAACTTCGTACCGCCGGCGTAGAGCATGCCGGCCGCATAGACCGTGGCGATGGCGCCGCGCAGCCCGTCGCCCCGGCGGTCGTGTCCGTCAAGGCCGTAGGTCTCGCCGGTCCACGCGAGCTTGAAGCCGTAGGAAGATGCCCGCGCCGACCATCGATCCGATGACCAGCGCGACCAGCGCGCCGCGCGAGAGTTGCTGGTCCTACGTGCCGCTCATTGGCTGGATTCTAGCTGACCAGCACCAGGGCCGGTTCAACCTCCGCGATCGAGCGAAAATCGCGATCCTCATGCAACAGCGGTTCGCCGGCCTCGATCGCGCAGCAGGCGATCAGGCAGTCGTTGCCGCTGCGGGGCGTGAAGCCAGCCCAGCGGCAGCGCGCGTAGAGGTGCGCGGCGTTCCGCGCCAGTTGCCTGGGGTCGGCGGGTACGAACCGGGGAAAGGTGAGGAGGGCCCGTTCCAGTTGCAGAAAGGCGCTCACATCCCGCGCGCCGCGCAGGACTTCCATCAGGACGATATCGGGCAGCCCGGTCGGCTCCTTCCTGGTCAGGGCTGAAGCGAGCCGGCGCGCAGCCGGGGAGTTCGTGCCGCGCAGATGAGCAATCCACACGGAGCTGTCGACAATCACCGGCGTGTGGGCCGCCGCCGAACCGGCTTACCGGAACGATAGGTGGCCGTCGCTTCGGCTACCTGCACTGCCGGCTGATCCCCCGCCTTTGGATCGTAGTCGGGATCAATCGCGCCCATCCCACTCAATTTGAGGAGTGCGTCGTAGTCCGGCTTGCTCACGTACTCGCGCAGGGCGATGTCGATGGTCTCCCGCATGGTGGTCGCGCCGGCTTTCTTCATGGCCCTGGCAATCAGTGTGGGGTCGAGAACGATATTGGTACGCATGAGTCATACACCTTGTATGTGTATGAAAAGAATACCTTCGGTCGGGGCGCTGCACAAGAAACCATCAAGCGCAAAGAACGCGCAAACTCGGAGCGTCGCGCTCGCAGACCTCAGCAGGCTGGGGTTTCGTCCGGCATATACTCACTGCGGCTTGGGTCGTTGCGGAGTCACCTCGCCTGGCTAAAGGAAGCAATGCAGATGGCGCTACCAAGGGTTCTGAAGTGGCTGTTGGTCGGGATCGTCGTTGTCGGCGCGGCCATGTTCGCGTTGCGCTCGTATCGGGCCCTCAGCGGGCCGCCACTGCATCCCTGGCACACCTTCGTGCCGGCCGAACTGCGCCAGAGTGAGCTCGACGCGGCCGACTGGCCTCGCTATCTCGCACAGGAAGGACAAATCTTCGAAAGCGTTCGCGCTGAAGTCAGCCAGAAACTCGATCCGGACGAGCGCGTGCCGATCAACCGTTACTTCGAGGACAGCCCGGTCTATCCGGCTCACTTCGCCCAGGACTGGAACCGATCGTATGTCATGGAACCCGACGGCCGGCCGATCGGGGCCGTGGTGCTGCTGCACGGGCTGACCGACTCCCCCTACAGCCTGCGGCACATTGCGAAGCTTTATCGTGATCGCGGCTTCGTCGCGATCGGCGTCCGCCTTCCGGGGCACGGCACGGTGCCGGGAGGCCTGAGCAATGTGCGCTGGGAAGACTGGATGGCGGCCACGCGGCTTGCGGTTCGCGAGGCACGCCGACGTGTTCCCGCTCCCGGTCCCTTGCACCTGGTCGGTTTTTCGAACGGCGGCGCGCTTGCCATGAAGTATGAGCTCGACGCGATCGAGGATCCGAAACTTCTCCGCGCCGACCGCCTGGTACTGGTCACGCCGATGATCGGGATCACGCGCTTTGCGCGCTTTGCCGGTCTGGCCGGCCTCCCCGCGGTGCTGCCACCGTTCGCCAACGCGGCATGGCTCAGCGTCGTTCCGGAGTTCAATCCCTTCAAGTACAACTCGTTCCCGGTGAATGGCGCGCGCCAGTCCTATCGCCTGACCGATGCACTGCAAAGCCAGATCCAGCGCCTCGCCCGTGCCGGCCAGCTCGGCAGCCTGCCGCCGGTGCTGACCTTCCAGTCAGTCATCGATTTCACCGTCAGCACGCCGGCAATCCTGACGGCGCTATATTCGCTGCTGCCTGATAATGGCAGTGAGATCGTTCTTTTCGACGTCAACCGGACCGTGAAATTCGGTCCGCTGTTGCGACCCGTCGCCTATGTCGCGCTCGATCGTTTGACGCCGACGACTCCGCAGCCGTATCGCTTCACGTCAATCATGAACGCGACCGACAACAGCGATGCCACCATAGAGCGCAGCATTGCTCCGGGCCAGTTGCTGGCAGTGGACCGCGCACTGAACCTGCCCTATCCACCCGGGATCTTTTCGCTGTCACACCTGGCGATCCCGATTCCGATGGACGATCCGCTCTACGGGCTCCAGCCCGATCCGACGCCGCGGCCCGAATTCGGCTTCAGTCTTGGCACGATGGGCGCACGCGGCGAGCGTGGCGCCCTCGTCGTCGATCAGGATTTCATGACGCGCCTGTCGTCCAATCCATTCTTCCCGTATCTGCTCGAACGGGTCGATGAAGGTATCACTCGACCGTCGGGGCCGACTGGACGCAACCTCGCCACGAACCAGGCGCCAGGCATCCCGGTGCGCCTCGAAGCCCTGCTGTCCACGTTCCTCACTGAAGATACGCAGCCGCAGCCGTTCGCCGGCCCTTAGCAGGCAAGTTGGAGCCTGCCTTGACCGTGCGACGGGCCGAGACCGGGCCAGCCTGCAATCCCGTCGTCGAACGACAGGCGCATGACCAGGAACCACGGGGCGTGCCTGTCGGCGCAATTACGACCGTTTGCAAGTAACATCCACGATGCACGCCCCCCTGCCTGGATTCCCAGCCTCGGCAGGCCTATGAATAACAAGTCCGTCAGCAGCAATCGGTTGACTCACATGCAGCGATTCCTCGACATCGTTGAACGGGTCGGCAACAAGGTGCCTCACCCGTCGATAATCTTCCTGATCCTGATCGTCGGGATCGTCGTCCTGTCGCACGTGTTCTTCCTGCTCGGCACGTCGGTCAACTACCAGGTAGTCGACCCGCTCACGCACGAGATTCTCGACGCAACGACTGCCGTACGCAGCCTGATCACCATCGAAGGCCGGCGTTTCATGCTGACATCGGTGATTCCCAATTTCCTGGGATTCACGGCCGTCGGCATGGTCATTGTCGCCATGGTCGGCGTTGGACTCGCCGAAGAAACGGGGCTCATCCGGGCGCTGATCAGGAAGCTGGTGATCATTTCCCCGCCCTCCACGCTGACCTACATCCTGGTGTTCGCGGGAATCCTGTCCAGTATCGCCGCCGATGCCGGCTACCTGGTACTGATCCCGCTCGCCGCAGTCGCGTACCAGAGCGTGGGTCGACACCCCGTGGCCGGACTCGCCGCAGCCTTCGCCGCCGTCGGCGGCGCGTTCGGCGTGAACATGCTGATCAAACCCGTCGACGGTGTCCTGACGGAAATCACCAACGACGCCATTCATCTCGTGAACCCGACGCTGTCCATCGACCTCGCCGCCAATCTCTTTTTCTCGATCGCCTCCGTCGTGGTCCTGACGCTGGTTATCGCGCTCGTCAGCGACCGTTTCGTCGAGCCGCGGCTTGGCGTGTGGCAGGGACCCAAGGTGGCGGATGGCGACAAGGAGCTCTCCAGAGACAACGAGCTCTCCGGGCAGGAGCAGCGCGGCCTGAAATTTGCGCTCGTCGGATTCATGGCCGTGGTGCTGGTATTCACGCTGCTCACCGCGCCGGTCGGTGCATCGCTGCGCGATCCGCTCACCGGCGCCATCATCGGCGACACGCCTTTCATGAACAGCCTGATCGTCATCGTGACCTCGCTGTTCTTCGGCGCGGGGCTCGGCTACGGGATCGGCGCAGGCACCATCACGTGCACGAATGACGTGGTGAAGGCGATCGTGAAGACAATCGGCTTGCTGTCGGAGCTGATCTTTCTGCTGCTGATCATCAGCCAGTTCGTCGCGTACTTCAGTTACACGAACCTGGCGACCGTTGCGGCCGTGGAGATGGGAGACCTGCTCCAGTATGCCAACCTCGGTGCGAGCACGTTGCTCGCGGCCTTCGTCGTGGTCGTCTTCCTGGTCGGCATCCTGATGCCGCAGATCATCCCGAAGTGGGCGCTGTTCGCGCCGGTGTTCGTGCCGCTGTTCATGCGTCTCGGCATCGAGCCGGACGCCGTGCTGGCCGCGTATCGCGTCGGTGACTCGCCGTCGAACGTCATCAATCCCTTGATGCCCTATTTCGCCCTGATCGTGACGTTCGTGCGGCGCTACGACCCGACCGCAGGCGTCGGCACCGTGATCGCGCTCATGCTGCCGTATGCCGTGGCACTGCTCGCCGTGTGGACCGCGCTGCTTCTCGCCTGGCACGCGTTCGGAATTCCATTCGGGCCCGGCTGATGACCGCTGCAGCCGCAGTCCGACGGCAAGACGGGCGTCGATGTCGACGCAGTTGCTCGAGTTCATGTTCCGGCTCGGGCAGGCCTATCTTGCATCTGGTGAACAGACGCCGCAGGTCGAGCTGACCCTGCGCCGGATCGCGACGGCGTACGGCATGCGGCGTGCGCGCGTCGTTGCGTTTCCGACCGCGATCTTCATCTCCGTCCACGACGGCGCCAGCGAGCGCGTCACGCTGTCGGAGGGCGCGACCCAGACGCTACGCCTCGACCAGATCGGGGACGTCTTCGCGCTGGGCGGCGCAGCCCTGCGGGCGGAGATTCGCCCCGGCGAAGGCCTGGAGCGCCTGTCCGGCATCCTGCGTCGTTCAGGCCGTTTCGGGCGTACTGGAATCGTGGTCGGCAACGCGGTGCTTTCGCTGGGACTTGCACTCCTGTTGACGGCATCGCCCACGAACCTGGCCGCCGCGATCCTGCTGGGCGCGCTGGTCGGCGGGATCAAGACATTCAAGAGCGACCAGGCGGTGCTCAGCGTCCCGACGCCGGTCATCGCCGCCACCCTGGTGGCAGGGCTGGTCTTCCTCGGCATTCGTTACGGGCTTCCGCTGAATCCCGGATATCTGCTGGTGCCGCCACTGGTCACGTTCCTGCCCGGCGCAATGCTCACCTTCGGCATGGTCGAGCTCGCCTACGGCGATCTCGTGAGCGGCTCGAGTCGCCTGATCGGTGGGCTGGTCCAGCTCGTCCTGCTTGCGGTCGGGCTTGCGGCGGGGGCGATGCTGGTCGGCCTTGTTCCCGCAGATCTGTCGGGCTCGCCACGAGAAGTGGTCGTCCAGCCCTGGTTGCCATGGGTGGGTGTCGTGGTGTTCGCTATCGGCGCGGCAATTCATTTCTCTGCGCCACGCAATGCGGTGGGCTGGCTTTTGCTGGTGGTGCTTTCAGCGTTTGCCGCGCAGCGGGCGGCGGCGTCCGTGTTCGGCGTCCATCCAAGCGGCTTCTTCGGCGCCCTCGTGGCGACGCCGCTCGCCTACCTGATACAGCTACGTTTCAAGGGCCCTCCGGCTGCCGTGACCTTCCTGCCGAGCTTCTGGATGCTGGTTCCAGGATCGCTGGGCCTGCTCAGCGTCACGCGCATGTTCGGGGACCGCGAGAGCGGCGTGGACGAACTGGTCCTGGTGATTTTCTCGGTGGTGTCGATTGCGCTCGGCACGCTGGTCGGCGCGTCGATGTACCGATGGCTGACGGAACGCTACGGCTGGTGGCAGCTACAACTGGGCCGCGCCGGCAAGTACTTCCGCCGCGGCGACAAGCGTCGGCACGGCTCCGCGCCGAAGGATCACTGATACGGGGCGAACGCCTGGGCCACCTTGCCCGCGCCCTTGCGATCGCGCATGACCAGGCTCAGCAGCAGCCGCGCCTTCAGCCCGGAGAGGTATCCGGCCGGGACGAGCCCGCGCTTGATCAGGTCGATCTCGGCGCCGGGGTAGCCGTAGGTCTTCGTGAATACGGGGCCGGTCATCGCCCGCGATGCAAGCACGACCGGCATCTTCCCGGCCAGCTCGCCCAGGATGGGCGCCACTTCCGCCAGCACGTGCCCGGCGCCCATGCCTTCGATCACGGCGCCCGCGAAGCCCAGGTCCGGCAGCGACTTGAGCAGACGCCCGTCGTCACCCATCGACATCTTGATCAGCGCCACCGGCGCCGGCGGCCCATCCTTGGCCGCAAGGCACGGCGTCCGCGCCACTCGCGCGTAGATGTGAGCCTTGCGCTCGATCATCGTCCCAAGCGGCCCGACCAGCGGGGAAAGGAAGGCCGACGGCAGGGCCGTATGGGACTTCTGCACGAACCGCGCCGCATGGATGTCGTAGTTGAGAATTGCCAACGTCCCCAGGCCTGCTGTTTCCTGGGACGCCGCGGCTATCGCCGCGGACAGCAGGTTGGCCGGGCCGTCGGCACCCGGAGCATCGGCACCCCGCATGGCGCCGGTCACGATCACGGGCCTGTCCGAATCCACCAGCAGATCGAGCAGGAATGCCGATTCTTCGATCGTATCGGTGCCCTGTATCACGACTGCTCCGTCGAAGCCTTCGACAAACGCCTGCTCGACCGTCGCGGCGACGTCGACCAGGTTCGCGGTCGTCAGCGACGGACTCGGCAGCCGGAAAGGCGAGCGGGCGTCGATGTCGCCCACCTCGCCGAGCTCGGGCACCGACGCCACAAGCTCGGCGGCGCCGAGCTTGGGGGCGATGCCGCCTTCGGCGCTCGGCACCATCGTGATGGTGCCGCCGAGCGACAGGAACAGCAGGCGCGGCTTCCGTGTTGCCATGGTCGTCCTCTCCCTCAGTCCTCTTCGCGGGTCGGCTTCGGCAGCGGCGGATTCGAGGGAACCTCGCCGGGCTTGTGGTTCGGCAGCCGCGAGGCCGGGAAAATGGCCAGCAGCGACAGCAACGACATGATCAGGAGACCGATCTTCAGTGCGCGCAGCCGCGCATCGGAATTGATCTGCATCGCCTGCTCGACCTCCGCAGGTGTCGCGTTGGTCGTTTCGAGGAACCCAGCCAGGCGGTCGTTGCTGACGAAATTGATGTTGTTGTCGAGATCGACCTGGCTGCGCAGCTCCTCCTTGAGCTCCGGGTGGGACGCCAGCGAGGTCAGGATGGAAGCGCTGAGCAGACCGACCAGCAAGGCCCCGGAGACGGCCGTACCGACCGCGGCCGCCAGGTTGTTGGCCGTGCCACGCAGAGCACCGACATCGCCTGCGAGCTCCTTTGGCGACGCCGTGACCAGCACGTTGAACAACAGCGTCACGAGCGAACCCTGGCCGATGCCGAACAGGATGAGGCCGAACATGACCGGGACCGCGGTCCAGTCGTTTTTCACGACGAATGCGAGCCACAGCAGAGCCACCGTGCACAACCCGAAACCCCACATACCGATCTGCCGCGACGTTAACTTGCCGTAGGCGCGGATGATCAGCATCGCCGAGAAAAACACCGTCAGGTTGAACGGCAACATGGCAACGGCCGTCTCGAGCGGAGTCCGGCCCTGGATGATCTGGATGTACAGGGGTACCGAGAAGTTCAGCGCTCCCTCCAGCGCCACCACCGCAAACATCGCATAGACCGCTGCGCGTTCCGAAGGGTTGCGGATCACCTCGAGCGCGAGCAACGGCGTCTTGCCGCTTGCGGCGCGGCGACGTGTCCAGACGAAGAAGGCCTGGAGCAGGACGATTCCGATCACGATCATGAACGGCGCCGGCGACATCCCGAACAGGTCGAACGGCGCGGCCGGGCGGGCGAAACCGAGTCCCCAGCGGTTCAGGTTGTTGAAGCCGAAGCTGATCATGCTGATGGACGACGCGGTCAGCAGCACGCCGAACAGGTCGATCTTGACCTCAGGACGCGGGGTGGTCGGCTTGAGCTTGAAGCTGAGCATCAGCACGACCGCGGCCAGCACGATCAGGATTCCGAAAGAGGGGCGCCAGCCGATGCTGGAGCCCAGGATGCCGCCGATCAGGAATGCCAGCACGCCGGCGCCGGCGCGCGCCGATCCGAGCGCACCCAGCGCCGTTGCCTGCTGCGTGCCGTGATACTCGTTGGCGATCAGCGCGACCAGGGACGGGACCAGCGCGGCGCCGGCGATGCCGGACAGCAACTGCGCCGTCAGCATGGTGGTCGCGTTCGGGCTGAACGTCATCAGCACTTGCGCGGCACCGAACAGCGCGACGACCGCGCGGAACACCGGCACGGCGCCGAAGCGCTGGCACAGCTTGGCGCCGAGCATGACCAGCCCGGCGACCGCGAGTGAATACATCACGATGCCGGTCGCCACGGTCGTCGGCGGCACGTTGAAGCTGTTCACCATGCCGCTCAGCGCGACCGGCAGGGACGCGACGTTGAACGACATCAACGCCTGGCCCAGCGCGATGGCGACCATCGGTAGCCAGGATTCCTTCACTTGGTTCGGGATCGCCGCCGCTGTTGCCATGTCTGCAGACTCCCTGTAGGTATCGATCGATTTCTATTGTGGTTGGGATGCGAAAAGATTCAGGCCGAGGTGCTCGGACAGGTACTTCGTGACACGCTGCGCGCGCACGCTGTTGCCAGCCTCGTCAAGCGGGGGCGAAAACACCCCGAGACCACCCTTGCCGGGCGAAATCGTCACGATGCCGCCGCCGACGCCGCTCTTGCCGGGCAGGCCGACTTCGAACAGCCAGTCGCCCGAGCGCTCGTACAATCCTGCCGTCGCCATCACCGCCAGCAGGCGCTTGGCGACTTCGGCGCTGACAACACGCTCCTTGGTGAGCGGATTGACCCCGCCATCGGCCAGCGTCGCGCCCATCACCGCGAGGTCGGTCGCGCTGACGAGCAGCGAGCATTGCTTCGTATAGACGTCGGTCGCCTGCAGCGAGTCGAAATACATGCGCTCGTAGCCTTCCAGCAGCCTGGCGATGCCGCGGTTGCGCTGGTTGGTCGCCGCCTCGGACTCGTAGATCTCATCGTCCATCGCCAGTTCGCGACCGGCGAAGCGCGACAGCCCCTCGCGGATGAAGCGCCACTTGGCGTCCGCGGTATCTCCGGGCGCGAGACTCGTGGTCGCGATCGCGCCCGCATTCACCATCGGATTCATGGTGCGATCGGCATTGAGCTCGATGGCCATCACGGAGTTGAAGGGCAGGCCCGTTGCGTTGGCGCCGACTTTTGCGCGCGCCTCCTCCGTCCCGATCGCTTCGCTGACGAGCGCAAAGACGAACGGCTTGGAAACGCTCTGGATCGAGAATTCGTGCCTGGAGTCGCCGATCTCGAATGAGCGGCCATCGACGCCGACGATGCAGATGCCGAAGAGTCCGCGCGGTACCTTCGCAAGTGCCGGGATGTAGTCGGCGACCTTGCCTTCGTCGAGTCCCTTGTAACGCTGGTACGCGGCCTTCACCAACGCCTCGACCTCCGGCGGCGCCGCCAGGTGCCCGGTTGAAATGAGGAATGGCTGGTCGTCGTCAGGCGGGAGAGAGGTGTACACGTCGACCTCCGGTTAGAATGCGTGACGCAGGCGCGCGTAGAGCAGCTCGAAGTGGTCTTCGTCCGGGTTGTTGCCCGGATCGAATACCATCTGGAACCCGGCGCTGAACTGAGTGAATCGGCTCAGCTGTATGCGCTGGAAAACCTCGACGACCTTCTCGTCACGGGACGCGCTCGAGCGTGGCTCTGCGAACGACGCTGCCAGTCCGGTCATGTTGCTGGGACTGCCAAACAGGCCGCTGTAGCCCGTCCCTGCCTGCCAGAGGTTACGGATGTTCGTGGTTTCGCCGCCCGAGTGCGCGTAGCGACCCCAGACCTGGAAGCGATTGCTCAGCTGCTGGCCGGCGACGAGCGTCACGCCGTCGTCCGAGGGACTGGCGAAGCCGTTCTCGTCGCGCGAGTCGATGCGCCACACCATCACCGAGTAGCGGCCGGCTCCCATGCCTTCCACCTGCGGCGTCCAGCCGGCCTCGGCGCTGTAGAAGAAGTCGCCGTCGCTGATGGAGCTCAATCCCGACTGGGTGGTGGTGCCGTAGCCGTTGGCGACGCCGCCGGTCACGTAGAAGCGGTCGCTGGGGCGGTAGGAAACGCCGATCGTCGGTCCGTGACCGGGAAACGGTGCGGTCGGGTTCGCGGAGAAGCTGCGGTTTGCAAACTGCGCATTCACGTTCTGCATCGGCTGCTGGCCGACGAAATCGCTGGTGTCGGCGCGCCCGATGAGCACCCGCAGCTTGCCGTCGTAGAAGCGCTGCAGCCAGTACGCGTCGCGCACGACCCAGCCGCGGTCGTTGAAGGCGTTGGTGGTGTTGATCAGCGTGCCGAGCTGCGGGCCGACCCTGGAGGCGGGGTCGGTTCCGAGCTTGTCGCGGAACTCGCCGGTGACGACCAGCGTTCCGGTGTCCTGCGTACCGCGGCCCACCAGCGTCCACCCGGACATGAAGTCGAGGTCGTAGGCCGAGCCGCTCGGATCGTCGGCCCCGTAGGCCTTGAGGGCAAGACCTGTTGCTGCAAAACCCAGCCGCAGGCCAGTATCCCGATAGAGTGAGTCGAACTTGCTCCGCAGCAGGCCTGACAAGCCGGAGTACTCGACCGGATCGAGAATCGGCGTCTCCGGTTCCTGGAGCCGCTCGAGTTCATCGATGCCGCTCTCGCTGCCTTCGCCGGGAGAAAACCCGTCGTTCAGGTACGGGTGCGACTCCGCATAGGCCTCGTACTCGGACTTCTGCGTTGCAGTTTCAGCTGGGGGGTCGGCCGCCGCCAGGCGCACGCAGCCGAGGAACATCCCGGCGCAGATCGGCGCGAACGATGGCGTGAGATGCAACGTGCGCCGGTGAGTCATCGGGCACGCAGGGCAGCAAGGAGACAGAGGATCTTGAATTCCAACGCAGGGATACCTTGTACCAGCACGATGAACCCTACCACATCGACCCAGTCAGTTGTGTTACCCAGTGGCCTGCTGCGCGCGTCGGCGAGGCGTTCACTGCGGACCCCGGGCAAGCATCAACCAGCCGAACAGTGCCGCCGACAGCAGCAAAGCGAGGCTCGCGGAGGGCCACCGCCGCAAGAACGCATCCGCCTGTTCGAAACCTCTGCCCACGGCCACTGCAGCGCGGCGCACCGATCCGTCGCTGACGTCGTCGCCGAACAAAGCCCGGCGTGCCAAGCCCAGCGCCAGCAGCACACCGCCCAGCACCACCAGCAGCGTCGGCCCCAGTTCTTTGGGCAGGAGGGGATTCGACACGAGGTGTCCCGGCACCGGGCCGAGTGCGGCGAACGCGAGCAACAGCGAGGACATTGCCAGGGCCAGAGCCGCGTATTCGGAGAGTCGCGAGACTCGCTTCACGAGTTTGACCGGCGCCGCCGGACTGCGCAGCGCATTGGTCAGCACCAGCACCACGTATCCCGCCGTGAACGCCGCGCCACACTGCAGCACGACGGTCCACCACCATTGACCCGAACTGTCGGCGGCGTCGAGCAGCAGTTTTTTCGCGAGATATGCGCCGCTCGGCACGACCCCCATGAGCGCCAGCCCGGAAATGGCGAAGGCGAGCAGGGTGACGGGCAGCGCACGCGCCACGCCGCCGAGGTCAGCGATCCGGTCGTGGCCGAGCGCGGCATAGACCAGGCCGGCCGCCATGAACATCCCTGCCTTGGCGGTGGCATGCGACACGGCCTGCAGCAGTCCGCCGGTCAAGGTCGCGCCATGCACCAGCATGCTGCCGCTGGCATCGAAGGCAAGCGGGAACATCAGGAACAGGTAGCCGATCTGCGCGATCGTCGAATACGCGACCAGCAGCTTCAGCCGTTCCTGGCGCAGTGCGACAACGCTGCCGACGACGATTGCCGCCGCGCCCAGGCCGGCCAGCAACTGCGCGGCAGGCATCGTCACTACGCCGGGCATGACATCGAACCACAGGCGTACGACCAGGAACCACGAGCCCTTGACCACCAGTGCCGACAGCACCGCGCTGGCGGCCGCCGGCGCACCGGCATGTGCGGGCGGCAACCAGATGTGCAGCGGGAACAGCGCCGTTTTGGCCAGCAGGCCGACCGTCATCAGCGCGGCGGCGGCCCAGGCGATGGGCTCGGGATGGATGCGCCCGGAGAGCAGCGCGATGTCCAGCGTGCCGTAGCCGCCATACAGCAGCACGGCGCCAAGCAGGTACAGCAGCGAGCCGGCCAGCGCGAACAGCAGGTAGCGCAACGCGGCGCGCAGCGTCTCGCCGCGGCCGTCGAGGCAGACCAGCGGCACGCCCGAGAAGGTCAGCAGTTCGAGCGCGACGTACAACGTGAACAGGTCGCCGCTGACGAACACCAGGTTCAGCGATCCCCACACGGCCAGCAGCAGCAGCCAGAAGACGAACGGCGCGCGCTTCTCGGGCTCGCCGGCGGCATTGCCGAAGTCGGCGCGGGCGTAGAGGCCGATGCCGCAGATGACGACCGCGACCGCGAGCAGCATCGACCGCCGAAAGGCCGTCGGCCCGCAGCGCAATGCCGAGAGGCGGCGCCCAGCCGCCCAGCAGGTAAACCACGGTGTCGCCGGATTGCACCAGCGTCCAGGCGATGCCGCCTGCAACGGCCAGGCCGACCGGCAGCGTAAGCGCGGCTACGCGCTGCGCGCCGCGACCGCCAAGCGCCAGCCCGGCGAGTACGCCGACGAACGGTGCCAGCACCGCAACCAGCAGCAGCCATCCGCCGGGCGTCGTCAGCATGGCTCGAGCCGACCCATCACGCGCGCGTCAAGCCGCACCGGTGTCGTCCCCGGACCTGGCGGGCGCGTCGGATGAGAGTGTGACCGAACCGGACACGTCGAACAGCCGCAACAGCAGCGCGACGGCCAGCGCCGTGGCCGAGAACGCGACCACGATGCCGGTGATCAGCAGGGCCTGCGGCACCGGATCGCCGCCCATGCCGGCCGCGGCCCCGCGGCGTGCAATGGCGCCGAACAGCAGGAACACACCGCTGCCGACCACGTTGAAGGCCAGGATCTTGCGCAGCGGGTGCGGGTTGACGATCAGCCCGTACAGGCCGACGCCAATCAGCACCGCGGCACACAGGCCGAACAGCGTCGCGGCGGTCACGGCGCCTCGCCGCGCAGCGGAGCGCCCAGCAGCATCAGGCCGAGGACCAGCGTGAGCGTGGGCATCAGCGCGAACTCGATGACCA
Source organism: uncultured Gammaproteobacteria bacterium (assembly GCA_963700045.1). Lineage (GTDB taxonomy): Bacteria > Pseudomonadota > Gammaproteobacteria > Steroidobacterales > Steroidobacteraceae > RPQJ01. The sequence goes on from CAVOWK010000025.1 coordinate 16,257, forward strand.
GGATCAGCGTCTTGGCATAGCCTTGCGGGTAGGAGAGAAACGCGCCCGCCGTGACCGCACCGAGCACACCGACGGCGATGAATGCCAGCGGTCCCGCCACCAGCAGCCAGCGCAGCCAGCGGCGGCTGATCGATGGTGCATCGACCAGGCCCGCCATCATGACCAGCAGCCACATCGCGGCCAGCAGCGTGGCGCCCTGGAACTTGCCGCCTGGATAGTCGGCGCCGATCCAGAAGATGTAGAGGCCGGCGACGATGCCGATCGGCGGCAGCACGCGCGCCACGTAGGCCAGCATGCCGTTCGGCGTCGGCCTGCTGCAGCAGGCCCGGGCGCCCACCCCAGGCGCGGTCGGGCGCCAGCGACCAGACCCCGATCAGCGCGAACAGCAGCACGATCGCCTCGAGCAGGGTGTCCATGGCACGAAACGCGAGCAGCACCGCGGTGATCGGGTTGCCGACCTCGGTGACGGCGATGTTGGCAAGAACTTGTGGAGCAAGCGTAGGCGCAGGCTCCGGCAACGCGAGCACACAGATCGCGAGCGCCCCCGTGACGGCGGCGGACAAGGCCGCCGCAAGCCAGCGTGTCGAGGCGCCGGGGCGTTGCGCTCGGGCGGTCGATTCGGTGCTCCGCAGCCTGACGGCAGCGCTGATCAGCAGCACGCCGGTGAGTCCGCCGCCGATGGCCGCTTCGGTCAGTGCCACGTCGATGCCCTGCAACTGCAACCAGACCAGCGTCAGCAGCAAGCCGTAGACGATGAACCCGACGACTGCGGCGGGGGCCTCGCGGGCGACGACGGTCCACACCGCCAGGCCGAGGATCAGCGCTGCCAGAACAAGGTTCAGGACCTCGATCATGGGCCCGGGCCGCTCTGTCGGAGGGTACGTGCGATCCACTGCGCGGCGGTCGCCCCGGACAGGAGCACGAGCAGCCAGATCCCGACCAGCTTGATCCCGGCAGCCACGCTGTCCATCTGCGGCAGCAGGCCCAGCACCACGAGGCCTAACCCTAAGTTGTCGGCCTTGCTCAGTGCGTGCAGGCGTGTCAACGAATCCGGGAAGCGCAGCAGCCCCACGGTGCCGGCGAAGAAGAAAAACGCGCCGGCCAGGACGCCGACCAACGTCCACAGGTCAAGGAACAGCTTCATTGGCTGTCTGTGGGCCGGGACTCGCCGCTTGCCTGCCCGAGCTTTGCCTTCACGAAAGCGAAGGCGGCGAACGCCGCCAGCAGCGCCAGCGTCAGGGCGATGTCGGCCGTCGCGGCCTCGCCGCTCGCCGCACCCAGCAGCAGCACTGCCGCAACGCCGCCCGTGCCGAGCAACTGCGCGGCCATGATGCGGTCGGCGTCACCCGGTCCGCGCAGGATGCGCACTAGTCCCAGGGCGACCATCGCCAGGATGAACACGGCCGCCCCGACCAGGAACTCAGCCATGGTGTCGCCCAGCGACCAGCGCCCTGGCCAGCAGCCTTTCCTCCTTCCAGATCTGCTCCACCACCGGCGCGCTGGTGTCGAGGCAGTGGTAGACGATCTCTCCCTCGACCTCGCCTGCAGCCACCGAGCCCGGCAAGAGACTGGTGATCGTCGCAAAGGTGTTGCGCGCAAACCCCGGCGGGAAGCCCAGCGGGCAGGTGACGAAACCAGGTCGCAGCGGCATGCGCGGATGAAGTGCCCGGCGCGCTACGTCGACCCCCGCCAGCACCGACTCCCAGACGAAGTGCGGTAGCAGCGCGAGCAGTCGGCCGAAGCGCAGGCCCCCGGAGGAGGGCGGCAGCAGGCGCAGGCTCACCCAGGTGGCGCCCATGCAGGCGAACACGCCCATGACGAGATCGGCACGCTTCAGGCTCTGCATCAGCAGCATCCACAGCAGGAAGAATGCCGCTGCGCGCCAGACGGCAATGGCACGCGGGGGATCCTGCGTGGAGGCTGCCGCGTTCAAGTTCAGGGCACCTTGGTCGCCGCGACTCCGGTGCCAGGCACATGCACCGTGCTCACGTCGATCTGGCTGAGGCGGTCGAATAGCCGAGCCTCGCTCCGCACTGGCCACCAGTCGTACAGAAAGATCTCGATCGGACGCCAAAGCGCGACCCAGGCGCCGATCACCAGGCTGTTCTCGATCAACGCCGCATAGCGCTCCGTTTGCACCATTTGCGCGGCCGACTCGGCAATGACGATGATGGGTCCGAGGAACAGCAGGGCGGCGAGCAGGCTGTAGCGCCCCATCCGCAGCAAGTCGCGCAGGTTACGGCGAGTCGCTGCTGCCCTGCGGTGAAAGTGATCGCGGACCGACCTCTCGACGACTGCGGCGTTGTCATCGGCGCCGAGTGGGGTTCCCAGCTTGATGGCAAGCGCCAGCGGACCCTTGCCCGGCAGCTCCTCGGCCCATTCGCGGATGTAGTCGGCCGCGTTGGGATCGAGGTCGCGCTCGTGGAACGGGGCGGGGTCCATGGAGTTGAACAGCCGCCGGATATCGGCCAGGTAGAGTTCGAGCACGTCGGCGGCCATGTCAGGTCAACCTCCCGCGGCCGCAGTCGCATGTTCCGGCTGCGGCACGGGCGCCGTCTCTTTCCCGAACACCGCCACGTACAAGGTGGGCAGCAGCACGAGCGTCAGCATGGTCGCGACCAGCAGGCCGCCCATGATGGCGAAGGCCATCGGGCCCCAGAATACGGTGGGCGCGATCGGGAGCAGACCGAGGATGGTCGACATTGCCGCGAGCATCATCGGCCGCATGCGCCCCGTCGCCGACGCGACCACAGCGTCGTACACGCCCTTGCCTTCGGCACGGTCGGTCTCGATCTGCACGATCAGGATGACCGCGTTCTTGGCGATCATGCCGATCAATGCCAGCACGCCCAGGATGGCGACGAAGCCCAGCGGCCGGTTGAACAGCAGCAGCGTCAGCACGACGCCGATGAGTCCCAGCGGCATGATGCCCACGACCAGGGCCAGCCGGCGGAAGCTCACCAGCTGGAACATCATGATGACCAGCATCAGCCCGATCATCAACGGCACCACCGCGAACACCGAGCCACGCGAAACCGCGCTCTCCTCGTACAAGCCGCCGGTGACGACCTTGTACGGCCTTGGCAGCTTGGCGGAGAACTCGGCGATCCTGGGTGTCAGCTCGCCAACCACCGTGTCGGGCATCACACCGGGAATGACGTCCGCACGAACCGTAAGCGTGGGAACCCGGTCGCGCCGCCAGATCAGCGGCAGCTCCTGTTCCTCGGAGAAGGTGGCGAACTGGCGCAACGGCACCATGCGGCCGCCGGGCGTGGCGACCTGCAGCGAGCTGAGCGTCTCGAACGACGCGCGTTCGGCGTCGGTGGCGCGCGCGACTACGTTGACCAGGTAGATGCCGTCGCGGACCTGGGTCACCGTCGTGCCCGAGATGGCGGTACTCAGCGTGCCGGCCAGGGCCGCCGAGCTGATGCCCAGCTGGCGCGCCTGGTCCTGGTTCACGTTGACTCGCAACTGCCGCGCCGGCTCCATCCAGTCGAAGTTGACGTGACGTGCGCGCGGCTCGGCACCCACGACCTTGGCCAGTTCCAGCGCGATGCGGCGCACCTCGTCCGGATCCGGACCCGAAACCCGGTACTGCAGCGGCCACCCGACCGGCGGCCCGAGTTCGAGCGGCGAAACGTAGCCGACGACGTCGGGGAACTCCTCGGCCAGCAGCTTTTCGAGCTTCGCATGCAACCGTTCGCGGGCCTCGACATCCTTGGCGACGATCACGAACTGGGCGAAGAACGGATTGGCGAGCTGGACGTTCAGCGTCAGGATGAAACGGATCGCGCCCCGGCCGACGTAGGCACTGTAGTGGTCGACGTCGGGGTCGCCCTTGAGCATCGCCTCCATGCGCTCGACGTGCGCCTCTGTCGCGTGGATGGACGCGCTCTGCGGCAGCGTCATGTCCACGGTCAGCTCGGGGCGGTCGGATGCCGGGAAGAACTGTGCCGGCACGAACCGCAGCAGGAACAGCGACACCACGAATGCCCCGAGCGTGACGCCGATCGTCAGCCATGGCATGCGGATCGCGCCTTTCAGGAGGCTGCCGTAGGCCTTTTCGACCCGACTCGGCTTTGGATCGGCCTCGACCTTCGGCGGCTTCAGGATGGCCTTGCCGAGCAGCGGTGCGAAGATCACGGCCACCAGCCACGAGACGATCAGCGAGATGCCGACCACCGAGAAGATCGAGAACGTGTACTCGCCCGCCGAGCTCTTGGCGAAGCCGATCGGCACGAAGCTCGCGATCGTGACCAGCGTGCCGATCAGCATGGGCGCGGCCAGGGTGCGGTAGGCGAAGGTCGCCGCCTCGTCCTTGGTATCGCCGGCGCCGAGGCGCCGCAGCATCGCATCCACGGTCGTCATGGCGTCGTCGACCAGCAGGCCCAGTGCGATGATCAGCGCGCCCAGCGAGATGCGGTGCAGGTCGATGTTGGCGATGTCCATCACCGCGAACACGATCGCCAGCGTCAGCGGGATCGCCAGCGCGACCACCGTTCCGGGCCGCACGCCGAGGCTGACGAAGCTGCAGGCGAGAATGATCACGATCGCCTGCCACAGCGAGGTCAGGAACTCGTTGATCGCGGTATCCACGGTGACCGCCTGGTCGGCCACCAGCGTCGGCTCGATCCCGACCGGCAGGCCGGCCTTGATGTCGGCCATTTCCTTGCGCACGTTTTCGCCGAGCGCCAGGATGTCGCCGGCATCGCGCATGGCGATCGCCAGTCCGATCGCAGGCTTGCCGTTGACGCGGAACATCGGTTGCGGTGGATCGACGAAGCCGCGCCGCACGGTGGCGATGTCGCCGAGCCGGAAGATGCGGTCGCCCGAGACGATGTTGACCGATTCGATGGCGGCCGCGGAATCGAAGGCGCCGCTCACGCGCAGGAACACGCGTTCCCGCTCGCCCTGGATGGTGCCGGCCGGGCGGACGACGTTCTGGGCCTGCAGCGTGGCGAGGATGGCCCCCATGTTCAGGCGCAGTCCGGCCAGTCGCTCGGTGGAGAATTCCAGGTAGATCTGCTCGTCCTGCGCGCCGAGCACCTCGATCTTGGAGACGTCGGGAACGTGCAGCAGCCGCGAGCGGGCAGCTTCCACATAGTCGCGCAGTTCGCGGAAGTTGAAGCCGTCGGCGGTGAAGGCGTAGATGATGCCGAAGGTGTCACCGAAGTCGTCGTTGAAGAAGGGCCCGACCACGCCCTGCGGCAGCGTGCCGCGCATGTCGCCGATGTTCTTGCGCACCTGGTACCAGACGTCGGGCACGGCCGACGGTGGCGTTGAGCCCTTCAGGTCGATGAATATCGTCGTCTGGCCGGCGATCGTGTAGCTGCGCACCCGGTCGAGATAGTGGGTTTCCTGCAGAGTGCGCTCCAGCCGCTCGGTCACCTGCTGGAGCGTCTCGTCCGCCGTGGCGCCAGGCCAGCCGGCTGCAACGACCATCGTGCGCACGGTGAAGGCCGGGTCCTCGCCGCGGCCGAGACTCTTGAACGACAATGTGCCCGCGATCACCGCGAGGATCATCAGGAAGACGACCAGCGAGCGCTTGCTCAGCGCCCATTCCGACAGGTTGGGACCGATCACGACTGCGGGGTCTCCAGCGGGCGGACTTTCTGTCCCGGACGCAGGGTCTGCACGCCGGCGGTGACCACGATGTCACCGGGGTTCAGGCCGGACGCAACCTGCACCGTCGTCGCATTCGAACCGGCTACGGTGATGCTGCGCGCGGCGACGGTACCCGCCTTGGCGTCGTACAACCAAACGGCCGTCCCGCCGTCGGCACGTACCAGCGCGGCGGCCGGGATCTGAATCGCCGGCGCCGCGTCGAGCTTGACGCGGCCCGTGACCGTGTTGCCGAGACGCATCGTCGGCGGCGGGTCAATGAGCTGCACGCGAACGGCGAAGGTGCCAGTCACCGGGTCGGCGCGAGGCGCAACCTCACGCACCGTACCCGTCGCCGTGACCTTCGGGTCGTCAACCAGCGCGACCGTGACGCCGACTTTGCGTGTTGCGCTGTCCTTGACCTGCGCCGGCACGTCGAATACGGCATCGCGCGCGCCTTCTCGCGCCACCTGCACGACCATGCTGCCGGCCCCGACCACCTCGCCGGGCTCGGCGCCGCGCGCGGTGACGACACCCGCGGCGGTGGCGTTCAACTGCGTGTAGCTCAGGCGGTTCTCCGCGAGGTTGACGCTCGCACGGGCCGAGTTCACCTGCGACTCGGCCATCTGCAGCACCGCGACCGCCTGGTCGAACGCCGCGCGCGATACGGCGTTCTCGGCCACCAGGTCGCGCATCCGGGCGTGGTTGTTGCGAGCCTCCACGAGCTGCGCCTGCGCAGCAACGAGTTGCGCCCTTGCGGCCTGCAGGTTGCTTTCCTCATTCTGCGGGTCGAGCCGCGCCAGCACCTGGCCGGGGCGGACGGTGTCGCCAATCTCGACGTTTCGCTCGATCAGCCTGCCACCGATCCGGAACGATTCGTTGATTTCGGTCTGGGCCTGCACCCTGCCGGTCAGCACAAGGGTGTCGCCGACGGCTCGTGTCTCGATGGTCACCACGCGGACCGGCCGCACCTCGGCCGCCGGGGCTTCATCGCCGCCTCGGCAGGCAGAGAGAAGTGCCAGCATGGCGAGCGCGAGGAGGGTGGTCGTTCCCGGCGGACTGGCCGTTCGCTTGGCAGCAGACTTCAATGACACTGGGCGGCTCCCTATCGATGCTTGCGCTTGATTCAAGGCGGGCTTAAGACAGCATAGGACGCGTAGCTCCCGATAGCCACGCACAGCGTGGCGGCCATGCAGGCGCCGCAACTGTTCCACGTAATCAGCAAGCCGCCACCCTAAGCCGTCTTGTTGCCGCCTGCAATCGCAGCGTAGCGGGTTTCGTACGCGCAGCTGGTGGTGGCGCGCAGGCTCCGCAACCGCATCGAACGCAGCCTTGATGATCCTGTGACAATGCCGTGACCGCGCCTGCGGACCGGCGCGGAGGCGACCGCGTTGCTGGACTCGCCCCGCGTCTTGCACAGCCGCGCAACAATTCTTTTTCACCCAGCCCTGGATCGCTGATATCTTATCCGGCGCGACAAGCGTTGCGCGGCGCGGCAGGCACTCATCGAATGTCCGGTTCATCGGACAGGCGGCCATGCGCGCAGCCGAAAGCGCGCCATAGGCAAGTGCACCTTGCCCGTCGCCATACGTTCGAACAATTCAGGAGCAACAAGCAATGAACATGCGCTGGAGTCTTGTCGGGTCAATCGCGCTGCTGGGCGCCGTCCTCGTGGCGGGTGAGGTCAATGCACAGACCACGGTGACCCACGGCCGCATCACGGCCGTGCGCCAGGTCAACATCGAGAACCAGGGCGCCAATGCCGCGGGCACGATCGTGGGTGGCGCGCTCGGCGTCGCCTCGGGTTCCGGGCAGTCGCGCAGCAATCGCGCGTTGCGGGGCGTGGGCGGTGCGGCCGTCGGCAGCCGCCTGGCAAGCGCAGCGGGCTCCTCGACCGGGTTCGAGTACACGGTGCTGATCGGTGGCACCAACACGATCCGCATCGTGACCGAGCAGGCCGGGCTGCGCGTCGGTGATTGCGTCTCCGTCGAGCGCGGACAGTTCAATAACATTCGCCTCGCGGACGACGCGCGTTGCACTGCTGCCGCCAACGCGCCGGTGACGGCGGCGGACCGGGCGGAAGCGGACGCCTGCCTTGCCGCCAAGGACCAACTGCTGAATGCGGCGACGGACGCGGACTTCGACCGCGCCGAGCGCCGGATGCGGCTGCTGTGCGGTGACTGATCTCCGGACCCAGGGTGATCGCGGGCTGAGGAACGGTGGAGGCCGGGCGTCCGGCCTCCCGAAGATTAAGCTTGTATAGGGGTTTTGATAATGAACAAAAGACATTTTCTTGCAGCATTGATGAGCGTGCTGGTGCTCGCCACAGGCTGCACCACGACGGGTCCAGGCTCCAGCGATCCAGCGACTCGCCGCCAGAACATCGATTCCGGCGTCGACAACGCACTGGCCAATTTGTACCGGCAGGACCCCGGGTTCACAGCAACTCGTCAACAGGGCGAGGGGGGTGCTTGGTGTTCCCAGCCGTGCTCGAGGCCGGATTCGTCGTCGGTGCCTGGAGGGGCGATGGCGCCTTGCGCAAGGGCGGCAAGACGGTCAGCTATCACCGCACGACGGGCGGCTCGTTCGGGCTGCAGGCCGGTGCCCAGTCCACTGCGGTATTTCTGCTGTTCATGACTGATGACGCCCTGGCGCGATTCGAGGCCAGCCGGGGCTGGACAGCGGGCGTCGACGCGAGCGTCACGCTGATCACGGTCGGAGCGAACGCGCAAATGACCAGCGCCACCTCGCAGCAGCCGATCATCGGCTACGTGCTCTCGAACCAGGGAATCATGGCAGGCGTCACGGTCGACGGATCGCGGATTACCCGCCTGCAGCTCTGACGAACGACGCGCGTGATGCTGTCGTCTAATCGGCGCCAGGCGCGCCTGCCAGGATTGGTCGTAGTCCTGGCAGGCGCGGCGTTCGCGCCGAGCATCGCACGCGCGGAAACGCCCGGCGCGCGGTGCCTGGAAATAGCGGACGCCGTCGAGCGCCTCGCTTGCTTCGACGTCGCAATCGGTGCCGCGGTGCACGGCGGCGCCGCGACCACGCCCACACCGGCTGCGACGACGGTGCCCGCGGAGGCAGCTGCCGCGGTCACGCCGCGTCCCGCCTCTCTGATCGACACGGCCTGGGGCTTTCTTCCCGACTCGCAGGCGGGCGTACGTGAGGCTGCACCAGCCCAACTACCTCTTGCTGGGCCGCTACACGACGGACGCCAACATCGCACCCTACCAGCCATTGTTCGATGCGTTCGATGAAGAGGGTGATTTCGACGACGTCGAGGCCAAGTTCCAGCTGAGCGTCAAGGGTCGGCTGCTGGCCACGGACGACAACCGCTGGGGACTGTGGTTCGCCTACACCCAACAGAGCCAGTGGCAGCTTTACAGCCCGGACATCTCGCGCCCGTTCCGTGAAACCAACTACATGCCGGAGATCTTCGGTAGCTTCCGCCCGGGTGTCGACATCGGCGGCTGGCAGTGGAACCTGCTCAATTTCGGGTACACGCACCAGTCGAACGGTCGTGCCGACCCGATCTCGCGCAGCTGGGACCGGCTGTTCGTCGAAGCGGGATTCGAGCGTGACAATTTCGTCCTGCTCGCCCGTGCCTGGACCCGAGTTACGCCGTCGGACTACGAAGACGACAATCCCGACATCGTCGACTACTACGGCCACGGCGAGATCACGGGTATCTACAAGTGGCGGGACAACAGCTTCACCCTGATGGGTCGCGGCAATCTGAGCACCGGCAAGGGCGCGGCGCAGTTCACCTGGGCCTCACGCCCTCTGCTGGGGCCGCTGCGTGGTTATCTGCAGGTGTTCACAGGTTACGGCGAGAGCATGATCGACTACGACTGGCGGCAGACGACGATTGGTCTCGGCGTGACGCTCAACGACCGGTTCTGAACCGGGCCGGCCTCGCAGCCGGCCCCGCACTGCAGCGTCGTCTACTTGGCCGTTGCCCGGCCGTACATCTCGTCCAGGGCCTGGCGCAGCGCCGTCGCCCAGATTCCCATTGCGCGCCGCGCATCTGCGGTATTGGTCACCCGGTTTGTGACCTGCCAGGTGCCGCTGGTGCGGGCGCTCCGCGCATCGACGGCACGTGCCAGGAGTTCACCCGTCATCGAATCGCGCAGTTCAGCGACCAGTGTCATGCGTCCTGCGTTGGCCGTGTACGTGCGCGAACGGCCAGCCGACATCGTGTCCGGCGCGTTGATGTAAAGGTCCACGATCGCGGCCGTGACCCGCAACGTGTCCGGCCCGGCCGTTTCGACGAGCTGATAGCCGCCGCGTTCGAGTTCCGCTCGGAAAGTCTCGCGGAACAGGTCCGCCACCCCGGCCTGGATCGCGGCCATGTCGCCGGCGTCGAGCCGGCCGAGCTGGCTGCGGCCGCCGCGGTTCGGGTCCCAGTTCCTGGCGAAGCTGACCTCGACCGGGTCGATCATCACGCTCCTGTAGCCAACGATTTCCGCATCCGGCCGGACGAAGACGGCGCCCAGGCGCGTGCCAGATTGCCGGACGAGACCATCCCATTCCTCTTGCGGGGCGGGTCGAGTGCTGGCGCATCCTGCGAGAGTGGTCGCAAGCAGCACGAGCAACATTGGCAACACTGAGCGAAAGCGAATCATTTTCACGCTCCAGGATAGAAGTGGTGACTGGCGAACCGTGCGGTCAAGCTGGCCCATGGCTATTCTGAGAACAATTCCCAGAAAGACAACGGGGCGAGGCTAACACGGCAAAGTCGACAGCTTCAATGCGCCGGCGCAGTGCCTTCGTGTGCGATCACCAGCTGGGGTCGTTGATAGTGCGTTCCTCGATCGGACGCCCCAGCCCAAGCATGAGCTGCCATTCGCTGGTGGTAGTCGCGGCGAGGGAAAGCGTCATCGGGCCGAGCGGCGTGCGACCGGCCAGTACGAACGCCCCGGAATACGTCGGCTGCGCGTAGACGCCGTCGAGACGGCCGCTCATGTCGGCCGCAGTGAACGTGAGCCCCGCGTAAATCGACTGGCCGAACACGTAGCTGATGTCTGCGATCCGCTGCAGGTAGGAGGCCTGCGCGCTCCAGTACGACGTTCCACGCAATTCGCCGAGGCTCAGGCCGGGCAGGCTCACGGGACCGCCGAGGGTGAACAGGTCGTACAAGGGCAGCGCTGTGTCGAACGACGACCCGCCGCTCACGCGCAGGTAGCCGACGTTGCGACGGAACGGCAACACGACGGTCGCCGTGCCTTCGAAACGATCGTAGGATGCTTCGGCTCCGAACGCTTCCGTGCTGCGGAAATAGGTCATGCGGGCGACCGTGCCGCGCTGCCAGAGCACGTCGCGGTCGCGCGAGTCGAAGGTGTAGCGCAACGCCAGGCCGCCGTAGCCCTCGCTCGAGATCTCGGGCAGGTCCCGCGAGCCGATTTCCCGGTCGGCCGCCTGGACGCCGGAGCGGATGCCCGCGCGCAGCTCGGCCCGATTGCCGAAAACGCGCCCCGCGTCGAGATAGCCCCATGCGGACGAAAAGTCATAACGCGTCACGGCGTTACCGTCGTCGAAGAGATCCTCGATGGATCGCCTTCCCGCAAGCCCCGGCTCGACGAACCAGCGATGCGCCGCGTCGAGTGGCTGGTAGAAGGAGGTCTCGAGGCCGGAGGTTCGACCCAGGCGCAGCGAACCCCGGAATTCGCCGCCAAGGTCGTTGATCCAGGTCTGCAGGTAGTCGCCGCCGATCGTGAACGCCGTGTTCGCGTCGGTGCCGATATGGAGTCCGAGGTCGAAGCGCATGATGTGCGGGCCCCAGGATTTCTCCTGCAGATGCAGGTCCAGCGTCGGTTGAGTCGGGTCCCCGGACAAGGTGTAGGCCACGCGCTCGAAGTCGGAAAGTCCAAACACCGCGGTGGCGCGGTTTGCAATCTTGCGCGCGTCGACCACGTCTCCGGCCTGCAGGCCCAGCGTCTGCTGGATGAACTCCGGATTCGCCCTCTCGAGACCGTTCAGGTTCACGGCGGCCAGCGTGACTTTCTCCCGCCCGGGGCGGGATGCCGATTCCCGCCAGGCCAGGTACTCGGCCTCGCTCACCGCGTACCGTGCCAGGGCGTCGCGATGCGCCAGCGCCGCTGCACGCCCCAGCGGGATGGCGTCACTGATCCGGTCGAAAGACGCCGAACCGATGTCGCCCATTTCAATCACGATTTTCACGTCGTCGGGGCCGAGGGTCTCGAGCTGCTGTCTCTCGTTGGCGCCAATGAGCACGTCGAGCGTGCGCGCCATCAGCGTGAGGGGCGAGCGCAACTCGGCAGCCGTGGGCAGGGGATTCGGCACCGCGACCGCGATGACCACGTCGGCACAGGTCTGGCGGGCGATGTCCACCGGGACGTTGCGCGTGAGTCCACCGTCCCCGAGAATTCGGCCGTCGATGCTCACGGGCGAGAACGCGCCGGGCACTGCCATGCTTGCCCGCATCGCGAGCGCCAGGTCGCCGCGATCGAGGACTACCATCTCACCGTTCTGCATGTCCGTGGCCACGGCCCGGAAGGGAATGGGCAGCCGGTCGAATTCCGCGATGCCGCGGCTGCGACTCACGAGGTACTGGATCGTCAGGTCGACGTTCTGTGTATTGATCAGGCCGGACGGCGCGATGAGGCGACCATCGCGGACGCCGAACTCCAGGCTGTTGCTGTAGGTGTTGCCCGTGAGCTTGCGCCGCATCGGCACCTGCGCGCGCAAACTGCGGCGGCCAATGGCCTCCTGCCAGGAGATCGCCCGGATTGCGGTCTCGAGTTCCTCCGCGCTCATTCCGGAGGCGTACGTGCCACCGACGAGCGCACCCATGCTCGTGCCGATGATGCAATCGACGGGAATGCGCAGTTCGTCGAGGACTCCCAGGACGCCGACGTGCGCCGCGCCTTTCGCGCCGCCACCACCGAGCACAAGTCCAATCCGCGGTCGGGGTTTTACCGGTTCGACGGCAGTGAACTCGGCCGCCTGTGACAGGGCAGGGAACGCGACGCAGGTAACATACGCACACAGGAGAAACGCGGCGAACCCGCGGGTCGACCCGTTGCCGTCCATGCATTCTCGCTTCACCGGCTCTCCACATGCTGCAAGGGCAAGTGCCCAGGGTCGTATGCTACCGCGCGACAAGCCGGTGCGACGACATGACCGATCGTCGGGCCGGCGGACAAGGTGAGTCAGGGAGCAGATGAGATGATGAATCCCGTGCGAGTGGCGACCGGCTGGTTGGCAGGGCGTTTGCTCGTGTTCCTTACCATTCTCGCTGCCCTGGTCGCGCTGGACGCCTATCGCGAAGAGTCGACACTGCTGGGGCTCATGTTGAAAGGACTGGTTCCGGACAAGGAGCTGGTGCAGCGTCTCGCAGACAGTCGTGCACAGATCGAAGAATTCGCGCGCGATGCAGAAATGCAGGTCAATCAACGCCTGGCGGAGGCGCAGTCCTCAGGGCCCGCCAGGATTGATGCCTTGGTCGAAACGCTGCAGGCCGACATCAGGGTGAAGGAGGGCAGGCGGCAGTCATCGATGAGAAGAGCCATTGCGCTGATGACCGGCGCCGGGCTGGAGGAAGATCTCAGGAACGAGGTCGACATTCAATTGAGCAAGGCCGAGCTGGCGGCTCTGATCCGCATCAAAGGAGAAATCGAGGCGCTCCACACCGAGGTTCGTGACGCGGCTGCGGATTTCGAAGACAAGCGGGTCAAGACGCTGCGGACCAATGCGGCCTATCTGAACATGAAGGAAGAAATCCTTCGTTTCGAGCGGACTCATCCAATTGGATCTCGGGTGCCGGGCACCAGCACGAACATCCAGCTTGCGGAAATGACGCGGCAACGCAATCGACTCGCACGCGAGTACAACTCTGCTGGCGCGCAGTTCTACTCCGCCAGGGACCGGCTCGCGAAGGCGAGGTCGCGCTCGCATGCGGATCCCGAGCAGGTGCGATTGGCCAGTACTGCAATCCTGGGCCCACTCGACGAACTCATAGCAGCAAAGAAGGCGGCGGTGGAGGCGACGGAAAAGCAGGCAGAGAAGGCCCTGCAGTCCATTCAGCACGTCTTCCTCAAAGCGTTCGGAATCCTGGTCGCGGTGACACTGGTGCCGGTCGGCATCAAGGCTTTCTGGTACTGGTTCGTCGCGCGGTTGGCAGAGAAGCGGCCTCCCGTTCGTCTGCGACCGGGGGCTGTGGGGATGGTCGTTGCAGGCGTACCCGACGGAACCGGACTTGTCCCGACAAGGAAGATATCCGCGGTGTCCCAGGAGATCGTCCTCAATGCCCGGGAGGAACTGCTGGTTCACCCTGAATACCTGCAGAGTTCGGCGGATCAAGGCCACAAGCAGACGCAGTGGCTGCTGAGCTGGAAGTTCTGGCTGACGAGCATCGCCGCACAGATGGTTGCGCTGGATCGGATACGAGATGCAGACGGCGAGACTTTCGTGATCTCGAGCAAGAACGATGCCTTTGCCGAGGTCGGCGTCATCGACCTGCCCGAAGGTTCGGCGTTCGTGCTGCAGCCGCGAAACCTTGTCGGTGTGGTGCAGTCGATCGAGCGGCCGATCAGGATCAGCCGGAGATGGAACTGGAGCCTCATGGCGTTCATTACGCTGCAGTTTCGCTACCTGATCTTTGACGGACCCGGAAGGCTACTCGTCCAGGGCTGTCGCGGAGTGCGAGTCGAACAGGCTGGGAGCGGTCGCAGCATCGACCAGGCGGCTACGTTCGGTTTCAGTGCGAACCTCGATTACTCGCCCAGACGCTCCGAGACATTTGGCGCGTACTTGCTTGGGACACGCAGCCTGTTCAACGACCGGTTTTCGGGTGGACCCGGTGTGTATGTCTACGAGGAAATGCCGTACTTCGGCAGGAAGTCCGGACTCACTGGGCGCGGGTTCGAGGGGCTGACGGATGGGGTGCTGAAGGTGTTCGGGATCTGAATCGTACAGGCGGTGGGCGGCGGAAGAACGGGTCTGCGCATGACGTTCAGGGCACGCCACAATGTGTGCGCCGGATCAAAGCCTGCCGCAGGTCGCCTCGGCACACTGCGGCGATGGATCCCGCACCAATGTTCTGGCTGGCCCGCCAGCCCATCCTCGACCTGACCGGCAACACGGTTGCCTACGAACTGCTGTTCCGGTCCGGCGCGACCGGCAGTGCGCAAGTCACGGACGACCGCACCGCGACCGCGACGGTCATCAATCACGCGTTCAACGAGCTAGGCCTTGCCGCGGTGCTTGGGCAGTGCCGAGGCTTCATCAATTTCGACGCCGAACTGCTCATGTCCGACGTGGTGGAACTGCTGCCGCCCGAGCGGACCATGATCGAGCTGCTCGAGACGGTCGAGATTACCGACGCCATCGTGGAGCGTTGCCGCGAGCTGCGCGCCCGCGGTTTCTCGTTCGCGCTCGACGACATCGTGCAACTCGACGCCACGCACGCTCCGATCCTGCCGCTCATCGACGTCATCAAGGTGGATGTCAAAGAGACGCCGGTCACTTCGTTGGCGGGACTGGTCGCCCGCGTGCGCGAGCAGCCATGCCGAGTGAAGCTGCTGGCCGAAAAGGTCGACAGCATCGAGCAGGCCGACCACTGCCGGCAGCTCGGGTTCGAACTGTTCCAGGGCTATTTCTTTGCGCGCCCGGTGATACTGCAGGGCCGGCGCGCGGATCCGTCGCGCAGCGTGCTGCTGCACCTGCTGCAGCAGTCGATGAGCAACGTGGAGAACGCCGAGATCGAGGCGGCGTTCAAGCAAGCACCCGAACTCAGCTACAAGCTGGTGCGCCTGGTGAACTCGGTGGGCATCGGGGGCCGCTACGAGATCCGCTCGCTGTCGCACGCGCTGGTGATCCTCGGGCGCCGGCAACTGCAGCGCTGGCTGCAGGTGTTGCTGTTCGCGCACAGCAGTACCGGCGACTTCCCGAGCCCGTTGCTGCAAATGGCAGCGGCGCGGGGCAAGTTCCTGGAACTACTGTCGCAGCAGGCCCGCAGGCCGCAGGATGAGTGCGACCTGGCCTTCATGACTGGCATCCTTTCGCTGCTCGATACCCTGTTGAAAATGCCAATGGCCGAGGCGCTCGAAGGCATTTCCTTGCCACAGGCCGCGCGGGACGCGCTACTGGAGCGAAATGGGCGGTTAGGGAAGATGCTGCTGCTGGCGGAAGCGCTCGAGCGATCGGAGGATGACCTGGTCGCGCGTCTGCTCGACACGCACGAACTCTGTTCGACTGCGATCCTGCCGCAACTGCAGATCGCTGCCTTGACCTGGTCGGCAGGGCTGGGGTCCAACGGACACCGGCCCGGAGCCTGAGCACCCGACGGGTGCTGCGGGTCAGGCGTTTACCCGCCTCCAGTGGTCATACGGAGAGTACGCATAATGTATATTATGGTAAATAAACTATCTACCCAATGTCGATGATCTGATTCAGTGTTTCGCACGCCAGGGAAAAGGAATCCTCCGGCACTTTCTTCCACGCGTGCGGCTTCGCTTTTCGGGCCCGCCAGTCGAACGACTTCGGTTGATGACCGAGGATGTAGCTGCTCGCACCCTTGGGTCCCTTGATTTTCACGGCGAACGGGTTCGTGTCGTTGTAAGACGCGGTCGTCATCGGTAGCCCGATTACGATCCCCGTGCGCTGATTGAAATCCCGCGGCGACAGCACCATCAGCGGATGCATGTCCTTCATTTCCCGACCTGCCTGCGGATTGCAGTCGATCCAGATCATGTCGCGACGGTCCGGGCACCAGGACTTTCGTGCTGCCATCAGGACACCTCGCGCCCAACGCGCGTGGTCGCCATGAGTTCACCGCTGTGCAGATCGGGATCAAACGCCGCCAGCTTCTGCGCGAGGGTGAGCTTCGGTTCTCCGATCGCCCGTACCAGCACGTTCGAGTCCTGCGCGGACACCTCGACGGGCTGACCAACCTTGAAGCGAGCGGACCGGGCCACTTTGGCTGGAATGCGCACCGCGAGGCTGTTGCCCCATTGCTGCACGGTCAGGTTCGCGGACTTTGGCATGGCTTTTCTCCAATGTATAAACGAGTATATACGGCGCTCGCCACGCGTCAATTCCAGTCACGGGAACCCACGCTGCATGCGTCGTGGACCTGCCGGCGATCCACCGGGACTCGCTTGATCGCTGCCGTCTCATGACGTCACACAGTTCCGATCGGAACGCCGTCGCGAGAATACCCACGCGTAGATCGCCACATTGATCAGCAGCACGAGCGCGCCGAGCGAGAGCTGCACCTGGCGCGTCAATCCGTCCGGATACAGCGCCGACAGGAGGTAATGCTCGACAAAGTCGCCCGGGTACCCGAGTTCCCCGGCTAACCGTCGCCAGTGGTTCTCGAGCGGCGTCAGGGGGCAGATTCCGCCGAGGAATTCGATTCCGGCACCCCACAGCACGACGGGTACGTGGACCCAGGCGATGCGAGGCCAGCGCAACGCGAGCAATGCGCCCAGCACCACAAATGCCACGAACCCGGCGTGAACAATGAGTACGAGGTCTGCCAGCAGTCGATATGACATGGCAGCTGGGATGGTGCTACCACGCCAACTGAGGTGTCAAAAGGCGCACTTGGCGCTATTGCCGATTCGATTGATCCGTCGCACAGTGCAATTGACTGGCGTTACGGCCCTCGCGCACCCGCGCAGGAGCACTGACAATGAGCACCCTGACCAAGCTTGCACTCGGCGCGATGGGGCAGTTACGACCGCGCCCCGCGAAAGGCGATGCCCGTCCCGTCATCAAGCTGCCTGCACCCGACAAGCGCGGCGGTCTGCCGCTCATGCAGGCACTGGCCAAGCGCCGCTCAACGCGTGAGTTCGCACGCAAGCCATTGCCACTGCCCGTACTCTCCAGCTTGCTGTGGGCTGCCTTCGGCGTGAACCGTCGCGACGGCGGGCGGACAGCCCCCTCCGCCATCAATGCGCAGGAGATCGACGTTTACGTCGCCCTGCCAGACGGTGCCTACCTCTACGACGCCCGGACACACGCGCTGCGGCTCGTGGCAGGCAGCGATTTGCGCAGCATCACGGGTTATCAGGATTTCGTGGACGATGCCCCGCTCGATCTCGTCTTCGTCGTGGATCACTCGCGCATGAAGTTGATCCCGGTGGCAAGCCGCGAGAGCTACGCCTCTGCCGCCGCTGGCGCGATCGCCCAGAACGTGTACCTGTACGCCGCCAGCACGGGACTCGTTACCGTGATTCGTGCCTGGATCGATCGCTCCGCCATCGCCGACGCCCTCGGCCTCCCCCACGACCAGCACGTCCTGCTGTCGCAGACGGTCGGTTACCCGAAGGGCTGACACGCTGTTCTCCGAATGGCCGCTTTTCAGCAATGCGGCCTTGGGAGCGACTGCGCGCGACTCCATCACGAACGTGCCGGTCCTGCTCGTTACGGCTCGGACTTGGGCTCATGGTCGGAAACATGTGCGGAACGCCCCTGGCGATGGCGCCGGCGTTCCTGGTTGCACAAGCATGCCGCGACGTTGAGTTCGACGGAGCGCGGCTGCAGCGCCGGGACCGGGAGCCGTCAATCCGCTTCGAGTCCAGCGTGATGCATCCACCCGATCCCGCGTCGCGGGATGACAGGTCTCGCGGCTCGCCAACCGAGACAACCTCTACGCGCATCGGTGCGCGAATGTGTGATGCGATCCGCAGCCTTTTCACAGTGTGCGCCCGTCGGTAGACCGGCTGCCGTCGTGCGGACATACTTTTCGGATCAGCATCAGGCATGGCGGACCCGGAGGGTTTTTTGCGCAGTCGCAACTCGGTTGATCTCGTGCAGGAACCACCTCGCTATCCGCTTGCTCTTGCGGCCTGCTGGATCGGTGGTTGTGGCGTTGTCGACGCCACAACGGGCGGTGTGTTGCGAGCCGAGCCTTTCTACCTGCCCGCGGTTCTCGCCGTCGCCTGGCTTCACGGCCTGCGTGCTGGACTGATCGCCGCGGTTGGCGCGGCCGCCGTTGCGTCAGCCGCCGAGTTCTCGACCAGCATAGCCGCCGGCATCGGCATCCTGTCATGGAATTTCGTAGCGCACGCAGTGCTCTTCGCGCTGCCGGCATGGCTCGTGTGCGAGTTGCGAGCGCAGCAGCGCCGGCTCGCCAGGCTGGATACCACGCATGCCGCCACCGGTTTCGCGACCCGGCACGGCCTGATTCAGGCGCTCGCTGAAGAACTGGTCCGGACCGAACGACTCGGTGGCGAGACCAGCGTCATCTGCATCAGCCTGAACGCGCTGCCACGGCTTGTCGCCGAGCATGGACGGGAACATGCGAGAATTCTGCAACAAGGGTTTTGCGACGCCCTTCAGCTCTCGACCCGGCGCATCGACACAGTGGCGCGACTCGCCGACGATGAGTACGCGCTGTTGCTTCGCGGAACTGACAACTCGGCCGCGGGTGTTGTCGCCGACAAGCTCGCTCATTCGTTGACCGACTGGCTACTGACGCAGGGGCACGATCTGACTTGCAGTGTCGGATTCACGACGGCCCCGCGGGGGCGTCTGCTCGACGCGGAAGCGCTGCTCGCGCGGGCAGTTGCCAATTTGCATGAGAGCCGATCGGCTGGGCCCACGTCGGAGCGACCGTCCGCGACGGTGCCTTCAGCAGTCGCCCCAGTAGCGTCCGCGCGCGAGTCAGCCTGAGGCCGGGGTTGCTGCTTCCGAAGCTGCCGCGACGGGCACCGATCGTGACAACGCCGGCCAGAGCCTGGCCTGCGGTCCGCGGCACGGCGCCCCTAGCGCAGCGTTGCCGTCAGCGTGATCTCCGGAACGCTTGCCAACGCCTTCGATAGCGGACACTCGCGCTTGGCAGCATTCGCGATCTCCTGGAATTTCGCCGTGCTGATGCCGGGCACCGTGGCCTGCATGGTCAGCGCGATCCGGTCGATGACGAAAGCATCGCCCTGCCTGGCGAGGCGTACGGCAGCCTGCGTGTCGACATCCAGGGTTGCCAGTCCAGCCCGATCGCAGGCGAACGAGAACGCCATGGTGAAACACGCGGCGTGCGCCGCGCCCAGGATTTCCTCGGGGTTGGTGCCGCGACGGTCGTCCTCGAAACGGCTCGCGAAGCCGTACGGATAGTCCTTCAGCGCGCCGGTCTCGGTGCTGATCCTGCCCTGCCCTTTCTTGCCCTGGCCTTCCCAGTGCACGCTGGCTATCTTTTCATTCATCGAGTGCTCCTGGCGAACCGGCAACGTGAATGCCCAGATAATGCGATCACGCGGGCGCAGTCCGTGCGCCGAGTCAGCAACCCGCTCCAGTGTCCGTGTGTGGAGCCGCGGTGCATGGTGGAAAACGGCGGGTTCTGCGTCTGTACGCCAACGCACGCAGCTTGCAGGCGACTGGGCCGAGAATGTTCGCTGACTCCGGCCGAAAGCCATTGCAGGATTGGCCGCGCGATGCCGCATTGAAAGACGTCCGGAGCAACGACGACGAAGCTACAGCGCGGGGAGATGTAAATGGCACGACGACTGGTAATCATCGGCGGTGATGCCGCAGGCATGTCCGCGGCGTCGCAGGCGCGACGGATGATGTCCCTCGGCGCGCTCGAGATCGTGGCTTTCGAGCGATCCTCCCGCACATCGTACGCGGCCTGTGGCCTCCCGTACCTGATCGGTGGGTTGGTGAAGACGCCGGATCACCTCGTCGCCAGGACCCCGGAGCAGCACCGGGCCAGGGACATCGACGTTCGAATCCACCACGAGGCCATTGCCATCGACTGCGCGGCTCGGACCGTGACCGTACGCAACCGCGACACGGGGCGCGAAGCGATCGAGCACTACGACGAACTCCTGATCAGTACGGGCGCGTCGGGCATCACTCCTCCGTGGCCAGGGATCGACGCGGAGGGTGTGCTGCAGCTCCGTACCCTC
Organism: uncultured Gammaproteobacteria bacterium; assembly: GCA_963700045.1. GTDB lineage: Bacteria > Pseudomonadota > Gammaproteobacteria > Steroidobacterales > Steroidobacteraceae > RPQJ01. The sequence continues at coordinate 36,734 of CAVOWK010000025.1, forward strand.
GATGACGCGGTGGAGGTCGGTCGCAGCATCGTCGCCGGTGCCCGGCGCGCCGTGGTGGTCGGCGGCGGCTACATCGGACTCGAAGTCGCCGAGGGTCTGCTCGCACGTGGCCTCGACGTGACGGTGGTCGAGCGACTCGACACTCCAATGGCTGCCGTGCTCGATGCCGACATGGCTGGCGGAGTGGCGGACGCGATGCGGGCTGCGGGAATCAACCTGCGACTCAGGACCGCGGTCACCGGCTTCACTACTGCCGCGGGACGTGTCACCGCCGTGGAAACCGCGGCGGGTCCTCTGGCGGCAGACCTCGTAGTCATCGGACTGGGCGTGCGTCCAAACTCGGAGCTCGCACGGACCGCGGACATTGGCGTGGGCAAGACCGGTGGCATCATCGTTGACAACCGCCTGCACACTGGCACGCCGCATGTCTGGGCTGCTGGTGACTGCGTCGAGTCCCGTCATCGCATCACCGGCTGGCCCGTCGTCATTGCCCTGGGCACTCACGCCAACAAGCAAGGTCGCATCGCTGGCACCAATATTGCCGGAGGTCAGGCTGCCTTTGGCGGCGTGCTCGGCACAGCGATCACGCGGTTTCAGGGTGTGGAGATTGCCCGCACGGGCCTCGGCGCCCAGGAGGCCAGGGCCGCCGGCTTCGACGCAGTCGGCGTGATCACGGAGACATCGAACAAGGCACAGTACTTCCCGGGTGCACAGCCAATGAAAATCAAGATTCTGGCCGAACGTGGGACTGGCCGGTTGCTCGGCGCACAAATCGTCGGTGGGGAAGGCGCCGGCAAGCGCATCGACGTCCTGGCGACGGCACTGTGGAACAACATGACCGTTGCGGAAATTGGCGGCATGGACCTCTCTTATGCGCCGCCGTTCTCGCCAGTCTGGGACCCCGTGTTGCTGGCCGCGGGCAAGGCTGCAGCCCGGATCTGAGTCCGGGCGGCTGCTCGGCCTTCACCGCAGATTCCGCAGGCAATTCGCCGACACGCCGATCGGTCTGCTCGGTATGATCGCCGCGCCAATGAAAACCCCCGCCGAACTGCAGCCCCTGATCGACGACGGCGTGATCGACGAAGTCCTTCGCTCGCTGAAAAGCGGCAAGGAAGCGACGGTCTACCTGGTGCGTTCGGGGGCGCGGACGCACTGCGCCAAGGTCTACCGCAACATGGCGCAGCGCAGTTTCCAGAAGCGCGCCCAGTACCAGGAAGGACGCAAGGTGCGAGGCAGCCGCCAGGCCCGCGCGATGAGCAAGAGCACGTCGTTCGGCCGTGCGGAGCAGGAGGCTGCCTGGAAGAACGCCGAGGTGGACGCGTTGTACCAGCTGATTGCCGTTGACGTGCGCGTGCCACGGCCCTACGGCTATTTCGATGGCGTACTGCTCATGGAACTGGTCGCGGACGCGGACGGGAATCCGGCGCCACGCCTCGGTGAGGTGGAGCTTTCAGCCGAGACTGCCCGCGAGTACCACCGGTTTCTGATCCGGCAGGTCGTGCGGATGCTGTGCGTCGGGCTCATCCACGGCGACCTGTCCGAATTCAACGTGCTGGTCGCGCCCGACGGCCCCGTGATCATCGACCTGCCGCAGGTCGTCAATGCGGCGGGCAACAACGCTGCGCTGGCGATGCTCGAGCGCGACGTCAACAACCTGCGGTCCACGCTGGGTCGCTTTGCGCCCGAACTGCTCGGCACCGATTTCGCCAGGGAAATGTGGGATCTGTACGAGCAGGGCGAACTGCGGCCAGAGACCGAACTTACCGGTGTCTTCGCGGCCGATGAAACCGTCGTCGATCCGGACGACGTCATGCTCGTCATCGACGATGCTCGCGAAGAAGAAATCCAGCGTCGCCTGCGCCTGGTCAGCCAGCCGCTCGCGGGGTTCTAGCGGCGAGCCGCCCTCTTCTTCTTCCATGACGGCTGCACGGCAAGCCGGACTTTGCCCACCTTCCGACCGTCGATCGAACTCAGCACCAGTCGCCCGCGGTCATCGACTTGGCACGGCACCACGAAAACGCCCGGGCGCAGCAGGGCCTGGATGGCCTTGGCCGACGCGCGACGCTTGAAGAGCGTGGCCGTCGTCGGGTCGTCGAAGGACCACGAATCGTCCTGGACCATGTAGTACAGCGAGATCCCGGGCAGCGTCGCACTGACCAGCAGGTAGCGGGTCCGGTCCTCCATGTCCTTGACGTGCCGCGCCAGCGCACGTCGTTGCGCCGGGGTCAACGGCGGCTCTTCGTCGTTGCCCGCAACTTGCGACAGCGGGGCTTGCTTGCGTTTCCTGACCGTGGCCATGGCGCATTCCCACTTCTGGAGCTGGAGGATGGGTAGACTCCGCCATCCTAGCAGGCCGCGCCTTCATCCCATCGTCGGTTGCTCAGAATCGGGATGCCACAAGCTGTACGTCCGCGTGTTGCCAGGCGGCCTGCAACTGCTTCTCGGTGGCTACGGCCTCGTCGGTCCGCTGTTGCTTGCGCAATGCGAGCGCAAGCCCCTTCAGTGACCAGCCGTTCTGCGGATTGCGCTGCAGCTCGTCACGGTAGACTTTCTCGGCATCGGCGGCTCGGCCCGCGTCGAGCAACGCTGCGCCGAGCGACTGCCGGACCGGTGAATGCCAGCCGGGCGGCTCGTCGTAGGGAATGCGGTCCTCGATCGTGACCGCCTCGGTCAGCGCTGCGATGGCCGTAGCCTGGTCACCCCGTGCGAGCGCCAGTTCTGCATGGACGGTGCGCTCTGCGATGTGTGCTGCATGCGCCAGCGGATAACGATCCCAGACCATCAGGGTCGGCATGATCGGATCGGCGGCCAGCTTCGATAGTGCGGCGTAATGGGTATTGGCGTCCTCCATCCGATCCTGCCGGATCGGCCGCCATCGCCTGTGCGTAGTTCCAGATCGCCGTGACGTAAGGCAGGTCCGGCGCCGGATTCGGTGCCGCCCGGATCTCGTCCCAACGCCCGAAGCGGACGTTGTCGAACCAGGGCGTCATCCAGTAGTGCTGCAGTCCCGCGAAACCCGGTTGTCGCATCAGGTCCGGCAGGTTGACGCGTTGCGCAGTCGCGCGTGCAGCGTCCTGCGCGACCTTGCTCGCTCCTTCCATGCTGGCGGCGAACCACAGGAAGTGCGGATTGTGTGGCACATAGCCAAGTGGATACACGCCCTTCGCGTTCGGTCCACAGGTGGCCAGGTAAGCGTTGTCGGCCGCGATGGCTGTCTGGTTCGCCACGACCGCGTCGTGCCAGCGTCCCACGCGTGCATAGATGTGCGCGGGCATGTGCACGAGATGCCCCGAACCCGGAATCAGCGTGCGCAGTCGATCGGCTGCCACGACACCTCGATGCGGATCGGCCGAAGCCTCGACGGCATGCACGTAGAGATGCAGCGCACCCGCGTGATTCGGGTTCTTCTGCATGACCGATTCCAGCAGCGACACGACTTCCGCCGTGTTGCCCTTCGGCACCAGCTTCTCGTCGTAGTAATCCCAGGGTTGCAGGTCCATGAGGGCTTCGGCATGGAAGACCGTGGCATCCAGGTCGTCAGGACGTTGTGCGACAAGTGCACCGGTTGCCTTGGCGTAAGCTTCGTCCAGCGCGCGCCGGTCCTCTGGAGGATTCTCGGCATACCGCGATTCGAGCGCGTGGATGAAGGCGCGTTCCCGCTCTGTGGCCGTGGGGGCGAGCGCAACGGCTCGCTGCAGGCTCTGCCATGCCTTTGGATTGTCGGCCGGGTCCATCTGCGCGTTGACGTGCGGCCCCAGCACCAGCGCCGCGCCCCACCAGCACATCGCGCAGTCGGGATCGAGTTGCGCCGCCTTCAGAAACGAACGTTCGGCGGCGTCGTGGTTGAAGCCGAAGGTCAGCATCAGCCCCTGGTTGAACCAGCGCTGCACTTCGGGGTTGCGTGTCGTGATCTTGAAGTCGTAGTTGCCCAGTCCGGGCAACAGCGCCGCGCCGACGGGTGCCTCGAGCGGTGCGGGCGGTGACGCCGCGCTGACCCGCGCGCTGTGCGCACCCACCCAGGCTCCGGCGATCACCGCCGACAGGATTCCGGCCACCACCAGCATGCGGTTCATGGCTTTCCCCCTCCAGCGGCCGTCCCTGCCGTACGCGACATGCGCGCGATCGACGGTGCGCCTTGGTGCGGTGTACTCCCTTGTCGAGACTCTGTCCAGATGCCGGCTGGGCGGGCTTCTCAGAAGGCGTCCGTACCGGAGAGTTCCTTTTCGATCCGGTCGGCGCTGTACATCACGACTTCGATCACCTCTCGCAGCGCCGCGGCGTTCGCGTTCGCATCGACCTGTGCCGAGAAGACGACGAGGTATTCATCCTTGCCCTGGTTGACCTGCCAGGCGCCCAGGACCATGCGGACGTTCTCCTGCAACAGGTGGACCGCGAGGTCAGCCGGAACGGCACCCTTGCCACGCGCGGCCACGGACCAGACGTCTCGTACTTCCAGCGGCGGTAACGACGTCGTTCCGGATGCGACCCACACGCGCTGGCTGCGGGTTTCGTCGACCTTGTAATCGAGCCGGTAGTCGCCTTCATCGATCAGGAATCCGAGCTGCGCACCCTTGAGCGCGGCCTCGACCCGTGCATCGGGCGGGGTAGCCGCCGCAGGTTCCTGCGCATGTGCCACGCCAACTGCCGTCAGGAGCAACGGCAAGGCTGCAAGGATGCGCAGCGAGATCGGCCGGCTCACGGCTTGCTCTGCCGCGGAAAATCGACGCGGGCCGGGCCGCGATGCCGCGGCCGCACGACGACGGTGCCGGCAAGCTTGTCGTGCCAGCCTTGTTTGCGCGGATCGAAGGCGACCCACACGATACCGGCCATCAACGGCAGCATCGAAACGTAGTAGCCGAGGTAACGAATGACGAGTTGCCGCGTGCTGGGTTTGCCGCCGGTCTCGGCATCGACGATCCGTGCCGCGATCGCGATCTTGCCGGGGGTGGCCTGGCGGTAGATCCAGAAGACGATGACCGCGACCGCAGGCAACAGCCAGTTGATCAGGAAATCAGCCGGCCCCTGCAGCAACGCGTCCGAAGTCCAGTAGGTGCGACCGTAGACAAGGGTCACCAGTGGCGCACAGACGACCAGCAGCAACAATGTGTCGATCATGGCCGCGCCGACGCGGGGCCAGAAACCGACGTACTCCAGTTCACCGGTATCCGGTGCAGCCTGCGGGTTCGCCGACATCACGGTCTCGCCTCGCAGTTGACTTCGACGACCACGGCGAACCACTTGCGCCGCGCGTGGAAGACGCTCTGCTCCGTCCTGCCAGGATCGATGTTGAGGCTGGCCCTGAAAGGCGTCTGCGGCTGCGCGTCGTAACGCAGCCGGCAACGGACTCTCTGGTCCGCGTTGTTGGTCAGCCGGAGCACCAGCATGCTCGACTTGGAAACGGGTTCGATCTTGACGTCGAGGTCGTTCAGCGTCGGGCGAATCTCGACCGTATAGGTCTGTGCGAATGCGGCTGGCGTGACCAGGGCGATCAACGCCAGCGCGAGGGCAGCCCCCTTCAGGCGGCCAGGTCGGCGATCTGCTGCACCATGTACAACACGAGCGCGCTCAACATCACGTAACCGACGACTTCCATGATCCATTTCCTCCTTGAGGCGCCACACCGGCGCGAATCCAACGGTGATCATGCTAGGTCTCCCGGATGCGTGTATCCAGCGAATAGCGACGAGTCGTTCGGCGGTCGCGACGAAGCGAGGCGAAATCCTGAATCGTCGACGATGTTCATTCCTGCCCACGCTTGCGACCGGGCTGCACCGCGACGATCGTCACGCTCGAGTCGAGCGGATCGAACAGGATCCGCGCCTCGCCACGTTCGAGTTGCCGCAGCACCTGCGCAACTTTCTGCTCGTGCGAAAACGTGCGGTCGCCGTAGTCGGTGCCCTCGCGCAGTATAAAACTGTCGATCACGCCTTGCAGCGCATCAGCGGACAACTCCGCATATGGCACGGTGACAGGCTCGGGCCGCTCGTGCGGGTCTTCCCATAAGTCGTTCAATGGATCAGGCCCCGGCTGCCGCTCAACTCGTCATCAACGTCGGGCCGCCCTTGGCTTCCGCTCGTTGATAGGCCGGTCTTGCGCGCATGCGCCTGTGGTACGCATCGATGTGCGGGTACTTGCCGCCGGCACCCGAGCGTGCCAGCAGGGCTTCGATCCCGAAGCTCATCTGGAAGTCCGCCATGCTGATGTCGTTGCCCGCGAACCACGTGTTCTTCGCCAGGTGAGTCTCGATGAAGTCCAGCGAGTTCTGCAGGTTGGGATCGATCAGCGTCGCCTGCACCTTCTCGCACAGGCTGCGCGCGATCGGCTTGACGAAAAACGGCATCGGCCGCTGGGGAATGGCGCTGAACACCAGCTTCATCACCAGCCAGTTCATGAGTGAACCTTCGGCGTAATGCATCCAGTACCTGGCCTGCCAGTACGCGGGAGTTCCTGCAGCGGGCGCCAGGTGTGCAAGTTCACCCGTGCCGAGATGCCCGAACTTCTCGACGATGTACTCGATGATGACGGCGGATTCTGCGATCACGACGCCGTCGTCGGTGACCACCGGGGACTTGCCGAGCGGGTGAATCGCCTTGAGTTCGGGCGGTGCGAGCCGCGTGACCTTGTCGCGCCGGTACACCTTGAGTTCGTACGGAACGCCGAGTTCCTCGAGCAACCAGAGGATGCGCTGCGAGCGCGAAGTCTCGAGGTGGTGAACGGTCAGCATCGGCCCTGCCCCGCTCACTTGACCAGCCTGATGACGCCGCACGCTTCGCGCGCGCCGCCTGCACATCCCTTCCTGAGGTCGGATTCCTCGTCGCAATACGTGTCGGCCTGCGTGTGCACGACGATCGCGCTGCCGTCCGCGTCGAAAACGCTCAAGCGACCCGGCGCCAGCGTGACGCGGTTGGTCGTGTGTCGCAGCAGGCCGACGCCATTCCTGACGTCGAGATTGATCAGGTCGCCCATGTGAAACGGGTGATTGATGTCGGTGGCCGGGACCGTGTCCGTCGCCGAATCTGGTCGTGACTGTCCCGCGGGACCCGGATCGTGGTGCCCACCGGCCGCGGAGCATGGCTCACAAGCTCCGACTTCGTGGATGTGCACCGCGTGCTTGCCATCGGGCAGGCCTTTCACCTTGAGTTCCACCGTCACTTCCTTCACGCCCTCGGGCGTCACCTGTTCCTTGAGCCGGGCCGTGCCAGTGATTACGGCGTTGGTGCAGCCCTTGAGGTCGGCGACGGCGGCAAGCCCGTCAGCCGCAGCGATGACTGGCAGAATGATGAGGCTCGCGAGGATCAATTTGCTGGCTCTATGCACTACAGGCTCCTTGTTGCCGATGCTGCGTCGTTCAGGGAAGGACCGCCACGACCTGCGGTGCGGTCATCACGGTGAGAGTCGCTCAAGGCCGGTTACGGCCCAGCTTGTCGTGGCTGCTGACCCAGTCGCCGGCCAGCACGGCCGATCCCAGCGAGACGTCCCCGGCCAGGACGACTGCTGCCACGATTTCCGCCAGCCGGTCGGCCTTGCCGTCACCGTAGCAGCCTAGCATCTCCAGGCATTCGCGCTGCGTGCCGAGGCCAGTGCCGCCGCCATAACTCGCGACGATCAGCGACGGCAGCGTGACCGACCAGTAATAGTCGCCGTTTTCGAGCAACTGCGCGTACGTGATGCCGGCATGCGACTCGGCGACGTTGGCCGCGTCCTGCCCGGTCGCAATGAACATCGCGGCGATGCCGTTGGCCGCGTGTGGGCCGTTGTACGCCGAGCCCGCCATGAACGAGCCTGCCTGGCTGATCTGTCGCGAACGAAACAGCGTCTGCGCATCGACACGCATCAGTCGTTGCAGGGTCTCGTTCTGGATGGTCACTTCCGCGATCACGCGCCGGCCGCGCGTGCGCAGCGTGTTGATCGCCGAATGCTTCTTGTCGGTGTCGATCGAGCCCGACAGGATGTAGCCCGGGTGCAGCGGGTGCTGGGCCTTGATCCACTCGCACGCCGCCAGCGTCGCCTTGCCCGTCATGTTCTGGCCGGCCGCATCGCCCGTCGTGTAGTTGAAACGCGTGTACAGCAGGTTGCCGACGGCGTACTGCTCAATGTCGGTCAATTTGCCGATCCGCGTGGTGGCTGCGGCAGCTGCGCGGATGGCGTCGAAATGCTCGACGAGCCACAGCCCGAAATCGCGCGCTTCACGCGCGTTGGCGAATTCGAAGACGGGTGCACGCTGCATGGAGCGCTTGACCACCGTCACGGTCACCCCGCCGCTTTCGCTGAGCAGACGCATGCCGCGGTTGTAACTTGCGACGAGCGTGCCTTCAGTGGTGGCAAGCGGTATGTAGAAGTCGCCCATCGCGTGTTCGCCGTTGATCCGCAAGGGACCCGCCAGGCCGATGGGTACCTGCGCCACGCCAAGATAGTTCTCGATGTTGCCCGCAACCTGCGCCGGGTCGATCGTGAACGAACCGACGTGCTGCAACGACGTTCCGGTCTGGCTGGTCACGAACTCGCGCCGTTGCCGCGCCATCTCCGCCGTGTAGTCGTCGGCGGGATCGCGGGGTATGGGAATGCGGTCGTTCATGTTTCCTACTCGGCGCGCCGGCAGCAACACGCTCGCCCGACGACTCTCAGAACCAGCTGAAGTTGAAACTGATGCTCACCCGCTCGGCACTCACGGGGTTCGGCGGCACCTCGTGCCGCAGCCAGCTCTCGAACAGCAGCACGGTGCCGGCCGCAACAGGCATGGTCACCCACGGCTGGTTCTCGGGCGTTGCATTCTCCTTGCGCGGCGGCGCCGCCATGTAGCGATCGAGACGCGGGTCCTCCAATTTCAGCCCGGGCACTCCCCTGGGGGTGCGCACGTAGTACGTCCCGCTGATCGTCGCCAGCGGATGCAGGTGCAGGCCGTGCGTGACGCCGCGAGGCATCATGTTGACCCAGCAATCGGTCATCGACAATTCGCGGCCATCGAGGTCGTACTCGAGCGCACGGGCGTAGGCCAGCACGTGCCGCTGCAGCTTCCTGCCGAGCGTCGCAAAGGTCGGTGACAGCGTGTGCATCCGGTTCAGCGAACCGTAGGAGGTGTAGCCGCCCGGGTATCGCGCTCTTGACCATGCCCGCCCGGCCACGTCGTCCGCGCGGTATATCTCGCACTCACGCAGCAGGCGGGTATTGAACGCCGCCCCGCCGGACGCCTGCAGCTTCGCGGTGTAGACGCGCGTCGGGAATAGTGACAGGACTGGCATCGTCGGCCTCGTCAGTCCTCGATCGCCTGGCGACGGCGGCCTGGCAACGGATCGTCTTCGTCGGGCAGCGTCCGCTGCAGGACGTCCAGCACTGCGTGTGCGGCGCGGTACCGGTACTCGTAGCGGTGATCGAGCGTGGCTGGCCGTGCCCGCAGGTACAACTCGAGTGCCTCGCCCACCACCTCGGCCTCGAGCTCGGGCAGCAGCAGCTTGATGGGTTCGTTGGGCATTCGCGTGCGCGCGCCGCGCTCAGGGCGCATCCACGCCCGTGGCTGCCGGCGTGCCTTTCGGCATGTCGAACTCGCCTTTGGAAGTGAAGCGTTGTGTGCCGAACATCGATGCGCCGTGCAGCTTGCCGCTCATCGAGTAAGTGACCTTGTCGACTGGCTTGCCGTCGAGCATGCCCAGCACCTGGCGCGCCATGCGCATCAACGAGACCGTCACCGGCACGGCAATGACCGCTTCTCCGAAACGCGGTACGGTGCCGGCCTGGTCGCTCACGCCACTCGCAAAATCCCGGCCCATGACGTCGAGGTTGAGCGACACGCCATCGAACTCGATCGGGGTGTCGTTGGGGTTCTGCACGCGCAGTTTGACCAGCAGGCGCAGCTCCATGCCCTCGCCTGGTATCGACTCGATGCCCGCAACGCTGACTTGCAGCGGGTCGTGGCTGGGCATCGATGCGCACGCGGACAACAGCAGTGCGACAAGCAGCAGCCATGGCCGGGCCGGCCGGTATGATCGAAACAACATCTGGCAGGGTCTCCCGTTGCGGCGCCGAGCTGGATTACACGCGAACCAGTGACTTGAAGCCGCCCCAGAACATGCGCTTGCCGTCGAAAGGCATCTTCTTCGGATCCATCATCGACTTGAGCCGGGGATCCGACATGACCGCCTTGTTGATGCGGTCGCGGTCGCGACGCGACTTGTAGACGATGTAGGAAAAGACCACGACTTCGCCCGGCTGCAGCTTGACGCTGCGCGGGAACGACGTGCGCTTGCCCACCGTCACGTCGTCCGCGACGCATTCGTGGTAGTCGAGCGCGCCGTGTTCGCGCCAGACCTTGCCGGCCTTGCGTGCCATCGTGCGATAGGCGGCAAGCTGGCCCTTGGGCACGGGAACGACGAATCCATCGACGTAGGCCATGGGTAACCCTCCAGTGCGATGCAGCGATCAGTGCCGAGTGTAGCTCTTCACCAGTTCGTGCAGGAACTGGCGCGCATCGAGCAGCGACTGCACGCGGATACGCTCGTTCAGGCCGTGCGCCCCGCTGCCGGCCGCGTCCGCAAATATGCCGGAGATGCCGTAGGTGGGCGTGCCCGCTGCATTCAGGAACCGGCCGTCGGTGGCGCCCGTGGACATCGTCGGGACCACGCGGGCTTCCGGCCACAGTGTCTTCGCAAGGGCACGGATTGGCTCCATCATCTCGGCCGTGAGCGGCGGCACTGGGGCCGGCAGGCCCATTTCGTCGCCGAAATTGACGGTGATTGCGTCGTCCGCGAGCACGCGGATGAGATCCGCACGCACCTGCTCCATCGGCACGCCCGGCAGGATGCGGCAGTTGACGTTGACCTTCGCCCGCTGCGGCAATGCATTGGGCGCGTGGCCACCCTCGAATTGCGTGGTTACACAGGTAGTGCGGAGCATGCCGTTCCAGCTCGGGTTTGCCGTCCACAGCCGCTGCGCCGCTGCGTCGTTGGACGGGTCCGCGACGATTGCACGCATGTCGGCGGCGACCTCGGGTGAGGCCACCTCCGCCTGCGCCAGGAAGTAGGCGCGCGTCGTGTCATTCAGGCTTACCGGAAACTGGTGCGCCGCCAGGCGCGTCAGCGCAGCGGCCATGCGGTTGATCGGGTTTTCGCGCGTCGGCCGCGAACTGTGGCCGCCGGGGTGAGTCACCTCCAGCCTGAAATCCTGGTAGACCTTCTCACCCGCCTGCACGTCGAGCGAGAGGTGCCTGCCGTTGGCATCGAGCAGGCCGCCCGCGCCTTCGTTGAGGACGAACCTGGCCTTCATCAGCGCGGGATGGTTCTGCAGCAGCCAGTGCACGCCGTTGAAGTGCTCCGAGGTTTCCTCGCCGCAGGTAAGCGCCAGGGTCACGCCACGCTGCGGCCGGTAGTTCTGCTCGTTCCAGCGCACGAGCAGGTCGGTGAAGATCGAGGCCATGGCCTTGTCGTCGCTCGCACCGCGTGCGTAGAAAAACCCGTCTTCCTCGGCCAGCGTGAACGGGTCGCGCACCCAGTCCTCGCGACGGGCCTCGACGACGTCGATGTGGGCCAGCAGCATGATCGGCTCGAGCTTCGCATCCTTGCCGGGGTACGAAGCGATCAGCGAGCCGCTCTTTGGAAACTCCGCGGGCGCCAGGATCTGCATGGACGCAGCGGGCATGCCCGCCCGCTGCAGTCGCGCTGCCATTTTCTCGGCCGCGGCCGTGCAGCTGCCGACGGATAACGTCGTGTTGGTCTCGACCAGTTCCCGGTACAGCTCCCGGAAGGCGGCCTCGCCCGGGTATGGTTGCGGCGTGGACGCTCCCATCGCAATCGTGACTGGCGCGACGGCCGACACAGCCAGGATCATCACCGACCGCAACGTGCGGGGCGTGCGCTGCAGGGACAGGTTCATTTCTTCACCGCTGGGCTGGGGAGCCGGGGTTGCAGGATGGACGAAAGCAGGTCGGACGTCTTCTCGATCCGCTCGAGGTATGGGTAGCGCAGGCCGCCGTGGTAGTCGAGGTTGACCGTGCTGAACGTATCGGCGCCGCGAACGAGCAATTCCGTCGGCAGCTGCGGGTCGGCCTTGGCTGCCTTCAGCGCATCCTGCAGGCGCCCGTGCGTGTACGCCTTGCCGTTGACGGCGACTATGGTCATGCCGGGGGCCACGCCGGCCTTGAACGCCACGCTGTCCCAGAACACCTCGCCCACCTTGCCGTCCTTGCCGACGATCACGCCGAGTGAGTACAGGAAATTCTGCGTGCCATCCGCCGAGTCGGCTTCCTTGTCCGACGGCGACGGCTCGTCCCTGAAGGCCAGGCGCCAGCCGCTGCGCGCCAGGCCATCGAGCGGCGCACCTGGACTGTGAGCATCGAGCCGTGCGCGCAACATGCTGGCCCAGTCGTAATGAGTCACCGTGTTCAGCGTTGCAACGACATCTTCGAAGGTATACGTCAGTGGTTCGATACGTCCGTCCTCGACGCCGCAGAAGGCGCGCGCGAAATCGTCGAGCGAGCGCTTGCCCCGGGTGAGTTCACGGATTTTCGTGTCGACGTCCAGCCAGACGAAGATGCCCTCGGTGTAGTAATCCCCGCCGCGTTGCCAGCTGGCGTAGCTCTGCTTGCCCCGATAGTTGAGGATCGGCTGCTGCGTGGTGTCCTGCAGGTTGCGCCACTGCCGGCCGGCACGGCCGAGGTCGTAGATCGCGGCATACCTGGCAAGTATGTCGCGCGTGAGTTCGGGCGACCACAGGCCCGAGCGGCTCGTGAGCACCACCCCGAGGTACTCGGTCATGCCTTCGTAGACCCAGAGCAGGCTCGAGCCCATCGGCACCTCGTAGGACGGTGTCCAGAGGTCCGCCGGACGCCGGAACTTGCCGTTCCACGAGTGGGTCAATTCATGCGCCAGCAGGTCGCGGCCGTTGCCGTTGCTGTCCCAGTCGGTGAAGTAGCCGAGCCCGACACCGTTCTCACTCGACTCGTGGTGCTCGAGTCCAATGCCGGCGAAGTGGTCGCTGATCGCAAGCAGGAAATCGTACTCGCGGAAGTGTCGGGAACCGAACAGCGAGACCGCCTCGCCGACCATGCGACGGTGCTGGTCCAGCTGCTCGTCCGTGGCCTGCAGTTCCGCCTGTGTATCGGCGAAGACATTGAGCCGCACCGGACCTTTCGTACTCGGGTCCAGCTGCACGCGACGATAGTGTGGACCGGCGAACAACGGCGAATCGACCAGCGTCTCGAGCGGCACGGTCGCGAACCGTACTGTGTCGCCGGTGCGCTGCGCGCCGCGCAGTGCCGAGGCGAACTGCCATCCGGCCGGCAACCGGACCGAAGCCGCCACTGGAATCTGCCGGGCGTAGTAGCCCGCCGGATACAACAGGGTCTTTTCCCACTGCAGGCCGAGCAGGTCCGGCGTCATCGTGACGCGCCCCTGGCTCGTGTGCGTGGGCGTGACGAACTCGAACTCCAGGTTCAGTTGCTCGACGCCTGCGGGCACGTCGACGTGGAACGCATGCATCTCGACCGGATCGCGTTGCCATTCGAGTCGCTCGCCCGAGTTGGTGCGAATGATCAGTCCCGCGAGCTTGTCGATCGGGCCGGTGGTGGAGTGATTGCCAGGCAGCCACTTCGGATAGAGCAGCGTCGTGCGGCCTGGCGCGGCGATCGGCAGGGTTTCCTGGACGCGAAACACGCGATGGTCGAGGCCCGTCGCGTCGACCTGCAACTGGATCACTCCCGGATACGGCACATCCTGCGGTGCGGGAATCTCTGCGCCAACCGCCGCAGCTTGTGCCTGGCCGGCACAAAGCAGCAGCGCCGCGAGGCCACCGAACACTCGATACTTCGTCTGTATCATTCGTCGTCGCTTCCGGTTCAGGTGAGCAGTCGTTCGCGCAGGCGCTCGAGCATGGCGGGTTCGAGCGCGAGTTCGTCCAGCAGGTACCGGCGCACCGAGCCGTGGCGCGCTTCGATGGCACCCAGGCTTGCCAGGATGTACTCGGGGCGTGCGGCCAGCATCGCGTCCTGTGCAATGGCCGACAACGCCAGGAGGGGCTCCGCCGTCGCGGCGAGACCGGCGCCCGTGCCATCCATGCCGAGCAGCTGGGAGCGCAGGTCTACCGCCGTGTTCGTCAGTGTGTAGTCTTCGACGATGGCCTCGCGGCGCACGCCGAGCGACTCGAGCACGAGGGCCACGGCGACGCCGGTCCGGTCCTTGCCCGCCGTGCAATGGACGATCGTGGCACCATGGGCCGCGTGGTCGAGCGCTGCAAAGACGCCGGCGAGCCGGGGTTGCAAGCCGAACGGCAGCCGTTCGTACATCGCCAGCATCGCCGCGTGTACGCCGGCAACGTCGCTCGAATCGGCGAAGGCCCGGTCACGGATCGGAGAAGACTCCTGTTCGCTGTCCCACTCGAACCGACGGACCTCGTCGCCGAAGGATGGGTTGGGATGCAGGGCACGCTCCGTCGTGCGGCGCAGGTCGCAGACTGCCCGGAGGCCCAGCGCCTGCACCTGTACCGCCGCCGCGGCCGACAGCCGAGCCATCAGTCCCGATCGGTAAAGCCGACCCCAGCGCACGTGCGCGCCGTCGGTGGTCTCGTAGCCACCGCAATCGCGAAAGTTACAACCACCCACGAGCGGCAGGACGCGTGCAGGAATCATCGGTCAATGATCACATGCAGTGTCCGGCGTTTCCACCGCGCCAGTAGACTAGAATGCGCGCGTCGCACACGGAAATGTCTTGTTGGCCGGACGGAGTGCTTGCTTTCATGACGAATCGCCTGCTTGTCACGCTCACTGCACTGGTCTTCCTGCTGGCAGGACCCGCCCATGCCCAGCAATCGTCCACTGACACTGTCGACGATTCCGTGATTGCGGCGACCATCAAGGCTGCCCTGCTCGACAACAGGCACACCAGCGGCACGCGCATCAACGTCGACTGCTACGACGGTGTGGTGCAACTGAGCGGCTTCGCGCGCTCGGAGGGTGAAAAGACCTATGCGACCAAGGTGGCCGCAAGCGTGTCGGGCGTGAAGAACGTGGTCAACAACGTCGCGGTCGCGCCGGCCACCTCGATGGGCACGAAACTCGACGACAGCCTCGTCACCGGCAAGGTCAAGGCCGCGCTGATGGATGCGGCCGACGTCAAGAGCCTGCAGATCAACGTCGAGACGCACGGCGGCGTCGTGCAACTGGCAGGCTTCGTGGCTTCCGCAGCGATGAGGGACAAGGCAGGTCGAATCACGGCGGGTGTCGACGGCGTCAAGAGCGTCGACAACGTGCTCGTCATCAGGCCTCGCTGACGTTCGCGCTGGCCACCGTCGGGACGGTCGTCCAGTAGGCATACATATGCATGCGGCCGGTGCGGACGTCGCACATGGCGCGTTTCGACTGCCCCTGCTCCACCCATTGCTTGATGTTCACGCGTGCAGGCAGCTGCACGGGCGTCAGGAACTGCGTTTCGAGTCGTGCATCGGGCGGCGGAACGTCGACGGGACGTTCGGCCAGGCTGCGGGCAAGGGTCCACATGCCGTGAGAAATCGCGCCACGTAAGCCGAAAAATCGTGCAGCCCGGTCGCTCAGGTGAATTGGATTGTAGTCACCCGCGACGCGCGCATATTTCCAGACGCGGCCTTGATCCACCGCCAGCTCCGTCAGCACCTGGGCGTCCTTTGGGGCTTTTGGTGGCCGTGGGGGCCGCCCGCCCGCTCGCTGTGCGGATTCGGGCCAGCGCGACAGGAACACGCAGGTCTCCCGCCACACGGTCTGTCCGGCCCGCAGGATGTCCGTGACCATGTCGAAGGTGAGGCCGGCATCGGTCTTGCAGTAGTTGCGGGCCGCGACCACGACGTTCAGGGTCATGCCGGCTTCCAGCGCCCGGGGCTGGGCGATCGTGTTGGAAACGTGTATCAGGCCCATTGGACGCAGCGGAAACGACGCGTGCCCCATGATCCGCAGGTGGAGCGGCATGGCGAGCACGTGCGGGAAAGTGATCGGCACGTAACCGTTGCGCACGTCCGACGCGTCGAACGCGCAGACCGCGGCGTACTTCGCCACGGCCTGCGGATCGATCAGCACATTGTCGAGCCGCACCTCGAACTCCGGCGGATCCTGCAGCGAAAGGATGTCCGGACGGCGTGTCAGCAATACGCGCGGATAACTTCCCAGTACGGACGGCTGTCTGGACAGCTTGAGGTGAATGGCCCGCGCTGTCACCTCAGGGCTGGACCTGGTTGATGACTACGTCGAGGTCTTCGCTGCCGCCTTTCTTCTGCACCGCGCGGCCGATGAGGTCGCCGCTGGCAGTGACTGCCGTGCCGCCGTAGGCGACACGAGCGACGATCTCGACGTCGTTGACCGACGTCAGGTCGCGTCCTGCGATCATCGTGTTGGCGTCGCTCAGGACCACCACCGCCGGCAGGTCGTCCGTCGTGATGCGCGTTGCCGCGATCGGCGGGCCCGGAATGCCGGGCTCGCGGGCAGCGACAAACAGCGTGGCACCAGGCTTCACCTTGTCGGCGAGCGACGGATCGACTTTCACGCTGACGCGAATCGTGCGTCCCGCGGGGGCAGCATCGCCTCCCATGCCGCCGCTCATGGGCCCTGCGCCCATGCCACCGCCTGCGGCCGCCATGGCCGGGCCAGCAGCGCCCGCGCCGGCAGGAACGTCGACGCCGAGTTCCTTGAGCTGGGCCGTGATCACGTCACGGATCTCGGGGGGCGGGTTGGCCTCGAGTAGCTTCGTCCAGTTCTTCTTTGCCGTCTCGTTGTCTCCCGCACGGACGGCGATGACACCCTGGTACCAGAGCGCTTTCTGGTTGCTCGCATCTGCCGCGAGCGCATCGTCGATGATCGCCCTGGCACGCGGCTGCACGGCTGGGTCATCGGTCAGTACGAGCGCCTCCGCGAGGTCGAGTTGCAGGTCGATGTCTTTCTGCGGTGCGAGCGCGTTGGCCTTTTCGTAGGATTCCGCGGCTTTCGCAGCGTTACCGCCCACCAGGTAGGTGCGGCCGAGCATGCGCCAGCCTTCGCGATCGTTCGGGTCCCGCGCGAGCCGTGCCTCGAGCGAGGCAGTCACCGCGTTCATCGAACCGGCTGCGCCCATTTCGCCGTGGCCTGCGGGCACCGGCTCCGTCGCCATCGGGTTGTCCCAGGGGAAGTTGTTCAACTTCGCGTACAGGCCAATGGCACCCAGGCCCACGGCGACCGCGAGCGCAAACGCCAGGGGCGCGGCTTTCGGCGTGGCCGGCTCGCCCTTTGCCGCAGCCGGCTGCGGTCGCAGCAGCGGATAGATCACGAGCGCAATGGCCACGATCACCATCAGCGCGACGACGACGAGGAATGCAGACGACATCACGATTGTCCAGCCTCCGGGCCGTCCGTATCCGCCTGCGCTGCCTGCTTGCGGATGATGCGGAGCCCTACGAACGTTCCAAGGAGCAGCAGCAGCACGGGAGCTGCCCACAGCAGGTAATTGACCGGCGTCATGCGCGGCTTGTACAGCACGAAGTCACCGTAACGATCGACCATGAAGGTGCGGATCTCGTCGTCCGTCTTGCCGGCGGCGATCATCTCGCGGACTTCGCGCCGCAGGTCCTGGGCCAGCGTGGCATTCGAGTCCGCGATGGTCTGGTTCTGGCACACGAGGCAACGCAACTCGCGGCCGATCATCTCGTAGCGCGCCTGCAGGGCCGGGTCGTCGAAAGCACGCTCGGTGTCGATGGCGAGCGCCGGAACCGCGCAGCCGACCAGCAGTGCCATGAGCACGGCGCGGGCGAAATGCGAATAGTGCAGCAACGTCATGGCGTTCAGCCCCCGGCCGGCGCGGTGCCGGCGTTGGCCGCCTGGATGCGCGGCAGGAATTCTTTTGTCCACACTTCCATGGTCATGGGCGCGATGTGCTTGAACAGCACCTTGCCGTCCGGTCCGATCAGGAAAGTCTCCGGGGCGCCGTAGACGCCCCAGTCGATCGCCACACGGCCTTCAGGATCGGAGGCGACGACTGAGTAGGGGTTGCCCAGCGTGCGCAGCCATTGCTGCGCCGCGGCCCTGTCGTCCTTCCAGTCAAGCCCGACCAGCGGTACCGCGCCGGTGCGCGCAATCGCCATCAGCGTTTCGTGTTCCTGGCGGCAACCGCCGCACCACGTGCCCCACACGTTCAATACCCAGGTCTTGCCGGCCAGTTCCTTCGAAGCGACCGGATAGTCGGGGTCGTGCAGGCTTGGCAGCGTGAACTCCGGTGCCTGCTTGCCGATCAGCGGCGAAGGCACGTAGGACGGATCGCGCTGCAGGCCCACGAACAGGAACACACCGAGCAGCATGGCCAGTGCGAGTGGTACGCCGAACTTGAGCATGTCGAATGTCCCGGAAGGTCAGGTGGCTTTCGCCGTTTTACCCAGGCCGACCTTCGCGTCGGCCTCGGACTTGCGCGTGCGGTAACGGCGATCTGTGATCGCGATGAATCCGCCAATGGCCATCACCAGCGCCCCGAACCAGATGAAGCGGACCATCGGCTTGTACTGCACTCGCACGCTCCAGGCGTTGGCGCCCAGGTCGTCGCCCATGGCGATGAACAGGTCGCGGTTCCAGTTCACTGCGATGCCGGCTTCAGTCATCGGCATGGTGCGCACGCGGTAGACGCGCTTCTGCGGATTGAGCTTGGCGATGACCTTGTCGCCCTCGGTGATCGTGAAGTGCGCCTGCGTCGCGTCGTAATTGGGGCCGGCCACCTGCTCGAGGCCGTCGAAGCTGAACTTGTAGCCTTGCAGCTCGACGGACTGGCCGGGACTGAGCGCGATGTCCTTCTCGATGCGATAGGTCTGCACCACGGTGACGCCGATGCAGAACATCGCGACGCCGATGTGCGCGACGGTCATGCCAAGCACGCCCCGCGACAGCGACTGCTTCTTGCGCAGACGCTGGAATGGCTCGTACAGAGACGACAGGATCACCCAGAACGCCGCCGTGAGGCCGACCGACGCCATGAAATTGAAGCCGCCATAGGCAAGGACAGGAATGGCCACGCCCGCGACGGTCGCGATGGCGAGCATGGTGGCCAGCGCCTTTTTCTTTTCTTCGAGCTTGGCGTGCTTCCAGGCCGCATGCATGCCGACCGCGAGCAGCGCCATCAACGGCAGCGTCGGGATCAGGAACACGACGTTGAAGTACGGCGGTCCGACCGAGATCTTGCCCATGTTGAGCGCGTCGAGGAACAGCGGGTACAGCGTGCCGATCAGGATCAGCGCCGTGGTCACGAGCAGCAGCATGTTGTTGAACAGCAGGAAAGACTCGCGCGAGACCACGTCGAAGCCGCCCTTGCCGCGCAGCGCGGGACCGCGCCATGCGTAGAGCGCCAGCGAGCCGCCGACGCAGAGGCCGAGGAACGCAAGGATGAAGATGCCGCGGCTCGGGTCGCTGGCGAATGCGTGCACCGACACCAGCACGCCCGAACGCACCAGGAACGTGCCGAGCAGGCTCAGCGAGAACGCGATGATGGCCAGCAGCAGCGTCCAGCTCTTGAAGAGCCCGCGCTTTTCGGTGACGGCCAGCGAATGGATCAGCGCCGTGCCGACCAGCCAGGGCATGAACGAGGCATTTTCGACCGGGTCCCAGAACCACCAGCCGCCCCAGCCGAGTTCGTAGTACGCCCACCAGCTGCCAAGCGCGATGCCGCACGTGAGCATCATCCAGGCGAACGGTCGTCCACGGGCGCGTCCAGCGCGCCCACTTTTCGTCGAGCTTGCCCTCGAGCAGCGCGGCAACCGCGAATGCGAACGCCACGGAGAAGCCGACGTAGCCGAGATAGAGCATCGGCGGATGCACTGCCAGTGCAAAATCCTGCAGCAACGGATTCAGGTCATGACCGTCCTGCGCGGCTGGCACCAGGCGCTCGAACGGGTTCGAGGTGAACAGGATGAAACCCTGGAACCCGATGCTGATGAAGCCGAGCACGCCGAGCACGCGCGCGGCGAACGTTTCCGGCAGGTTCTTGCTGAAGACGGCGACGGCGATCGACCACGCCGAAAGCGAAAGCGCCCACAACAGCAGCGAACCTTCGTGCGCGCCCCACACCGCGGAGAAACGGTAGAACGTCGGCAGCGCCGAGTTGGAGTTGTTCGCGACGTACAGGACTGAGAAGTCGTTCTCGTAGAACGCATAGGCCAGCACTGCGAACGACAGCGCGACGAACACGAACTGCCCTGCCACCGCAGGGCGTGCCGCCGCCATCCAGCGGCGGTTGCCGAATCGCGGGTCCGGCGAGGCCGAAGAAGGCCTGCGCGCAGGACAACAGCAGCGCGAGGATCAGCGCAAACAAACCAAGTTCGACGACCATGCGGTGGATGCTCCGATGCGGGCTAGTGTCGGTCGCTGGCGATCAAGTGCTGCCGGGAGCCGGCGCAGCGGCCGCCGGCGCGCCGGCCGCTGAATTCGCAGCGTCCATGTGTGGCTTCAGGCTGTCTGCCACTTCGGGCGGCATGTAGTTCTCGTCGTGCTTGGCCAGGACCTCTTCGGCGACGAAGCGGTTGCCGTCCATCCTGCCGCGCGCGATGACTCCCTGCCCCTCGCGGAACAGGTCGGGCAGGACACCCGTGTAGCTCACCGGAACCTTCTGCGCATAGTCGGTCAGGATGAAATTGACTTCCATGCTGCCCGGCTTGCGCGTGAGGCTGCCATTCTCCACCAGGCCGCCGACGCGGATGGACCTGGAATCCGGCGCTTCGCCGGCGTGCACCTGCGTTGGGCTGTAGTAATAGAGCAGGTTCTGGTTGAAGGCCTTCAGTGCAAAGGCAGTGGCGATGCCGACGCCGGCCACGATGGCGACGACGGTGACCATGCGCTTCTGTCGCGGTGTCATGAGGATCTCTCCAGGGCAAGTTCATTGCGCCGCCTGGCGGCGATCTGGGCTTCGGCTTCAGAGCGGCGGGCTGCCCACCAGTTCCAGAGCAGGATCAGGGCCGTCAGGCCGTAGGAGGTCCACACGTAGCCCGCGTAACCTCCCATCTCAAAAAACTTCTGTAAGTCCATGATTATGCTGCTTCTTTAAGCCAGTTTGCATTGCGTTCGCGGCGCAGGATCTCGCCACGCAAGCGGCGGGACACGGCCCAGCCGAAATACAGCTGGAAGCCGGCGATCATCAGGAACAACGGAATCAGCATCGCGAGGTCGATCGACGGCTTGTCGAACTTGGTCACGCTTGCCGGCTGGTGCAGCGTAGACCACCAATTGACCGAGTAGTGGATGATCGGCACGTTGATCACGCCGACCAGCGCCAGCACGGCGCTAGCCCGGTCCGCCCGCTGAGGATCGTCGAACGAGGCCCGCAGCGCCATGTAGCCAAGGTACAGGAACAGCAGCAGCAGCTCGGAAGTGAGACGGGCATCCCAGACCCACCAGGTCCCCCACATCGGCTTGCCCCAGATCGAGCCAGTCGCCAGTGCCAGGAACGTGAACGAGGCGCCGATGGGTGCACAGGCCGCCGCGGCCGCGTGCGCCAGCTTGATGCGCCAGACCAGGCCGACGCCGGCCGCTACTGCCATCACGACATACGTGAACATCGACATCCAGGCGCTCGGCGCATGGACGTAAAGGATGCGGAAGCCGTCACCCTGCTGGTAGTCAGCCGGCGCCTTCACCAGGCCCCACCAGGTGGCCAGCAGGATCAGTGCCAGCGACGCCCAGCCAAACCATGGAGCCAGGCTGCCCAGGATGCGATAGGCGTGCGGCGGCGATGCGAGCTTATGGAACCAGGTCCACGACATGTTGTTCCTCTTGACCGGTCAGCGTGCGTTGCGTTCAGTGGATTGCGTCAAATACCTGTCAATTCTCGACGCTGATGCGGATCGCCGCAGACATTGCGAGCGGTCCGAGACTCAGCGCCATGAAGAAGATCGCCGCCAGCAGCTGCAGCGGACCGGCCGGGGAATCCCCGTCCATCTGCATGGACACCGCGCGGGAACCGAAGATCAACAGCGGCATGGCGAGCGGCAGCACCAGCAGCGACAGCAGCACGCTGCCCCTGCGCACGCCCACGGTGAGCGCCGCGCCGATGCCGCCAAGGATGCTGAGCGTCCCGGTGCCGAGCAGCAGCGAAAACATCAGGACGCCCCAGACGCTGGTCGGCAGACCCAGGCCCGTGCCGACGATCGGCGACATGATCACCAGCGGCAGGCCCGTCAGCACCCAGTGAGCCGCGACTTTGGCCAGCAGCAGGTACCCGAGGGGCTGGCCGGAGAGTACCCATTGTTCCGTCGTGCCGTCCTCGACGTCGGCCCGGAACAGGGCTTCGAGCGCGAGCAGCGAGGCCAGCAGCGCCGCGACCCAGACCACGCCACCGCCGATCTCACGCAGCGCCGATAGGTCCGGCGTGGTGGCGAGTGGGAACATCGTCGTGACGACCACGTAGAAGATGAGCGGTTGTGCCACTTCATCCCAGCGGCGCCAGGCCAGCGTCATGTCGCGCTGGAAGACGAGCCTGGCCGCAGCGAGCGTCGGTGTGCGCACGGCGGTCATGGCTCGAGTTCCAGGCGTCGCAGGCACGGTGCGTCGTCGAGCAGCCGCTGGTGGGCAGCTGCAATGGCCAGGCCGCCGTGCTCCACGTGGTCGACGATCAGTTCTTCAACCAGGCGAATGCCGGCGGTGTCGAGGTTCGTCACGGGTTCGTCGAGAATCCAGAGGGCCGCATCAGCAAGCAGCAGGCGTGCCAGCGCCAGGCGGCGCTTCTGGCCAGCCGACAGCGAGCGGGCCGGCAGGTCGCCCCGGGACAGGATGCCGACGCGATCGAGGGTCGCATCGATCGTCTGCGCCGTGAGCGTCGTACGCAGGCCAGCGAGGAACTTGAGGTTCTCGCGGGCCGTCAGGTCGCCCTTCAGGGAATTGAGGTGGCCGAGGTGACCCAGCTCGAAATTGAATTCGTCGCGGCGGCCACGGACCGACTGCCCGCGCCACAAGAGCTCGCCGGTTTCGGCAGGCAGCAGGCCGCAGATCACTCGCAGCAACGTCGTCTTGCCGACGCCGTTGGGGCCCGTGACCTTGAGAAACTCGCCGGGGCGTACTGAGAAAGACACGTCGCGCAGGATGTGCCGGTCGCCTCGCCACGCATTGATTTCGCGGGCCTCGAACACGGCCCCGTCGAATGTCATCAAGCCTCCGCGCGATGTGCCTGTTTTCGCGCCCCGATCGAATGTTACAGGGTCGCGATTCGGCGCGAAGTCTAGCAAAACAGACTCATTCCAAGGTCGGGGATTGCCGCAGTCATTCTGCGGGTTCCAGCCGGACGAGATCTGTCCCTTCTTCGACCCTTTGACCCTTCTGCACCTTGACTTCGACGACATTTGCAGCCCATGGGGCCGTGAGCGAGTGCTCCATCTTCATGGCTTCGAGCACGAGCAGCACCGCACCCTGCTCCACCTTCTGGCCGACCTGCACGCGCACGTCGAGGACGTGTCCGGGCATCGGCGCGCGGAAATGTCCTTCGTGCTCCGCCGAAACGCGATGCTCCGCCCCGGTGTCCTCGACGAAATCGAAGCGCAGGCAGTGCCGGCGCACGCTCAGGCGCCCGTGATCCAGTTCGACACGCGCTCGCACGGGGTGACCGTCGATGTAGCCCTCGAGTACCTCGCTCGCGGGGCGTCGCAACGTGACCCGGTGCGGCTTGCCGTCGAGGACGACGGCCAGACCCTCGGGCTCACGTTGGAACGAGAGCCAGTGCTGCAGCGGCCTGGATTCAGCAATCGAGGCGGGCATGCCGTTCGCGTCGAGCCGCAAGGCGACCCGCACGCTTGCCGGGCCGTTCAGACGGAAACCCGTGGCTGCTTCCCATGGACTGGCTGCGTAATGGGCCGCCCCGAGTTCGTCACCCGGCAGCGACTGCAATCGAGCCGCCGCTGCAATCAGCCAGGCTGCGTGGATCTCGTGCGGGTCAACGCCCGGCGCCAGCGACGGATCGGTTTCGAGCAGGCGCGTGCTGACGTCGCCCGCTCGCACGGCAGGTGCGCCGAGGATCTGCCAGAGGAAGCGCGCATTGGTGCGTACGCCTTCGACTTCGGTGGCTTCCAGCGCGTGCTGCAGTTTTTCGATCGCCGTCGCGCGATCGGGTGCCCAGACGATCAGCTTCGCAATCATCGGGTCGTAGTGGATCGTGACTTCGTCACCCTCCTCCACGCCCGCATCGACGCGCACGTCCTGTGTTGCGACGGGAAAGCGCAGGCGCGACAGGCGTCCCGTTGACGGCAGGAAGCCGCGTTCCGGATCCTCCGCGTACAGCCGCGCCTCGACCGCATGGCCGCGGCGCGGAATTGCCGCCTGGTCGAGCGGCAATCGTTCGCCCGAAGCGACACGCAGCTGCCATTCGACGAGGTCGAGCCCGGTGATCATTTCGGTGACCGGATGCTCGACCTGCAAGCGCGTGTTCATCTCGAGGAAATAGAACTCGGCGCCGTCGAACAGGAACTCGACCGTGCCGGCGCCGCGATATCCGACCGCCTTGGCCGCCGCCACCGCCGCTGCGCCCATCGCGGCGCGCGTCGTGTCGTTCAGGCCAGGGGCCGGGGCCTCCTCGATGACTTTCTGATGGCGGCGCTGCAAGGAGCAGTCGCGCTCGTGCAGGTGCACGGCGTTGCCGTGCGCGTCGGCGAAGACCTGGATCTCGACATGCCGGCCCTTTTCGACGAAGCGCTCGAGCAGCACGCGATCGTCGCCAAAGGACTTGGCGGCTTCACGGCGCGCACCGGCGAGAGCTTCGGCGAATTCGGCCGCGGCGCGCACGATGCGCATGCCTTTGCCACCGCCGCCCGCCGTTGGCTTGATCAACAGCGGATACTTCAGCGTCTTCGTCGCGGCAAGCAACTTTGCATCGGACTGATCGTCATCGTCGTAGCCCGGCAGCACGGGCACGCCGGCGGCGGCCATCAGTCGACGTGCCTCGCTCTTCGAACCCATGCGATCGATCGATGACGCGGGCGGACCGATGAACACGATGCCGGCCGTTTCGCAGGCGCGGGCGAAGTCGGCGTTCTCGGAAAGGAAGCCATATCCGGGATGAATCGACTCGCAGCCATGCTGCCGCGCCACGGCGAGCAGCTTGTCGCCGTCCAGATAGCTTTCGCGGGCGGCGGCAGGGCCGATGCAGACGGCCTCGTCAGCCATCCGCACGTGCAGCGCGCCGCGGTCGGCTTCCGAATACACGGCGACGGTGCGCAGGCCCAGCCGCCGCGCGGTGCGAATGACGCGGCAGGCGATCTCGCCGCGGTTGGCGATCAGGACGCTCTTGAGCATGGCTTGCCTCACATCCTGAAGATGCCGAAGGGGGTCTCGCCTTCGTCGGGCCGGCACGTGGCCGCCGCGAGCGCGAGGGCCAGCACGTTGCGCGTGTCGGCCGGGTCGATCACGCCGTCGTCCCAGAGCCGCGCGCTGGCATACGTGGGGTGACCCTGGGTTTCGTACTGGCCACGGATCTCGTCGCGAAACTTCTGTTCGTCGTCCTGCGGCCACTCCTCGCCCCGGCGCTGCAGCCCTTCGCGCTTGACGATCGCCAGCACCGTGGCGGCCTGCTCGCCTCCCATCACCGAGATCCGCGAGTTGGGCCAGGTCCAGAGGAAGCGGCCGCCGTACGCGCGACCGCACATCGCGTAGTTGCCTGCCCCGAACGAGCCGCCGATGATCACGGTGAACTTCGGCACCGACGCACAGGCCACGGCCGTCACCATCTTGGCGCCGTCGCGAGCGATGCCGCCGGCTTCGTACTTGCGGCCGACCATGAAGCCGGTGATGTTCTGCAGGAACACGAGCGGCACGCGCCGGCGATTGCACAGTTCGATGAAGTGCGCGCCCTTGAGCGCAGATTCCGAGAACAGCACGCCATTGTTCGCGATGATGCCCACCGGGTAACCGGCGATCCGTGCGAAGCCGCAGACGAGCGTCGTGCCGTAGAGTTCCTTGAACTCGTCGAACTCGGACGCGTCGACGAGACGCGCGATCACTTCGCGCACGTCGTAGGGGTGACGCGTGTCCCGCGGCACGACTCCGTACAGTTCTTCGGCTGCATAGATCGGCGCGCGCGCCGGCTCGGGCGGTGGCTTCGAGCCACTGCGGTTCAGGTTGCCGACCAGCCGCCGCGCCATCCACAGCGCGTGCGCGTCGTTGTCGGCCAGGTAATCGACCACGCCGGACTGCCGGGCGTGCACGTCGCCGCCACCCAGCGTCTCGGCGTCGACGCGCTCGCCCGTGGCGGCCTGCACCAGCGGCGGACCGCCCAGGAAGATCGTGCCCTGTTCGCGCACGATGATGGCCTCGTCGCACATCGCCGGGACGTACGCGCCACCTGCCGTGCACGAACCCATCACCACGGCCAGCTGCGGAATCCCGCGCGCCGACATCTGCGCCTGGTTGTAGAAGATGCGGCCGAAGTGTTCGCGGTCGGGGAAGACGTCGTCCTGCCGCGGCAGGAACGCGCCGCCCGAGTCGACCAGGTAGATGCAGGGCAGCCGGTTCTCGAGCGCCACCTCCTGCGCACGCAAGTGCTTGCGCACGGTGATCGGGTAATACGTGCCACCCTTCACCGTCGCGTCGTTGCCGACGATGACGCATTCGAGGCCCGATACGCGGCCGATACCGGCCACGACACCGCCGCTCGGGATCCAGTCTTCGTACAGGTTGTGTCCTGCGAGCTGGCCGATCTCGAGGAAGGGCGTGCCCGGATCGAGCAGCCGGTCGATACGATCGCGCACCAGCAGCTTGTCGCGGCTCTCGTGCTGGGCACGTGCGGCCGCGGAGCCGCCTGCGCGGACCTTGCGCCGCGAGTTCACGGAGTTCGGCGGCCAGCGCGCGGTTGACGGCCTGGTTGGCCGTGAACTCAGCGCCATGCCGGTCGATGCGAGTCTGCAGCACGCTCATGCTTCGAGTCTCCCCTTGCGCGGTGCGCGGATCAGCGGCGTTCGAGCGCGGCCAGGATGCGCTCGGCCTGCTTGACGTGCGGTCGGTCGATCATGCGGCCGTCGAGCGCCACGGCGCCCTGCCCGCCCGCGGCGGACATCAGTTCGATGACGCGTCGCGCCCAGCCCACCTCGTCGTCGGTCGGGGTGAACGCTGCGTGAATCGGTGCGAGCTGTGCCGGATGGATCGCGAGTTTGCCGACGAAGCCGTCGCGACGGGAAGCCTGCGCCCGACGCTCGACGGCTGCGACATCCTTGAATTCGATGTCGGTCGTGTCGTAGGCGGCAATCCCTGCGGCAGCCGCCATCAACAGGCACGACGAGCGCGCCAGCCGGAACGTGAACTCGAAATCGCCGTCGGCGGTGCGATTGGCCGAGGCGCCGACGTCGGCAGCCAGGTCTTCGGCTCCCCACGTGTAGCCGATGACTCGCGCCGGTGGCGCGGTAAAGGTCGAACCACTCAGCACGGCCTGTGCGGTCTCGGTGATCAGCGCGATCACCTTGATCGCGCCGCACGGGTGGCCGTGCTGCGCTTCGAGCGCTTCGAGCCAGTGATCGAGCCGGTGCAGGTCGACGCCGTTGCGAGCCTTCGGCAACACGATGCCGTCGGGTCGCGCCGCGACCACGGCTGCAAGGTCTGGGAGTGCATCGTCGGTCTGCACCGGGTTGATGCGCACCCACAGCGGGATCGATCGCCCGGTCGTGCGCAGCAGGTCCGCCACGTCGAGCCGGGCCTGCGGACGCGTGACTGGCGTCACCGCGTCTTCGAGATCGCAGATCACCGCATCGGCGCCGCTCGCCAGTGCCTTCGCGAATCGATCCGGCCGGTCGCCGGGCACGAACAGCAGCGAGCGCATCAGGCTGCTCCTGTCGGCAGCTTCTTCATCAGCGCCATGCGCTTGCACACGGCCACTTCCTCGCCGCGCTGGTTGAAGCAGCGGTGGACGAACGTGACGATGCCCGCGCCCGGGCGGGACTTGCTCTCGCGCATCTCGTGCACGATCGATTCGGTGCGCAGGGTGTCGCCGATGAACACGGGCCTGGGAAAGCGGACCTCGTCCCAGCCGAGATTGGCGACGGTCGTTCCCAGCGTGGTGTCGGCGACGGAGACGCCGACCATCAGGCTCAGCGTGAAGCAGCTGTTCACGATGCGCGTCCCGAACTCGGAGGCCTTCATGTATTCCTCGTCGAGGTGCAGGGCCGCCGGATTGTGCGTGAGCGCGCTGAAGATGAGGTTGTCGGCCTCGGTGACCGTCCGGCGCAGCACGTGCTCGAACCGCTGGCCCAAGCTGAACTGCTCGAAATAGAGCCCGCCCATCGGCATCGTCGTTCTCCCTGTGCTTCAGGCCGTCGCGGCGAACAGCTCGCGACCGATCAGCATGCGGCGGATCTCGCTGGTGCCCGCGCCGATCTCGTAGAGCTTGGCGTCGCGCAGGATACGCCCGGTCGGGTAGTCGTTGATGTAGCCGTTGCCGCCGAGCGCCTGGATGCCGTCCAGCGCCACCTGCGTCGCCTTTTCCGCGGCCAGCAGAATGCAGCCCGCCGCGTCCATGCGCGTGGTCCTGCCCGCATCGCAGGCCCTGGCGACGGCATAGACGTAGGCGCAGCACGAGCTGAGCGTCGTGTACATGTCGGCCAGTTTGCCCTGCATCAGCTGGAACGAGCCAATCGGCGCGCCGAACTGCCTGCGCTCGTGCACGTAGGGCACGACACAATCGAACACGGCGCGCATCAGTCCCAGCGGCCCGCCGGCGAGCACGACACGCTCGTAGTCGAGGCCGCTCATCAACACGCGGGCGCCCTGTCCCACCTGTGCCAGGACGTTTTCGGCGGGCACTTCGCAATCTTCGAACACCAGTTCGCAGGTGTCCGATCCGCGCATGCCGAGCTTGTCGAGTTTCGGGGCGGTCGAGAAACCCTTGAACCCCTTTTCGACCAGGAACGCCGTGACACCCTTGTGTCCGGCAGCGGGGTCGACGGTGGCGTACACGACCAGCGTGTCGGCGACCGGCCCGTTGGTGATCCACATCTTGCTGCCGTTCAGCACATAGCGGTCGCCCTGCGGCCGCGCGTGCAGGCGCATGCTCATCACGTCGGAGCCGGAGCCGGGTTCGCTCATTGCCAGCGCGCCGACGTGTTCGCCTGAGAGCAGCTTCGGCAGGTATCGCGCCTTCTGCGCCTGCGTGCCCCAGCGGTGGATCTGGTTGACGCAGAGGTTCGAGTGCGCGCCATACGACAGCCCCACGCTGCCCGATGCGCGACTGATCTCTTCCATCGCGATGACGTGTGCGAGGTAACCCATGCCCGTACCGCCGAACTCCGGCGTCACGGTGATGCCCAGCAGACCGAGGTCGCCGAACTTGCGCCACAGGTCCACGGGAAATTCGTTGTTGCGATCGATGCCGGCTGCGCGGGGTGCGATCTCGGCGGCGGCGAAGCTGCGCACCGTCTCCCGCAGGAGGTCGATGTCCTCACCCAGGCCGAAGTCGAAGTCGAACATGGCGGTCACCCCGGTGTTGCGTGGTCGTTCAATGGGCTCTATATTGTCCGACAATCGGACTATCCGTCAATCGAGACGCACCATGACCGAGTCGACCCCCGTCTATAAGGCGCCGCTGTTCGAGCCCCTCACCCGTCAGCCGGCCTCGCATCGCATCTCTACGGTGATCGAACAGAAGATCCTGCGGCGCAGCCTGCGTCCCGGCGATGCCCTGCCGACCGAAACCGAGTTGGCCGAGCAATTCGCGGTCAATCGCTCGACGGTGCGTGAGGCGTTGCGGCGACTGGAATCGGCCGGGCTCGTGGGCCGCGAAGGTGGCAGCAAGCGGCTCAAGGTCACTCGCCCCGGCCACGCGGAAACCGCGTCGCGCGTTGGACGCACCCTCGCCCTGGACGACGTCACCTTTATCGAGTTATGGGAGGCCATGCGTGCCGTGGCGCCGCGGGTAGCGGCACTCTCCGCCGAGCACGGCACCGCCGACGATCTCGCCGTGCTCGAGGCGATCGTCGCGGCCGTCGAAACGGCCCGCAGCGCAGACGGCGCCGTGACCCAGGTCGTCGAGTTCTTCGGCAAACTGGCCGAATTGAGCGGCAACCGCGTGCTGCAGCTCGCCATGCAGCCGGTCACTCGTTTGCTCGCTCCTTCCCTGCGCCGCATGATCGATCGCGTCCCGCAGGGACGCACGCGAATCCTCGTTGCTCAGCGCTGCATCGTGGAAGCCATCCGTGAACGCAAGCCCGACGAGGCCGAGTCCTGGATGACGCGGCACGTGCAGGACTTCCGTCGGGGTTACGAACTCGCCGGCATCGCGCTCGATACGAAGGTCGGCATCGGTTCGATGGCCGATTAGCGCAGGCTGTTGGCGGTCGTCGCCAGCTGACGCGCATGATGCTGATGATTGGCCCGCGCTGCCCGCCTGGAGCACCCGGTCAACGCAGCGTCCTTTGGCTCCGCTAGACTGCGGCTCGGGCCCCGGTGGCGAAACCGGTAGACGCTACGGACTTAAAATCCGTTTCCCGCAAGGGAGTGCCAGTTCGAGTCTGGCCCGGGGCACCAGCGATCGAATCCGGCGAACCGGGCTGCTTCCCGCCCGAAGCGTTCAGGCGCGGCTCGGCCCTCCGCCCAGCACCCGGGCCGGTAGCATCACGATCGAACGCAGGAACGCGAAGACACCTTCGAAAACGATGCCGAGCAAGCGGAACGGCAGCGTGACCAGCCAGACCAGCGGCCACAGTAGTACAGCCAGGATGGCGAGCGGCCAGCAGAGCACGAACAGCAGCAGCCACAACAAGAACTTCAGCATCGCATTCCCTCCGCGGACGGCTGCGAATGTACACGTAATCGCCGTGCGCAATGTGTCGTTCGCCGCTGCACACGCACGGTTCAGCGCGTTGCCGGCTTGTCGACAGTTGCCACCGCTTGCAAGTACGCTCCGTCCGGCTTCGGCGCACGCCGGCGCCGAATCGAGGGGCAACTTCCGTACCATGATCCTGCGCCACGTCATCGCACATTTCCGCAAGCAGGAATGGACGGCGATCGCCATCGACTTCGTCATCGTCGTCGTCGGCGTCTTCGTCGGCATTCAAGTCGCAAACTGGAATGAGCGCGAAGCCGACAAGCGACTGGGGCGTGCCTATGCCGAACGACTGACTTCGGATCTTGGCAAAGACCTGGTCGCGCGCCGCGCGCTCGCTGGCTATTACGGCGCCGTCTTGGACAGCGTCGAGCGCACAAACGCGCTGCTCGCCGATCCGCAGTCGGACGCGCAGGAACTGGTCGTCAGCGCGTACCGGGCAAGCGAGATCAACTACGCACCGCAGACGCGCGCGACCTGGGACGAAATCGTCTCCTCCGGCGACACCGGCCTGCTGCCACGCGCCGCGCTCGAAAGCGGCGTTATGGATTACTATGCCGGGGACACGGCGCGCCTGGTCTTCGAGTCGGTGTCCGATTCCGCCTATCGGCATCGCGTGCGCACCATAATCCCGCTCAACCTCCAGAAGGCACTGCGCGAGGGGTGCAGCGATGTCCGCAATGACGCGCAGGAGATAGTCGGCTTCATGCCGGACTGTGAGCTGAAAGTCGCCTCCGATGCGATAGAGGCGACGGCTGCCGCGCTGCGGACCGACGCGGGGATTCAGGCGGAATTGCGCTATCAGTATTCGGATGTGTTTTCGGCGCGCGCTAACATCAGCGGCGACGTCGTCTTCCTCGAACGCGCCCTCTTGGCGCTCCAAGGCGCGCAATCGCCCGCGGCGGAGAGCAACCCATGACCGCACGCGCGCGATGATCTAAGCTTCGGCGCAGCCGTCGGACCGACGGCCGCCGGAGCCTTCCATGATCGAATTGTTCACGGCCGCGACCCCCAACGGCCACAAAGTCTCCATCGCGCTCGAAGAACTCGCGCTTCCCTACCAGATGCGCGTGATCGATTTTTCCAAAGGCGAGCAGCGGGAGCCGTGGTTCCTGCAGATCAATCCGAACGGTCGCATTCCCGCCATCGTCGATCACGCGGCGGATGATTTCGCAGTGTTCGAATCGGGCGCGATCCTGATCTACCTGGCGGAGAAGACTGGCAAGCTCATGCCCACTGACGCCAGGGGCCGCTCGCTCGTCATGCAGTGGCTGATGTTCCAGATGGGCGGCGTCGGTCCGATGATGGGCCAGGCGAACGTCTTCTTCCGCTACTTCCCCGAGAAGATCCAGCCCGCGATCGACCGCTACCAGGCCGAAGTGAAACGGCTGTTCACGGTACTCGACGGCCACCTCGCCAATCATGAGTACCTTGCCGGCGACTATTCGATCGCCGACATCGCGAACTGGGCGTGGGTGCGCACGTCGAAATGGTCCGGTGTGCCGTTCGCCGACTTGCCGCATCTCACGCGCTGGGTGGAGCAGATCCGTCAACGTCCTGCGGTGCAGAAAGGCATCCTGATGCCGCCGTCGAAGCTGACCGGAAACGAAGACAACAGCGACAAGGCGCGCCAGTTCGTCGAGGAGGCCCGCAAGATGGTCGTCACGGGCACCGGCAAGGGCATGGACCCTGGGGCGCCAGGCGCGAAGTAGCAGGCAAGAAGGGAGACCGGATCAATGAAGCTGCACACCTCGATCGGCGCGCCGAATCCGCGCCGTGTCAACATGTTCCTGCTCGAGAAAGGCATCACGCACATCGAGCGGCAGAACTACGACCTCAACGCGGGCGAGCATCGCAGCGCGAAGTTCACGGCCATGAATCCGATCGCGCGCGTGCCGGTGCTGGAACTCGACGACGGCCGCTTCCTCGCGGAGTCACGTGCCATCTGCAGCTACCTCGAGAGCCTGTACCCGGAACCCAACCTGATGGGTGTCGACGCCGAGGAGCGGGCCTTCATCGAGATGGCGGACCGCCAGGTCGAATTGACGCTGCTCGCGGCCGTCGCCAACCACGTGCGTCACACCCACCCGGGACTGCTGCCGCTCGAGAACCCGCAGTTCGCGGATTACGCGGCTGAACAGGGCAGGCGCATGGTTGCGGCCGCCGCCGTTTTCGACGAATTGCTGTCCAAGCGGCCCTGGATGGCCGGCAATCGGTTCACGATTGCGGACATCACCGCGTTCTGCGGCCTCGAATTTGCGCGCCTGGTGAAATTCCGTCCTGCCGATGCGGGGCTTAAGCACCTGGCCGACTGGCGTGAGCGAGTGGCGCTGCGCCCGAGCGCCAGGCTCTGAGCCGTCAGGACCCATGCCGAAATGTGATGACCCCGCGTCATCCAGCGGCCGGTGCAATTTGCGTCGCCGTCCTGTAGCTCTCTGATTCTGCAGGCCTTACCATCGGCCGACGGTCGCCCCTCGGCGGCGCGGGGGAATCTGGTGCATGGCCGCGACTGAGCTCGACAACGACTCGACACTCGAGCGCATCCTGGCGGAACACGCCGGGATGGAAGGCCCCTTGCTGCCGATACTGCACGCCGTGCAGGACACGGTCGGGTACATCAGCGCAGAGCACGTGGCGCGCGTCGCCAAGGTCCTCAACCTGTCGCGCGCCGAAGTCCACGGCGTCGTCAGTTTCTATCACTACTTCCGGCAGCACGAACCGGGCCGCCACGTCGTGCACGTTTGCCGCGCCGAGGCGTGCCAGGCCATGCACTGCGAGAAAACCGAGCAGCACGCCAGGCACGAACTCGGCGTCGACTACGGCGGCACGAGCGCGGACGGCCTGTTTACTCTGGAAGCGGCCTATTGCCTCGGCAACTGCGCGGCAGCTCCGACAGTGATGGTGGATGAAAAACTGTACGGTCGAGTGACGCCGGAACGACTTGCGGCAATCCTGGCCGACTGGCGGAACCGCTGATGACCGTGCGCATCTACATCTCCCGCGATGCCGCCGCCCAGGCCCTGGGCGCCGATGAAACCACGGCAGCGCTGCAGGTCGCGGCTGCCGCGAAAGGCACTTCGATCAAGCTCACACGCGTGGGTTCGCGTGGCATGGTCTGGCTCGAGCCGCTGGTCGAAGTCGAAGATGCGGGCGGCCAGCGCATTGCCTATGGCCCGGTCACGGCCGACGACGTCCCCGGACTCGTGCAGGCAGGCTTGTTCGACGCAGCACCGCATCCGCTGCGACTGGGACGCGTCGAAGACCTGCCCTGGTTCGCGCGGCAGGAGCGCCTGACGTTCGCGCGCGTCGGCGTCATCGATCCCGTCAGCGTCGACGATTACGTCGCGCATGGCGGGTTCGCTGGACTGAAGCGCGCTCTCGGCATGACGGGCGCCGAAATCGTGCACGAAGTGCTGGAGTCCGGCCTGCGCGGGCGCGGCGGCGCCGCGTTTCCGACCGGCATCAAGTGGCGCACGGTGCTCGAACAGCACTCGCCGCAGAAGTACGTCGTCTGCAATGCGGACGAAGGCGACTCCGGCACGTTCTCGGATCGCATGCTGATGGAAGGTGACCCGCTCTGCCTGATCGAAGGCATGACGATCGCCGGTATCGCGGTGGGAGCGACGAAGGGTTACATCTACCTGCGTTGCGAATACCCGCACGCGGGTCATGCCCTGCGCGAAGCCATCGCAGCAGCACGGGCGCGCGGCTATCTCGGCCCCGGCGTCTGCGGCAGCGGCAAGGCCTTCGACCTTGAAGTACGGATGGGTGCCGGCGCCTACATCTGCGGCGAAGAAACCGCATTGCTCGAAAGCCTCGAGGGCAAGCGCGCCGAGGTTCGCTACCGCCCGCCCCTGCCGGCGATCAAGGGGCTGTTCGGCCAGCCGACCATCATCAACAACGTCATCTCGCTCGGCTCGGTGCCGATCATTCTCGAGCGCGGCGCGGCGTACTACCGCGACTTCGGCATGGGTCGCTCGCGCGGTACGCTTCCCATCCAGCTGGCGGGCAACCTGAAGCGCGGCGGCCTGGTCGAGAAAGCCTTCGGCGTCACGCTGCGCGAACTGCTCTACGACTTCGGCGGTGGTTCGGCCAGCGGCCGTCCGATCCGTGCCGTGCAGGTCGGCGGCCCACTCGGCGCGTACCTGCCCGAATCGCAGTTCGACACCCCGCTTGACTACGAGGCGTTCACGGCGATCGGCGCGCTGGTGGGGCACGGCGGCATCGTCGCCTTCGACGACACCGTCGACATGGCCCGCATGGCGCGCTATGCGATGGAGTTCTGCGCGATCGAGTCCTGCGGCAAGTGCACGCCCTGCCGCATCGGTTCGACCCGCGGCGTGGAGGTCATCGACCGCATCCTGCAGGGTAGCGAGAAGCAGGCGAACCTTGCCCAGCTGGAGGACCTCTGCGAGACCATGCAGCACGGCTCGCTGTGCGGCCTGGGCGGTATGACACCGTTCCCGGTCATGAGCGCGGTGAAGCATTTTCCCGGCGATTTTTCTCGCGACCGCTGAGGCACGAGGAGCACTGGATGTTTGCGATCAATGGAACGGACGCCGGCACACCGGCGGCCCAGGGCGAGTCGGTCACGCTGTCGATCGACGGCGCCGAGGTCACCGTGCCGGCGGGCACGTCGATCATGCGTGCCGCAGCCGTGGCAGGCGGCGCAATCCCCAAGCTCTGCGCCACCGATACGCTGAAGGCATTCGGTTCCTGCCGCGTCTGCCTGGTCGAGGTCGA
This sequence comes from uncultured Gammaproteobacteria bacterium, assembly GCA_963700045.1. Lineage (GTDB taxonomy): Bacteria > Pseudomonadota > Gammaproteobacteria > Steroidobacterales > Steroidobacteraceae > RPQJ01. The sequence goes on from CAVOWK010000025.1 coordinate 72,208, forward strand.
GGGTCAGCGCGGCTATCCCGCGTCCTGCACGACACTGGTCGCGCCCGGCATGAAGGTGAAGACCGAGAGCGACAAGCTGCGTCAGTTGCGCAAGGGCGTCGTCGAGCTCTACGTCTCCGACCACCCACTCAACTGCAAGGGCTGTCCAGCCGACACCCACTGCGAGCTGCAGGGCGTCGCCGCGGACCTGGGCGTGACGACGAGCCCGTACGGCTTCGACGGTGCGAACCACCGGGACGCTCCGTGCGATGACAGCAACCCGTATTTCCAGTTCGAGCCATCGCTCTGCATCGCCTGCTCACGCTGCGTGCGCGCCTGCGACGAGGTCCAGGGCACGTTCGCGCTGACGATCGAAGGCCGCGGCTTCGCCTCGCGCGTGGTCGCGAGCCAGGACGAGCCGTTCCTCGATTCCGAGTGCGTCTCGTGCGGCGCCTGTGTCGAGTCGTGCCCGACGGCGGCGCTCAGCGAGAAGCCGCTCGCGCTCATCGGTCGGCCGGAGAGGGCGGTCACGACCACCTGCGCCTATTGCGGCGTCGGCTGCTCGTTCGAAGCCGAAGTCAAGGGTGAGCAAGTGGTGCGTATGGTGCCGAGCCGCGACGGCAAGGCGAATCGCGGCCACGCCTGCGTCAAGGGCCGGTTCGCCTACGGCTACGCCACGCATGCGGATCGCATCACCACGCCGATGATCCGCAAGCAGATCACCGATCCCTGGCAGCCCGTCAGCTGGGACGAAGCGTTCAGGTACGCCGCATCCGAATTCCGTCGCATCCAGGCCCGGCACGGACGCGAGTCCGTCGGCGGCATCACCTCCTCCCGCTGCACCAACGAGGAAGCATTCCTGGTGCAGAAGCTCGTGCGCGCGGCACTCGGCACGAACAACGTCGACACCTGCGCACGCGTCTGCCACTCCCCCACCGGGTACGGCTTGAAGCACACCCTCGGCGAATCCGCGGGTACCCAGGCGTTCGATTCGGTGATGAAGAGCGACGTGATCTTCGTCATCGGCGCCAACCCGACCGATGGCCATCCGGTGTTCGCGTCGCGCATGAAGCGGCGGCTGCGTGAAGGCGCGAAGCTCATCGTCGCCGACCCGCGTGCCATCGACCTCGTGCACTCGCCGCACATCAACGCCGACTTCCACCTGCCGCTGCGACCCGGCACCAACGTCGCGCTGATCAACTCGGTCGCGCACGTCGTCGTCACCGAAGGCCTCGTCAACGAGGCGTATGTCGCCGAGCGCTGTGAGCCCGCTGCATACCAGAAATGGCGCGACTTCGTGTCGCAGCCGAAGAACTCGCCGGAAGCACTGGCCGAGGTCACGGGCGTCCCGGCTGAACTGGTGCGTGGCGCCGCCCGCCTCTATGCGACCGGCGGCAACGGGGCGATCTACTATGGACTGGGCGTGACCGAGCACAGCCAGGGCAGCACGATGGTGCTGGGCATCGCCAACCTCGCGATGGCCACAGGCAACATCGGCCGCGAAGGCGTGGGCGTGAATCCGCTGCGCGGCCAGAACAATGTGCAGGGTTCGTGCGACATGGGTTCGTTCCCGCACGAACTAGCCGGTTACCGGCACGTGTCGGACGCGACCACACGCGCGCTGTTCGGCGCGGAATGGGGCGTACAGCTCGAGGCCGAGCCGGGCCTGCGCATTCCGAACATGTTCGAAGCCGCGCTCGATGGCAGTTTCAAGGCGCTGTACGTGCAGGGCGAGGACATGGCGCAGTCCGACCCGAACACGCAGCACGTCACTGCCGCGCTCTCCGCGCTCGAATGCCTGGTCGTGCAGGACCTGTTCCTGAACGAAACGGCGAAGTACGCGCACGTGTTCTTCCCGGGCTCGTCGTTCCTGGAAAAGGACGGCACGTTCACCAACGCGGAACGCCGCATCTCGCGCGTGCGCAAGGTGATGCAGCCGCTCGCCGGGCTGGCGGACTGGGAAGCCACCGTCGGCTTCGCCCGCGCGCTGGGTTACGAGATGAACTACTCGCACCCGTCCGAGATCATGGACGAGATCGCGCGCCTCACCCCCACGTTCACCGGCGTCTCGTACGCGAAGCTCGACCGTCTCGGCAGCATCCAGTGGCCCTGCAACGACGCTGCGCCCGAAGGCACGCCGACCATGCACATCGGCGAGTTCGTCCGCGGCAAGGGCCGCTTCTACGTCACCGAGTACGTGCCGACCAGCGAGCGCGTGAACGTGCGCTTCCCGCTGATCCTGACGACGGGCCGCGTGCTCACGCAGTACAACGTGGGCGCGCAGACACGTCGCACGGCCAACAGTCAGTGGTATGAAGAGGATGTGCTCGAGATTCATCCGCAGGACGCGGAGGACCGTGGCATCGGCACCGGCGACTGGGTCGGCATCACGAGCCGCGCTGGCGAGACCGTACTGCGGGCGACGGTTACCGAGCGCGTGCAGCCGGGCGTGGTCTACACCACGTTCCACTTCCCGGACTCGGGCGCCAACGTCATCACGACCGAGAACTCGGACTGGGCGACCAACTGTCCCGAATACAAGGTGACGGCCGTGCAGGCGGTCAAGGTGCAGCGGCCCTCCGACTGGCAGCGCCGCTTCCACGAGCAGAACGAGCAGCAGCTCGGCCTGTTGCGCGGCGCGACGACTGCGGCGCGCTCACGGCAATGACGCGGGAAGTCGTGCAATGAACGTCGAAAGCCTGGTCACGATGGCGAACCAGATCGCCGATTTCTTCGTCTCGGAGGCCGGCGTCGACGCGGCCCCGCAGGAAATTGCTGCGCACATCACGAAGTTCTGGGACCCGCGCATGCGCACGCAGATCATCGCGCACGCGGCTGCGGGTGGTGCAGGACTCAGTCCCACGGCGCTGGCTGCAGCCAGGCAACTGCAGCCTCCGGCTCGCGAAAGCCGCCTCAGCGGCTGTCTAAGCCCGAGAGGTTGATGGCTGCCTGCAGCGTGTTGGCGAGCAGCATCGCGATCGTCATCGGTCCGACGCCGCCCGGCACGGGCGTGATCGCCGCAGCGACCTGTGCGGCCGGCAGGTAATCGACGTCCCCCACCAGCTTGTCGCCGACGCGGTTGATGCCGACGTCGATGACGACGGCGCCAGGCTTGATCCAGTCACCCTTCACGAACTGCGGGATGCCGAGCGCGGCGACGAGAATGTCGGCTTCGCGGCAGAAAGCCCGGATGTCCTGCGTGCGGCTGTGGCAGAGCGTCACCGTCGCATCGGCACCCTTCTGTCCCAGCAATGCCGCCATCGGCTTGCCGACGATGTCGCTGCGGCCGATCACCACGGCGTGCTTGCCGGCGGTCTCGACGCCGGAGACCTTGAGCATCCGCATGACGCCGGCGGGCGTGCACGGCAGGAAGCGTGGCCGCCCCTGCTGCATCAGGCCGACGTTTTCAGGATGAAAGCCGTCGACGTCCTTCGCGGGCAGGATCGCATCGAGGATCAGCGTGGTGTCGATGCCCTTCGGCAGCGGCAGCTGCACCAGGATGCCGTGCACGCCGGAGTCCGCATTCAATGCCTGCACCAGCGCCAGCAGTTCGGCCTGGCCCGTGCTCGCCGGCAGGCGGTGCAGCGTGCTCTTGAAGCCCGCCTTCTCGCAGGCGATCTGCTTGTTGCGCACGTAGACGGCGCTGGCGGGGTCTTCGCCGACCAGGACGGCCGCGAGGTGCGGAACCACTCCCGTGCGCGTCTTGAGCGCCAGGGCGCCCGCGGCGGCTTCTGCCCGGGTCTGCTCCGCGATCTGCTTGCCGTCGATCACCATCGCCGTCATGAACTCGCTCCGCTCGAATTGCGTGGATCCCCGGGAGGATACAGAGGGCTGCCGTCACGCAGCCTGAAAAAGGGTGTCGTTGCCGCCGGCAGCGGCGTGTTGCCGAGGATCAGGTCGGCGCTCTTCTCCGCCACCATCATCGTCGGCGCATAGGTGTTGCCATTGGGCACGTAGGGGAACGCGCTTGCATCGACGACGCGCAGGCCGTCGAGACCGTGAACCCGCATCGAGCCCGGATCGAGCACTGCATCCGCTCCTGTCCCCATCTTCGCGGTGCAGGTCGGGTGCAGGGCCGTTTCGGCGTCGCGCCGCACCCAGTCGAGGATTTCTGCGTCCGATTCCACGCCAGGTCCCGGCGAAATCTCGCCGCCGCTGAATTCCGCCAGCGCCGGCTGGTTGAGAATGCGCCGCGCGACACGGATCGCCTCGACCCACTCGCGACGGTCCTGGTCGGTCGACAGGTAGTTGAACTGCAGCGCCGGCGGCTGCCGCGGATCGCTCGAGCGGATCTGCACCGAGCCGCGCGCATCGGAATACATCGGCCCGACGTGCACCTGGTAGCCGAGGCCCGCGGACGGCGACGTGCCGTCGTAGCGGATCGCCATCGGCAGGAAGTGGAACATCAGGTTCGGGTAGTCCACTGCGTCGTTGCTGCGGCAGAAGCCGCCGCCCTCGAAGTGATTGGTGGCGCCGATGCCGCTGCGCTGGAACAGCCACTCGGCACCCACGCCCAGCTTGCGGAACCACGAAATGTGCGGGTTGACGGCAACCGGTTGCCGGCACGCGAACTGCACGTAGACCTCGAGGTGGTCCTGCAGGTTGGCGCCGACGCCGGGCAGATCCGTGACCGTGTGGATGCCCAGCGACTGCAGCAGGGCTCGCCGGGCCGATGCCGGACAACTGCAGCAGTTGCGGCGTGTTGATCGCACCGCCGCACAGGATGATCTCTCCGCGGCACGGTGATCGTCGCCGGCAAGTCCATGTAATGCGTGCATTCGACGCCGACCGCACGCGTGCCTTCGAACACAATGCGCTTGACGAAGGCCAGGGTGCGCACGGTGAGGTTCGGCCGATGCATCACGGGATGCAGGTAGGCGCGGGCGGCGCTCTGGCGCCGGCCCCGGTAGACGTTACGGTCGAACCGGGCGAAGCCTTCCTGGCGATAACCGTTCACGTCGTCGGTGCGCGGATAACCCGCCTGTACTGCTGCGGCGGAAGAACGCATCGAACAACGGATTGGTCGCCGGACCGCGCTCGAGCACCAGCGGGCCTTCGCCACCGCGCCATTCGTCGGCGCCTGCGGTGCAGGTTTCCATGCGCTTGAAGTACGGCAGGCAGTGCGCATAGCTCCACGACTGCATGCCCGGATCGGCCGCCCAGCGCTCGAAGTCGAGCGGGATTGCCACGCTGGAAGATCATGCCGTTGATGCTGCTCGAACCGCCAAGTACCTTGCCGCGCGCGTGATAGACGCGGCGACCGTTCATGTGCGGCTCGGGCTCGCTCGAATACGTCCAGTCATAGCGTGGATTGCCGATCGGCATCGACAGCGCGGCCGGCATGTGGATCAGCGGGTCCCAGATGAAATCGGAATGGCCGGCCTCGAGCACCAGCACCGACGTGCCCGGATCGGCGCTCAGCCGGCTGGCCAGCGCGGATCCGGCGGACCCGCCGCCGACGATGACGAAATCGTACTGACGCTTGCTCATGGGATCGCCATCGTCGCTGCGTGGCGGCGCTCAGGCAAGCCGTGCACCCTGCCTTCGCAGTTCCGCCTGGACCTTGCCAATGTCGATGCGGTCGAACGGCTGGTTGTGCTGCAGCGAGACGGCAGCCGCAACGCCTGCGCCCTGCCCGCTCACGGCGCAGCACATCATGTTGCGGACGGCCGCGTGCGACACCTTGTCGCCGCCGATGCTGCGGCCCGCGACCAGCAGGCCCTGCACGCCCTGCGGCACCAGTGAACGGTAGGGAACGTGGAAGTACCGGCCCGTGGTCGGCAGGATCAGCAGGCCGTAGCCGTCGATGAATTCCGGGAAGATGCCGATCGAATCGTCGAATCGACCCTGTTCGCGCACGTCGGCGGCGGTCATGTTGTAGAGGGCGTCGATCTTGCGTGTGTCGCGGATGCCGAGCGTCATGCCGAAATTGCGCAGCTTGGCGCCCTCGCAGCCGGGCATGAAATGCTTCAGCGCCTCGACCGCGTGTACCGCCTGCCGCCGGCCTTCCATTTCGCCACGCGTCAGGTCTGCCGGCTCGGTGCCGTCGGCCGCGAGATGGATCAGGTTCAGGTAGGTCAGGTCGCCTTGATCGCTCACGGCACCCCAGGTGCCCGCGATGGTTGCGAGGGACGCCGGGATCACGCCCGCCTTGACCGCCTGCTTGAACGGCTTGCGCAGGAACGGCGAGAACATCTCGTCTTCCTTGCCGGTGGTCTCGATCTGCCACTCGCCGCCGCCCTTCCAGTCGTTGTAGGTCTGCGGATCGGCCTTCACCGCATCGATGAAACGCTGCTTGTTGACGCCGGTCATGGAGAACATGACCGACACGGACATCATTTCTTCACGCGGCGTCTTGCGCACCTTCGCGCCTGCGCGGGTCGCGACATCGGCATCGCCGGTGCCGTCGATCACCCGCCTGGCCAGGATGGCCTCGCGGCCGGCCTTGCTCTCGGTGATGATGCCGCGGATCTCGCCGGCCTCGACGATCGGCGCGACGAAGCTCCGGTGCAGCATCGGTTCGATGCCGGCTTCCTGCACCAGCACGTCCGCGACGTACTTGAACATCTCTGCATCGAGCGCGTGGCTAAGCGATTGCGGCTCAGGGCTGGCAGCGCCCATGGCTTTGGCACGGCTCTCGAACTCCGGGCCGATGCCCTCGCTGTCGATCGTCGCTTCGTGGCGGTACCAGGCGAAGCCCTCGACGCCCACCTGCGTGATGTTGCCCCCGAAACAGCCGTACCGTTCGACCAGCGTGGTCTTGGCGCCGGCACGGGCCGACGCGAGCGCCGCGGCCAGGCCACCGGGACCACTGCCCACCACGAGCACGTCGGTCTCGTGGACCACGTCGATCTCGCGTGCCGGTTCGGTGATCTTGCGCATGCTCGTCTCGATGCAGTGTCTGGCGTTGACCCGGCCTTCAGCCGGCGGCTGTGACGGGGTACAGGCGCTGCTGCTCGGCCTTCCAGTCGATCGGCTTTACTTCGGGCACGACCACCAGCCAGGCGAACAGGCCGCACAGGGCGACCACGCCCGACACGATCGACGCCGAAGTGTAATGGCCGGTGCTTTCCACCAGATATCCCGTGACGACAGGGGCTGTCATTCCCGCGACATTGCCGACGGCGTTCTGGATTCCCATCCAGCGCCCCGTGGCGCGGGGGCCGGCGAAGGTCTGGGTGACCGAAGGGTTCGACGGGCTGTTGAAGCCGTCCATCACGCCAGTCAGCAGCAGGATCAAGGACGCGGCGACGAGCCCCGTCACGAGCGTGCTGCCGATGAGGCAAAGACCCACGCCTGCGCAGCTCATCGCCAGCGCCGTCTTGTACGCGCGGTTGAAGCTGGCGCCACGCTTGACCCAGCGATCGAGCATGTAGCCGACGAGCAGGATGCTGGCGCCGTCCGCGATGAAGAATGCCGTCGTGGCGTAGGTCATCATCTCGAGCGTCAGCCCGCGCTCCCTGACGAGGTACAGCGGCAGCCACGAGAACACGAAGTAGAACGCGTAGTTGCTGCAGAACGTGCCCAGCATGCCGCCCCACAGCGCGCGCTGGCGCAGGATGACGCCGTACGATGGGTTGTCATCCGTCTCAGCGGCACCAGTCGTCACGGCGGAGGCCGCCTGACTCGCCCGCTCGGCCTGCATGCGGCGACGCCAGAAGAACAGCCAGGTCAGTGAGGCGCACCCCATCACGACGAACATCGTGCGCCAGCCGAAGTGCAGCATGATCATGCCGCCCAGCAGCGTGCCGATGGCCGGGCCCAGCACGGCGCCGAACTGCATTGTGGCCGTGGCGAGCGCCCTTTGCGTCGGCGGCACGTTGCGGACCAGCAGGCTCAGCGCACTGGGGTAGAACGTGGCCTCGCCGGCGCCCATCAGCAGGCGCAGCACGACGAGCGAGGCCAGTCCCCAGACGAGGCCGGTGGCGGCCGTGGCGAGACTCCAGAGCGCGAATCCGCCGGCGAGGATGATGGCCGGCCCGATGCGATCGGCCAGCCAGCCCATGACCGGCTGCAGCGGCGCGTACGCCCAGTAGAAAACGGCGAGTACCCAGCCGATCTCGCTCGGCGACAGCTTGAGTTCGTCCTGCAGCAACGGGGCGGCGGTGGCGATCGCGCCGCGGTCGATGTAGTTGATCATCAGCGCGAGCGACAGCATGACCACGAGCGCGGCCGGCGCACGCCCGGGCAATGGCGAATTCTGCTGCATGTCTCTCCGGCTCCCCCGTCGGAGCGACGAGTGTAGCTGCATCGTCTCGTTCCGCCATGGAATGAATTTGTCCGTTCAGGAAGCACGGGCTTGCGGCAGAATCAGGCCCTGCCCTGCGCCATCGTGCGGGGTCGAACAGGTGACCAGGCATGAGCATGAAAGTGGCCGTCGTGACCGGCGCGGCGCAGGGTGTCGGTTTCGCCACGTCGCAGCTCCTGGCGACGCTCGGCTACCGCGTAGTGATGACGGACGTGCAATCGCTGGACGGTCCCATGGCCTGTCTGCAGGCCGGGGGCGGCAAGGTCGAGGGCATGGTGGGCGACGTTTCGTCCGAGTCCTTCGTCGAATCGCTCGCGACCCGGGTGGCCCAGGCGCATGGCGCCGCGGACGTGCTCGTCAACAACGCGGGCATCAGCATGATCCAGCCGGCGGAGGACACTACCGCCGAACAGTGGCAGCGCGTGATGAACGTGAACCTGCTCGGGCCGTTCCTGCTCTGCAGGCACTTCGGGCGGCAGATGCTCGGGCGGCGGTCAGGCAGCATCGTCAACGTGGCATCCGTCGCGGGGCTGGGCGGTGTGATTCATCGTGCGGCGTACAACGCCTCCAAGCACGGCCTGATCGGTCTCACGCGCACGCTGGCCGGTGAATGGGGCGGCCGCGGCGTTCGCGTCAACGCCGTGTGTCCCGGCTGGATCAAGACCGAGATGGACATCAAGGACATGGGCAGCGGCGCCTACACCGACGACGACATCATCGACCGCGTGCCGATGGCCCGCTTTGCGCGTCCGGCCGACGTCGCCGCGGCCATCGCGTTTCTCGCCGACAGCCAGAGCAGCGCATTCGTCAACGGCGTCAGCCTGCCCGTCGACGGCGGCTGGACCGGCGACGCCAGCTGGGACTCGCTGCGCCGGAAGACACGCGGCTGACCGGCAACGACGCAGGTCAGGCTGAAATTCTGGCGGGGGTGACATTCATGGCTCGATTCACGGCACGGCGCATGTTGTGCGCGCTCCTCGGCAGCACCGTCTGCGCAGCAGTCTTCCTGACGCCAGCGCAGGCAACGGTCACGGCCGGCAACGCGACGCTGCTCGTGCAGACCGCGGAAGGCAAAGTCCAGGGCGTGTGCCGGCCACGGCGTGCGCGAATTCAAGGGCATTCCTTTCGCCGCGCCGCCCGTTGACGAGTTGCGCTTCGAGCCCCCTGCCCCGGTCGAACCCTGGCAAGGTGTGCTGGACGCCACGGCGATCCGTGATGCTTGCCCACAGGCCCGACGTTTCAACCTCACCGAGGAAAGCAATGTCGAGGACTGCCTGCACCTCAACGTCGCCGTGCCCACGGCACCCCACCAGGGTGCGCGTCCAGTGCTGGTCTGGTTCTACGGCGGCGCCTTCGTCGGCGGCTCGACCCGGCTCTATCCGATCGACTTCCTCGCGCGCGAAGGCGACATGGTCGTCGTTTCGGTCAATTACCGGCTCGGTCCGCTCGGCTTCATGGCGCATCCGGCGTTCGGCCGCGAAGCCAACGGCGGCTATGCGCTCGAAGACCAGCGTGCCGCACTGCGCTGGGTCCAGCGCAACATCGCGGCCTTCGGCGGCGACCCCGGCAACGTGACGATCGGTGGCGTCTCGGCCGGTGCCGCCAGCGTCTGCATGCATCTGATCTCGCCGGAACGCACGTCGGGCCTGTTCCACAAGGCGATCATCCAGAGTGCCGGCTGCGCGTTCGACATGCGCAGCGTCGACGAAGGCGTCGAAGACGGGTCTCGCGGTCGCGCATCGCGTGGGTTGCGACGACCCGCAGACGGCGCTGAAGTGCCTGCGCAGCAAGCCCGTGAAGGAACTCGTCGATGCCGGCACGGTGGTCGCCGGCGCCGATTACCGCGCCTTCGCGCCGATCTACGGCAATGGCACGGTGCCGCGGCCAGGGTGCGGAAGCACTGGCCAGCGGAAATTTCGTGCGTGTGCCGATCCTGAACGGCGGCGCCAGCCACGAGATGCGTCTCTACGTCGGTTACGAAGTCGAAGCCGGCGCCAGGATCACGCTCGACAACTACCAGGATCGACTGCGTGCGCTGTACGGCGACAACGCCGACACCGTGCTGGCGGCGTACCCGGCCGATCGCTATTCGTCCGTGCCGACTGCGCTCGGCACTGCCATGTCGGACTTCATGCCGTCCGGCGGTCTCAACAGCTGCCTGTTCCTGCGTACAGCCTGGCTCGCGTCGCGCTTCGTACCGGTGTACCAGTACGAATTTGCCGATGACGCGGCGCCGCCCGTCATGAAGGATCCCGGCTTCGAACTGGGGGCCGTGCACACGTCCGAGATGCCTTATCAGTTCCCTGGTTTCTCGAACACCAGCGTGCTCGACGGCCCGCCGCTCGCAGCGCCGCAGCAGGAACTCTCGAAGCAGATGGTCGCGTACTGGAGCAGCTTCGTTCACACGGGTCGTCCGGCGGGTGCCGGCTTGCCGGAGTGGAAGCCCTTTGACCGGTCGCGACAGGCGCTCAAGCTCAAGCCGGGTGCCGTCGGGATGTTCGACGCCTCCGCCGCGCACCAGTGCGCGATGTGGGAGCGGCTCTACCCGCAGGAGCTGGCGCGCTGAGGAGCGGCTAGACCGGCTGGACCGGCGGGATCGGCGTGGCCAGGCCGCCGAGCCAGTCCATGAAGACCTTCACCCGGTCGATGGCGTAGGCGTCCTGGCGGCAGATCACGCCCCAGGCGCCCGGGCATGTCACCTGGTGTTGCACGGGTTGCACCAGGCGGCCGGCTGCCAGGTCGTCCTCGGCGTAGGGCCCATTCACCAGCGCAACCCCGCGGCCCTCCAACGCGATCTCGAGCGCCACGGCGAGCGTGTCGACGACGATCGCGGGCCGTGTCGCGTACTGCAGCTGCGCCGTTTCGAACCAGATGTCCCAGTTGTGCTGTTCCGAGTAAATCTCGACCAGCGGGAGATCGAGCAGTTGCGCCGCCGTCGGCGCCGGACCGAGCCTGGCCGCGAGTGCCGGACTGCACACCGGTTTCAGCGTGTATTCGAACAGTGGCACCCAGCGGTATTCCGGGCCCGGCACCTCCGGGCAGTAGACGAGCCCGACGTCGGCGCTCGATTCGTCGAAGTCCCACTCGAATGCGCAGGTGCTGAGTTGCAACCGAACGTCCGGATGACGTGCCACGAAATCGGGCAGCTTGCGTGCCAGCCAGCGGATCGAAGCAGTCACGTAGGTCTGCACCCGTAGCGGGGTGCCTGCACGCGTGCGGCGAACGGTCTCGGCGCCCTCGATCAGCATCTCGAGCGCGGTTCGCACGTGCTTGTAGAGCAACCGGCCCTCGGCGGTCGGCACCAGCGAACGTCCGGTGCGGGAGAACAGCGGCACGCCGAGGTCCTGCTCGAGCACCTGGATCTGGTAGCTCACCGCCGGGTGCGTCAGGCACAGTTCTTCGGCCGCCTCGCGCACGCTTTCGCGGCGCGTCGTGGCCTCGAAGCCCTTCAGGGCATTCAAGGGCGGCAGCTTCCGCAGGTCGATCTTGTTGCGCAAACGGTTCTCCGGCTCAGGGCACCAGCACGATCTTGCCTGTCTGCGCCTTGCCGAGGAAGTCGGATTGCGCCACGGCGATGTCTGCGAGCGGGTAAACGGCACGGACCACCGGTTGCAGCGCACCCTGCTGGATCAGGTCCACCAGGCGAGCGAACACCGCTGGTGTCGTCACCGTGCAACCCAGCAGCCGCAGGTCCTTGAGATAGAGCGTGCGCAGATCGAGCGGCACGACGGGCCCGGCGATCGCTCCTGCGACGGCATAGCGTCCGCCTCGCTTCAGCACGTCCAGCAGGTCGGCGAATGCCGCACCACCGACCACATCGACGACCACGTCCACCGATTCGCGGCCGAGCGCGTGGACGAGGTTCGCGCCGCGCTCTACCGTCTGCTGTGCGCCAAGAGCGACGACATCCCGTGCCTTGTCGTACGTCGTCACGGCGATGACGCGAGCCCCGCGCAGCCGAGCCAGTTGCACGACCGCGGAACCGACCCCGCCCGAGGCTCCCGTCACGAGCACGGTTTCACCCTGGGCGACGTCCGCGCGGGTGAGGAGATTCTCGGCCGTGCCGTAGGCGCACGGGAACGAGGCCAGTTCGACGTCCGTCAATGCGCTCTCGACCAGGCATGCGTTGTTCGCTGGCACGGTGACGAACTCGGCAAACCCGCCGTCGCGTTCCAGTCCGACATAACCGACGCCTTGCAACGACCCGTCGGCCGGGCGCAGTACCGGATCGACGATCACGCGCTGGCCGATCCTTGCCGCGGCGACGCCCGCGCCGACGGCGACGATCCGACCGCACACGTCGGTGCCCTGGATGCGCGGAAAAACGAACGGGTTACCGGCCCAGCCGCCGTCCGTTGCCTCGCGCGCCGTCTGCGCCACGGAATCCGCGGTCGCCGTCGTCACCGACTTTGAATACCAGCCAATCCGCGTATTGATGTCCGTGTTGTTGACGGCTGCAGCGCCGACCTGCACCAGCACCTCGCCCGCCGCGGGCGTTGGCACAGGAACGTCGTCGCGGTACTCGAGCTGCTCGAGGCCACCGTGGCCCTTGAGCAGGACTGCTTTCATGGTGTGCGGAATCATGGTGTGGACACGCAGCGGCAAGTGGTCATTGCCAGCCCGCGCGCTGATATCCCTCGTCGGGGATCACGTAATAGTCGCCCTTGTCGGCGCAGAAGATGTGGCCTTCGGTGACCAGGCCGGTGGGCCCGTCGAACAGGCCGGTGGCGATTGAAATCCGCTCCGGCTGTGCATCCGCCTGCCAGAACAGCGTCGACCCGCATTTCGAGCAGAATGCCCGTCGTGCGGTGTTCGACGCTCGATACCAGCGCACCTGTGAGCCGCGCACCAGCTTGAAATCGCTCGTCGCCGCGCTGGTCGCGGACAGATAGTGCCCGGTCTGCTTGCGGCACTGCGTGCAGTGGCAGGCGATCGAGTCGCGCAACGGACCGTGCACATCGAATGCGGTCTCGCCACAGAGGCAGGAGCCGCGGTGAATGGTGGTCATGCCGTTTTCCTCGCCCGGGCCTGCAACTTCATGCCCGGCGCAATGAAGAGATCGGCGAGCTGCTCGATCATCGCGTTGCCGAGCTGCTCGACATCGGCAATCGCAACAGCCCGCTGGTAGAAGTCCGTCACGTCGTGACCGATGCCGATCGCAACCAGTTCCACGGCCGAGCGGGTCTCGATCCACTTCACGACGTTGCGCAGATGCTGCTCCAGGTATCCGCCTGGATTCGCCGAGAGCGTCGCCTCGCACAACGGCACGCCGTCCGAAATCGCCATCAGGATCCGGCGCTGCTCGTTGCGGCGCAGGAGGCGCTCGTGTGCCCAGAGCAGGGCCTCGCCATCGACGTTGTCCTTGAGCAGGTCTTCCTTGAGCATCACGCCGAGGTGCCGGCGGGCGCGGCGATACGGCACATCCGCCGGCTTGTAGACGATGTAACGCAGGTCCGTGAGGCGACCCGGAGCGGAAGGACGGCCGGCTTTCAGCCAGTCCTCGCGCGACTGCCCGCCGCTCCACTTCTGCGTAGTGAACCCGAGGATTTCGACCTTGACGCCGCAGCGCTCGAGCGTGCGCGCGAGGACGTCGGCACAGAGTGCCGCCACCATGATGGGCCGGCCGCGCATCGAGCCCGAGTTGTCGAGCAGGACGGTGACGACCGTGTCCTTGAAATCGGTGTCTGATTCTTCGCGAAACGCGAGCGGTGCCAGCGGGTCGGTGACGACGCGCGCGAGGCGGGCCGGGTCGAGCGTGCCCTCCTCCAGGTCGAACTGCCAGCGCCGCGTCTGCCGGGCGAGCAGCAGGCGTTCGAGCTTGATGGCGAGCCGCGCCACGGCTGGCTGCAACGCGCGCGATTCGCGGTCGAGGTTGCCGCGCAACTGGCCGACCTCGTCCTCCGTGCACAACTCCGTCGCGCCCACGATCTCATCGTGCGCCGTGGTGAAGACGCGGTAATGACGGTTCGGGTGATCGGAGTCGTCGTGCATCGGCTCGCGCTGCATGCGCTCGCCCGCGGGCTCGGCTTCCGGTTTGCGCCCGGGCTCGTCCTTCGCGTCGAGTCGCGATCCCACGACTTCGCCCGCGTTGAGTTCCGGCGCGTCCTGCTCCATTGCGCCAGTCTGCTTCTTGACCGCCCCAAGTGGGTCGGTGGCGGATTCGTCGCCGGGAAGGACGGCCTCGATCGTCTTGACCGCAGACTTGCGCCGTTCCGCTGCCGCACCGAGTTCGTGGCCCAGGTCGAGGTCCTCGACCAGGTCGTGGACTGCAAATGCGTAGCGCTGCTGGTCATCGACGCTTGCCGCGAGCATCTCGAGGCCAGCCTCGGCACGCTTACGCAGGTCGTCCCGCCAGCGCAGCATGAGTTCGGCTGCCGCGGGCGGCGGCGGCAGGCCCGTGAGCTTCTCGCGAACCAGCAGGGCCAGGGCCTGCGCCATCGGTGAAGGGCGCGCGCCGAACGGCGTCGAGCCCGTCTTGCGCGTCAACTGCTCGACCAGCGCAGCGGTGAGGTTCTGCGCGACACCTGCCAGGACATTGCTGCCCAGCGACTGGCAGCGCATGTCTTCGACCGCATCGAAGATTTCCCGCGCGCGGTAGCCGGTGGGCCGGAACCGGGCATGCAGCACCGGGTCGTGATACGCGCTGCGCAGCGCCAGGTGATCGGCATGACCACGAACGCGGGCCGCATCAGCTGCGGTGAGAGGCCATTTCACCGGCGGCAGTCGCACCGAGTTCGAGGCCTGGCCGGGCAGGCTCGGCCCGAACGTGACGTCGAGCTCTTTCGCTCCCGCCAGCGCACGCGTGGCCTGCACCAGCGCACGCTCGCCGCGTTCTGCGGGAGCGAGCGGCGCCTGGTGTGGCCGGTTGCTCAAACGACCTTCACGCGGGTGATCGCCTCCGGCAATTCGGCGGCGAACGCTCGCTGGTAGAACTCGGCGACGGTCGGCCGCTCGAGTTCGTCGCACTTGTTGAGGAAGGTGACGCGGAACGCGAGGCCGATGTCGCCGAAGATCTGCGCGTTCTCGGCCCAGGCGATCACCGTGCGCGGACTCATCACGGTGGAGATGTCGCCGTTCATGAAGCCGTTGCGCGTCATGTCGGCCACGCGGACCATGGCCATGATCGTGCGCCGCCCCTCGGTCGTGTCGTAGGCGGGCGTCTTGGCCAGCACGATCGCCGCTTCGGCGTCGTGGTCGAGGTAATTGAGCGTGGTGACGATCGACCAGCGGTCCATCTGGCCCTGGTTGATCTGTTGCGTGCCGTGGTACAGGCCGCTGGTGTCGCCGAGACCGATCGTGTTGCTGGTCGCAAACAGGCGGAAGAACGGGTGCGGGCTGATGATGCGGTTCTGGTCGAGCAGCGTCAGCTTGCCGCTGGCCTCGAGCACGCGCTGGATCACGAACATCACGTCCGGGCGGCCCGCATCGTACTCGTCGAACACGAGCGCGATCGGTCGCTGCAGTGCCCAGGGCAGCAGGCCTTCACGGAATTCCGTGACCTGCCGGCCGTCCTTGACCACGATCGCATCGCGGCCGACGAGATCGATGCGGCTCACGTGGCCGTCGAGGTTGATGCGGATCAGCGGCCAGTTGAGCCGCGCGGCCACCTGTTCGACGTGGGTCGACTTACCCGTGCCGTGGTAACCCTGCACCATCACGCGCCGGTTGTGGCGGAATCCCGCGAGGATCGCCAGCGTCGTGTCGGGATCGAAACGGTAGCTGTCGTCGCGGTCGGGCACGTATTCGCTGTGCTGCGAAAACGCCGGCACCATCATGTCGCTGTCGACGCCGAAGTCGCGCGCCGGGATCTCGCTGTCCGGCCGCAGGAGCACGAGGTCGTCGGAAGCCGTCATGTCATGAACCCAGGTGAATCCACGCCGACTTCACCTGCGTGTAGCTCAACAGGCCCTCGAGGCACTTGTCGCCGCCCTGCCCGGATTGCTTGTGGCCGAGGAAGGGGGACGTCGGGTCGCCGTGGTCGAAGCAGTTGACGTAGGTCGTGCCGGCCTCGAGCCCGCGCACGGCTTCGTGCGCCGAGCGCAGGTTGCTGGTCCAGACCGAACCGGCGAGGCCATAGATCGTGTCGTTGGCGATGCGCAGCGCATCCTGCAGGCCATCCACCTCGATCAGTGCCGCGACCGGCCCGAAGATCTCTTCCTGTGCGATCGTCATGCGGTTATCGACCTTGGTGAACAACGCCGGGTTCACGTAGAAGCCCGGCCGGTCCGGCACGTCGCCGCCGAACTCGAGCTTGGCGCCCTCTTCGCGGCCCTTGGCGATGTATCCCAGCACCCGCTCGTGCTGCTTCTTCGTAACCAGCGGCCCCATGTTCGTCTCGGGATCGAGCGGGTCGCCGGCGACGTAGGCTTTCTGTCCGCGCTCGATGAAGCGGGCCGTGAATTCCTTCACGATGCGCTTGTCGACCAGCAGGCGCGAACCGGCGCTGCAGACTTCACCCATCACGCCGAAGACACCGTTGATGGCGTAGGTGACCGCGCGATCCATGTCTTCGAGATCCGCGAGGAAAATCTGCGGCGACTTGCCGCCGCATTCGAGACTCACGCGCTTCATGTTCGACTGGCCGGCATAGACCAGCATCTTCTTGCCGGTCACCGTCGAGCCGGTGAACGAGATCTTGGCGACGTCGTTGTGCAGCGCGAGCGGTGCGCCCGCATCGGCGCCGTAGCCGTTGATCACGTTGAGCACGCCCGGAGGAGCGCCGGCTTCGACGAAGAGTTCGGCCAGCAGCAGGGCCGACAACGGCGCCTGCTCGGCGGGCTTCAGCACGACGGAATTACCGGCGGCAAGTGCCGGGGCAATCTTCCAGGCGATCTGCATCAGCGGGTAGTTCCACGGCGTGATGCAGCCGACCACGCCGAGCGGCTCACGCAGCGTGTAGTGAAAGGCATCGACTGCGGTCGCGGTGACCGTGCCTTCGACCTTGTCCGACAATTCGGCGAAGTAGCGGAAGGTCAGCGCGGACTGCGGCACGTCCACGGCCACCATGTCCCGCACGGGCTTGCCCATGCACAGCGAGTCGAGCAGCGTGAAGCGCGCGGCGTGCTGCTCGATCAGGGCCGCGAGTCGATTCAGGACATCGAGCCGATCGCGCGGAGCCATCCGGCGCCAGGTGCCTTCCCTGAACGCGCGACGCCCACTGGCGACCGCTGCGTCGATGTCCGTCGCGTCGCCCGCGGCGACCTCGCACAGTGGCTCGGCCGTGGCCGGGTTGACGACGGTGAACCGCCCGGTCCGGGCCGCAACGTGTTCGCCGTGAATGAAGTGACCGGTCGAATAGCGCAGCTCGGCGGCCAGACGGTGCCACTCGGCGCGGCTTTGCGGATCGGGCATGGAAGACCTCTGGAAATCGGGGGGCGCAGGTCATGGCGACCGGCGCGCAAGTTTACCGACTTCGGGGGCCTCGCGACCGGTCGACTGGACGGTTTGGCAGCGGCTGCTTTTCCCGGTTGGTAGATAAAACTTTAGGCGGCTGGCCGCGCTATTGTGCGAGTCTTGCGGGCGCCAGGACAGGTTCCCTGCCCGGCGCCGACACCTACGGAGTGGCACGTGAACGATACCCCGACCCCGGCTCGCCGGCCGTCCGGGCGCGACGCCCGCAGGGCGCAGCGCGCGGGCCCCCTGCCCGACCATCTCCGCCCCGTGAAGCCCGGCATGGAGTCCGGGCGTTACCAGCCCCTGACGCCGGACGACGTGCAGAAGATCCACCGGACGGCCCTGCGGCTCCTGTCCGAGGTCGGCCTGGCCGACGCGCCGGAAAGCGGCGTCGAGTACCTGACCCGCGCCGGTTGCACGCTGAACGACAACGGTCGGCTGCTGTTCCCCGCCGCGCTGGTCGAGGACACGCTGGCCAAGGCCGCCCGGCACTTCGTGCTGCACGGGCAGGATCCGCGTTACGACCTCGAACCCTGGGGCAAGCGCAGCTACTTCGGCACGGCCGGCGCGGCCGTCAACATGGTGGATCCGCGCGTCGGCTATCGCGAATCGACGATCAAGGACCTGTTCGACATCGGTCGCATCGTCGACGTGATGGAGCACATCCACTTCTTCCAGCGCGCCGTCGTGCCGCGCGACATCCCGGACCCGTTCGAGATGGACTTCAACACCTGTTACGCCGCCGTCTCGTCCACGACGAAGCACGTCGGCAGCAGCTGGGTACAGCCGGAACACGTCGAGGCCTCCCTCGAGATGCTGCACCTGATCGCCGGTGGCGAGCAGCAGTGGCGCGAGCGTCCGTTCGTCAGCCAGTCGAACTGTTTCGTCGTGCCGCCGATGAAGTTCGCGACCGACGCCTGCAAGTGCCTCGAAGTGGCGGTTCGTGGTGGCATGCCCGTGCTGCTGCTGTCGGCCGGCCAGGCCGGTGCCACGGCCCCCGCGGCCCTTGCGGGCGCGCTCGCGCAGGAAGTGGCGGAAGTCCTCGCGGGCCTCGTCTACGTCAACGCAATCAAGCCGGGCCACCCGGCAATCTTCGGCACCTGGTGCTTCGTGTCCGACCTGCGCACTGGCGCAATGTCGGGCGGCAGCCCCGAGCAGGCACTGCTCTCGGCCGCGGCGGGCCAGATGGCGCACTTCTACGACCTGACGGGCGGCACGGCTTCCGGCATGACCGATTCGAAGGTGCCCGACGGCCAGGCGGGCGCCGAGAAAGCGCTCAACCACGCGCTGGTCGGCAATGCGGGCGCCAACATGATCTACGAGTCGGCCGGCATGCACGCGAGCCTGCTCGGCTTCTCGCTCGAGAGCCTGGTGATCGACAACGACATCATCGGCGCGACGCAGCGCACGATCAAAGGCATCGAAGTCAACGACGAGCGTCTCTCGTTCGAGACGATCAAGGACGTCTGCCTCAACGGACCAGGTCATTTCCTCGGCAGCGACCAGACCTTGCAGCTGATGCAGACCGAGTACCTGTACCCAGGCGTCGGCGACCGCAAGAGTCCCAACGAATGGAAGGAACAGGGTGCGCTCGACGTGACCCAGCGCGCGATGGCCAAGGTCGAGGAAATCCTCGGCCACAACTTCCCATCGCACGTCGCCGAAGCCGTCGATGCCGAGATCCGCCGCCGCTTCCCGGTAAAGCTCGACCGGGCGCACATGCTGCCGCCCGCCGATTCGGCGGCCACGCGACGAGTCGGTTCGCGCTGATCGGGGGGTTGGATCGATGGCACTTCCGGGACACGCCAACGTCGTCATCGTCGGGGGCGGCATCGCAGGGTGCTCGATCGCCTATCACCTGACGCAGATCGGCATCACCGACGTCGTGCTGCTCGAACGCAAGCAGCTCACCTGCGGCACGACGTGGCATGCCGCCGGCCTGGTCGGCCAGTTGCGCGCGACGCGCAACCTGACCGAGCTGGCGAAATACACGGCCGATCTCTACCACTCGCTCGAGGCCGAGACCGGCCAGGCGACCGGGTTCAAGCAGAACGGCTCGCTCAGCGTAGCGATGAATCTTTCGCGGCTGGAGGAACTGAAGCGCGGCGCTTCGATGGGCAAGACGTTCGGTCTGCGTATCGACGAAGTCACGCCGGGCGAGATCAAGGAACGCTGGCCGCTGCTCGAAGTGGGTGACGTGGTGGGTGGCATCTTCCTGCCCGGGGACGGCCAGACCAATCCGATCGACACGACGCAGGCGCTGGCCAAGGGCGCCAGGCAGCGTGGCGCGAAGATCTTCGAGAACACCAGGGTCGAACGCATCCGCGTCGAGCAAGGGCGCGCCGTCGGCGTCGAAACCGCATCGGGTTACATTGCAGCGGACACCGTGGTGCTCTGCGCCGGCATGTGGTCGCACCGCCTGGCGGCCGACGTCAACGTGGCGGTGCCCCTGCACGCCGCCGAGCACTTCTACATCGTCACCGAGCCCATCGACGGCCTGCCGGGCAACCTGCCGGTGCTGCGCGTGCAGGACGAATGCGCCTACTACAAGGAAGATGCCGGCAAGCTGCTGATGGGTTGCTTCGAGCCGGTGGCGAAGCCGTGGGGCATGCAGGGCATTCCTGAGACTTTCTGCTTCGATTCGCTGCCCGAAGACTACGATCACTTCGAACCGATCCTCGAGGCTGCGGTGCGACGCGTACCGGCACTGGGCTCTGCCGGCATCGCCCTGTTCTTCAACGGCCCGGAAAGCTTCACGCCCGACGACCGTTACTACATCGGCGAGACGCCCGAAGTGCGCGACCTGTTCGTCGCCACCGGATTCAATTCCGTTGGTATCGCTGCCAGTGGCGGCGTGGGCAAGGTCGTCGCCGACTGGATTCGCGACCGTCGGCCACCCATGGACCTTGCGGACGTCGACGTGCGACGCGTGCTGCCGTTCCAGTCCAACAAGCGCTACCTGCACGATCGCACGACTGAAACGCTCGGCCTGCTGTACGCGATGCACTGGCCGTATTACCAGTTCACGACTGCACGTGGCGCGCGCCGTACGCCATTGCACGATCGATTGATCGCGGCGGGTGCCTGCATGGGCGAAACCGCCGGCTGGGAGCGTCCCAACTGGTATTCGACGCCGGGCTCGAATCCAGGCTACGAATACTCGTACGGCCGGCAGAACTGGTTCGATGCCTGCCGCGTGGAATGCGAGGCGGTCCGTGACGCCGTCGCGCTGTTCGACCAGACGTGCTTCGCCAAGTTCATCGTGCAGGGCCGCGACGCCTGTGCGGTGCTGAACCGGCTCTCGACTTCGAACGTCGACGTGCCGCCGGGACGCATCGTCTACACGCAGTGGCTCAACGACCGGGCCGGCATCGAGGCCGACCTGACGATCACTCGCCTCGGCGAGCGAGAGTACATGGTCGTGACCTCGGCGATCTGCCAGACACGCGACCTGGCGTGGCTGCGGCGAGCGATCGAGGCACAGCCCGAAGCGCACTGCACGGTGACCGACGTCACCTCCGGCATCGCCATGCTGGGCATCATGGGCCCGCGCAGCCGCGAGCTGCTACAGACTATCTCGGGCGCCGATCTCTCGAACGCAGCACATCCCTTCGGCCACTCGCGCGAGCTCGAGATCGGCTATGCGCGCGTGCGGGCGAGCCGCATCACCTACGTCGGCGAACTCGGCTGGGAGTTGTACCTGCCCGCCGAGCAATGCCTCGACGTGTACGAACGACTGCTGGAAGCCGGTGCGCCGCTCGGGCTGACGCACGCCGGCTACCACGCGATGGGCGCCTGCCGCGTCGAAAAGGGCTACAAGCACTGGAGTCACGACATCGGCGACGAAGACACGCCACTCGATGCCGGGCTTGGTTTCACCGTGGCCTGGGACAAGCCGGGCGGCTTCATCGGTCGCGATGCGCTGCTGGCACAGAAAGCTGCCGGACCGCTCAAGCGTCGCCTCGTGCAGGTCATGCTGGACGACGCAGCGGACACGGCGCCCCTGCTCTACCACGAGGAACCGATCGTCCGTGACGGCGTCATCGTGGGCTCGATCCGTTCGGGGGCTTGGGGCCATCGGCTCGGCCGCTCCATCGGCATGGGTTACGTGAGTTGCGATGACGGCGTCGTGGCGGAATGGCTGGCGTCCGGACACTGGGAAGTGGAGGTCGCCTGCCGCCGGCATCCGTGCCGCGTGCAGCTGCAGCCTTGGTATGACCCGCGCAATGAGCGCATCAGGAGTTGAGCAAAGCATGAAGACGCATGCCCGGGTAATCGTGATCGGCGGCGGTGCGGTCGGTTGCAGCGCCCTCTACCACCTGACGCAGCTCGGGCTCACGGACGTCGTGCTGCTCGAACGCGACGAGCTCACGGCCGGCTCCACCTGGCACGCGGCAGGCAACTGCCCTAATTTCTCGACGTCGTGGAACGTGATCAAGCTGCAACGTCACAGCACGAAGCTGTTCTCGACGCTGGCAGAGAAAGTCGGTTACGACATCAACTACCACGTCACCGGCAGCGTGCGCCTCGCGCACACGCGCGATCGCGTGGACGAGTTCAGGCACGTCGTCTCGCAGGCGCACGCCCAGGGCATCGAATTCGAGATGCTGAGCCCGGGCGAGATCGTCGAACGTCACCCGTTCGTCGACACGACCGACATCCTCGCGGGACTCTACGATCCCTACGACGGCGACATCGACCCGGCGCAGCTCACGCAGGCGCTGGCCAAGGGCGCTCGTGACGCGGGCGCGAAGATCTACCGCGGAACCAGGGTCACCTCGATCGAGCGCCTGCCGTCCGGCGAATGGCGGGTGCACACGGACAAGGGCACGATCCAGGCCGAGTCCGTCATCAACGCGGCCGGCTACCGCGGCGGCGAAATTGCAGCGATGGTCGGCGAGTACCTGCCCATCGTCACGCTGTCGCATCAGTACCTGATCACCGAAGACATTCCGGCCCTGGTCGAGCGCGGCGATGCGCGCCTGCCTTTGCTGCGCGATCCGGACGTCAGCTACTACATGCGCCAGGAACGCCAGGGCCTGATCCTGGGCCCGTACGAATGGAAAGCCACGGCGCACTGGCTGGACAGGATTCCGGACGAGTTCGCAAACCAGCTGTTCGACGACGACCTCGGCCGTCTCGAGAAATACATCGAAGCCGCGTGCGAGCGCGTGCCGATCCTCGGCACGGCCGGCGTCAAGAAAGTGATCAACGGCCCGATCCCGTATGCGCCCGACGGCAACCCGCTGATCGGTCCCGCTCCCGGACTGCCCGGCTTCTACCACTGCTGTGCGTTCACGTTCGGCATCGCGCAGGCAGGGGGCGCCGGCAAGATCATTGCCGAATGGGTCGCGCACGGGCAGCCCGAGTGGGACGTGTGGCCACTCGATTCGCGGCGTTATCTCGAATTCGCCAACGACAAGTTCGTGCTGGCCAAGGCGATCGAGACTTACCAGCACGAATACGGCATCGGCTACCCGGTCGAGGAACGAGCTGCGGGTCGCCCAGCCAAGACCTCGCCGGCCTACCTGCGCCTGGCTGCGAAAGGCGCGAGGTTCGGCGCCAGGGGCGGCTGGGAACGCGCCGTCTACTTCCCGCAGCCGGGCGATCCGACCGCGCCGGAAGTCTCTTTCCGTCGTCCGGCGTGGCACAAGGCAATCGAGCGTGAGTGCGAGGCTGCTGAGAAACGCGTGGCCGTGCTCGACCTGCCGGGCTTCACCAAGTTCGAGGTGACTGGCGCGGGTGCCGCCGCCTGGCTCGACCACATGGTCGCGGGCGTAGTGCCGAAGCCCGGCCGCACTGCGCTGAATTATTTCCTGAACGACAAGGGCGGCATCGTCACCGAGATGACGCTGACCAACCTCGGTGCTGGCCGCTACTGGCTGATCAGCGCCGCCGCGGGCGAAAAGCACGACGAGCACTGGCTGCGTGAGCACCTGCCTGCGGACGGCTCCGTGCGCATCGACAACGTCTCGGCGCGTTACGGCTCGCTCATCGTGGTCGGCCCGAAGTCGCGCGAATTGCTGGCGCAGCTGACCCGAGCCGACCTGTCGAACGAGGCGTTCCCGTGGCTGTCGGTGCGCACGATCGACATCGGCTACACCAGGGCCGTCGCCCTGCGCGTGAACTACGTCGGTGAACTCGGCTGGGAACTGCACGTACCGGTCGAGCACGTGCTCTCGGTTTACGACCTGATCTGGGCCGCGGGTGAGCCGCTCGGCATCGCCGACTACGGCCTGTACGCGATGGACAGCCTGCGCCTCGAGAAATGCTACCGCGCCTGGAAAGGCGACCTCACGACCGAGTACACGCCATTCATGGCGTCGCTCGACCGTTTCGTGAAACTCGACAAGCCGGGTGGTTTCATCGGCCAGGCAGCGCTGCAGCGCGAGGCGAAGGCTGGGCCGGTCGAGCGTTTCGTGCCGCTCATCGTGGATGCGACGGATGCCGATGCGGCAGCCGTGTCGATCGTCTACGACGGCGGCACGCAGGTGGGGCTGGTGACGTCGGGCGGCTACGGGTATCGGCTCAAGCAGAGCATTGCCCTCGCCTACCTGCGCTCCGATCTGGCCGTTCCCGGCAAGGTGCTGGAGATCGAGATCCTGGGCGAACGACGGCGCGCCGTTGTCGGCAAGGAGCCGCTGTACGATCCGGACAACCTGCGCCTCAGGGGTTGACCTGCTGCCGACTCAGCGCAGGTGGTCCTGCAGCAGCGCCTTGATGAAGCCGGGGATCAGCACCGCCATCAAGGCGAGGTAAGGCAGCGCCATGACGATGGTGGCCGACTGCAGTCCCTTCAGGCCGGCGTCGCCACCCAGCACCAGCAGCGTCGTTGCCACCAGTCCGATCAGCAGCACCCACAGCACCCGTTGCGGGCGCGGCGTGTCGGTGCGCCCGTTCGACGCCAGGTTGTCGGCTACCAGTGCGCCCGAGTCGACCGAGGTCACGGTGAAGATCACCAGCAACACGACCACCAGCAGCGAGGTGACGGCGGACAGCGGCAATTGTCCGAGGAACTGGAAGATCGCCATGTTGACGTCCTGCACTCCGCCGGCAAGCGCACCGGAGCCGTCGATCACCTGGGCGATGGCGCCACCGCCGAATGCCGTGAACCAGAACACCGCGAATGCAGCCGGCGCCACCATCACCACGCCCACCATCTGGCGGATCGTGCGTCCGCGCGAGACGCGCGCGATGAAGACTCCGACCAGGGGTCCCCAGCTGCACCACCAGGCCCAGTAGTACACCGTCCACGCGTGGTACCAGTCCGTGTCGGGGCGCAGCCTCCAGTCGGACAACGGCAGGACAAAACGCGCGTAGTCCGCCAGCGCCGTCAGCAGGCCCGTCAGGTAGGCGCCGAGCCCGGAGCCCACGGCGCAGAACGCCAGCAGCAGGATGGCGAGCGCCATGTTGAGGTTGGAGAGGCGCAGGATGCCGACCTCGATGCCGGTCCAGACCGAATAGCCAGCCGTCAGGCAGACCGCTGCAATGAAGAGCCCCTGCATCAGGAGTCCATCGGGCGTGCCAAGGACCGCGTGCATGCCGGCGGCCGACTGCATCGCGCCAAGACCGAGCGACGTGGCCAGGCCGAACGTGGTCAACACCACGGTGAAGATGTCGACGCCCTGGCCGATGGGCCCGGCGTGACGATGCCCGATCAGCGGCGACAGCGCCGAACTCATCGCGAAGGGCAGGCCCCTGTTGTACGCGAAGTAACCCACCACCAGCGCCGTGACGAGGTAGACGGCCCACGGGTGGAGGCCCCAGTGGAACAGCGCGGAACCCATCGCGGCGTGTGCCGCCGCAGGCGTTCGTGGCGCGACGTTCAAGGGTGTGTCCGGCCAGCCGGTGTATGCCGCCACCGGCTCGGCCACGCCCCAGTACAGCAGGCCCACGCCCATGCCGGCGGCGAACATCATCGAAAACCACGACACGAAGCCGAACTGTGGCTGCGCTTGCGGCCCGCCCAGGCGAATCCGGCCAAGGGGCGACAGCGCGAGGACCACGCACAGCACCACGAACAGGTTGCCCATGATCATGATGAAACTGTCGAAGTGCTGCAGGATTCCGCCGCGCAGCCGGGCGACGTACGCGTTGAAGCCGACCGGGTCGAGCAGCGCCGCAATCACGGCCAGTACGATCAGCGCCACCGCCAGCGGAAAGACCGTGCGGTGCACCCGGAGGCCCAGGAATTCGAGCCCGCGATCAGGAGTGCTGTCGTGATGTTTCACGTGCGCCGGGTGCCGGGTGTCCTGTGCACCGTCGCGGGCACGTTCAAGCGACCGACTCGCGATCGATCTCGCGCAGCAGTTCGACCACGTAGGTCGCGAACGAACGCCAGACTTCGAGGTGAAAGACCTGGGCGGACGTACGCCACAGCACGATTTCAGCCTTCGCAAAGACCGTCCGCGTACACATGCCGACCGGGAAGTCGCGCAGGTTGAGCGGCAGCGGGCATTGCGACTCGAGCAGCCATTCGGCGCGCGGCTCCCTGGACGCGGATCCCGACCTGCCGATGACTCACGTCGACCAGCGAATACGCATGGCCGTCCAGGGCGCGCGACAGCGCCGTTTCGATCGACGTGCCCTCGCCGTCTGGCAGCCAGCAGCAGGTGCTCGTCCGGGCCGAGCCAAAGGGCGGCACGCGAGCCGTCCGTCGTCGCGCGACACGCGGATTCGGGGAAGGCCATGCCGAAGGCAGTGCCAGCGGCACCACGGGCCGCGGCGTCACCGCGGAAAACGAAGCGGGATGCCGGAGGAAACGTCTCCAGCCACGGCGTCGGCGGCCATCCGACGGGACGGCGGATTGCGGCATCAACCATGAAGGCGAGCTCCCTCGGCGTCGTAGAAAACAGGCGAAGTCACCTGCACGGGAACATCGCCGCCGGGCATCGGCACGTACAGCGTCTGCCCGATCCGGGCCCGCCCGTCGGCCACCATCGCCAGCGCAATCGACCGGCCGAGTACCGCGCTCGCGTAGGACGAGGTGACGTGGCCGATGAGCTGCATCGGTGGCGACTGTCCCGGCGTTGCGACGACCTGTGCGCCCTCTTCCAGCACGGTCGCAGGATCGACCGTGAGCAACCCCACCAGCTGCTTGCGGCCCGGGGCCTTGATTGCCGGTCGTTCGAGCGAACGCTTGCCGACGAAATCGGGCTTGGTCTTGCCGATCGCCCAGTTCAACCCGGCATCGTCCGGCGTGGCGGTCCCGTCCGTCTCCTGCCCGACGATGATGTAGCCCTTTTCGGCGCGCAAGACGTGCATCGTCTCGGTGCCGTAGGGCGTGATGCCGTGCGACTTGCCCGCGGCGTACACCGCTTCCCAGACCGCCTGGCCGTAGTCCGCCGGCACGTTGATCTCGAAGCCGAGTTCGCCGGTGAAGCTCACCCGGAACAGCAGCATCGGGACGCCGCAGATGCGGCCCCGCGCGACGCTCATGTGCGGCAGCGCGCCGGGCGACAGGTCGACGCCCGCCACCAGCCCCGCCAGCACGTCGCGCGCGCGCGGCCCCTGCACCGCGATCACGGACCACTGCTCGGTCGTCGAGGTCAGCCAGGTCTGCGAGATCCGGCCATTCGGTCTGCAGGTAGTCTTCCATCATGCCGAAAACGCGGGCCGCGCCGCCGGTCGTGGTCGTCACGTGGAACCGGTCGTCCGCGAGACGCGCGATCACGCCGTCGTCGTACACGAAGCCGTCTTCGCGCAGCAGCACGCCGTAGCGCGCACGCCCGACGGCGAGGTTGGCGAAGTTGTTGACGTACAACCGGGACAGGAACTGCGCTGCGTCGGCGCCGACCACCTCGATCTTGCCGAGCGTCGAGGCATCGAACACGCCGCAGCCGGAACGGACTGCGAGGCACTCGCGCGCCACCGCTGCATGCATGTCCTCGCCAGGGCGCGGGAAGTAGCGGGCGCGCTTCCACAGGCCGACGTCCTCGAAGACGGCGCCATGCGCCAGCGCCCAGTCGTGGGTGGGCGTGGTGCGGACCGGGTCGAACAGGTCGCCGCGATCGTAGCCGGCAAAACTGCCGAACGTCACCGGCGTGTAGGGCATGCGGAACGTCGTCAGTCCGACCTGTGGCGGGGTGCGGTCGAGGCCCTCCGCCACGAACGCCAGCGCGTTCATGCCCGAGGTCTTGCCCTGGTCGGACGCCATGCCGGTCGTCGTGTAGCGCTTGACGTGCTCGATCGACTCGAAGCCCTCCCGGGCCGCGAGCACCAGGTCGCGGGTCGTCACGTCGCTCTGGAAATCGACGAACGCCTTGGCCGGCGGTTCAATGCCCGGTTGGGCCAGCGCGCCCGGAGCACCGCGCCGGCTGAAATCGCGCGCGATGACACGGTAACGGGGCGCAGTGCCTGCGTATCCCGCGTCACCGGCTGCGGCGGCACCCGCCTGCGCGCCATCGGTGAGCACCACCTCGAGCCCGTCCACGCCGCGGCAGGCGCCCGCAGAGCGCTCGCGTTCGGCGGATGCGCCCGGCACGAAGGCCTGGATTTCAGCATCCCAACGGAGCTTGCCGCGTGACTGCGAGAACAGGTGCACGCTCGGTGTGTAGCCGCCCGACATCAGCACCGTGTCGCAGTCAACCGTGTCGCCCTTGCCGATCGTGCCATCCCGGGCCACGGTCCCGAGCGTCACGCTGCGGATTCCACGCCCGCCGGCCGTGCCGAGCACCGTGGCGCGCTCCGCAACCGGCAGGCCGGCTGCGCGCGCCGCCTGCACGCCCTCGCCCGTCGCTGCAGCGCGGACATCGGCGACGATGGCAATACTGGCCCCCGCCGCGTGCAGGTCGAGCGCCGCGGCATACGCCTCGTCGCAACCTGCGATCACGGCGATCCGCGAGCCGACGCGAACGCCGAAGCGATGCAGGTAGGTCCTTGCGGCGGAGGCAAGCATCACGCCCGGGCGATCGTTGCCGGGGAAGACCAGCGGCCGCTCGATCGCACCGGTGGCCAGCACGACCTCGCGGGCACGCACCTGCCAGAGGCGCTCGCGCGGCGCGGACGCGGCGGGCGCCGCCAGGTGATCGGTCAGGCACTCGACGAGGCCGACCATGTTGTGCGGGAAATAGCCGAATGCAGTCGTGCGTCGCAGCAAGGTCACATTCGGCTGCGCACCGAGCGTTGCCAGTGCCTCTTCGATCCAGCGTGCGGCCGGACGCTCGTCGATCGTTGCTGCGGGCTCGTCCAGCAACGAGCCGCCGGGCTCGGCCTGCTCGTCACACAGGATGACACGCGCGCCGGTCGCTGCCGCCGCGAGCGCCGCGGCGAGACCGGCCGGGCCAGCGCCGACCACCAGCACGTCGCAGTGCGCAAACCGCTGCGCGTACCGATCCGGATCCGGCAACTCGCGGCGCATGCGCGGGGCCCGCCGCGGCACGAATGACGGGCTCGTACCAGCGGTGCCACGCAAATCGCGGCCACATGAAGGTCTTGTAGTAGAAGCCGGACGTCAGCAGTGGCGACAGGAGGCCGTTGACGGCATTGAGATCGAAGCCGAGGCTCGGCCAGCGGTTCTGGCTCTCGGCCACCAGGCCCTCGTAGATCTCGACCTGCGTGGCCTGCACGTTCGGCGTGCGACGCGCGGCATCGCGGATGACCGTCACCAGCGCATTCGGCTCCTCGGTCCCGGCAGCGAGCAGTCCGCGTGGGCGGTGATACTTGAACGAGCGGCCGAACAGCCGCACGCCCTGCGCGAGCAATGCGGAGGCGAGCGTGTCGCCGGCAAAACCCTGGTAGCTGCGGCCGTCGAAGGTGAAACGATACCGGCCGCGTCCGGTCGATGCGCCCGCCACGGGTCGTGCGTTGCCCGGTCATGGCGCGGCCTCGGTCGCGATGGCGGGCGGCGCTTCACCGCTCCGATAGGTCGCGACGAACCGGTCCGTCGTCGTGTCGCGCAGCGCGTTGAAGAACCTCGCGCATCCACGCGCATGCCGCCAGCGCTCCGCGTGCACGCCACGGGTATTGGTGCGCAGGTACAGGTAGGCAGTCCATTCGTCGTCGCCGGTCGCGGCCGGATCGGCCGGTCGTGCGACGTGGGCCTGCCCCGCGTAGGAGAACTCGAGTTCCGGGCGCGGGCCGCAATAGGGACAATTGATGATTAGCATCGCTGGGCCTCAGTGCGCGACGGCCGCGGCGGCGGCCTCGTCGATCAGCCGACCATCGCGGAAGCGCTCGATGTTGAACGGCGCGACGATGGGATGCGGCTCGTCGTGTGCCATGGTCCACGCGAGCAGGTGCCCGGCGCCCGGTGTGGCCTTGAAACCGCCGGTGCCCCAGCCGCAGTTCACGTACAGGCCTGGCACGGGCGTCTTGCCGATGATCGGCGAGCGGTCGGGAGTCACGTCGACTGTGCCCGCCCAGTTGCGCAGCATGCGCATGCGTCGCAGCGCCGGGAACAGTTCGCAGATCGCAGAGAGCGTGTGCGAGTTGACGTGCAGCGCGCCGCGCTGCGTGTAGCTCGTATACGCGTCGGTGCCGGCACCGATCACGAGCTCGCCTTTGTCGGACTGGCTGATGTAGGCGTGGATGGAGTTCGACATGACGACGCAGGGCATCACCGGCTTGACCGGCTCGGACACCAGCGCCTGCAGCGGAAAGCTCTCGATCGGCAATCGCACGCCGGCGAGGCCGATCACGACGCTGCTGAAGCCGGCTGCCGACACGCCTATCCTCCGGCCCCTGATGAGACCGCGCGACGTCTCGACGGCCTCGACCGCACCGCTGGCGTCGCGGCGAATCCCCGTGACCTCGCAGTTCTCGATGATATCGACGCCGAGCGCATCGGCTGCGCGAGCGTAGCCCCAGGCCACGGCGTCGTGACGGGCGGTGCCGCCGCGACGCTGCAGCGCTGCACCGAGCACCGGGTAGCGGATGTTCGGCTCGATGTTGAGCGGCGGGCAGAACGCTTTCGCCTCTTCCGGGCTCAGCCATTCGTTGGTCACGCCGTTGCAGCGATTCGCGTGGATGTGGCGCTTGAGCACCTGCACGTCGTGCACGCCGTGCGCGAGCATCATGACGCCGCGCGGCGAGTACATCACGTTGTAGTTGAGGACCTGCGACAGGTCCTGCCAGAGGTCCAGGGCGTGGTTGTAGAGCCGCGCGCTCTCGTCGAAGAGGTAGTTGGACCGGACGATGGTGGTGTTGCGGCCGGTGCTGCCGCCGCCGATCCAGCTCTTCTCGAGCACGGCCGTGCGGGTGATGCCGTGCTCGGCGGCGAGGTAGTAAGCCGCAGCGAGGCCATGCCCGCCCCCGCCGATGATGATCGCATCGTACTCCGGCTGCGGAGTCGCGCGTCGCCATTGCGACTGCCAGCCCTGCTGGCCGCCGAAGGCCTCCTTGAGCAGGGCCCATGCCGAATACTTCTGCATCAGGCCCTCAACTCCAGGTTCTGCGGATCGTAAGGCGAATCGACCAGCACGGTCGCGCGCTTGCGCTCGCCGAGCACTTCGACCATCAGTTCGGTGCCGACGGCAGCGAACTCCGGTTTCACGTAGCCGATGGCAAGGCTCTTGCGCAGGCAATGCCCGTAATAGCCCGAGGTGGCGCGGCCCACGAGCTTGCCATCCGGCGCGAAGATCGGTTCGTTGCCGAGCGGATCGGCATCCGTGACCCCGTGCACTTCGAGCGTGACGAAGTTGAGCGGCACGCCGTTCTGCTGCTGCTGCTCGAGCGCCTCGCGGCCCGTGAAGGGACCCTTGTCCATGCGCACGAAACGCGCGAGACCGCCCTCGAGCGGCGTGTTGTCGCGCGTCAGGTCGCTGCCCCACATGCGGTACGACTTCTCCATGCGCAGCGACTCCATCGCGCGCATGCCGGCCATGCCGATGCCGTATTGGGCGCCGGCCGCAAAAATCGCGTCGAACAGGCCCTGTGCGTACTCGATCGGGAAATGCAGCTCCCAGCCGAGCGCACCGACAAAATTCACCCGCAGTGCGTAGACGTCGGTGGCGAGTCCGGCTTCGATCACCTGTCCCGTCAGCCAGGGGAACGAGGCGTTGTCCAGCGGCGTATCGGTGAGCTTCGCCATCACGTCGCGCGCCCGCGGACCGGCGAGCACGAATACACCGCGGGATCCGGTGATGTTGCGCAGCGTGACCGAGCCATCGGTCGGCAGGCGCTTCTGCAGGAAATCCGAGTCGTAACGTTCGGCTGCGCCTGCGCTCACCACGTAGTAGTGATGATCGGCGAGCTTGGTGATCGTGAATTCCGAACGGATGCCGCCGCGCTTCGTGAGCGCATGGCACAGGGCAATGCGGCCGATCTTCGTCGGCACCTTGTTCGCGACCAGGCTGTCGAGCCAGGCCTCGGCGCCCACGCCCGTCACTTCAAACTTGGTGAACGGCGTGAGATCGATCACGCCGACCTTCTCGCGCAGCCGGCGGCATTCGTTGCCGACGTGCTCGAAATAATTGCTGCGGCGGAAGCTCCAGACGTCCTTGGGCTCGACACCTTCCGGCGCAAACCAGTTGGCGCGTTCCCAGCCGTAACGCTGGCCGAACACGGCCCCCATGCGCTTCAGCTTGTCGTATACCGGACTCGTCTTGGCCGGGCGCGCGTCGTGGCGCTCCTCGTCCGGATAGTGGATCGTGAAGACGTCGCGATACGCTTCCTCGTTCTTCGCCACGAGGTACCGTTTGCTCGTGTAAGCGCCGAAGCGACGCGGATCCACCGCCAGCATGTCGATGCCCGGCTCGCCTTCGACGATCCATTCGGCCAGTTGCCAACCGGCTCCGCCCGCCGCCGTGATGCCGAAGCTGTGGCCTTCGTTGATCCAGACGTTCCTGACGCCCCAGGCTGGCCCGACGAGGGGGCTGCCATCGGGCGTGTACGCGATTGGACCGTTGACGATGTCCTTGATGCCGCAACGCTCCAACCCCGGCACGCGACGCTGCGCCGCTTCGACGTGGGGCAGCAGCCGCTCCAGTTCGCCTGGAAAGAGGTCCCTGCCGAACCAGCTCGGCACCCCATCGGCAAAGCGCGCAGGCGCGCCGGCCTCGTAAGGACCGAGGATCCAGCCCATGCGTTCTTCGCGGAAGTAATACGATTGGTCAGGCTCGCGCAGCACGGCGAGCTCGCGCCCGCCCGACTGGCGATACGCCTTCAGTTCGGGTGATTCGTCGTAGACGATGTACTGGTGTTCGACCGGTATCGCCGGCACCTTCAGGCCGAACATGCGGCCCGTCTGGCGCGCGTAGTTGCCGGTGCAGAGCACGACATGCTCGGCGGTGATCTCGCCCTTGTTCGTCGTGAGCTTCCACTCGCCGCCTGGCAACTGCGCCGCGCCGGTCACTTCAGTCTGTTCGTTGATCTCGGCACCCGCGGCGCGCGCGGCCTTGCGCAGCGCCATCGTCAGGTCGGCCGGCGCAATGTGGCCATCGTCCGGATGATAGAGCGCGCCGATGACCGCCGGCGTGTCGGCATCGCCACCCAGGTTCACGAGCGGCCACAGTTCCTTGACCTCGGCCGGGGAGATCAACTGGAATGGCACGCCGATCGTGTTGGCCGTGCCGCAGTACTTCTTGTATTCGTCCATGCGGTCGCGGCAGGTGGCGAGGCGCAAGTTGCCGGTCACGTGGAAGCTGACGTCCTGGCCGGTCTCGGCCGGCAGGCGCTTGTACAGGTCGACCGAATACTTGTGCAGCTGCCCGACGGTGTAACTCATGTTGAAAAGCGGCAGCAGGCCGGCGGCATGCCAGGTTGAACCCGCTGTCAGCTCGGTACGCTCGAGCAGCACGACGTCCGACCAGCCCTTCTTGGTCAGGTGATAAAGCGTGCTCACGCCCACCACGCCGCCGCCGATGACCACTACGCGCGCATGCGATTTCATCCGGGTACCCCTTCCGAGACGGCGCGCGTCCGCACGGGCCAGTTCCCCCACGGTTGCACACTCTTTCGCCGCAGTTTAGCAACGGGGCCAGCAGTGAGCACTCCGTTTGCGACAGAGGCTTATTTAAATGCGTCAGCCGGCCGTATACTCGCTCGTACCGGCCCAGTCCGGCCCCGGGAGACGTTCCTGTGAGATTGTCCGCGATCGAAGCACACCGACACTCCGCCACTCCCAGGACACGCTACGCGTTCCTGACGCTGCCGGACTATTCAATGATCGCGCTGACCAACGCGATCGAGCCGCTGCGCATGGCCAATCGCGTTTCGGGCCAGGGCGCGTACGAGTGGCTGGTGGTCTCGCCGGACGGCGAACCTGTCACCGCCAGCAATGGCCTGATGATGACGCCGACGACGCGCCTGGCCGATGCTCCCGACGTGGACCTGTTGTTCGTCTGCGGCGGCGTCAACGTGCGTGAGGCCGTCTCGCCTGCTCTCGTCAGTGTGCTGCGCAGGCTGGCCGCGCGGCGCATGCCGCTGGGCGCACTGTGCACGGGCGGGTACGCGCTGGCGCAGGCCGGGTTGCTGGATGGTTATCACGCGACGATCCACTGGGAGAACCTGTCGGCACTGCGCGAGCAGTTTCCGCGCGTGCTGCTGTCGGATCACCTGTTCACGATCGACCGTAACCGCTACACCTGCTCGGGCGGCGTCGCGCCGCTCGAGCTGATGTTGAAGCTGATCGAGGACAAGCTCGGCCCGCAGGTGTCGCAGCGCGTCTCCGAGCAGTTCATCGTCGAACGTATTCGCGATGCGGACGACCGGCAGTACGTTCCGCTGCGCGCGCAGGTCGGCAACGTGCATCGCAGCGTGATTGCGGTGGCGTCGATGATGGAAGCCAACATCGAAAACCCGCTGCCGCTCGAGCAGATCGCGCGCCAGTCGGGACTGTCGCGGCGGCAGATCGAGCGACTGTTCCAGCGGCACGTGCATTGCGTGCCGAAGCGGTACTACCTCGAACTGCGCCTGAAACGGGCGCGGGAACTGCTGGTGCAGACCTCGATGCCGATCATGGCCATCAGCACTGCGTGCGGGTTCAAGTCGCCGCCGCACTTTTCGAAGTGCTATCGCGGTCACTTCGGGCGTCCGCCCACGGCCGAACGCCAGCCTCGGCGTGGCGCAGGGTCACCCGAGGCCCCGCGGCCGCGGTAGTGGCACCACTCGGTCCGGGAATCACCTCGCGGCGAGGAAAGGATTGATCACGGACGCGACGGCTTGCGGGTCCTCCCAGTAGGCGTTGTGGCCGAGGCCTTCGAACAGCCTGACCTCGGCCTGGGGCAAAGCCGCGCGCAACGAACAGCGGTCCCGCGCGCCGAACAGATTGTCCTTGCCACCCCAGATCAGCAGCGTCGGCGCACGAATCCGCTGCAGGTCGGCCTGCAGGTCGCGCAGGTTCAGGCCCTGGTCCAGGATCGCGAGCCAGACGCGGACCGGGATTGCGGCCGCGTCACGTCGCTGCCGACGCAGGAACTCGGCGTCCACCGGAACCGTCGACGCGTACCACGCAATCATGAACTGCGATTCCGGGTCGATCGGGTCCTGCAGCGCCAGGATCGCGCTGCGGAAATCGAAGACAGCCGCGCCGGCTGGTTCGGACTCGCACGCAGCCAGCGGCCCGCCACTGGAGGACTGCAGCACGAGTCGATGAGTGCGCTCGGGCCAGTTCTCGGCGAAGGCCTGCGCGATCAGGCTGCCGAGCGAGGTGCCGACCACGTCGGCGCGCTCGACGTGCAGCGTGTCGAGCAGCAGCCGGAGATCGTAGGCAAACGTGGTGCGGTCGTAGCAGCAATCCGGCTTGCTCGACTGGCCGTGACCCCGCAGGTCCGGTATCAGGTAACGGCGCGACCGATCGAGGTGAGGCAACAGCGGCACCCAGCCACGGGCATTGCTGGTGTAGCCGTGGATCAGCAGGACGACGGGCGCGTCGCGCGGCCCGATGTCGACATAGGCGAGCGAGATGCCGTTCGACAACGCGACCTGCTTGCGGGATGCATCGAACGCGTCGAGATCGATCTGCAGCGGCGGCGCTGCCACGACGGGAGTCGTCCAGGCGGTGAGCACGGCGGCCACGGCGAACGCGGCCACGGCGAAGAGTCGTTGCGCGCTGCTGGTCATTGCCAGTCGATCCGGTAGTCAATGGCCCGGATATCGGGCACCTCAGCTACGCATCCGCAAACCCTTCGGGTCGAACAGCGCCTCCGCGCTGCGAACCGCCGCCCGACGCTCGCCCAGCAGTTCCACGGCAAACCCGTCCGTCTCCCCCGCCACTGCGTTGTCGACGTAGCCGAGCGCGATCGATTTACCCACCGCGTGGCCATAGCCACCCGAGGTCACCCAGCCCACCACCTTGTCGCCATGCCAGATCGGCTCGTCGCCGATCGCATCCGCATCCTTCGCATCGACCGCCAGCGTGACCAGCTTGCGCACCCCGCCACTCGCCTTCTCGGTGGCCGCGGCGCCCTTGCCGATGAAGTCCGGCTTGTCCAGATGCACGAAACGGCCAAGGCCTGCCTCGTACGGCCCGTAGATCGGACGGAACTCACGCGCCCAGTTGCCGAAGCTCTTCTCCAGCCGCAGCGAGTTTAGCGCGCGGCCGCCGAAGTTCTTCAGGCCATGCGCCTTGCCCGCCTCGTGCAGCAGGTCGTAAAGCGTTCGCAGGTACTCCGACGTCACCCACATCTCGTAACCCATCTCGCCCGTGAACGAGACGCGGCCGACCAGCGCCGGCACCATGCCGACGTCCATCTGCGCGAACGACATGAACGGGAACGCAGCGGTCGACAGGTCGTGGTCGACGAGCTTCTGCAGCACCGCGCGCGATTCGGGACCAGCCACCGACAGCCCCAGGTATTCCATGGCGCAGGGCCGCACGGAGACGCCGGTCGGCGGCAGGTGTTGCTCGAACCACCGCATGTAGAAGACCTCGGCCGCGTACGTGCCCACGACGAAGAAGCGTTCAGCGGCGACGCGGCACAGCGTGAAGTCGCCGATCAACCGGCCACGCTCGTTGAGCATGGGCGAAAGCGCGATGCGGCCCACGGCAGGCACTTTGCACGCCATGATCTTCGACAGCCAGTCCGCGGCGCCCGGCCCCGTGATTTCGAACTTGCCGTAGTTGGAGATCTCGATCAGGCCGCAGGCCTCGCGTACCGCCCGGCATTCCCCGGCGACGTGCGGATGGGCATTCGAGCGACGAAACGTCGCCTCCTCCTTCGCCGGCGTGCCCTGCGGCGCGAACCACAGCGGATGCTCGAGCGTGCAGTAGTCGCCGAACACGGCGTTTTCCGCCTGCAGCCTGTCGTAGATCGGCGTCGTGCGCAGCGGGCGCGCGGCCTCCAGTTCCTCGTTCGGGAAGCGGATGCGGAAGCGACGCGAGTAGTTCTCGCGGACCTTCGCATTCGTGTACGGCCGGTTGGCCCAGTCGCCGTAGCGTGCAACGTCCATGGCCCAGATATCGGCACCCGGATCGCCTTCGACCATCCAGTTCGCGAGCGACAGGCCCACGCCGCCACCCTGGCTGAACCCGGCCATGACGCCGCAGGCCACCCAGTAGTTCTGCAGGCCCTTGATCGGACCGACCAGCGGGTTGCCGTCCGGTGCGAAGGTAAACGGACCGTTCACGACCTTCTTGATGCCGGCGCTTTCGAGCCGCGGAAAATGCTCGAACGCCACCGTGACGCTCGGGGCGATGCGCTCGAGGTCGTTCGGCAGCAGGTCCTGGCCGAAATCCCACGGCGTCGTCTGCGGCGACCACGGCACGCCCGCACGCTCGTAGGTTCCCAGCAGCATGCCCTGCCGCTCCTGGCGCATGTAGATCTCGGCCTCGAAGTCGATGACGTGCAGCAGTTCGGGCTGGCCCTTCAACTCGGGCAGGTCTTCCGTGATGAAGTACTGGTGCTCCATCGCGAGGATCGGCAGTTCGAGCCCGACGAAGCGACCGACTTCGCGCGCCCAGAGGCCACCCGCGTTGACGACGTGCTCGGCGTGGACCGTGCCCTTCTCGGTGATCACGTCCCAGGTGCCGTCGGCACGCTGCCGGGTGTCGAGCACCCGGTTCTGGCGAACGATCTCGGCGCCCGCAAGCTGCGCAGATTTCGCGTACGCGTGCGTCACGCCATACGGATCGACGTGGCCTTCGATCGGGTCGTAGATCGCACCGAGGAAGTGCTTCTCGTCCAGCAGCGGATACAGCTTCTTCGCCTCTGCCGCAGAGATCAGCTGCAAGTCCATGCCAAGGTAGCGCCCGCGCGCCACGGCCATGCGCAGCCAGTCGACGCGCTCGGGTGTACCGGCAAGCATCAGCCCGCCCGTGATGTGCACACCGCACGACACGCCGGAAATCGCTTCAATCTCCTTGTACAGCTCGATCGTGTACTGCTGCAGCTTGGCAACGTTCGGATCGCCGTTGACCGTGTGCATGCCGCCGGCGGCGTGCCAGGTCGACCCGGACGTGAGCTCCGCCCGCTCGATGAGCAGGACGTCCTTCCAGCCCGCCTTCGTCAGGTGATACAGGACGCTCGCGCCGACGACGCCGCCACCGATCACCGCCACCTGCACATGGTTCCGCATGCCAAACCCCACTCAATGATTTGTTCGGTCGTTGAGTCGAATTCGATTTCCTCGGTGCGATCCAGCGGTTCGCTGGCCGTGTCAGGTGATCGGCGGCGCGCCGCCCTCGGCCACGCGCCGCTCGACGAATGCGTTCAGTTCCTCGGCCATGCCGGATCGCGTTCCGGGGCCACGAAGCGCGCCAGCGTTTCCTGGTAAACCGCATTGGCGCGCTCGGTCGCCGTTTTCGCGCCGTCGTTCGACCAGGTACCGTAGTTGCGCCAGTCGGAAATCAGCGGCGTGTAGAACGCCGTCCGGTAGCGCTCCATCGTATGGCCGCAGGCGAAGAAGTGGCCGCCATAGCCGACTTCCGCGATGGCGTCGAGCGCCATGTCCGACGCCTCGGCGCCGACTGGCTGGAACAGCTCGCCGAACATCTGCAGCATCTCGACGTCCATGATGAACTTCTCGTAGGACGTCGAGAGTCCACCCTCGACCCAGCCGGCCGCGTGCAGCATGAAGTTGGCGCCGCCCATGAGCGCGCCCCAAAGGCTCATCTGGGCCTCGTAGGCAGCCTGCGCGTCGGGCGTGTTCGAGGCCGTCGCGTTCGACGAGCGCCACGGCACCTTGATGTAGCGCGCCAGCTGACCCGCGCCAAACGCGGCCTTGGCATACTCCGGCGTGCCGAACGCCGGCGAGCCGGACTTCATGTCGACGTTGGACGTGAAACTGCCGTAGAGGATCGGCGTGCCCGGCCGCACGCTCTGCGCGAGCGTGATGCCCGCCAGTGCCTCGGCGTGCGCCAGCGTCAGCGCGCCGGTGATCGTCACCGGCGCCATCGCGCCCGCCAGCGTGAACGGCGTGATGATCAGCACCTGCCCCGCCTCGGCCAAATCGATGATGCCCTCGGCCATCGGGATGTCGAGCTGCAGCGGCGAATTGGTGTTGATCACCGTCCACGCGTACGGCTGCTGCTTGAACTCCTCCGGGCTCAACGTGATGCGCGATGCGGATCAGTCTCAAGACAGTCGGCGATCTGCCGCGAGCCGCGCGAAAAGATGAACGGCGTCTTGTCCGACAGCAGCAGCTGCGACGCGCGTGGTCTCGTAGTGCCGGTCCTGCACCGGACTGTCCTGCGGCTCGACCGCGCCTCCCAGCGAATGGATGATGTCGAAGCTCTGGCGAGAGCTTGATCAGGTTGCAGTAGTCCTCGAACGTGCCGGCACGGCGCCCGTTGTGGATGTCCATGATATTCGGCGGGCCGGACGTCGGCGCGAGGCAGACGTGCCTGCCGCCCACTTTTACGTTGAACTCGGGGTCCAGGGCCTGGAACGTAAACTCGCTCGGCGTCGTCGCCAGCGCCTTGGCGACCAGGCCCCGATCGATGCGCACGACCTGCGTCGCTTCGTCGACGTGCGCGCCCGCCTGCGCGTAGCGTTGCGCGCGATGGCCGAAAGCACCTTCATGCCCTGGTTTTCGAGCAACGTGAGTGCCGCCACGTGGATCGCCGCGACCTGGTCGTCCGAGTAGATGCGCGGATTGTCGTAATGGATTTACGAAGTGCGGTAGGCGCGCGACCGGGCGGGCGCGGGCGCAGCCGAGGCTGTGGCCGCCGGACGTCGCCGGCCCGCGCTGCGGCGCAGGCTGCTCGATTCGATTTCACTCATGCTCGATGGACTCCAGGGTGGGTCGCCGCCGCTGTCCCTGCCGCGCTGACCGGAGGCTTGGCGTCCGGGCCGAACTGCTCGATGAGCCACGAGCGGAAGAGCGCCGTGGCGGTGTCGCTCAACGCTTCCGGATCCGTGACCAGGTAGTAGCCGAAGCCATCGCTGAGTGTCGTGTCGTAGGGCCGCACCAGCCGACCCGCGGCCA
This sequence comes from uncultured Gammaproteobacteria bacterium, assembly GCA_963700045.1. Taxonomy (GTDB): domain Bacteria; phylum Pseudomonadota; class Gammaproteobacteria; order Steroidobacterales; family Steroidobacteraceae; genus RPQJ01. Next base: position 112,133 of record CAVOWK010000025.1, read on the forward strand.
GGTGGTCACGGAACAGGTCGAGGTCGACCAGCGCAATGCCCGAACCGCTCAGCACGTACTGCACGGTGAGGATCTCGGTGTCGAACACCAGTCCCCGCTCGACGTCGAGGCCTTGCAGGCCCGCCTGCCGCGTGAACTGCGACCAGAAATGCCGGCGCGGCAGTCCCTCGACACGCATGTGCACGAGTTCGTTGTCACGGACGAAAGACTCCAGGTCTTTCCCGGCGTGCCGCGCGGCGACGTCCGGGTGACAGGCGACGCCAAGGCACACGGGCCAGAGCAGGTCGCTCACTCGCTCCGTGACGGTGGGTCGCGTGTACAGCACCGCGATGTCGACATCTGCGGCTGGCGGACCGATCCCATAAGGGCTGACCAGGTCGATCTCGACTTCCGGATGATCCGCGCGGAAATCCTGCAGCAGCGGCACCATCATGTGCGCGGCAAAGCTCGGCGGCATCTGCACACGCAGCGTGCGCAGCCTGGGCGTACGCGCGTCGCGGATCTCGTCGATGGCGTGTTCGAGCCGGTCGAACGAGCGCGAAACGACTGGCAACAGGTGTTCGCCGGCGGCAGTCAGCAGCAGTGAATGGGGTCGACGCTCGAACAGCTTCACGCCGATGAGGTTCTCGAGCGAGATGACGTGCCGGGAGAGCGCGCTCTGCGCGATGTTCAGCGCGCTCGCAGCGCCGGTGAAACTGCCGTAGCGTGCGACACCCTCGAACGCCCGCAGGGCGTTGAGGGGAAGCCAGCGGCGGTCGATGCGGACTTTTTCGATCATTACGCCCCCCCTCGGAACCACCCCGCCGGCCCGGATTCGGGCTGGGCGACGGCCAGTGCGAGCAAAGCTCACCGGCCGGCAAGCGTGGCGCATTCGCGACAGGCGCGGCAATGCTTTTTTTGCTGGCTGGTTAATGCCTTTTTCAGATGATTATTATGTGGACGCAAGCGCATTTCTCTTGATATGGTCGGCCATACCTCGCGTTTTCCCTGAGGGGTGACGTGGGTTTCTCAGAGGGTAGCGAGCCTCCGTCAATGGGGGCCGTTGCGTAGACAACACGAAGCCTTGGGGGATCGAAATCGCATGAATTACAGACTCGCATCCGCGGTAGCCGCCGTGCTTGCCGCCAGCCCGACTCAAGCCGTCTGGGCGCAGGCCGCGTCCGGCGGTGGGCTCGAGGAAGTGGTCGTCACCGCGCAGCGCCGCGCGGAAAGCCTGCAGGACGTCCCATTGGCGATCCAGGCCCTCACCGGCGAGACACTCACGCAGTTGAACATCTCGACGGTCGAGGAGTTCGTGAAGTTCCTGCCCAGTGTCACGACGGCCACCCTCGGACCTGGCCAGAGCAACATCTACATACGCGGCCTCAGCATTGGATCGCTCGGCACCCAGGGATCGGGCACCAACGGCCCCTGGCCGAACGTCGCGGTGTACCTCGACGAGCAATCCACGCAGGTTCCGGGTCGCAACCTCGACGTCTACGCAGCCGACTTCGAGCGCATCGAAGTGCTGACCGGCCCGCAGGGTACGTTGTTCGGCGCCGGCGCCCAGGCGGGCGTGCTGCGTTACATCACCAACAAGCCAAAACTCAATGAGTTGTCCGGCAACGTCAAGGTCGGTTACGCGAATACGGCGGACGGTGACGACAGCTACAACGTCGAGGGGGTGGTCAACATCCCGCTCATCGACGACAAGCTGGCCATGCGTATCGTGGGTTACATGGACCACCGTGGCGGATACATCGACAACGTCTACAGCACCTTCACGCGGCAAGGCACCGACCTGGGCTTTGCGCGGCGCACGGGCGGTGTCGTTCCGGCCGACTCCCTCGTGATCGACAATGCCGACATTGCCGGCGACAACTTCAACGAAGCCGAATACAGCGGCGTCCGCGCCAGCCTCAAGTGGCAGGTCAACGACGACTGGGATGCCCTGCTGGCCGTCGCCTACCAGAAGATCGAAGGCGAGGGTGTGTTCTACCAGCATCCGAACGGTTCCGAGTCCGGTTGCGGAACGAACCCCGACTGCACCAACTCGACTCAGCCGCTGAAGCCGCTCCAGGTTACCGTCTTCACCCCGAGCTCCACCAAGGATGAGTTCGTCAATACCGCGCTGACGGTCACCGGCAAGGTCGGCACGCTCGACCTCGTCTACGCCGGCGCGTACCTGACGCGCGAAGCGCAGTCGATCTCGGACTACACCAACTATGCGCGCGGCGTATGGGGCACGTACTACCAGTGCACCGGCTTCTCGGGCGGCAGCGTGGACAAGTGCTACTCGCCCGCGAGCTTCTGGGACGACACGAACGACAGCACCAACATGAGCCACGAACTGCGCCTGAGCAGTCCGACCGACTGGCGCATGCGCTTCGTCGGCGGCCTGTTCTATGAAGATCGCACGATCGAGGCCACTACGGACTGGCACTACAAGTCGGTGCCGGAGTGCCCGGACAGCGGCCAGTCGTCCACGGGCAGCTGCTTCCTGTACCTCGATCCGCGTGCAAGCGCCGAAATTCCAGTCGGCGGTACCGGACATGAACAATCCGAATCGCCGCGCGTCGGACATCGGCTTCTTCAACGATTTCACGCGTGATTACACGCAGTTTGCGGCGTTCGCGTCGGTCGATTTCGACATCCTCGAGAACCTGACCCTGACCCTCGGCACGCGCTACTACGACATCGAGAATAAGATGGTCGGCGCGAACATGGGCAGCTTCTACTGCAAGGTCTACGGTTCCGGCGCCTCCGGCGCATGCAATGGCACGAATTCTGGGTATGGTGAGGGAACGCCACCGGAGACCGGCCTGTCGCCCTTCGGCACCAACGTCAGCGCGCAGGACGACAATGAACAACCAGGCCGACGGTTTCAAGAGCCGCGCCAACCTGACCTGGCGCATCAACCCGGACGTGCTGGTGTACGCAACCTGGTCCGAGGGGTACCGGCCTGGCGGCTTCAACCGCGGCTCGGCTTGCGGCGCCAGGGACCCGGTCAGCCTGGTCAACCAGTGGTGCTTCCCGACGTCCTACGAATCGGACGACCTGACCAACATCGAGGCTGGCTGGAAGACGCAGTTCTGGGGCGGGCGGGCGCAGTTCAACGGCTCGATCTACCAGGTGAAGTGGGAGGACGCGCAGACCGGCTTGTTCGCGCCGGAGCTCGGCTTCCCGAACCTGCAGTCCTTCCTGAACGGCCCGGAGTACGAAGTCAACGGCGTCGAGTTCAATTTCGTCGTCGCGCCGATGGATGGCCTGACGATCACGGGGGCCGGCTCGTACAACAAGGGCGAACTCAAGAACTCGCCGCAGGTGATCAGCAACAACCCGGACAGCCCGACCTTCGGCCAGCCGGTGACAGAGTCGTGCGTCGCGGTCACGGCCGGCGTCTGCAGCACGTGGTGCCGTGGCAGAACCTGTTCGGCACGCCCGGCACGGAGATGGCCAACTCGCCCGAGTTGCAGTTCAACATCCGTGCGCGGTACGAGTGGGCCTGGGGCGAGTACAACCCGTACGTCGGCGCCGCGGTGCTGTACCAGGACGAGTCGTTCTCGTCGGCGACCGTGAACAATCGTTTCGTGCAGCCCTCGTTTACGACGATGGACGCGTCGTTCGGCGTGAGCCAAGGATGCCTGGAACGCCGAGTTCTACGTCGTCAACCTGACGGACGAGAACGAGAGCATGTACACGACGGCCTCGCAGTTCATCCTGGTCGAAGTACCGATGCGGCCGCGGACCATGGGTCTGCGCTTCGGCTTACAACTTCGGCGGCAACTGATCAGCCTTGGCCTCGACGCGGGCCGGTGGGGCAACCCACCGGCCCGTTTTCATTGCACTTTCCGATCAGTCATCATTCCGCGATGCAATCCACGACCACCTCCGCCGCTCCCGCCAACTCATTGCCTGCGCCCAGCCTTGATTCGGACCTGCGCGAGCTGCAGCAGCTGATCGAGCAGCGTCGATTCGACGACGCCCTGGCCTCCTCCGATCGCCTGCTCGAGCAGTTTCCAGGGCACCGCGACCTGCTTTACATGCGCGCCGTGGCGCTGCGCCACCTGCAGCGCGTCCCGGAGGCGCTGGCGACGCTGGAGGTGCTCGAGGACACGCACCCCGCCTACCCGCGGCTGTTCCAGGAGCGCGGCCATTGCCACGTGTTCCTGAAGCAGGCGCCGGAGGCGATCCGGGCCTTTTCACGCGCCGTCGAGTTGAACCCTGCGTTGCCGGCGAGCTGGCGCCTGCTGGCATCGCTCTACCAGATGGTCGGGCGCACGCAGGAATCCACGAATGCGGCGCAGCACGTCGCCAAGCTTGCCACCCTGGCCACCGAGGTGGTGACGGCTCGCAGCATGCTCGCCGACGGCAACCTGCGCGAGGCCGAGGACCTGATCCGGGGTTACCTGCAGCGCAAGCCGGACGACATCGAGGCACTGCGGGTGCTGGCGCAGGTCGCGCACCAGAACGAGTTCTCGAAGGACGCGGCGACACTGCTCGAGGCGGTGCTCGCGGCCTCGCCAGGCTATCGCCCGGCCCGCCACGACTACGTGCTCGCGCTGATCGCCCTGCACAAGCACAAGCAGGCCCGCGAACAGATCGAGATCCTGATCGCCGCGGAACCTGACCACCCGACACACCGGATGACCCTGGCCAGCATCCTCGTGGGCGAAGGCTCGACGGAGGCAGCCATTGCGCTGTACGGAGAACTGGTGCGGCAGCAACCTGGCAACCCGGAGCTGCACCTGTCGCTCGGCCACGCGCTCAAGACACAGGGACGTCGTGCGGATGCCGAGCGCTCGTACCTGCGAGGCTGCACGGCAGCGCGTGAACTTCGGCGACGCGTACTGGAGCCTCGCCAACCTGAAAACCTACCGGTTCACCGACGAGCAACTGGTCACGATGCGCGAGCAGGTCGACGCCCGGCGTACCCCGCTCGCCGACCGCTACCACCTCTGTTTCGCGCTCGGCAAGGCGCTCGAGGATCGCGGCGAGTACGCGGAGTCGTTCCGGTTCTACGCCATGGGCAACGCGCTCAAGAAGGAAGAGTGCAGGTACCAGCCGGAGGTGCTCGAGCGCACTATTGAAAGGCAGATTGAGCTCTGCACGCCGGAATTCTTCGAGCAGCGGCGCGGCTACGGCTGCGACGACCCGTCACCCATCTTCATCGTCGGCCTGCCCCGCGCCGGCTCGACGCTGCTGGAGCAGATCCTCGCCTCGCACTCGCAGGTCGAAGGCACCATGGAACTGGCCGACATTCCGCGGCTGGTCAGCGCGCTCGACCTGCATGCGAGCGGCGCGCGCTACCCGGGCGTCCTTGCCCTGCCCTCGGCGGACGATTACCGCGGCTTCGGCGAGGCCTACATCCGCGACACGCGCCACTACCGGGTCGGCAACCGGCCGTTCTTCATCGACAAGATGCCGAACAACTTCCGCCACGTCAGCCTGATCCACCTGATGCTGCCAAACGCGAAGATCATCGACGCCCGCCGGGAGCCGATGGCGTGCTGCTTCAGCAACTTCAAGCAGCTGTTCGCCAGTGGCCAGCAGTTCACCTACAGCCTCGAGGACATCGCTCGCTATTACCGGACATACGTGCGGATCATGGAGCACTGGGATTCGGTCCTGCCGGGTCGCGTCCTGCGCGTGCAGCACGAGGACGTCATCGACGACCTCGAAGGCAGCGTGCGGCGGGTCCTGGACTACTGCGGCCTGGACTTCGAGCCGGCCTGCGTCGAGTTCCACAAGACGGAGCGGCGGGTGCACACGGCGAGTTCCGAGCAGGTTCGCCGCCCGATCAATCGCGAGGGCGTCGATCAGTGGAAGAACTTCGAGCCGTGGCTAGGCCCGCTGCGCGAGGCGCTCGGACCACTCGCACCAGGGAAATAGGGGACGCTCACCTGTTTCCGTGGAAATAGGTGAGCGTCCCCTGTTACTCGCAGCGCGCTACGCCGGCCGGATGCCCGTCGCGCGCTCCTCGTCCTGGATGATCCGCCTGGCCGAACGGAAGTAGTGCCACGTCGCCCATGCGCCTGCGGGCACCAGGCACAGCATGGCGAGCCGCAGTGACTCGCCGTTCGCGACATGGTTCGGCGCGAACGCGTCGCTCAGGAAGCCGACGAGCTGCGGCGCGACGATCAGGTTGCCGACGTTGGCAACGAAGAGCGTGGCGGCGCAGAACTGCGCCCGCATGCGCGGCTCGCACAGGTTGTTGAGCAGGCCGAAGCACGGCCCGATGTAGAAGTAGATCGCCGGGATGAAGAGCCAGAACAGCCACCTTGCCAGCTCGAGCGAATGCGTCGAGTAGATGACGCCCGACACAATTGTCGCGATGCCGACGCCCCAGCCCATCATGCGCACGATCCGGCGCGGGTCCTTCATCGTGGGCTGCGCCAGCCACCAGCTCGTGGCGAGCGTCGCCAGGCCACCGCCGATCAGGTGCACCGGCCCGAGGATCGAACCCGCCTCGCCCGGCGTCAGCCCGAAATTGCGGATCAGGTAGGTCGGTGTCCACCACATCAGGCCCCAGCCCCACAGCGCGGTGAGCGCGCTGGCCGCCATGACGTGGACGGCGGAACGCTGCGTCCACAGGAAACGCATGCTCTCGGGGAAAGACGCACCCTCGTGGTCGCCGCCCTTCTTGTCGAGCTGGCCGCGGCGGGGCTCCCGCACCGTCAGGAAAATCAGCAGTCCCACGAACACGCCCGGGATGCCGAGCACCAGGAACACCGTGCGCCAGTTGTAGTGATCATTGACGATGCCAGCGATGTCCGCGCCGATCCACGCGCCGATGGGCGCGCCGAGTGCGAAGACGGTCATCGCCATCGGGCGTTTCGACTGCGGAAAATAGTCCGAGATGATGGAGTTGGCGCCGGGCGTGCCGCCAGCCTCGCCGATACCCACGCCGATGCGCGACAGCAGCAGCTGCAGGTAGTTCTTCGACAGCCCGCTGAACGCCGTCATGATCGACCACGCGACCAGGCAGAAGGCAATGATGTTGCGCCGGTTACCGCGGTCGATCAGCCAGGAGATGGGAAAGCCGAGGACGACGTAGAACAGGGCCAGCGACACGCCGGTGAGGAAGGCGATGCCGGAATCGGTCAGCTGCAGTTCGAGCCGTATCGGTTCGAGTACCGTCGAGATCACGTAGCGGTCGGCAATGCTGAGCGTGTAGACGAGCACCATCATGATCAGCACGTACCAGCGCTGCATGGTCGTGCCCACTCCGCCATCTGCCGCTTCCGGCCTTGCTGCTGCCGTCATCTGGAACTCTCCCCCGAGCGTGCCGCGGACGACCCGCCGGTCTGTAGCCGGCTGGGCTGGACCCGGAGGGCCCACGATGCAGCTCTCTTGTACTGAAATTCAGCCGCGGTTACCAGTCACATCGACAGCGGATCCGGCGCTGTCCCGTGCCGCCAGAAATCCTTTCGGATCCACCGATTTTTTTTGCTTGTTCGGCCGGAGCCCGTGCCAGTAGCCTCCCGGGCACTAACGCCAGCAGACCGTGCCCACCGCTAGAGACGGCACCTGCAATCCGGCGGCCAGGGGACCAGCACGTGAGCATGCAGACCAGGATCGGCTTCATCGGGCTCGGCAACGTGGGAGCGTCGCTGGCGGGCAACCTGCTGCGACACGGCGTGGATCTCACGGTGCGCGACCTCAACGAGGAAGCGGTCGCCGAATTCGTCGCCAGGGGCGCCAGGCGCGCCGACTCGCCGCGCTCGATGGCGGAGTCCTGCGACATCGTCATCACCTGCCTGCCCTCGCCTGCGATCTCAGCGCAGGTCGTCGAGGGTCCGGGCGGCATCCTCGAGGGCCTGAGCCCTGGCAAGCTGTGGCTGGAGATGAGCACGACCGATTCCGCCGAGATCAGGCGGCTCGCGCCGAAGGTCGAGGCGCAAGGCGCCACGGCCATGGATTGCCCGGTCTCGGGCGGTTGCCATCGCGCGGCTACGGGCAACATCTCGATCTTTGCCGGCGGTTCCCGCGCGGCATTCGAGCGAGCCCTGCCGGTGCTCTCGATCCTCGGTCACCAGATCCTGCACACCGGCGAGATCGGCTCGGCCTCGATGCTGAAAGTGATGACGAATTACCTCTGCACCGTGCACCTGGTGGCGCTCGCCGAGGCGCTCACGACCTGCAAGGCCATGGGCCTGGACATGAACACGACCTACGAGGCCATCCGCATCTCGTCGGGAAACTCTTTCGTGCACGAGACCGAATCGCAGGTGATCCTGAACGGCAGCCGCGACATCGGCTTCACGATGGACCTCGTCATCAAGGACGTCGGCCTGTTCGACCAGCTCGCGGTCGAGCACAAGGTGCCGCTCGAACTGTCGCCGCTGATCGTGAGGATCTTCAAGGAAGCGGCCGCCAAGTACGGCCCACGCGAGAATTCGCCGAACATCATCCGGCGCTACGAAGAACCCTGCGGCCTGAAAGTGCTCGGGACGGGCTTCCCGGCCACGATGGTCGACGACAACCCGAAGGAACCGGGTTTCGAAGTCGTCCCCAGGAACAGGGGATAGGGGTCAGCACCCCTATCTGAAGATCACCGTGCGGTTGCCGTTCAGGAACACACGGTGCTCGGTGGCGAGCCGGACCGCGCGCGACAACGCCCTGCGTTCGGAGTCCCGCCCCGCCGCGACCAGCATGTCGGGGGTGAAGGCATGGTCCACGTGCTCGACGATCTGCTCGATGATCGGGCCTTCGTCGAGGTCCGCCGTGACGAAGTGCGCCGTTGCGCCGATCACCTTCACGCCGCGGTCGTACGCCTGGTGATAAGGCTTGGCGCCCTTGAAGCCCGGCAGGAACGAGTGGTGGATGTTGATCGCGCGGCCGCGCAGCTTGCCGCAGAGGTCGTCCGAAAGGATCTGCATGTAGCGCGCGAGTACGACTAGGTCGGTCCTGGTCGAATCGATGAGCTCGATCAGCTTGCGTTCCTGCTCCGGCTTCGTCTGCGCCGTCACCGGCAGGTGGAAGAACGGGATGCGGTTGTGCGCGGCCACCGGCTGCAGCGTGACGTGGTTCGACACGATGGCCGTGATGTCCATCGCCAGTTCGCCGATGCGGTGGCGGTAGAGCAGGTCCTCGAGGCAGTGGTCGTAGTTCGAGACCATGATCAGGACACGCGCGCGGTCGCGCGAGTCGTGAATCTGCCACTCCATTTGCTCGGCGTCGGCGATTTCCTGGAACTGGTGGCGCAGGCCGGCGAGATCGACCTTGTCGCCCCGCACGGCGCAGAAGGTGATGCGCACGAAGAACCGCTGCGAGATCGTGTCGTCGAACTGCTGCATTTCGACGATGTAGAAGCGCCGCGAAGCGAGGAACGTTGTCACCCGCGCCGTCGTGCCCATGCGGCTCGCGCAGGTGGCAGTCAGCACGAAGGGGTGGTCGGTGTCGAAACTCATGCAGTTCTCCGCAGCCTGATCGAATTCTGTGCATCCGGGGGGTCGCAGATTGTCAGAATGCGACGATGCCGCGCAAGCACGATCCGCGCCATCGCAGGGGTCTGCGCGCGGCGGCTCCCCGTCGGTGGTGGCAAGCATGGACCTAGCGAAAAAACAGATTCAACCGCGCGCCGCCGTGCACCGGGCGCAGCAGCCGGATCACGCTCTTTACACCACGCGGCAAATGTCGCATCGTGACAAGCCTATGTCGCCGCAGCGTCACCGGGAATGGCCCGGGATGCCTAGAATCGGCGCAGTACCGGGAGTCAGCAATGTCCGATGACCAGGCCGAAGCTTTCGATCTAAACAGCCTGAGCGACGAGGAACTCGTCGAGCAGGTCCACGACGATCTCTACAACGGTCTCAAGGATGAGGTCATCGAAGCGACCAATCTCTTCCTCGGCCGCGGCTGGGGCGCGGACAAGGTCCTGAACGACGCGCTCGTCGAAGGCATGCGCATCGTCGGCATCGACTTCCGCGACGGCATCCTGTTCGTCCCCGAGGTGCTGCTCGCGGCCAACGCCATGAAGGCTGGCATGGAAATCCTGCGGCCGCTGCTCGCCGAAACAGGCGCAGAGCCGATCGGCAAGGTCGTCATCGGCACCGTCAAGGGCGACATCCACGACATCGGCAAGAACCTGGTATCGATGATGCTCGAAGGTGCCGGCTTCGAAGTGATCAACATCGGCATCAACAACCCGGTCGAAAAGTACCTGGCGGCGCTCGAGGAGCACCAGCCGGACATCCTCGGCATGTCGGCCCTGCTCACGACGACGATGCCGTACATGAAGGTCGTGATCGACACGCTGAAGCAGAAGGGCCTGCGCGACAAGTACATCGTGCTGGTCGGCGGCGCCCCGCTCAACGAAGAGTTCGCGAAAGCCGTCGGCGCCGATGCCTACTGCCGCGACGCCGCCGTGGCCGTGGAGACCGCCAAGGCGCTGATCGCGGCGCGACGCTCGGCCATCGCTGCCGCGGCGCACTGACCGTGCGATGGACGGAGAAGCTCCCGTCCTGGTCATTGCGTGTGGCGCCCTCGCCCGCGAAATCGTCGCACTGACGAAGCTGAATGGCTGGTCGGCACTGGACATCCAGTGCCTGCCGCCCGAACTCCACAACCGACCCGAACGCATTCCCGCGGCTGTCCGTGCCGCGGTCGTGGCAGGACGCGAGAAATATGAGCGAATTTTCGTCGCCTACGCCGATTGCGGCACCGGCGGCCGGCTCGACGAAGTGCTGCAGGCCGAGCACGTGGAACGCCTGCCGGGCGCGCACTGCTACGAGTTTTTCGCCACGTCGGCTGCGTTTGCAGCGATGAGCGAAGCGGAGCCCGGCACGTTCTACCTGACGGATTTCCTGGTGCGACATTTCGACAGGCTGGTCATCGCAGGGCTCGGCATCGACCGGCACCCTGAACTGGCCAGCGAGTACTTCCGCAACTACCGCAAGCTCGCTTACCTGGTGCAGGTCGCGGATCCGGAGCTGGCGCAGGCCGCGCGTGCTGCTGCACAGCGACTGGGCCTGGAATACGAAGAGCATTTCACCGGGTACGGCGACCTCGCCGCCAGCCTCTCGTCGGTGGCGTCCCGCCGCGAACACCCGGTGTCGTGGGAGAAGACTGCATGGCATCGTTGATCGTGATCTCGTGGCGTGACGTTCCGGCACAGGTCGTGGTGAAGCGCGGCCGTGAAACGGCGAAGGTCCAGCTGTCGCACCGTTTCCAGGAAGCCGTCGACCGTGCCGCCATGCGCGCGGGCCGGGGCAGTTCCGACGCTTACCTCGAAGACTGGCGTCGCGCTCCGCCGCAAGCCTGTGGCGACGAGCTGCAGGCCGAGGCACAGGCCGCCGCGGCAGCGATCGAAGCCCGCTATACCGACGAGGACCTCGAACGCCTGATCCGCGCGAAGGGCATCGACGTCAACCTCCCCGAGCCGTTCAAGCCCGCGGCCGATGGCGGGCCTGCCTGATGTACTCGGTCCGGCTGTGGTCCGTTCGTCATTCCCGCGGCCTCGCCAGCTTCTACAAGGGGTTCGAGGGAGCGCTGAACAGGCTGCACCCGCTGTTCCAGCGTATCGGCTACCAGCGGTTCGAGCGTCCTGTAGCCGTGGTCGAGCGGCAGGTGAAAGGCCTGCTGTTCGACTGCAAGATGTGCGGTCGCTGCGTCCTCAGTTCGACCGGCATGTCCTGCCCCATGAACTGCCCCAAGCAGTTGCGCAACGGGCCCTGCGGCGGCGTGCGCGCGAACGGGAATTGCGAAGTGAAGCCGGAGATGCGCTGCGTCTGGGTCGAAGCCTGGCGCGGCGCCGAACGCATTCCCGGCGGACTCGACGCGATCCAGCAGCTGCAGCCGCCGGTCGACCGTCGACTGGAAGGCACCTCGGCCTGGCTGCGCGTCGTGCGTGAAAAGAACGGGGTCAAGGCATGAAGTTCGAGGACGAACCGGTACCGGGCTATCCGCTGCCGATCCTGCCGGGCCACACCTCGCCGGGTCGTCTCGAGCGCGTGCTGCGTGCCGGCGCGTTCGCCGTCACGGCCGAGCTGGCGCCGCCGGACTCAGCCGATCCTGAGGAAGTCTACAAGCGCGCACGCGTGTTCGACGGCTACGTCGACGCGATCAACGCGACCGACGGCAGCGGCGCCAACTGCCACATGTCGAGCCTCGCCGTCTGCGCGCTGCTGACGCGCGTCGGTTACGCACCGGTCATGCAGATTTCCTGCCGCGACAAGAACCGCATCGCGATCCAGGGCGACATCCTCGGCGGCGCGGCCATGGGCGTCTGCAACGTTCTCTGCCTGACCGGCGACGGCGTGCAGGCCGGCGACCACCCGCAGGCGAAGCCGGTGTTCGACCTCGACTCGACGTCGCTGCTCGGCATCGCTCGCGAATTGCGCGACGATCACCACTTCGAGAGCGGACGCAAGATCAGCTACGCACCGCGCGTGCTGCTCGGTGCGGCCGAAAACCCGAACGTCTCGCCCGTCGAGCACCGCGCAGTCCGCCTCGCCAAGAAGATCGCGGCGGGCGCACAGTTTGTGCAGACGCAGTACTGCTACGACATTCCGCTGCTTCGCCGCTTCATGACTGCCGTCGAAGATGCAGGCTTGCTCGAGCAGGTGTTCATCCTGATCGGCGTGGGGCCGCTGCGCACGGCCAAGACCGGAGAATGGATGCGGAAGAACGTGCCGGGCATTCACATCCCGGACAGCGTCATCGCACGCATGAAGGGCGCGCAGGACCAGACCCGCGAAGGCCTCGACCTCTGCGTCGATCTCATCCAGGAGATCCGCACCATCAAGGGCGTGAGCGGAGTGCACGTCATGGCTTATCGGCAGGAAGAAGCCGTGGCCGAAGTCATCGAGCGCTCGGGTATCCTTGCGGGCCGCACGCCCTGGTTCCCGGGCCGCGACCAGCAGATCAACGAAGACAGGAAACTTTCATGACCGACACCGTCATCAGCTCGGCGACGCGCGAAATCGTCATCGGTTTCGACCGCCCCTTCGTCATCATCGGCGAGCGCATCAACCCGACCGGGCGCAAGCTGCTCGCCGCCGAAATGGCCGCGGGCGACTTCAGTCGCGTCGAAGCGGATGCACTGGCGCAGGTGGCGGCAGGCGCGCACATGCTCGACGTCAACGCCGGCATCCCCCTCGCCGACGAACCGGCCATCCTCGCCCGGGCCATCCAGCTGGTGCAGTCGATCACCGACGTCCCGCTTTCGATCGACTCTTCGATCGTCGCCGCGCTCGAGGCCGGCCTCGCGGTATACAAGGGCAAGGCGCTCGTCAATTCCGTCACCGGCGAGGAAGACCGGCTCGAGACCGTGTTGCCGCTGGTGAAGAAGTATGGCGCGGCGGTCGTCGCGATCTCGAACGACGAGACCGGCATCTCCGAGGACCCGGACGTGCGTTACGAGGTGGCGAAGAAGATCGTGCACCGCGCGATGGATCACGGCATCCCCGCCTCCGACGTGGTCGTCGATCCGCTGGTGATGCCAATTGGCGCGATCAACCATGCCGGCGTGCAGGTCATGCGGCTCGTGAAGCGCCTGCGCGAGGAACTCAAGGTCAATACGACCTGCGGCGCGTCGAACATCAGCTTCGGCCTGCCCGCGCGCGACGGCATCAACAGCGGCTTCCTGACCATGGCCATCGCGTCGGGCATGACGTCCGCCATCACGAACCCGCTGCACGGCGACATAGTCAGAGCCTGCATGGCCGCAGACGTGATGATGGGTCACGACCCGGACTGCGCCCGCTGGATCCGCCGCTTCCGCGAAGTGCCGCCTCCCGGCACGGGCGCTCCGGGCGAGCAGCGTGGTCGCCGCGAGGGTGGGGCTCGACGTCGCGCCACGGGTGCGGCCTGAGGCGACGACGTGACTCGGACAGATCCCCTCGTCGTTTTCACGCCCTCGGGTAAGCGTGGACGCTTTGCCGTCGGCACGCCGCTGCTGACTGCGGCGCGCCAGCTCGGCGTCGACATCGACTCGGTCTGCGGCGGCCGCGCGATCTGCGGGCGCTGCCAGGTGCTGGTCGCCGAAGGCGAGTTCGCAAAGCACGGCGTGCGCTCGAGCGCGGCCTCGCTGTCGCCGGTCTCCGAGACCGAGATGCGCTACGGCACGCGCAAGGTGCTGGCCGAGGGCCGCCGGCTTTCGTGCCAGGCGAAAGTCGAGGCCGACGTGGTGGTCGACGTACCTTCGAACAGCCAGGTGCATCGCCAGGTGGTGCGCAAGGAAGCCGAGGCACGCGACATCGAGCTGTACCCGCTGGTGAAGCTGCACTACGTCGAGGTCGCCGAGCCCGACATGCACGACCCGTCAGGGGACCTGCAGCGACTCGAGCTGGCGCTCGCACGCGAGTGGCAACTCAAGAACCTCGGCTGCGACCTCTCGGTACTGCAGCAACTGCAGTCCGCCCTGCGCGCCGGACAGTGGCAGGTCACGGTTGCGGTCCACGACACGTCGCGGATCATCGCGGTCTGGCCGGGCTTTCACGAGACGGCTTTCGGCCTTGCGGTCGACGTGGGCTCGACCACGATCGCGGCACACCTCTGCGATCTCGTCAGTGGCGAAGTCGTGGCCTCGGCGGGGCGCATGAACCCGCAGATCCGCTTCGGCGAAGACCTCATGAGCCGCGTCTCGTATTCGATGATGAACCCGGGCGGAGCTGCGCAGATGACCGCAGCCGTGCGCGAAGCGCTGAGCGAACTCGCTGCCGAGGTCGCGGAGTCGGCGGGCGTCGAGAAGGAATCGATTCTCGAAGTGACGCTCGTCGGCAACCCGATCATGCATCACCTGGTGCTCGGCATCGATCCGGTCGAACTCGGCGGCGCGCCTTTTGCGCTCGCGATCGACCGTGCGGTGACCGTGACGGCCGCTGAACTCGGCATCGCACTGCACCCCAATGCCCGCGTCTATGCCCTGCCCTGCATCGCGGGCCACGTCGGCGCGGACACGGCTGGCGTCATCCTGGCGGAACGGCCGGACCTGACCGAAGAGATGACGCTGCTGGTGGACGTCGGCACCAATGCCGAGATCGTGCTCGGCAACAGCAAGCGTCTGGTCGCCTGCTCGAGCCCCACGGGGCCGGCATTCGAGGGCGCGCAGATCAGCTGCGGCCAGCGTGCTGCACCCGGCGCCATCGAGCGTGTGCGCATCGACCGTGAGACGCTCGAGCCGCGCTTCAAGGTCATCGGCTCCGACCTCTGGTCCGACGATCCCGGCTTTGCGGAGGCGGTCAAGAACACGGGCGTCACCGGCGTCTGCGGCTCGGGCATCATCGAGGTGATTGCCGAGATGTACCTCGCTGGCATCATCACCCAGGACGGCGTCATCGACGGCGCACTGGCGGCCCGCTCGCCGCGCGTGGTGACGAGCGGGCGCACATTCTCGTACGTGCTGCACGAAGGCGCCCAGACGCTCTGCATCGCGCAGAACGACGTGCGCGCGATCCAGCTCGCCAAGGCGGCGCTGATGGCCGGCATTCGCCTGCTGATGGAACGGCTCGGCGTCGAGAAGCTCGACCGCATCCGGCTGGCTGGTGCGTTCGGCGCGCACATCGACGTCATGTACGCGACCGTGCTCGGCATGATTCCCGACTGCGACCTGACCAAGGTCACTTCCGCCGGTAACGCAGCGGGCACGGGCGCACGCATTGCGCTGCTCGATTCACGCTCGCGCCACACGATCGAGACACTGGTCGGGCGCGTCGAGAAGATCGAGACGGCCATCGAGCCGCGGTTCCAGGAGCATTTCGTCGAGGCGATGGCGATTCCGCACAAGACCGCGGACTACCCCAACCTGCGCAAGGTCGTCGAACTGCCGCCGCTCAAGACTGCGGCGCAACCTGCGGGTGAGACGAGAGGCAGCAGGAGTCGCCGGCCGGCGCGACCAGCGTAATCCTGTACCCATACGCAGTCGGCTGGGAGAGTTGACCGCAACGCCGAGGCAAGCAGGAAGGTGCTTGCCCGCTGAACGGGTTCCAGTCTTCCTCGACGCTCCGAGGTCTCACGCGCATCGTGAATCGCGCGGAGGAACCGCACGATTCACGGCGAGCCTTGCTCGAACGGGTGCTCGGCGATGGTGCCAGCGTCTGGTCGGACGAAGCGAAGCCGCCTCGCACCTGCGCTCGAGCTGCGGCGTTCGACACGGAGCGCCGAGGAAGACCGGAACCCATCCCGCGGGCCCGAAGTGGCGGCTTGCCTCGGCTTGCGGACGGTTCCTGCGGTTGACGCAGCGACGTGCTCGAATGCGGCCGGTCACCGTCATTGACGCGATGTGAAGACGCGCTTTCAGCGGCATTACGGGCGACCGCCGCAGCGGCAACCGTTCCGCGTGCTCACGGTGACGCATGACCGTACAGGCTCGCCGGTTCGGGATCGGGTCTTCCTCTGCGCTCCGTGTCGAGCGCCGTAGCTCGAGCGTGAAGAGCGAAGCGGCGCCGTCGTCGTGCCGCTGCTGCGCTGCCACCATCGCTTCGCTCTCGCTCGAGCAAGGTTCGCCGTGAATCGTGCGGTTCCTCCGCGCGATTCACGATGCGCGCGAGACCTCGGAACGCAGAGGAAGACCCGATCCCGTACCGGCGGGCATTGATACGAGCCCTCACTCGGCGTTCCGCAGACCTCCCGCTGATGCGAGAGAGGCCCATGACTCAGACGTTCGAGTCGGGCGTCGCTGCCTTCTGCCGGTTGATGTAATCGAGCAACGCCTCGTCCACCGCGGGATCGAGCGGCGGCGGCACGTATTCGTTGAGCTGCCGCTTCCACAGCGCGTTGGCGCGCTGCGCCATGTCGAGCGAGCCCTCGGCCTGCCATTGCTCGAAGCTGTTGTTGTCGGCCAGCGGCGAGCGGTAGAACGCGCTTTCGAAATTGGCCTGCGTGTGCGCGCAGCCGAGGAAGTGGTTGCCGGGCCCGACTTCCCTGATGGCGTCCATGGCCTGGCCGTTGGGCGACAGGTCCACGCCCGCGAGCAGCGTGTGCATCATCCCGGCCTGGTCCACGTCCATCATGAACTTCTCGTACCCCATCGCGAGGCCGCCTTCGAGCCAGCCCGCGGTGTGCAGCACGAAGTTCACGCCGGCCAGGCAGGTCGGCAACAGGGTCTGCGCCGATTCGAACGCGGCCTGCGCGTCGGGCACCTTCGAGGCGCACAGGCTGCCGCCCGAACGGAACGGCACGCCGAGCCGCCGCGCGAGCGCTGCCATCGTGTAGAGCACGAGCGCCGGCTCTGGCGTGCCGAACGTCGGCGCGCCCGACTGCATCGAAATCGACGAGGCGAAGCTGCCGAGCACCACCGGGGCGCCCGGATTGACGAGCTGCGCGAAGGCCATGCCGGCGAGCGCTTCGGCGAGCGTCTGCGCTGCGGTACCCGCCACCGTCACCGGCGACATCGCGCCCGACAGGATGAACGGCGTGATGATGGTCGCCTGGTTCGCGCGCGCGTACACCTTGAGCGCGCCGAGCATGGTCGCGTCGTAGACCATCGGCGAGTTCACGTTGATCAGGCTGATCATCATCGTGCGCAGCTTGCCGCTGGCAGGATCGACCGCGTCGGCGCCGAAAGCGATCTTCGCCAGCTCGACGCTGTCCTGCGCGCGCTCAGGCGCAGTGACCGAGCCCATGAAGGCCTTGTCGCTGTACTTGATGTGGCTGTAAACCATGTCGAGGTGGCGCTTGTTGACCGGCAGGTCGACCGGCTCGCAGATCGTGCCACCCGAGTGGTGCAGCGAATTCGCCATGTAGGCGAGCTTCACGAAATTGCGGAAGTCGTCGATGCGGGCGTAACGGCGGCCCTCGTCGGCGTTGAGGATGAACGGCGAACCGTAGGCCGGCGCGAACACCGTCGAATTGCCGCCGATGCGCACGTTGCGGGCCGGGTTGCGCGCGTACTGCACGAACTCGCGCGGCGCGTTCTTCTGCACCAGTTCGCGGCACATGCCCCGCGGGAACTTGACGAGCGAACCCTGGACGTCGGCGCCGGCCGCTTGCCAGATGGCCAGTGCTTCGTCGTCCTCGCGAAACTCGATGCCGTACTCCGCCAGGATCGTCTCGGCGTTCTGCTCGATGATCGACAGGCCCTCGTCGGTCAGGACCTCGAAGTACGGGATCGATCGAGTGATGTACGGAATCGAGGCGCCGGCACGCGCTGCCCGCGCGGCACGCTTGGCATCACGGCCGCTGGCGCGTTGCGGGCGCTTTTCGGCGGCGGCCTGCTGTTCTTCCATGTTGGACATGGTCGTTCCGTTCCCGGCTGCTGGGAAACCAGTATGGTCGCCCTGCCGCAGGACGACTGATCAATTTGCGACAACGACTTGCCCCCGCGCGCCACCCATGGCGACACGCGGGGACCCGGCCGAGGGTCAGGGCGACCCGAATCGGTAGGTGGCGCTCAGGCCGTACCAGCGCGGCCTGGCATAGACGCCGGCAACCACGCCTGCGAACAACGAGCTGTCGAAGGCATACACGCGATACTCTTCCTCGAACAGGTTGTCGACGAAGGCCGCCACGCCCCACCGACCGCTGCCGCTGTCGTAGCTCAAGCGAGCGTTTGCTACGGTGTAGGCGTCCTCCTGCTCGACCGGCGCGCAAAGCACGGTGAAGCAGAATTCGCTCGAGTACAGCACGTCGCCCTGGATTCCGACGGTGCCGCCAGCGAAGGCAAACTCGTACCGGGCGAGTGCGTTGCCCGAGAAGTCCGGCGCCTGCGGCAAGTCGTGGTCCTCGATCGTGACGCCGTCCGGCAGCGGAACGTCCTTGACCTTGGTGTCGAGGAACGAGGCGCCTAGCCGCAGCGTCAGCCCTTCGATGGGCCGCGACGTGAGTTCGGCCTCGAGACCCGTCGTCTCGGCATCGAGGTTGATGACGGTCTGCACCGGGCCGAACTGCGCGAAGGCCTGGTAATCGGAATAATCGTAGTAGAACGCGGCGACGTTGAGGGTCGTCGAATCGCCGAACATGGTCTTCGCACCGAGTTCGAACGCATCCAGCGTTTCCTCTTCGAAGGGCATGCCTTCGAGGAACGCGCGCGGAATCGTGAGACTGCCGTCCGGGTCGTACGGCGTACCCGTCGAGAACGTGTAACCGCCGCTCTTGCTGCCGCGGTTGAAGCTCCCGTACAGCAGCAGGTCGTCGGTCGGCTTCCAGTCGAGCTGGACGCGTGCCGTGACGCCGTCGAAGCTGTTTTTCGCGTCGGCCGGCGTGATCGACCCGCCCGTCGGCGCGACTTCGTTCTGGTTGAAGATGATCGTGACCGGCGCGGAGAGCCCCGGCACCTCCGGCGCCGTGCCGAAGTACGTTCCCTCGCGGTCGTCGCTCCAGTAGCGCGCGCCGACGATCAGCTTCCATGCGTCGGCGAACTGCCATTCGTCCTGGGCGAAGATCGCGTACGAGGTCGTCTCCTGCGACATCTCGATGGACGGGTCGTAGCCGTAGAACGGCGTGGCGAACTTGCCGGTGTAGTCGCCGTCGACCTGCATGCCGTACAGGCCGGCCACCCACGTGTGGCTGCCGCACTCGCCCGACAGGCGGAATTCCTGCGAATACTGCTCGAGGTCGCTGCCCTGGTAGAACAGCACGCCATCCACCGGCGACGCATCGCCGCCTTCGAGGTAGAACTTGGTGGCGTCCTGGTAGTCGGTGATCGAGACCAGGTGCAGCTCGCCGATGTCCCAATCGAAGTGCAGCGTGGCGCCGGTGATCTCGCGGTCGACGTAGGAGCGCTGCGTTTCCGCGGTCTTCCACGGGTCGCCGCCGCGGCTCGGCGTGATCGCGTCGTTGCGATACCCCGTGCCGCCCTCGCCCGGCCCCGTGACCCAGAAGGCGCACGACTGATCGGGTCGCGTGAACTCGCCCTGGAACTGGTCGTTCGGGCACGCGGGCTCCTGCGAATAGATGCCGGCCTGCGTTTCCTTGTTCGCCTTCATGTAGCGGACGATGAGGTTGAGGTCCGTCGTCTCTGAAGGCTGCCAGGCGAGCTGTCCGCGCACGGCGTAGTGGTCGTTGCCGCCGCGATCCGGCACGCCGGCGACGATCGATTCCATGTAGCCGTCGTCGGTGTTGCTGATGGCGGCGATGCGAGCCTGGAAGTTGTCCGCCAACGGCCCCGACAGGGCCCCCTCGACGATGAACTGGCCGTAGCTGCCGACGGTGGCGGTGGCGTACCCCTCGAAATCCTCGGTCGGCTTGTTCGACACGAACTGGATCGCCCCGCCCGTCGCGTTGCGGCCGAACAAGGTGCCTTGCGGCCCACGCAGGACTTCGACGCGCGCGAGGTCGAAGACAGGGAAGCTCGCGACGTTGATCGAACTGGCGTAGCTGTCGTCCTGGTACACGGCGACCGGCGGCTCCTGCTGGTCACCGTAGTCGTTCTGCGACACGCCGCGGATGTTGAACACCACCTGCGAGGATGAGTACGCATTCATCTTCAGGCTGGGCACGGCGCGTGTGATGTCCGTCGCCATGGTCATGTTCATGTCGGTCAGCATCTGGCCACTGAGCGCCGTGACGGCGATGCCGACGTCCTGCAGGTCTTGCTCGCGGCGCTGGGCCGTGACCACGATTTCTTCGATGCCGGAACTGGCACCGGCCTGCTGTGCATGCGCCGGCAGCGACGCACCCATTGCAAGTGCCGCCGCCACGGCACCGGCGAGCGATCCTGAAGCACGTGCGGTCGGGGTCAGCAGGTCTCGAATTGACATAGACATCTCCAGCAGGGGAATCGGCCAGTCAGGCTAGGTTGGGGCGCGAGCGCGGGCATCGCTGGTGGCGAGCGCGCGGATGACGTCGGTGGGTCCACAAACGCCCTGCACGACGCCGCCTTCAGCGAGCAGCACGGGGTGTCCGGACCGGCACCATTGAATGAGCTGGCGCAGCGGCGTGTCCACGTCGGCGACGATGAGGCCCTCGCCCTCCGACGGCGAAGTGCGAATGCCGAGCGCCTGGCCTTCAAAGGCAGCAGCGATCGGCCGGCCCTGCCCGTCGAGGACCGCACTGAACTGCCGGCCCGGGTCGAGCCAGCGTTGCGGACCTTCCGTGGCGAGTTCGGTCCATGGGCGCATGACCATGCGGCCGTTCAGGACCGACAACGGATTCATGTGCTGCACGAACTCACCGACGTAGGCATTCGCCGGGCGCAGCACGATGTCCTCGGGCGTGCCCGTCTGCACGATGCGTCCGCCCTCGAGCACCGTCGTCTGGTTGCCGAGCTTGAGCGCCTCGTCGAGATCGTGCGTGACGAACAGGATCGTCTTGCGTACGCGCGCCTGCAGCGCGAGCAGTTCGTCCTGCAGCTTGGTGCGGATCAGCGGGTCGAGCGCCGAGAACGGCTCGTCCATCAGCAGGATGGGGGCGTCGGTCGCGAAGGCTCGCGCCAGGCCGACGCGCTGTTGCATGCCGCCGGACAGTTCATGGCCGTAGCGATCGGCCCAGCGTTCCAATCCGACCAGCTGCAGCTTCTCGTCGACGATGCGACGACGCTCGGCGGCGGAGTCGCCGCGCAGCTCGAGGCCGAGCCCGACGTTCTCGCGCACGGTGCGCCATGGCAACAGGCCGAACTGCTGGAAGATCATCGCGATCGTGCCGCGTCGCAGGCGACGCAGCGTGGCCGCATCGCACCTGGCGACGTCGACCTGCTTTTCACCGTCGTTGACGAGCACGCGGCCGCGCGTGACGCGGTTGAGGCCGTTCGCCGCACGCAGCAACGTCGACTTGCCGGACCCCGAGAGACCCATCAGCACCGAGATCTGGCCGCGCTGGACCGTGAGGCTCGCCTGGCTCACGCCCACGACGACGCCCGTCGCAGTCTCGATCTCGTTGCGATCGCGACCTTCGTCCAGCCGTTTCAGCGCGGCCTTGAGCGCGGCTTCGCGCCTGCGACCCGACTCGGCCGAGAACAGGATGTCGACCTGGTCGAATTCGAGCGCCGCGCTGCTCATTCCTGCCCCTTCTTCTCGGCCGGCCGGCTGATGCGATCGAGCATGATGGCGAGCAGCACGATGGCCAGGCCCGCCTCGAAACCCATGCCCACCTGCACGGTGTTGAGCGCACGCACGACCGGCACGCCGAGGCCGCCCGCACCTACCAGCGCTGCGATGACGACCATCGACAGGCTGAGCATGATGCACTGGGTGATGCCGGCAAGGATCATCGGCCTGGCGCTCGGCAGTTCGACTTTGAACAGGAGTTGCAGCGGCGTGGCGCCGAAGGCCTGCCCGGCTTCGCGCAGCGTCTTCGGCACGGACGCGATGCCCAGCTCCGTCAGGCGGATCGGCGCCGGCAGCGCGAAGATGATCGTCGAAATCAGGCCCGGCACGATGCCGAGGCCGAACAGCACGAGCGTCGGTGTCAGGTAGACGAACGTCGGCAACGTCTGCATCAGGTCGAGCACCGGACGCATCGCGGCGTACACTCGCGGTCGTTTCGCACCCCAGATCCCGAGCGGGACGCCGATGACGGTGGCGACCATCGCGGCCACGAGAACCAGCGTCAGCGTCTCCAGCGTCGCGTCCCAGTAGCCCTGGTTCATGATGAACAGCAGCGACAGCACCACGAACACGGCGAGCCCGACCGAGCGCCGCAGTACCCACGACAGTCCGGCGATCAACAGGATGAGTACCGGGGCTGGAACGCCGTGCAGGATCCGCGCGACGACGTTGGTGGAACCGGTCAGTATGGCCGCGATGCCGTCGAACAGGCCGCGAGCGTGCTTCTTGGTGTATTCGACGAACGTCGTGGCGGTGTCGCCGACCGGGATCTTGTTGGCCGTGATCCAGGTTTCGAAGGCACTCAGGTGACCGAGCCTGCGCGGGTTCATCGACGGCTTGCAGCGCGGGCTGGCCATCGAAGCCGTGGACGCCGTCAAGCCAGGTTGCCACGACCGGTTGACGCGTGGCTAGCCACTCGACCGCGAGGTCGGCGGTTCGCACCTTGTCGCTCAGGATGCGGTCCATCCATTCGTTCTCGAGTTCGATCGAAAACTCGAGGTTCGCGAGCAATCGTGCAACGTTGGGACATTCCTGCTGGTAGCCCTTGCGCACCAGCGTGCTGACCGTGGCCGCGCCGTAGTCCGGGCCAAAGCTCGCGTCGCCACCCGTGAGGTAACGCACGTTGAAGTGCGTGTTCATCGGATGCGGGGCCCACGCCAGGAACACGACAGGCTGCCGGGATCGGTAGGCCCGCTCGACCTGCGCCAGCATGCCCTGCTCGCTCGATTCGACGAGCCTGAAACCGCCGAGGCCGAACTCGTTCTTCCTGATCAGCTCGAGGATGATGTGGTTGCCGTCGTTGCCGGGTTCGATGCCGTAAATCGATGCCCCCAGCTCTTTTCTGAATCGGTTGATGTCCGCGAAGTCCTTGAGCCCTGCGTCGTGCAGATAGTCGGGCACGCCGAGCGTGTACTTGGCGCCGACCAGGTTGTGGCGGACGACTTCGACGGAGCCGTCGTCGGTGTAGGGCTGCAGGATCGATGCCTGCGCCGGCATCCAGTTGCCGAGGAAGACGTCGATGTCGCCGTTCTTCATCGACTCCAGCGTGACCGGCACGGAAAGCACGGTAATCACTGGCTTGTAGCCCAGGTCCGCCAGCATCTGCGCGAGCACGGCCGTGGTCGCGGTTTCCGCGGTCCAGCCGATGTCCGCGAGCCGCACCGTGCGGCAGCTGGGTGGGTCCGCCGTGGCAGCCGCAGCATTTCCGATACCGGTCACAACGGTGAGCAACGTGGTTGCCACGACGCCCAACGACCGCAGCCCACGGAGCAGCGGGCCCATCCCCGGGCGCCAGCTCGCACGCATTGCCTTCCCCTGCGTAAATTCTTCTGACGCATTGGTAACAGGGAGCGGCAGCCCGCGTCAAACACGGCTGCAAAACGCGCCCATAGCCTGCCGCGCGGCACAATTTCGCAGGCTATACTTCGGCGCGCGCTCCGGCGGCGAGCGCCAACATTACAGCCGGTCCCGGCCGCAGCGACGCGGTGACGAGGCCAACGGAGCGCGCCTCGATGGAGATCAGCGAATTCTCGATGGATTTCTTCTCGCTCGCGGGCAAGAAGGCCATCGTCACTGGCGGCAACACCGGTCTCGGCCAGGCCTTCTCGCTCGCACTCGCCAAGGCGGGCGCCGACGTGTTCGTGCCGAGCGTCATGGACGATGACGGCAAGACGGGCCCACTGATCGCGGCAGCCGGTCGTCGTTACGAATACCTCAAGATCGACATCACGGCGCCGGGCGCCGCGGCAAAGGTCATCGACACCTGCGTCGAGCGTTTCGGCGCCGTCGACATTCTGGTCAACAGCGCCGGCATCTGCCCGATGGCCGAAGTGCTCGACTTCGGACGACCGCAGTGGGACGCCACCGTTGCCGTAAACCTGACGGCTGCGTTCGAGCTCAGTTACGAAGCCGCGCAAAGAATGATCCCGCAGAAAAGCGGCAAGATCATCAACATCTGCTCGCTGTTCTCGTTCCTTGGCGGCCGCTGGTCGTCCGCGTACGCAGCCACGAAGCACGGGCTCGCCGGCTTCACCAAGGCGTACTGCGACGAACTGGCGATGCACAACATCCAGGTGAACGGCATCGCGCCGGGCTACTACGCCACCGAGATCACGCGCCAGACGCGCAGCAATCCGGAAACCAACAAGCGAGTGCTCGACCACATCCCGGCCGAACGCTGGGGCGAGCCGGTCGACCTGATGGGAGCACTGGTCTACCTGGCGAGCCGGGCCTCCAATTACGTCAACGGTCACCTGCTCGTCGTCGATGGCGGCTACCTGGTGCGCTGACGCGACATGGCGATCCGGGGGCGGTACATCGTCGGCGTGGACAACGGCTCGCAGAGCACGAAGGTCGTGATCTACGACCTCGAAGGCAATGCGGTCGCGGAAGGCCGGCAGGTGCTGCGCGCGGCAAATCGCCCGAGTCCCGGCGTCGTCGAACATCCCGATGACGACCTGTGGGATTCGATCATCGGCGCCAGCCGGCAGGCGCTGGCGAACTTCCTGGGCGACCCGCGCGAGATCATCGGCGTCGGTCTCTGCACCATCCGCTGCTGCAAGGCGTTCCTGCAAGCCGACGGCTCGCTCGCGCAGCCTGTCATGAGCTGGATGGACACGCGCGCCTACCAGCCGTACATGCCGGAGAATCCAGCGGTAGCCTATGCGACCACCTCCTCCGGCTACATCACGCACCGCTTCACCGGCGAGTTCAAGGACACGGCCGCGAACAGCATCCTGCTGCAGTGGCCCATCGACACCGACACCTGGCAATGGAGCAGCGATCCGGCGCTGCTGCAGCAGTTCAACGTCCGGCGCGAGCAGCTTTTCGAGCTGCTGCCGCCGGGCGCCGTCGCCGGTCATGTGACCGCCGCGGCCTCCGCAGCAACGGGAATCCCAGCCGGACTGCCCGTCGTCGTGACAGCGAATGACAAGGCCGTCGAAGCGCTCGGCTCCGGTTCGCTCGACGACCGCACCGCTCTCATCTCGCTGGGCACGTACATCGCGTCGATGGTGCATGGGGTGCGCAACCGGCAGGACGCGCAGCACTTCTGGACCAACTTCGGCTGCGTCCCGCACCGCTACCTGTACGAGAGCCACGGCATCCGCCGCGGCATGTGGACGCTCACCTGGTTCATGGACCTGCTCGGCCCTGAGTTTGCCGCAGCGGCGGCTGCGCGCGGCGTGACGCGCGAGCACGTGCTGGAACAGGAAGCACAGCACGTCCCGGCCGGCAGCGACGGCCTCATGAGCGTGCTCGACTGGCTCGCCCCCACCGACCAGCCGTTTCGCAAGGGCGTCATGCTCGGCTTCGACGCGCGCCATACTCGTGCGCATTGTTACCGCTCCATCCTCGAAGCGATCGCCTTGACGATGAAGGACAAGGTCGACGCCATGGCGGACGAACTCGGCATCCAGCTGCGCGAGATCGTGATCTCCGGCGGCGGCTCATCGAGTCCGCTCTTCATGCAGATCTTTGCCGACGTCTTCGGGATTGCTGCCTCGCGCGCCAGCGGCCCGAGCGGCGCCAGCCTCGGCTCGGCGATCTGTGCGGCCGTGGCCACCGGCGTGTATCCGGATTTTGCGACGGCGGTGGCGCGCATGGAAAAGCCCCGCGAGTCGTTCGCACCGCATGCCGGCAACACCGACGTGTATCGCCGCATGAATGCCGCCGTCTATCGCGACATCCGCCATTCGACTGACCAGGTCCTCGAACGGTCCTGGCCGCTCTTTCACTGACGCCGGCACGCGCCGGAACCGACCGAAAAGGATCGCAACATGGCCTTGAGCAAGACCGCCATCGTCCAGGGACTGCAGGGAATCGTTGGCGGCGCCAACGTCATCACGGACGAGAAGGAACTGAAGCAGAGCAGCATCGACCGCCTGCGCCTCTACGAGGACGTGCACGGCGTCTTCACTCGGCCGATTCCGGCAGCGGTGGTCATGGCGCGCAGCACGCAGCACGTGGCCGAAGTGCTGAAGTACGCCAACAAGAGCCGCATCAACGTGGTGGCCCGCACCGGCCGGACCGCGACGGAAGGCGGCCTCGAGACGGCAGTCGCCAATTCCATCGTGCTCGACGGCTCGGGCATGAATGGCATCCTCAAGATCGACACGTACAACATGCAGGCGACCGTCCAGTGCGGCGTGTGCCTGCAGACGCTCGAGGACGAGTGCCGCAAGGTCGGGGTGACCACCGGCCACTCGCCGCAGTCCAAGCCGATCGCGCAGCTGGGCGGACTGGTCGCCACGCGCAGTATCGGTCAGTTCTCGACGCTGTATGGCGGCATCGAAGACATGGTGGTCGGCCTCGAGGCGGTCTTCGCCGACGGTACCATCACCCGCATAAAGAACGTGCCGCGCCGCGCCGTGGGCCCGGACATCCGCCACGTCGTCATCGGCAACGAAGGCGCGCTCTGCTACATCACCGAAGTCACGGTCAAGCTGTTCCCGTACCTGCCGCAGAACAACACGTTCGTCGGCTGGACGCTGAAGAACATGCGCCACGGCTTCGAGGCACTGCGCGAAGTGATGGTCGCCGGCTACAAGCCGTCGGTCGCCCGCCTGTACGATCCGCCGGACGGCGCCTTCCATTTCTCGAAGTTCGCCGCCAAGGACGACTGCGTGCTGCTGTTCATGGCCGAAGGCCCGGCAGGCATCGTCAAGGCGACGATCGAGGGCATCAAGGAGCTGGTCGCGAGGTTCCCGGACTGCAAGCCGGTCGACGCGCACCACCTCGAGGAATGGTTCGCGGACCTCAACTGGGGCGCGGACAAGATCGCGAACGAGCGCAAGGAGATCGTCGCCACGAAGACCATGGGTCGCACGACCGAGGTCTCGGCCGACTGGAGCACGATCTGCGACATCTACGAAAACGCGCTGCAGCGTCTCAAGGTCGATGTGCCGGACATCACGGTGGCGGGCGGGCACAGCTCGCACAGCTACATCAACGGCACCAACATGTACTTCATCTACTACTACAACGTGAACTGCCCGCCCGAGCAGGAAGTGGACAAGTACCGCACCGAGATCAACCGCGTGATCTGCGAGGAAACGCTCAAGCTCGGCGGATCGGTCGTGCATCACCATGGCATGGGCAAGGCGCGCACGCCCTGGATCCGCGAGGAATACGACTCGTCTTACTACATCCTCGAGCGACTGAAGCGCGCCTTCGACCCGAATGACATCATGAACAAGGGTTGCATCATCCCGGACTGACGCCGTGGCCAATCGATACTCGATTTTCAGCCTGCTCAAGGAATCGTTTCGCGGCCACCGCGGCTGGACCCCGGCCTGGCGCGATCCGGAGCCCAGGCCCGCCTATGACTTCATCATCGTCGGCGGTGGCGGTCATGGGCTCGCGACGGCCTACTACCTGGCGAAGAACCACGGTGCCCGCAACGTAGCCGTGCTCGAGAAAGGCTACATCGGCGGCGGCAACGTCGGCCGCAACACGACCATCATCCGGTCGAACTACCTGATGCCGGGCAACATCCCCTTCTACGAGCATTCGCTCAAGCTGTGGGAAGGCCTCGAGCAGGACATCAACTACAACGCGATGATCAGCCAGCGCGGCGTGTTGAACCTGTTCCACAACGACTCGCAGCGCGATGCCTGCGTGCGGCGCGGCAACGCCATGCACCTGCACGGCGTCGACGGTGAACTGCTGAACCGCGAACAGGTGCGCAAGCTGCTGCCGATGGCCGATTTCGACAACGCGCGCTTCCCGATCATGGGCGGACTGATGCAGCGACGCGGCGGCACGGTGCGTCACGATGCCGTGGCCTGGGGCTTCGCGCGTGCCGCCGACAGCCTCGGCGTCGACATCATCCAGAACTGCGAGGTGACCGGCATTCGCCAGGACGGCAACGGCGTCACGGGTGTCGAGACGACGCGCGGCTTCATTGCCAGCCGCCGCATCGGCATGGCCTGCGCCGGCAACACCAGCCGCGTGGCGCAGCTTGCCGGCCTGCGCCTGCCGATCGAGAGCCACCTGCTGCAGGCGTTCGTGTCGGAAGGACTCAAGCCGCTGGTGCCGTGCGTGATCACGTTCGGCGCCGGCCACTTCTACATCAGCCAGTCCGACAAGGGCGGCCTGGTGTTCGGCGGCAGCATCGACATGTACAACTCGTATGCGCAGCGCGGCAACCTGGCTGTCGTCGAAGAAGTCTGCGAGGAAGGCGTCGCACTGTTCCCGTGCCTCAGTCGCGTGCGGATGCTGCGCTCCTGGGGCGGCATCATGGACATGTCGATGGACGGTTCGCCGATCATCGACCGCACGGCTGTCGAGGGTCTATACCTCAACGCCGGCTGGTGCTACGGGGGCTTCAAGGCCACACCCGCTTCCGGCTGGTGCTTCGCCCACCTGCTCGCCACCGACCAGCCCCACGACGTCGCCAGGGCCTATCGGCTCGACCGCTTTGCCACCGGCCGGTTGATCGACGAGAACGGCTCCGGCGCGCACCCCAACCGACACTGAATCATGCGCATCCCCTGCCCCCACTGCGGTCCCCGCACGCACGACGAGTTCACGTACTACGGTGATGCGACGGTACGCCGTCCGACGCCTGCCGGTCCCGACGCAGAGCGCGCGTTCTACGACTACGTGTACACGCGCGACAATCCGTTCGGCATGCACCGTGAACTCTGGTTCCACCAGGGCGGCTGCCACGAGTGGCTGGTCGTCGAACGCGACACGCGCAACCACGACATCAAGGGCGCCGTGCCGGCAAGGGATGTCTTCACCACCGGAGAGTCGAAGTGAGTTCGCGCCTTGCGCAGGGCGGCGCGATCGATCGCCAGCAGGTCTGTCGTTTCGCCTTCGATGGCGCCGAGTACAACGGCTATGCTGGCGACTCGCTCGCTTCCGCGTTGCTGGCCAACGACGTGCGACTCGTTGGACGCTCGTTCAAGTACCACAGGCCCCGCGGCATCCTCAGCGCCGGGCCTGAGGAGCCGAACGCCCTCGTCGAGCTGCGCAGCGGCGCTCGACGTGAACCGAACACGCGGGCGACCGACATAGAGTTGTATGACGGCCTCGAAGCGACCAGCCAGAACCGCTGGCCGTCGCTGCGGTTCGACGTCCAGGCGATCAACGGGCTGTTCTCGCCGCTGTTCGTCGCCGGCTTCTATTACAAGACGTTCATGTGGCCTGCCTCCTTCTGGGAGAAGGTCTACGAGCCGATGATCCGGCGCGCCGCCGGTCTTGGCAGGGCCGCGCTCGAAGCCGATCCGGACCACTACGAGAAGAGCTGGGCGCATTGCGACGTGCTGGTGATCGGCGCCGGCCCTGCGGGCCTGGCTGCCGCGCTGACGGCCGCACGAACCGGCGCGCGAGTGATCCTCGCCGACGAGAATTTCGCGCTTGGCGGCCGTTGCCTCGCGGAACGCCGCACCATCGACGGGCAGCCTGCCGCAGAATGGGCCGCACAGGCAGTCACCGAACTGCGCTCCATGCCGGACGTCCGGCTGTTCCCGCGCACGACGGTATTCGGCGTATTCGATGACGGCGTGTACGGGGCCGTCGAGCGAGTGAACGACCACCTGCCCGTCCCGCCGGAGTTCCAGCCGCGGCAGCGCGTGTGGCGCTTCATCGCGAAGCAGACGGTGCTGGCGTCCGGCTCCATTGAAAGGCCGCTCGTGTTCGGCAACAACGACCTGCCCGGGGTGATGCTGGCGGGCGCCGTGCGCACGTACGTCAATCGCTATGCGGTGCTGCCCGGCCGCCGTGCAGTCGTGTTTACCGACAACGACGACGGCTGGACCACCGCAGCGGACCTCGTCGCAGCCGGCGGGCAGGTCGCCGCCATCATCGACTCGCGCGAACCAGTCATCGTGTCGGAACTCGCACGCAGGTTTCCCGACATCCAGGCCATGGCCGGCGAAGTGAATGGCGCCCGCGGTGGACGCCACGTCGAGTCGGTCGAGGTCACCAGTCGCTCAGGCACAACGCGCCGCATCGATTGCGACCTCGTCGCCATGTCGGGCGGGTGGTCGCCGACGCTGCACCTCACCTCGCACAAGGGCCACCGGCCACGCTGGGACGAGGAGCGTTCGATGTTCGTCCCCGACATGCTGCCGACAGGTATGCGGGTGGCCGGCGCCGCCAACGGCGACATGACGCTGGGCGAAGCGCTCGTGACGGGATTCCGGCAGGGTTTGTCAGCCACGGCCGCTTGCGGCTTCAGCGGATCGATGCCGGCCCTGCCGCGCGTCACCGACGAGTCGACACGTCGCGTCCCGCTCTGGCGAGTACGGCAGGCCCGCGGCAAGTGTTTCGTCGACTTCCAGAACGACGTGACCGCCGACGACATCGCGCTGGCCGAGCGCGAGGGATTCCGCTCGATCGAACACGCCAAGCGCTACACGACGCTCGGCATGGCGACGGATCAGGGCAAGACCTCAAACGTCACCGGCATCGCATTGCTCGCCAGGCAGCGTTCGCGGTCCATTGCCGACACGGGCACCACCACGTTCCGGCCGCCGTACACGCCGATCGCCATGGGCGCGCTGGCCGGACACCACCGCGGCATGGACTTCCGCCCCACCCGCTACGCACCGTCACACCGATGGGCCAGTGAGCTCGGCGCTTCGTTCACCGAGAGCGGCCCGTGGCTGCGTGCACAGTGGTTTCCCCGACCCGGCGAATCCGACTGGTTCGAGCCGACGTGCCGGGAAGTGAAGGCGGTGCGCTCCGCCGTCGGCCTGTGCGATGTTTCCACGCTCGGCAAGATCGACGTGCAGGGGCCGGACGCACTCAAGTTCATCGAAGGGCTGTATGCGAACAATTTCGCGTCGCTCGCCGTCGGCCGCACCCGCTACGGCATCATGTTGCGCGAAGACGGCTTCGTGTTCGATGACGGCACGGCCGCGCGCCTGGCCGAGAACCGCTACCTGATCACGACGACCACAGCGCACGCCGTGCAGGTTTACCAGCACATGCACCTGTGCCACCAGACGCTGTGGCCCGAACTCGACGTGCAGTTCGTGTCGGTCACCGACCAGTGGGCGCAGTTCGCGGTGGCCGGTCCACGCTCGCGTGAACTGCTGCAACGCGTGCTCGACCCGCGTTGCGACCTGTCCAACGCGGCATTCCCGTTCATGGCGTGCGGCGAAGTCGTGCTGCGCAACGGCGAACCCGCCCGTCTCTTCCGCATCTCGTTCTCCGGCGAACTGGCCTACGAAATCGCCGTGCCCGGGCACCGTGGCGATGCATTGATCCGCATGCTGCACGATGCAGGGCAGGACCTGGGCGTCGTTCCCTACGGCCTCGAGGCGCTCAACGTGCTGCGTGTCGAGAAGGGTCACGTCGTCGGCAGCGAGCTGAATGGCCAGACCACCGCACACGATCTCGGCTTCGGCCGCATGCTCTCGACGCAGAAGGACTTCATCGGTGCGGTGCTCGGTCGCAGGGCGAACCTGGTCGATCCCGCGCGGCCGCGACTCGTGGGTATCAAGACCGTCGATCGGAATGCGAAGCTGGCCGGCGGCATGCATTTCATTCCGCAGCATGCGAAGCGCAGCATCGAGCACGACCAGGGGCACGTGACGTCCGTCTGCTACTCCCCGATCCTGGGGCAGTGGATCGGCCTCGGCCTGCTCGCCAACGGACCCGAGCGTCACGGCGAGAAGGTCATGGTCGTCGACCCGTTGCGCGGTGCCGAGACGCTCGTTGAAGTCTGTTCGCCCTTGTTCATCGATCCGGAAGGAGCGCGCCTCCGTGGCTGACGCCTTGCACTTCGCCTACAGCCCGGGTCGTCTCGGTCGCCGTGAAGGCTCGCCGGGCCTCGTCCTGCAGGAACTCACGCAGTTCGCCCTGGCCAGCGTCATCGCGCGCAAAGGCCAGGCCGCGCCGGCGGCGGCGGCAGCGCAGCGAGCCTTCGGCACGTCGCTACCGTCCACTCCTGCGTTCGCCGCCGGCAACGAACTTGCTTTCGTCTGGTCTGGGCCGGGCCACTGGCTCGCACTTGGGCCGCAGGCGACGGAACCGGTCGAAGCGCGGCTCAGCGCCGTGTTCGGCGCGCATGCCTCGGTCTTCGATCAGAGCGGCAGCCGCGTGCTGCTCGAACTGCGCGGTCCGCGCGTGCGTGACGTGCTCGCCAAGGGCGTGTCGATCGACCTGCATCCGCGCTCGTTCAGGACCGGCGATGTCGCAGTCACGACGGCATCGCATCTCGCCGTGCACCTGTGGCAGGTCGCGGACGAACCCGTGTACCGCCTGCTGGTCGTGCGCACCTGGTTCGACAGCCTGTGGCGCTGGCTTGCCGCCTCCGCGGCCGAGTACGGCTGCGAAGTCCTGGCGCCGACGCCATACACAACACACACGTCCTGATCCCAGCAGAGCCGCCACGTGTCACTGTTACGCCCGGATTCGTCGTTGACCGGCTCGCCCGAGGAGAGCCGGGCGCCTGTGCAGCGATTCGAGTCGGGGCACCCGACTGCGGCAACTGACGACGCGGTCGCCGTCGAAGAACCGCTGGAAATCCGCCTCGGCCGGGTCGAGGACGGCAAGGTTCGTCACCAGCCGGTGTCGATCACGATGCGCACCCCGGGCGACGATTTCGAACTGGCAGCCGGTTTCCTGTTCACCGAAGGCATCCTGCAATCGCGCACGCAGGTCCACGAGATACTGCACTGCGGCAGGGGCAAGGGCGCCACCAACACGTTGCGCGTCGACCTCGTCGCCGGTGTCGACGTCGACATGAAGCGCCTTGAGCGCAACTTCTACACGACGTCGAGTTGCGGCGTGTGCGGCAAGACTTCGCTCGAAGCCTTGGCGACCGGAGCGCAGCCGGTGTCGCCGCCGGAGGGATTTACGGTTGACGCGCGGCTGATCGACGAGCTGCCCGCGCGTCTGCAGACGCAACAACACGCGTTCCGCTCAACGGGCGGCCTGCACGCCTCCGCCCTCTTCTCGCGCACCGGCGAACTGCTGGGCCTGCGCGAGGATGTCGGTCGTCACAATGCGCTCGACAAGCTGATCGGTTCGCGCTTTCTCGCCGGTACGCTGCCTGCCAACGACACCATCCTGTTCCTCAGCGGGCGCGCGAGCTTCGAGCTGCTGCAGAAGGCGGTCATGGCCGGCATCCCGGTCGTGTGCGCGGTCGGAGCGCCGTCGAGCCTCGCTATCGCGGCGGCGCAGGAATTCGGCGTGACGTTGCTCGGTTTCGTTCGCGAACAACGCTTCAACGTCTATACGGGCCAGGAACGCCTGGCCTGCCATTAAAGGTTCACTGCAATGCGCCAGGACATACGCGACGGCTTCTCGTCCACGATCGGCAACACACCGCTGATCCGACTGCGTAGTGCAAGCGATGCCACCGGCTGCGAGATTCTCGGCAAGGCCGAGTTCCTGAACCCGGGCGGCTCCGTCAAGGATCGTGCGGCCCGCGGCATCCTCGATGACGCCGAGCGCCGTGGTTTGATCGCGCCGGGCGGCACCTTCGTCGAAGGCACCGCGGGCAACACCGGCATTGGCTTCGCGCATCTCTGCAATGCACGAGGCTACAAGTGCGTGATCGTAATGCCGGACAACCAGTCGCCGGAGAAAGCGGCGCTGCTGCGCACGCTGGGCGCCGAGGTGCGCGTCGTCAAGACCGTGCCCTACGCCGACCCGAATCACTACCAGAAGCTCGCACCGAGGGTGGCCGAGGAACTTGGCGCGGCCATCGGCAACCAGTTCGACAACACCGCGAATCGTGACGCGCACTATGGGACCACCGGGCCGGAAATCTGGCGTGATACGCAAGGACGCATCGACGCGTTCACCTGCGCCACCGGAACCGGCGGCACGCTCGGTGGAGTTTCCCGTTATTTGAAGGAGCAGAAGCCGGCGGTGCGCATCGTGCTGGCCGATCCGATGGGCAGCGCCCTGCACCACTGGGTGAAGCATGGCGAATTGAAGTCGTCCGGTTCCAGCGCCGTGACCGAAGGCATCGGCATCGGCCGCATCACCGCCAACCTCGCGGACTCGCCGATCGACGATGCGGTGCAGATCGAGGATCCGGAGATCGTCCGCACGACCTACGGGCTCCTGCGTGAGGAAGGCTTCTTCCTCGGAGCCACCAGCGGCACCAATGTCGCTGCCGCGATTCGTGTCGCACGCGACCTCGGCCCCGGGCACACGATCGTGACGATCCTCTGCGATGGCGGGCACAAGTACGCCTCGCGGTTTTACAACCGCGAATGGCTCGAAACCAAGGGGCTGCTGCAGTACGCCGGCTAGCTGCCCGGTGTGCGGGGATCGCGCTATAGTCGGGCGACTGCAAGCACGATCGCCCCAGGGGGCTTACTCGACATGATCCATTCCTCGTTCGAAAGGCGCTGCGCCAGCGGTCACTGGTGGCTGGCCGTGTTCGCCTCCCTGCTGGCAATTACTGCCCAGGCGGGCGATCGCTATTGGCCGCCGATCGTCGACCCGCCCACGGGCAAGCACACTCCGGGCCGTTTCGTCTGGGGCGACCTGGTGACGTCCGACGTCGCCGCGGCCGCCGACTTCTACGGCAAGGTATTCGGCTGGACGTTCGAGACCTACGGCGGTGACGACGACCGCGACACGTATACCCTGGCTCTCGTCGACGGCCTGCCGATCGGCGGCATGGTGTTCGACCAGCGGGCGATGAAGGGCAAGACGCCTTCAGCGCGCTGGGTCGGGCTGATCTCGGTTGCCGACCTCAAAGCTGCCACTGCCGCCGTGACCGCCGCCGGCGGCAAGGTCGTCTACGCGCCTGTCATGCTGGGCGAGCGCGGCGAAACCGCCGTCTTCAAGGATCCGGAAGGCGTCGTGTTCGGCGTCGTCAACTCGAAGAACGGCGACCCACCCGACTACGCCGGCGACCTCAACGAGTGGTACTGGGTCGACCTCTGGACCGCGGACGTAGAAAAGGCAGCCGCGTTCTATCGTGCAGTTATCGGCTACGAAACGTCGCCGGTCGCGGACGACGGTCCGCGCAGCGGCTTGCGCCTGCTCTCGGGTGGGTTCGCGCGCGCCGGCATCATGCAGAAGACCAGCCTGAAATCGAGTCCCACCT
>CAVOWK010000026.1:0-78662 GCA_963700045.1 uncultured Gammaproteobacteria bacterium
CACTGCCGCCGCGGCATGGCGAGTTGGGCCGCTGACGTAGCCAGTTCTCGGGGGAGATCACGATGCTCGGCATGCAGCGCAAGCTGTCGACGCCCTTTCTTGTCCTGCTTACGCTGCCGGCCACCGCCATGGGGTTCGCCCTGTCGGTGCAGATCTCGGTGCTGAGCTGGATCCTCGCCACCGAGTACAAGCTCGACATCCACGAAATCGGCATCGTGTGGGCCGCCGGGCCGCTCGCCGGCATCATCGGCCAGCTGTTGATCGGCGTGATCAGCGACCGTGTCTGGTTCTGGGGCGGGCGTCGCCGGCCATTCATCATCATCGGCGGCATCCTCGCGTCACTGATGATCCTTGCCCTGCCCTACATCGGGCTCATCTCGCACAAGCTTGGCTTCGATGCCGTGATCGGCGTCGCCATCGCGGTCGCGCTCGCGCTCGACCTTTCGATCAACGTCAGCTTCAACCCGACGCGCTCGCTCATCACCGACGTCACACCCGAAGGCATCGCGCGCACGCGCGGCTACACGTGGATGCAGACAGTTTCCGGCACGTTCGGCGTGCTCGCTTACGCGATCGGCGCCGTGTTCGGCAACTTCGCGCTGATCTACGTCGCGGCGGTGCTCGTGGTCCTGTTCTCGGTCGTGCCCGCGCTGCTGATCGAGGAGCCACGCGTACTGGCCGGCACGACGGCGGAGGAAGCTGCTGCGGGCGGCAAGCGCGGCGGCGACGGATTCTGGGACCTCATGGCGTTGATCCGGCCGTTGTGGGCGTTCCTCGTCTACGACATCGTGGCGATGGGCCTGAAGCTGGCCGGCATTCAGCCGCCGGGCCTGTGGCTCGAGACGGCGTGCGTGCTGTTCGCGCTCGTGCTGTTCTGGCAGACACTGACCGCAAAGAGCCGGGGCACGCAGTTTGCGCACCAGGACCTCGTCGATTTCCGCAAGGTGCTGGCCGCCAACTCGCTGAGCTGGATCGGCGTGCAGACGATGTTCGTCTACATGATCGCGTTCGTGCAGCAGCGCTTCCCGGGTCTCGACGACGACACGACAGGCAAGGTGCTGTCGACCAGCTTCCTCGCGCTCAATGCGGTGGCGGCGGCGCTGCCGGCACTCGTCCTGCTGCCGCTGGCAAAGAAGTACGACGTGGTGAAGGTGCACTCGTCGTGCCTGGTCGTGATGGCAGCGGGCTTCGCCGGCGTCTACCTGTTCGCGCAGTCGGCGCTCGTGCTGTACTTGTTGATGGCCGTGATGGGCATCGGCTGGGCCGCAATCGTCAGCCTGCCATTCTCGATCATGTCGCAGCGCGTCGATCAGTCGCGCATCGGCCTCTACATGGGCGTCTTCAATCTCTCGATCGTGCTGCCGCAACTCGTCGTGAGCCTCGGCGTCGGCACGTTCGTTGAGCAGCGTGCAGGACAAGGGCGCGATCTTCCTGATTGGCGCCGTGAGCCTGGCGCTGGCATCGATCGCGTGGCGCAGCGTGGCGGGCGACGACAGCCCGACCATCGGCACTGCTGTCGGGGCGCGCGCGCACTAGAGTTCCAGGCCTGCCCGACGCCTTTCAGTGCGGGCAGCCCTCGCCGCGAAAGCTGCGGACCGCATCACACATTGGCGCACCCACGCGCGCAAGGGTTGTCTCGGTCGACGGCGCGCGCTTAAGTAGGGCCATCGCACAGGCGGGGATCGCGTGGCCTTCATAATCGTCGCAGCCGGACCGATGACAGCCTGCCGGATGCGGACGATACCCGCCGGCCGGGCGCTGTCTGGCGTGCTCGTGGTCGCGCTCGTGCTGATGGCGGGCTGTATCGCTCTCGGCTACCGCATGGCGCAAGGCACGGCCAGTGAACGCGGTATCGCCGGGATCTCCGCCGCGGGCAGTTCCTTCGACTTGAAGCGCGTCGATGGCCGCGTGGTCATCGATCGGATCGGCGACCTGTCAGGCAGGCTGATCCGCCTTGAAATCGAAGCAGCGGCGCTCGCCAAGCGGCTCGGCGTCGCGCCGTCGCCAGTGAAGGTCGAACCCGTGAGTGCGGAGCCGGCAGTTGATGACCGGCCTCGCGGCGGACCATTGCTGCCTCTTGGCAACACGGCGCCAATGGCCGGCGCGGCGATGCAACTGGCCGCGGGCGAGCCGGGCAGCAGCCTCGGGCACCTCGAGGCGGAAATCGAACTGCTGGAGGCGTCGCTCGATCGCATGGCCGGCCTCCTCGACGACCGCGACCTGGCGTCCATGACCTACCCGAATCGCGTACCCGTACTGGGCCGTATGCCGAAGATCAGCTCGGGATTCGGAGTGCGCCATGACCCGTTCACGGGACGGCTTGCGCGACACATGGGCCTGGACATACCCGCAGCCCACGGCACTGCGATTCTCGCGAGCGGCGGCGGCCGCGTGGTATCGGCCGGGTACCGCGGTCCCTATGGCAAGGCCATCGTCATCGATCACGGCCACGGTACGCAGACGTTGTACGGGCACTGTTCGGCTCTGTACGTGCGCGCCGGAGACCTCGTGCTGCCGCGACAGAAGATTGCGGCCGTGGGTTCCACCGGCCGGTCGACCGGACCCCACCTGCACTTCGAGGTGATACGCAACGGCAAGCGTGTCGAACCCGGCCAGGTGCTGGCGGACGTCCTCGCCAGGAATTCGAATTGAAGCCTGCCGCCACCCGCACGCCCACGCTCAAGCTTGCCGGCGCTCGCCTGGAGTTCAGCCGCGATCGACGCATCAAGAACGCGCTGCACCTGGCGGCCGTGACAGCGCTGGTGTTCCTGTTGACCACGATCGGCTGGCGGCTGCATGCGGACAGCCGCTCATCCGCGACCGTGCTGGCTGGACTCAGGCAGCAGAACGCAGCACTCCGAGCCGATCTCTCGCGTGCCCTGGTCGAACTGGAACTGGAGCGTTCCACGCGAGCGGCACTCGCCCGCCAGGTCGCGGAACTGAACGAGGAATCGCGCGAGCTGAAAAGCCGCCTCGATTTCTTCAACGCGCAAAGCGGCCGCCCGGGCAAGACGCGCTGACCTGCCAGGCCCGACAACGCTGCCGATCACTCGAGGACGATTCCATGTTTCGCAGAAAGACCGACCAGCCTTCCATCGACGTCTCGCGGTTGTCGAGCCTGATCGCCGCGGGCGTCGAGATTGCAGGCGACGTCGTCGTCACGGACGGAGTGCGTATCGACGGCCAGGTCGTCGGCAACGTGCTGTCGAAGCCAGACACGCGCGGGCTGCTGGTGCTGAGTGAGCTCGGTCGCATCGAAGGCAACGTCAGCGTGCACGACGCCGTCATCAACGGCACGATCTGCGGCGACCTCGAGGTGGAGAATTTCATCGAGCTGCAGGCGAACGCCCGCATCACCGGTGCCATCAGGTACCGCACCTTGCAGATGACCTGCGGAGCCCGCGTGGAAGGCAGCATGGTCTGCATCGTCGATCGGGCCGAAGCCCGGGTGGTCACGACCAGCAACGTAGTCAGCCTGTCCAAGGTCGCGGAGTCCTAGCTGCGAGTACCTCGAAGCAGAACATCCAGGGCGACGATCGACCCAGGACGGACGGACGCTGCAGGGCGTTCGTTCCAGGTCTTCCCCGGGCGAGCGTGTCTGCCTTTCCGCTCGCCCGGGGAAGACCCGGAACGAACGCTCTGATCGTCGTCCCTGGCACGGCCACCAATACGAATGGGTGACAGGGCAGGCAAAAAAGCCCCCGCTGGCGGACCGCGAGGGCTTGAGTCTGCGAACGCCGTGCCGGCATGACCGCCGTGCCGTTGCGGGCGACTGCGTGGCGAGGCGCGGCGTGCCATGGATTTCATCGAAGGATCTCCCGGCCAACGATCGATGCAAACCGACGCAAGGCCTTGTGACCCAAGCGGCCGGGACGGTTCACTGTGCGTCACGTTCAGGAGACTCTTGAATCAGGCGCGTGCCGGCGGGAGATCCGCCCATGGCAGGCAGTCGTCGAGGCTGCGGAAGTTCATCGCGCAGCGTTGCAGGAAACGGTCGAGCTTCAGCTCGACGTAGCGGTCTCCGGTGCCTGGCGGCGGCTGCCCCGCCGCAAGCTGGGGAAACGCGCCGTAGCCCGACAGCAGGCAATGCCAGGACAGCGCACCGAAGTGGGAATCGATTTGCAGACGGTCGAGCTCCGCGGCCAGGTCGGCGCGGCCATGCCATGCATTCAGGATGCTGCGCAGCGGGTTCGAGAGCTGGTCGTTGCGCGCGTTGTCCAGCCAGTAGGCCGAGTCCTTGCGCGAGTTCAGCCGGTAATGCGCCACGATGTAGTCACGCACCCGCTCGAACGTTCGTCCATGAACCGGTTGTAGTCTCTCGCGCCATCGGACTGAATCCGTCCAGATCGAACTTGCGGATGAACGCCTCGATGCCGACCTGCACGAGGTGCAGCGCGGTCGCCTCAAGTGGCTCGATGAACCCGCCCGACAGGCCCAGCGCCAGGCAGTTGTGCGACCAGTGCCTTTCCACCTGCCCGACCCGCATCCGCAGGTGCCGCGCCACGACGTCGGAGTCGAGCAGCCCGAGATGGCGCCGCAGCTCGGCCTCGGCGGCGTCGGTGTCGAGGTAGCGGGAACTGTAGACGTAACCGTTGCCCATGCGGTTCGTGAGCGGAATGTGCCAGCACCAGCCTGCGCTGAGCGCCACCGAGCGCGTCTCGGGAACGATCGGCGCGGCGTGCAGTGTCGGCATGACCACCGCGCTGTCGTTGTAGAGATTCGCTGCGAACGGCTTGAAGGCGACGCCCAGCGTCTGCTGCGACAGCAGCGCAGCGAAGCCGGTGCAGTCGACGAAGAAATCACCATCGATGACCTCGCCCGCGTCGGTGTGCAGCGATCGCAGCTGTCCGTCCTCGTGCTGCTCGATGCGCGCGACACGTGCCTGCCGGTGCTCGACTCCCAGTGCGCAGGCCCGTTCGTGCAGGAAGGACCCCAGCAGCGCGGAATCGAAGTGGTAACCGTACTGCACCTCGAACGGAAAGTTCTCGGCGGCCTGCGGACCCTTGCGCGCGGTCGCGAGCACTGCATTGAGGTTGAAGACGTCAGGCCGGGTCTCGACGTCGAGGCCAAGGCGCCGGGTCAGGCAGTTCACGAAGAACGCCCGCGTCGTGTGCACATCGACCTGCGTCGGGAATGGATGCGAGTAGCTCGCGCAGCCCGGCCGGGTTGACCAGCCGATAAAACGGATGTTCAGCTTGTAGGTCGCGTTGCAGCGGGGCATCCACTCGGCTTCGTCGATGCCCGCGTCAGCGAAGAACTTGCGCAAGAGCGGCGTCGAACCCTCGCCGACGCCGATGATGCCGATCTCGGGCGATTCGACGAGCGTGATCCGCACGCGTTCGCGCGGCCAGGCCCGTGCAAACAGCGTCGCGGCCATCCAGCCTGCCGTGCCACCCCCCACGATCACTACGTGCCGCACGCGGACCTCTCGCTCGCCCGGCTCAGGTCGCGCAGTACTGCCGGAGGAAGTCATCGTGCGGCGCCAGGTGCGGCAACGGCTTCTGCACGACCGTACGGACGTTAGCAAGCATTTCCTGCAGGCTTGCCTCCGGCAGCACGCCTGCGAGCGGGTGGTAGTCGGCCGGGACGATACCCTGGCCCACGAGCACCTGCAGCCACGCGACTTCGGAGAAAAGCTCCTCCTGCTCGCGATAGATCTTGCCGGTCGCACTGAACAGCTGGAGCTTGCGTGCGAGCGAGTCGGGAATCGGCATCCGTCGACATTGCTGCCAGAAATCCTCGTCGCGCCGGTTGAGGTGGTAGTGACAGATGATGAAATCCCGCACCTGCTCGAACTCGAGCCGCGACTGCCGGTTGTATTCATCGACTTCCACCGGCTTGATGCCGCGGAACGGAAAATGCTTGATCAGGCGCACCACGCCTGACTGGATCAGGTGGATGCTGGTGGACTCGAGCGGCTCGAGGAAACCGCTCGCAAGCCCGATCGAGACCACGTTGCCATGCCACTGGCGCAGGCGCCGACCGGTCTTGAAACGAAGCACTCTCGGTTCAGCGAGCTGCTTCGTGCCGAGGTTGGCGAGCAGCCGCGCCAGGGCCTCGTCGTCGCTCCACTGCCTGGCTGCAGTAGACCATGCCATTGCCATTGCGGTGCTGCAGCGGGATCTTCCATTGCCAGCCTGCGCCGTGGGCGATCGACCGCGTGTACGGCGTCGTGCGCCCGTCGCACTCGGACGGCACGGCCACCGCGCGGTCGCATGGCAACCAATGACTCCAGTCCTCGTAACCCGTGTTGAGTGCCTCCTGGATCAGCAGCCCGCGAAAGCCCGAGCAATCGATAAAGAGGTCGCCCGCGATCAACCGCCCGTCCGCGAGGTCGACCGACGTGACATGCCCAGACTCGGGATGCAGGTTGACCCTGCAGATCGTCCCCTCGATCCGTTTCGCTCCCATGCGCTCGCTCTCGCCGCGCAGGTACTGCGCGTAGAGCCCCGCGTCGAAGTGGTAGGCATAGGCCAGGGCCGGCACATCCTGCTGCTGCTGGACGAAGCCGAACGTGCCCTGGCGCGCGGCCTGCAGGTTCAGCGAATAATCCCACAGGTCGCCACCGCCGCCGGTCTCGCGTGCGCGGAACCAGAAGTGCTGGAACGGGCAGAACGGGAAGTCCTTGCCGATCGTCCCGAACGCGTGCATGTAGACGTTGTCTGGATGTCCCCAGTTCTCGAACTGGATGCCAAGCTTGATCGTGGCCTTGCTGCGGCGCATGAAGTCGCGCTCGTCGAGCGCGAGCGCCTTGTTGAGCGACAGGATGGGCGGAATCGTCGCTTCGCCGACGCCGATGGTGCCGATGTCATCCGACTCCACCAGCGTGACGCTGACGGCTTTGCCGAGAATCTTCATGAGCAGCGCGGCACTGATCCACCCTGAAGTGCCACCGCCTACGATCACGACGTTGCGAACAGTCGGGTTCATGATCCGTCATCCTGGCGAAAAAAAACCCGTCGGCCGTGCGGCCGACGGGTCTGAAGTCAAAGCTCCCGCTGGGTCACATCAGAACTTGTAGCGCAGGCCCAGCTGGTAGTTGCGTCCGTAGTTCGAGTAGCGGGTGATCTGACGCTCGTCCTTGTTCTCGAACTGCACGTACGGCTCGTTCGTCAGGTTGGTGCCGGACAGGAACACCGCCAGCCCGCCGAGTGCGCCGGAGAATCCGCCGCGACCGAAGTCGTAGCCGATCTGGGCGTCCCACAGCTCGGTTGCGAGCACCGAAGTGTTCTGCAGGCCGTTGTTGCCGCCGCGGACCTCGGCCGTGTAATCGCTGCGGTAGTTGCCGCTGACACGCGCCTCGAACCCCATCTTCTCGAAGTAGGCCGTGATGCCATAGGACTCGTCCGAGAGTCCGATGATGTCGGCCTGCTGGTTCTCCACCTTCACGTTGTTGTCGAGATGCGTGTAGTAGCCAAGGATGCCGAAGCCGTCGAGGAAGTCGGCCACGACATTGAGCGGCAGGGCGAACTGCAGTTCGGTGCCGAAGATGTTGCCGCCACCGGACTCGATCGTCTGCTCGCTGTACCCGTCGAACGTGTACACGGTGCCGAGTTCGGGGTAGTAGAACTGCGTGAAATCCTCCGGCAGCTTGCCCGTCGTCTGCCACGACACGAGGTGCTTGTTGAACATGCCCACCGAGAGGTAGCCGTCCGGGGCGAAGTACCACTCGTACGACAGGTCGACCTGGTCGGTCTTGATCGGTTCGAGCTGCGGGTTGCCCGCGTTGGCGGACCACGGCGAGCGCTCGATGTCGGCCGTCGGGATGTTGTTGCCCGGGTTGAAGACGATCGACGCGCCCGGCTTCAGCTTGTCGAGGCGCGAACGGGTCATCACGCGCGAGGCGCTGAAACGGATCTGCTGGTCGTCCGTCACGTCGAACATGAGGTTGACGCTCGGCAGCAGGTCACTGTAGGTCCTGCCGTCCGAGACCGGCACCGCGACCACGCCCGTCGGGCTGCCCTGGGCGCCGAAGCCGTCCGCGGTCTGGTCCGAGTAAACGTACTGCAGGCCGACGTTGCCCCGGAACGGCGAATCGAAGTCGCCGTCGCTGGCGAAGTCGATCTGCAGGTAGCCGGTGGTGACCTTTTCCTGGATGTCCCAGGTGTCGGCCGCGCGGTTCGCCTTGAAATCGCCTTCGTTGTACGTCAGGTAATGGCCACTGTTGTACAGGGCGCGACCGTCGATCGCGACCATGCGCTGGCCGCCCAGGAAGTCGAGCGCGACCGTGCCGCGACGGACATTCTCGGGGATCGGCGAGTTCGCCGGGTAGGCCGGGTCGGTGAGGAACAGGCCGGTATTAACCTTCGACTTCTCGCGGTCGGTGTAATTCACGCCGAACGTGACGCCCGTGACCCTGCCGTCGAGTTCCTTGTTCGCCTGCAGGCGCAGGGTGCTCAGGGTCTCTTCGAAGTCGGCGTAGTTGATGAAGCCGTCCTGGTCATCCGTGCAGTCCGGGCCCGGGCAGTGCGGGTTGTCGAAACCCCAGTTCTTGGCACC
Source organism: uncultured Gammaproteobacteria bacterium (assembly GCA_963700045.1). Lineage (GTDB taxonomy): Bacteria > Pseudomonadota > Gammaproteobacteria > Steroidobacterales > Steroidobacteraceae > RPQJ01. Next base: position 8,500 of record CAVOWK010000026.1, read on the forward strand.
CGCCAGCTTGACGAGGTTGTAGTCGTCGTACGGCAACGTGTAACCGAGGATCGCGCCACGATTGGTCATGCGGAACGTGACGTCGTCCGACGGGATGCCCGCCGCCGCTTCGCCGCGGCCGAAGCCGGAATAGATCTCGAGGTCCGAGATCTTCTTGTCGATTTCGCTGTAGGCGCCGTCGAAGGTGACCGACAGCGTATCCGACAGCTGGTACTTCACGTTGATGCCGCCGGACTTCAGCTCCGCTTCCTGCTCGGCCGAGTCGTTGCGGATCTGCACGTAGGTGTCCAGGAACGCGCCTTCGGTCACGAGGCCATTGCTGACCGAGTCGACGCGATAGGCCGGCGCGCCCCAGATCGCTCCCGGCGTCTCGAGGCCGCGCTTGACCTGCTCGTCGAGGTAATCGATGTAGAGGCCGTCGACGGTGACTTCCAGCGAATCCGAGGGCTGCCACTGCAGCACGCCGGAGAACGAGTCGCGGTTCAGCATCGCCGAACGCACATAGGACTTGTGGCCGCCGAGGATGCGGTCGCCGGCTGGCGTCTGCGGATAGCCCCAGGCCTGCCACCATTCTTCCTGGCTGGGCGATTCCATCGTCGCGACCGTCAGCGCCACGCCGAGCGTGTCGCCGAAGAACTGGTCGACGTAGGTGCCCGCGGCGCGGTAGCCCGTGTCGTCCATGTCCGGGTTGAGCGCGCTCAGGTCGTTCATCTCGTAGGTGCCATTGAGCGCGATGGTCGAAGGCGCGTCGAGCGGACGAATCGTCTGCAGGTCGACCGTGCCGGCCACGCCCTGCGTCAGCAGGGTCGCGGTGGGCGACTTGTAGACCGTCGCGCGGGCGACGATTTCGGCCGGATACAGGTCGAACTCGACGCCGCGGTTGTCGCCCATGCCGAGCAGTTCGCGGCCGTTCATCGTCGCCGCGACGAAGTCCTGGCCGAAGCCGCGGATCGAGATCGCGCTGGTGCGGCCGTTGACGCGCTGACCGGTGACGCCCGGCAGGCGTGCCAGCGATTCGGCGATGCTCGATTCAGGCAACTTGCCGATGTCCTCGGCCGAAACGGACTGCACGATGGCCGGCGCTTCGCGCTTGAACTCGATGGCGGACTCGAGCGCCTGGCGGAAGCCAGTCACGACGATCGTCTCGATCTCCTCTTCGGCGGGGGGCGCAGGAGGCGCGGCCTCCTGGGCGTGGAGCGCGGCAGGCAGTGCCAGCGCCGAAGCGATTGCGAGTGAAAGAGCGGTACGGCGCGGTCCGATCAACTGGCCGCGAGTACGATTTATGCCGTGCAACATTGCTGACGAGCCCCCAGGATGTTTTGCGTTCAAACAACGGCGAACCGTTGGGTTGGGGATGCTAGTGAAGTGCCCACTGCTTGTGCAAGAAATGCAATCGAATTCATCATCTTTTGTTGTAATTGTTTTCGTCTGGGATGCTTTTCTTTGCGCTGCAAAATGGCTTTGTTGCAATAAAGCCGCATTTTCCTGGGAGCATTGCCGGGCGTCAGTGTGCCCGGCCGTGCCCCCCGACGATGAACCACCCACGAACGATCTTGTGTTTCGGTGAAGCCCTCTGGGACGTGCGCCGGGACGGCCGGACGCCGGGCGGTGCGCCGATGAACGTGGCGCTGCGACTCGCCAGTCTCGGCGGGGCTGTCCGCCTGGCGACGCGTGTCGGACGCGATGAGGCCGGCGACAGCCTGCTGGCCTTCCCGCCCTCACCGAAACCACTGGTGTTGTGCCAGTCGACCACCGCGCTGCCGGAGAAGATGTAGCCGCGTTCGTCGGGTGCGAGCGCGATCGGCAGGTGTTCCCAATGCACGAGGTCGCGGCTGACCGCATGCCCCCAGTGCATCGGTCCCCAGACGGTGTCCGCCGGGTAGTACTGGTAGAACAGGTGATACTCGCCGTCGTAATACACCAGCCCATTGGGATCGTTCATCCACGTCGACGGTGGCGTGAAGCGGAACTGCGGCCGGTGCGGTTCCGTGTAGGCCGGTGCTGCAGTCGTCGCACCGGCCCCCGGCTCGACGCTTGCCTGCACCGCCCCGGCGCCCGCGCCCCACGCCAGCAGAATCGCCAGCAGTATCTTCATCGGACCGTGTCCTCCCGGTCATCTACGGACGACGCCCCTCGCCGCCCGTCAGCGCGTGAGGACCTTGTAGCCCCAGGCCGGCAGTTCGACCGCATCGCCGGCCCGCAGCTCGACGGACTGGCCGGTGGCGAAGTCCGTATACCTGCCGAATGACAACTCGTTGTCCAACGTCACGCGGCGCTTCTGCTGCGAGAAATTGAACAGCGCGAACACCTTGTTCTGCTCGTCCTGGCGCACGAAGCTCAGCACATGCTGCGGCGCGCTGTTCGGCACGTCGATCATGCGTGCGCCCCACTGCGCGTTCCAGAGCGCCGTGTTTGCCTTCTTGAGCGCGAACAGCCGGCGATACAAATCGCCGCGCGGATGCTCCTTCCAGGCGATCGGGTCCTTCTCGAAGAATTCGAGCTGCCTGCCGTTGCCGGCCTCCTGGCCGTTGTAGATCAGCGGGATGCCGGCACTGACCACTGACAGCACCGTCGCCGCCTCGAGCCCGGGACCGAACATCCCGGCCTCCGTGCCTTCCCAGGCATTCACGTCGTGGTTGGTGATGTACATCATGCGCATGGCTTCCCGCGGCCAGGCGTTGTCCTGCTGCGAATAGTAGTTCCGCAGCGGGGCGATGCCCTTGCCGCCGGTCGTGGCCTGGTGCGCCGCCTGGTTCCAGGTCCACGCGTAGGTAGCGTCGAAGGCCTCGGCGTGCAGCTCGGCCGTTTCCCACTCGGCCAGCATGAAGACCGGCTTGATCGCGTCGAGTTCGCGGCGGGCGTTGCTCCAGAAATCGACGGGCACATAGCCGGCCACGTCGCAGCGGTAGCCGTCGATGCCGGCCTCGCTCACCCAGAACTTGAGCGCCTCAGTCATGTAACGCCGCAGGCCGGGCTGGCTGTAGTCGAGTTCGATGATGTCCGACCAGTCCCACCACGACGCCGGGTGGAAATCCCCCTTCCAGTCCCGCTCGTACCATTCGGGGTGCTGCCCGACCAGCACGTTGTCCCAGGCCGTGTGGTTGGCGACCCAGTCGAGGATCACGTACAGCCCAAGTTCGTGGGCGCGGTCGACGAACCGCTTGACGTCGTCGAACGTGCCGAACTCGGGGTTGACGGCGAGGTAGTCGCGAGGCGCATAAGGGCTGCCCAGCGTGCCCTTGCGGTTCTTCTCGCCGATCGGGTGGATCGGCATGAGCCAGATGATGTCCGCGCCCAGCGCCTTCAGGCGCGGCAGTTGCTGCTGCGCAGCGGCGAGCGTTCCCTCCGGCGTGAACTGCCGCAGGTTGACCTGGTACAGGACGGCGTCTTTCGACCACTCGGGGTGGCGCAAACGCACGTAGGGCACGGGCTGGTAGCGAGCAAGTTCGTTGGCCATGGGCGGCGGCTGGGCCTCAGCCGGTGCAACCCAGCCGGTGATCGCCAGCGCCAGCGTGGCAACACGCAGGAACGAACTCATGGGCATCTCCAGTCAAGACAGCTGGCTCCGGGACGCGGCAAGCTGCGGCCCGGAAGTCTAGCAGCGAACGAATCCGGCACGGCCGCCCGCAGGGACGTCGTCGTCGACCGGTCGCAGCCACTAGCACGCCACGGCGGTGACCTGCGCGGCATCATCGACCGCCTCGACTACATCGCGGGCATGGGATTCACGCAGCTGTGGCTGAACCCGGCGCTCGAGAACAACCAGCCCGAGGCTTCCTACCACGGTTACGCGATCACCGATTTCTACCGCGTCGACCCGCGGCTGGTCGTGAGCCTCGGAATCGGTAGCGTCATCAGCCGCATGCAGGACAAGGGCGGCGATTTTCCTGGTTTGCGCGGCCAGCCTCGCACTGGCTGCGCTCGCGTGCGCACTGTGGGTGGCAGCGACGGCTCGCGGGCCGCCCGAGGCCTGACGCTGGTCCCCGCCGCCGATGGCGAGCGAAGCACGCCAGTTGCAGCCGGCAATGCGCGCGCCCGCGGCGCCACCCAGCACCTTGCCGGCAACGGCGGCTGCGAAGACTATCAGCAGCGCGGCGAGGCCCGTGCCGACGAAGGCCTTCGTGGTCGTGTTAAGGCCGGCAAGCGCAAAGAAGATCGGCATCAGTACGATGATCGCGATGTGTTCGACGCGCTCGATCAGCGCGTTCAACAGTCGATCGTCGCGCGGCAGCGTGACGCCGAACAAGAACGCGCCAAAGACGGGGTGCACGCCGAGCAGCTTGGTTGTGAACGCGCTGGCGAAGGTGCCGATCAGCAGCACTGCCAGCACCGATGCGTCCGGCACGCCTTCGGCCGCCGCCCTCGCCAGCCAGCGCGCAGTGAGCGGTCGTACGACGACCAGCAACACGGTCGCGACTGCGACCAGCCCCAGCATGCGCAAGCCGAACGTGTGCCAGTCCCGGCCCGAGTCGGCTTTGACCACGACCACGGTGAGCAGCACCCACGCCAGCACGTCTGCGAGTGCCGCGGACGTGAGCGACAACCGACCGATGACCGAGTGCGTCATGCCACGTTCCTTGAGGATGCGCGCCATGATCGGGAACGCCGTGATTGACATGGCCGACGCCATGAACAAGGCGAAAGTCGTGAAGTCGACACCCGCGGGGGCGAAGTCGTCGTAGAGCAGCACGGCGGCGCCAAGCCCGAATGCGACAGGCACCGCGACCGACATCCCGCCGATCCAGCCAGCGGCCACAAGCTGGCGGCGTGCGCCCTGGGGTGCGCGCAGTTCTGCACCGACGATGAACATGAAAAGCACGAGACCGACCTGCGACAGGCCCTCGAGCGCCGGCAGGCTGTCCTTTGCGAACACATGCGCATGGAGCTCGGGTGCCAGCGCGCCAAACACGACGGGTCCGAGCACGATCCCGGCAGTCATCTCGCCGACGACCGGAGGCTGGCCGACGTAGCGCAGCAATGCCGCCAGCAGCCTCGCGGTTGCGAGGATGACGACCAGCTGCAGCAGGAGTGGCGAGTAGACCACTCAGCCGTGCCGCGCGGCACTCACTCGCCGCAAGAGCAACTGTATCCTTTCGCGGGCGAACACTTCGGCGAGATCCGTGCACATCTTGCGCTGCCAGTTGGCGTGCTCTTCGTTGGTCCCGGGCACGTTGACGGGTCCGCCATGCCGACGAGATCCTCGGCCTGGAGGACCACCAGGGCAGCTGCGGTTCGCGCAAGGTACAAGTGGATCGCGTGCGCCAGCGCATCGGTGTACGCGTCCGGCGCCGCCGAGGCGGCGGCCGGCTTCAGCCCGTCAGCCTCGAGCGCACCCAGCAATGCCTGCCGGTCGCGCACACGCTCGTCCGCCACGTGCTGGCGGGTTTCCTCGTTCGGATAGAGCGACAGGCGCTGGCGCAGGTCGATGTCGCCGCCCGACCAGTAGCCACGCAGGGTCGGCAGGTCGTGCGTCGTGACCGTCGCAATCGCACGGCGCGGATAATCGCCGGGTGCGATGAAACTGCCGTCGTCGCGCTTTGCGAACAGCAGCACGCGGTACGAGTACACGGCGCGCTCGGCCATCGCGTCGCGACATCTCGGGCGGCACGGTGCCGAGGTCTTCGCCGATGACGAGGCAGTCGTGTCGCTCGCTTTCCAGCGCCAGCACCGACATCAGGTCATCGAGCGGGTAGTGCACGTAGCCGCCCTCGGTCGAACCGAGGCCGGCCGGGACCCACCACTGACGGAACAGTGCCATCACGTGGTCGAGCCGCAACGCACCGAAGTGCCGCATGTTCGCAGCGACGAGGTTGCGGAACGGCCGGTACTGCTCCGCCATCAGCACGTTCGGATCCTGCGGCGGGATGCCCCAGTCCTGGCCCTTGAGCGCAAGCGCATCGGGCGGAGCGCCGACGCCGGCGCCCTTGCGATACAGCGCCTGGTCGGACCACGTCTCGGATCCGCTCGGGTTCACGCCCACGGCGTAATCGCCGTAGAGGCCGATCGGCATGCCGAGCTTGCGGCCGAGCGCTTGCGCCTCGCCCAGTTGTTCGTCGGCAAGCCACTGCAGCCAGGCATGGAACTCGACCAGGTCCGCGTGCGCCTGCCCGAAAGCCTGGACGCCGGGGTGCGTCGGTTCGCGCAGTTCCTCGGGCCACATCGGCCAGCCCCAGTAGCGGTGACCATCGACGGCACGCATGTGTTCGTCGATGGCATCGTGCAACGCATGCCGGCGCAGGGATTCGCCGCGTTCAGCGCGGTAGGCCTGGAATCGCGCGGTACGCGCCGACGTCTGCGCTGACTGGTCGCGACGGAAGTGCGCGTGCAGCAGCTTCAGGATGCGCAGCTTCGCCTGCGCCACGCCGGGGTAGTCCACGCAAGGCGTCGCGCGCAGTCGCGCGAGCTCGGCCTGGAATCCGGCCGCCTGCACGATCGCCTGGGCCTCGGCACAGTGCCCGTACTCCGCGACGCGCTCGATCGCAATGTAGAGCACGTTGAGGAAGTGCCGTGACGAAGGGCTGTACGGGCTGAATTGCCACGGATTGCCGGGGAACAGCGCATGCAGCGGATTGAGGCCGACAAAGGCGGCGCCCTGCTCCGCGCACGCACGCACGACGGCAGCCAGGTCGGCAAAATCGCCGATGCCCCAGTTCTGCTCCGAACGCAACGTATAGAGCTGCACCGCCACGCCCCACAGCCGCCCGCCATCCTGCAGGACCCTGGGTTCATGGCACGGCAGCGGCGCCACCACGAGTGCGCAGCATTCGCTCGCACCGCCATCGATTGCGACGTGCAGTGTGTGATAGCCGTGCGGCAGGTTGCCGGGCAGCGGCAGGTCGCGCCGTGTCAGCCAGCGGCCGTCGACTTCGCGCCGCTCGTGTTCGGGCAGCTCGGCCGCGCGCGCGCGACCGCTGACTTCGTCGCCGCCTTCGGTGACGATGCGCCAGGCGAGTTCCCGCGCGAGCGAGTCGGCAGGTACCGCGAGTGTCACGTTGTTGCGGTGCGGGTGCACCACCGCCACGGGTGACAACAGCGAACGCAGGCGCGCGGTCTCGCACTCGTGCAATTCGCGCTCGATTGCCGCTGCATCGGACGTGGCGCAACCCATCGCCGCCAGGATCGCCGTCTTGGTTTCGCGGCTGATCTGCAGCAGTTCGCCGCGAAAATTGTGGTAAGCGTCGCCGATACCGCGCTGCCTGGCGAGTTGATCGAGCAATGAGTCGAGCATGCGATACCGTCCGGTTGGCGGTCGCGACGATGCCTTACGTCAGGGACCGCCGCAAGTGAATTGATTCGATCACACGGCCTGCGATTCCAGCAGGACCGTGCTCTGTGGCTGCAGCGCAAGCCGCGTTCCGGCGCTGAGACTGGCCACGGCGCGCGGCGGTTGCGCGTGACTGGTGTCGAACAGCACGCCCCAGGCCGAGCCTTCGGGTCCGGCTGGCAAGGTCATCTGCGCCGGCGTGACGTCGGCGTTGAAGGCGATGAGCAGGTCGCCGTTGCGGGTGCTGCGAGCCGCGGCGCCGTTCAACAGCACGGCGATCGATGCAAGCCTGGAATCGTTCCAGTCGGACTCGGTCATCTCGCGCCCCGACGGGTGCAGCCACGTCACGTCCCTGATGTCCGCGCCGCGCCGCGCGCCCTTGAGGAACGTGTCGCGACGCAGCCAGAGTCGCGACTTGCGCAGGTCGATCAGGCGGCGCACGAACGCGATCAACGGTGCGTTGCGCTCCGCGAGCGTCCAGTCGATCCAGTTGATCTCGTTGTCCTGGCAATATGCATTGTTGTTGCCTTGCTGCGTGCGACCGAATTCGTCGCCCGCCATCAGCATGGGGACTCCCTGTGACAGGAACACGGTCGCGAGCAGGTTGCGGGCCTGGCGTGCGCGCGTTGCAAGAATCACCGGATCGTCCGTCGGACCCTGGACACCGTAATTTGCGCTCAGGTTGTGCGCGTGACCGTCGCGGTTGCCCTCGAGGTTCGCCTCGTTGTGACGGTCGCTATAAGTCACGGTGTCGTGCAGCGTGAAGCCGTCGTGCGCGGCGATGTAATTGATGCTGGCCGTCGGCTTGCGGCCGCGCGCGCGAAAGAGGTCGCTGGAACCGGCGAAGCGCTCGACGAACGCACCGACGAGTGGGCGGTCGCCGCGCCAGAACGCCCGCGCCGTGTCGCGATAGCGGTCATTCCACTCGGCCCAGCCGACCGGGAACGACCCGAGCTGGTAACCGCCCGCGCCGACATCCCACGGCTCCGCAATCAGCTTGAGATAGGCGAGCTGCGGGTCGGCGCGCAGCGCCGCGAAGAACGGCGCCGAGCGGCTGAACCCGTGCGCGTCCCGGCCGAGGATCGGCGCAAGGTCGAAGCGGAAGCCGTCGACGTGCATTTCCGTGGCCCAGTACCGCAGGCAATCGATCACCATGGCGCGCACGGCGGGTTCGTCGAAGTTGATCGTGTTGCCGCAGCCGGAAAAATTCAGGTAATGCGCACGATTGTCGGCGGGCAACCGGTAATAGACCGGATTGTCGAAGCCGCGCAGGCTCAGCGTCGGTCCGTGCTCGTTGCCTTCGGCCGTGTGATTGAACACGACGTCGAGAATGACCTCGAGGCCGGCCTGGTGCAGCGCGCGCACCATCGTCTTGAATTCGGTGACCGCATCCTCGACTGCGTAGCTCGGCTCGGGTGCGAACCAGGCGAGCGAGTTGTAACCCCAGTAATTCGCGAGGCCGCGCTCGGCGAGGAACTGCTCGCTGACGAACGCCTGCACCGGCATCAGCTCGATGGTGGTAACGCCGAGCCGCTTGAGGTACTCGATGACCGCCGGTTCGGCGAGCCCGAGGAACTTGCCGCGCAGGTGCGGCGGTACCGCCGGATGCAGCTGCGTGAAGCCCTTGACGTGCACTTCGTAGATGATCGTGTCGCGCCACGGGACGTTCGGTGAACGCACCATCGCCCAGTCGAAACTGCCGTCGACCACTTCGCCGCGTGGCACGTGCGGCGCGCTGTCTTCGGACGACGGCAGGTCGTCGCGGCCACGCACGGCGCCGTGCAGTGACGGGTGCCACTCGAAGTTTCCGCGCAGCGACTGCGCGCAGGGATCGACCAGCAGCTTCGACGGATTGAAGCGCAGGCCACGCGCCGGATCGTAGGGCCCGTGCACGCGATAGCCGTACTGCAGCCCCGGGCCGCCGAAGCGCGCCGGCAGGAAGCCGTGCCACAGGTTGCCCGTGCGTGACGGCAATTCGAGTCGCGCGATTTCGTCGCGACCGCTGCCATCGAAGAGACAGAGTTCGACACGCTCCGCGTGCGCAGAATAGACCGCGAAATTCGTGCCACGCCCGGTCCAGTTTGCGCCGAGCGGCTGGGGTGAACCTGCTTCCAGGCGCGGCGCACCCGGTGCAAGGCCCAGCGTCATGTCGTCCGGCGTGGAAGGGTCGAACATACCCATCGGACTCTCAGTCGGCGAGCTCGAAGAACAGCGCGCCGAGCGGCGGCAGGTCGAGCCGGATATGGCACGGGTAACCCTGGCACGGCGCCAGTTGCGTCACGACGCGCTGCTGCTGGTTGAAGCCGGAGCCGCCATAGCGCGCGGCGTCGGTATCGAGCACCTTGCGGTACGTTCCCGTCTCGGGAACGCCCAGCCAGTAGTCCTCGCGCGGCACCGGCGTGCAGTTGAACACGCACAACAGCGGCGGCCGATCCGGGTGCAGCGGCGACCGGCGCAGGAAGGCGAACACGCTCTGGTCGCCATTGTGCAGGTCGATCCACGCGAATCCCGCGGGGTCGGTATCGCTGGCGTGCAGCACCGGATTCTCGAGATAGAGGTGGTTCAGGTCGCGGTTCAGGTCGAGCAGCGCGCGATGCTCGGGTTGCTCGAGCAGGTGCCAGTCGAGCGAATGCTGCTCGCGCCATTCCTGCCATTGCCCGAACTCGCACCCCATGAACAGCAGCTTCTTGCCCGGGTGCGCCGTCATGTACGCGCGGAACCAGCGATAGTTCGCGCGCTTCTGCCACACGTCGCCCGGCATCTTGTCGAGCAGCGAACCCTTGCCGTGCACGACTTCGTCGTGCGAGATCGGCAGCACGAATTTCTCGGACCAGGCGTAGACGAACGAGAACGTCACCAGCGAATGATGGAACCGCCGATGCACCGGATCGTGCTCGACGTAACGCAGCGTGTCGTTCATCCAGCCCATGTTCCACTTGAAGTGGAACCCGAGCCCGCCGAGGTGCGCCGGTTGCGTGACGCCGGGAAACGCCGTCGATTCCTCGGCGAACGTCATCACGCCCGGGTAGTCCCGACCGATTGCAGTGTTGAGCTGGCGCAGGAACTCGATCGCGTCGAGGTTCTCGCGGCCGCCGTACCGGTTCGGCACCCATTCACCGGCCTTGCGGCTGTAGTCGAGGTACAGCATCGAGGCGACCGCGTCCACGCGCAGGCCGTCGACGTGATAACGGTCGATCCAGTACAGCGCGTTCGCCACGAGGAAATTGCGCACCTCGTGCCGGCCGTAATTGAAGATCTTGGTGCCCCAGTCCGCGTGCTCGCCGAGCCGCGGGTCGGAGTGCTCGTACAGGCTCGAGCCGTCGAAATTCGCGAGGCCGTGGTCGTCGCGCGGGAAATGCGCCGGCACCCAGTCGATGATCACGCCCAGGCCCGCCTGGTGACAGCGGTCGACGAAGGCCATGAAATCCTGCGGCGTGCCGAAGCGCGAACTCGGCGCGTAGTAGCCGACCACCTGGTAGCCCCACGAACCATCGAACGGATGTTCGGCCACACCCATCAGTTCGAGGTGCGTGTAACCCTGGTCCTTCGCGTACGGGATCAGCTCGTCCGCGAGCTCACGCCAGTTGAGAAACTGGGGTTCGCGGTCGTAATCGCGACGCCAGCTGCCGGGATGCACTTCGTAGATGTTGATCGGCTGCAGGTGATGCGGCGCGGTCTTGCGCGCATCGATCCAGTCCGCATCGTGCCACTCGTAGCCGTCGAGCGCGGCGACGATCGAAGCAGTGCCCGGGCGCAGCTCCATCGCAAAGCCGTACGGATCGGACTTGAGGACGGTGGTGCCGGCCTTGGTGCGGATCTCGTACTTGTACAGCGTGCCCGGTCCGACGCCAGGCACGAACAGCTCCCAGATCCCGGAGCCGCCGCGAGTCTGCAGGGCGTGCTTGCGGCCATCCCACAGGTTGAACGGGCCGACCACGCTGACGCGTTCTGCGTTGGGCGCCCAGACGGCGAACCGCGTGCCGGACAGGCCGTCGAGTTCGGCAGGATGCGCGCCGAGCTTGTAGTAGATCGTGTAGTGATTGCCTTCGCCGAACAGGTACAGGTCGAAGTCGGAGAGCTGCGGCGCGAAGTAGTACGCGTCGTGCTTGTCCACCTCGACGCCGCTCGCGTAGCGCACGTGCAGCTTGTACGGCTGCAACGGGCGACGGTGCGGCACGCGGCCTTCGAACAGTCCCGCCGGATGGATCGGCTTCAGTTCGACCGCGGCTTCGCCTTCCCAGCGCACGCTGACGGCCACCGCGTCCGGCTCGAGCACGCGCACGACGCACACCGGAGCGTCGTTCCTGCGTGCGAACTCGTGGTAGCCCAGAACCGAACGTGGCGCGGGGTGATGCGCGTTGACCAGCGCGTCGATGTCGGCGGGCGAAAGAGTCGTGCGGACGGTCATTGCCGCAGTCTAGCCTGCGGCAGGGGATAGGGGATGGGGGATAGGGGTTAGTCGGAAGAGAGAGCGCCGATGAATTCGATTTCATGGGTGCGGCGGTGCGGGCATCACGGATGGCGGCGTCTCAATCCGGTGTTCTGGGCTACCTTTCCGGCGCCGGTGCCGCTGACACGTATTGGCAGCCGGTCGATCCGACCTCTTTGCCGGATCGCGTGTCTGCCTTTCCGCGATCCGGCAAAGAGGTCGGATCGACCGGCTGCACGCGCCGAAACCCCGCCGCGACGGTGCCCGTCAAAGCACCGGCTTGATGCGCCAGATCCGCTCCGCGTACTCACGGATGCTGCGGTCGCTCGAGAACGTGCCCATGCCGAGCGCGTTGAGCACGGCCTTCCGGCTCCACTCGTCGGGCTGCAGGTACAGCGCGTCCACTTCGTCCTGCGCCTTGGCGTATGCCGCGAAATCCGCCAGCACGAAGTACGGTTCGCCGTCAGAGAGCAGGCGCCCGACGATCGGCTTGCCGTCGAACACGTTGGCAGGCGAGAAATAGCCCGAATCGATCATGTCGAGCGTGCGGGCGAGGTCGGGGTTCGCGGCGACGAACGTTTCGGGAGCGTAACCCCTGGCCCTCAGGCTGGTCACTTCGTGCGCCTGCAGGCCGAAGATGAAGATGTTCTCCGCACCGACCTGTTCGCGGATCTCGATGTTGGCGCCGTCGAGCGTGCCGATGGTGAGCGCGCCGTTCAGCGAAAGCTTCATGTTGCCCGTGCCGGAGGCCTCGAGACCCGCGGTCGAGATCTGCTCCGACAGGTCGGCAGCAGGCATGATCCGCTGCGCGAGCGAGACGTCGTAGTCGGGCAGGAAGACGACCTTCAGCTTGCCCTGGATCGATTCGTCCGCGTTGACGATGCTGGCGACGTTGTTGATGAGCTTGATGATGCCCTTGGCCATCACGTAGCCCGGCGCAGCCTTGCCCGCAAAGATCACCGTGCGCGGCACGGCGAACGCGTCCGGATTCGCCCGCAGCTTGTGGTAACGCGTCACGACGTAGAGCAGGTTGAGCAACTGCCGCTTGTACTCGTGGATGCGCTTGACCTGTACGTCGAACAGCGAGCGCACGTCGAGGTCGATGCCGACGCGACGCTGCACCTCGGCGTCGAGACGCCGCTTGTTGGCCAGCTTGATCTCGCGGAACTCGCGCCGGAACCCGGCGTCCTCCGCCATGCCGCGAATGCGCTCGAGTTCTTCGAGGTCGTTCTCCCACGCGTGCCCGAGATGGCGCGTGATCAGCGACGACAGCCCGGGATTCGACTGCTTGAGCCAGCGCCGCACGGCGATGCCGTTGGTGACGTTGGTGAAGCGGTTCGGATACAGCTCGGCGAAGTCGGCGAAAATCGTCTTCGTCATCAGCTCGGAGTGGAGCTTGGCCACGCCGTTGACCGTGTGGCTCGCGACGACGGCGAGGTTCGCCATGCGGACCTGGCGGCCGCCGCCCTCGTCGATGAGCGACATGCGGCTGCGGCGCTCGTTGTCGCCGGGCCAGCGCGCCGTGACCTCGTCGAGGAAGGCACGATTGATGAGGTAGATGATCTGCAGGTGGCGCGGCAGGATCCGCTCGAAGAAAGCGACCGGCCAGACCTCGAGCGCCTCGGGCAGCAGCGTGTGGTTGGTGTACGAGAACACGCGCCGCGTGATGTTCCAGGCCTGCTCCCACTCGACCTCGTGCTCGTCGACCAGCAGCCGGATCATCTCGGTGATGGCCAGCGCCGGGTGCGTGTCGTTGAGCTGGATCGAGAGCGCTTCGTGCAGGGAGTCGAAGCTGCGGCCTTCGGCGAGGTGCTGCGCCAGCATGTCCTGCAGGCTGGCGCTGACGAAGAAGTATTGCTGCTTGAAGCGCAGCTCCTTGCCCTGCGGCGTGGTGTCGTCCGGGTACAGGATGCGCGAGACGTTCTTCGCCTCGGCCTGCGCCCACGAGGCCTCGACGTGCCGGCCGGCATTGAACACCTCGACGTTGAACGGCGCGATGGCGCGGCCGGTCCACAGGCGCAGGTGATTGACCGTCGGGCTGCGGTTGCCCGGGATCAGCTGGTCGAAACCGACGGCCCAGATGTTGTGCGTCTCGACCCAGCGGTACCGCGTGCGGCCCTGCGCGTCCTGCGTGCCGATGCAACGGCCGCCGAAGCTGACGACGTAACGGGCATCGTCGCGCGCGATCTCCCACGGGCTGCGCTCGCGCATCCACGTGCTCGGGATCTCGCGCTGCCGTCCGTCCTCGTCGATGACCTGCGTGAAGATGCCGTAGTCGTAGCGGATCCCGTAGCCGACCGCCGGATACTGCAGCGTCGCGAGCGAATCGAGATAGCAGGCCGCGAGGCGGCCGAGACCGCCGGTACCGAGCCCCGGGTCGTTCTCTTCCTGCGCCACGCGCTCGAGGTCGTACCCGAGCTCGGCCAGCGCCTCGCGTGCTTCCTGCACCAGGTCGCCTTCGAGGCTGGCGAGGCCGTTGATGAGCGACCGGCCGAGCAGGTATTCGACCGACAGGTAACAGACGCGCTTGACGCCCGCCTGCGAAATGCGGCGCTGGGTGGACAACCAGCGCGCGGCAAGCTCCTCACGCACCGCGAGCGAGAGCGCGTCGTAGATGTCGCGCTGCGTGGCGGATTCGGGGTCCTTGCCGAGCGAACGCGTCAGGCGGTCGAGCAGGACGGCGCGCAGCGTGCCGGGCTGCAGCGTTATTCCACTCAGCAAGGCGGTGCTTCTCACGTTGTGACTCCGTACGCTGGCGCGGGACTGCCCGCGTCTTGTTCTTGGACGACTAAGGCGCCGCGGCGTGTCAGAGCTTCTGCAGCGTCCGCTCGGCCACGATGCGCCAGCCCTGCGCGTCCCTTGCGAGCGTCAGTTCCTTGACGTACGCATCCTTGCCGAAGCGCTGCACGAACGTCACGACCTTGCGGTCGGGACCGGCGTCCTTCGTCTTGAGTTCTTCGAGTCGCGCGTCGGGCGGGTCGCCGTTCGCGACCTGTTGCTTGCGGTCTTCGATGTAGGCCGTGGCACCGCCATTCTCCGCAGCCTGGAATTGCGGCGAGTAGAAGGCCGCCACCTGATCCGGTTTGCGGTTCGCCCACGCTGTGGCCCAGACATACACGGCCTCTTCGACCGAGCCGGCCATCACGGCCTTGGGACCGAAGTATGCGGGCGGCTGATCGAGGCACTTGGGTGCCGGATCGAGCTTCGCGGGATCGGGTGCCGCTGGCGGAATGGTCATGCCGCCGCTCAGACGCTCGCTGCCCGTCACGCCTTCCGGCAGCTGCAATCGGGGACGTTCCTGCGCAGCGAGGTACTCGGGGTTGTCGCCACAGGGATTGTTGGTGGCGCAGCCCGTCAGCGCGGCAACCGCCATGCCCGGCAGGATCAGCAAGCGAAGCGAGGTGCTCGAAACGGGCATCGGCGGATCACCGGGCGCAACAGGCGGAGGGGTCGCATTGTAGCGTCCCCCGCGCGGATGTGCCGCGCGTTGCCGGAGACGCCTAGGCGCTGTAGCCGCGCCGCGATCGCAGCACCTCGACCTGGTCGAGTTCCCACAAGTGCACTGGCGCGCCGCGGCGCACGAACATGCCCGACCCGGCATTGATGAACGAGCGTGCGAGCCGCTTGCGGTACCACTCGGCGGGACGGATGTGGACGTTGCGGTCCGTGCGGCGCTTGTCGCAGTACAGCTCCCAGTCCTCACGCGTCAGCGCGCCAAAGTGCAGGACGCCCTGGCACAGGCGAGCGAGGTTCCGCAGGCCGGCAGCCGCGGGGCGCACCGGCAGGTACTGGAACACGTCGTAACAGACGACGAGGTCGAAGGGCCGAGGGGCCTCGAACGTAGCCGCCGATCCCTGGGTCCAGCCGTGCTTGTCACACAGGTACTGGCTGACCTCGAGACCGGTGTACTTCGCCCTGGGGAAGTGCCGCAGCAACTGGTCGCGCATCAGGCCCAGTCCGCACCCCACGTCGAGAATCGAGCGTACCTGCAGCTCGCCGTGGTTTACGAACGCCGCGATCAAGTCGGCCCGCCGGATCATCTCCTTGCTGGTCACGACCCGCGTCTTCGGGTTGAGGTAGAAGCGACGGAAGAAGGCTTCGCCGAACTGCTCGGCCGGGGCGGTCTTCTTTTGCACGGGGAGTCTACGTCCTGGCACTTGGCCGGCGTCGGCCGGTGATCTTGATTCGGTAGCTAAAGCTTAAAGTATTTCTTGAATGATTAGCCAGAATTCAAGCTTTACTTAGTTTTATCGAACAACAGCACGTTTCTGCGGCGACGTCTGATTCAGGTGCAGGCCACGCTCCGGTTGCATCGCTGCCAGACGCCCCCACTTCGTGGTTCATGCAGCAATCAGACAGGCAGCCGCGACGATGAACCGACGCGAAATGCGCTCATGGATGTGGGCCGAAGCGGTGGACAGGCTCGACCAGGCCGACCGCCTGCAACGGCAGTTTTTTCGCCTGGCCGTACAGCCGGCAGACCGGCGACAGCAGCCCCGGTGGGAACCGCCGGTGGACGTCTATGCAGGTACCGAACAGGTGCTGATAGAGGTCGCGCTGCCCGGCGTCCCCGCGGATCGCATGGAACTGATTCTCGGGCCGGGCGAACTGGTGATCCGGGGCGAGCGCGCCCTGCCGAACCGGCCGGCGGGCACGACACTGCAACGACTGGAGATTCCTTACGGACGGTTCGAGCGCCGTCTGGCGCTCGGTCCCGGGCACTGGGACCTGGTTGACCGGCGACTCGCCGATGGCTGCCTGCAGTTGCTGCTGGCCCGCCGCTGATGAACGAACGGACAGGTGACGACCCCATGAGCACGGACATGAAACACGACCAGGACGACGCATCCAAGATGCCCGTGGCGACCCCGAAGGACGGCGCGGAAGCCAGCAAGACGCCGGACCTGCCGGATGACATGTTGATCATCCTGCCGGTCCGCAACCTCGTGCTGTTCCCCGGGGTGATTCTCCCCGTCGCGATCAAGCGCGAGAAGACGGTGGCGGGCGCCCAGGAGGCCGTGCGCGTCGAAGGCAAGGTCGGATTCCTGCTGCAGAAGAATCCCGAGACCGAGGACCCGACGTTCGACGAGCTGCACCGGATCGGCACGGCCGCCACGATCGTCCGCTATGTGACCGCGCCCGACGGCACCCACCACCTGGTGTGCCAGGGCGAGCGGCGCTTCCGCGTACTCGACGCAGTGGGCGGCTTCCCGTACCTGGTTGCGCGCGTGGAATACCTCAACGACACCGGGGTCCACCACCCGGAAGTCGAGGCGCGCTCGTTACTGCTGAAGCAGAAGGCGGTCGAGGCGATCACGCTGCTGCCGCAGGCCCCTGCGGAACTCGCGAATTCGATCCAGGCGATAGAATCGCCGGCGACCCTTGCCGACACCATCGCCAGCTTCCTCGACGTCAAGCCGGCCGAGAAGCAGGAATTGCTCGAGACCACCGAGGTCCGCGACCGGCTCGAGCGCGTCGCGACGCACCTGACGCGCCGCGTCGAAGTGCTGAAGCTCTCGCGCCAGATCGAGGAACAGACCAAGGAAGCGATCGACGACCGCCAGCGCGAGTACGTGCTGCGCGAGCAGTTGAAGCAGATCCAGAAGGAGCTTGGAGAGGAGACGGAAGGCGAGGAAGCCGAAGAACTCGCCGCGGCCATTACCAAGGCCGGAATGCCGGCGGAGGTCGAGGAGCATGCGCGCAAGGAACTGAAGCGTCTCGAGCGCATGAACGAGGCGAGCGGCGAGTACTCGATGGCGCGCACGTACCTGGACACGCTGATCGCGCTGCCATGGTCAAAGCTCGACGCGGAAGCGATCGACATCCAGCGCGCCCGCGGCATCCTCGATGCGGACCACTACGGCCTCGAGAAGATCAAGAAGCGCATCCTCGAGTACCTCGCGGTGCGCAAGCTGAACCCCGAAGGCCGCAGTCCCATCCTGTGCTTCGTCGGGCCTCCCGGCGTGGGCAAGACCTCGCTTGGCCAGTCGATCGCACGCGCGGTCGGCCTCAAGTTCCAGCGCACCAGCCTCGGCGGCACGCACGACGAGGCCGAGATCCGCGGGCATCGGCGCACCTACATCGGCGCGCTGCCGGGCAACATCATCCAGGCAGTCCGCAAGGCCGGCACGCGCAACCCGGTGCTGATGCTCGACGAGATCGACAAGCTCGGTCACGGTATCCAGGGCGATCCCGCCTCCGCACTGCTCGAAGTGCTGGATCCGGAGCAGAACTCGACCTTCCGCGACAACTACCTCGGCGTGCCGTTCGACCTGTCGAAGGTGCTGTTCATCGCCACCGCCAACCAGCTCGACACGATCCCCGGCCCGCTGCGCGACCGCATGGAGATCATCGAGCTCACGGGTTACACCGAGGAGGAGAAGGTCGAGATCGCGCGCCGCTACCTCGTGCGCCGGCAGCTCGAGGCAAACGGACTCAAGCAGGAGCAGGCCTCGATCTCCGACGAGGCGCTGCACGTCATCGCGCGCGAGTACACGCGCGAAGCGGGCTGCCGCAACCTCGAGCGTGCCATCGGCGCGGTGCTGCGCAACGTCGCGGTGCGCGTGGCCGAAGGCAAGGCGACGTCGGTTCGCATCGAAGCGGGCGACGTGCAGGACATCCTCGGCGCGCCGCGGTTCGAGAACGAAGTGGCGATGCGCGTCAGCGTGCCGGGCGTGGCCACGGGCCTCGCCTGGACGCCGGTGGGCGGCGACATCCTGTTCATCGAAGCGACCCGCATTCCGGGCACCGGCAAGCTGATCCTCACCGGCCAGCTCGGCGACGTCATGAAGGAGAGCGCGCAGGCGGCGCTGAGCCTGCTCAAGTCGCAGGCTGAGTCGCTGGGCGTGGATTCGACGCGGTTCGAGAAGAGCGACATCCACGTGCACATCCCGGCGGGCGCAATCCCGAAGGACGGACCCAGTGCCGGTGTGACGCTCTATACGGCGCTGGTGTCGCTGATGACCAGCAAGACGGTGCGCAACGACGTCGCGATGACGGGCGAGATCAGCCTGCGCGGGCTGGTGCTGCCGGTCGGTGGCATCAAGGAGAAGACGGTGGCCGCGCATCGCGCGGGCATCCGCACGGTGATGCTGCCGGCGCGCAACCGGCGCGACCTCGACGACATCCCGGAGAGCGTGCGCAAGGACCTGCAGTTCGTGTGGCTCGAGCGCGTCGAGGACGCGGTCGCGCATGCGATCGACGGGTCGGTGCCGAAGGCGGCGTGAGCACCGCTTCGACGTGAGACGTCGCACGAGCGCGGGTCGATGGCCTGCGATCCGGTGTTCTTTCTGGCGAGCGGAAAGGCAGACACGCTCGCCAGAAAGAACACCGGATTGCAGGCTTGACGTCACGCGCCTGAGCGCCTTTTCCGCAAAGCTGGAAAAGGCCGCACGGCGCAAGCAACATCACCGCTGGCGTTCGAGCGACTGTTCCACCGCGGAGACGCGCACCAACGTGCACGCGAGTGGGCTGGCTGCCGAGGTTACAACGCGTAGCGCAGCGTTCATCCAATTCCTCGCGAATCGGGCCCATGCGCGGTCCGTTGGTTCCTTGGCTTGGTTGCCTGCGGCGGCGATGCACAGTGGGGAGCCGTGGTCGGGCGGCGGATCTGTGCTCGATTGGAGCGGCTCGGTTGCTTGCGCCGTGCGAACTTTTCCGCTCTCGGCGGAAAAGGCGCTCAGGCGCGTGACGGCAGGCGTCCGATCCGACATGTCCTGGCGCGCGCGTGTCTGCCTTTCCAAGCGCGACAGGACATGTCGGATCGGACGCCAAGACCCTCACCCGCGTGGCGTCTACGCCGAAGCAGGAGGCACTAGAGCCTGATGCGCTGCCACCGCCCCGATCGCCACCGCAGGTAGAGCGCGACCCCGAGCAGTACCACGTACACGAGCAGTCCAGTCCACCCACCCGCCGCACCGTAGCCGTACTGCGGCAGGAAGTTGACCCAGCCCTGGCCCGGCGCGAATGAAAGCGAGTGCGCGAGCGGGACGAAGACACCCCAGGCAAACACGAAGAACAGCGCCGCCGGCACCTTCACGTCACCTGCACCGCGTAAAGAGAACCCGCTGCCCAGGTTGAGGCCGTCGAAGATCTGGTACCCCGCTGCGATCCACAGCAACACGATGCCGATCTCCACGACGTCCGCCGTCTGCGGATCCGCGGCATTCATGAACGTCGGCAGCAGCCACGGGCCCGACAGTGCGACCAGCACGCCAAGCGTGCCCATGAATGCGACGGTCAGCACGATGATTGCGTTGCCGAGCCGGCGCGCCCAGTCGCGATCGCCCGCGCCGATCGACTGGCCGACCAGCGTCGTCCCGGCGAGCGCGATGCCGATACCCGGCATGTACGACATCGACGTCAGCATCATGATGATCTGCGTCGCGGCGCCATCGACGGCGCTCAACCTGACTTGCATCAGCTGGAACAGCGCCATGCCGAACAGGTCGGCGGCGTACATCGCGCCCATCGGCAGGCCCAGTCGATACTGCCGCGCGAGGCTGCGCAGATCGGGCCGCCAGGTCAGGTGCGACTTGTACTTCGTGCGCAGCCCCTTACCCAGGAACACCCGCAGCGCAAGGCCGAGACCGCACACCATGCTGACGTTGGTGGCCCAGGCCGAACCCGCGATTCCACCATCGAACTGAAAGATGAAGAGCCAGTTCAGCGCCGCATTCACGATCGCGACCAGGCCCGTCGTCATCACCGCGATGCGCGGACGCGAAATGCCGTTGAAGAATCCGAGCACGGCCCACAACGCCACCCCGAGCGGCGCGCCGAGCATGCGTGGCTGCCAGAAGGCCATGGCCTGCGCGGACACGTCCGGCGCGAGACCGAACGGCGCGAACAGCAACGGGCCCGACCACGCGAGCAACGCGAAGAAAGGCAGCGTCAGCGCGCTGGCCGTGAGCGCGACCCAGGTGGCGTGGCTCGCGCGCGTGAAGCGACGACCGCCTTCGGCCTGCGCCACGAACGTCTGCACCGCGAGCCCGACGCCGCCGACCAGCATCAGGAACAGCAGCACCACCCAGTAGACCGCGGCCATGCCCGCCATCGCAGTCGTCGAGATGTGGCCGACGAACCATGTGTCGGTGAGGCTGATCACGGCCTGCAGGCTGCTGTTGAGCATCAGCGGCAGGGCCAGCGTCGCGACGGCGCGATAGTCGATGACGGCGCGCCCCGTGGCGGGATCTCGCTTCTGTGCCGGCAATGGATTGCCCGCCGACGGCGAGACGGTGTTCGTCCCTGCCGGCGGCTGGTCGGCTGCGGTCATGGGCTGGCGCGCATCACCGGCGCATATGCCGGTGCACGAAAAAATAGTACAGCGAGCCCAGGAACACGAGCAGGCCGCCCACCCACAGGGTGATGCGGTGCAGGTTGCCCTGCAGCAGCTGCTCGTCCTGTCCGGCAGTGACGCCTACCCAGCAAAGCACCGCGCACCAGATACCCGAGCCGATGATCGTTGCGAGCGAGTACCAGCCGAAATGCATGCGCACGACGCCCGCGGGAATGCCGATCAGGTGACGGATGACGGGGAGCAGGCGCGAGATGAACACACCGACCATGCCGTAGTGCGACGACCAGGCTTCGGCCCGCTGGATTTTTTCCGGGGTGATCATCAC
This sequence comes from uncultured Gammaproteobacteria bacterium, assembly GCA_963700045.1. Lineage (GTDB taxonomy): Bacteria > Pseudomonadota > Gammaproteobacteria > Steroidobacterales > Steroidobacteraceae > RPQJ01. Next base: position 29,816 of record CAVOWK010000026.1, read on the forward strand.
GTAGCGACCGTACTTCATCAGCAACGGCCGGCCGATCAGGTACGAGGCCCAGTACATAACGCTCGCGCCCACCCACGAGCCGGCGGTGCCGGCGATGACGATACCGGTCAGCGTGAAGGTTCCCTTCGAGTGGGCGAGGTATGCAGCGGGGGGAATCACGAACTCGCTCGGCACCGGCAGGATGGAACTCTCCATCGCCATCAGCAGCCCGATGAGCCAGTAACCACCCTGGTCGAGGGCTTCGAGGTACCACTGGATCAGGGACGCGAGCATCTCGTGCATGATTCGCTTCGACTATTTCAGGGAGTGCGGATGATGGGTCCCGGGACGCGCCGGGCAGACCGGCATTTTGCCAGAGCGGGGCCACCCTCATGCGACAGACCCCATAGGACAGCGCTGGCACAGGTGCGACAATGCCGGCAAATCCCGCCTTCCGGAAACCCACCGTGACGACGATGTCGGATCGCCTGCCGCATTCACGCCTCGCCGTTCGCGCTCTCGGCGCGGTGCTCGCCCTGCTTTTCGCCGTCGCCGGGCCGGCCAGCGCCCAGGCAGGACTGCTCGCCGGCGCGGGCAAGACCGATGCGCCCGTGGAGGCTGCGCCGAAGTCGACTGCGTCGGAACCGATCGCCGCCGGCGACATCCCGATGCGCGCCGATGCGGATGAACGCTTCGCGCAGGACGTCATCCAGCGCGCGAAAGGCAGGGACCCGAGCAAGAAGCTGGGTGCAGAACTCGATGCCCTGACTGCCGGGATCGTCAAGCTGGCAAAGACGTTCGAGAACGAGGACCTCAAGCAACTCGCTGCGATCCGACTCGAAAGCCTGGACAACCACTGGAAGTTCTACCAGCGCGAGCTTGATGACTGGCGGGCCGCACTCGACAGCACGACGGGTTCCTACACGGAAGACGCGGCGGAACTCGCCAGGCGGCGCGGCGCGTGGGAAGCGACACGTGACGCGATGCTTGCGGGAGGCGTAACTCCTGCGCTGACCGATCGCGTGAACGTGATCATCGGGCAGTTCACGCTCGCGGAACGAGCGCTGTCGCGGCCGCTCGACGAACAGCTGAAGCTGCGCCGGCGCGCCAACACCGTGCAGTCCAGCATCGACGCTGGCAGGAAGGGTGTCGACGCGGCGATCGCCTACTACGACCGCCGGCTCGGCATGATCGATGCGGCGCCCGCCTGGAAAGCCTGGAACGACACAGGGTTCAGCGCTGCCGAGCTGAAGGGTACGGAAGCCGGCTTGCGTCTCGAGACAGCGTTTATGGAAGAGTGGGGCGCAGCCAACCAGGCACGCCTGCGCGGCTACAAGTTCGGGGCGCTGGCATTGCTACCGCTCCTGGCCTGGCTCAGCTGGCGCAGCCGCAAGACAGTGACGACAGAACCCTCGATGCAGGCCGCCGCGAAGGTGCTGCAGCGTCCGATTTCAGCCTGGCTGCTCCTGGTCCTCATCGGCGTGCCGTTCGTTTTCCCGGACGCGCCGCTGGTACTGCACCAGACGGCGCTGCTGCTGGCGCTCGTGCCGGTGCTGCGCCTGCTGCCGCAGCGGGTATTCGAGGTGCTCGGTCGCTGGCCGATCGTGGGCACGGTCCTGTACCTGTTGTACCGGCTCAGCATCTTCCTGGTCGGCCAGCCGCTGCACTATCGTCTCTACACGCTCGCGCTCGCGTTGATCACTGCCGCGGTGCTCGTCTGGCTGCTGGTGTCGTCGAAGGACCGGCACGAGCGATCCGGCGCACCGGCACCTCACGGCATCGTCCGTCTGGTCGCATGGGGCGCGGTGGCAGCCTTGCTCACGGGAATCGTCGCCAATATCGTCGGCAACGTCTCGCTCGCGGAGATGCTGACGGGCGCGGTACTCGACAGCGCCTACGTGGGCCTCGCCCTGTACGCCGGCGCCAACGTGGTGTCCTCGATCCTCAGCCTGCTGCTGGCACGGCGCGAGATGACGCGCTTCCGCGTGATTACGCAGCACGCCGGACCGCTGCTGGCAAGCATGAACAAGCTCGTGATGTACGCGGCGCTCGCGGCGTGGATCGTCGTCACGCTGAACGAGTTCCGCATCGCTCGGCCGATTTTCGGCAGCGCCAAGGTGATCCTGACCCACCCGCTCGAGATCGGCCAGATCTCGGTGACCCTGGGCAGCATCCTGCTGTTCATCGTCTCGGTCTACGTCGCGTTCTGGGTCGCGCGCACGGTACGCGTCGTCCTGCGCGATGAGGTCCTGCCGAAGATGGAACTGCCGCGCGGCGTCGGCAACAGCATCTCGTCGCTGAGCTACTACGGCCTGGTGCTGATCGGCCTGATGGTGGCACTCGCCGCCGCCGGCTTCGAAACTTCGCAGTTCGCGCTCGTCTTTGGCGCGCTCGGCATCGGCATCGGCCTGGGGCTGCAGAACGTGGTCAACAACTTCGTCTCGGGCCTGATCCTGATGTTCGAACGCCCGATCCAGCCGGGCGACGTCGTCGAGGTATCGGGCACGTCGGGCACGGTGCGCGCGATCGGCATGCGCGCCACGACGCTGACCACGTTCGAGGGCGCCGACGTCGTCGTGCCGAACGGCACGCTGCTGTCGGAGAAGCTGATCAACTGGACGCTGAGCGACATGAACCGCCGCATCGACGTCGAAGTGGGGGTGGCCTACGGCTCCGACCCGCGCCGCGTGCTGACGCTGCTGCGCGAGGTGGCGCAAGGCACGCCTGGTATCTCGGCTGCCCCGGTACCGGCGATCGTCTTCAAGGGTTTCGGGCCCAGCTCGCTCGACTTCAGCATCCGGGCCTGGACCGACAATTTTGGCGACTGGGTGACCATTCGCACGGAGATGACGGCGCGCGTGTACGAAGCGCTGGCCAGGGATGGCATCGAGATCCCGTACCCGCAGCAGGCCATCCACATCCGCAGCGTGTCGCCTGGGATCGGTCAGCAGCTCGCCGGCGCGATGCCGCCGCAGCCGGACGCTGCGCGGCCGGCGTAGTGCTGCTCGAAGCCGGACTGCTGAACGGTGGCACCCGCATCGTCGCAACGGTGCTCGGCGGCCTTGCGCTTGCGGTTGCGCTCTACAGCGCCCCGTGGAAGGCCTGGCTCGGCGACGGCGAACGGCAGTGGGTCTGGTTCGGGTCGATGGCGCTGCTGGTCGTCGTCTGGTCGATGAAGGCCGGCTTTACGCCGGGCCTGTCGGTGCGTTTCCTGCTGGTGACGGCGCTCACGCTGATGCACGGCTGGCAGCTCGCGATCGTGGCCGGGGCGCTGGTGCTCGTGGTGCTCTCGGTGGTGGGCATCGCGGACTGGCACCTCTATGGCGCCAACCTGCTCTGCATGGCCGTCGTGCCGGCGCTGTTCACGGCCTGGTTCCACGAACAGGTGCACGCGCGCCTGCCGCACAACTACTTCATCTACTTCTTCGTCACGACGTTCCTGGGTTCGGCGCTGGCCTTCAATCTCGCGGGCCTGCTGCGCATCGGCCTGATCGCAGCGAGCGGGACTCTCGCCGCCACGCACGCGGGCCCCGAGTATTTTGCGATCCTGCCGCTGATGAGCTTCGGCGAAGCGGTCGTCAACGGCACGATCATCGGCATGGCCGTCGTCTACTGTCCGCGCTGGGTCATGAGTTTCGACGACCGGCTGTACCTGGCAAAAGGACAGTAACGCGAACATGCGGCGCGGCGCGCTGCCGGGAAAAGGCCGGTGCGTTAGAATAGGGCTTCGGTTCTCCCGCAACTCGTCACACCATGCCCACTTACGATTACCACTGCCCTGCCAATGGTCGCGTCGTCGAAGTCAGCCACAAGATGGCCGACAAGGTCTCGACGTGGAGCGAACTCTGCCGCCTGGCCGGGCTGCCGCTCGATGGCACCTCCGGCAAGGCCAAAGTGGAAAAGTTGATGAGCGCGAGCGGCGTCGTGCACGCCGGATCGCTCGGCAGCGGCTACGAAAGGCCGTGTGACACGGGCCCGTGCGGCGGCGGTGGTTGCGGGGGCGGCGGCTGCGAGTTCTGACCATCGGCGGCGATCGCGGCCGCTAGTCGGTGTCGGCAGGCAGGTCGAACACGATCACTTCCGCCGCCTCGCCACCGCCAAGACGCAGCTCGGGTTCGCTGGCCAGCTTCAGCGCGTCCCCGGCCTCGAGCGCCTCGCCATTGGCAACGATGCGACCGCGAGCAACGTGGGCATAAATCAGGCGTCCGGGCGCTACTCGCAGCTGGCTTTGCTCCGCTCCGTCGAACAGTCCCGCATACACCTGCGCGTCCTGGTGAATGTGGACGGATCCCTGCGCCCCGCCGGGCGAGGCAATGAGGCACAGACGGCCACGCTTCTCGGCCTCGACGAAGCGCTTTTCCTCGTACCCGGCGGGGATGCCGACGACGTTCGGCAGGATCCAGATCTGCAGGAAGTGCACGGGCTGCTGGTGCGACCCGTTGAATTCGCTGTGCTGCACGCCGCTGCCGGCGCTCATCCGCTGCACGTCGCCGGGGCGGATCGTCGAACTCGTCCCGGTCGAGTCCTTGTGCGCGAGCTCGCCCTCGAGCACGTAGCTGATGATCTCCATGTCGCGGTGACCGTGGGTGCCGAAACCCGCGCCCGGCGCGACCCGGTCCTCGTTGATCACGCGCAACGGCCCGAAGTGGACGTGCCGCGGATCGTGATAACCCGCGAACGAGAACGAGTGGTAGGACTTGAGCCAGCCGTGGTCGGCAAAGCCCCGCTCCTGGCTGCGGCGAATCTCGGCCATCGGCCACCTCCTGTTAAGGGCGGCATATTGCCCTAGAATGCTTCCCCTTCCTCCCCTTCCTCCCCTTCCTCCTCCCCCCTTGTCCTCCCCTCCCCGCATCGGCTTCGTCTCCCTCGGCTGCCCCAAGGCGCTGGTGGACTCCGAACGCATCCTCACGCGCCTGCGCGCCGAGGGGTATGACGTCGTCGGCACCTACGAAGACGCGAACCTCGTCGTCGTCAATACGTGCGGTTTCATCGACGACGCCGTGCACGAATCGCTCGACGCGATCGGCGAAGCCCTGGCGCGCAATGGCAAGGTGATCGTGACCGGGTGTCTCGGCGCGCGTCCGGAGACGATCACCAATCGTCATCCCACCGTGCTGAAGGTGACGGGCGCGCACGCGTACGAGGAAGTCGTGCAGGCCGTGCACGAGCAGTTGCCGCCGCTGCACGATCCGTTCGTGGATCTCGTGCCGCCACAGGGCATCCGGCTCACGCCGCGGCACTACGCGTATCTCAAGATCTCCGAGGGCTGCAATCACCGCTGCACGTTCTGCATCATCCCCTCGATGCGTGGCGACCTGGCAAGCCGCCCGATCGGCGACGTAATGCTCGAAGCCGAGCGCCTGGTGAAGGCGGGCGTGAAGGAACTGCTGGTGATCTCGCAGGACACGAGCGCCTACGGCGCCGACCTCAAGTACGCCACGGGTTTCTGGGGCGGCAAGCCGGTGAAGGCGAAGTTCGTCGACCTCGCGCGCGCACTTGGATCGCTCGGCGCGTGGGTGCGCATGCACTACGTGTACCCGTACCCGCACGTCGACGACGTGATCCCGTTGATGGCCGACGGCAAAGTCCTCCCCTACCTCGACATTCCTTTCCAGCACGGCAGCCCGCGCGTACTCAAGCTCATGAAGCGTCCGGCGCACGCCGAGAACACGCTCGAACGCATCCACCGGTGGCGCGAAATGTGCCCCGACATCACCCTGCGCAGCACGTTCATCGTCGGCTTCCCTGGCGAGACCGAGGCGGACTTCGCAATGCTGCTCGACTGGCTGCGTGAAGCTCGGCTCGATCGCGTCGGCTGCTTCAAGTATTCGCCGGTCGAGGGTGCTGCGGCCAACGCACTGCCCGATCCCGTGCCCGAAGAAGTGAAGGAAGAGCGGCTCGGCCGCTTCATGGAAGTGGCAGCGGCGATCAGCGCGGAAAAGCTGGCCGCAAAGGTCGGCTTGCGGATGCGCGTCCTCGTCGATCACGTCGAACCGGGCGAAGGCGCGATTGCGCGCTCGGCGGCCGATGCACCGGAAATCGATGGTGTCGTGCGCATCCACAAGCCTGGCAAGAAGCTCCAGGTCGGCGACTGGGCCGACGTCCAGATCACCGGCGCCGATGCCTACGACCTGCAAGCCAGGATCGCGCGCTCCTGACATTCCTGGAACACACCCGCATGACACATAGATTGGTCTTTGCCGTCGTGGCCGCCCTGGCCACGGCGCTCCTCCCGCCTGTTACCGCGTTCGCGCAGCAACCCGCGCCGACAGTGACGGTTCCACCGGTCACTGCCGTCGCCAGTCCGCTGGCCGAAGCCATCCGCGACCGCATCGACCACCTGCGCTACGAGAAGCAGCAGGACGTACGCGGCGCACGCGTCATCGCCGACGAGCTGGTCGCAAAGTACTACGAGGCACAGCAGTTCCAGCCGGCGTGGCAGGATGCGTCGAAGCTCGACGAACTCGTCGCGAGCATCGAGGACCTGCGCAACGACGGTCTCGATCCCAACGACTACCACCTCGAAGCGCTTCGCTCGTACCGTCTCGACGTACGCATGCAATCGCCGCTGACACTGCAGGATCGCGCCGATCTCGAACTGCTCGCGACCGACGCCTTCATGCTCGGGCTCTACCACGTCTACCTCGGCAAGGTAGATCCGGTGAAACTGAGTTCGCAGTGGAACTTCGCGCAGCGTCCGACACCATCGTTCGACGAAGGACTGCAGCGCTTCTCCGCGCGACTCGCCGCCGGCGAAATCCGCGAAGCGTTCGACAGCGCGCGTCCGTCGCACGCCTGGTATCAGCGTGGCCGTGAGCGCCTGAAGGATTACCGAGTGATCGCGGCAGCCGGTGGCTGGCCGGTCCTTGCGGATGGCCCGACGCTGAAGCCAGGCATGAGCGACGCGCGCGTGCCTGTGCTGCGCAAGCGGCTCGAGATCACGAAAGACTTGCTGCCAACGCCGGGCACCGTTGTCGGGGTCGACCCTGACCTCTACGACGCGGTGTTGGAACAAGGGGTCAAGGCCTTCCAGGAACGTCACGGCCTGACGCCGGACGGTGCAATCGGACCTGGCACGCGCGCCGCGATGAACGTGCCGGTGGAGCAGCGCATCGACCAGATCCGCGTCAACCTGGAGCGCGGTCGCTGGACCCTGCACGAGATGAAAGGCGAGTTCGTGCTGGTCGACGTCGCTGGCTTCTACGTGAGCTACTTCCGCAACGACGAACCGATCTGGACGTCGCGGGTCGTCGTGGGCAAGGACCAGCGCGAGACGCCGATCTTCCGCTCGAAGATCACCTACGTCGTGTTCAATCCGACCTGGACGATTCCGCCGGGCATCCTGGTCAAGGACAAGCTGCCGGAACTGAGGCGCAATCCCGGCGCGCTGAAGCGAATGAACATCCGCGTGCTCGACGGCAGCGGACGCGAGGTCAACCCGTATTCGGTCAACTGGAACCAGTACGGGCCGTCGCGGTTGCCACCGTACCAGTTCGTGCAGGACCCGGGCCCGAACAACGCGCTCGGCCTGGTCAAGATCATGTTCCCGAATCCCTACCTGGTGTACCTGCACGATTCGCCGGCGAAATCCCTTTTCGAGCAGGACCAGCGCACCTTCAGCTCAGGCTGCATCCGCGTGCAGCAGCCGTTCGAACTGGCGGCGCTCGTGCTCAACGATCCGCAGTGGAACCCGCAGAGCATCGACGCCGTGATCGCGACCAAACAGACCCGGACGGTCAACCTTAAGACACCCGTGCCGGTGCTGCTCCTGTACTGGACCGCGCAGCCGCGGCCGGATGGCCAGGTGAACTTCCGTAACGACGTCTACGGGCGCGATCCGCCAACGCTCGCGGCGCTCGACAGCGACTTCCGCCTGCCGGTCATCAACTGACCGACAAAAGAAGGCCGGCGAACCTTGCGGCAGCCGGCCGAATTTTCACGCAGGAGGAAAAACGTACGGGGCAAAGATTGCGCCCGGAAGGTTTTTCCGGCTTCGGGGATATCCACCGTGCCATAGGTGGAAATTACTAGGCGCGGTCAGTGGTGGTGTCCGCCGGGTCCGTGCACGTGGCCGTGCTCGAGTTCTTCCTGCGTAGCTTCGCGCACCTCGGTAATCTCGACTTCGAAGTTGAGGTGCTCGCCGGCCAGCGGATGGTTGCCGTCGACGGTGACCATGTCGCCCTGGATGCCGGTGACGGTCACCGTGCGCGCGTGACCATCGGACGTCTGGGCCTGGAACTGCATGCCGGGCTTCAGGTTCGAGACCTTGCCGAACGAGCGCTTCGGCACGCGCTGGATGAGCTCCGCATCGCGCTCGCCGTAGCCGTCGGCCGGCGCGATCTTCACGCTGAGTCTCGCGCCCGACGTTTTGCCTTCGAGTTCGCGCTCGAGGCCCGGAATCAGGTTGCCGTGGCCGTGTATGTACGCGAGCGGATCGCCGCCCGCCGAGCTGTCGAGCACTTTGCCCTCGTCGTTGGTGAGGGTGTAATGGATCAGCACGACCTTGTCCGCGGCAACGACCATAAGGCGACTCCGGAGTTGGGAAGGGGGAAGAGGAAGGGAGGAAGGATAGGAAGGGAAGAAGAAGAACGGACTCAGACGGGCAGGCCGTCCTTGAGCTTGAGCCAACCGCGCGCGACGCGATAGATGACCCAGACGCCAATGATGAAGATGCCGATCGGGAACGTGACGAACCCGACGAGCACGAAGAACAGCGGCAGCGACAGCAGGAACACGACCGTGACCCAGAGCGCGGCGAACCAGAACGTGCGCAGCTGCCAGGCGAAGTGCGATTCCAGGTGGGTGCCGCGGGCATCGCTGCGACGGACGTAGTTCATCACCACGGCAACGATCGACGGCAGGCCGAACACGAAGGCCGTGGCGATGAACGCCGAGCCGAACATGCCTATCAGGGCGCTCGCCGCGTGCAGCGCATACATCCAGTGCGTATAGCGGACGAGCGAAGCATCCGCGACCGCCAGCGAAGAAGCCGGTGAGTTCATCGATTTTGCGCCCCTGTGTGCGATTCCGTGGGATGCCTATCCTACTGCGTCGCGCCGTCCGGCGGAGACTCAGCCTGTCGCATCGCGGCCTCCCAATGGCGCTTCGGCACGTGGGTACGCAGCCGTCGGGCCACCAGGTCGAGTACCTCCGCGTCGATCCCGTGCCCCAGCCACGGGACGACATCCGCAACGACGTCGGCACCGAGCGCGACCAGGTGCCTGGCGGCCTCGACGGTGAAGCCGTAATGGATCACTGCGTCGGCCTTGCCGTGGACGAGGAACAGCGTCGTTCCGCGCGGATTCGTCGCCGGCAACCGGGCGTAGCGACCGGCGAGCGCTACCACGCGTCCGGCCAGCACGTCGTCGCCCGCCTGGGTCGCCGCCTCCAGCACCATGATCGCCCCCTGCGAAAAACCCACCAGTACGGTGGCTTCCGGTCCCAGGCCCGTATCGCGTTGCCATTGCCGGATGGCTGCGACGAACGACGGCATCTCGGCCGCAACCCGTTCGATCCGCCTGGCGTCGTCGATGCCGTCGACGGAAAACCACTGGTAACCGATGCCGAAGCTCGACGGATGAGGAGCGCGCAGGCTCGCCACCAACGCTTCGGGGTATTCCGCCGCGAGCCGCTCGCCCACCAGCCGCAGGTCCTCTTCACTGGCACCAAGACCGTGGAACAGCAACACGAGTTGCCGCACCGCACCGCTCGGCTGCTGGATGATCATGGCAATTGGCATCCCACGCTGCTTCCCATCGACCTTAGAGCCAGCGGCGGACCGACTGACGATATGTGTCGAATTCGCCCGCGAAGAGTCGCGCGAGGATGCGTTCCTCGGGTTCGATCTGGAAGCGATTGATGTACAGCAGGAAGGCCGGCAGGACGACAAGAGCCACCGGGTTGGCGAGCCATGCGGCCCACGCGGCCAGCATCGAGCAGCATGCCGAGGTACATCGGGTTGCGCGTATGGCGGTAGATGCCGGAGCGCACCATCGAGGACGTGGCTTGCGGCGTCGTCGGGTTCACCGTCGTGCGTGCCCGGCGGAATTCGACCACCCCGGCGACGGCAACCAGGATCCCTGCTGCGAGCAACAACACGGCCGTTCCGAGCCGCCAGGGCTTGCCCCATTCCAGGCCGCCGGGGGTCCAACGCGAGAGCAGCCACATGCACAGCGCCGCGACCGACGCGACGGCGACCGGCGGCACACGCAGTTCGAGCGACGATCCGGCGTGCATGGCGAAATCTCGTCCGATCAGGCCGGGGTCAGCCGGTCCAGGCCCGGAGTTGCTTGAAATAGAGCACGGTTGGAAACAGTTCCCCGTCGGGCGTGGTCGCGTAGTCTGGTATTTCACCCGCGCGGGTCCACCCCAGGTGGCGGTAAACGTCCTCCGCGTGCGACGCGAGCAGCGTGTCCAGGAACAGCAGCGAACGCCCGCGGCGCCTGGCCTCGGCTTCCAGCTCGCCCATCAGGAGCGTGGCGACGCCGTTCCCGCGCGCAGCACGCAGCACCTGGAGTTTCTGCACCTCGGCCCGATGCCGGCCGTTGTCCTTGTCGCACAACGCGAGCTGCACCGTGCCGACGACGACGCCATCCTGTTCGGCGACCCAGAGCAGCAGGTCGTCGCTGAGGGATGAGAACACCCTGCGCCAGTAGCGATCCGCGGTCGCGCGCGACACCGGCGCGAGGAAGCCGATGGACGCACCCGAATGCACCGCGTCGATCAACAAGTCACCGAGCGGTTCGAGCAACGAAGTGTCCGTCGCAGCGACTCGACGCACGACCAAAGCCGCGGACCGGAAGGCCGGCCTGCGCGCCGGGGCAGGGTCGGAAGTCGGCTTGCAGCCGTCGGGTTTGAAGACGCGCACGGTCGACGGGGGATTGGACCGCCAGCTTCGATGCCGGTCGGCGCGGCCGCGGCAGCAACTCGCCCCCGCAGTTCGGACACACGCCGTTCAGGCGACGCTCGGCACAGGTCGCGCAGAACGTGCATTCGAACGAACAGATCCGTGCGAGCGGCGACTCCGGCGGCAAGTCGGCATCGCAGCATTCACAGGATGGGCGTATATCCAGCATGGCCCTTCGAACCGCGGAATCGAAACGATACATTTAGCCTAGCATTGTTCTTTTGGACACTGTCTTGATTGGGTATCGATGCCTTCCGATCCCGGTTGCATTGGGGTTTTCCCCGTCCGTAACCTCACGGATGTGTTGCTTTTGGACTACGTCCTAAGCTTCCCTCGCACTATTTGCAGGTCTGGACTACGGTCCGCTAGAACCCCTCACGGAGACACCGACATGAAGCTCACCAAGTTCGCCCTGCTGGCGGTCGCCGCCAGTTGCACCCTGGCCAGCCAGGGCGTGTATGCCCAGGCCATGGAAGTCGTGACGGTCGAAGCCGTCCGCGAAATCGTCGTCGGCAAGTCGCCGATCGGCGCGCCGATCAAGGAACTGACCATCCGTTCGCGCGTCAGCTACGCGGACCTCGACCTGACTACGGCGACTGGCGCCGCGACGCTGGAGAAGCGAGTCAGGGAGGCCGCCACCTCATCCTGCAAGGAAATCAAAGTCGACGTGCCGGTCGAAGGCTGGACCATCGACCGTTGCATCCGTGAAGCGACCGAAGATGCGATGGTGCAGGTGAACAAGGCCGTTGCCGACGCGAAGGCCGCGAAGAAGTAATCGAGCTGCAAACTCGAGCATCGCAAGGCGGGTGACCTCACGGTCACCCGTCTGCTTGCGCGCGTCTAGGCGAGTTGCTGCGCGACCGCACCGGCTGCACGATCGCCCGATTCGATTGCGCCTTCCATGCCACGCGCACTTACCGACGTGTGCTCGCCGCAGAAATGCACGCGGCCCCGCGGCTGGAACATCGCGGGCAGGAACTTCGTGACCGTGCCGGGATTGAAATAGGCCCATGCGCCGCCGGCGAACGGGTCCTGCTCCCAGGAATGCTGGCCGAGCACCCGCAGCGCACCCTTTGCCGCAGGCCGCATCTGCTCGATCTGCGCCACCACGTAGCGCGCGGCGCCTTCCTTGCCAAGGCGATCAAGGTGCCTCGCACCGGGCCCGAATGCCGACACGAGGAGGCTCGACACCTGGTCGTCCTGCGCTTCGTGGTAGATCGCGGAAACCCGGCCAATCGGCGAGTCGGTCCACATCGAAGGCTCGAGGTCGTCGTCCTCCCAGAACGGGCGTGACACCTGCAGCGCGACCTGGTGGATCGGCTGGTAAGGCAGCGATTTCACGGCACGCTGCTGCATGCCTGCGAGATCCGGCCGCAGGTCGATGCGCCGCAGCGTCGTGAACGGTACGGCACACACCACGGCGCGCGCGGAATAGCGAGCACCGTCCGCCGTGCGGACCGCAACGCCGGCGCCCGTCGAGTCGACGGACCTGACGACCTGGTTGAGCCGCACCGGTTGCTGCAGTTGCGCGGCCATCGCGAGCGGGAGGTTCTGGTTGCCACCCCTGGCCTGCAGCATCACCGGCTTGGCCGATTTCTGCGCCGTGGTGAAAGCCGACACGTACGCCATCATCAGCGCCGAGATGTCCCTGGCGTTCAGGCCGTACGTCGGAATCGTGTCGTACGCGAGTTCGATCATCGGATCGGTGGCGCCCTGCTTGCGCAGGAAGTCGCGCATCGACACGTCGAACGGCGCGTTCTTCGGCTCGTACCAGCCTGCGGTCGTGGTCAGCGGATTCTCCTGGCTCGTCACCAGCGGCACGTATTGCCACGGCATCATTTCGCGCAGCGCGGGCGGGAATGGATTGCGGGGCGAGTCTGCCCATTCCGACCGGCTCACCGGTTTGCCGTCCAGCACCAGCGTGAACTTCGCATGCTTCGACAGCCGTGGCACCTGGTCCTCGAGCGGCACGGCGACGCGCGTTGCGACCTCCATCAATCGCCGGTAGTCGCCGTAGATGATGTTGCCGCCTGCCTCCGGGACGCCCTGGACGCCGCCGAACGTGAGGATACGACCACCCACGCGGCCCTGGCCTTCCAGCACCAGCACCTTGAAGCCCTTCTGCTCCAGGCCCCAGGCCGCCTGCAAGCCCGAGAGCCCGGCTCCGACGACGATCACGTCTGCCGTGTCCTCGACGGCCCAGGCTCGTCGCCCGGCAAGCAGGGTGGCGCCGGTGAGCACGCCCGAGTGCAGCAGGAATTTGCGGCGGGAAATGGTCATCGGCAGCACGTCTCCAGGATTGCGACCGGCAAACCGGCCCGTGAGTACGGCCGGTTATTTGACGGTGACCGCGGCCAGAATGGTACGCGTACTTTTACGGGCGCGGTCCTGACGGGCGGCGGGCTGGACCGGGCGCCTGGTTTGCCGACGGCCACGCCGTTCAGCGGCGTTCCATCTCGACGATCACGGTGCGACCGGTCAGGACTGCGAAGGAATTCATCCGCGCGAGGTGTTGCTGGTTCTCCTTGTAGATCGCAGGAATGTTGCGACGGGCATGCATCGCGACGATCGCCGCACCGAGCTTCACCAGCGGCCACAGCACGAGCAGCGCCGCCGAACCGGACTTGACGCGGTCGGTGGAGAACCGATCACGCGAAAACCTGCCTTCTCGGCCATGTACGCGATGTAGTACACGGACACCGGGTGGATGTGGCCGCCGACGTGCTGCGGATCGCAGCCATGGATCGGCAGCGGCCCGAACAGTTCGGGGAAGCCGGCCAGCAAGGTGCGCACACGCGAAGTCAGGCTCAGCACGTTCGGCGTCGTCAGCACGAACCGGCCGCCGGGTCGCAGCACGCGATGCACTTCGCGGAAGAAAAAGAACTGGTCCTCGAGGTGCTCGAGCACTTCGACCGAGTAGGCGAGGTCGACGCTCTGGTCGTCGAGCGGCAGCCCGCCATGCAGGTCGATGGCATGGCACGGCACCTCCGGGACGCGAAAGTTGTCGGGAAAGAGATCGCATGCCTCCAGCTTTGCCGCATACCCGTTGCTCTTGATCAGGTCATGCACACGACGCGCCAGGTAACCCTCGCCGGCGCCGATGTCGAGCACCCGGCCCGCCCGCGCAAGGTGCGACTCGAGCAGCGCGAGCACTCTCGCGTTGGTCTTCGGCAGCGAATAGGAAACGGGTGCCGGCGTACCGGTCACGGCGGGGTTCGTCATGGTGTCCTCGACTGCTGCATCGCCGGGTGCTCAGCAGCAACGCCCGGCCTGGCGAATTCGGTTCCGACGAGGATAGCGTCGACGCGGGCCTGCTGCTCGCGACGCACGGCCGACGGCGCCAGCGTCACGCGTTCCTGCATGCCACCACTGGCACTGACGTGACGCGCAACCAGGCCGCCCGCCGTCTCCTCGACCACGAGAGTGTCGCCTGCGGCGACGGTGAACGAGTGTCGTTCGAACGGCACGATGTCGAGGTCGAGCTGCGCAGACTGACCCTGCAGTCGCCACGTGTACCGCCTGCCGCGATCAGAAAGTTCATACGATGCGTGCAGGACACCGGCGCCGATTCTCGCACTGAACTTGACGTCGCCGACTGCCTTTGGCAGCCGCGGTGCCAGGCGAATCACGCCCTGCTCCAGGTCGGGCTGGATCCCCAGAAAGCCCTGATACCAGACGCGCAGCTGCTCGGCGTTCGACCAGCCTTGCAGGTACGTCCCGGTGAGACGCGGCGCAGACTCACCGGGATGCGGATAAGCGTCGAGGTTTTCGGGCAATCCGCCCACGACGCCGCGGGTGAGCGCGATTTCGTTGGTGTTCGTGAACAGTCGCCAGGCCAGGTCGGCCTGACCCAGTTCGATCATGCGCTGGATCGCGATGCCGTTGAGCCAGGGCCAGACCGCGCCGTTATGGTAGGCCGCATCCTTGTGATAGTGCCCGGGCGCCACGTGGTACGGATGAAAGCCGGGATCGCCCTGGTCGAGCGTCGCGACGCCCCACGGATAGACCAGGGCTTCCCAGGCTTGCCGGGTTGCGCGCGCAGCATCGACCGGCTGGTCCAGCAGCTGCAGACTGAACAGCGAATTCGGCCGCAGCTGCAGGTTCGGGACGTCGTGCGCATCGAGATGATCGGCCATGCGGCCGGTCGCCGGATCCATGAAGTCGTGCGCGAACTGGCTGCGCAACCGATCGGCTGCCGCGGACCAGCGCGTTGCCGATTTCCTGTCACCCAGCGCAGCCGCGAATTCCGCCCCGGCCCGCAGTTGCTCGTACCACAACGCCTGGATGTCGTTGGCGCGCGTGCTGCGCGGCGAATACGCAACCTTGTCGGGCTCACGGCGTGCGTCCATCCACGTTTCGTTGTCCGCGTGCACGAGATAGCCGGATGCATCGGTGAAGTTGGCGAGTGCACCCTCGATGCTGGCCTGCACGGTCGGATACAGCTCGGCCACGATGGAGCGATCGCCCGTGTAGCGCACGTAATCCCGCAACGCGATGACCCAGCGCGGTGTTCCGTCCGTCGTGTGGTAGTCGATGCTGCCGGGTTTGACGATGTTGGGCAGGCGACCGTAGAAACGGGACGCGCGATCGAGGTCCTGGAACTCTGCAAAAGACGTCAGGATGGCACGGGCCTCCTCGAAGTGCCCCGTGACGAGCGTTGCGCCGGGCAATGAAATGAAACTGTCGCGACCCCAGTACTCGTTGAACCACGGCAACCCGGCGTAAATGCCATCACCGCGCTGGCGGGTCACGAGCGAATCCGTCGTCAGCTGCAGCCAGCGCATTGCCTCTGTCAGCCGGGGATCGTCGCTCCAGAAATAGTGCTCGCCACCGATGGCCGCTGCCAGTCGTGCGCGCCGGGCGTCCTCCCACGCAGGTGCGTTCGCGATCGCCTGGTCGTGAAGCGTGCGGGCCGCTGCACGGGAGGAACCCACGGCGATCAGGAAGCGATTGCCGCTGCGACCCACGACGATGTGGTCGACGGTGCCCGAATCACCTCCCTGTGTGGCCGTGTATTCGTCGATGCCCGGCCCGCCTTGCACGTGCGAGACGGTGTCACCCGACAGTTGCAACGTCACGTCGCCATTGACACCGCTGACCTCCACCTCGATCACGTCCTGCCCGTCGAACAGGCGCAGTGTTTCGGTGATTCCCTGGGGATGGACGCGAATCAATGCATCCGGCCGCACGATCACCTTGGCCGTCTGCGGATCGAGCGCTTCCCCGGCAACGATCAGCCGGTAGTCACTGAAGATGCGCCGGCCCGCGATGTTGAAGCCGCGAAAGTATGCGTGCTCGGGATGATCGTTGCGGTGCGTCTGCGTGTAGTAGTACGCGGACTGCTTGTTGGTGAAGGAGACAGCGCGGTTCTCATCTGCGCTGACGGGGATCGCCAGCGAATCGAGCGTGACGACACCGGCGGCCGGCGGTGACGCGGACTGCTCCGGCATGGAGTGGCAGGCGGCCAGCAGCAGGCTGGCCGCAATATACGCGCAGGCCGAAAGTGTTCGGGGCATCGGCATTCAGGGACCTTAGCGAAAAACGATGGGCCTGTCCCGCGCAGCGGGTGGTGCCATTCCCGGCGCAGTTTCAGTGAGAAGCAGGGTTCGGAGTATCCTTGCAGCCGCATAAGCGAGACCCGGGCGCCTGGGTTTCGAATAACCCGGAATCCGCTCATGACCACTCCTCCCTTGCTGCCCAGGCATGCCCGTGTCGTCATCGTCGGCGGCGGCGTCATCGGCACGTCGACTGCGTATCACCTGGCATTGATGGGGTGGCAGGACATCGTGCTGCTCGAGCGTCACCAGCTCACGGCCGGCACCACCTGGCACGCAGCGGGACTCATGGTCACGTACGGATCGACGTCGGAGACGTCGACCGAGATCCGCAAATACACGCGTGACCTCTATGGCCGGCTCGAGGCCGAGACCGGACAGGCGACGGGATTCATGCCGATCGGTTTCATCGAGGTTGCATCCGACAAGGACCGCCTCGAGGAATTCCGGCGCGTCGCCGCGTTCAACCGCTACTGCGGCATCGACGTGCAGGAAATCTCGCCGCGCCAGGTGCAGGAGCTCTTCCCGCTCGCAAAGGTCGACGACATCGAAGCCGGCTTCTACGTCAAGGAAGACGGGCGCGTGAACCCGGTCGACGTCACGATGGCGCTCGGCAAGGGCGCGCGCATGCGCGGCGTGAAGATTCTCGAAGGCGTGCCGGCAACCGGAGTACTGCAGAAGAACGGGCGTGTCACCGGGGTCAGCACGCCGTACGGCGAGATCCAGACCGACTACGTCGTGAACTGCGCCGGCCTGTGGGCACGTGAGCTGGGTGCGATGTCGGGCGTGGCCATCTCGAACCAGGCGGCCGAGCACTACTACCTGATCACCGAAGCGATCAGGGACCTGCCGCCGAACATGCCGGTACTCGAGGACCCTTCGGCGTACGGCTATTACCGGCAGGAAGGCGGCGGCCTGATGGTCGGCCTGTTCGAGCCGGTGTGCGCGCCATGGAAGATCGAAGGTTCGCCAACGGATACGCCCTACCTCGACCTCGAACCCGACTGGGAGCGCATGGGCCCGTACCTCGAGACCGCCATGTCGCGCGTCCCGGTCACGAGCCAGGTCGGCATGAAGAAGTTCTTCTGCGGTCCCGAAAGTTTCACGCCCGACCTGAAGCCGATCGTCGGCGAGGCACCCGAACTGCGCGGCTACTTCGTTGCGGCTGGACTCAATTCGATCGGCATCCTGACGGGCGGCGGCCTTGGCCGCGTGATGGCGCACTGGATCATCAACGGCCTGCCCGACGTCGACGTCACCGGCATGAACATCGATCGCGTGCTGCCGTTCCAGGCGAACCCGCAGTACCGGCGTTCACGCACGGTCGAGTCGCTCGGCATGGTCTACAAGTGCCACTACCCCACGCACACGCTGAAGACCGCACGCGGCGCACGGCGTTCGCCGTTCCACGACCGGTTGGCCGCGCAGGGCGCGTACTTCATCGAGACCAGCGGTTGGGAATCTCCCGGCTGGTATGCGGGCGCGGGCGAGATCGCGGATCCCGGTCCGGACACCTGGGGCCGACCGGCGTGGTGGAGCCGGTGGGAAGCCGAGCACCGCGCGGCGCGCGAGAACGTGATCGTCATGGACATGTCGTTCATGGGCAAGTTCATGGTGCAGGGTCGCGATGCCGGCCACTGCCTGAACCGGATCTCGGCGAACAACGTCGACGGGGCCATCGGCGAGATCACCTACACGCAATGGCTCAATCAGGCGGGCAAGCTCGAGGCCGACCTGACCGTCACCAAGCTTGCGGACGACAGGTTTTTCGTCGTCGTCACCGACACGATGGTTCGTCACGCCGAGACCTGGATGAAGCGCAACATTCCGGACGGCGCACACGCGTTCGTCACGGACGTCACCTCGGGTTACGGACAGCTCAACGTGCAGGGCCCGCGCTCCCGCGAGCTGCTGCAGTCGCTGACGAGCGTCGACCTGTCCAATGCGGCATTCCCGTTCCGCGCCGCGCGTGAGATCGACATCGGGTATGCGCGCGTGCTGTGCACCCGCATCACGTACCTTGGAGAACTGGGTTACGAGCTGTTCATCCCGACGGACCAGGCCGTGCACGTGTACGACCAGGTCGTGGCGGCCGGCGGGGAGTTCGGTGTGGTGCACGCGGGACTGCGTGCACTCGGCAGCCTGCGCATGGAAAAGGGCTACCGCGACTACGGTCATGACCTGGACAACACCGACGATCCCTACGAGACCGGCCTTGGCTTCGCGGTCGACCTGAAGAAACCCGATGGCTTCATCGGCAAGGAAGCGCTGTTGGAGCGCAAGGCGAAGGGTCCATTGCAGCGACGCCTGGTGTCGATCCTGGTCAAGGATCCAGAGCCGCAGATGTTCCACGCCGAAATCGTGCGCCGGGATGGCAAGGCCGTGGGTTACGTGCGCGCCGCGTCGTACGGCCACACGCTGGGCGGCGCGGTCGGGCTCGCGTTCCTGGAACCGAAGCAGACCGTGGACGAGGCGTACCTGACGTCCGGCAGCTGGGAAGTCGAAATCGCCGGACAGCTGTATCCCTGCGCGGTGTCCGCGCGACCGCTGTACGACCCGAAGGGCGAGGCCATCAAGCGATAGTGGAATGCAACCGCCCCGGGCGGATGCTGGATCGAGACTCTCTCGTATTCAGGGTCTCGGAAGCCGGCAGGCGTAAACTGTTTGCGATGTCCCGGCAGGATGCCGGGGAGACCGCATGACTCACGTCTTCACACGCTGCAAAAGGCATTTCGCAACTCTTCCGGTGGTGATGCTCCTGTCACTCGCGCCACCCGCTTTCGCCGCGGACGGATTCGACTTTACGTACCTCGAAGCCGGATACGGCATCGACAGCACCATCCAGGCGTTCGGGCAGTCGTACGATTCGGACGACAGCTACCGGATCGACGGCTCGTACCAGTTCAACCCGCACGTCTTCGCAGCTGCGCAGTACTACTCCGCGGGTTACGACTTCGACGGCAACTCGGACTTCGGCTCTATCCGGCTATTCGCTCGGCGTCGGTTACAAAGGGCGCATCAGCAGCAAAGACGCGATGCCCGTCGAGTGGTTCGCCGTGTTGAGTTACGAGCACCTCGAAACGCACAGCCAGCTCCATGACGTGAACTACGACAAAGGCCGTGACGGCGGCGGGCTCAAGGCTGGTATTCGCGCGGCGGTGACCGACAGGCTCGAATTGATGGTCAACGGCTACCTGCAGTCATACGGTGGCGATTTCCTGCTGCGCAATGGCGACCTTGACGGTCTGTCGTTCGAACTTGGCGGCGTGCTCGAGCTGGGAGGCAACTGGAGCCTGACCGCGTCGTACAGGACAGGTGAGCTCGACTACCTGACGCTGCCGAACTATCCGTCCAGGTACAAACTGGAACTGGATCGCGACGAGGTGTTCGTCGGCGTCCGCTGGACGTTCGAGTAGCGGACGACTCACCCTGAACGCGCAAGAGGCCGGGCAGCAATGCCACCCGGCCTGTTCAATCTGCAGCTGGTCAGAAGCGCAGCGACAGGCCGACGTTGAGGTTGAAGCCGTCCTCGTCGTCGATGAAGTTCTCGGCGCCGGTGAGATTCTGCCAGGCGATGCCAATGATCACGCCGACGTGCTCGTACGGATAGTACTTGGCGCCAGCCGACACGCCGTAGCCAAAGTCGTAGGCGTCACCCAGGTCGCCGCCGATGTAGGCGACGTCAACTCCGATGAACGGCACCATGTTGCCGCCATTGTCGAAATTGAACTGGTAGAAGGCACCCAGCGTCGTGCCGTCGACGCTGCCGAGCCCGTCGACGTCGGTGTCCATGTAGGCCACGTTCAAACCGACTTCGTGCTGCGGCGTCAGGTACCGGCCATAGGACACGTCGATGCTGGTCGTAGAGACGTCGGCAATGTCCGTGTACGAGAGCGAGCCGGCCACTTCGTTCTGGCCACGGTCCTGCGCAAAGCCGACCATCGGCAGCGCAAAGAGGACGGACGCGGTGACTGGAATCAGGATTTTGAATGCACTCATGACGATCTCCTTTTCGACAGCGGGAGTGGGTTCTGCGGCGGGCGTTCCCTGTCGTCTGCGCATCGCTCCTTCCCGTACTGCAAGACTCGACGCTTCGCATCGACGCGACCATTGGGAGCAATCGGTAGGCCGCGCCAAGTAGTACCCAAGAGCCACAGCGAGCGGCTGTGCATTCGCCGCAAAAACACGTACTTGGCGCAGGTTCTGCTACAGCCGGACTGAGCGCGATCGGGCCAGGCGAGGTATTTGTCACCGGCTGTGGTATAGAAGAGACGAAATTGCGGCCGCGGGAACGATTGCTCTCTGCACGCGGTCTCAATCAACGTCGTGACAGGAAACCACTCCTCGAGGAGCACCGCAGCGATGATTCGACGCGCAGCAACGGCCTTGGTCGGCGCGGCGGTGCTTGCTGCATCGGCAGGCTGCGCATACCAGGAATCGTTCGGCCTGCCGGACCTGACGCCACGCGGCGCGGCTCCGGGCGCGCAGGTCTATCCGAGCTACGGGTACGGCTACGGCGCCGGTTACCCCAGTCGTTACCAGCCGGGCTACGGCAACGGTTACGGCTATGCCAACCCCTGGTACTCCGCACAGGGGCCGTATCCCTACGGCTATGGTTACGCGTACAACCAGTATCCGCGGTACCTCGTCGTGCCGTGTGCCGACAGCAATCGCGATGGCCATTGCGACACACAACCGCCGAGGCAGCACCACGACCGCGACCCGCGCGGCCACGACAATGGCAACCACCCGGTTCAACCTCAGCATGGTGACCGCGGCGAAGTACCGCGCGGGAGGGACGGCAACGGCCGCGACGTTGCGCCGAACGCGCAACGGCGAGCGCTGCCTGTTCCCGCGCCTGTCCTCCCGCAACCTGCGCAGGTTCGGCCCGAACCCCGCCGTGCAATGCCATCGGCAGCGGCGGGTCAGCGGGGACCTCGCACAGGCAGCGGACGCGCATCCACGACCGGCAACGACGTCGTGTCGTCGCCTCCAACGCAAGAACCCTGAGCTGCCGGGGGCATCCTCGTCGATAATGGCTCGATGACGACGCCTGCGAGGAAAAAGAGCCTGCAGCCCAGCACGCTGCGCATTGGCCACCGCTATCGGCCCTCACGGCTCAATGGCCCTTACGACGCGCTGATCATCGGCTCCGGCATCGGCGGCCTGACGACGGCCGCGCTCTTGTCCGAACTCGGCTGGCGAGTCGCGGTGCTCGAGCAGCACTACACGGCCGGCGGCGCCACGCACAGCTACGAGCGCAACGGCTACGACTGGGACGTCGGCGTGCATTACATCGGCGACATGGGTGGCGCCACGATGTCGCGCCGGCTCATGGATTTCCTGACGCAGGGCAAGGTCGCGTGGGCGCCCATGGACGCGCACTACGATCGCTTCTTCATCGGCGACCGGACCTACGATGCGGTCGCCGGCAGCGCCGAGTTTCGCGACAACCTGCTGGTACATTTTCCGCGCGAGGCTGCTGCGATCGATCGCTACCTCGAACTGCTGCGCGAGGTCTCGCGCGGCATGCGCACGTTCACGCTGGATCGCACGCTGCCGGCGTGGGCTGCCACGCTGGCAGGGCCGATCCTCCGGCGTCGCCTGCCCCGCAATTTCCAGCGCACGACCTGGGAAGTTCTCTCGGAGCTGACCTCCGACCCCGAACTGATCGCGGTGCTGACCGGCCAGTGGGGCGACCTGGGGCTGCCGCCGAAGCGGTCGTCGTTCGTGGTGCAGGCGATGATCGCGCGGCACTACATGCACGGCGGCTTCTATCCTGTGGGCGGCGCGTGGCGCATCGGCGAAGCGATCCTGCCACGCATCCGCGCGACGGGCGGCGAAGTCTTTACCTACGCACGGGTCGATCAAGTGCAGCTTCGTGACGGCAAAGTAAGTGGCGTTCGCATGGCGGACGGACACGAGATCGACTGCCATGTCGTGATTTCGGACGCTGGAGCAATCAACACGTTCACGAATCTGCTGCCGCCACAGGTGGTGCAGGACCACGGCTACGACGAATTGCTCAAGACCGTGAAGCCGAGCATTGGCCACCTCGGCGTATACATCGGTCTGCTGGGAACGGCGCAGGAACTCGGCTTGCCGAAGACCAACTACTGGATCTATCCAGGCGGCAACGACTACGACGGCGCGCTCGACCGCTTCCTGCAGAATCCGCACGGTCCGTTTCCGGTCGTGTACCTGTCGTTTCCTTCAGCGAAGGATCCCTCGTTCGAACGGCGTCATCCGGGTCGTTCGACGATCGAGATCGTGGCGCCGGCACCCTACGAAATCTTCGAGCAATGGGCGGGCAGCACCTGGGGCAAGCGCGGCGACGATTACGACACACTGAAGCAATCGTATGGCGAGCGCCTGCTCGAGCATCTCTACGACAAGGTGCCGCAGGTGCGCGGACGCGTCGATTACTGGGAAGTGTCGACACCCCTGTCGATGCAGCACTTCTGCGGCTACGGTCGCGGCGAACTCTACGGGCTGGACCACGATCCCGAACGCTTCCGGCAGGACTGGTTGCGACCTCGCACCCGCATCAAGGGGCTCTGGCTCACCGGGCAGGACGTGATGTCGTGCGGCGTCGCAGGCGCCATGATGGGTGGCATGGCGTCTGCAGCGGCAATTGCGGGGCCGCGGCGAATGGTCCCGGTGATGAAGCGGATCTTCGGCTGAATTCCAGTCAGCGCCCGCGCTGCCGCTATTTCTCCGGACCGCTCGGCATCGTCCACTCGCCGGTCTGCGTGCTGAGCTTGTGGCAGCTCATGCAGTCGCTCTTGTACGTCGTCACGTAGGCATTGTTCGTGCCACCGACGAGGTGTACGAGGTGCAGCAGGCGCGCAAAAGGCGGTGCCTTCTTCGAGCCGGTGTCATGGCAGTCGAGGCAGGCACCCGGAATGTCCTCGAGCGAGTCTTCCGCGGCGGGATGCTTGCCCTTCAGCGTGAGCCCCGCCGGTGCGCTGGCCTTGCTCTTCGCGAGCAGGCCGGGCTCGACTTTCCCCGCTGTCCACTGCGCGAGGGCAACGCTCAAGCGCTCGTCCTTGCCCTTGCTCTTGTCGAGCACGTGGCAGCTCACGCAGCCATTCGGGTAGGGATCGACAGCCGTGTTGCCGACCGTCGGCAGGACGTACAGCCCTGTGACCAGCAGGGACGCAGCCAGAATCTTCCGGTAATGAATGCTCATGTCGCACACCTCGTAACGTAGGCGCGACGCACATGGCCTGCCGAACCGTGCCGCGGACCGTGGACGGTCAGCGCAGGTCAGCGTCGTTCAAAGGCATCATCCGCTCGTCGGCGGATGCAGGCAAATGGCAGGTTCGGGCAGCTCGGAGCTTACGGGCGAGACTCGGCCTTCAGCAGCGCCTCGGAAGCCGGTCGCGCGGCATGGAGCCTCGCCGCAACCTGCTCGGCCTGTTCCATCACGCGCAACATGTTCAATCCAGCGAGCTTCGCGACGTCGGCATCCGACCATCCCCGACGCATCATTTCCTCGAGCAATGCCGGATACCGGTCGACTGCCTCCAGGCCCTTCGGCCCCTCGGGAATGCCGTCGAAGTCGGAGCCGATGCCGACGTGGTCGATGCCTGCAACCTTGCGGATGTGTTCGATGTGATCCGCGACTTCTGACAAGGTCACGATCGGTTTCGGGTGCGCCTTCTCCCAGGCTTCAAGTGCTGCTTTCGCCTTTTCAGGCTGGCCGATGTACAGCCCGGCATACGGGGGAGAGTTGTAGCGAGTGTGTTCGGCGGCGAAATCCGCCTCCCACTGGTTCGAGGCCTCGGAGACGTACGCCGGGTAGAAATTCACCATCACCACGCCACCGTTCTTCGCGACCAGCTGCAGGACGTCGTCGGGCACGTTGCGCGGGTGACTGTTGATCGCCCGTGCCGAGGAGTGCGAAAAAATCACCGGGGCTTCGGTGACTGCGAGCACCGCCTTCATCGCTTCGGGCGAGACATGGCTCAGGTCGATGAGCATGCCCAGCCGGTTCATCTCCCGGACGACCTCCTGGCCGAATGGCGTCAGTCCTTGATGCGCCGGAGTATCCGTCGCTGCGTCGGCCCAGCCGGTGTTCCGGGTGTGCGTCAACGTCATGTAGCGCGCGCCCAGGCCATGCATCGACCGTAACGTCGCCAGCGAGTTGTTGATCGAGTGGCCGCCTTCGAGGCCGATCAGCGACGCGATCTTTCCCGAGCGATGGATGCGACGAATGTCGGCCGCCGTGTACGCCATCTGGAAGTCGGCGGGATACGCCGCAACCATCCGCTTGACGAGGTCGATCTGCTCGAGCGTCGCCTGGACCGCGTCATTGCCCTCGAGGTCCGTCGGCACCCAGACCGACCAGAACTGCCCGCCCACGCGGCCTGCGCGCAGGCGCGGAATGTCCGTCATCAAGGGTGCGCCGCCTTCCGGCACTGGAAGCTTCGCCGTATCCGACCGCAGATCGATCGTGGCCAGGCGACCCTTCGATCGATCACGCAATTCCCACGGCAGGTCGTTGTGACCATCGATCAGCGGCGTCTTTGCCAGCACCCGGTCCACACGAGCGGCAAAGTCGTCGGCTGCGTCGACCACGCCCGAGACTGCCAGGAGGGTGCCCAGTAGCGCCGCGGCAACGGCCTGGCGCCCGGTCTGTCGAACCACGAAGGATAGCGTCGGCATTCTGGTCACCGCACCGTATGAGGGACGCGTAAGGATAGTCGAGGCGGTTGACATTATCAGGACCGTCGCAGGACCGTATGATGCTGCCGCAGGACTGCGGTCATCACGCGATGCAGCCGGAATTTCGTCGATGAACCTACGCCGTATCATGGAACACGTCCGCAAGCTGGAATGGCCGGCGATCGCAATCGAACTGGCCATCGTCATCGTCGGCGTCTTCATCGGCATGCAGGTCTCGAACTGGAACGTCGAGCGCGAAGCCAGGCAACGAGGTGCGATGTTCGCCGAACGCCTCAAGGCCGATCTGCGCGAGGAAGCCTGGTACTACCAGCTGCAGATCGAGTACAGCCGTGACGTGCTGGCCAACGCGGAACGGGCTGTCGATGCGCTCAGCGGACGATCGAACGATTCGAACGAGGCGCTCCTGGTCAGCGCCTATCGCGCGACCCAGTACAAGCAGAAAGCCCGACGCCGCGCGACCTACGACGAACTCGTCTCGACCGGTACCCTTGGCCTGATCAAGAGCCAGACGCTGCGCAACACGGCCCTGCAGGTCTACAACTTTCCGACCTTGGACAACGTTGCCAGGGAGGGCATGCAGTCGCGTTACCGCGAGGCATTCAGGATGACCCTGCCGAACGACGTCCAGCGGGCACTCGGCAGCAATTGCGGCGACCGCTATGTCCGCGCCGGCGACTACCAAGGTCTCGGCGAGCTGATCGACTATCCGTGTCGTACCGGTTTGTCCGTCGGCGAAATCGAGGACGCCGTGAAGTTGCTTCGAGCGAACGACGGCCTCGTTGCACTGCTGCGCTTGCGCATCGCGGATCTCGAAACGCGACTGGTCGACCTGACCGGGAACAACAAAGACGTCATGCAGGGACTGCAGGCCATTGCGAACGAATGACCGCAGCCTGAATCAGGGTCAACGACTGGATTCGCAGAATTTGCTGCGTCCATCGTTCGCCCTGAGCATGTCGACATAATACGCGGCCATCCCGCGCGCTCGTTGCTGCTCGGCCGGATCGTCCGCCAGCAAGGTCCGGATCGAGTCCGCCCAATCGGAGGCGCACTCGCCCTGGGGACGGGCGGAACCGGCGCACACGATGAATGCGTCGAACGCGGCCTGATAAAGCTGAAACTGCGCACGAGTCATCGGGTCGCCGTGGCCGGGAATCGCCAGCTCGAACGGCGTGTCGGCCACTTGCTGCAACGCGACCTTCCATCCTTCCGGACAGGCGGTGTCCAGGAACGGCGCCGGCAAGGTGACCAGATCGCCGAGGACGGCCACCCGGCTTTCTTCGTCATAGAGCCAGACGTCGCCGGCCGTTGCGGCATCAAGGGCAAGGTTGATTCGAAGTGGACGGCCACCCAGGGCGATCGTGCCCGAGACCGTGATCACCTCGTCGGGCCGCAGGGCCGCTCCGTTCCGGATCGCGAGCAGGTCCCCTCGAATGTCGTCACGGGTCTCCTGCGGAATCTGCGGATCGTCGAGATATGCCGCCGAATCCTTCGCGCTCGACGGAAAGAAGTTTTCGATTGCGCCGTCGATCGCATCGCTCGCATAGACACGCAGGCCCGGATACGCCGCACGCAGATCCGGGTTGCCACTGACGTGATCCAGGTGCCAGTGCGTGTTGACGATCGCAACGATTTCCTTCCTCTGCGCGTGCGCAAGGGCAAGGATCGCCTCGCGTTGCCAGGAGTGGCGGCCCGTATCGACGACGATCAGGCCCGCCGGGGCCGCGAAGATCACCGAGTTGCCGTCCGGCTGCCGATCGGGCGGGATGCCGCCAGGGACCAGCCACACTCCCGGCGCCACGTCCCGTGGCGCGGGCGCAGCGACTGGGTCCGTGCCTGGCCAGCCGGGAGTGAAAGTCCCGAGCGCGGCCAGCGTGATCCCGATGCGAGTCCAGTTGTTCACAGGGGTGCTCCGGCGGCAATCCTACAACCGTCGGCCGCCAGGCGGCCATGCGGCCGCTGGTGAACCATCGGTACTACGCGCAGCGCTGCGCGACCGCGTGCCCGGATCGGCAATTACCCTGATTGTTTCGGCTGCAAGCTTCGGGCAAAACCGCAGCACGACAAGGGGGGAAAAATGGACCAGGCACGCGTTGCCGGGTACGAGGTTGTCACCCGGCAAGACTTCTCGGATGTCACGTTCCTGCTCGAAGTGCGGCACCCGCTGCTGGCCAGGGCGGCCCGCCCCGGGCAGTTCGTCATCGTCATGGCCAGCGAGCACGGGGAGCGCATTCCGCTGACGATCGCGGACTACGACCGCACGCGCGGAACGGTCACCCTGGTGATCCAGGCGGTCGGCAAGACCACGCGTGAAATGCAGCGCGACTGCCGCGTCGGAACCCGGCTCGTCGCTCTCGTCGGTCCGATGGGTGTCCCGAGCCACATCGGCCAGGCGCGCAAGGTCCTGTGCGTGGGCGGCGGCCTGGGAGTGGCGCCGGTCTATCCGCAGGCGCGAGGCTACAAGGAGAGCGGCGCGTACGTGATCGGTATCCTCGGGTTCCGCAATCGCGACCTGATGTTCTGGGAAGACAAGTTTCGCGCCACGTGCGACGAACTCATCGTCTGCACCGATGACGGTTCCGCCGGCATCAAGGGCCTGGTCACCGCAGGCATCCGGCTCGCGATGTCGCAGCACCGGGACATCGACGAATGCGTCGCGATCGGGCCGCCCGTGATGATGAAGGGGTGTGCCGAAGCAACGCGCGGCAGCGGCATCCGCACGATCGTCAGCCTGAACCCGGTGATGGTGGACGGCACCGGCATGTGCGGCGGATGCCGCGTGAAGGTCGGCGACACCGTGAAGTTTGCCTGCGTCGACGGTCCCGACTTCGATGGTCATCTCGTGGACTTCGACGATCTCATGTTCCGCCTGCAGCGTTACCGCGCGACGGAACTCGCGGCCACCGAGCGTTTCAACGAGAGCTGCCGCATGCGCAGCCTGACAGCACAGCCGGTCATAGCGGAGTGACCTTGTCATGCCCGGCGATGCGAGGCCCAAGAAGAAGACGATACGGATGATCCCGCAGGCGCGCACGCCTGCACACGAACAGGATCCACGCGAGCGCGCCTGCAATTTCGGCGAAGTGAACCAGGGTTACCTGATCGAGGATGCACAACTGGAGGCCGAACGCTGCCTGATGTGCCCCGAACAACCGTGCGTCGCGGGATGCCCGGTGGGCGTTGCGATTCCCGACTTCATCCAGCGCATCACGGCCCGCGACTATCGCGGTGCGTACGACGTGATCACCTCGACCAACCTGCTGCCGGCCGTGTGCGGACGCGTGTGCCCGCAGGAATCGCAATGTGAGGGCTCCTGCACGGTCGGCGACACCCTCGAGCCGGTGGCCATCGGCAGGCTCGAGCGCTGGGTCGGCGACCTGGCGATCCGCGAACGCTGGTCGAACGTACCGTACATCCAGCCCAGCGGGTTCAAGGTGGGCATCGTCGGCTCCGGCCCCGCCGGCATGGCATGCGCGGCAGACATGGCCAAGGCAGGTTGCGAAGTCGTGGTCTTCGAGGCCTTCCACGAGCCGGGGGGCGTGCTGAAGTACGGCATTCCTGATTTCCGCCTGCCGAACACAGTGGTCGATGCCGAGATTACGAAGCTCGAGGCGCTCGGCATCCGTTTCGAGTGCAACACACTGGTCGGCCGGCTCTTCACGATCGAGCAGATGGTCGAGGAGATGGGATTCCATGCGGTGTTCGTCGGCACCGGCGCCGGCTACCCGAGCTTCATGGGGATTCCCGGGGAATCCCTGAACGGCGTGCTCTCGGCCAACGAGCTGCTGACACGTTGCAACCTCATGCACGCGCGCGAGTTTCCAGACTACGACACACCCTTGCAGCCGGGCAGGCGCGTGGTCGTCATCGGTGCGGGAAACACGGCAATGGATGCGCTGCGCGTCAGCCTCCGCCTCGGCGCCGAAAGCGTCCGCTGCCTGTACCGGCGCAGTCGCGCCGAGGCCCCGGCACGTGCAGAGGAGATCCACCACGCCGAAGAGGAAGGGATTGAATTCCATTGGCTCGCCAGCCCCGTTGAGCTGCTGGACGACGGCAAGCGCAACGTTCGCGCCGTGCGCTGCATCCGCATGACGCTCGGCGAGCCGGACACGTCCGGGCGACGCCGTCCCGTGCCCGAGGCCGGCAGCGAATTCGAAATCGAAGCCGACATGGTGGTGTATGCCATCGGCACCAACGCCAATCCGATCATCGGCCAGACGTCCAAACTGAAACTCGACCAGCGCGGCTACATCGCGACGGATGCGACCCTTGCAACGTCGATTCCAGGGGTCTTTGCCGGCGGCGACATCGTGACGGGCGCCGCCACCGTCATCGAAGCCATGGGCGCAGGACGCCGCGCGGCCCGCGCAATGAAAGCGTTCCTGGGCTTGCGCGACACCGACCATGTGTATTGCGACGCCGCGGCGGAACCGGGTTCCCGCATGTTTGGCATCGATCGCGCGGAGCGCGGTTTTGCGCGCATCCGCATGCCAAGGTGAAATTTCCATGAATGCAGCGACGCCTCTGCGCGCGCGAGCCGATACCGCTCGCATTGGTTCGGCCACGCCCATCGCCAAACACCTGCAGACGCTCGATCAGCACGTGATCGAGATCATGAGCGACTCGGGCGAGGGTGCGCAGAAATGCGGCCAGTCGTTCGGCACGATTGCCGCGCGCATGGGTAACGGCGTGTGGACCGTGGAGATCATCCCGGCGGAGATCCAGCCTCCTGCGCGCAGCGTTGCGGGTGCGAGCGGCAACCGGATCCGAATCGGCACGCACCAGGTCACGAACGGCGGTGACGAAGCCGACATCGCGGTCGCGTTCAACGAGCAGGTGTTGCTGGGACGGGTGAATGCGGGCGAACTCAAGGCCGGCTGCATCGTGCTGCTGGAAAACATGTGGGCGCAGCACGACGACGCGAAGATCGCCGGCCAGTATGCGGAAACCCGCGACCGGCTCGTCGCCGAAGGCTACCGGGTCTACGAAGTACCGATGGAAAAGGAGTGTCGCTCGCTGGTCCCCGACCCGCGCAAGGGCAAGAACATGTTCGTGCTCGGGATGCTCTGCAACGTCTACAGCCTCGACATGGATCTTGCACGAGACCAGATCGCGTTCATCTTCGGCAAGAAGGATGCGAAGGTCATCGCGTCGAACGTGGCTTTGCTCGAAGCCGGCTGGCAGTGGGCCGAGTCGAATCTCGATTTCAAATACCGTGTACCCGCGGTCAAGGCGACGGCGCCGCAGCTCGTCATCAACGGCAACACGGCCATCGCACTCGGTGTGCTCGCCTCGGGCATGGACATCTGCGCCATGTATCCCATCACGCCGGCGACGTCGGCTTCGCACTACCTCAGCGACGTGTTCGAACGCGCAGGTGGCATCGTTCACCAGGCCGAGGACGAGATAGCTGCGTGTGCCTTCGCCATCGGCGCCTCCTACACGGGCAAGGTCGCCGTGACGATCACCTCCGGGCCAGGCTATTCGCTGAAGCAGGAAGGACTGGGCCTCGCCGTCATGGCGGAAATCCCGCTCGTCGTCGTCAACGTGCAGCGCGGGGGCCCGAGCACGGGGCAACCGACGAAAGTCGAGCAGGGCGACCTGCTCACGGTCATGTTCGGCAGTCACGGCGATGCGCCCAAGGTCGTCATGGCGCCCGGCACGATCGAGGACTGCTTCTATTCGATGATCACGGCGCGACGGCTCGCCGAAGCCTTCAACATGGTCGTCGTCGTGCTGTCGGATGCGAGCCTCGCGACGGCGCAGCAACCTTTTCCGCGTCCGCAGTTTTCCACGGACTGGCTCGCGCCTCCGATCGACCAGAATCCAGTCCCGGAGGGTGTCAAGCCTTACGACTGGGACCCGGTCACCGGTCTCAGCCGGCGCTTCATTCCAGGGCAGCCGAACGGCATGCACACGCTGACCGGTCTCGCGCACGATAGCAACAGTCGCGTCGCCTACGACCCGGAGATCAACGAGCAGGGGATGCGTGCGCGCAGCATGAAGCTCGCGACACTGCAGAAGATGCTCACCCCGCCGCCGGTGTTCGGCGAACGTGAGGGCGAGCTGCTCGTCGTCGGCTGGGGCGGCACCAAGGGCGCCATCGAGGAAGCCGTCGCACGTTTACGCGGTGAAGGTCACCGCGTTTCCTCCACGCACCTGACATTCCTGCAACCGATGCAGCCCGGGATCGGTGAAATCCTGCGGGGGTTCAGCCAGGTGATCACGGTCGAAGGCAACTGGGCCGACGACCCGAACGATCCGTTGATCGACGAATCCAATCGCCGCTACTCCGCGCTCGCGATGTTGTTGCGGGCGCGGTATCTCGTCGATGTCGACTGTTGGACCGAGGTGCGCGGCCGGCCGATCAAGCCGGGAACCGTGTATGCCGAACTGCGTCGACGCCTGACGCACCTGGAGACTTCGCGATGAGCGCCGCCACGCTGTGCTTGCACCATTTCGCCGAGGAGAGCCACGCGCTCGAGGACTACCAGGGCGGCGTCCCCCGCTGGTGCAAGGGCTGCGGTGACAACGCGATCCTGGCGGCAATGCAGCGCCTGTGCCGCGACGAGAGCCTGCGACCCGAGAAAACCGTCTTCGTTTCAGGTATCGGTTGCTCGAGCCGGCTGCCGCATTACATGCGCACCTACGGCTTCCACGGCATCCACGGCCGCGCACTGCCGATCGCCGAGGGCATCAAGCTCGCGCGCCCCGACCTGCACGTGTTCGTGAATACCGGCGACGGCGATTGCTGCAGCATCGGCGCAGCCCACTGGATCCACGCGATCCGCTACAACATGAACATGACCGTGCTGCTGCACGACAACCACATCTATGGGTTGACCAAGAAGCAGGCTTCGCCGACGTCGCCGATCGGGACCAAGAGCAACACGACGCCACGTGGCTCCTATCTCGATGCGCTGAGTCCGCTTACGGTCACGCTGGGCGTGCAGAACGTCTCTTTCGTCGCGCAGGCAGTGGACTGGATACCCGAGTCGCTGTTCCAGATCCTGACGGCCGCCTTCCGGCACCGCGGTTTTTCGTTCGTGCGCATCCTGCAGCGTTGCCCGGAATTCGTCGGCAACATGTTCGAGCCGTGGGTGCACGATCCGCAGCGCATGTTGATGCTTACGCATGCCGACGGCATTCGCGTCAGCCCGGCGCTGCAGAAGATCTACCGTAACCAGCTGCCCCACGATCCTGCGGACATCAATCGCGCCCGCGAAATCGCGTCGTCCGAAGATCCGATCCCGGTGGGAATCCTCTATCGCAACCCCGAGGTGCCCTGCTACGAGGACCTCCGGGGCGCCGGCAAGCTGCGCACTGCTGACCAGGTTCGTGGCGCGCTCGACGCCGAGTTCGACAAATTCACGGTATGGCCGCAGTAACCATGGACAGTCAGCTCAGGTCACAGGTCGTCTTTCATCTCACGGGCCGCCTGCCGGACGACGACGGAGCCGGGCAACAGTTGCCCGCGGGGTTGCGACCGGCCTTGTTGGCCCAGTACCGCAATCTCGATTCGATTCGTCACGATTTCCCCGTGGTGTTCGCCCGTGGACCTGGTGAGTACGTCGTTTCCCTCGCGGCCGCCGTGGATGGAGCGCTACGAACGGCGGCGCCGCAGGGTTCGCAGGGCGAAGCGATGCGCAAGCGCGCGCTGCACGTCGAGCGCCTGATCCGCGAAGCCGTCGCCAAAAGCACGCCGGGCACGCTGCTGCAGGCCTGGGATAGTGCTGTCACAGGTGCCGGCACCGACGATGCCGGGCGACGCGACATGACGACCGTGCGCGACGCACTGGCTGTCGATGGCGAACTGGCCGGATGCGATTCGCGGTTGCCATCCCGATTCCTGCGACATGCGTGGGCCGTGGTGCAAGGCGAGAAGGCGCGTGCCGCGCGGATCCGCATCGATGCGCTGGTCCTGCGTCTCGAGGCCATACTCCGTGCGGACTATGCGCGATCGGCCGCCGCCTTTCAGGCTGCAAACCTGCAGCAGACCTTCGGTGGCACTCACCAGGCGTTGTTCGATTTCACGAAGATGTCGAAACTGCTGTCACCGACGGCAAGCCAGGGAGGCCTGGACACACCCCGTCGCGCACGCATCGAGTGGGCACTTCGCACGTTGCGTGAGCAGGCATTCTTCCCGGCCCCTGGCGATGCTGGCACGCAGGAATCAAACAGCTGCGGCTTTGCATTCGACAGCGTGTCGGCGGCACTGGATTCCTACCGCCATCGCCTGCCCGACATGCTGTCGCTGCTGAAGGCACTCTCTCTGGCGGAACTGGAAGTCGAAGGGCAGTTTGTCGAGCAACTGCATGCTCCCATTTTCGATGGCATGCAAAGCCAGGACTTCACCGCGGCCGAACTGCAGTTCTTCCCGGACTATCTCGTGACGCTCGACAGCGACGCGCCCGGCGTGCAGGCCGACCTCGTCAGTGCATTGTCGTCGGGCATGCCGGTGAAGGTGCTGCTCGAGGTCCAGGACCTCCTGGAAGAAGCGGCGCCGGGCCAGGGTCGCTTTTCGTTCGGCATGCGCGGCAGTCAGCTGGCGTCCATGGCGATGACGTTCGGCGACGCGTTCGTATTGCAGAGCACGGCGTCCAATCTCCTGCAGATGCGCGACCGCATCCAGCGCGGCCTGCGTCATGCGGGCCCGGCGCTCTTCAGCGTCTACGCACCGGCGGACGGCGAGAGCACCTTGCCCGGCTATCTCGCGGCCGCATCGGCCATGCAGTCTCGAGCCTTCCCGGCGTTCAGCTACGACCCGGGCAGGGGCTCCGACAGCGCTACGCGCTTTTCACTCGAGAACAATCCGCAGCCGGACGTGGACTGGCCGCTCGAGTTCCTGACGTATGCGGACCAGGACCTGCAGGCCGTGACGGAGGAACTGGCATTCACGTTCGTCGATTTCCTGCTCGCCGACCGGCGGCACAATCGGCATTTCGCTGTCATCCCGCGCGCCCATTGGGGCGAGGGCCTGATCAGCGCCCGGCAGTGGCTGGAATCCCCGCCGGCTGACGCGGCGACCGGATTGCCCTATGTTCTTGCGGTCGACGATGCAGACCTGTTGTGCCGGGTCGTCGTCGACGAAAGGATGATGCGTGCCGCCCAGCGTTGTCGCGAAGCCTGGCATCGGCTCCAGGAGCTCGGGGGTATTCATGATTCACGCGCCGAGGCACTGCTGGCGCGCGAGAAGGCGCTCTGGGAGCGGCAGCGTGCCATCGAAGCGGCCGCACTTGCGCCGGCCGCGATCCCTGCGGCCCTGGGCGATCAGCCGTCGGTTGCCGCTGAGGTTCCAGGCACTGCCGCCGCGGAGGATGAATCCGCACCGGATCCCGATACTGCGTACATCGAGACCCTGCGTTGCTCGAGCTGCAACGAATGCACGCTCGCCAGCCCGAAGATGTTCGCTTACGACCAGAACAAGCAAGCCTATATCGCCGACCTGAAGGCCGGCAGATACCGGCAACTGGTCGAGGCGGCCGAGAGCTGCCAGGTCTCGGTCATACACCCCGGCAAACCGTGGAATCCGGACGAACCGGGTCTCGATGAACTGATCGAGCGCGCCAGGCCTTTCCGGTAGCGCTCGCCAACCGCCTGCTACTCCACCGTCACACTCTTCGCCAGGTTCCTCGGTTGATCGACGTCCGTGCCCTTGAGAATGGCGCAGTGATAGGCCAGCAGCTGCAGCGGAATCGTGTATACGGCCGGCGCCTGGAAGTAGCTGACGTGCCGCGGCATCTCGATCACGTGCACGCCGTCCGACGACTCCATCCCTGACTCCGGATCCGCGAACACGTACAGCTCGCCGCCGCGCGCCCGCACTTCCTGCAGGTTCGACTTCAGCTTCTCGAGCAGGTCGTTGTTCGGCGCCACCGTGATGATCGGCATGTCGGCGTCGACGAGTGCGAGCGGACCGTGCTTCAACTCGCCTGCCGGGTACGCCTCGGCGTGGATGTAAGAAATCTCCTTGAGCTTGAGCGCGCCTTCCATCGCGATCGGGTACATCGGACCGCGACCGAGGAACAGCGCGTGATGCTTGTCGACGAAGCGCTTCGCCAGTTCCTTGATGACCGGATCGAGCTTCAGCGTCGCTTCGATCAGTGACGGAATGCCGAGCAGTCGCTGCACCAGACCGCGCTCACGCTCGGCATCGGCGCTGTGAAACTTGGCCAGCGCCACGACCAGCATGCCGAGCGCGGTCAGCTGCGTCGTGAATGCCTTGGTGGACGCCACGCCGATCTCGGGGCCCGCGCGCGTCAGCATGACGAGCTCGGACTCGCGCACCAGCGAGCTTTCCGGCACGTTGCAGATCGCGAGCTGCGACAGGTACCCCGCCTGCTTGGCGGACCGCAGCGCGGCCAGCGTGTCCGCGGTTTCGCCCGACTGCGAGACGCTCACGAACAGCGTGTTCTTCGGCACCACCGGATTGCGATAGCGATATTCGCTCGCGATCTCGACCCAGCACGGCAGCCGGCAGATCTGTTCGATGAAATACTTGGCCACGACGGCCGCGTGGAAGCTGGTGCCGCACGCAACGATGCGCACGGCTTCGGTCCTGGCGAAGACGGCCTGCGCCGCCGGCCCGAACGCGGCCTCCAGCAGCTTGCCGCCGGCCACGCGTTCCTCGAGCGTCTGCGCGACGGCGCGCGGCTGCTCGTGGATTTCCTTCAGCATGTAGTGCGGGAAGTCGCCCTTCTCCGCCGCATCGGCCGAGAGTGCGCTCTCGTGCACCTTGCGCTGGATCGTGTTGCCGTCCTTGTCCAGGATCCGGTAGCTGTCGCGGCGGATTTCGCAGACGTCGCCTTCCTCGAGGAAGACGAACCTGCGTGTCACCGGCAGCAGCGCGGCCACGTCGGAGGCGACGAAGTTCTCGCCGTCACCCAGGCCGATGACGACCGGGCAGCCCTGGCGCGCAAGGACGAGGCGCTCGGGGTCCTTCTGCGATATCACGACCAGCGCATACGCGCCTTCGAGTTCGGCCACGGTCGCGCGAACCGCCTTGAACAGGTCGCCGGTTTTCTGCAGATGGTAGTGCACGCGGTGAGCGATCACTTCGGTGTCGGTCTCCGACGTGAACTCGTAGCCCGCAGCCTGCAGCTCCGCGCGCAGCTCTTCGTGGTTCTCGATGATGCCGTTGTGGACGAGCGCGACGCCGTCCCTGGAGATATGCGGGTGGGCGTTGCGCTCGCTCGGCACGCCGTGGGTGGCCCAGCGGGTGTGCGCTATGCCGAGCAGGCCGCTGGTGGGATCCGCGTCGAGTGCATCCTGCAGCATGCGGACCTTGCCGACCGCACGCAGGCGCTTGATCTTGCCCGTGCCGTCCAGTACGGCGACACCCGCGGAGTCGTAGCCCCGGTATTCGAGGCGCCGCAGGCCCTCGATCAGGATGGGAACGACATCACGCCGCGCGACGGCACCAACGATTCCGCACATGCTCAATCCTTTTTTGGCGGGGCGGCGAGACTAACAGTTTTTCGTTTCGGATCAAAGGACTACGCTCGCCTGGACGGTCTCGCGCAGTCCCCTCCAGCCCGGCTGAGCACCCATCTTAAGGCGCCGTGGGGTGGCCGCACGGCTTTGCGTCACAATCGAGCCCGGCGATGGACCCTGCCCGCCGCCTCCCGGCTGACAGACTGGCTGGTTCAGACGCCCGTGATGTTGCCGTCGCGGGCGCGCAGCAACTTGAACCGATGGAACCCCAGGCTCTCGAGATGGTCCAGGTCGAAATCCTGCATCCCGAGCAATTCCCGGTACTTCAGTTGCTGGGAACACCGGAACAGCGACTTGTCGCCGGTCTTATTGGCCTTTGAGATGCTTGGATAACAGATCTTCGAAGGACAGGTCAGGGCGCAACCGGCGTTGGCAAACAGCGTGATCTGGTCCTTGTTGCCGATCGAGGCCAGGAAGGCCTCGTCCTCGTTGGCGCTCATCGGCAGGATGATGCTGTCGTAGATGCCGGATGCCTTTTCAATCTTCTCCAGGCTGTCGATGTTCTTGATCACGCTGGCTTCGAGACGGTACTCGGGAAAGTCCCTGCGTATCCATCGCGCCAGGTTGTCGTTGGTGACGATGATCGAGTTGCCGGGCCGGTGGTGCTTTTCGAGCATTGGGATACTGGCTGCGTATTCCTCCGGCGAGGCGTCGTGGTTGGTCAACGGCAACCGCAGGCCGATGCCCATTCCGTACATCGACTTGAGGTCATAGGCGCTGATCTCCGTCCCGCCGTAGATTCGGCCGCCGTAGAGCGTGCTCTTGTCGGTGGTAAACCCGAAGAAACTGTCGATCTGGGCGACCGGAATATCGCTGAAGTGCCGCTTGATGAACATCTGGATCGGCATGGCGGCGGCCTTGCCACGGGCCGATATCGTAAATTGCCGGTTCACAGGGCAGCGACCGCGCCACTGCCCGGTACAGCGACGAGTCTGCGGGCACCAGGGGCAAGCCAAGGTCACGCTCGAGACGGTCGATCCAGTGCGCCGTGCGAATGCCGGTGCCGACGATGATCATCGCCTCTGCGTCGGGTGCGGCGGCCCGCGTGCGGCGCAGGCTGGCGAGGACCTCGTCCTCGCTGAACTGGTAATGCCGGGCGCTCACGCTGGCCTGGTCCGGAAACAAGCCCTGTTCGACGAAGGTCTGGAACGCGTCGATGCGGTAGTCGCCGTGCCGCAGGAACTCCGTGAACATCGATTTCCATTCCGGGCTGTAGTACGGGGCGGCAACGGCAACCCGGCGCGCGCCGAGACGATCGAGTTCATCGAGGATCGCCACGGCATTCAGCACGACCGGCACGCCGCAGGCCTGGCTGATCCGCTCGCCCGCCGCGCGCGCACCTGCGGGCGTCCTGCCAATCAGGCATGCGAAACCCGGCCCGTCCTGGATGATCAGTTCGCACCCTGCTTCGGCCAGCATCGTCGCGGCCGTGACCAGGTGCGGCTCGGACGCTGCAATGGACGCGAAGCTGTAGTCGAAGCCGGGCGGCGGCAGGATGGTCTGCTGCATCTGCAGCTGCCCGGGAAACAGCCGTTCGAGAGCGGGCAGGTTGGGGTCGATCCAACCGGGCGCGGAGACGATGCCGAGCCGCCGTTTCATCGTCGCAGTTCCGCTCATCGTGTCTCCCGCTGATCTCACGGTCCGGCAAGCGCCGCGGGCTCGCGCCAGCCCGGGTACAGGTCGCCCGCCCATTGCAGGCAGAGGGCGTAATCGGTGGCGGGCAGCGGTCCCAACCGGTCGCCGAGCTCCATCATCTGCGGGCGCGCCGGATCGAACACGGGCCAGTCGTCGCCCGCCTCACGCTTGCCGGCGGGATGGCCGTGACGCGCGAAGTTCACCCACGCCTGCTGCATGTCTGTCGTCAGCGCATCGTCGGTTGCGTCGCCGGGCAACCAGGCATCGTGCGTGCCGAACACGTAGGGAATCTCGGCGCCGTGATAGGAGCGCAGCGTCTTGCCGCCGGGACCGGGGCGCACCCGCGTGAAGCGGTAGACCCAGGCCGTGTGACCCTGGGCGCGCACACTGGCGGACATCAGGTAGGCCGGGCACACCATGTTGACGAAGGTAAACACCTTGTCGCGGGCCGTGCGGACGTCGGGCTCCTCGGCAGCGCGCGCCTCGAGCGCTCGGCGCGCGCGCGGGGCCAGCGCTGCGACGTCCCTGCGCAGGCCGTCGGGATCGGCGTCGAGGTACATGTACCACTCGTCCTGGTTGGTGCCGATCAGGAGGTCGTGTGCGATGCCTTGCCGCGCGTACGCCGCGGCGGGCGTCTCGAGCACCGTGATGCCGTCGACGACCGGCGAGTGGTCCTGGCTCGGCAGGCCACGCAGCGCCGCGTCCCAGATCTCCCGGCTCGGCATACGTCGCAGGGTGGCGAGACCGGGTCGCCCGGGAATCGCGTTGCTCAACGCCCGCCCCGCCTGCTCCGCATCGGCGAGCGTGCCTCGATCCAGCATCTGGAAGCCCCCGCTCTGGCTGATCGCGCGCCGGAACAGGCCGCGCGTCGCCGGCAGGCTGACGAGATAACCGATGTTGCTGCCGCCGGCCGACTCGCCGAACACGGTGACATTGGCCGGGTCGCCGCCGAATTGTGCGATGTGGTCGCGCACCCATCGCAACGCCGCCACCTGGTCCAGCAGCCCGAAGTTGGCGGGCACCGCGGCGCCGCGCAGTTCCGGATGCCCGAAGAAGCCGAACACGCCGAGTCGATAGGCGATGGTCACGACTACCACGTCGCCGCGCGCGGCCAGCCGCGCACCCTGGTAGTTCGGCTCGAAGCTCCAGCCACCGCGGTTGGCGCCGCCGTGGATCCAGACCATCACCGGCAGTCGTGCGTCCGGCGCTAGCCGGGGCGCCCAGACGTTCAGGTACAGGCAGTCTTCACTGAAGACCGGATTGACGAACGTCGCCGGCTGCACGCCGAAGGCCAGCCCGACGTCGCGGTACCAGTCGATGTTGTAGTCGTCCTGGTAGCAGCCGGCCGCAAACGACCGCGCATCCTGGCGACCGCGTCGCGGCGTCGGCGGTTGCGGCTCGCGCCAGCGCAGGTCGCCGACCGGCGCCGCCGCGAATGGAATGCCCTTGAAGCTCGCGACCTGCGGGTGCGCGCCATCGAAGGCGCCCAGCAGCGTTTCGCCGTTGACCTCGACCACCGGCGCGGGTGCAGCGCCAGCCACACCGGTTACCGTCGCCGTCCCAAACCCTGCGAGCAGTGCGGCCAACCAGCGCGCACGGGTGCGGCTAGACACGTCGTTCCAGGGCCGCGCGCGCCCAGTCGATGGGCTTGACCTGCGGCAGCACGAACAGCCAGCCGATCAGCCCGAGCACATTGATCCCGGCGACCAGCGCAAACGCGAGTTCGAAGTGACCGGTCTGGTCGACGAGGATGCCGGTGATCGCGGGCGCGATCAGGCCGGCGACGTTGCCGGCGGCGTTCTGCACACCGACCCAGCTGCCCGAGGCCTTGGGTCCGGCGATGATCTGCGGAATGGCGAATACGCCCGGGTAGGAGAAGCCCGCGATGATCTGGAACAGGAACAGCGCGGCGAGCGAGCCCCCTACCGGTAGCAGCACCATGCCGGCCATGCAGCCGATGCCCGCGACATGCGCGACCCCCATGAGTCCCTTGTAGACGCCGTTGGCGCTGCGCCCGTTGCGGATCCAGCGATCAGCGAGCCAGCCCATGAACAGCGCGCTCATCGCGTTGAGCAGGTAGGCCCAGGATGCGATCAACGCCATCGTGCCCATCGAGAAGCCGCGCTCCTTGACCAGGTAGAACGGCAGCCACGACAGGATGAAGTAGAAGCTGTAGTTGGCGGCGAAGTGGCCGAGCGAAGCCCCCCACAGGGCGCGTTGGCGCAGGATCAGCCCGAACGGCGGCACGTCGCGGTCGATCACGCCGGCCTTCGGCGAGAGCGCCACCTTGACCTTGCTCCACGGCCACAACCACAGCAGCGAGAGCGCGCCGAACAGGATGAACACCGGGCGCCAGCCGTAAATGCTCATCAGGTACCCGCCGAGCAGTGTGCCGACGGCGGGACCCACCAGGTAGCCGAAGCCGAGCACGCCGTTGGCGACGCCAAGGTGCTCGACCTTGACCGAACTCGCGAACACTTTCGACGCGCACGGAAAGGCCACGCTTTCGCCGACGCCGAGCAGCACGCGCAGCGCCAGCAGCGCGACGAAGCCGTGGACGAGCCCAGTCGCCAGCGTGGAGATCGACCAGATCACGAGCCCGGCCGCGAGCACCTTGTGGGCGCCGTAGCGCTCGGCCAGCCAGCCAGCCGGCGCCATGCACAGCACGTATCCATAGTAGAACGCGGAGAGCAGGAACCCGAGCTGGCTCGCGCTCAGCTGCAGCTCGTCCTGCAGCAGCGGCGCGGCGGTGGCGAGGTTGCCGCGGTCGATGTAGTTGATGAACAGCGCCGCCGTGACCAGCAGCACCAGGCGCGTGGCCGAAGGCGAGTAGCGCGAGGAATCGGTGCTGCCGGGCGTTGCCATCGGCGTCAGGTCGTCACGTCGACGACGACGCACCCGTTCGAGCCGCCCTGCTCCACCAGCTCGTTGGCGCGCGCGATCTCTGCCAGCGGCACCCGTTCTGCAATACGGTGCTGCAGCATGCCGTCGCGGAATGCCTGCGTAATGTCGGCGATCGCGAGCTTCTTGGCCGGCTCGGGCATCGAATACACGATGACGAAGTGGATGGTCAGGTCCAGGTACATCATGCGGAAGAACGGCAGCTGCGGCTCCTTCACCTGCGTCGACGAGTAGGTCGCGATCACGCCGCTGGTGCGGATGCAGGTGAGAACCTCTGGCAGGTTTGCGCCGAACTCGACATCGATCACGCGGTCGACCGGCTTGCCGCCGTTGAGCGCCTTGACGCGTTCGCCCCATCCAGGCTCGCGATGATTGAACACATGCTTCGCGCCCGCTTCACGACACACGGCCTCGTCACGTGGATTGCTCGCGGACGCTATGACCCTGGCGCCGGCCATCTTTGCCCACTGGATCGCGTAGTAGCCGACCCGTCCGGCGCCACCGGTCACCAGCACGGTCTGGCCTGCAGTCGGGCCATCCGCGTGCACGCAACGGTGCGCAGTCATGATCGGGATGCCCGCGCACGCGCCGACGTCAAAGCCGGCTTCGATCGGCAACGTCACCGCGCGCAATGAATCGAGCGCCACGTACTGCGCCGCCGTGCCGAAGCGGCGGCCGAACTGGGCCTGGTAGACCCAGACCTTTTCGCCGACTCGCCTGGCATCAACGCCCTCGCCGACCGACTCGATCACACCGGCACCGTCACTGTTCGGGATCACGTAGCCGTCATCGAGCAGGTTGGGAAACGAGCCGGCGCGCTTCTTGACGTCGGAGGGATTGACGCCGCTCGTGCGCAGACGCACCAGCACCTCACCGGGGCCTGCCACGGGCGTCGGCTTCTCGCCGACCACGAGCACGTCACGTGCGGCGCCAAACTTCTCGAACCACGCTGCTTTCATCGATTTCCCCAGTGCATGTGTTCAGTCGTCGAGCCAGTTCGAGAGTGATTCCGTGTGACCGTCCACGCCGATGATCTGGCCCGAGATCATCCGGCCCTGCGACGAGGCAAGAAAATACGCCGTGTTGGCGACGTCCTCGGCATCGACGAATTGCCGCAATGACACCTGCCTCTCATAGAGCTTGCGAATCTGCGCCGCCGTCATCCCGCGCGCAACCGCGTCACGCTCGATGACGCCGTCGATGCGCGGGCCCTTGATGCTGCCAGGGCAGATGGCGTTGACGCGGATGCCCTCCGGTCCGAGTTCCATCGCCAGGGTCTTGGTGAACCCGAGCAGCGCCCACTTGCAAGCCGCGTACGGTGTGCGCAACGGAAAGCCGAAGAACGCCGCACTCGACGAAATGTTGACGATCGAGCCGCCGCCCGCCGCACGGATCAGCGGCACGGCCCGGCGTGTGCAGTAGAACTGGCCGTTCAGGTCGACGGCGATCGTGCGGTTCCAGTCGGCCGGCTCGATCTTCTCGACCGGTGCCGTGGGACCGGCGATGCCGGCGTTGTTGACCAGTACGTCCACGCGACCGTATTTCGCGGCGATCTCGTCGAACCAGGCATCGACCTGCTTTGCGTCACTCACGTCGACGATGCTGGCCGCCGCCTGCGGATGCGAGGCGCGGAATTCCTGGACCGCCGCCGGATCCGCGTCGCAGACATGCACGCGAAACCCGCCTTCCTCGAAGCGTTCGGCAATCCTGCGGCCAAGGCCCGTCGCGGCCCCGGAGATGACGACGACTGGTGCTTGTGCCATGAGACTCCCCACGTCAGGTGCCTGAACCCTACTCAGGCCGTCAGCCATGCCACAAGCGATTTATGGCTCATGGCACATGAGTTATTCTCATCTCAACGCCAGAGGACAAGCGACTTTGTACCGGACACTGCCTTCCCTGAACGCGCTGCGGACATTCGAGGCCGCGGCACGACACGGCAGCTTCAAGGCGGCCGCCGCTGAGTTGTGCGTTTCGCAGTCCGCCGTGAGTCACCAGATCAAGCTGCTCGAGGCCGAGCTCGGCATCCGGCTGTTCGTGCGCAAGCCGCAGGGCATCGAATTGAGCCGGCAGGGACGCGCGTACTTCCCGATCCTGCGCGACGCCTTCGAGCGCATTGCGGCGGGCACGGACCTGCTGCGCGGCGCGGCCGCGCAACCGAGGCTGACGCTGCAGGTCTATTCGACATTCGCCATCCGCTGGCTGATCCCGCGGCTGCCGGCGTTTCAGCGCGGCCATCCGGGCGTGAACGTGCGCCTGCACACGTCCCAGTCCGACGTTAACTTCGAGTACGAAGACGTCGATGCGTGCGTGATGATCGGCAATCGCACGGCCGCCGGCCTGCACTACGACTACCTGTTCTCGTCGCGCGTGTTCCCAGTCTGCAGTCCAGGCACGCTCGCGGAATTTCGATTGCAGGACGACCCAGCCAGGCTGCGCGAGGCACCCTTGCTGCAGGTCTATCCCTCACGGGTGGACTGGTGGACCTGGCTCAATGCCAACGGCGTCGAAGGCGTAAATCCCGAGGGCGGCCAGCAGTTCGACAGCTACGAACTCGCGATGAACGCTGCCGTGCAGGGCATCGGCGTCGCGCTCGGCATGGAGCCGTTCGTGGTGCGCGACCTGCAGTCGGAAGCACTGGTGGAACCGTTTCCCGGCCGGCGCACCTACACCGCGGGCGACTGGTACTTCGTCTGCCGCAAGGACAGTGCGACGCGCCCCGACATCGAAGCGTTCAGGCGCTGGTTGCTGGCGGAAGCGGCCAGTGATCCAACGATGCCTCCGCCCCGTCCGCGTTGAATTTCAGGCCAGCGGCAGATAGTCGAAGATGAACGTGATCCGGTCCGCGGTGCCGCCATTCATGTCGCTGTACGTCCTCACTGCAGACGACGCGCGCGGGCAATTGAGGC
This sequence comes from uncultured Gammaproteobacteria bacterium, assembly GCA_963700045.1. GTDB lineage: Bacteria > Pseudomonadota > Gammaproteobacteria > Steroidobacterales > Steroidobacteraceae > RPQJ01. The sequence goes on from CAVOWK010000026.1 coordinate 73,885, forward strand.
ACTCAGCCCCAGAGTGCGGGATCCGGCGCGTGCATGACGCCGCGTTCAAAGCGGATCGCGTGCGGCCGATCCAGTCGCTGCAACAACGGGCCGTCCAGGTCCGTGACGGCACATGCCTGGGCGACCAGGAAGGCCGGCGCCATCGCGAGTGACGTGCCACACATGTTACCCACCATCAGGCCGAGACCGAGTCGCCGGGCCTCGGCGCACATCATGAGCGCCTCGGTGAGCCCGCCGCACTTGTCCAGCTTGATGTTGATGGACTGGTAGCGTCCAGCCAACCCTGCAAGCGAGTGCCGATCGGTGCAGGACTCGTCAGCCGCGACCGGCACGGGACTGCGCAGGCCATCGAGCGTTGCGTCTTCTCCACGGCGGACGGGTTGCTCGACCATTTCGACGCCCAGCCTGTGCAGTTCCGGTAGCAGCCTCTCGAGCAAAGCACGCGTCCAGCCCTGGTTGGCATCGACGATGACGCGCGCGGCAGGGTGCGCCTCCCGCACGATGCGCACGAGACCGACGTGGCGTTCGGCATCGACCTTGAGTTTGAGCAGTGGATAGTCCCGCGCCTGCAGTGCCTTGCGGCGCGTGTCGGCCTCGTCGCCAAGACCGATGGTGAAGGCCGTGGTCACCGGCTGCGGCGCGGGCAGGCCGGCGAGCTGCCATGCAGGACTGCCGGCTTCCTTCGCTCGCAGGTCCCACAGCGCGCAATCGATGGCGTTGCGTGCGCCACCGGCCGGCAGGAGGTCGAGCAGTTCCGAACCCGTCAGCCGGTCGTGCAGCGCTCCACGCAGGGCTTCGACCTGCGCCGCCATCGATTCCGGCGTCTCACCGTCATAATCGACGCCCGCGGCCTCTGCCCATCCGTGATGTCCGCCGGGACCGGTCAGCCGCACGACCAGCACCGGCACGTGCGTGTTCGCATCGCGCGCCGTGACGAACGGCTCGACCAGTTCCCAGCGTTCGACCTGGGTGGCGACCTCAATCATTCGGCCAGCAACGCATCTGCGATGGGCTCGACTCCGCCGCGCATCGGATCGCACACTGGCAGTTGCAGCTCGCGCTCGAGTTGCGCCCGGTAGTGCCGCCATCCGTCGTCGTCGAGTGTGGAAGAGTTGATGCTCACGCCGACGCAGCGAATGTTCCGGTTCGTGAGTCGCCCGGCGCGGAGATACTCGTCGATCACCTGCGGCAGCGGCGGTATCGGGTAGTCGGGGTACTCCTCGATCGTGAGGCGCTCGGGGGCGTGGCACAGCACGATCGCGTCCGGCTGCGATCCGTGCAGCAGGCCCAGCGTCACCGCTGCATACGCGGGATGCAGCAACGAGCCCTGGCCTTCAATCACGTCCCAGTGCGCAGGATCGTTGTCGGGTGACAGCGCTTCAGCGCCGCCCGCCAGGAAATCCGCGACCAGTGCGTCCATCGGGATCCCGCTGCCCGCAATCATGATGCCGGTCTGCCCCGTCGCGCGAAACGTCGCTGCCGCGCCTCGGGCCTGCAGCGCGCGGGTCAACGCCAGTGCGGTGTACTTCTTGCCAAGCGCGCAGTCCGTGCCCACGGTCAGCACGCGCCGGCCGGTGCGCTTGCGTCCGCTGCCGACCGGGTACGCATCGGGCGGATTGCGCACGTCCACCAGCCGCACGCCGGATCTCTCCGCGGCGCGCACCAGTCGCGGCAGTGATGTCAGTCGCGTGTGCAGGCCACTCACGGCGTCGAGGCCGGCGATGAGCGCGGCTTCGAGATCGTCCTGCCAGTGCTCCGGCAGCACGTCCGCCGGTCGGTGCGACGCCCACGACGATCGAACCCGCGCCCTGCCGCGCAGCCTCGGCCGGGGACAGGCGCGGCAGGCCGAGCGTGACCTTCGCGGCAGGATGCGACCACTCCCCGATCACGTCCTGGCCACACCAGTCGCGCAGCCCGAAGGCTGTCTTGCAGTCCGACTTCAATACGGCGTCGCCGAGGTAGAGCAGGTACGGTTTGCGCAGGACGAGCATCGGTGTCGATACCTGAAGGTCGAGTGGGCGTCGTCGCTCGAGGCCGCTCAGGGCTGGAACGCCTTGCTGCGCAAGACGCGGCCTGGACGCTGGCCGGTCACGGCGCCATCGCGCACGACCCATTCGCCGCTCACCATGACGCCTGGAATACCGAGGGGCGGCGCCACGGGGCTTCTCGACCGTGGAGCGGTCGATCACCGTGGCCGGATCGAACACGACGAGATCGGCGACGTAGCCCGGCGCGATGCGGCCGCGATCGGCGAGTCCGAGCTGTGCGGCCGGCAGCCCCGTCATCTTGTGGATGGCCAACTCGAGCGGCAGCAACTTCTGCTCACGCACGTAGTGCCCGAGGATCCGGGGAAACGAGCCCGCGCCGCGCGGGTGCGCGCCGTGCAACTCGCCGTCGGTGCAGAACATGATCTGCGGCTGCGCGATGAACCAGCGCACGTCGTCCTCGCTCATCGAAGTGCCGAGCACGTTGACGTCCTGCTCGTTGGGTCCGTCCGCGCCGCCGGTGGCCTTGACGATGCGCATGTAGGCCTCGACCGGCGTCACCTGCCAGTGCGCGGCGATCTCGGCGAGCGTCTTGCCGGCGAGCGCCGGCTCGGGCGCATAGTTCACGATGCGGATGTTCTGCGCGCCGCCATTCTCGGCCAGCGCCTGCTCGACCTTCTGCGGGTTGAAGAAGTCACGGTCGGGCACGATCACGCGAATCGTCGAGTGCCAGAACGTGTAGGGATAGACGTCCGCCTTGACGTCGACGCCTTCGCGTCGCGCGCGCTCGAAGTACTCCGGCATGCGCTTCGCGGCCTGGTGCCAGACCGAGGTCGAGCCCATCTTGATGTGGGTGATCTCCACCGGCAGCTTCGCTTCGCGACCGATGCGCAGCAGTTCTTCGAACGAGTCGAACGTGCGACTCGCCTCGTCGCGGACGTGGCTGATGTAGAAGCCCTTGGCGTCGGCCGCGACCCTGGCCAGCTCGATGACTTCTTCGGTCGTGGCGAAGTGCGCCGCTTCGTACTCGAGGCCGGTCGACAGCCCGAACGCGCCCGCCGTCAGCTCCCGCGCGAGCAGCGACTTCATCTGCGCGAGTTCCTGCGGCGTCGAGGCACGGTAGAGGTCCTTGCCCATCACCTGCTCGCGCAGCGTCGCGTGCCCGACCATGCTCGCGAGGTTGATGGCCGGCGGCTTGGCGTCGAACTGTGCGTAGTAATCGCGCAGCGGGAAGTTCGATTCGCCGTCCTGCCCGACCAGGATCGTGGTGATGCCCTGGCGCGAGACCGTCGCGGCGTCCAGGTCTTCCGTCAAACCGCCGTTGCCGTGGCTGTGCATGTCGATGAAGCCGGGCGCCAGCGCCAGCCCGTGCTGGTCGAGCACCGTCTCGCCCGGCTTTGCGGCGCAGGTGCGGGGCGATGGCCGCGATCCGCTCGCCCTCGATGCGTACGTCGCCGCGAAACGGCTCGCTGCCGGTGCCGTCGTAGACGACGACGTTCGTCAGCAGCACGCTCGCCGCCAGCAACGGGCGGGTGGCCAGCAGGAGAACGGTTGCAATGGCTGAACTGGTAGTGCGCATGGCGGTCATCGGGCAGGTTGGGTGCCGAGATCATACCTGCGGAACCGGCAAGCCTCTGTTAGGGAAACTCTGATTTACCGGGCATGTCTGATGCAAGGTTCATCATCGAGCGAGCATTGCGATGAAGCAGCAGACACTGACGGGATTTGAGAAGTACGGCAAGACCACGCGCCGGGCGCAATTCCTGGCCGAGATGGACCGGATTATTCCGTGGCCGGAGCTGGCGGCGGCGGTGCAGACGGCGTACCCGAAGGTCAGCGAGCACGGCGGGCGGCCGCCGATTCCGCTGGAGCGGATGCTGCGGATCCACTTCCTGCAGTTGTGGTTCAACCTGTCGGACCCGGCAGTTGAGGAAGCGCTGTACGACTCGGCCGCGATGCGCAACTTTGTCGGCATCGATCTTGGCGTGGAAGGCGTGCCGGACGAGACTACGATCTGCAAGTTCAGGCACCTGCTCGAGCGCAACAAGCTCGGCAAAGTGCTGTTGACGGCGGTCAATGACCACCTGCACCGCAGCGGCATCAAGATTACGAAGGGTACGATCGTCGACGCCACGATCATCGGCGCGCCGAGTTCGACCAAGAACCGCGACGGCGAGCGCGATCCAGAGATGCATCAGACGGCGAAGGGCCAGCAGTGGTACTTCGGGATGAAGGCGCATATCGGTGTGGACAGCCGCACGAAGCTCGTTCACACGGTGCTGGCGTCGGCGGCCAACGTCGCCGATCGCGAAGCCTTGCCGTACCTGCTGCACGGCAACGAGACCCGTGTCTGGGGAGATCAGGGCTATCAGGGCCAGACCGCCGTCATCCACGCCCGTGCCCCGAACGCGAAGGACTTCACCAATCGCGGCTACCGCTACCACGGCCGGATCAACGAGGTCGAGAAGGCGAAGAACCGCAACAAGTCGCGGGTGCGTGCCAAGGTCGAACACGTCTTCGGCGTGATCAAGAACATCTTCGGCTTCCGCAAGGTCCGCTACCGCGGCCTGGCGAAAAACCTGAACCGGCTCGAGGTCACCGCCGCGCTCGCCAACCTGTACCTCGTCCGGCGACGCTTGCTGAAAGCGTAGGAGCGGTGTCGGTGAAAATCGAGGATGAGACGACGTTAAGGCAAGAAAAACCGGGCCCACGCGCAAAAACGGCACGATCGGCGCGTTCAAGCGAGAATCTGTGCCGCGCGCCTCTGTCATGATCAGTTCTTCAGACCTTCCT
>CAVOWK010000027.1:0-28955 GCA_963700045.1 uncultured Gammaproteobacteria bacterium
TAGCGCGCTGCCATTTTCCGCGTCTCGAGCGTGGCAGGCGCGAGCGCTTCTCGGCAACCAGGCTGGCATGGCCGTGACGTCGTTGCCACCAGGACTGCACGACCCGATCGACCACCTGCAGGAGATTCGCCGCGGTGCAGCAATTGCGTTCATGCGATGCCCGCAAGGCGGCTCACGACCTCGCCGGCCGACAGGGGGTTATTTTGCATGGCAAAAACGCAACGCTTACTCCGGTTGTCATGTGGCTGAGGCACTGGCAACCTTGCGCGACGGGGTTTTTAGATAGTGGTATTTCGGATACTCACGACTGCGATCGTGGAAGGTCAGGACTAGCCTTGGCCAGGCGTGCGGGACCGGACAGGGGATCCCGAGAGCATCTGCAGCTGAGTGGACTCACAGGTAACTGGGGGATTTCTAATGACGAGTGAAACGATGAATCGGGATCGCCGCAGCGCGATGCTGGCCGCAGTGATCGGTACCGTGCTGGCGTCTTATGCCGGCAGCGCGGCCGCAATCGAATTCGAGTTCGAGAACGGCGGCAAGCTGAACTGGAACACCACCGTCTCGGTGGGGGCGAGCTGGCGCGCCGAGGACCCGAGCGAGCGGCTCTTTACGCGAGCGGACGGTTCACTCATCGGCCGTTACACGAGCCCGCTGATCCCGAACACGGCTGTGGGTCCAGGGAACGGCCTCGCGGGCAATCACGCCGCGGGCGACGGCAACCTGAACTACGCCAAGAACGACCGGTTCTCGACGCCGTTCAGGGTCATCACCGATCTCGAGTACAAGAAGGGCCGCTTCGGCGCCCTGCTGCGGGCCAAGTACTGGTACGACCAGGCGCTGAACCAGGAGAACGTGCTCGTCGGCAGCCAGGCCAACAACTTCAACGGTGTTCGCCCGCGGCTCGGTCCGATTCCCGGTTACACCCTCTGCACGGCAGCGACGCCGCCCGGCACGGCGTGCCTGCCGGTCTCGCCGCCCGGACAGAACCTGTGGCCCAAGGGCAAGTTGAGCGACCGCGGCTTCGAGGCGGAACAACAGTTCGAGAACGTCTATCTGCTGGACGCGTACGTCTACGGTTCGTTCGCCGTCGGCAACACCGACCTGCAGCTGCGTCTCGGCAACCAGGTGATCAACTGGGGCGAAAGCATCTTCATCCAGGGCGTCAACCAGATCAATCCGATCGACGTCCCGGCCGCCCGCCGTGCGGGCGCCGAGCTCAAGGAAATCCTGCTGCCGGTGTGGGCCGTCTATGCGAACTGGGGTTTCGACTTCGGTTCGATCGAGGCGTTCTACCAGCTGCAGTGGAACAACACGTCGGTGGACGCTTGCGGCACGTACTTTTCGGCGACCAGCACGCTGATCGGAGCCGACCCGGGCTCGTGCAACAGCCTCACCGTCGTCGGCGGCGCGACGGGCAACCCAGTGATTCCCAACGGGTCACCGATCGTCGCGCAGCTGGGGTCACAGCCCTTCCAACAGGGAGCCTCCGGCACCTATGTCCCGGGCATCCAGGGCCGCGAGCCGAGCGACTCCGGCCAGTTCGGCCTGGCGTTCCGTTTCCCGGTCGAGAAGATCGACACGGAAATCGGCCTGTACGCCATGAACATCCACAGCCGCCTGCCGGTGGCGGCGAGCTTCACCGGCACCAACTGGAAGGATCTCTCGGCCGCGCAGCAGGCCGCACTGACGACCGCCGGGTTCATCGGCACCGACGCTTACGGCAACTACTGGAGGACGCCTGGGAGTACGACCCGGCTGCGCAGCTTGATGCCGGGCCCGGAGGCTTTCATTCGAGGGCTACCTGGCCCGCGTCGGTCTCCCGGCCAACTTGGAGTCCGGCAAGGGCTTCTGGGAATACCCCGAGGACATCCAGATCTACGGCATCAGCGCCGCGACCAACCTGCTGAGCTGGTCCACGTCCGCCGAACTGAGCTACCAGGTCGACGTCCCGGTCATGGTCAACGGCAACGACCTGATCGGCGCGGGCGTGCTCGGCATCGGGCCGTACCGGGCAGTTGCGCGCGAGGTCCAGGCCCAGAGCGAGGGCGCCTACCTGATCGGCCACGACCGGTTCAACAAGACCCAGTTCCAGGTCAACGCGGTCAAGACCTTCAGCAACGTCCTCGGCGCCGAGAGCCTGCTCGTCGTCGGCGAGATCGGCTCGCAGTGGAACAACGTGCCCGACTACACCAAGGGCGGCATCCGCTACGGCCGTGGCTTCATGTTCGGGACAGGTTCCGGCCCGGGTTACGGGCCAGGGGGGGCTCCGGAAGGGCAGCCGGGGGGCGGTGCCTTCAGCCAAGGTAACTTCTGTTCACCGACGCTCGTGGGCGCGCCCGTGCCTTTAACTAATACGCTCTACAACCCGCAACCGGACGGCTGCCGCAACGACGGCTACGTGACGGACGTGGCCTGGGGCTATCGCCTGCGTCTTTCTGCGGACTACAACAACGTCATGGACAGCGGCGTGACCGTCACCCCGAGCGTGTTCTGGGCGCACGACGTGGAAGGCGTCTCGATGGACCCGACCTTCATCGAGGACCGCATGACGCTCGGGACTCGGCGTCAAGTTCAACTACAACAAGAAGTACGTGCTCGACGTCAACTACGTGAGTTACGACAACGGCGGATTCGATCCGCTGTTCGATCGCGACTACTACTCGGCCGCCGTCAGCGTGACCTTCTAATCGGATCCAGGAGACGAACCAGATGAAGAACTTGAACAGGATCCTCGCCACCGCGATCGCGGCGGCAGGTCTGCTGGGCACGGCGCTGCCGGCGTACGCGAGGCTGACGGCCGCCGAAGCTGCGCGCCTCGGCGCCGACCTCACACCGATGGGGGCCGAGAAGGCGGGCAACAAGGACGGGACCATTCCGGCCTGGACGGGGGGCCTGTGCGCGCCGCCCGCGGGCTGGACGCCGGCCAAGGGCTACATCGACCCGTTCCCGAACGACAAGGTGAAGTTCACGATCACCAAGGCCAACGCCGCGCAGTACAAGGACAAGCTGACGCCCGGCACGCTCGCGCTGCTGGCGAAGTACGACAACTTCAAGATGCCGGTCTACGAAACGCGCCGGACGGCGTGCTATCCGGACTCGGTGTATGCCAACGTCAAGGAGAACGCGCCGAAGCTGGAGCTCGTGGGGTTTCGGCATCACCGGCGGCCGTGCGGACGTGCCGTTCCCGATCCCGAAGAGCGGCATCGAGGCCATTTACAATCACCAGCAGCGTTTCCTCGGCGCCGGGAGTCGCTCGCGACTACAACAGCTTCCCGGTGCGGGCCAATGGTGACTTCTACAAGATCGGCTCCCACGAGTACCGCATCTTCAACACCAGCCTGGACCAGCCGCAGGACAACCTGCTGCTGGCATTCCAGTCGGCCTTCACTACGCCGGCGACGCTCGAGGGCACGGTGTTCCTGGTGCACGAGCCGATCGACCAGGTGAAGCAGACGCGCTCGGCCTGGATCTACAACGCCGGACAGCGTCGCGTGCGCCGGGCCCCCGACCTTTCGCATGACAATTTCACGGACGGCACCGAGGGCATGCGCACGTCCGACCAGTTCGACGCCTGGAACGGTGCGCCGGACCGCTACGACTGGAAGCTGGTCGGCAAGAAGGAGATCTACATCCCTTACAACGCCTACAAGCTTGCCGACAAGAAGCTCAAGTACAAGGAAGACATCATCCGCAAGGGCACGATCAACTCCGACCTCATGCGCTACGAACTGCATCGCGTGTGGGAGGTGGAGGCCAACCTGAAGCCGGGCAGCAAGCACATCTACGGCAAGCGCGTGTTCTACCTGAACGAGGATACGTGGACGGTGGTGTACGAAGACGCCTACGACACGCGCAAGCAGCTGTGGCGCATCGGCGTCCATCCGATGATCCAGTTCTACGACGTGAAGATCCCCTATTTCCGCGCCAACCTCTGGCACGACCTGAACAGCGGTGCCTACTATGCGGCGGGCCTGGACAACGAGATCAAGACGCCGTGGGATTGGAACCAGAAGGGCAAGTGGGCCGAATTCCAGCCCGATGCGTTGCGGCGCCTGGGGACCAAATGAGCTGGGAATCAATCAGGCGCCAATGCCTGGTTTGAGCTGACGATGGCCGGCTCCGGTGCTGCCGGGGCCGGTCGGTTTGCGGCAGGGGGAGACCCGCCGCGGGGGAATGTTTCATGAAACACCGGGCGGGAATTGCCTGCGCCATGCTGGGCGCGGGCCTGTGCCTCACGACGCTGGCACACGGCGAGGAAAAGTCGGAGGCGGCCAGGCCGGCGCCAGCGCAAGGTGTCGTCGTTGACATCCGCAGCGACCGCATCCTGCTGCTCGACATCGCGCAGGTCGACAAGCGAATCACCGCAGTGGGTGAGCGCGGCTTCACGCTCGTCTCCGACGATGGCGGCCAGACGTGGAAGGGAATTGCGACCCCGATCACCCGTACCCTGACGGGAGTGGCGTTCAAGGACGCCAAGGTCGGCGTCGCCGTAGGTCATGGTGGCTCGTTCGTGCGCACCGAGGACGGCGGCGCCACCTGGTCGCAGGTGACTGTGGATGACGCCGGGCCGGATTCGCTGCTCGGCGTCACGCACGTCGCTGACGATCACTTCATCGCCTACGGCGCGTTCGGCCTCTATTTCGATTCGCAGGACGCGGGCAAGACCTGGCAGCGCGGGACCGTGCTGTCCGAGGACTTCGACCGTCACATCTCGCAGGTCATCGCGGTCGGCACTTCGCTGCTGCTGGTGGGCGAGTCCGGCACGCTCGCGAGGTCCGACGACGGCGGCGCCACCTGGGTCGGCGCTGACGTCGCCGTACCAGGGTTCGTTCTTCGGCGCGCTCGCGGTGAAAGACGGCAGCGTCCTCGCGTTCGGCATGCGCGGCAACGTCTTCCGCTCGCTCGACCTCGGCACGACCTGGCAGAAGGTCGAAACCGGCACAACCGTTGCGTTCATGGCAGGACAGCAACTCGCCGACGGGCGTGTGATGCTCGTCGGCAACTCCGGCCTGATCGCCGAAAGCGCCGACGGCGGCCAGAGTTTCGTGTTGCACTCGGCCGCACCCGGCAAGGGCTTCGCCGCGCTCGTGGAAAAGCCGGGCGGGGGCATCCTCTTCGCGGGCGAAAGCGGCGTCACCCCGCTCGACCCGGCCTGGCTCAAGGGCCAGTAACGACAGCGGGCAAGGACAAGACAAATGGCGAACGACGTTAAGTCCGGCATGAGTGCCGACGATGCCGCGATCGAGAAGATCCAGTTCACGCCGGACTGGGTCGGCAAGATCTCCTACTGGATCTTCCACTACCGCAAACCGCTGCTGATCCTGTTCATCCTGATCACCATCCTGCTGGGTGCGATGGCGAGCCAGCTGCGCGTGCAGGCGGCGTTCACCAAGATGATCCCGCTCAAGCACCCGTACATGGCGACCTTCCTGGAGTACCGGTCGGACTTCGGTGGCGCCAACAAGGTGCTGGTTGCGCTGCAGAACAAGAAGGGAACCATCTACGACAAGCAGTTCATGGATTCGCTGCGCAAGGTGACGGAAGAGGTCTTCTATATCCCCGGCGTCGAGCGCAGCTCCGTGGCCTCGCTGTTCACCTCGAACGTGCGCTACACCGAGGTCGTCGAGGATGGCTTCCGCGGCGGCAACGTGGTGTCCGCCGATTTCGCGGGCACCCCGGAACAGATGGCGAAGGTGCAGGAGAACCTGCTCAAGTCCGACTGGGTCGGGCGCCTGGTCTCGAACGACCAGACCGCGGCGATGGTCGTGGCGACCCTGATGGAGAACGACCCGGAAACGGGCGAACGTCTCGACCTGCAGGCGATTGCGGGCCAGCTCGAGCAGATTCGCGCCAAGTACGAGAACGAGAACACCGGCGTCCACATCATCGGCTTCGCCAAGGCGGTGGGCGACATCGCCAAGGGCGCGGCCGGCGTGCTGGTGTTCTTCGGCATCGCGTTCGTGATCACCGCGCTGCTGCTGTACTGGTATTCAGGCTCGCTGATGATCACGTCGCTGGCGCTGATCTGCGCGATCGTGCCGGTCATCTGGCTGCTCGGCCTGCTGCCGGTCTTCGGCCTGGGGCTCGACCCGATGTCGATCCTGGTGCCGTTCCTGATCTTCTCGATCGCGGTATCGCACGCGGTGCAGATGACCAACGCGTGGAGGCTCGAGACGCTGCACGGCGCGGACGGCATCACGGCGTCGACGCACTCGTTCCAGAAGCTGTTCATCCCGGGCGCGATGGCGCTGCTCGCGAACGCGCTCGGCTTCATGGTCATCGCGTTCGTCGAGATCGAGATCGTGCGCGAACTCGCCTTCACGGCGACGATCGGCGTCACGGTGATGATCATCACCAACAAGATGCTGCTGCCGATCCTGCTCTCGTACTACAGGTTCACGCCCGAGCAGGCCTCGAAGCTGGCCGGCAAGGAAACGGCGGGCGACTGGTTCTGGGAGCGCATCGGTCCGCTGGCGACGAAGAAGGTTGCCTGGGTGCCGATCCTCGTGGGCCTCGGCCTGCTGGCGTTCGGCCTGTCGCAGGCCCGGCACCTGCACATCGGCGATCTCGGCAAGGGCGTGCCGGAACTGCGGCCCGACTCGCGCTACAACCAGGACGTCGGGATGATCACCAGCCACTTCGCGATCGGCGTGGACCTGCTGCAGGTCATCGCCGAGGCGAAGCCGGAAAACGACGACGACTCGCCCTGCGTCGATCGCGACGTCATGGACAAGATCGAGGACTTCGAGTTCCAGATGCGGCAGGTGGAAGGCGTGGCGACCGTGCGCAGCCTCGCGGGCTTCGTCAAGTCGATGACGCAGTCGTTCGCCGAGACGTTCATCAAGTGGCGCATGCTGCCCGAGAGCCGTGCGCAGATCGCGCAGGGCGTCGGTTACGCGACGCGCCTTGGCAACGAATTCATGAACTCGCGTTGCACGGCCATGCCGATCAGCATCTACACCACCGACCACCAGGCGCAGACGATCGAGCACATCGTCAAGGTAGTGAAGGACTTCAAGGCGGCCGGTGGCGACACCGAGCGCGTCACCTTCCGCCTCGCGAGCGGCAACGTCGGGGTCATGGCGGCCACCAACGAGGCCGTCGAGGCCGCCGACAAGTGGGTCAACCTCGCGCTGTTCGCATCCGTGATGTTGCTCTGCCTGATCACGTTCCGTTCGTTCCCGATCACGCTCTGCATCATCCTGCCGCTCGCGCTGGTGACGATCCTGTGCAATGCGCTGATGGCCATCCTCGGCATCGGCGTCAAGGTAAACACGCTTCCGGTCGTGGCACTCGGCGTCGGCGTCGGCGTCGACTACGGCATTTATCTCTTCGAGCGCATGAAGCACGAGATGGAAGACGGTGGGCTCAAGCTCAAGGACGCCTTCGTCGAGGCGCTCAAGCAGCGCGGCACGGCGTCGGTGTTCACGGCCGTGACCATGACGATCTCGGTGGCAACGTGGACGTTCTCGGACCTGAAGTTCCAGGCCGACATGGGCATCCTGCTCTGTTTCATGTTCCTGGTGAACATGTTCGGCGCGATCCTGCTGCTGCCGGCGCTCGCGGCGTACCTGATTGGCGATCGCAAGACGCCAGCCAAGGCGAAGGCGGCGTAAGCGAAGACCGGGCCTCGCGGCCCGGTCGTCAGGATGGCGGGAACAGGAGCCGGGGGGTGCCGGCTCCGGACGGTTCAGCGGGTGCGGCGTTCCTGGATGAGCTGGTCGAGGCGCTCGATGAACATGCGCTCTTTCTCGCTCACGAGTTCGCCACCGATGCCCATCACGTCGCCTTCGCGCGCCGCGCGCGCAACGCGCGTGGCCAGTGACAGCACGAACTCGCCGTAATGCATCAGGTCTTCCGCGCTGCCGTGCGTGCCGAGCGCCTCGAGTGCGTGGCGTGCCGTCTCCAGCGCTTTCTCCTGCAGCTTGTCCGGCGTGCGGTGGCCTTCGTCCAGCGTGTAGAACCACTTACGGACGTCGTCCTGCGCATGCATGATGTGCGTACTGCCGGCAATCTCGCTCACCAGCGGATGCGTGCTGTTGATGGCGTCGACGATGCCCTGCAGGCCTGCCGAGCGCTCGAGCATCTCGTCGAAGGCGCTGCCGCCCGAGGACGATACCGCGATGATCACGTGATGCGGCGTGTTGCGCACCGCCTGCCACTGCACGATCGTCAGTCTTTCCCTGGTCAGCATCGGCAAATCCTCCACCCTGTTCTCGTTGGTGTGGCGCGGGACGTCACGGCGCCCGCGCATTCGATGGAACGATCATACCCCGCATTCGGGAGAGGTTAAACGATGGACGTCCTGACTCAGCCCCTGCGGTTGCCCTGCGGCGCGTCCTTGCCGAATCGGCTGGCCAAGGCGGCCATGACCGAGGGGCTGGCCGACGCCTGGTTGCGTGCTACGCCCGCGCTCGAGCACCTGTACCGCACCTGGAGCGAGGGCGGGAGCGGACTGCTGATCACCGGCAACGTGCAGGTGGACAGGTTCGACCTCGAACGGCCCGGCAACGTCGCCATCGACCAGTCGGAGGCACGTACTTTCGATACCGAGGCCCGCGCGCGGCTTGCCGCGTGGGCAAAGGCAGGGACGGCCGGCGGCAACCAGCTCTGGGTGCAGATTTCGCACGCCGGACGGCAGTCGCCGCGTTACGTCACCGGTCGCCCGCTGGCACCGTCCGCGGTGCAGCTCGATCTGCTCGGCAATTACGCCCGGCCGCGGGCCCTGAGCGAGGGCGAGATCGTCGACCTCATCGGCAGGTTTGCGCACGCCGCGCAGGTCGTGCGCGAGTGCGGCTTCACCGGCGTGCAGGTGCACGGGGCGCACGGGTACCTGATCAGTTCGTTCCTGTCGCCGATCACGAACCAGCGCACGGATGCCTGGGGCGGAACGCTGGCGAACCGGGCCCGCTTCCTGCTCGAAACGCTGCGCGCGGTGCGCAAGGCCGTGGGCCGGGATTTTCCCGTGGCGCTGAAGCTGAATTCGGACGATTTCCGCAAGGGCGGCTTCTCGCACCAGGAGTGCCTGCAGGTCGTCGCGTGGCTGAACGACGAGGGCCTGGACCTGCTCGAGGTCTCGGGCGGCACGTACGAACAGCCGCGGCTGATCGGTTTCGAAGGCCGGTCCGAAGATGCGATGCCCGTTCGTCGCAGTACTCGGGCACGTGAAGCGTATTTCCTCGATTACGCGGCGGCGATCCGCCGCGTCGCCCGCATGCCGCTGATGGTCACCGGCGGCTTCCGCACGCGCGCGGGTATGGCAGCCGCGCTTGGCGCTGCGCCGGGCGAGGGAGATTGCGACGTGATCGGACTCGGGCGGCCGCTCTGCTGGATGCCCGATTTCCCGCGACAGTTGCTGAGCGGGGCAAGGGACGGCGTCGAGGACCTCGACGACCGCCTGCGGTTGCGCGATCGCGGCTGGCTGTCTCCGCAGGGCTCGAGCGTCGCAGCCAAGGCGCTCAACGCCTTCGCGGCGCAGTCCTGGTACTACTGCCAGCTCTTCCGGCTGGCGGAGGGCAAGCCCGCCGACATTTCGCGCGGCGTGTTCTCGACGTTGCGCGAATACCTGGGCGCGGAGCTGAAGGCGGCGTATGCGACGCGACGCGTCTACCCGAGAAGGGGTTAGGGGATAGGGGTTAGGGGTTAGTCGGAGGTGCGGAGGAAATCCGAAAGTCCTCCATGCATCTGGGTTTCAGACGCGGAGCTGCGCAATCCGACCAACCCCCAACCCCTATCCCCTAACCCCTTCCCCTAGTGTTGCGAGAACCACTGCAACGCGAGTTCCGCGACGCGATCCGGCTGCTCGAGCGGCAACCAGTGTCCTGCGCGTTCGATGCGCTCGTAGCGCCACGGTGCCTGCATGCGCTGTCCAGAGTCCCGCATCTGGTCTTCGGCGAGGAAATGATCGCCGCTGCTCCAGACGCCGAGCGTCGGCACGGTGCATTTCTCCCAGGGGCCGAACAGCACGCGGCGCAGGTTGGCGCGATGCCAGTTGAGGCCGGCCGTGAGTCGGCCCGGTCGCGACAGGTCCCGCACGCAATCTTCGATGCGCGGATGCTGCCGTCCCCAGCCACGCAGGCCCGCATAGTCGCGTTGCGCGAGCCAGCGTTCCGCAGCGCCCGGCACCTGCCACGCGAGCGTGTAGAGGCCCTTCAGCTTCTGCTCGAGCCCCGCCACTGCGTACTGGCGTGGATGCCCGACCGAGAGCGCAACCTGCGACCGCACGAGCTGGGGATGTTCCAGCGTGAGGCACCAGCCGGCGACGGCCCCCCAGTCGTGGCCGATCACGCGCACCGGCGCGTCGTCCGCCAGCCGGCCGATCAGCACGCGCAGGTCGGCAACGACGTGTCCCAGTGCATAGTCGCCGACCGACGCCGGCGCTTCCGATTGACCGAAGCCGCGCAGATCCGGCGCGATGACGCGAAAGCCCGCTGCAACGAGCAGTGGCGTCACGTCATGCCAGAGTTCGCTGGAATCCGGGAAACCGTGCAGCAGCAGCACGACGGGTCCGCTTCCTGCCTGTCGTACGTGGAGGACTGCACCGCTGGCGGACAATCGGGCGTGGGTTGGCCGCGACATCACTGCCTCCGGATGCGCAACGGGCTGCGCCTTGAGGCTGAGCTTACCTCACTGCGAACCGGGTTGTACCCGCGCGGCCTTTCTACCTGCGGCGCGGCGAGGCATGATCCACTCCATTCCGACCTCGTTCCGCAGGTAAGGGCTCCAGGATGAACTGCCGTAAGCCATTGTTCGCCACTGCGCTCGTGCTGCTCGTCGCTGCCTGCGCGACCAGCCCCACCGGGCGCAAGCAGTTGATGCTCGTCTCCGAGGAGACGGCGATCAGCTCGTCGCGCCAGGCGTACGCGCAGGAGATGGGCAAGTACCAGAAAGAGGGCAAGCTCGTCACCGATCCGAGCACACTCAAGCGCGTGAGCGTGATCACCGAGCGGCTCGTGGCGCAGGCCGTCAAGATGCGCCCGGACAGCGCGAAGTGGCAATGGAGCGTGCAGGTCATCGACGATCCGAAGACCGTCAACGCCTGGTGCATGGCGGGCGGCCGCATGGCGCTCTACACCGGCCTGATCATCAAGATCGATCCGACCGATGACGAACTCGCGCAGGTCATGGGCCACGAAATCGCGCATGCGCTGGCGAACCACACGGCAGAGCGCATGTCGACCGCGATGGCGGCCAATGCCGGCATCCTGGCGGCAGGCATCCTGTCGGACAAGCCGGGCCAGGCGATGGCCATGACTGCAGCGGCTGCGACCGTTGCGATCAAGCTGCCGAACAGCCGCACGGCGGAAAACGAAGCCGACCAGATCGGCATCGAACTCGCTGCCCGTGCAGGCTACGACCCGCGCGCCGCCGTCACGTTGTGGCAGAAGATGGGGAAAGTCGGCGGCGGCGCGCCGCCCGAATTCCTGAGCACGCACCCGAGCGATGCCACGCGACAGAGTCGCCTCGGTGCGCTCGCGCCGAAGATGCTGCCGTACTACCAGGCGGGGGGTGCGCGTCCGACGTATCCGGTGCGCATGGGACCGGCGGGCGTTTGACGCGCTCCGCATGAACCAGGGACCGTTCCTGCCTCCGGTTGCGGCGGTCCGGCCACACACCGTCTCTTCGCCGCACGGCGTCCGGGTCGACGACTACTACTGGCTGCGCGACGACACGCGCACGGCGTCCGACGTGCTCGAGTACCTGCGTGCCGAGGACGCGTACCGCATGGCGATGACCGCGGCGTGGAAGCCGCTCGAAGACCGGTTGTACCGGGAGATCGTCGGGCGCATCCGCCAGGACGACGCCAGCGTTCCCTACCGCGACAACGGCTACTGGTACCTGCATCGCTACGACACCGGCGACGAATACCCCGTCTATGCCCGCCGCGCGGGCAGTGCCGATGGTCCCGAGCAGGTTCTGCTCGACCTGCGCGAGAACGCGCGCGGTCTCGAGTACTACGACGTCGGCTCGATCGAGGTCAGCCACGACAACCGCCTGCTCGCATTCACCGAGGACGTCGTGGGCCGCCGCCAGTACACGCTGCGCTTCAAGTCGCTGGTGACGGGCGAGCTGCTGCCTGACGTCGTGCCGAATGTCGAGGAAGGCGTCGTCTGGGCGGCGGACAACCGCCGCGTGCTGTACGTCGAGAAAGACCCGGTCACGCTGCTGGGATTGCGCGTGCGCGTGCACGCACTCGGCACCGATCCTGCGCACGACCCGGTCGTGCACGAGGAGGCAGACGAGGCGTTCTACACGTCCGTCGGCCTGACGAAGGACCGGCGGTACCTGCTGATCGACTCGAGCAGCACCGTCACGACCGAAGTCCGCTACGCACCCTCGACGATCCCGCGCTGGTCTTCAACGTGTTCCTGCCGCGCAGCCGCGGGCACGAGTATTCGGTAGACCACGTCGGCCAACGCTGGGTGATCCGCAGCAACTGGCAGGCGGTGAATTTCCGGCTGCTCGAGGCCTCGGCCGAGGACACCGGGCGACGCGAACGCTGGCGCGAACTCGTGGCGCACCGGGACGACGTGCTGGTGGCCGGGTTTGACGTGTTCGACAATTTTCTCGCGATCGAGGAGCGAGTCGAGGGACTGCGCAAGATCCGCATCCGGTCGTGGGCCGGTGGGCCCGAATTCCACATCGACTCGGACGAGCCCGCGTACCGCATGGCGCTTGATGCGAACGAGGAGGTGGATAGTGAGGTCGTGCGCTACACCTACACGTCGCTCACCACACCGCGCACGACCTACGACTACGACACGCGCAGCGGCGAGCGGGTGTTGTTGAAGCGCGAGCCGGTGCTGGGCGACTTTGATCCAGCTCGGTACGCAACCGAATACCGGTGGGTGCCCGCGAGGGACGGCGAGCGCGTGCCCGTCGCGCTCGTCTATCGCCGCGACCTGTTTCGTCGCGACGGCAGCGCGCCGCTGCTGCAGTACGGCTACGGCGCCTACGGCATTTCTTCGGATCCCGTGTTCTCGTCGAGCCTGTTGTCGCTGCTCGACCGCGGCTTCGTCTACGCCATCGCGCAGGTACGCGGTGGCCAGGAGCGTGGCCGGCGCTGGTACGAGGCGGGACGGTTGCTCGAGAAGAAGCATTCGTTCGGGGACTTCATCGACGCAACGCGCTGGCTGGTCGCCGAGGGTTACGCGGACGCGAGGCGGGTCTTCGCGCGCGGCGGCAGCGCCGGTGGCCTGCTGGTCGCCGCGGCTGCGAACATGGCGCCCGGACTCTACCGGGGCATCGTCGCGCACGTGCCGTTCGTCGACATCGTGACCACCATGCTCGACGAGAGCATTCCGCTGACGACCAACGAGTACGACGAGTGGGGCGACCCGAACGAGCGCGCGTTCTACGACTGCATGCTCAGCTACTCACCGTACGACAACGTGACCGCGCAGGAGTATCCGGCGCTGTACGTCACGACGGGTCTGTGGGACAGCCAGGTGCAGTACTACGAGCCCGCGAAGTGGGTCGCGAAGCTGCGGCGTCTCAAGACCGACGACCGGCTGCTGGTGATGCGCGTCAACATGGAGGCCGGCCACGGCGGCAAGTCGGGCCGGTTCGAGCATCTGCACGAGGTAGCGGAGGAGTACGCGTTCATGCTCGACCAGGCCGGGCTTGGTCGCTGCACGAATGCGTAGGGGATGGGGGATAGGGGATGGGGGATAGTCGGAAGGGCGCCACAGGCGCGGCTCGACCAACCCCTAACCCCCAACCCCTATCCCCTGGCGCGGGTGCCTACTTGGCGCCCGCGGCGGCCGGCGCAGCCGGCGGCGGCACCGGAAAGCCGCGCTTGCGCATCAGTGCTGCGATGCCGGCATCGCGACCGCGGAACTGGCGATATGCGATCGCCGGGTCGATCGTGTTGCCCACCGCGAAGACATTGTCGCGCAGTCGCTTGGCCACGTCCTTGTCCCACGGGCCACTCGCTTCGGTGAATGCTTCCCACGCGTCCGCCGTAATCGTGTCCGACCACAGGTAGCTGTAGTAGCCGGCCGAGTAGCCGTCGCTCGAGAACACGTGGTTGAACTGCGGCGTGCGGTGACGCATCACGATCTCGGACGGCATGTCCATGGCTGCGAGTGTCTCGCGCTCGAACTTGTCCGGGTCGATCTTCTGGCTGCCCGCGAGGTGCAGCTTCATGTCGATCAGCGCGCTCGACAGGTACTCGACCGTCTTGAAGCCCTGGTTGAACTTGTCGGCCGCATCGATCTTGGCCACCAGTTCAGCCGGGATCGGCTTGCCGGTCTGGTAGTGCAGGGCATAGCGGTTGAGGATCTCCGGCGTCGACAGCCAGTGCTCGAGCAACTGCGACGGGAACTCGACGTAATCGCGCGCGACGGCAGTGCCCGCCACGGATGGATAGTTCACGTTCGAGCTCAAGCCGTGCAGCGCGTGGCCAAATTCGTGGAACAGCGTCCTCGCGTCTTCCCAGCTGATCAGCACCGGCTCGCCGGGCTTGCCCTTCACGAAGTTCGAGTTGTTGGAGACGATCGTCTTTACGTCGCGGTCGAACCGTTCCTGGGTGCGGTACGCGTTCATCCACGCACCCGAACGCTTGCCCTTGCGCGCGTAGGGATCGAAATACCAGAGCCCGACCAGCTCGCCCGTCGGGTTGGTCACTTCCCAGACACGTACGTCGGGGTGGTACACAGGCACTTTGCTCGCGTCGACCGGCTTGAAGTTGAAGCCGAACAGTTCCTTCGCCATGTGGAACATGCCTTCACGCAGGTTCTCGAGCTGCATGTACGGCGTGATCTGGGTCTCGTCCAGGTCGTACTTCGCCTTGCGCACCTTCTCGGCGTAGTAGCGGTAGTCCCACGGCTCGATCTTGATGCCCGCCTTTTCGGCGTCGGCGATCTTCTGCATGTCGGCGACTTCTTCGTGCACGCGTGCGACGGCCGGCGTCCACACGGCTTCCATCAGCTCCATGGCGCGCTCGGGCGTCTTCGCCATCGTGTTCTCGAGGCGCCAGTGCGCGTGCGTCGGGAAGCCGAGCAGCTTCGCGCGCTCGGCCCGCAACTGCAGGATCTGCGCGATCGTCGCGTTGTTGTCGGTTGCGCCGCCGTTGTCGCCGCGGTTCACGAACATCCGCCAGGCTTTTTCCCGGAGCGCGCGGTCATCCGCATAGGTGAGGAACGGCTCGATGCTCGAGCGTGTGTTGGCGATGGCCCACTTGCCCTTCTGGCCGCGGCCTTCCGCGCCCTGCGCCATGCCGTCGCGCACGCCCTGGGGCAGCCCGGCAAGGTCGGACTCCTGGTCGAGGTAGATCACACCTTCGTTTTCGTCTTTCAGCACGTTCTGGCCGAAATTCGTGAACAGCCTGGCGAGTTCCTGGTTGATCTCCGCCGTGCGCTTCTTGCCCGCCGCATCCAGCCTGGCGCCGGCACGCACGAAGTTCGTGTAGTACACCCACGTCAGGCGCTGCTGCTCGGGGGTGAGCCCCGACGTCTCGCGCGTCTCGTAGACCTTGGCGATGCGCTCGAACAGCTGCGGGTTCTGCGTGATCTGGTCGCTGAACGCGGCCAGCTTCGGCGCCATCTCGCGTTCGACGGCCTGCACGGCTTCGTCGTTCAGCGTCGAGCTGTAGACGCCGTAGACCGTGCCGACGCGATCGAGCGTGCGACCGGTGCGCTCCATCGCTGCAATCGTGTTCTCGAACGTCGGCGCGGCCGGGTCGTTCGCGATCCGGTCAATCTCGGCGAGCTGCTGGGCCATGCCGGTTTCGAGTCCGGGCTTCAGGTCGACGACCTTGACCTTGTCGAACGGCGGCACACCGCCGTACGGCCCGACCCAGGGCGCGAGCAGAGGGGATACGGCGTCGGCGGCAGCTTTCATTTCGGCAGCGTTCGTCATGGAGGCGGTGAGCAGCGCAAAGGCGCCAGCGGTGGCCAGCAGGGTCTTCATGGACGCGTCGATCCTCGAGAGGTGGGGGTCGTGCCGGGCACGGGCCGACAAGGTTACCTGACGGGAGCGGCGGCCCCAACCCGGGCCGGCGGTCGTTTCACCGCAAACCAAGCACGGTTCAGCGCGCAGCGAGACCCATGCCGCGGACCTCAGGCCTTTTCCCAGAGCAGGTCGGACTGCTGCTTGATCGCCGTGTCGAGCATGTCGAGCAGTGGAACAGCGCGCAGGCGGAGCTTGATGGGCCGCTCGCGCGGCTCCTCTTCGTCTTCCCAGGCGACTCCCGGCTCTCTGGCCGGGGGCGGTGGCGACACCTGGTCGCCCTGCAGTTCAAGGCCAGCCCGCAGCTTCGCCAGGAATCCCGGCAGGTCCGCCGCCAGCACGGCGCTTGGCACCGTGCCCGAGTGACCGCCCAGCCTGATGAGCGCCAGTGCCGGTTCACCCTGCATCACGAGCTGGCCGAATTTGGTCGAAAACTTGACGAGCATGACTGCGAAGACCTCTCGAGGATTGGCAAGCAAGGGACGATCTCCACGGTTGAAATCATAGCCCGCCTGCGGAATTCTCTGCTTGATTCGTCCCCCGCACCCTGTAGATTTTGAGTCATGAATCCAGCGGCAGCAGCCATGATCGCGGCTCCATGCGGCGCAATTGCCCTGGCGATCGCGCTGGCTGCTGCCCCGGCCTTTGCAGCCGAACCGGCGGCTCCCGCACCGAGTTCGCCTCCGCGCACGATGAGCGAAGTCCTGGCGGCCACCACGCCTGCCGATTGGCGCCCCCTTGATCCCGAGAACACGCTCTACCTGCAGCTGCGGCAGGGCCGGGTGGTGATCGAGCTCGCGCCGGCCTTTGCACCGCAACATGTGGACAATCTGCGCCGGCTCGCGCGCGGGAAATATTTCGACGGCCTTGCAATCGTCCGCTCCCAGGACAATTTCGTCGTGCAGTGGGGTGACCCGGACGGCAAGCGCAGCCTCGGTACGGCCCGCGACAAACTGCCGCCCGAGTTCACGGTCAAGTTGACGCCCGCGCTGCCCTTCGAGCCGCTGCCGGACCGCGATGGCTACGCGCCTGAGGTCGGTTTCAGCCAGGGTTTCCCCGTCGGGCGCGACCCGGCCAAGGGCGAAGCATGGCTGGCCCATTGTTACGGGATGGTAGGTGCCGGCCGCGGCAACGAGGCCGACAGCGGCAGCGGCGCGGAACTGTACGTGGTCACGGGCCATGCTCCGCGCCAGCTCGATCGCAACATTGCGCTGGTGGGGCGAGTCGTAAAAGGCATGGAACTCCTGGCCACGCAACCGCGCGGATCCGGTCCGATGGGTTTTTACGACAAGGCCGAACAGTACGTGCCGATCACGAGTGTTCTTGTCGCGGCGGACGTGCCGGCGGCGGAGCGCGAGAACCTCGAAATCCTGCGCACCGACACCGAACGGTTCCGCCAGCTGGTCGAGGCGCGACGCAACCGTCGCGACGACTGGTACCTGGTTCCGGCCGGCTACATCGATCTCTGCAACGTTCCGATCGTCGCGCGGCCCCGGCCTTAGCCGTACCGACGATCGTCAGCTTCGGGGGAGGCAGTCATGGAAAGATTCTGGCTCAAGCACTATCCGCCCGGCGTCCCGCACGACGTCGACCTCTCACAGTATTCCTCGCTCGTCGACCTGATCGACCACGGTTTCCGCGAGCACGCGTCGCGCAACGCGTACGCGTACATGGACCGGTTCTTCACCTTCGGTGAAATCGACCGCTACTCCGCGGCCTTCGCGTCCTGGCTGCAGTCGCTGGGCCTCGCCAAGGGTGCGCGAGTCGCGATCATGATGCCGAACGTGGTGCAGTACCCGATCGCACTGGCGGGCGTGCTGCGCGCCGGCTATGTCGTCGTCAACGTCAATCCGTTGTACACGCCACGCGAGCTGGAGCACCAGCTCAAGGACTCCGGCGCCGAAGCGATCGTGATCCTCGAGAATTTTGCCGCTACGCTGCAGCAGGTGATTGCGCGCACGGCGGTCAGGAAAGTCGTCATTGCGTCCCTCGGCGAAATGCTCGGGTTCCCGAAGGGCGCGATCGTCAATTTCGCGGTGCGCCGGCTGAAGAAGATGGTGCCGGGGTATTCGCTGCCAGGGCACGTCAAGTTCACCGAGACGCTCGATGCCGGCGCGCGCCGCAAGCTCGAGCCCGTCGCCGTCACGCAGCGGGACATCGCATTCCTGCAATACACGGGCGGCACCACCGGTGTGTCGAAAGGGGCCGCCCTCACGCACGGCAACCTCGTCGCCAACGTGCTGCAGATGGAAGCCTGGATCGTGCCCGCGCTGCAGGACACGTCGCGCGGGCCGGTGCCGAGCCAGTTCGTCTACATCTGCGCGCTGCCGCTGTATCACGTGTTCGCGCTGGTCGTGAACTGCCTCTTCGGCATGCGCATCGGCACGCTCAACGTGCTGGTCCCCAACCCGCGGGACATCGCGGGCTTCGTCAAGGAGCTGGGCAAGTACAAGTTCAACGTGCTGCCGGGAGTCAACACGCTCTACAACGCGCTGCTGCAGAGCGAGGACTTCCGCAAGCTCGATTTTTCGAGCCTGCGCGTTGCGAACGGCGGCGGCATGGCGGTGCAGAAGGCGACCAGCGAGAAGTGGCTGGCGCTCACCGGCGTGCCGATCATCGAGGGCTACGGCCTCTCGGAGACGTCGCCGGTCGCGACGTGCAATCCGATCCTCAACCGTGAATACAACGGCACGATCGGCCTGCCGTTCCCGAGCACGGAGATCCAGATTCTCGACGATGCGGGACAGGTCTTGCCGCTCGGCCAGCCGGGCGAGATCGCGATTCGCGGCCCGCAGGTGATGGCGGGGTACTGGAACCGTGCGGACGAGACCGCGAAAGTGATGACCCCCGACGGGTTCTTCAAGTCGGGCGACATCGGCATCATGGACGAGCGCGGTTACATCAGGATCGTTGACCGCAAGAAGGACATGATCCTGGTGTCGGGCTTCAACGTGTATCCGAACGAGATCGAGCAGGTGATCACGACGCATCCCGGCGTCGTGGAATGCGCCGCCGTCGGCGTGCCCGATGAAAAATCCGGCGAGGCCGTCAAGGTGTTCGTCGTGCGCAAGGACCCCGCGCTCACGGTCGAGCAGCTGATGGAGTTCTGCAAGGAGAACTTCACGGGCTACAAGAAGCCGAAGTACATCGAGTTCCGCGACGAGCTGCCGAAGAGCAACGTCGGCAAGATCCTGCGGCGCGAGCTGCGGGATGCGGCGGTTGCCGCTGCTCAGGCGCGAAGTGCGTGAGGGCGGCAACGGCGGGTTAGGGGATAGGGGTTCATCGGAACGAAGTCGCCAACTTCAATGGCTCTGTCATCGATTCGTGTTGGTGCGCTCGTCCCACGGCGGGTGCAGCAACACCCTTGTCCGCAGAGGCGCTGCATCGGAGCATGGCGGCACTGCGAGATTCTCGTCGAAGCTGATCGGCGAGCGGACGAGGAAATGGCCGACCAATGCGAACGGCTCGCAACCAACAAGCCCTTGCGTACGCTAAGGTACGTAGAGTCGCGACTTAACTCTGGTTCGCTGCTTCGCTATCCTCACGCCAGTAGGCGCAAAGGAGTGTCTCATGCCGTGCGCTCACTCGCCGGCGGATGCTCGCCAGAACAACTTGCTGGCGGTGCTTCCGGAGCTCGAATGGGAGCGGCTGCGGCGGAACCTCCAGCCGGTCTTCCTGCCGCTCAATGCAACGCTGTATGAGCCGGGCGTCCAGTTCGAATACGCGTACTTCCCCACCACGGCGATCGTTTCGTTCGAGCACCTGATGGCCGACGGCGCGGCGGCCGAAACGGCCATCGTCGGTTGCGATGGCCTCGTGGGCATCGCATCGTTCCTGGGCGGTGAGTCGCGTCCGAACCGGGCTGTTGTGCAGACCAAAGGGTGGGCCTACCGTCTCCCGGGTCTGTGACGGATACTCATGCGAAAAGTTGGCCATGCGTCTGATCGCCCAGCGGGGCTGGTTGTCCAGGCAGCTGGAAATGATTGAGATCGTCTGCAGCAAATCCTGTGGCACCCACTGATCCTCTTGCCAAGTCGGCCCGGATGCTGGCGTCGATCGCGGTGATCGTTGCTGCGCTCTACCTGGCCAAGGGTGTGCTGGTTCCCATCACGCTCGCGGTGTTGTTGAGCTTCCTGTTGAGCCCCGTGTGTGACTGGCTGGAGCGACACTGGCTCGGTCGCGTCCCGGCCGTTGCAGTAACGGCACTCGTTGGTTTCACGGTGCTCGGCGGCGCAACGTGGATGGCGGTCGTTCAAGTGTCTGACCTGGCGCCCAGGATGCCCGAATACGAGACAAATCTGAAAGCGAAGCTGCAATCGGCCAATGCTTATGTCAGCGCCACGCTGGGCAGGGTCACAAGAACGGCCCAGGGAATGAGCGAGAACCTGTCGCCCGTTGAACTGGCGCAGGTCCCGCAGGGAACCAAGGAATGGCCCTATTCGGTCCGGATCATTTCCTCGCCGGCGAGTCCGCTGCAAGTCTTTGGCAGCATGTTTGGTACGGTGCTGCAGGTACTGGGATCGATCGGTGTGGTGATCATTCTAGTCGTGTTCTTCCTTATCCGTCGGGACGACCTGCGCGATCGGTTCATCCTCCTGGTAGGACAGGGCCAAGTGTCACTGACCACTCAGGTGCTGGAAGAAGCCGGCACACGGGTCAGTCGGTACCTCGCGACGGAGTTTCTGGTCAACGTCATTTTCGGCACCACCGTCGGTGTCGGGCTCTATCTGATCGGCGTGCCCAACCCGATTCTGTGGGGAATCCTGGCGACGGTCCTCCGTTTCATTCCCTACCTCGGCCCGTGGCTTGCCGCTGCAATGCCGATTGGCCTGTCAATGGCCATATCAGGCGACTGGGTGGCGCCGGGCCTTACGATCGCGCTGTTCGTGGTGCTTGAACTCTTCACCAACAATGTCCTGGAGCCGTGGCTCTACGGCAAGAGCACCGGTGTGTCGGCTGTCGCGGTGCTGTTGGCGGCTGTCTTCTGGACCTGGTTGTGGGGTGTGGTGGGACTGCTGCTGGCGACCCCACTGACCGTGTGTCTGCTGGTGGTCGGCAAGCACGTTCCCCAGCTTTCCTTCTTGAACACACTGCTGGGTGACAAACCGGTGTTCGAGCCAGCGAAGCGAGTCTATCAGCGGCTCCTGGCGGGCGACGATGAAGAGGCGGCCGAACTGCTCGACGAATACTTCAAGCGCGCATCGCTCGTCGACGTCTACGACACGGTGCTGATCCCGGCACTGGTTTCAGTCGAAACGCATTGGCGTCGGGGCGAGATCGAGGAGACCCGGCACAAGTTCATTCTGCAGACTCTGAAATCCATGATCCAGGAGCGGGGTGAGCGCAAGCAGGAACTTCAGGAGCAGGAGAGCAACGAGGACATGAAAGAGGTGGAGGCAGTTTCCAGTATTGCTGGTCGGGCCGGTCCGCCTGGGCTCTGCGTCCTCTGCCTGCCGGCTCACGGTGAGGGGGATGAGTTAGCCGGCATGATGCTCGCGCAAATCGTGAACATTCGCGGCTGTGTCGTGGAGGCCGCCCCGACTACGGCGATGGCCGCGGCCAGCGAACTGGTCGATTACGTCGAACGCCGCAAACCGGATGTGGTTTGCATATCCGCCGCACCGCCGGCGGCCGTGGCGCACGCTCGCCGCCTGCGAATGCGTCTACGTCGCCGGTTTCCGGAATTGAATCTGGTCGTGGGCTTGTGGAATTCAACTGGCGACCTGAATGAGGCGAAAGAGCGGATCGGATCTGACCCAAGAACGCAGATTGTCGCGACGTTAGCGGGCGCTCAAGAACAGATCCGGAGGCTTGTAGAATCCTAGTCCGATAAGCGAGCGCAGCCTCCTGGCAAAGAGGTGATCGAGGCGTGGCGCCAGGAATACAACGACGAGCGACCGAAGAGATCACTGGGCGGGCTGACGCCCGCTCAGTACGCAAAGCAACTGGCCGCGAGGCCGCTTACAATGCCGGAAAACTCTAAATCAACCTGCTGCTGAAAGCGGGGGGACGTCGAACAGCGAGGAGTTGGTCTTGGGAGAAGCCCGATTCTTTCACCTTGTGCCGGACGGTGGGCTCGAAGCGCTGCCGTCGCTCGAAGCCGCGCTCGGCGCGCTCGCGACGGACGGCTACGTCTGGCTCGACTATGTCGATCCGACGCGGACGCAACTCGATGCGCTCGTCGGCCCGCTCGGCATCCACTCGCTTTCGATCGAAGACTGCTTCGACGATCAGCAGGTGCCGAAGATCGATCTCTTTCCCAACAATGCCTTCGTTCTCGTCAACAGTTACGGCTACGGCGAGCGGCGGCTGGCGACCGACGAGATGGACTTTTTTCTCGGGAAGAATTTTCTCGTCTCGGTCAGCGGCCGCGGAAACACAGAACGAGGGTTTCACGAGCGGCTCGAAGAGCGGGTGCGCCAGGACCTGGACACCGCGCGCAAAGGGCCGGACTTCCTGTTGCACACGATCCTCGACTTTGCGGTCGACGGGAAATTCGGCACGATCGAAGCGCTGGAGGACGACATCAGCGCCGCCGAGGAGGCGATGCTGGCCAACGCGCCCGCGTTCAACCTGCAGGACCTGATGTACCTGCGACGAGCGCTGCTCGCGCTGCGCAAAGGCCTCTATCACGAACGTGAAGTCCTGATAAAGATCTGCAGGCGCGACTGTCCTTTCGTCTCAGAAGCCTCGATCTACTACTTCCGTGACATCTACGACCATCTCGCGAAGTTCTTCGAGCTCATCGAAATCAACCGCGACATCGTAACCAGCCTGACCGAGATGTACCTTTCGCTGATCAACAACCAGATGGCCCGGGCGGCAACCGCACGAACCGCAAGGTGCGGCGCCTGACGCTGATCACGACCATCTTCATGCCGCTGACGCTGATCGCCGGTGTCGGCGGCATGTCGGAATGGAGCATGATGACGGGCCCTCAGCACTGGCGCACAGCCTACCCGGCAATGATCGCCGGCATGGCCGTGATCGGCTTGATCAACTTCTTCCTGCTGCGCTGGGTCGAGAGCAACGGCTCGGACCGGCCCGAGTAAGGCCGCCGCTTTCGATTCCATCGTGGCACGGTAAGGCTCGCCAGCCACCCGGCCTGGCTCAAGATCCGCCGCGACCTCAACTGATTCCAGCTCCCAACCGGGCTTCCGGGTAGACCAACCAGCTGCCAGTTGCGCCCACGAATCAGGAATCCGCACGTGCGACGTATGACTGGCAGACAGTTGCTGTCGCGCATGCCGTCTGGCGCAGGCCTGCGTTGTCCACTGCACCGACAAGCGGAAAACGGTCTCGGATACTGTCCTTACCGCGTCGGATCATGGCGGCAGGGCAGCGAAACTTGCTTCGGATGTGCTCCTGGCGACTGTATGTGATGTGTGATTCGCGTGCATGCGACTTCGGGCATCTCCAGGTGACTCGCCCCACCGCTTGTCGTTGTGCATCCGCACGCGTGTTTCACGGTCGATGATGACGTGATCGTTCGGAACATTCGTTGGAGACGAAGATGACTAGCACCATTCTGGAACGCGAACGGAACAAGACTGCGAACCCGCCTCCGACCGCCGGTCCGCTCGGCGCGCACCCGGTTGGAACCGGGCTCGGCGCAGCGGCCGGTGGCGCCGCAGCGGGCGCACTGGCAGGAACGGTGGCGGGCCCGGTGGGCACGGTGATCGGCGCGGTGGCAGGCGCCGTGGCTGGCGGTGTGGCTGGCAACAAGATCGCCAAGGCAATCGACCCGACCGCCGAGGAAGCGTACTGGCGCGCGAACTATTCGAGTCGGCCGTACGTCACCCGCGGGGCAACCTTTGACGAGTATGGTCCCGCCTACCGCTACGGTGTCGATGCGTACGGACGCTACGATGGCCGCTCGTTCGAACAGGCGGAACCCGAATTGATGCGCGATTGGGACCGCGTCAAAGGCACGTCCAGGTTGACGTGGGAGAACGCCAAGCACGCGACCCGTGACGCCTGGCAGCACGTCAGCGACTTCGTTGAACGCGCGACGCCTGGGGATTCTGATCGCGACGGGAAGTAAGTCGAGACTGGCGGTCCCCGCGGGACCGCCATCTGACGACTGAGCAGGAACCATCGAGTGGACGCGCGACTCCAGCGCAGGCTGGATCAAGAGTCCACTCGGTGTCTCACTGTGCAGCCCGGACTCCCTCTCTGTCCGGTACCGAACACAAATTGATCCCGGTGCCGACGCCGCCTTCTTGCCGACTTCGGGGGTTGCGTCGCGCGCCGTCGCGACTTCTTCAGGACCGGTCCACACCTCCACCCGCACCCAACAGTCGGCCGGCGAGGTCATAGACGACCGCGTGCTCACGTCCAAGGTGAAGGTCGCCCTGATCGACGATCCGGTGACCTAGGCCGGGCAGATCAACGTCGAAACCTGTCGCGGCGTCGTGCAGTTCGGCGGATTCGTCGACAACGCCCAGCAGAAAGCACAGGCCACGAAGGTGGCGCGCTCCGTTGACGGCGTAAAAGACGCGCGCAACGACCTCGAGATCAGGCAGAAGTAATGCCGCAGCGGCCGCGGACGGTGAATCACCCGCGACCGGATTGCATTGCTTCCCGTGTCAGCGCTGTGGGTCTTTGCGCTGGTTAGCATAAGCGGCACGATTCCCGTCACTCACCCTGAGTGCGCAGGCAGGGTCAGGGGGGGCGGGGACCGAAAGATTGGACCCACGTACACTCTGCGCTTGTCGCATGCGCAAGTCTCCCGCGCGGCGCGCCGCTTTGCCGGGTCGGGCGACGCTCGCCGCGGAGAATGGTGGGCCGACGTCAGGCAGCGTTACTTCTTCTTCGCAGCCTTCTTTTTCGCGGCCCGCTTCTTCGTGGCCTTCTTCTTCGTGGTCTTCAGTTTCTGTTTGACGTCGCCAAACTTCGCCTGCGCCTTCCCGCGAGTCTTCTGAGCCTTGCCTTTTGCCTGAAGCTCCTTATTGCCGACGAGCTTGCCGGCGGCTTCCTTGATCTTGCCCTGCACTTCTTTCATGCGGCCTTGAATCTGGTCTTTGTACGCGGTCACGACTTGCTCCTGAATCGGTAGGCCGGCAACCGGCCGGCGCGCCGCACTGGGGGCTTTGAAAAATCCAGGTCTGACACCTAAGGATCTTCTCATCGAGTGCCTTTCAATGTTCGGACCGGCGCCCGCATTTCGTCAATACGTCGAGATACGGTCACGGCACCGCCAGCCACGAGAATCGCTTCAACCAGTTCGGCTGCCGGCATCATGAAGCTCAACTGCGACGGAGTCCGCCGCTTCGGGTCTCATGTCATCTACCCGTGGACTTCCACGGGGTACGCGGCGAAGACGGCGAATGCCCTCACCGTGCATGGCTGGGAAGAGTGGTACCTCAGCGACGACCTGCAGGTGAAAGTGTCCCGCGGCTGGTACGACACCGAGGACTTGGCACGGCATGGCTGACGGAACTGCCGGACCCCTTCCCGCGGCCTATTGCCCGCGGAAGACCGGCGGTCGCCGTTGCATGAAAGCCTGCATCGCCTCGCCGAGGTCCTCCGAGTGCAGGAACGCCGCGTTCCACACGGCGACGTAATCGAGGTTGGCGTCCACTTCGCGGCGCGATGCGTATCCCAGCACGTGCTTCGAACCCTGCACGGCGAGCGGTGAATTCGCCGCGATGGCGCGGCCAGTTCATGCGCGCGCACCATCAGTGCCGCCGGATCCGGCAGCACGTCGTTGAGCAGCTGCACCTCGCGCGCACGCTGTGCGCTGTAGTCGCCGCCGGTGAAAATCCATTCGCGTGCGGCGCCGTCGCCGATCACGCGCGGCAGTCGCTGCAGCGAGCCGACGTCGGCCACCATCGCGATGCGCGTCTCGCGGACCGAAAACGTCGCTTCTGCCGAAGCCAGCCGGATGTCGCACGCGGTGATCAGGTCCATCCCCGCGCCGATGCACGCGCCGTGTACGGCCGCGATCACCGGCTTGTTGGTATTGGCGAAACACGAGCACGTGTCCTGGTAGGCGCGGATGTCGTCGTACAGCTGGCGCCGCCTGGCGACCGCCGAGCCTGCGCCGCCCGTCAGCGAACCGCCACCGCCGAGACCCTGCGCGTGGTCCATCAGGTCGATGCCGGCGCAGAAGGCCTTGCCCTTGCCGGCGAGCACGATCACGCGCACGTCGGCGTCGGCATCGAGTGCAGCCACTGCCTCGGGAATGCTGTGCCACAGCGCGCGATGCAGTGCGTTCAGCTTTTCGGGACGGTCGAGGAACAGCGTGGCGATGCCGCCATCACGCTCGATGGCGAGGTTGGCAAAGGGCTCAGGCATGGGCGGTCTTCTCAGGGTGTCGGAAGGTCAGGAAGGGTCGGAAGGGTCAGGAAGGATGGGAAGGGTCGGAAGGAGGCGCGAACTAGTTCGTGCGTCCTCGCGTCGAACGGCGCGTCGAGCGACGGGCCAGGCCCATCGCGCCGCGCACCAGGATGTCGGTGGCTCCCGGGGCGAGGGCGCCCAGCTTTTCGAGCAGCGCGCCACCCGGAGGCACTGCCACTTCAGCCAGCTTGAGGCGGACGGCCGCGAACACGGCCCACACGACCCACGCGGCCGGCATGTTGAGCGCTTTCGGCCAGAAACCTTCGGTCGTCGGGTCGAGCGCCGCGGCTTCGGCCATCGGCGTGTCGATGACGCCCGGCAGCACCAGCGACACGCCGACGTTGCTGCCCATCAGTTCCGTGCGCAGCGCTTCGGTCAGCCCGACGAGTGCGAACTTGCTCGCGCAGTAACCGCCGAGCGGTGAAAAGCCGCGACGGCCCGCGAGCGACGCGACGTTGACGATGTGGCCGCCCGAGCCCTGTTTCTGCATCTGCTTCACGGCCGCCTGCAGGACGTGCAGTGCACCGAAGAGATTGACGTCGAGCATGCGTTGGAGGTCGGCGGGGTCCAGGTCGACGACCTTCGCCGGCAGCAGCACGCCCGCGTTGTTGACGACGATATCGACGCTACCGAAGCGCTGCACGGCCTTGCGGAAGCACGCGGCAACGGCGGTGGGGTTGGTGACGTCGGTTGCGACCGAGAGCGCTTCGGCGCCGGCCGTGCGCGCCTGGCTCGCCACCTTGCCAAGTGCCGCGGCCCGGCGGGCGACGAGGACGACGTTGGCACCGGCAGCGGCGAAGGCGAGCGCCGTTTCGCGGCCGATACCGCTCGAGGCACCCGTGACGAGGACGGTCTTGCCGTCGAAGCGCAGGGCTGGGAGTTTCATGACCGAAGCCTAGCGCGTTCGTGGGACGGCTCCTAGACCGCTGCCTACTGCAGGACGGCGGCCACCGGGACGTGCTTGTAGCCCAGTTCCTTCGCCACGGCCGCATTCGTGATCTGGCCCTCGTGCACGTTCAGGCCGTTCGCGAGGTGCGGGTCGGCGCGCAGCGCCTTCTGCCAGCCGAGGTCCGCCAGCTTGCGCGCGAATGGCAGCGTCGCGTTGTTGAGCGCGAACGTCGACGTGCGCGGCACTGCGCCCGGCATGTTGGCGACGCAGTAGTGAATCACGTCGTCGACGACGTAAGTGGGATCGGCGTGCGTCGTCGCCTTGCTGGTCTCGAAGCAGCCGCCCTGGTCGATCGAGATGTCGACGAGCACCGAGCCCGGCTTCATGCGGCGCACCATGTCGCGCGTGACGAGCTTGGGCGCCGCGGCGCCGGCGATCAGCACCGCGCCGACCACCAGGTCCGCTTCCATCACCAGCGTGTCGATGTGTTCCTGAGTCGAGTACTCGGTGCGCAGCGTCGCGCCGAAGATCGACGACAGTTCGCGCAATCGCTTCACCGAGCGATCGACCACCGTGACGTCAGCGCGCAGGCCCACGGCCATCTCGGCCGCATGCGTGCCCGACACGCCGCCGCCCAGGATCACGACCTTGGCGGGCGCCACGCCCGGCACGCCGCCGAGCAGGATACCGCGGCCGCCATTGGCCTTCTGCAGGCAGTAGGCGCCGACCTGGATCGACATGCGGCCCGCGACCTCGCTCATCGGCGTGAGCAGCGGCAGCGAGCCGTCCGGCGCGGTGACCGTTTCGTACGCGATGCAGGTCGCGCCCGATTTCACCAGCGCCTCGGTCTGCCTGGGATCCGGCGCGAGATGCAGGTAGGTGTACAGGATCTGTCCCTTGCGCAGCATCGCGCATTCCTGCGGCTGCGGTTCCTTCACCTTCACGATCATGTCGCTCGCCGCAAAGATCTCTGCGGCCGTCGCGGCGATCTTTGCGCCGACGCGCAGGTAGTCCGCGTCGGAGAAACCGATGCCATCCGCCGCGCCGGTCTGCACCAGCACTTCGTGTCCGGCCTCGACCAGTTCGCGAGCCGCTGCCGGCACCAGGCCGACCCGGTATTCGTGGACCTTGATTTCCTTCGGCACGCCGATGCGCATGACTGTCTCCCCGCCCTGATTGTGTGGTGCGCCATGAGCAGGCGCATCGCGGAAGCATAGTGGTCGGCGAGGCGTGGAATCGTGCGAAGTCGGGCTCGAACGAGGCCGACGAAGCAAGTTATTGCTTTAAAAGCGTCAAGAATCAGCAGATACTGCGAAAATGAAGCTCGATCGGGTCGACAACCAGATTCTCGCTGCCCTGCAGCGGGATGGCCGCCTCAGCAATCGCGAACTGGCCGAGCAGGTGCACCTGAGCGAGTCGGCCTGCCTGCGCCGGATGCGCGCGCTGGAAGAGGCGGGCGTCATCGACCGCTATGTGGCGCTCGTGAACCAGGCCAGGGTCGGGTTGCCGGGCAACGTGTTCGTGAGCATCACGCTCAACCGGCAGGAACAGGCCGATCTTGCCGCCTTCGAAGAAGCGGTGAAGCGCGTCCCCGAAGTCATGGAGTGCTACCTGATGACGGGCCAGCAGGATTACCTGCTGCGCGTGGTGGTGTCTGACCCAGCCGACTTCGAGCGCCTGCACAGCCAGCACCTCACGCGCCTGCCCGGTGTCGCGCGCGTGCAATCGAGCTTCGCCCTGCGTACGGTACGCAAGGGCAACGAACTGCCGT
>CAVOWK010000028.1:0-91367 GCA_963700045.1 uncultured Gammaproteobacteria bacterium
TGTCAGAGCGGCCTCGGCAGCAGCCATTTAGACATCATCAGAAATTGATGATGACGATGGTATTCTTATATTTCCCCGGCTGTTATCAATCTTATCTTGATAGACTTCACGCCAACGAAAAGGGCCCTCAGTGAGGGCCCTCAGCCATCCCCGGAAAAAGGGTCGGCTTACTTCGGCAGCTTCGCGTAATACGCAGCCAGGTTGGCAACGTCGGCCGCCGTCATCTTTTTCGCGGCCTTTGCCATCTTCGCGTCCTTGGTCCGCGTGCCGTCCTGGTACTCGGTCATCGCCTTGGTGAAGTCCGCGACCGACATGCCGGCAATGGCCGCATTGTCGTCGTCGCCCTTGCCGTCGTCGCCATGGCAGTCAACGCAAGCCTCTTCGGCCTTTGCCTTACCGGCGGCGGCGTCGCCCGCGTAGGACGGGCCGGCGATCAACGCCAGGGCGGACGCGAGTGCAAGAATCGAGAGCTTGTTCATCGTACGAATTCCTCGGTTGTAAATGACCGCCTGTGGGCGTCGGCGGCAATTAGACCAACGGTACACCTGGCCGTTTATGAGCGAAAGTACCTATCCTGATTCCCCAGCGGGTAGCGGAGGTCGCCATGGCATCGGACATCGGCTTCGTGGAGTACGTCTGCGAGCAGATCCGCGGTGCTGGCCAGGTGTCGTACCGTCGGATGTTCGGCGAGTTTGCCGTCTATTGCGACGGCAAGGTCGTTGCGCTCGTCTGCGACAACCAGTTCTTCCTCAAGCCGACGGACGCCGGCAAGGCACTGCTTGACCGGGTCAAAGAGGCGCCACCCTATCCTGGAGCGAAGCCGTACTACCTGATCGATGCGCAGCTCGACGATGCGGAAGCTGCTGCGGCGATCGTGCGTGCAACCGCGGACGCGCTGCCGGTGCCGAAGTTGAAGTCGAGATCCCGAGTCGCCGTCGAACCGAGGAAGAAAAAGAAGAAGTGATCAGCGCGGCTGACCACCAGGTTGCGCCACGATCTCGGCGACCTTGGCCTCGATCCACTGCTGCGCTCGCTCGTTCACTTCCCGCGGCGTAAGTCCAGTCGGGTCGATCGGCGGGCCGATCACGACACGGATCGTGCCGGCTTTCTTCAGCAGGCTGCGGCGGCGCCAGAAATACCCGGAGTTGTGCGCGATCGGCACCACCGGTGCGCCGGTCTCGCAGGCCAGCAAGGCACCGCTGATGCCGTACTTGCGCGTCTGCCCCGGCGCCATGCGCGTGCCTTCGGGATACACGATCACGCCCATGCCCGAGGCCAGGCGTTCGCGGCCCTGCTGCACCATCTGGTTCACGGCCGAATGGCCGGCGCTGCGGTTGATGGCGATCGGCTTGAAGGTGCTGACCGCCCAGCCGACGATCGGGATCCAGATGACTTCGCGCTTGAGCGACCAGGAAGCCGGCGGCACGATGAACATCTGTGCCAGCGTTTCCCACACTGACGAATGTTTCCACAGGGAGATGAACGGGCGCGACGGCAGGTTTTCCTGCCCTTCGATCGTGTAGCCGAGGCCACATACCACCCTGGCAAGCCACGTCAGGAACAGGCCCCAGCTGCGCGGGATCACGTAGCGCTGCTCGATGCTGAGCGGCAGCAGCGCCGACAGCAGCACGATGACGCCGAAAAAGCCCGTCACCAGGAACAGCAGCACGGTGTAGATCACCGAGCGTACCCATTGCAGCATCGGCGTCAGCCCGGCAACCGCGACAGGTCGGCCGCGCGCATGAACAGGCCACGCATGCGATTGAGCAGCGCCAGTCGATTCGCGCGCAGGACCGGATCGTCCGCATTGACCATCACGGAATCGAAGAAATCATCGACCGCCTTGCGCAAGGCCGCGAGTTGCTGCAGCGCCGGGGTGTAGTCGCGAGCCGCGAACATCGGCTCGACCTCGCGCGCAATTGCCACCACCTGCTCGGCCAGCACTTGTTCCGCGGGGTCGATGAGCTGCGACTCGTCGACCGTTTCGCCAACGGGCTCCGCCACCTTCTTCAGGATGTTGGCGATGCGCTTGTTGGCCGCCGCGAGGCTCGTTGCGTCCGGCAACTGCAGGAACTGCACCAGTGCGCGCAGCCGGGCATCGAAATCGAGCGCCGACGCCGGGCGAGTCGCCAGCACGGCGTCGAACGCTTCGACCGAAACAGTGATATCGGCGGTTCCTTCCACGTAGTACGCACGCAGGCGTTCGATCACGTAGTCGTAGACCTCGGCCGTCAGTTTCCCTGCATCGATGGCGCCCAACGGCTTGCCCTGCCCGGTCGCCACACGTGCCATGTCGGCTCGCGCGGCGGCGACGGCCTGGCTGATCAGTTGCTGCAGGTCGAGGTCGAGCCCGCGCTCGATCGACGTGCGCAGCAAGCCGAGTGCCGCACGGCGCAGGCCGAACGGATCGCGCGTGCCAGAGGGTTTCTGCCCGGTCGCGTAGATGCCCGCGATGGTGTCGAGCTTGTCGGCGATCGAGAGCGCCATGCCCGTGCCGGTGACCGGCAGGTCGTCGCCGGCAAAGCGGGGCAGGTACTGCTCGCGCAGCGCCTCGGCGACGTCGGCCGGTTCGTGATCGTGCAACGCGTAGTACCGGCCCATCAGGCCCTGCAGCTCCGGGAATTCCCCCACCATGTGGGTGAGCAGGTCGCACTTGCTGAGTTCTGCGGCACGATCGGCCAGGGCCGGGTCGCTGCCGATGGTCGCAGCAATCGATTTCGCCAGGGCGCGCACGCGCTCCGACTTGTCGTGCTGCGAGCCGAGCTGCGTCTGGAAGGTCACGCGCTGCAGCGCTTCGACGTGTGCGGACAGCGGCTTCTGCCGGTCCGTCTTATAGAAGAACGCGGCATCGGTCAGGCGCGGACGCACGACGCGCTCGTTGCCCGCGATCACTTGCGCAGGCTCGCGGCTCTCGATGTTGGAAACGGTGATGAACCACGGCATCAGCTTCCCTTGCGCATCGCGCACCGGGAAATACCGCTGGTGCTCCTGCATCGTGGCGACCAGCACTTCGGCCGGCAGTTCGAGGAACTGCGGGTCGAAGCGTCCCGCCAGCGGGACAGGCCATTCGACCAGGCCCGTGACCTCGTCGAGCAGCGCGTCGTCGATGACGGCAATGCCATCCAGCTTCGCGGCCGCGGCGGTGACGCCGGCTCGAATGCTGTCGCGCCGTGCATTCACGTCCGCCATGACCTTGCCGCGCTTGAGCAGCGTCCCGACGTACGACGCCGGACTCGAGATCCGGAGCGCCTTCGGTGCCATGAAGCGGTGGCCGAAGGTGACGTTGCCCGCCTTCTGGCCGAGGATTTCCGTCTCGACGACGTCCTTGCCCCACAGCATCAGCACCCAGTGCACCGGACGCACGAACAGCGCTTCGCCGGCGCCCCAGCGCATGCGCTTGGCGATCGGCAACGCATCGAGCGACGCCGTGACGATGGCGGGGAGCAGGTTCACGGTGCGCGCACCGGTCTCGGTGCCACGGAAGACGAGCCATTCGCCTTTGGGCGTCTCGATCTTCTCCAGCGCCGAGACGTCGACGCCGCAGCCACGCGCGAACGCGAGGGCTGCCTGCGTCGGGGCACCGTTCGAATCGAACGCGGCTTTAACCGGCGGGCCGCGCTTCTCGAGCGGACGGTCCGGCTGCTGTTCGACGAGCTTCTTCACGCGCACGGCCAGCCGGCGCGGGGTCGCGAATGCCTCGAGCGACTTGTAGGCGACGCCCGCGTCCTTGAGCCCCTTGGCCACGCCTTCGGCAAACGCCGCGCTCAGGTTGAGCAGCGACTTGGGCGGCAATTCCTCGGTGCCGATCTCGACCAGGAAATCGCGGGAGGCGCTCATGCCAGGCTTCCCGTAGGGGAGCTTCCCCAATTTCCACTGGAAATTGGGGAGGTTCCCCTTTCGGGCAGCGGCGGATCGACATGCAAAATAGGGGAGCCTCCCCTGTTTTGCAGCATCGGGAACCCGAGCGCCTCGCGGCTGGCGTAGTACGCCTCGGCCACGCCGCGAGCCAGCGTGCGCACCCGCAGGATGTACCGCTGACGCTCGGTCACCGAGATCGCCTTGCGCGCGTCGAGCAGGTTGAACGTGTGCGAGGTCTTGAGCATCCGCTCGTAGGCCGGCAGCGCGAGCTTCGCCTCGAGCATCCGCAGGCATTCCTTCTCATGGGCGTCGAACTGGTGGAACAGCTCGTCGACGTCGGCGTATTCGAAGTTGTACTTCGACTGCTCGACCTCGTTCTGGTGGTAGACATCGCCGTAGGTGACGCGGCCGAGCGGACCGTCGGTCCAGACGAGATCGAACACGCTCTCGACACCCTGCAGGTACATCGCGAGCCGCTCGAGCCCGTAAGTGATCTCACCCATCACGGGCCGGCAGTCGAGGCCGCCCACCTGCTGGAAGTAGGTGAACTGGGTGACCTCCATGCCGTTCAGCCAGATCTCCCAGCCGAGGCCCCAGGCGCCGAGCGTGGGCGACTCCCAGTTGTCCTCGACCAGCCTGACGTCGTGCACGAGCGGGTCGATGCCGACCGCGCGCAACGACCCGAGGTACAGCTCGATCATGTCGGGTGGGGAGGGTTTGATCGCCACCTGGTACTGGTAGTAGTGCTGCAGCCGGAACGGATTGTCGCCGTACCGACCGTCAGTTGGCCGGCGCGACGGCTGCACGTACGCGGCGCTCCAGGGCTCGGGTCCGACCGCGCGCAGAAACGTGGCCGTGTGGAACGTACCAGCGCCAACCTCCATGTCGTAGGGCTGGAGGATGACGCAGCCCCGTTCCGCCCAGTAGCGTTGCAGGGTCAGGATCAGGTCCTGAAAGGTGCGGGGAGGCTGGGCCACTTTGGGCATGGGAACGCTCGAGGGATCGCGCAAAGGGCGGGAGTATAGCAATCGCACGATGCTAGTCCGTGCGCAGCTTCTGTTAAGTGAAAATCAACAATTAGCTATATTTTGTATTACAACGAATATGTGTTCCGAAGTTTCACTAAATTAAAAAGGGACTCAGCGAATGGCATAACCGCCATCGACGCGGATCGTCTCGCCGGTCACGAAATCCGACGCGGAGGACGCCAGGAAGATCGCCGTCCCCGCCATTTCTTCCGTCTTGCCCCAACGACCCGCTGGGGTCCTGGCGATGATCTCGTCGTTCATCGCCTTGAAGTCCGGGGTCCGGACGACCGCCGTCATGTCCGTCTCGACCCAGCCAGGCGCAATTGCGTTCACTTGGATCCCGTGCGGCGCCAGCTCGATGGCCATCGACTTGGTGAGCTGTACGATCGCGCCTTTCGCGGCGCTGTAGGACGGAATCGGTCCTGCGCCGAAGTAGGAGTACATGCTGCCGAGGTTGATGATCTTGCCGCGCTTGCGTGCCGACATCGACGCCGCTGCGAGCTTCGACAGCAGGAACACTGCGTTGAGCTGCGTCTCGATGACAGTGTCCCAGGATTCCGGCGTCTCCTGCAGGATGCCGCCGCTCAGGTTCGCGATGCCTGCGTTGTTGACCAGGATATCGACCGGGCCAGTTCGGCTTCGACGCGCCGAACCGCTGGTTCGAGCGCAGCGCGCTGGGCCACGTCCACCGCGAGCGCCATGGCGCGCACCCCGGCAGCCTTCAGCTCGGCAAGCACCTCAGCATTCTTTTCCTGGTTACGGCCGAAGATCGCCACCGCCGCTCCAGCCTGTGCGAACCCCAGCGCGATACCACGGCCGATGCCCCGGTTGCCGCCGGTGACAAGGGCCACGCGGCCTGCAAGATCGAAAGATGCGGGTGCCGTCATGCGTCTGCCCCCTTCGTTGCGTGAATTTCGAATACCAGCGCCTGCGGGCTGTCTGACCGCTTCAATGACCGACCCGTGCCGCCAGCCGCTCACGGTACTCGTCGAGCGGAAACAGCGCGACCTCGCCCGAGCTCTGGTCCCGCGCGCCTTCCTTGAAGTCGAACGGGTTGTCGACGTCCTTGATGAGCCGCAGCATGTAGATGTTCACCAGTGCGACGAACGGCACCAGCAGCGACTCGGCAATCACGCTCTTGAAGCGCGCAATCATCATCAGCGAGATGATCATCACGATCAGCACTTCGAGCAGGGCATAGGCGGGCGGCAGGAATCCGGTGCGCACGATTACGTCGATGCGGCTGATGCATCTTCGCACCATCAGCAG
The DNA here is from genome assembly GCA_963700045.1 of uncultured Gammaproteobacteria bacterium. Taxonomy (GTDB): domain Bacteria; phylum Pseudomonadota; class Gammaproteobacteria; order Steroidobacterales; family Steroidobacteraceae; genus RPQJ01. Next base: position 6,156 of record CAVOWK010000028.1, read on the forward strand.
TTGCGGCACGGCGCGCGAGGCATACGGCCCGGCCCCGGCGCGCTCGAGTTGCTGCAGCACTTCGCTCAGCCGGGTCATGGCGGCGTAGACCTCCAGCGTGGAGACGCGCCGCAGCAACCAGGACCGGAGCGCGTCGGTCAGCAGCAGCAGTTCACGGCGCAGGTCGGCCAGGTCGAGGGCCGGTCGGTCCGTCGCCGCCAGCACGAAGATCTCCTCGATGGTCTCGAGGGTGCAGGACAGGTCGGCCGGCAGTTTCTCGGCTTCCTTGTAGTCGGCCATGGTGCCGGCCAGCAGGAAACCGATCAGGAATACGCCGGAAGTCAGGATGATGCCGACGTCCGAGAAATCGATCAGCCCCTCGAAACCGAGCACGCGTTCGAGGAACAGCTTGAGGCCGAGCAGGGCCAGCACGACCGGCAAGGTCGAGACCATCAATTTCCACTTCAGCACGCAACCTCCCCCCGGGTCCTGCGATCATAGCCAGTACCACTGGCCGTCTGCTTCTAGCATGCGGCCGCAGACGACGCGCGTCGATAGTCCAGCGAGACGTACCTCATGACTGCAGACATCCCCAACGACGAGTCCGCCGGCAAGCTGGTGAAGTACCTGCTGGAGAAAGGGCTGGGAGGCTTCCCGCCGCTGTCGAGCGCCGCGAACCTGGCCGATGAGTACCTGATCGATCGCGACTTCGACAGCAACGACGAACGCGTGGCTGCGCTGATCAAGTGGGAAATGACCAAGAACTTCACGACGGGATTCATCACCGGTCTCGGGGGCATCGTCACGTTGCCGGTGGGTGTCCCGTCGGCGCTCGGCGCGTCCTGGCTCATCCAGGCGCGCATGGCCGGCGCGATCGCGCGGATCTACGGGCACGACCTCGCCGAGGAGCGTGTTCGAACGCTGATCCTGCTCAGTCTCGCCGGCGACGTCGCCAAGCAGGCGATGTCGGACCTCGGCCTCAACCTGGGCTCGAAGCTGCCCGCGTCGGCGATGAAGCAGGTGCCGGGTCGCGCCCTGGTCGAGGTCAACAAGCGGATCGGCCTGCAGTTGCTGACGAAAGCCGGTCAACGCGGCCTCGCGCAGTTTCCGAAAGCGATTCCCGTCGTCGGCGGCGTCGTCGGCGGCGCGTTCGATGCCGTCGTGTGCCGCATGGTGGGGCGCACCGCAAGGAAACTGTTCCGGCCGGTCGCCGACCTGTAGCGGGGGTCAGAGGAATTTTTCGATGATGGCGTGCACGTTCACGCGCGCCCGCAGCCTGGCGCAGATCAGGAACGTGCCGATCAGCTTGCGGTGCAGGAAAATCGTCGCGGGCGGCGGCGAGCGCAAGCCCTTGCCGAAAGCGACGGCGAGGCCGAGGTCGCGCGCGCGAACGGCGAGGCCCGACGCGGCAAAATCGTAAGGCCCGTGCTGCACGAGCGGCTCGCACGCGAGCCGGATGATGTCCGCGGCATTGCGGATCATGGCTTCGGGATCGTCCGGGTGGGCGTAGCCGATCGCGAACATGGCCTGGCGCAGGGCGTCGTCGTCGCCGGCGAGCATGGCGCGGCAGGCGTCGCGGTAGCTGGCAACGAGCGCGGCGGGATACTCGCCGGCGGAGCCCAGGTCGAGCAGTGCGAGCTGCTGCGTTGCCGGCAGGTACAGATAGTTCGCGAAGTTGGGGTCGGTCTGCACGAAGCGGAACTCGAACAGTTCGCGGAACAGCAGCTCGTACAGGGTGCGGGCGACGGCGTTGCGCCGCGCCTGCGGCACGGCCTCGCTCGCCAGGGCTTCCAGCGGTTCACCCTCGATCCAGTCCATCGCCAGCACGTGCCGCGTCGTGAGCGAGCGATCGACGCGCGGCACGACGACCTCGGGCATGACAGCGACCAGCTTGCGGTAGCGCTCGAGGTGGCGGGCCTCGCTCTCGTAGTCCGTCTCGAGCTTGAGCTGGCGCTTGGCCTCGCGCGCGAGCGCGGGCACGTCGAGCTGCAGCGGCAGGAAGTCGAGGCGTCGCAGCAGCGTGGCGAGGTTGTCGACGTCGCTGTCCACGCTGCGCGCCACGCCGGGATACTGGATCTTGAGCGCGAGTTCGCGCCCCCCCAGCTTCCGCGCACGGTGGATCTGGCCAATCGAGGCCGCCGCGACCGGAGCAAAATCGAAGTGCGCGAACTTCTGCTGCCAGCCCTTGCCGTATTCGCGGCCCAGCACGCGACGCAACTGGCTGTCGGGCATCGAATAGCCCTGCGAACGCAGCACGTCGAGTGCGCGGCGGAACTCCTCGGGCACGAGTTCTTCGCCGGACATCGACACCAGCTGCCCGAGCTTCATGGCGGGTCCGCGCAGCACCGCGAGCCTGCGCGCCAGCATTTCCGCATTGCCCGGGGTGAGCAGCGATGCCGCCAGGTCGACGGGCTTGCCAGACGACCATTGGCGAGCCGTGCCGACAGCCGCGGACAGTGCGAGCTCGCCGGTCAGCATGCCGAAGCGCAGTGCCCGACCCAGGCGGGTGGTGGGGACGGCGCCGCTCTTGCGGTTGGTGTCGACAGGCATGGTGACGGCGAAACCCGGAGAGCGATGACGGTGGTATCCGGCATCGTAGACCCATTGCTGCAGGACAGGCTGGCGTCAGGTGTACGCCTGGTATTTCTCCAGGTGGCGCACCGGCTTCGACAGTGCGTCGCGCCGGAACGGATCGCCCAGTTCCTGCGTCAGCATCATCTCGATCACGGTGCACTTGCCTTCAGACTGCGCGTTCACCGCGGCCAGCAGTGCCGGGCCGACGTCCGCCAGCCTGTCGACCGTTACCCCTTCGCAGCCGAACGCCTTCGCGACGGCCGCCCAGCTCGGACTGTCGAGATTGACGGCATTGAAACGCCGCGAGTAGAAATCGACGTGGTTCTTCTTCTCGGCGCCCCATTGGCCGTTGTTGAAGACGATCACCGTCACGCCGATCTTCTCGCGAGCGCACGTCAGCAGCTCGTTGAGGCTGATGCCCCAGGCGCCGTCGCCGACGTACGCGATGGCCGGCCGATCGGGCGCCGCGATCTTGGCGCCGCACGCCACGGGAAAGGCATAGCCGCAGTTGCCGAAGCTCATCGCTGCGAACATCGAGCGTGGCTGCTCGAAGCGCAGGTACGAATTCGCGACCGAGCAGACGTTGCCGATGTCGGTCGAGACCATCGCGTTCTTCGGCATCGCCTGCTCGAGCTCGCGCAGCATCTGGCGCGGGTGCATGTACTTCGAGCTCTTCGCCACTTCGATCGAGAACGGATCGCGCTCGTGCGTCCATGCGCCGAGTTCCTGCTCCCACGCAGACTTCTCGGCCGCGATGCGCTGCGAGCGCTCGGCCTTGTTCGCGCTGCAGGCGAGCGTGCGTCCGGCGAGACGCTCGAGCAGCGCCGCCGCCGCGGCTTTCGCATCGCCATTGATGCCCACCGTGATCGGCTTGACCAGCCCCAGCATCTTCGCGTCGACGTCGACCTGGATGATCTTCGCACTGACCGGCCAGTAGTCCAGGCCGTGCTGCGGCAGCGTGCCGAACGGGCCGAGCCGTGTGCCGAGCGCGAGCACGACGTCCGCCTGGGAAATCAGCTTCATCGCGGCCTTGGAGCCCTGGTAGCCAAGCGGACCACACCAGAGCGGGTGCGAGGCGGGAAACGAGTCGTTGTGCAGGTAGCTGTTGCAGACCGGCGCGTGCAGTAGTTCGGCCAGCTGCACCGCTTCCCTGGCACCCTCGGCGAGGATGACGCCGCCGCCGGCGAGGATGACCGGGAATTTCGCGCTTGCGAGCAAGGCAGCCGCCTCATCCAATGCCCTGGCATCGCCCGGTCCGCGACCGATGCGCATGGGTGGCGCAATCACCGCATTGCATTCGCCGTAGAAGTAGTCGCGCGGGATGTTGAGCTGTGCCGGACCCATCTCGAGCATGGCACGGTCGAAGCAGCGGGCCGCGATCTCGGCCATGCGCTTTGGATTGTTGACGTGGCCCTGGAACCTGGTGATCTTCGAGAAGATCGGCAGCTGTTCCGTTTCCTGGAAACCACCGAGCCCCATCGTCATCGAGCCCGTCTCCGGCGTAATGAAGACGACCGGTGAGTGCGCCCAGTAGGCGGCCGCAATGGCGGTGACGAAATTCGTGATGCCGGGGCCGTTCTGGGCGATGCACACGCCGTGGCGACCAGAGGCGCGGGCATAGCCATCGGCCATGTGCGCTGCGCCCTGCTCGTGCGCCACCGGAATGAAGCGGATGCCGGCGGCCGGGAAGATGTCGAGGGCATCCATGTAGGCCGAGCCGACGATGCCGAAGACGTCGGTGACGCCGTTGGCAGCGAGCGTTTCGACCAGGGCTTCCGAGGGGGTCATGCGCTGCGCGCCGGGATTGCCACTCACGTTCTTCTCCTGCGACAAGTTGCCATTGTCCGGCAGGTCGTTCACCCCGTCATCGTGATCTGCCGAAGTCTCCGCGGACCTGCATTGCTTCCTGACGCGTCAAAAAAAATGGGCGGCCCGCAGGCCGCCCATCGTTGCGATGCGGTCAGGGATCGAACTCAGGAGGCCGGAGCCGCCTCGTTCGTTGCCGGCGCTTCGCTGCCGACATCCGGCGGGACAATCGCGGTCCACGTCGAATCCGGATCGAACTTCTGGATCGTCTCGACCACCGTCGCCGTGTCCTCGCCCAGGTCTTTCTGGAAGACCACGCCGTCCTGATTGACGATGAAGGTCATCACGCCGCTGGCGCCATAGTCGGCAGGCCACGCGATTCCCGCGAAGCCTTCGGTCAGCACGCCGTCCTTGAAGTATTCGCGGGCGCCGCCGTTCGCATTCGTTCCCTGCGCATACAGCATGCGGTAGTAATAGCCGTGGTATGGCGTGCGTCCCGATCCCGCGGCATATCCTTCTTCCGCCGCCCCTGCGACGAACGGACCCGCCGGGCTCGGTGTCTCACCCTCAGCCGTCGGCCAGTACAGACCGTTGTGCATGCCTTCGTCGCTGATCAGCTTCAGCGCGTAGATACCCGCCGGATCGCCATCACGCCCCTCGGACGCGTAGGCGTTCTGGGCGTTCACGTAGCCGTACATCACGTCGATCGCGCCCAGCTCGTTCTCGCCTACACGCCGGTAGATCACTTCGTCTGCGCCGGCCGCGCCGTCCCAGACCCACTTGCCGTCACGCTGCACCAGCGGGATCGGCATCGGCCACTCGTTGTCGCCGACGGTCAGCATCATCTTGTCGCCGTCCGCCGCGAGTGAGTTCTTCGCCTTGTACGACGCGAGGAAATCGGCACGGTCCGCCTTGTCGGCCACGGGGTCGCCCGAAGACAACAGGTCCTCGGTCCCGGGACCCAGCAGTTTGGCCATCGCCGCGGTGTCGTCTTTCTCCAACGCTGCGACGAGTGCAGCCACCGCGGCCTCAGGGGTTGCGAAGCCGGCAGCTTCTTCCTTCTTGCCGGCACAGCCAACGGCCAGCAATGCGAGCGCCACCAGCGAGACGACAGTACGCGCACGCGTCAGCTTGATTTCGATGTGGTTCATGTTGGTGTTCCTCGCTCAGCGCGCTTTCTTCTTGCCGCCACCGCCACCGCCCTTGCTGCGGGCGCCCTGCGGCATGCTCTGCTTGCCGCGCTGGCTCGCCGCGCCCGCGCTGCCGCGGTTGCTGTTTGCGCCCGACATTGCAGTGCCCTTGTTCGCCTTGTTGCCACCCTGTTGCATGCCGGGTGACGGACGGTTCATCTGTGCTGGCTTGGCCGAGGGTTGCGGCGACGGCCGCTGTGCATTGCCGGCACCGTAACCGCGATCGCCGCTCGGCAAGGGTTTCTGCGAGGGTTTCGGCAGGTCGCGCGTGGCCGGTTTCTGCATCGGCTTCTGCGCGGGCTTCGGCATGTCACGCGTGCCCGGCATCGAGCCCGTGGAGGGTCGGTTCGCCTTGTCCTTGCCCGCGTACGAGCCCTGCACCTTCGGCGCCGGCTTGTTCGGTACGCCGGGGCGCGCATTGGAGGCGGGCTTCGAATAGCCGGGCGCAGCCGCGTTGATGCGATCCTGCGGGCTCTGCGCCGCAGCCGGGCGCTTGTCCTTGCCCGCATAACTCTGCTGGCCCTTCCAGTTGCTGGCCGTCGCGGTGGACGACGGTCGCTTGACGTCGGCCGGCATGGGGCGCGGCTGGCGCTGGTTGAGGGCGTTCAGGTCCGACCGGTTCGGCTTGGCCTGCGTGATCGGGCTGCTGGTCTTGCGCGCCTTGTTGTAGCCGTTGTTATTGCCACCCGGGCGCGGCTTGTCGTCGTACTTGTTCCAGTAGTTGTTGTTATTGCCGCCAGGTCGGTTGCCGCCGCCGGTGTTGACGTAGATGTTGCCGGTGTTCTGGAAGCCGCTGTTGTAGTTCGGCGGGCGGTTGTAGCCGTTGCTCGGGTAGTACCCGCCGCCGTACGACGGCCGGTACGGATACGGCGGGTAATAGGGCATGCCGCCGTAGCCGTAGTTCGGGTAGTAGTAGCCGTTGTGATGGTTGTCGTCGTCATCGAAGATTTCGTTGACGAGGATACCGGCGCCGAAGGCGAGCAGGCCCGTGGTCACCATCGCGCCGGTGCTGTGACCGGTCTTTTCCGTGGTCGTCGTTGTCGTGGTGGTTGCGACCGGAGCTGCGGCTGGAGCCGCCGGTGCGGGTGCGTACACAGCCTGCGGGTCGTACGTCGGCACGTAGACGACCTCCGGCTTCGGTGGCTTCAGCACGACCACTTCCTGGCCTTCCTGCTGCTGCGTCTCGACGACCATCGCCGCGGACGACTTCAGGTTGCCGACGTCCATGGCCTGCTTGCGCAGGCGCTGCACGGCCGCGAGCACGCCGGCCTGGTCGGCGACGAACGCCTGGCCCAGTTCGGTGGTCCAGCCAAGCTCCATGCACATCATGTCGATCGTCTGCGGGAACTGCACCAGCGCGCGGATCGGGGGAGTGAAGCCCGCCTGCGCGGCGCCGTCATCGAGCGCCTTGCCCTTGAGGCCCTCGTTCGCGATCAGCCAGTTGCCCGCATCGAGCACTTCCTGCGGATTGGTTGACGCGATCAGCACCTGCGACAGCACCGGATCGGGATAGAGCGCGATCGGCGCGAGCAATTCCTCGAGCGCTTCAGCGGTCCACGTGGCGTTGGCGACCTCGGTCGCGCTGACGGGAGTGGGGGCTGGCGCTGGCGCTGCGGCGGGGGCAGCTGCGGGCGTTGCAGCAGGTGGGGCTGTCGTCGTGGCTGCGGGCTCTTCCTTCGAGCCGCAACCGGCAAGTGCCGTTGCGATGCTGAATGCGAGAGCGATCGCCAGCGAGCGGCGATCCGGGGCGCGAATCTTCATCAATGGACCTCCCCCGCATTGGCGCGGGTCTTTTTATCGACGCACGAATCCAACCGCCCCTTCACGGCAGTCGTCACGTGTATTTCCGCACCCCCCGAATCGAAATCGACTCTAGCACGGTGCCGGCGATATTCCTTGGCGCGCTGGTATCCCGCGTGCGTTCCGGCGGGTTGGTCAATCTGTCTGGGGCTCCAGGGCAGCGCAGATACTTCAGTTTCGACCGCACCAAATTGGGGCTGAGCAGTGTTCATTTGCACCAGTATGGAGCGTGCAATCGCCATCGATTGACCTGATCGGGCAATCAAGGTCGCCGGTTGCGCGATTTTCGTGCGGTGGCATAATTGGTGCATTCCGAATGCGCTCACAGACAACGCTTCAGGGCCGTCGCGGCGAGCGACCCTGAGCATCTCATCCGCTGCACGAATTCATCAGGAGACTCCATGAGCACCGGCGCTGACGTCCTCAAGCTGATCGAGGAAAAGGGAATCAAGTACGTTGACCTGCGTTTCACCGACACGAAGGGCAAGGAACAGCACGTGACCGTGCCGACCCGCATGGTCGATGACGCCTTCTTCGAGGACGGCAAGGGTTTCGACGGTTCGTCGATCGCCGGCTGGAAGGGCATCCAGGAGTCCGACATGATCCTGATGCCGGATGCGAGCACCGCCATCGTCGATCCGTTCTTCGAAGAACCGACGCTCAACCTGCGTTGCGACATCGTCGAGCCGTCGACGATGCAGGGCTATGAGCGCGACCCGCGCTCGCTCGCCAAGCGCGCCGAGGCCTACCTGAAGTCGACCGGCATCGCCGATGCCTCGTTGTGGGGACCCGAAAACGAGTTCTTCATCTTCGACAACGTGCGTCACGGCAGCTCGATCAACGGCTGCTTCTACGAAGTCGATTCCGCGCAGGGCGCGTGGAACTCGGGCGCGCAGCTCGACGGCGGCAACCTCGGCCATCGTCCGACCGTCAAGGGCGGCTACTTCCCCGTCCCGCCGGTCGACACCTACCAGGACCTGCGCACCGCCATGTGCGGTGCGATGGAACAGCTCGGCCTCAAGGTCGAAGTGCACCACGCCGAAGTCGCCACCGGCGGCCAGGCCGAGATCAACGTCTCGGCCAACACGCTGGTGAAGAAGGCCGACGAAGTGCAGATCCTGAAGTACGCGATCCACAACGTGGCTGCAGCGTACGGCAAGACGGCCACCTTCATGCCGAAGCCGCTCGTGGGCGACAACGGCAACGGCATGCACGTGAACCAGTCCCTCGCGAAGGACGGCAAGAACATCTTCGCCGGCGACAAGTACGGCGGCCTGTCCGAAATCGCGATCTACTACATCGGCGGCATCATCAAGCACGCCAAGGCGCTGAACGCGATCTCGAACGCCAGCACCAACAGCTACAAGCGCCTGGTGCCGGGCTTCGAGGCGCCCGTGATGCTCGCGTATTCCGCCCGCAACCGCTCGGCGTCGATCCGTATCCCGCACGTCATCAACCCGAAGGGCCGCCGCATCGAAGTGCGTTTCCCGGACAGCACGGCGAACCCGTATCTCTGCTTCGCAGCGATGCTGATGGCGGGCCTCGACGGCGTGAAGAACAAGATCCATCCGGGCGACCCGGCGGACAAGGACCTCTACGACCTCGAGCCCGAGGAAGCGAAGGACATCCCGACCGTCTGCCATTCGCTCGACATGGCGCTCGAAGCGCTCGACAAGGACCGCGGGTTCCTCAAGGAGGGCGGCGTGTTCACGGACGACGTCATCGATGCCTACATCAACCTGAAGATGCAGGAAGTCACGCGGCTGCGCATGGCGACGCACCCGGTCGAGCTCGAGCTCTACTACAGCGTCTGAGGCGGCGACGCACCCGTGTTCCAGCCGGGCGGTCGATCGCGGCCGCCCGGCGGGTCCCCCGTCCATGACGCACTTCGCGGATCGCGGGTATTGTTTTGTCAGCGGAATCGCTTATCGCTATGCTTCGGGACCATGAAAACCTGGCTACTGCTGCTTGGGTGCCTGCTCGCCTTCACGAGTTCGGCTCAGTCGTCACGGCGCGAAGTCTGGCAATGGAAGGACGCCAACGGCGTCACTCACTTCTCGGACTATCCTGCGCCAGGCGCCCGCAGGATCGTCCTGAACGGGTCACCCGCGAGCACGGCGGCGACTGCTCCCGCCTCGGCCGCGGCGGCTGCCAGGTCCCCGGCACAACCCGCGGCAGCCGAAGTCGTCTACGACCGGCTCGAGATCTGGTCGCCGGAGAGCGGTGCCAGCTTTTTCGAGGCCGACAGCGTCGTCAACGTCCGCATACGTTCAGAGCCCGAACTGGGGCCCACACATCGGCTGCTGACCTATCTCGACGGCAAGCTGCTGCCAGGCGAGAACGCCCTGGAACATTCGCTGAGCAACGTGGATCGCGGCGCGCATTCGGTGACGAGCGTGATCGTCAGCCGGGACGGCAGGGAACTCATCCGCAGCACGCCGGTCGTCTTTCACATGCGGCAACCGTCGCTGACCAATCCACGCAGCCAGGGTCCGGCCGTCCGACCGCCGCAACCCGTGCCCATGCCGAGACCGCCTGTTACGCCCAGGGGCGGCTGAACTCGCCCGCGACCGCGTCGCGCCTCCCCGGGAGGGCGTGACGTGGCCGCCGAACTGCGAGCCGTCGCGCGACCCACGCCGGCCGAACTCACCGCCCTGCTCGATGGCATCGCCACGTCCATCGTCTGGCTCGACGGCGACGGCGCCGTCGTGCACCTGAACGAACCCGCCGAAGACCTGTTCGGCCTCAGCCGCAACCAGGCCATGGGTCGCGCCGTCCGCGACCTGCTGAAATCCAACGTCGAGCTCGAAGGGGTCGTGAGCCGCGCGCGAGCGGCTGGCGCGCAGTACTCACGCCGCGAGATACCGTTCGAAGCAGGCCCCGGCGCGCCGCTGCGCGTACTCGACGTCACGGTGACGCCGTTCGATGCACCGGGCCGCAGCGGCGGCGTGCTGGTCGAGCTCGCCGACACCACGCACCACCAGCGCATCACGCGCGAGAATGCGCTGCTCACGCAACTCGGCGGCAGCCGCGCGATGGTTCGCCAGCTCGCGCACGAGATCAAGAATCCGCTCGGTGGTTTGCGCGGCGCGGCACAGCTGCTCGAACGCCAGCTGAAGGAACCGGCGCTGCATGAATACACCGCCGTGATCATCGCCGAGGCCGATCGGCTCGCGGCGCTCGTCGACGCCCTGCTCGGGCCCGGGCAGCCGCCGCGCAAGGAGCCGGTCAACATCCACGAGATCGTGCAGCACGTCGGGCACCTGCTCGCTGCCGAGGCGCCCACGGGCGTGCAGATCGAGCGCGATTACGACCCGAGCCTGCCGCGGCTGCGCCTCGACCGCAACCAGATCATCCAGGCACTGCTCAACCTTGGACGCAACGCGATCCAGGCGGTCGGCGAGCACGGCCGCATCGTCCTGCGCACTCGCGCGCTCACCAATGCCAGCATCGGCAGTCGTCGCTACCGTGTCGTCGTCGGCATCCAGGTCGAGGACGACGGCCCCGGCGTGCCGATCGAGCTCAAGGACACCGTGTTCTACCCGCTGGTCACGGGGCGCAAGACCGGCACCGGTCTCGGCCTCGCCGTCGCGCAAGACCTGATCGGCCGTCACGACGGCCTGATCGAATTCGACAGTCGCCCGGGTCGCACTGTCTTCACGATCCTGCTGCCATTCGACGCCAATGAACCAACCGCCGGCACTTGAAGTCTGGATCGTCGATGACGACGCATCGATCCGCTGGGTGCTCGAACGGGCACTGAAGCAGGCAGGCATGTCGCCGATCGCGTTCGAGGACGCCGACAGCGCGCTGTCCGCGCTGCGCCGTGGCGAGCCCGACGTGCTGGTCACCGACATCCGCATGCCCGGCAGGAGCGGGCTCGAGCTGCTGGACGAGGTGCGCACGCGGCGGCCGCAGCTGCCCGTGATCGTGATGACCGCGCACTCCGATCTCGACAGCGCGGTCGCGGCCTACCAGGGCGGTGCGTTCGAGTACCTGCCGAAGCCGTTCGACATCGACCAGGCGGTCGAGCTGGTGCGACGTGCGGCCACGCAGCAGCAGTCGGTCGAGTCGGCCTCCGAGTCGCGCCGCATTCCGGAGATGCTCGGCCACGCGCCGGCCATGCAGGAGATGTTCCGCGCGATCGGCCGCCTTTCACGCTCCAGCATGACGGTCCTGATCACCGGCGAATCGGGCACCGGCAAGGAGCTGGTGGCACGCGCGCTGCATCGTCACAGTCCGCGCGCCAGCAAGCCGTTCATCGCGCTCAACACCTCGGCGTTCACGGCCGACCTGCTGGAATCGGAACTGTTCGGCCACGAGAAGGGCGCGTTCACGGGCGCGACCGAGCTGCGTCGCGGGCGCTTCGAGCAGGCGGACGGCGGCACGCTGTTTCTCGACGAGATCGGCGACATGTCGCCGCAATTGCAGACGCGCCTGCTGCGCGTGCTGGCGGAAGGGGAGTTCTACCGCGTCGGCGGCCAGTTGCCCGTCAAGGTGGACGTGCGCGTCATCGCCGCCACGCACCAGGACCTCGAAGCGCGCGTGCGCGAGAGTCTTTTCCGCGAAGACCTGCTGCATCGACTGAACGTCATCCGCATCGAAGTGCCGCCGCTGCGCAACCGCCGCGAGGACATCCCCGAGCTGTTGCAGCACTATCTCGACGTGGCGGCGATCGAGCTCGGCGTGGCGCCGAAAGTGCTGTCCGAAGATGCGGCGCGCGCACTTGCGGCGTTCGACTGGCCCGGCAACGTACGGCAGCTCGTCAATGCGTGTCGTCGCCTCACGGTGCTGGCGGCCGGGCGCGAGATCAAGGCGAGCGACATTCCGGCCGATCTCGGCGGCGCCGGTGCGGCGGCGCCGGCCAATGGCGCCGAGTGGTCGGTGGCGCTCGCCAGCTGGGCGCAGGCGCGCCTCGCAAGCGGCGGCTCGCCGTTGCTGGAGGACGCGATGCCGGAGTTCGAGCGCACGCTGCTGCGTGAAGCGCTCAAGGTGACTCGCGGCGGACGACAGGAAGCGGCGAAGCTGCTCGGCTGGGGCCGCAACACGCTGACGCGCAAGCTCAAGGAACTGGGAATGGACGACGCCTGAGCGCAGCGACTGGCCCCGTCTCACTCCATCGTGACGACGACCTTGCCGCGCGCGCGGCCCAGCTCGAGATAGCGGATCGCTTCGGCGGCCTCGGTGAGCGCGTAGCGCCGGTCGATCACCGGCGTGACGGCCCCTGAACTCATCAGCTCGGCGAGCCGCTGCATGTCCTCGCGCGCGAGGGTTGCGAGGAACATCCCCATGTCCTGGCTCACGAACGGCGAGGTCACCAGCGCCTGCAACGGTTTCACCATCGGGCCGATCCACTTGCCCGCTTCCGGGCCGCCGCCGCCGATCAGCACGTAGCGGCCGTCGGGCTCGAGCACGCGCCGGTTCTCGGCGAGCGAGCGGTTGCCGACGTTGTCGAGGATCACGTCGTAGCGTCCGTCGACGCTGGTGTAGTCATCCCTGGTGTAGTCGACCACGTGGTCCGCGCCGAGCGCGCGGACCAGCTCGACGTTGCGCGTGCTGCAGACGGCGGTCACCTCGGCGCCCATCGATTTCGCGATCTGCACGGCGAAGGTGCCGACGCCGCCCGAGGCGCCGTTGATCAGCACCTTGTCACCCGCCTCGAGCCGGCCCGCGTCGCGCAGTCCCTGCAGCGCGGTGGTGGCGGCGATCGCGACTGCTCCCGCCTGCTCGAAGCTGACGTTGGCCGGCTTGAGCGCCACGGCGCCGTCCTGCTTTGCGACCACGTACTGCGCGAGCGCGCCGGAGCGACCGCCGAAGACCTGGTCGCCCGGCTTGAACCGCGTGACGTCGCGGCCCACGGCTTCGACCGTGCCCGCGTAGTCCACCCCGAGCCGCGTGTCCTGCGGCTTGCGCAGTCCGGAGCTGAGCCGCATCAGGTAGGGCGTGCCGCGCATGTAGTGCCAGTCGAGCGGGTTGACCCCCGCCGCGTGCACCCGCACCAGGAGTTCGTCGTCGCCGGGCACGGGTTTCTCGATGTCCTCGAGCCGGAGCACGTCGGCGGTGCCGTAGTCGCAGTAGGTGATGGCTTTCATCGGCAGCCCGGGAGCCGCGGCCTTGCCGCAATCGTTGTCGGAGAGCCAGTAACCCACGGCGAGAGCCAGTATCGCGACCAGGGGAATCGCAACGGCGATCCACCCGAGGACACGGCGCAGTTTCATCGGTGTTTTCCTCAGCAGGCGCAGGCCTGCACTGGCTTCATTGGCGCGTCGAGGCTGCCGATCAGCGCACTGACCGATTCCATCCTGTTCGCCGCGAGATACGCAGCGATGCCGTCATTGATGCGCTTGCAGCAGTGCGGTTCGTAGAACAGCGCGGTACCGACGCCAACGGCCGTCGCGCCCGCGATGATGAACTCGAGCGCGTCGTCCGCGCTGCAGATGCCGCCCTGGCCGATGATCGGCACGTTGTGCGGGCGCGCGACCTCGGCGACCTGCATCACCTTCAGCAGCGCGATCGGCTTGATCGCCGGCCCGGAAAGGCCGCCCTGGACGTTGCCGATGACCGGCTTGCGTGTCTTCACGTCGATCGCCATGCCCATCATCGTGTTGATGACCGCGAGCGCATCGCTGCCCGCCTCGATGCAGCGGCGGGCGTTTTCCCTGATGTCGGTCTGGTTCGGCGACAGCTTCGTGATCAGCGGCTTCTGCGTCACGCGCCGGCACGCTTCGACCACGCGGGCCGACATGTCGGGCGAATTGCCGAACTGCACGCCGCCCTCCTTGATGTTGGGACAGGAGATGTTCAGCTCGATCGCGTCGATCGGCGACTCGTCGAAACGGCGCGTCACCTCGACGTAGTCCTCGATCGTCGAGCCGCAGACGTTGGCGAAGAAGGTCGTCTCGGTGAAGTCGAGCGTCGGCAGGATCCGGTCGATCACGTAATCGGCGCCAGGGTTCTGCAGGCCGATGGCGTTGAGCATCCCCATCGGCGTTTCGTAGACGCGATGCGCCGGGTTGCCGAGTCGCGGCTCGCGTGTCGTGCCCTTCAGCACGATCGCCCCGACGTCGCGGTTCGAGAACCCTTCCACCCGCGTGTACTCCTCGCCGAAACCGACACATCCGGACAGCAGGACGAGCGGAGAAGCGAGCCGGAGACCGCAGAAATCGACGGCCAGCGACGGATCCAGGGGAGCGTGCATGCCTGAATTGTAAATGAAATCACCGCACCGTCCGACGGCATGGTGGCCGGACGTAAGTCGCCCCGACTGATCGACGACCTCAGCCCGCAATGAAGCGGTTGAGGTGCTCGATCGTCTGGTCCTGTTCCTCGATCACCACGCGCACGAGGTCGCCGATCGAGATCATGCCGACCATGCGCCCGTCCTGCACGACCGGCAGGTGACGGATCCGCTTGTCGGTCATGAGCTGCATGCACTGCCGGACGTCTTCGTCGGGGGTAACGGTGACCACCGGCGAACTCATGATCTGCCACACGGGTGTCTCGGCGGACGAGCGGCTGAGCAGGATCACCTTCCGCGCATAGTCGCGTTCGGAAATCACCCCGACGAGTTCGCCGTCGCGAGTGACGGGCAGCGCGCCCACGTGCCTGTCCGCCATCATCTGGATGGCGCCGAGCACCGGTTCGTCGGCATCCACCGACCAGACTTCGTGTCCCTTACGTCCGAGCAGCTGCTTGACGCGCACCATGCGAGAATCCCCCGGTCAGTGCCTGCGCGCGAGTCCGTCCCGCGAGCGCCTCACCCGATTCTATGCCACTGCACGTCGTCCTGTTCGAGCCCGAGATCCCGCCCAACACCGGCAACGTCATCCGGCTGTGCGCGAACACGGGCGCCTGCCTGCACCTGGTGCGGCCGCTCGGGTTCCGCCTCGATGCCCGATCCGTGCAGCGATCCGGCCTCGATTACCACGAGCTTGCCGAGGTCCGCGTCCATGCAGACCTCAGGTCCTGCCTGGCGTCGCTGGCGGCCGCGGGGGAAAACGGCGATCCGGCGCGCTGGTACGCACTGACGACCCGAGCTCAGGCGGCCTACGACTCGGTCAGTTATGCGGCCGGCGACGTAGTCGTGTTCGGTCCCGAGACACGCGGACTGCCGGAGGCGGTGCTGGCAGACTGTCCGCCCGGGCGGCGTCTGCGGATTCCGATGCGACCGGGCGCACGCAGCCTGAACCTGTCGAACGCCGTGGCCGTGGTCGTCTACGAGGCCTGGCGGCAGCTGGCCTGGCGCTGAGCGCGCAGGTTCAGCCCAGGCCGAGCGCCTGCGAGACCGCGCGAAACCGCGGTTCGGTCCGCATCGCGTCGAAAGCCGGTTCCGAGTTCAGGAAGCCGATCAGCTGCGAGGAATCCCGCAGGCCGCGCTCGAGGGCAGCCAGCGCGGCAGGTTGGTCGCCGAGCGCCGCATGGACCTGCGCCATCTCGTAACCAACGCCGAAGCCCTTGCGCCCAAGCGCCTCGAGTTTCGCCAGTTCGGCCCGGGTGTCGTCGATCCGGCCCAGCGTCGCGTAGGCCCGGCCGCGATCGCCGAACCAGCCAGGACCCACGTCCGGCAGGTGCTCGATGAGACGCAATGCTTCCGCGCCGTCGCGGCGCGCGATGTGCACGCGGGCCAGGTGCCGTCGCGGCAGTTCGGCGCCCGGCGCCGCCTCGACGACGCTCGCGAGCTGCGCGATCGCGGTGTCGTAGTCACGCAGGAAGTAACGGATCATGCCGACATTCGACGCGTACGCGAACGACGTGGGTTCCAGCGACTGCGCGTGCTGTCCTTCGCGCAGTGCTTCGCCCTGCCGGCCCTGGAACAAGCAGTCGTTGGCGAGCCACATCGTCGCCTGCGCGTAGGTTGGCTTGAGGCTCAGTGCGTGACGATAGAGCCGTTCGCCGCCCTGCCAGTCGCGATCGAACTGCACCAGCACGTGACCAAGGGCAGCGTGCGCCTCGGCGAGTTGCGGGTCGAGCGCGATGGCACGTTCCGCGGCGGCCCGCGCCTTCGGAAAGACTTCGCCGGGAGGCAGCACGTTGAACACACCCAGCACGGACCATGCAACGGACAGGCCCGCGACCGGCAATGCGAACTGCGGATCGCGGGCCTCCGCGGCTTCGTAGTATTCGATCGCGCGCCGCAGACCTTCCGGGTTGCGCTGGCTCCAGTGATACTGGCCGTTGACGTAGAGCTGCCACGCCTCGACGTCGTCCGTGTGCCGGCGTGAAAGCTGCCGCCGGGCATCGTCGGTGAGATGCACCGCGAGCGCGCGCGCAAGCTGACCGGCGAGCGCGTTCTGGACGGTGAAGAAATCGTCGATGCGTTCGTCGAATGTCCCGGTCCACGCGGCAGTGCCGTCCGCAACCTGCAGCAGCCTGACGTTCAGGTGTACACGTCCGTCGCGAACCTGGATGTGTCCTTCCACGACCGACGACACGTTCAGTTCCTCGCCCGCCTTGAGCGGGCTCATGTCGCTGCCGGCAAAGCGCCGCACGGAGCTGAGCGGTACGACCGCCACCCCCGGCAGCGCACTCAGCCGGTTGATCAGCGTGTCGGCCATGCCGAGTTCGAGCGCCTGGTCGCCGCTCGAGCCGCCCAGCGGCTGGAACGGCAAGACCGCGACCGACTTCGGCGGCGCGGTGGATTCGCCGGCCCGCGCAGCCGCTGCCGCCGATTCAGGCTGCGCGTCGCCGATGAACCGGTAGCCACGTCCCGCCACCGTGAGGATCAGGCGCGGCGCCTCCCGCGAGTCGCCCAACGCTCGGCGCAGCGTGGACACCGCCTGGTTCAGGTTGTTCTCTTCGACAAAGGTGCGCGGCCAGACCGCCTTCAGCAGTTCATCCTTGGTCACGACCCGTGCGCGATGCTCGATCAGGTGCAGCAGCACATCGTAGGCACGCCCCGAGACCGGCAAGGTTTCGCCGTCCTCGCCGCAGACACGCTGCCTGGCGAGATCGAGCCGGAATCGATCGAAACGATAGGCGCGCGGGCGCCGACATTCCCTGTCCCTCAGATTCTTTCAGGACTTTTCACGACCGCTCAGGACACCCTTGCTGCGTGAGAGGAGCCTACGGGCTACGGATGAGCCGCTCAAGGCCGTCCGCACGACCCGTAACCGTTCCAACGAGGAATACTGCCATGGAAAAGAGGAATGCCGTCACTGGTGCCGCGCTGATCGTCTGCTGCATGCTGGGCGGAGCGACCTTGCCGGTCATCGCGGGTGATCGTGATCATCATCACGACGGCGCGCCGGCGGACATCGTCGGTGCGTGGAAGATGACGGTCCAGTTCACGGACTGCGTGACGGGGGAACCCACCCGCTCCGCATTCCCTGCACTCAACAGCTTCTTCGCCGAGGGCAACCTGATCGAAAACGGGTCTGGTCTCGGCCCCGCGCAGCGGTCCATCAGCCATGGGCGCTGGCAGCAGATCGGCAAGCGCAACGTGATCGCGCGCTCGGAACTGCAGCTGTTCGAGAACAACCTGTACACCGGCTACCAGGTCATCCAGCGCACGTTCACCGTGTCACGGGATGGCAACGAGTTGACGGCCAAGGGCATCTTCCGACGCTACAATCCCGCGGACGTGCAGGTGTTCGAGGGCTGCGTGACAGAGACCGGCAAGCGCCAGCCGGAGCCGGAGCCGGCGTCGCCGTGATCGAAAACTTGCGTGCGCTGCCAGGGACGGCGGCGTGCGCAAGCCGGGGCGGCGCGGGAGCGTCGCCCGGTCCTGCCGCTACTGCGTTTCCGACTTGACGGCGCGGCCCATGAGCGCGGCCACGGCTTCGCGTGGCGGCAGGCCTTCGTAGATGACGCGGCAGATCTGTTCCGCGATCGGCATCTCGACCTGGTGGTTGCTCGCGACGTTGCGGACGGCTCGTGCCGCGAGCACACCCTCGACCACCTGCCCGATTTCGCGCTGTGCTTCGGCCGTGGACTTGCCCGCCGCGAGCGCGAGTCCGAAGCGCCGGTTGCGTGACTGGTCGTCGGTGCAGGTGAGCACGAGATCGCCGAGTCCGGCGAGCCCCATGAACGTGTCCTTGTCCGCGCCGAGCGCGACCCCGAGCCGCATCATCTCGGCCAGGCCGCGCGTGATGAGCGCGACGCGGGTGTTGGCGCCGAAGCCGAGGCCATCCGAAATGCCGGCGCCGATCGCCAGCACGTTCTTCGTCGCACCGCCCACTTCGACACCGATGACGTCCGTCGACGCGTAGGCGCGGAAATGCTGGCCGGAGAGCGCGCGCGCCAATGCCAGCGCGTAGTCCTGGTCGCGCGAAGCGACCGTCATGGCGGTGGGCAGGCCCAGCCCGACCTCGCGTGCGAAAGTGGGTCCGGACAACACGGCTTTCGGCACGGCGACGCCCAGCACTTCGTTCGCCACCTGGTGCGGCAACTTGCCCGAGTCGAGCTCGAAGCCTTTGGTCGCCCACGCAACGCGCATGCCGTTGCGCAGCAGCGGGGCAACGTGCTCGAGGCATTCACGGAAGCCGTGGCTCGGCACGGCGATCAGCAAGTCCTGCGCCGACCCGACGGCACGCGCGAGGTCGGACTCGACACGCAGCGATTCGGGAAACGGCGCCATCGGCAGATAGCGCGTGTTGCAGCGCGCGGCTGCCAGTGCGGCTATCTGCGCCGCATCGCGGCCCCACAGCACCGTCGGATGCCCGGTGCGCGCCAGGTGCACGGCGAGTGCCGTGCCCCACGAGCCGGCGCCGAGCACGGCCACCGCTGGACGTGCCACGGCGTCGACCGCCGCATTTTTCGAGGTCGTCACGCGGCGACCGCAGCGCTTGCTCAGTTGACCGTGGCGGCGCCCGGTTGCTGTGCAGCCGCCTGTTGCGCAGCGCGGGCATGCAGGGCTTCGAACGTCACCAGCGGCAGCAGGAACGGCGGGAAACCGCCCTTCGTCACCAGGTCCGAGACGGTCGAGCGCGCGTACGACAGCAGGTAGTTCGGCGCCATGATCGAGAGGACCTGCGCGACGTCGGTCGCGACCAGGTTCCTGACCAGGAACGCGCCGGCCTGCTGCAGTTCGAGCAGCCAGACCACCTTGTCGCCGGCCTTGGCTTCGAGGTGCACCTGCACGACGACTTCGTGCAGGTCCTGTGCAATGGCGGTCGCGCGGGTGGAGATATTGAGATTCACCGCGGGCTGGCCTTCGAGGCCGCCAACGAACGGACCGTTCGGGGATTCGAACGAACAGTCCTTGAGGTAGACGACCTGCGGCGTCACCACCGGGGCATTGGGGTCGACGGCGGGCGTTGCGGCGTTCTGGTCGGTCATCGCGGAATATTCCTTGTAACTACGTGGTTCAGGCGCGGCCGAGCAGCTTGTCGAGCTCGCCGGCCTTGTCGAGGGCATAAAGGTCGTCGAAGCCGCCGACGTGGCGGTCGCCGATGAAAATCTGGGGCACGGTGCGGCGGCCGCCGCTGCGCTTCAGCATCAGGTCGCGTTGCGCGGAATCTTCGTCGACCTTGACCTCGCTGAAGACGACGCCCTTGCGCTGGAGCAAGCCACGCGCGCGGTCGCAGTACGGGCACCAGCCCGTCGAATACATTGTGATTTCAGGCTGAGCGGTATCGTTCATGCCTTGGTTCCGTCGCGCCTGGACTTGCCGCCGCCTTCCTTGACGAGCGGCAGGTTCTCGGCGCGCCAGGCCTGTACGCCGCCGCGGAGGTTGACCACGTTCGTGAAGCCCTGTGCCTGCAGCACCCGGGCTGCCGCGCTCGAGCGCATGCCGCTTTCGCAGCAGGTGATCACGACCTTGTCCTTGAAGCGCTTGAGTGTCTCCGCGGCCTGCGCGACCTGGTCCTGCGGCACGTGCCGGGCATCCAGGATGTGGCCGGAGTCGAACTCGGCCTGCGAGCGGACGTCGACCAGCAGCGCACCCTGGTTCATCAGGCGTACGGCTTCGGTCGGGCCGACGGCCTGGCCGCCGGAGCGGGCGCGGCTGAATTCGTACGCTGCGAGGGCCAGCGCGAGGACCACCGTGCCGCCAACCAGCAGGGGATGGCGGGCGGCATATTCGAGAAGACGATCCATCAGGGAGACCGGCAAAAGGGGGCGCGAATTATAGCAGCCCCCGCCGACAGGCTAGACTTACGCGGATTTGTCGCCCCCCGCCGCCTCGGTAAACCGCCGCAAACGCCGACCGATGACCGCATTTTTTCCCACCAGACCGAACGCTGCGCCGCGGGTCCGCCCCCCGGTGCGAATGGTTCGCGCCCGGTTCGGGCAGGTTCTGGCCGGGTTGGCAGTGGCGGTGCTGGTCCTGGCGCCAGGACCGGTCCTGGCTGCCGCGAAGCAGACGCCGGCGCAGAAAGAGGCCGAGCTGCGCAAGCTCAACCAGCGGATCGACAAGGTACGCAAGACCGTCAACGCGGACGTGCAGAAGCGGGACAAGCTTGCGGTGCAGCTGCGCGAGGCCGAGCTCGGCGTCCAGTCCGCCCGCAAGGAACTCGACGAAATCCGGGCGCAGCGACTGGCGGTCGAAGCGCGCGTGCGCGAGCTCGAAGCGGAACGGACGCGCCGCGAACAGGAGCTGGACGGCGAGCGCGCCGAGCTGGCCGGCGAGCTGCGGACGGCCTACGTGAACGGTCGCGAAGAGCAGCTGAAACTTCTTTTAAATCAGGAGGATCCGTCGAATTTCGGGCGCATGCTGGCGTACTACGGATATTTCGGCCGCGCGCGGGCGGAGCGCATCCGCAGCATCCAGGACCAGCTCGAGCACCTGGCGCTGGTCCGCGACAAGATCGTGGCTGAGAAGACCCGGCTCGCGACACTCGAGCAACAGCGGGAGCAGCGAGTGGCGGACCTCAAATCGTCACAGGACAAGCGTGCGCGGGCCGTGAGCACGATCGACCAGCAGATCAAGGCTCGGGGTGGCGAGCTGAAGCAGCTGCAGTCACAGGCGCAATCCGTCGAGCGGCTCATCGCCGAGCTGCGCAAAGCCATCGAACGCTCGCAGCAGGCCCAGCCCGCGCGCAAGAGCGGTTCGACGGGCACGGTGGCGCAACAGGCTCCGTTCGAACCCCTGCGCGGCAAGCTGCCGTGGCCGGTGCAGGACGGGAAGGTGATTGCCAGGTTCGGCCAGCCCCGTGCGGGCGGCTCGATGCGCTGGCAGGGCATGCTGATCGGGACGGAACGCGGTGCCCGGGTGCGTGCACCCTACGCAGGGCGCGTCGTGTACGGCGACTGGCTGCCGGGCATGGGGCTGATGCTCGTCATTGATCATGGCGGCGGCTACATGAGCCTCTACGGTCACAACGAGGAGCTGTTCCGCAAGGTCGGCGAGTCGGTCGTGGCCGGAGACGCCATCGGCTCCGTCGGCGACTCGGGCGGCCACAGCCAGCCAGCGCTGTACTTCGAGGTCCGTCGCGGCAGGACGCCGGTCGACCCGCAGACCTGGCTCACGCGGAAATAGGCTCTGCATCACGGTTTGGCCCCCCCGTTCTCCGGATCATCCGGTTCCAGATCAAATTCGTTGCCCAGGGGATGGGCTGGGACCGATGGCCGCAAGCGCAGAACAATTCTCGGACGCACCCGCAGCGTTGAGCGGCACATCGCTCGATCCGTACGGGCAGCTGCTCAAGATGCTGCTGCCGCGCGCGCATTCGATCGTCGTCTACGACCGCCTCGGCGTGCCGATCTGGGCCAGCGGGGACAACGACGACATCGAGCTGCAAGCCCTGCAGCAGCACGCGCAGGCTGCGGAACTCGCGCAGCCCGGTGCGATGGGTACCGGTTTCGCGGAGCCGCTGCCGGGCGAGCAGGTCGCCTACGTGTTCCTGCTGCGCAGCGGTGACGGCGGGATGCTCGGCATCGTCGGCATGGCGAGCCGCGAGTCGAACCGCGATCCCCGCCCGTTCACGCTGGTGCACGGACTGCTGCGGCCGGCGTTGCAGTGCCTCGAGCGCGAGCTCGCGTCGCAGTCCAGCATCGGCAGCCTGCAGCGCAGCCTGGTGGTGCGCGATCGTGACCTCGAGTTGCTGCTCGGTGCGGCGCAGGAGGAGTCCGAGGGCGCCGATTCCACGGACGACTTCGCCAAGCTGGTCCAGGGCTGCGTCGATCATCTAGGCTGCGCCGTCGGCGCACTCCTGATCCCGGACAAGAACATCGCCGTGTGCCGCACGGCGGCCGACACGCCGCCGCGTGCGGGCGCCGACGTCCTGACGCGCACGCATCGCCAGGTGCTCGGCTGGGCCCAGCTGCAGCGGCAGACGATGACTTCCAACGTCCCGCACGACTCCGGACCGTTCGCCAAGATCCCGTACAAGATTCTCGCCTGTCCCGTGATGCATGGCGCCCAGCGCGTGCACGGCGTGCTGGTGCTGTTCAAGCGCCTGCATTCACCGGACTTCGACCTGCGCCAGGTGCGCATCGTCGAACTGCTCGGGCGCCGCGTCGCCTACATCCTGATGAACTCGTACGATCCGTCGACGGGCCTGCTGACGCGGCCCGCCTTCGAGAAGCGCGCCAACGCCGTGCTGACGCCGCAGACGCTGCAGAAAGGCAATTGCGTCATCTACGTCGACATCGACCGCCTGCACGTGTTGAACGAGAACCTCGGCATGCACGTCGGCGACTCGGTGATCGTGCGCGTCGCCGAGATCATCCGGCAGAGCCTTTCGCCGCGCATGCTCGCGGCCCGCATCTCGGGCGATCGTTTCGCCATCTTCGTGCCCGAGACGTCGATCGACACGACCGAGGACATCGCCGAGAACCTGCGGCTTGCGTTCGAGCGGCTCGGCTTCCTGCGCGAGCGGCAGCAGGTCGAAGTGACTGCCAGCTTCGGCGTGGCGCACATCGTCGAGGGCAACCATCCGCTGTCGCATGCGCTCGCGTCCGCCGAGATCGCCTGCAAGGCCGCGAAAGATCGCGGTCGCAACCGGGTCGAAACGTATTTCGACGGCGACCAGAGCATCGTGCGCCGCTACACCGACCTTACGCTCATCGGCACGGTGCGCTCGGCGTTGCTGGACCAGCGCTTCCGGCTCGAGGCGCAGACCGTCGTGCCGTTCGACGACGCGCCCGCGACGCCTAAGTTCGAGTTGCTGCTGCGCATGAGCGACGAGCAGGGCGAGAGCGTGCCGCCGGAGAAATTCCTCTCGGCCGCGGAGCGCTACCAGCTGGCGCCAGCCATCGATCGCTGGGTCGTGCGCCGCACGATCGAGATGCTGGCCCCGCACGCGGCAAGGCTGCAGGAGATGCAGGCCTGTTTTGCGGTGAACATTTCCGGGCAGTCCCTCGGCGACGCGGAATTCGCCGCGTTCATGGAGAGCGTGCTGCGCGACAGCAAGCTGCCGCGCGGACTGCTGTCGTTCGAGGTCACCGAGACGGCGGCCGTCGCGAACATCGTCCGGGCGGAGGCCCTGATTCGCCGGCTGCGCGAGCTCGGCAGCGACGTCGCGCTCGACGATTTCGGTCGCGGGCTCAGCTCCCTCACCTACCTGAAGACGCTGCCGGTCACGCACCTCAAGATCGACGGCATTTTCGTGCGCGACGTCGTGGCGGACGACCGCTCGCAGGCGATGCTGAGCGCGATCGTCCAGCTCGCCCGGGCCATGAAGCTCAAGACCGTGGCGGAATGCGTCGAAAGCGAGGCGATCTGGCAGGCAACCCGGTCGCTGGGGGTCGATTACGGGCAGGGTTTCTACATCGGACGGCCGCTGCCGCTCGAGCAGGTGCTGGGCACCCTGGTTGGCGCTAACATGGAACACCCCGCCGAGACCAGGACCGCCTGACCCGAGTGACTGCCCGTTCGCACATCCTGCTGGCCGCCGCGGCCGGCGTTGCCCTCGGGTACGGCCTCGCCCGTGCACCGCAGTGGTTTACTGCCCCGCCGGCGGTCCCGGCCGCCGTGGCCGTGACAACCGCGCAGCCGGCGGCTGGCCATCGGCTGCTCGACGAGGTGGTGGGCCGCATCCGTCGCGAATACGTGCAACCGGTCCCCGACGCGGCCTTCGACACGGCTGCGGTCAAGGGCATCGTCGCCAACCTCGATCCGCATTCCGCCTTTCTCGACGCCGCCGAATACGACGAGATGCGGGCCGCGACGACCGGCAGCTACACCGGCGTGGGTATCGAGGTTTCGGCCCAGGATGGCCGCGTGGTGGTCGTGACACCGATCGCGGGTTCGCCTGCCGCGAAAGCCGGCGTGCATGCCGGCGACGTCGTGCTTGCGGTCAACGACCAGCCCGTCACCGCCGACAAGCTCGACGAGACGATCGGTCGCATGCGCGGCGTCACGGGCACGCAGGTCAGGCTCGCGGTCGGTCGCAAGGGCGAACCGGAACCGCTGGTGTTCACGCTCGAGCGCGGCGAAGTGCACGTGCATTCGGTTCGCGCGGAGCCGCTGCCGGGTAATTTCGGCTACGTCCGCATCACGCAGTTCAGCGACTCCACCCCGGACGATCTGGTGCAGGCCCTGTCGACGCTGATGCACCCGGCGCCGCGATCGGCGTTCCGCCCGTTGCGTGGCCTCGTGCTCGACCTGCGTGGCAATCCGGGCGGCGTGCTCGAATCGGCCGTGAGCATCGCCGATGCCTTCCTCGATTCCGGCGTGATCGTCCGCGCCGACGGGCGCACGCCCGAGTCGCGCTTCGAAATGTCCGCAACGCCGGGTGACGCGCTCGATGGCCAGCCGCTGGTCGTGCTGGTCGACGGCGGTTCGGCATCGGGGTCGGAGATCGTTGCCGGCGCGCTGCGTGATCACGGCCGCGCGACGTTGCTGGGCGAGCGCACCTTCGGCAAAGGCTCGGTGCAGACGGTGATCCCGCTGCGCGACGGCCAGGCGCTCAAGCTCACGACCTCGCTCTACTTCACGCCGTCAGGTACGTCGATTCACGAACGCGGGATCGAACCCGACATCGCGATCGGTCCGACGGAAGCAGGCCAGGCACGGCACGCGCCGGTCGCGCCGATGAAGGATGCCGCCGTCCTCACGGCCCTGCAGTACCTGAAGGACCGCGGGCTCGGCACGCACTACGCGGCGGTCAAGACGACGTCAGCCGCGCAGCAGCGCTGAACCGGCTCCGAGCAGCGCCCCGAGCAGCAGGGCGAGGATCGGCAGCATGCTGAGCCCGAAGCCGAGGCCGCGCTTCGCGGGATCGGCCACGTAACTGCGCAGGTACACGAAGCGACCCACCAAATAGACCGCGCCCAGAGCCGCGGCCCACGTCGGGCGCACGTAGTACGCGAACAGCCAGAGTCCCGGCAGCAGCGCGATCAGCAGCTCGAGCGTGTTCATCTGCACGCGGAAGTAGCGCTCGAAGACGGGATGTCCCGTCACAGCCGGACCGTTCACGCCGAACTTGCCGCGCGCCTGCCCGACCAGGATCGCAAAATAGACGTACTGCAGGACCGCGAGCAGGGCGACGATGGCGACGAATTCCATGGTTACTCGATTCCGGGCCTGCCGGGATGGGTGTGACGCCCTGCAGATTCCATTACCATCGCGCGCAGGTCAACCGACGGTGCCAGGCGCCGTCACCAAGGGAGCGCTCGACATGGTTGGATTCCTGCTGCGTGCCGCGATTGCCGCGCTGGGCCTGTGGGTGGCGAGCCAGCTGCTCGACGGGTTGCACTTCGCCACGCCGTCCAAGCTGCTGCTGGCCGCGGTGCTGCTCGGCATCGTCAATGCCTTCGTCCGTCCGCTGGCGTTCATCCTGACGCTGCCGATCACGATCGTGACGCTCGGCCTGTTCCTGCTGGTGCTGAACGCCGGCATGGTCGCGCTGGTGGCGTGGGTCGTCCCCGGCTTCACGATCGCGGGCTTCTGGACCGCCGTGGGCACTGCGATCATCGTCAGCGTCGTCTCGTGGGCCGCAACGGGCCTGATCGGCCCGTCGGGCAGGTTCGAGAAGTTCCCGGACCGCCGCTGAGGTCCAGCCGCTAGAAGTAGCGGTGCGGCATCGTCACCAGCACGACGCCGCCGAGCACCACGAGCATGCCCAGGATCTGCTGCGGCGTGAGCGTCTCGCCCAGCACCATCCATCCCAGCGCCGTCGCGATGGCCGGGTTCACGTACGCGAACGTCGCGACACGATCCGTGCGCGCGTTCTTCATCAGCCACGTGAAGGCCGAGTAGGTCACCGCCGAGGTGAACACGCCGAGGAAGATCAGCGCGAGTACCCCGGGCAGGCTCCAGTGCCAGCGTGGCAGTTCGCCGGACGCGGCACCCGCGACGAACAGCAGCAGGCCACCGAGCAGCATGATGATCGCGTTGAAGCCGATGGGGCCCACGGCCAGGGTCATGTTGCGGTAAGTGATCGTTCCGGCCGACCAGACCATGGCAGCCGCCAGCACCAGCAGTTGCCACCCGATTTGCGGCGTGAGCCGAAAGTCCGCTGGCCAGACCAGCAGCGCCACGCCGATGAAGCCGAGCAGCAACCCGAGCAGGCTGATCCTCGAGAGCCGCTGTCCTTTCGGCCCGAGGGTCCCGAGCCCTGCTATCCACAAGGCCAGGCTGGCGTTGAGCAGCGCGACCTCGTTGGACGGCAGGTGCTTGAGCGCGAACGTGGACGGGCCGCTGCTCAACGCGATCAGGACAATTGAAAAGAAGCACATCAGTTTCCATTCGTGCGCGGTGCTCGGCAGGCGATAGCCACGATACAGCGCGAGCGCGAGCAGCACGAAGCCGCCGATCAAGGCGCGGCCAGCCGCAAAGAGCAACGGCGGCAGGTCCGCGACACCGACGCGGATCACGAGGAAGCTCGATCCCCAGACCAGGTAGACGAGCGCGAAGCACGCGTACAGGCGTGCCCTGAAGCCGGTCATCGCCCGGGCCGTCGCCGGGCTGCGCGCAGTGTCACCATCCGTGTGAATTCATGCGCCGCGACTGGCGCCGACGCGGTACAGCCAGAACGCAAGCCCTGCGACGACGGCGAGGCCCAGCCCTTCGCCGAACTGCAGTCCCGACCCCAGGGCCAGCACATCCGCGCGGCCCGACATCACGATCGGGATGGCGATGAAGATGCCCATCAGCGCCTCGCCGGTGATCAGGCCGGCCGCAAACAGGATTCCATGCTGCTTCGCGCGCTCCGCCTGCGGCGAGTCGTCGCGGATGCCCAGCTTGCGTTCGACCAGGTAGGCGATCAGGCCGCCGACGAAGATCGGCACCGACAGTTCGAGCGGCAGGTAGATGCCGACCGCGACGGCGAGCACCGGTGCGCGAAACGGCGCCTTGACGCGCTTGAGGTACTCGTCGACGAGGATGATGCCGACGCCGAGCAGCGCGCCGATCGAAATCATGCCCCAGGGCAACTCGCCGCCGAACATGCCCTTGGCGACCGAAGCCATCAACGTGGCCTGCGGGGCGATCAGTGCGTTCGGGTGTTCGGCGGTGGGCGCACCGATGCCGTAGGCCTTGAGCAGCAGGTTGAGGACGGGGGCCATCACCAGTGCGCAGCTGGCAGCGCCGATCGCCAGCATCACCTGCTGCCGCCACGGCGTGGCGCCGACGAGTTGCCCGGCCTTCAGGTCCTGCAGGTTGTCGCCGCCGATGCAGGCCGCGCAGCACACGACCGAGCCGATCATGATCGCCGCCACGGGGCCGAGCGCGGCGCCGCGTCCCATCAGCACCACCAGCAGCAGTGACGCGAACAGGATCGTGCAGATGGTGATGCCCGAGACCGGGTTGTTAGACGAGCCGACGAGGCCGGCCATGTACGCCGAGACCGACGTGAACACGAAGCCCGCGACGATCATGATCACCGTCATCAGGAGGCTGATGCCGATGTTGTCGACGATCAGCTGGTAGAGGATCCAGAGCGGAATCGTGAACAGCACGAGGCCGATCAGGATCGCCCGCATCGGCAGGTCCTGCTCGGTGTGCGAGGTGGCCCGTGCCGCGCCGGCACGCGTGGCCTCGAGGCCGCTGCGGATGCCGGAGGCGA
Organism: uncultured Gammaproteobacteria bacterium; assembly: GCA_963700045.1. Classification (GTDB taxonomy): domain Bacteria; phylum Pseudomonadota; class Gammaproteobacteria; order Steroidobacterales; family Steroidobacteraceae; genus RPQJ01. The sequence continues at coordinate 34,393 of CAVOWK010000028.1, forward strand.
GCGAGCTGCGGATCGACACCAGCGCCCACATGCCGCCGACGAGCATCGCGCCCACGCCGAGGTAGCGGACCTGCGCCGACCAGATCGCGTTGGCCATCGTCTCGGCGTCGGCGCCCGCGAGTTGCTGTGCCAGCGGCAGGTTGTCCTGCAGGAACCAGGCCGCGTAGACCGGGATCGCGACGCTCCATGAAATCATGCCGCCGATGAGCGCGAGTGCGCCGATGTTGAGGCCTACGATGTAGCCGACGCCGAGCAGTGCCGGCGAGAGGTTGGTGCCGAAGTACGCGAGCCAATTGCCGAAAAAGCCGCTGGCTGCCGCGGTGTCGGGCATCACGCGCAGGCCGCTGCCGGCCGCGAGCTTGGCGAGGCCACCGCCGAGCGCGGCCAGCCCGAGCAGTTTCACGCCCTGCGCCGGGTTGTCGCCGGCCTTGAGCACTTCGGCGGCCGCCACGCCTTCGGGGAACTTGAGGTTCTGCTCGACGATCAGCGAGCGCCGCAGCGGCACCGAGAAGAACACGCCGAGGATGCCGCCGAGACCGGCGATCGCGAGCACCCAGGCGTAGCGGAAATCGGTCCAGTGCCCGAGGATGACCAGCGCCGGGATCGTGAAGATCACACCCGAGGCGATCGACGAGCCTGCCGACGCGCCGGTCTGCACGATGTTGTTCTCGAGGATCGTGCTGCCGCCGAGCACCCGCAGCACCGCCATCGAGACCACGGCGGCCGGGATGGCCGACGCGATGGTCAGTCCGGCGAAGAGCCCGAGGTAGGTGTTGGCGGCGGCGAGCAGGACGGCCAGGACGATGGCAAGGATGATCGCGCGGGGCGTCAGTTGCGCCGGGGCCAGGGCGTTGGTCATGAATGCGTTCCGCCGGTGAAGTTGCGGCATTAGAGTGGCCGGCAGCGGCAAAAGCAATGCCATGATCGGGTCGACCCGAATCGAATATTCAGATGAGCGTCAGCCATGACCAATCGAACCATGAATGGATCCATCTTCATCACCGGCGCCGGCGGCGGCATCGGCACCGCAACGGCCCGGTTCTTCGCCGCGCAGGGCTGGCACGTCGGTGGCTGCGACCTGGGCACGGCCGCGGTCGAATCACTGGCCGCTGCGATCGGACGCGAACGCTTCACGCCCTACGTGGCGGACGTGCGGGATCGTGCTGCGGTCGCGCGCGCGGTCGATGATTTCGCCGCACGGTGCGGCGGCAGGCTCGATGCCGTGTTCGCCAATGCCGGTGTGCTGTTCATGGCGCCTGACGATCAGGTCACCCCGGCACAGAAGGACCTGCAGGTCGACGTCAACGTCAAGGGCGTGATGCACACGTTCGACGCGGCACTGCCCCACCTCAGGCGCGCTGCGCCCGGCGCGCACATGGTCGCCATGGCGTCGACCTCCGCCGAGTACGGCTCGCCGCATCACGCGGTCTACAGCGCCACCAAGTTCTTCGTGCGCGGCTACACCGAGGCGCTCGAACATCGAGTACCGCCCGCAGGGCATCAACGTCTGCGGCATCTATGTCGCCTACGTCGATACCGGCATGGTGCGAAACGCGGAATGGAAGGCGGCGTCGATCGAGACGATGGGCGTCAAGGCGAAGCCGGAAGACGTTGCAGCGATGGTCTGGAAGGCCGTGCACGGCCGGCGCGCGCACTGGCGCGTGGGTTTCGACGCGAAGCTGTCGCACTACGCGGTGCGGCTGTTCGGTTCCTGGGTCGCGCCGATCTACGCGCGGATGATGCGGATCTAGCAGCGGGCCGGCGGCACGACGCTCGCCAGCGCGGAGCGTCAAGTCCCGGCGGCAGGACGTTGCCGCTGCTTCAGCGTCGAGACGAACCGAGCGAGCGACGTCGAGACCGAGCCGCGCGGCAGCGTGGCGTCGATCAGCTGGAACCGCCCACGCTCTGCCATGGCGCGCTCGAGTGCCGCCGCGAATTCGCGCCGGGTATTCACGCGCACCCCGACCCCGCCCAGCGGCGCCGCGCAGCCGGCGAAGTCCCAGTCGTCGAGCGCATACAGCGACGAACCCGGCTCGAACACGCGCAGCATTTCCCAGCTGCGGTTGTTGAACACGACGACGATCGGATCCCAGCCGTAGCGCCGGCAGTTGCCGAGTTCCCAGCCGGTCATCTGGAACGCGCCGTCGCCCACCAGCACCAGGGGGCGCCGCCCGGTTGCTGCCTGCAGGCCGAGTCCCGCCGGCACCCCGTACCCCATGCTGGCGTAATAGCCCGGCGCGACGAGTTCGGAGTGGCCGATGTCGAACGCGGCGAACATGCAGTCGCCCATGTCCGCGGCCAGCGGCATCGGCCCGCTGCGCGCAAACGCGTCGTTGATCGCCGCCGTGATGTCGCCCGGTGAGAGCGGCGCGTCGTCGGCGACGAACGGGGCCGCCGGTTGTGGCTGCAGGTCGGGCAAGGCACGTGGCTCGCGCCGCTCGCGGGCAAGGCGTGCCAGCAGGCCCTCGACCAGCGCCGCGAGCGGCACGTCCGGATACCTGTGGTGGCCGACGCCGACGGACCGGTTGTGCGCCAGGATCGTCGTGCGCGGCGCGATCACGTGTTCCGATACTCCCAGGTTCGTGTCGCACGGTGTGACGCCGAGCAGCAGCAGGCAGTCGGAATCCTCGACCAGGTGCGTGATGGCGGGATCGCCGGCAGTGCCGAGGTAGGCGCCCACCAGGGGGGAGTCCTGCGCCGACAACAGGCCGTGTCCCATGAACGACGTCACGACCGGGATACCGAGTTTGCGCGCCAGTTCGGCGACCGGCGCTTCGAGCCGGAAGCGGCGCACCTCCACGCCCAGCATCATCACGGGAGACTGCGCGCGCGCAATGCGCTGGAGCACTTCGTCGACACAGTCGCTGACGGCTTCCATGGCTACCGCAGGCGCCGGCAGGGCACGGACCGGCGCGCACGGAGCATCGACCAGGTCGCGTGGAAACTCGAGGTAGACCGGGCGTGAGTGCGTGATGCAGCTCGACAGCACGCGCGCGATGTCTTCCGGTGCGTGGCGCGGATCGTCGAGCCGCGCCTGGTCACAAGTGACCTCGCGGTAGATGATCATCTGCGAGTCGAGCGTCTTCACCTGGTGGTGCAGCTTCAGCATGCCGCGCCCCTCGTGCGTCCCAGGCGCGCCGGACACCACCACGACGGGCACCTGCTCGGCATAGGCCGAGGCGACGGCATTGAGCATGTTGAGCGCGCCGGCCCCGTACGTCACCAACGCCGCGGACGGCGCGGACGCGATGCGGGCAGCGGCGTCGGCCGCAAACCCGACCCCTGGCTCGTGGCTGAGCATGTAGAGCGGCAGCCGCTTCGATTGATCCAGCGCCTTGAACAACGGCAGCGCAAAGTCTCCCGGGACGCCGAACACCTGCTGGACGCCGTGGTCGCCAAGCGCCTGGAACAGTGCGTCAGCGAGTTTCATCGATGATGCCTGCCGCTAGAAGCGAGTGATCAACCGGTACGCCTCGCCGTCGCGCGCGAGGTCGCGATCGCGCCGCTCCCGGATCCTTGCGTGCAGCGCCTCGCGCCGTGCCGCGAGCCAGTCCTCGCGCGATACCGGGCGATGCACGCCGGGTTTGTCACGTCGCGCCGCTTCGTCGCGACGGTACTCGTCGAACTCCTCGTAGGCGTCGAGTTCGTGCTGCAGCTCGCGCAGCAGCAGTTCCAGCATGATCGCGTCGTCCACGAGGCCGAGCACCGGCACATCGTCCGGCACGAGATCCTCGACGTCGGCAACGTAGGCGAGGCCGTCCAGCACACGGCCGCGCTCGAGTTCGGGCAGCTGCCACTCCGGGTCGTCCAGCATGGCCACCAGGCGCGCGACGCGGTCGATGCGGCGTCGGATGAACGGGGAATGCGCCGTCGAGCGCAATCGCTCGACTTCAGCCAGGGCTGCGGCGGCGACTTCGTGCGGCGGACGCAGTTCGTTCCGATTCCGCACGCGATGCATCCGCGAGCGAAAGTAGTCGAGCTCATCCTCCGAAAACTCGAGCGTCACGGTGAGCGCCATCGGTCACTCCTCGCGGTCCGTCAGCCGCCCTCCTTGCCCTTGATCGGATCCGTCGCGATGCCGACCTTGACCATGCCCGCGTTCTGCGCGTCGGCCATGACCGTGGCGAGCGACTGGAACTGCAGCGTGCGGTCGACGTGCAGGTGCAGTTCCGGCTGCGGCTTGCGCTGCGCTTCGGCAGCGAGACGCTCGACCATGCTCTTGCGATCGATCGGCACGTCGTTCAGGAACATCTTGCCGTCGCCCATGAGTGCAATGACGATGGTGTCCGGTTTTTCCTCGAGCAGGACGGTCGACGCCTGCGGCAGGTCGATCTTGATCTTGTGGGCGATCAGGGGCGCCGTGATCATGAAGATGATCAGCAGCACCAGCATGACGTCCACGAGCGGGATCATGTTGATCTCGGCCATCGGGGCCGAGTGTGGCGCGCCGCCGCCGCCGCCGAGTCCACTGAATGCCATGGCCGTCTCCCGTCTGAGCTTCAGGCTGCCTGTTGCTGCAGGCGATGCGCGCGATGGTGGTCCATCGAGGAGGGCACGCGCGCGCCGGTCGTGAGGTAGGCGAGCAGGTCCTCGGCAAACGCGTGGAAGCTCGCGATGATCACGCGGTTGTTGCGCACCACCAGGTTGTAGCCGAGCACTGCCGGCACCGCGACGGCAAGGCCGAGCGCAGTCATGATCAGTGCTTCGCCCACGGGTCCCGCCACCTGGTCGAGCGAGGTCTCGCCCGACGCGCCGATGCGCACCAGCGCGTGGAAAATTCCCCACACCGTGCCGAACAGGCCGATGAACGGCGCCGTGCTGCCGACCGTCGCAAGGAACGTGAGACCCGTTTCCAGGCGCTCCGTCTCGCGGTTGATCGAGGAGCGCAGCGAGCGGTCGAGGAACTCGGCCCGATGCAGCGTGCCCGCGACGCGCTCTTCGGTCAGGTGATCGTGATGCTCCATGGCGAACTCGCCGTCGAGCGCGATCTTGGAGAACGGCTCCCAGTCGGGCTGTTGCTCGAGGTAACCGAGGGCCTGGTCGGTCGGCGTCTTCCAGAACGTCGTTACGACGTGGTGCGAGCGCGTGCGGATGCGGATGACCCGCGCGGCCTTCAGGACGATGAAATACCACGAGACGATCGACATCAGGACCAGCAGACCGAAGACGAACAGCCCGACGGCGTCGGTCTGGCGCAGGAAGTTGGCGAAACTCATCGTGGTCAGGGCTTCGGTGGGATGCATGGCTGGATCCTGTGGTCAGTCTGCCAACGAGAACGTGATGGGGACGATGCACCAGGCACGCAATGGCACGCCGTCGCGCTTCGCCGGCTCGAACCGCCAACCGCGCACGGCATCGAGCGCCGCCTGGTCGAGGCCCGCGTCGCCACTGCTGGTGCGGACTGCCGCGTCCTGGGGCCGCCCGTCCTCGCCGACGAGCACCCGCAGGCGCACCGTGCCTTCGATCCCCATGCGCAGGCAGCGCGGCGGGTAGATCGGTGGCTTCATGTCGAGCAGCTTCATCTTCCAGTACACGGGGGTCTGCTCGACCGGGGCCGCTGCGGTCGCGTCGCCGTCGACAGTCCCCTCGGGCATCGGCGGACCGGGCTCGCCCGGCAGCAACTCGTCGCCCAGTTCGTACTGTTTGACCTGCGTGTCGGGCGGGACCGGATCCGTGGTGGGCGTGTCCACGAGGATCGGCACGGGGCGCGTGATCCTGGGCGGCTGCTTGACCGCGTCGGTCGCGGTGTCCGGTGCCTGCTGCACCTCGGCTGGCAGGCGTGGCGGTGGCAGCTTGAGCAGGCTCACCTGGAAGACGGGCGGTGGCAACTCGTCCTGCTGGGGCTCGAGCCGGGTCAGCAGGAGCCGCCCGATGCCGGCGGCGTGCAGTGCGGTGACGAGCAGCAATACCGACGCGGCGCCCCAGGTCAGGCGTTCGTCGTGAACGTATCGGTCGATCCGCATTCGGTGCCAGAGACGTGCCGCGTCTCGCTGCTCCGTCGCTGTGACTGGACCGAATGTACTGGAAGAAAGCCCGGCCCGCGGCCCCGCGGGCTCAGCGAAAATGCGTAGTTGGCGATGGATTTGCCGAAGGTGGGTCTACCAGCCGCAGTGCTGGCCCTGGTTCTGTTGCTTGAGCCAGCCCTGCAACGGCTTGAAATACTCGATGATCGCCGAGCCGTCCATCTGCCGCGTGCCGGTCAGTTCATAGAGCGTGTCCTGCCACGGCTGGCTGGCGCCCTTGGCGAGCATCGCGGCGAACCTCCTGCCGGCTTCCTCGTTGCCGTAGACCGAGCACTCCGACAGCGGGCCCTTGAACCCGGCCGCATCGCAGAGCGCCTTCTGGAACTGGAATTGCAGGATGAACGACAGGAAGTACCGCGTGTACGGCGTGTTGGCCGGGATGTGGTACTTCGCGCCCGGATCGAAGTCCGCTTCGGTGCGTTCCACCGGCGGGCGGATGCCCTGGTACTTCTCCCGCAACGCCCACCACGCCGCGTTGTAGTTCTCCGGCTGCACCTGGCCCGAGAACACCTGCCAGCGCCACTCGTCGATCATCTTGCCGAACGGCAGGAACGCGATCTTCTCCAGCGCCATCTTCATCTGCTGGTTGATGACGGCTTCATGGCTGGGCTTCGACTCGGGCACCAGCCCGATCTTCGCCAGGTACGCGGGCGTCATCGACAGGTTGATCGTATCGCCGACCGCCTCGTGGAAGCCATCGTGCGCGCCGTTCTGGAACATGAACGGCTGGTCCTTGTACCAGAGGTAGTAATACACGTGGCCGAGCTCGTGATAGATCGTGCGCAGTTCCTCGGCCGTGGGGCGGATGCACTGCTTGATGCGCACGTCTTCCTTGCCGTCCATGTGCCAGGCGCTCGCGTGACACTGCACGTCGCGGTCGCGCGGCTGCGCGAGCATCGAGCGCTCCCAGAAGGTCTGCGGCAGCGCCGGGAACGTGATCGACTGGTAGAACTGCTCGGCCGACTTCGTCATGCGGACCGGGTCGTACTTCTGCGCGACCAGCGCCGAGTCGACGTCGAGCGGACTCACGCCTGGATACGGTTCCATCAGCTCGTAGACCGCATCCCACTGCTGCGCCCACATGTTGCCGAACAGGTGCGCCGGAATCGGCTTGCCAGCCGGCACCTTGTCCTCGCCGTACTTCGCTGCGAGCTTGCCGCGCGCGTAGCACTGCAGGTCCTTGTAGAGCGGCTCGACCTGCTGGTAGAGACGCGCGGCTTCCCTGGTGAATTCGTCGGCTGGCATGTCGTAGCCCGACCGCCACATCGCGCCCACGTCCTTATAGCCGAGTTCACGCGCGCCTTCGTTCGCGAGTTCCGTGAAGCGGACATAGTCGGGACGCAGTCCGCGGGCCTGGTCGTGCCAGCCCTTCCAGGCGTCGAGCAGCTCGTCGTAATCCCGGCTCTTCTCCAGGACCGTCTTCAGCTGCACCTCGTCGCGGCACTCCTTCTCGCCTGCCCTGCAGTACTTGGCGGAGCCGTACTTGGCGTCCATGCCGGCGAGCAACGTGGCCAGTTCCGCCCGCTTCGCCGGATCGTCGGGTGCTGGTGCGGAGACACCGAGCTTCAGCAGGTCGATCGCGCGACGTGATGCAGCGCTCATCGGCTTGCCGTCGAACTGCTTCGATTCTTCGACCGCCTTGCTGAAGGCGGCCAGGAAGCGCTCGTTGGCGCGGGCGCTCAGCAACTGCGTGTCGACCGTGATGTAGGTGGCCTGCGTCCAGCCGGCTGCGTTCAGCTCGCGGGCGATGTCCGCGAACTCCCGGTTGAGCCGGGCGACGAACTCGTCGCCGGTTTCGGGGGCTGCGTGGCTCGCTGGCGCGACCGCACACAGCGCGATGGCGACAGCCGCGGCGAGGCGCGGACGCAGGCGCAAGGGAGAGGTGCAACGCGGGAAGGTACGGTTCTGGGACATGGCGGCCTCCGGCAACGCCGGACTCAGTCGAGGCCGACTTTCGTTTCGACGCGGTAACTGAAGAGGTCGGAATTGTAGCGGGCCACGAGGTGATCCTGCAGCTGGCCCTGCGCGTCGTAAGAGAAGCGGACGAGCTTGAGCAGCGGCTTGCCGCTCGGGACGTCGAGCGCGCGGGCAACGTCAGGCGCCGCGCCTTCCGCGCTGAGGAAGCGCTCCATGCGCGCGATCTTGAGCCCGTAGCGCTCGAACAGCGTCAGCCGGCTCGCGCCCTCGAATTCCTTTTTCGGCATCGACGCCGAGAACTTGGGCGTCCACGAGACGTAGTGCGCGAACGGCCGGCCACTGGCGCTGCGCACCCGCACGAGCTGACACACCCGGACACCGGCACCGAGGCCGAATGCCGTCTGCACGTCGGGCGGCGGCACCGCCATGCGCTTGAACAGGACCGTGAGCGTCGTGTCGCGGCCGAGGTCGCCGAGGCTTTCCGCGTTGGAGCCGAGCGGCGCGACGATCGGCGCGGGGCGGTCCGCGTGACTGACGAACGTGCCCTTGCCACGGTGCCGGACCACCAGACCCTTGGCGGCGAGCTCGACCAGCGTGCGCCGCGCGGTGATGCGCGAGACGTCGAAACCGTCCGCGAGTTCCTTCTCGGACGGCATGCGCGACGCGTTCGGCAGCACGCCCTTCACGATGGCGTCGTGCAGCACCGTGTACAGCTGGAAATACAGCGGCGAGGGCGAATCGGCGTCGATCAGCTCCCGGTCGAGCAGGGCGAGCGCCGCCGCGCCTTCGGTCTGTCTCATGCAGGCGCTCCGTCGCCGTGTGCCATCAGTGCTTGATGTCTTCGGCGCCGTGCATCCACCGCACCAGCGTGCCGGACAGCGTCCAGAGCACGATCGCAAAGAAGAAGAGCGTCCCGGCCAGGCCGCCGAAGATCGACAGCTCGCCGAGCGATTCGGCGTACGAGCCGATGATGCCGGCCAGCCAGTTGGCGACGAAATTGATCAGGAACCAGACGCCCATCATCAGCGAGGCGAGGCGCAGCGGCGCGAGCTTCGTGACCATCGAGAGCCCGACCGGCGAGATGCAGAGTTCGCCCGTGGTGTGGAAGAAGTAGGCGATCACGAGCCACCACATGCTGGCCTTGGCGTCGCCGCCATGCGACTCGAGCGCTGCGGCTACCATTGCGAGGAAGCCGATGCCCGTCAGCACGAGGCCCATCGTCATCTTCTTCGGCGTCGCGGGATTGCGGCCGATCTCGCCGAGCTTGCTCCAGGCGACCGAGAACAGCGGCGCCAGCAGCACGATGAAGAGCGGGTTCAGCGACTGGAACCAGCCCGCCGGCACTTCGAACGTACCGATCATGCGGTCGGTCTTCTCCGCCGCGTACAGGTTCATCAGGCCGCCGGCCTGCTCGAACGCGGCCCAGAACAGCACGATGAACACGAACAGCATGAAGATCACGCGCAGGCGATCGACTTCGTCCGGCGTCAGCGGCTTTTTCTCGCCGCCCGCGAGTGCGGCAGCGCGGTGCGCGGCCGGCACCACGCCGATTTCGCCCAGGTACTTGCGCGCGAGCAGCAGCTGGATGATGACGGACAGGATCATGCCGACGCCGGCGGCGAAGTAGCCGTACGCCCAGCCCCTGGCCGGGTCTTCGCCGAGCGTCGAGCAGATGAGCGGCGCCAGGAACGCGCCCGCGTTGATGCCCATGTAGAAGATCGTGAACGCGCCGTCGCGACGCGCATCGCCTTCGGGGTACAGGTCGCCGACCATCGTCGAGATGTTCGGCTTGAAGAAGCCGTTGCCGAGGACCAGCAGGACCAGGCCGATGTAGAACAGCTGCAGGTTGCCGGGAATCGCTGCCGCCAGCGTGAACTGGCCCGCGGCCATGACCAGGCCGCCGATGATCACCGACTTGCGCTGGCCGAGGTAGTTGTCGGCGAGCCAGCCGCCGAGCAGCGGCGTGAAGTAGACGAAGCCGGTGAAGAGACCGTACAGCTTGAGCGCCTCGGCCTGCGTCCAGCCGAAACCGGGGTTGGCTGTCTCGACGCCGGCCACCAGCGACAGCACCAGCAGTGCGCGCATGCCGTAGTAGCTGAAGCGTTCCCACATCTCCGTCGCGAAGAGCAGGAACAGTCCTTTCGGGTGGCCGAGCAAGGTGCCTGCGGGCACGCCGGGTACTGCTGTACTGGACATTATTTTTTCGCTATTCCAATGGGTTGCGCCAGCGGGCGCGAGGCTGCAGAGTCTGGTGGATGTTGCGGTGCGAGGGCAAGCCGCCCGCGGAACAGGGGACGTGCACCTGTTTCCGCTACCTGATGCCGCCAGCCAGCCGCTGCACGCGGCCGGCGATCAGCAGCAGGGCGGTGCCCGCACCCAGCGCGACGAGTGCGATCTTCAGGTACTGGCCGGGCATCGACGCGACGTCCTGTGCATCGAACTCGCCGGCGACTAGACCGGCGAGCAACAGGCCGAGCGACGTCGCCAGGAACCACAGTCCCATCATCTGGCCGACGAAGCGCGGCGGCGCGAGCTTCGACACCGAGCTGAGGCCCACGGGGCTCAGGCACAACTCGCCGAAGCAATGCAGCAGGTAGGCCAGCAGCAGCCATTGCGGACCTGCGAGCCGGCCGCTGGCGACCACCGTGGCGGCACCCACCATCACGACGAACCCCAGGCCGAGCAGCAGCAGGCCAAGCGCGAACTTGGCAGGAGCCGAAGGGTCGAGGTTGCGCCGGCCGAGGTGGATCCAGAGGGCGGAGAACGCCGGCGCGAACAGCAGGATGTAGAGCGCGCTCGGCGCCTGGAACCAGCCCGCGGGAATCTCGAAGCCGCCGACCATGCGGTCAGTGAACCGTTCCGCGAACAGGTTCAACGAGGAACCCGCCTGTTCGTAGCCGGCCCAGAACAGCGCGGACGCAACGAAGAGCGCGAGCACGACCAGCACGCGTCGGCGCTCGGTGCGGTCGAGACCGGCGAACGCGAGCAGGTAGCCGAAATACCCCACGGTCACGACGAGGATCGCAACGGCGGTCCAGCGTGCGACGTGCGTCGGGTCGAGCGTGACGATGCCGGCCGCAATCAGCGTCGTGACGACGGCGACTGCAGCCAGCACGGCCACGACTCCGCGCCACTGCCGCTGGTCGGCTGCGAGCAGGGCTGGATGCGTGGGCCGCGCACGCTTGCCAGCGTCACCCAGGTGATGGCGCGTCAGCTGGAACTGCGCGAGCCCCAGGGCCATCGCGACCGCGGCACCCGCGAATCCCGCGCGCCAGCCGTACTGCTGCGCAAGCCAGGGCGTCGCCAGTGAGCCGATCAACGCGCCGACGTTGATCCCCAGGTAGAAGAGGGTGAACCCCGCGTCACGCGCGGCACCGCCTTGCGGATACAGCTGTGCAACCATCGCGCTGATGTTCGGCTTCAGCAGCCCGACGCCGAGCACGACCACGAGGCAACCGGTATAGAAGAGCGTGGGTCCCGCCGGAATCGCCAGCATGGTGTTGCCGGCGAGAATCAGCGCGGCTCCCCACACCACCGCACGCTGGGCGCCGAGCAGGCGGTCGGCGAGCCAGCCGCCGGGCAGCGCCATCAGGTACGTCGCCGTGGTGTAGAGGCCGTAGATCGCCGTGGCCTTGCGATCGTCGAGCCCGAAGCCGCCGGTCGCGACGGCGTCGACCAGGAACAGGATCAGGATCCCGCGCATGCCGTAATAGGTGAAGCGCTCCCACATCTCCGTCATGAAGAGCGTGGCGAGTCCCCGCGGATGCCCGAACCACTGGTCCCGAATGGCGCGTCCCCCCCGGTCTTGCGGCCTATTGCTTGTACACGGTTCCCTGCTTCATGACGAACTCGACGTCGTCCATTGCGTGGATGTCCGCGAGCGGGTCGCGCGTCACGGCGACGATGTCGGCCGCGTAGCCGGGAGCAATTTGTCCCACCTCGGCTTCGATGCCGAGTGCCTCGGCGCCGACCTTCGTGGCCGCCTGGATCGCCTGCATCGGCGTCATCCCGTACTGCACCATGTACGCGAGCTGCTTCGGCGCGTCCTTGTGCGGATGCACGCCGGTGTCGGTCCCCATCGTGAGCTTGATGCCCATCTGCACGGCCTTGCGGAAATTGTCGCGCTGCGCCTGCGCCACTTCGCGGTCCTTGCGCAGGAACTCCTCCAGCTCGCCGCGCTTCGGGCCCTGGGACTGCGTGTATTCGGTGTTCAGGATGTCCATCGACAGGAACGCGCCCGTCTTCTTCGCCAGGTCGAGGCCTTCCTGGTCGATCAGGCTCGCATGCTCGATCGTGTCGACGCCGGCCTTGAGCGCGACCTTGATGCCGTTGGCGCCGTGCGCATGCACCGCGACCTTGCGGCCGTGCATGTGGGCTTCGTCGACGATCGCGGCGACTTCTTCCGGCGTGTACTGCTGCGCGCCGACGCGCGTGCCCTTGGAGAACACGCCGCCGGTGCCGCAGTACTTGATCAAGTCCGCGCCGTACTTCACGTTCTTGCGCACCATCGCGCGCACCGCGTCGACGCCGTCGGCCACGCCTTCACCGCGATCGTTGTATTCGGGCGCGAGCATGTTGCTGTCGCAATGGCCGCCGGTGATGCCCAGCGCCGGGCCCGACGCCAGGATGCGGGGCCCGATGACGTCGCCGGCGTTGATGGCGTCGCGCAGCGCGACGTCCGAGTAACCGCTGGCGCCGACGTTGCGGATCGTCGTCACGCCGGAGAGCAGCGTCTCGCGGCCGAAGCGCGCACCCAGCAGCGCCTCGCGCGGAATGGAAATGCCGTAGCCGTAATACGGTGGCAGCGTCGGGTCGCCCGTGACGTGGGTGTGCGTGTCGATCAGGCCCGGCATGACGGTCTTGTGCGAGAGGTCGATGACCGTTGCGCCTGGCGGCACGACCGTCACGCCCGCAGCGCCCACCGCGCTGATCTTGCCGCCCTGCACGACGATCACCTGGTCATTGCGCACCCGGCCCGTCGCCACGTCGATGAGCTTGCCCGCCTTGATCACCGTGACGGGTTCGGGGGCCGCGGCCGGCGGCACGTCGGCGGCGAAGACGGTCGGGATCGCACACGCCGCGAAGGCAGCGAACACACGGCGGACGGACAGGCGCGAAGTCGGACGCATTCAGGTCTCCAGTCTCGGGACGAACGATGGATGGCGGCGACGCAGCTCAGCGGACGTTGCCCATGAGCCGCGCGAGCGGGCGGCTGATGAGCAGCAGGAACACGCCGATGCCGCAGGCGTAGAGCACGATGCCCATGAATCGATCGGGCATCGCAGCGAGGTTGTCGGCGTCGAAGCCGCCGGCGATGAGGCCCGCCATGAGCTTGCCGAGCGAGCTGCCGAGGAACCAGACGCCCATCATCTGCCCGACCAGTCGCGCCGGCGCGAGCTTGGTCACGGTCGAGAGGCCGACCGGGCTGACGCAGAGCTCGCCGAACACGGTGAGCAGGTAGGTGAGGATCAGCAGGTACGCCGGGGCGTTGGCGCCACCGGCCACGATGTTGGCCGCAGCGACCATGAACAGGAAGCCGAGGCCCATCAGCAGCAGGCCGAATGCGAACTTGAGCGGCGCGGCAGGATCCATCTGGCGTCGCGCGAGCTGCACCCACAGCGCCGAGAAGACCGGCGCGAACAGGATGACGAACGCCGGCTGCACCGACTGGAACCAGCCCGCCGGAATCTCGAAGCCGCCGACCATGCGATCGATGTAGCGCTTGGCGAAGAGGTTGAGCGACGAACCCGCCTGCTCGTACCCCGACCAGAACGACGCGACCCCCAGGAACATCACGAGCACGACGACCATGCGCCTGCGTTCGACCGGATCGAGCCCCGCGCCGAAGAACAGGTACAGGAAGTACAGCGCGGCCATGCCGACCAGGACGTAGGCGGCGCCTTGCGCGAGTCGCGCCGGGTCGAGGTGCACGGCTCCCGAGAACAGCAGGGCCGCAACCGCGGCGAACACGGCCAGCGCGAGCCAGAGGCGGCGCCAGTCGGTCGCGAGTCCTGCGCCGCCGTCATTGCGGTTCGGGTGCGCGCCGGCGCCGTTGAACAGCCGGCGTGACAGCCAGAATTGCAGCAATCCGAACGGCAGGCCGATCGCCGCCGCGAGAAAACCGATGCGCCAGCCGTAACGCTGCGCCAGCCAGCCCGCGATCAACGGGCCGATGAACGCACCGAGGTTGATCCCCATGTAGAAGATCGTGAAGCCCGCGTCGCGCCGGCCGCCGCCTTCGGGATAGAGGTCGGCGACGAGCGTGGATACGTTCGGTTTCAGCAGGCCGACGCCGAGGATGATCACCACGAGTCCGCCGAAGAAGAGCTGTTGCGGGCCGGGGATCGTCAGCATCAGGGTGCCGAGCGTCATCAGCGTGCCGCCGATCATGACTGCGCGTTGCGCGCCGAGCAGCCGGTCGGCGATCCAGCCGCCCGGCAGCGCGGCCATGAACACGGCTGCCGTGTAGAGGCCGTAGATCGCAGTCGCGGTCTTGTCGTCGAAGCCGAAGCCGCCGCTCGCGACCGCATCGACCAGGAACAGCACCAGCAGGGCGCGCATGCCGTAGAACGTGAAGCGCTCCCACATCTCCGTGAAGAAGAGCGTCGACAGCGCGCGTGGATGCCCCCCCAGCACTCGTCGGCTCAGCTTTCGGTCGCGGTCGCCGGGGCGCCCCGGCTTTTCTGGATCATGCGCGCGAACACGATGCCCAGTTCATACAGCAGGTACATCGGCACGGCCATGAAACTCTGCGACACCGCGTCCGGCGGCGTCAGGAACGCCGCGATGATGAAGATGCCGAGGATGACGTAGCCGCGGTTGCGCGTCAGCACGTCGAGCTTGACGAGTCCCGTCACCACCAGCAGCACCACGGCCACCGGCATCTCGAACGCGATGCCGAACGCCATGAACAGCAGCAGCACGAAGTCCAGGTAGTTGGCGATGTCCGTCATCATCCTCACGCCCGCCGGCGTGGTCGACGCGAGGAACTGGAACATCAGCGGGAAGACGACGTAGTAGGCGAACGCAATGCCCGCGTAGAACAGCACGACGCTCGAGACGACCAGGGGCGCCGCGAAGCGCCGCTCGCGCTTGTAGAGTCCGGGTGCAACGAAGCCCCAGACCTGGAACAGGATGTAGGGCATCGCCAGGAAGATCGCGCCGATCAGCGAGAGCTTGAGTGGCGCCATGAATGGCGACACCACGCTGGTCGCGATCAGCGAAGTGCCGGCCGGCAGCTTGTCGATCAGCGGCCGCGCGACCAGCGTGAACAGCTCGTTCTGGAAGAACGCGAGCGGCACGAAGCAGATGACGACGGCGATGATCGAACGCAGCAACCTGTCCCGCAGCTCGAGGAGGTGCGAGACGAGCGTGCCTTCGGCCAGCGGCTCTCCCTCAGCCGGGCTTTGGCTCATCAGCGAGGGTCTCGGACGGTGCGGAGCGGGCGGGTGGCGTTGCCGCGGCGAGCTGTGCCGGTGCGGCGCGGGAGTCGGCGTCCGCTGTGTCAGACGACGACACGGGCGAAGTATCGGGCGAGGTGGTGGGCGTCGCGTTCGGTGTCGGCGTCGACGCTGGCGTCGATTCTGGCGTCGATGCTGGCGTGTGGATGGTGTTCGATTGTGCAGAGGCGGCCGGCGCGGTGTCGGCGAGCGGATCGAAATGCGTTTCCTGTTCGAGCTGGTTGCGGAGCTGGCGTGCCATCGAGCGTGCCCGTCCGGCCCAGCGACCGATGTCAGCAGCGAGCTTCGGCAGCCGCGCCGGCCCGAGCACGAGCAGCGCAATGCCGAAGATCAGGATGATCTCGGTGAAGCCGACCTCGAACATGCGGCTGGATCAGCCCGACTTGCCGTCCGTCTTGGACGTGGACGAGGCGGGCTCCTGGAAGCTGGCGTCCTTGGTGCCGCTGCCGGTCAGGTCCGAGAGCTGCTTGTTCTGCTCGTCCTCGCCTTCGTTCATGGCCTTCTTGAACCCGCGCACGGCCCCGCCGAGGTCCGAGCCGATGTTCTTCAGCTTCTTGGCCCCGAACAGGACGAGTGCAATCGCCAGGATGATGAGCAGTTCGCGAAAACCGATACCCATGGAATTCTCCGGGGCCCGCAAAAACGGGGGCCGCCATCATACGACAATCGCTATCGCGACTCGTTTGCCGTGCCTGCGGAAAACCGCAGCCAGAATGTGACGGGCCCGTCGTTCACCAGCGAGACCTTCATGTCGGCCCCGAAGCGGCCCGTGGCCACCTTGCCCGGCAGCGCTGCACGGGCGTACTCGACGACCCGCTCGAACAGTTGTCGGCCGAGTTCGGGCGCGGCGGCCGTCGTGAAGCTCGGGCGCAGGCCCTTGCGCGTGTCGGCCGCGAGCGTGAACTGGGAAACCAGCAGCAGTTCGCCACCGGTGTCGGCAAGGCTCAGGTTCATGCGCCCGGCATCGTCGCCGAACACGCGGTAGCTCACGGCCCGGTCGACCAGGCGTCGGGCGGTCGCGTCGTCGTCACCGGGCTCTACGGCCACGAATGCCAACAAGCCTGGACCAATCCTGCCCACGATATCATCGTCCACGCGGATACTTGCTTCCGACACACGCTGGATCAGCAGAATCACGGCACTATTTTCCGAAAGATCTCCCACTTTCTGACAAAACGACCAAAAAATGGCTCGTTGATCATGGAAATTCTAGAAAGTGGGAGAAGGTGACGAAAAACGTTCCTAAAATAGCATTCAGGTGGCGTTCCGTATTACTGCGTGCCGAGTTCCCGGGCTTTCTCCAGCGCTTCCTGTGCCTGCGGGTTCTTGCCGCGGGCCTGCAGCGAATCAGCGATCAGCTGCCAGGCGGCCGATTGTGTGCGGTTGTCACCCACCGCCATCGACAGCGCCTTGCGGCCCATCGATTCCGCCTGCGCGTAGTTGCGCTGGTCCATCCGCAGCCGGCCCATTTCGATCCACAGCAGCGGATTGTTGGGCTCGATGCGCAGCGCGCGGTCGAGCGATCCGGCCGCACCGGGCAGGTCGCCTTTCTTGCGCTGTGTCTGCGCTTGCGTGACCAGCGCCTTGCTGGCTGGGCTGAGGGTGGCTGGCGCCACTTTCGGGCGCTCGCGCGGCACCGGTATCGACGGTGCCGGCCCCTGGATCACGGGTTCCGGGGACATGGTCGAAGTGACCGTGGGCGGCTCGGTGATCACCGGCCCGCTGCCGCCCTGGCTTGCAGGCCTGGTCGAGGTTGGCGGCTGCGAACGGAAGGGTTGCAGCGAGCAACCCGCGGCTGCGAGCACGGCGACGGCGACGAACGTTCGCGACAGCGGGAGCATTGAGATACCTCGGCCGCGATTGTCCTGCCCCCGCGCGGACCAGATCAAGGACGATTGCTGGTCTGCGGCGCAGCGTCAGCCGGCACCGTGACGCCTTCCTCGTTCGGAGCGTCCTGCAGCAGGGGCTGCATCAGCGCGGCCTCCTCGACTGTGGTGCTCGGCGGGCAGGCGGGGTTCGGGTTCAGCACCGTCCCGACTTCGAACGGCATTCTGACGGCCGAGCCGGAACAATACGGCGACGTCTCCTGCCCCGAATAGAACTCGATCCAGCGATCCTCGACCGCTTCGGGCATCAGCGGGTCGAACGAGGTCGTCGAGATCGAGGCCATCAGGCGTGTCCACGCCTGCAATGCGCCGGTCGTGCCGGTGAGGCCGGTGTTGGCGTTGTCGTCGTGACCCATCCACACCACGATCACGTGACCGCCCGAGAAGCCGGCGAACCAGCTGTCGCGGTAATCGTTCGACGTTCCGGTCTTGCCCGCAACGACCAGGCCCGGCGGCAGCGCCTTCTTCGCGGGCCGCGCCGTGCCGCGCTCGAAGACCTCGATCAGCATGCGATTGAGCGTGTACACCGCTTCGGCCGGCGCCGCCTCGGTGACCTCGAGCTCCGGCGCCTTGAGCGCCTTGCCCTGTTCGTCGATCACCGCACGCACGGCCCGCAACGGCGAGCGGAAGCCGCCGTTCGCGAGCGTGTTGTACATCTGCGCGACTTCGACCGGATTCAGTTGCGCCGTGCCGAGCAGGATCGACGCGTACTTCGGCGGCGCCTCGTCGAGTCCAAGCTGCACGTAGGTCTTCGCGACCGGCCCGAGACCCACGTCCAGCCCCAGGTTCACGGTCGCGAGGTTGTACGACTGCGTGAGTCCGCGCACGAGCGTGACCGGTCCGTGGACCTTCTTGTCGTAGTTGTTGGGCTTCCAGACGTCGCCGCTTTCGAGCTTGTACTCGATCGGTTCGTCCATCACGACCGACGCCGGCGTGTACCGGCCCGACTGCAGCGCGGCCAGGTAGACCATCGGCTTGGCCAGCGAACCGATCGGCCGCTTCATGTCGAGCGCGCGGTTGAAGCCGTCGAACGACGCACGACGCCCGCCGACCATGGCGACGACTTCACCGGTTTGCGGTGTCGTCACGACCATGGCGCCTTCGAGGCCTTGCGCTGCCTTGCGGCCACTCTTGTCCTGCCGGGCAAGCTCGTCGCTCAGCGCGATCTCCGCCTTTTCCTGCAGCAGGGGATCGAGCGTGCTGAAGACGGTGAGTCCGGTCTCGGTGAGCGCCTGTTCCTGGTAGTCCTCGCGCAGCCGGCGCCGGACGAGGTCGAGGAAGGCCGGGAAGTAATTGGCGGAGCGGCCCGCGTTGTCGGTGATGCCGAGCGGCGCCTTCATGGCGCGCTCGGCTTCCTCGGGTTTTACGACGCCCTGCTCGGCGAGCACTTTCAGCACCAGGTTGCGCCGCTCGAGTGCGCGCTCGGCGTGACGGCGTGGATCGTAATAGGAGGGTCCGCGCACGATCGCCACCATCAGCGCGACCTCGGGCAGGTTCAGCTCGGCCAGCGGCTTGCCGAAATAGAACTGGCTGGCAAGGCCGAAGCCGTGCACTGCGCGGCGGCCGTCCTGGCCCAGGTAAATCTCGTTGATGTAGGCGTTCATGATGTCCGCCTTCTCGAACCGGGATTCGAGAATGAACGCCATGATCGCTTCCTCGCCCTTGCGGCGCAGCGTGCGCCGGCTGTCGAGGAAGTAGCTTTTCACGAGCTGCTGCGTCAGCGTGCTGCCGCCCTGCTCGACCTGCCCCGCGCGGACGTTGACGAACAACGCGCGCAGGATCGCCAGCGGGTTCACGCCGTGGTGCGATTCGAACTTGCGGTCCTCCACGGCCTTCAGCGCTTCCGGCAGCAGCGGCGGGACTTCGGCCGGCGAGACGATGATCCGGTCCTCGCCGTGGATCGGGAAGATGCTGCCGATCAGCAACGGATCGAGGCGGAACACCGGGACGTCGGCGCCGCCGGCACCGGCCAGCGCCGCGATCGCTTCACCGTCGAAACCGACGTGCAGCTTCTGTGCGGGTTGCGTCTCGTCGGAGAAGCGGAACTCGCGGACGTAGACGTCGACCGAGTCGCCCTTGCGACGGAAGGTGCCGGGACGGTCCACCGGGGTCTGCGCGATGTAACCGAGGCGCTCGAGTTCCTGGGCAAAGCGAGCAGACGAGAGATTCTGCCCGGCATAGAGTTCGAGGGGCTGCGCGTACACGCGCGCGGGCAGGGTCCAGCGGCGGCCTTCGAACTGCTGCGTGACCCGGCGATCGAGCACTGCGACGAGCACGATCGCGGCGACCAGCGCCAGCAGTGCGATGATGGCGAAGCCGCGCTGCAGCTTCTGCCGGGATTTTGCCTTCAGTCTTCGCTTCGCCATGGATCCCCGCTCATTTGCGCCAGAAGGTCGGCGTGAACAACACGAGCATCGAGAAGATCTCCAGGCGTCCGAGCAGCATCGCCAGCGAGCAGACCCAGGTCTGGAAGTCGGTGAGGCCCTGGTAGTTGCTGGCCGGACCGACGACGCCGAGTCCCGGGCCGGCGTTGTTGATGCACGCAATCACCGCCGAGAACGACGCTGATGAAGTCGAGCCCGCTCGCCAGCAGCATGAACGTGAGCGTCACGACGGTGCCGAAGTACAGCACGACGAACGCCAGCACGGCAAAGACGATCTTGTTGGCTACGACCTGGCCGCCGATCTTCACCGGCGTGACGGCTGCCGGATGGACGAGCAGGAACAGTTCGCGCTGCGCCTGCCGGAACAGTACCAGCGTGCGGAACATCTTGATGCCGCCGCCGGTCGAGCCCGTGTTCGCGCAATAGCAGGACAGCATCAGGATGACCATCGGCGCGAACATCGGCCACGCGGCATAGTCCTGGCTGACGAAGCCGCAGTCCGTCGCGATCGAGACCAGGTTGAACGCGGTGTGGCGCAGCGACTCCAGAAAGCTCGGGTAGACGCCGTGCAGCCAGATATACAGCGCGACGCCGAGGATGCTGATGCCGATGATCGCGAGCATCGCCCTGGCCTCGACGTCGGTCGCGTAGGTGCGCAGGCTCTTCTGCTGCCACGCGATGAAATGACGGGCGAAGTTCATTGCCGAGATCAGCATGAACACGATCAGCACGAATTCGATGGCCGGCGAATCGAAGTGCGCCGACGCTGGCGTCGTAGGTGGAGAAGCCGCCGAGCGCAAGGGTTGCAAACGCGTGGCAGACGGCGTCGAACCAGTTCATGCCGGCGAGCCGCAGGCTGCCGATGCAGGCGAGCGTGATCAGCAAGTAAACGAACCACAGCGCCCGCGCGGTCTGGGTGATGCGCGGCGTCAGCTTCTCGTCCTTGACCGGTCCCGGCGTTTCGGCTTTGTAAAGCTGCATGCCGCCGACACCGAGCATCGGCAGGATCGCCACCACCAGCACGATGATGCCCATGCCGCCGTACCAGTTGAGCGCGTGGCGCCACAGGTTGAGCGAGGGCGCCATCGTGTCGAGACCCGTGAGCACCGTTGCGCCCGTGGTGCTGAGCCCCGACATCGTCTCGAAGAACGCGTCGGTGAAGGTGAGGCCCGGCAGCGCGATCAGCAGCGGCACCGTGGCGATGGCCGACATGAATATCCAGCCGAGCGTGACCAGCAGGAAGCCGTCACGCGAACGCAGTTCGCGCTTGTGACGCCGGGTCAGCGCGACCAGGCCGGCACCGGCCGCCAGGCAGCCGAGCGCTGCGTAGACGAAGTCGACGAAGAGGCCGTCGGAATAGATGAACGACGTGACGATCGGCATCAGGTACGTGACGCTGAACAGCATCAGCATCGACCCGAGGACGTTGATGACGGCAAGCATCGGGGCGACTGCGTCGGAGCGGTCCGGCTCAGGTCTGGAACAGGCGCTCGACCTGCTCCACGTGCCGCTTGTCCGAGAGGAAGAGGATCACGTGGTCGCCGTTCTCGATCACGGTGTCGTGGTGCGCCATGATCACCTGCTCGCCACGCACGAGGGTCACGATCTTCACGCCGTCGGGGAGCTTGATGTCCTCGATGGGGCGGCCGACGACCTTGCCGCCGCGCAGTCCGTGCGCGATGGTTTCCATGGCCTCGGCCGCGCCGCGCCGCAGCGAGTGCACCTGCACCACGTCGCCGCGCCGCACGTACGCCAGCAGCGAGCCGATCGTGACCGTCTGCGGCGAGATCGCGACGTCGATTTCGCCCATCGCCGTGAGGTCGGCATAGGCCGGCCGGCTGATCAGCGCCATCACCCGCCGTGCGCCGAGGCGCTTGGCCAGCATGGCGGAAAGGATGTTGGCTTCCTCGGAATTGGTCAGTGCGCAGAAGACGTCGACGCTGTCGATGTTCTCCTCGACCAGCAGTTCCTCGTCCGCGGCGTCGCCCACCAGCACGATCGAGTTGTTCAGTTGTTCCGAGATCTTGCGCGCGCGCTTCGAGTCGCGCTCGATCACCTTGACCTGGTTCTCCTCGTCGAGCGTCTGCGCGAGGCGGAAGCCGATGTTGCCGCCGCCCGCGATGACGACACGCTTGATCGGATCTTCGAGCTTCTGCATCTCCTTCATCACGATGCGGATGTCCTGCGTCGCCGCGACGAAGAAGACCTCGTCGCCATCCTCGATCACGGTGTCGCCTTCGGGCTCGATGCTCTCGCCCTTGCGGTACATGGCCGCCACGCGCGCTTCGCTGTTGCGCATGTGGCCCTTGAGCTCGCGGATCGGGCGCCCGACGAGCGCGCCACCCTTCAGCGCCTTGATGCCGACGAGCCGGACCTTGCCGTCGGCGAAGTCGACGACCTGCAATGCGCCCGGGTAGCGGATGAGCCGCTCGATGTACGCGGTGACCGCTTCTTCGGGACTCAAGTACATGTCGATCGCGAATCCCGGCAACGCCCTCGCCGCCTCGGGGGTTTCGGTCGAGACGAACAGGCCCGGATGTTTCGTGTAGTCACGCGAGCGGATGCGGGCGATCTTGGTTTGCGTGCCGAAGAGGTTCCAGGCGACGTGGCACGCGACCATGTTGGTCTCGTCGCTGTTCGTGAGTGCGACCAGCATGTCGGCATCGCGCGCGCCGGCGGTCTCGAGCGTGCGCGGACTCGCCGCGTTGCCCTGCACCGTGCGGATGTCGATGCGGTCCTGCAGGTCGCGCAGCAACACTTCGTCGGTGTCGACGACGGTGACGTCGTTGGCCTCTTCGCGGGCCAGGTGGTAAGCCGCTGTCCGGCCGACCTGGCCGGCCCCGAGGATGATGATTTTCAAGCTTCTTGACCTGTGGGGCAGCGCGCCATTCTAGCGCCAGTGCGACTCAGAGCGACTCCAGGTTGGCGTACCCCAGCATCAGCCACTTGGTGCCCTGGCGCTCGAAATTCACCTGCACCCGGGCGTTGGCTCCCTGGCCTTCCAGGCTCAGGACCACCCCGTCCCCGAACTTGGCGTGGCGGACCCGCTGGCCGAGCTTGAACGCCCCCGGCGGAGCCTCGTCCTGGAACCGCCGCCCGCTCATGGACAGGTTGCTGCCGGCGGGGCGGGTCGCCTGCTGCAGGGTGGGGCGCGACTGCGGCGAGTAGACCGGCCGGGACACCTGCACTTTCGGGCGGACTTCCTCGACCAGCGCCAGTGGAATCTCGGCGATGAACCGGGACGGCGCCCCGAAGTTGTCGACGCCGTGCATGCGGCGCTGTTCGGCGTAGGTCACGTACAGCTGGCGCATGGCGCGCGTGCAACCGACGTAACAGAGGCGGCGCTCCTCCTCGAGCCCGTGCACGTCCATGATCGAGCGCTGGTGCGGGAAGAGGCCGTCCTCCAGGCCGCACAGGAACACGACCGGGAACTCGAGTCCCTTGGCCGAGTGCAGCGTCATCATCTGCACGCAGTCTTCCCAGGCTTCGGCCTGGCCTTCGCCGGACTCGAGCACGGCGTGGGACAGGAACGCCATCAGCGGCGGCATGTCCGCGTCCTCGGGCTCGAAGCCGCGCGCGGCGCTCACGAGTTCCTCGAGGTTTTCGAGCCGGGCTTCGCCCTTGTCGGCCTTGTCCTTCTGGTAGTGCGCGACCAGGCCGCTGGCCTGGATCACGTGGTCGACCTGCTCGTGCAGCGGCAGGCCCTGCGTTTCGGCGTCGAGCTTCTCGATCAGCGTCAGGAACGCCTGCAGGCACGCGACCGCCTTGGTTCCCAGGTCCTCGTTGCATTCGAACGCGGACTGCCACATCGACTTCACGTGCTCGCGGGAGTGGGCGCGCAGCACTTCGAGCGTGCGCGCGCCGATGCCGCGCGTCGGCAGGTTCACCACCCGCTCGAACGACGCATCGTCGTCCCGGTTCGAGATCAGGCGCAGGTACGCCAGCGCGTCCTTGATTTCCTGGCGCTCGAAGAACCGCAGGCCGCCGTACACGCGGTACGGAATGCGCGCGGCCAGCAGGTATTCTTCGAACACCCGCGACTGCGCGTTCGACCGGTAGAGGATGGCGTTGTCGGCGCGCTTGCCGCCGCGCGCGATCCACTCGCGGATCTTGCCGATGACGAACTCGGCCTCGTCGCGCTCGTTGTAGGCGCGGAAGAGGCGGATCGGCGCGCCCTTGCCCTCGCTGGTCCAGAGCTTCTTGCCGATGCGGCCGCTGTTGTTGCCGATGATGGCGTTGGCGGCGTCGAGGATGTTGCCGGTCGAGCGGTAGTTCTGCTCGAGCCGGAACAGCTGCACGTCGTGGAAATCCTTGCGGTACTGCTGCAGGTTCTCGACCCGCGCGCCGCGCCAGCGGTAGATCGACTGGTCGTCGTCGCCCACCACGTACGGGACGCTGGTCGAGCCCACCAGCGCCTTCATCCAGTTGTACTGGATGGTGTTGGTGTCCTGGAACTCGTCGACCAGCACGTGCCTGAAGCGCGCGCGGTAGTGCTCGCCCAGGCCCGGCGCCTCGCGCAGGATCTCGTAGCAGCGCAGCAGCAGCTCGGCGAAATCGACGACGCCGTTGCGGCGGCAGGCGTCCTCGTACGCTTCGTACAGCTTGATCAGCTGGCGACGCGTGGGGTCGCCGTCGTCCTTCAGGTGCTTCGGCCGCAGGCCTTCGTCTTTCTGCGCGTTGATGAACCATGCCACTTCGCGCGGCACCCAGCGCGTGTCGTCCAGACTCAGGCCGCGGATGATCTTCTTGACCAGCCGCTGCTGGTCTTCGCCGTCGAGGATCTGGAACCCCTGCGGCAGCCCGGCCTCGCGCCAGTGCAGGCGCAGCAGGCGGTGGCAGATGCCGTGGAAGGTGCCGATCCAGAGCGGCGCGGAAGGCAGGCCGAGCTGGGTTTCGATGCGGTGGCGCATCTCGGCCGCGGCCTTGTTGGTGAACGTCACGGCGAGGATGCCGTGCGGCGACACGCCTTCGACCTGCACCAGCCATTCGACGCGGTGGGTCAGCACGCGCGTCTTGCCGCTGCCCGCGCCGGCCAGCACGAGGGTCGGCAGCAGCGGGGCACTCACGGCCTGCCGCTGCGCGTCGTTCAGCGGCGCAAGGATGTGGGAAACGTCCATCGGAGGGTGGCGGATTCTACAGGACTCACCCGCGCCTCGCGTAAAGTAAGGGAGGGCAGGAAGGGCAGGAAGGACAGGAAGGACAGGAAGGTCAGGAAGTACAGGAAGGTCAGGAAGTTCAGGAAGTAAAGGAAGGTCAACCATGCGTTTCATCAGGCTCCAGGCCGGTCGTCTCGTCTCATTCCTCGCTGCAGTCATCGCAACGGGATTCCTGGCCGTTGCGCCGGCCCGCGCAGCCGATCCTCCCAGCGGAGATGCCGCCTGGGACGCGGGCGTCGCGCGCTTCATCGAGGGCCATTTCGCCGCGAATCCAGTCACCGCCGTGTATGCGGGCCGCCACGATTTCGACGGCAGGCTGCCGGACCTCAGCGAGGCTGCCTTGCGTGGCGACGTTGCGCGGATCGAGGCCGAGCGCGCACGTCTCCTGGCCGTCGATGCCGGCCAGTTGAGCGAGTCGCGCCAGCGCGAACGCGCCTACCTGCTCGCCGCGCTCGATGCCGACCTGTTCTGGAAAAAGGAAGCCGACTGGCCGCGTCGCAATCCCGCGTTCTACCTGGGCCTGCTCGACCCGGAGATCTACCTGAGCAAGCCCTATGCGCCGCTCGAGAGCCGCATGCGCGCCTACATCGCCTATGCCCGCGAGATTCCGCGCGCGGCGAAGCAGATCCGCGCGAACCTGCGGACGCCGATGCCGGCGCCGTGGATCGAATACGGCATCAACGCGTTCAGCGGCTTTGCGCAGTTCTACGGCAACGACGTGGCCGCGGTGTTCGCCGGCGTCAAGGACCCTGCGCTGCAGGCGCAGCTGGCCGCTGCCAACGCAGCGGCGGCGAAGGCGATGCAGGAACTTGCGGACTGGCTGGTGGCGGAACGCAAGCACGCGACGCAGGACTACGCGCTGGGTCCGCAGCTCTTCGCGCGCATGGTCGCGGCGACCGAGCAGGTCGACGTGCCGCTCGCGCGGCTGCAGCAGATCGGCCAGGCCGACATGGACCGCAACCTCGCGTCGCTGCGGAAAGTCTGCGACGGTTTCGCGCCCGGCAAGACGCTGCGCGAGTGCGCCGACAAGGCGAATGCCAGTAAACCGGAAGGCGGTGCCGTCGCAGGCGCCCGTCGCCAGCTGCCGGAACTGCGTGCGTTCGTCGCCGGGAAGGGCATCGTCACGATTCCCGGGCCGGAGCAGGCGCTGGTCGAAGCCGCGCCGCCGTACAACGCGCAGAACTTCGCCTACATCAACACCGCCGGGCCGTACGAGAGCAAGGACGTGCCGTCGGTCTACTACATCGCGCCGCCCGATCCGCGCTGGACGCCGGAAGAGCAGGCGCAGTACGTCGGCGGCGAGGGCACGCTGCTGTCGACCTCGGTGCACGAAGTGTGGCCGGGACATTTCCTGCACTTCCTGCACGTGAACCGCAACCCGTCCAGGGTCGCGCAGCTGTTCCAGAGCTATGCCTACACGGAAGGCTGGGCGCACTACACGGAGGAAATGATGAAGGACGAGGGCCTGCGTGCCGGCAGCGCGGAGTGGGAAATCGGCCAGCTGCTGTCGGCCCTGCGCCGCAATGCGCGCTACCTCTCGGCCATCGGGTTGCACACGCAGGGCATGACGGTGGCGCAATCCGAGCAGTTGTTCCGCGACGCGCTGGCCGATCCCGGCAATGCCCGGCAGCAGGCGCTGCGCGGCACCTACGATCCGGCCTACCTCAACTACACGCTCGGCAAGCTGATGATCCAGCAGCTGCGCAAGGACTGGATGGCCGCGAATCCGCAGGCGTCACTGCGCGACTTCCACGACGCCTTCCTGTCGTACAGCGGGCCGGTGCCGCTGGTGCGCAAGCTGATGCTCGGCAACGATTCGCCGCCGCTCTAGGGGTTAGGGGTTAGGGGATAGGGGATAGGGGTTAGTCGGAGCTGAATTACAGGCTTAACGGTTTGGCAATACACGGCTGAGCCAACAGGGGGAATCCGATGTCACCTTCATACTTGCCTGAATTGTGGCGCGACCTCTTCGTCATGCTGGGCTCGAGTGCGACCGCGCTGCTCGGCCTGTTGTTCGTGGTGCTGACGATTCACCTGCAGACGGTCAAGGAAGATCTCGATTTCCGCCTGCGGACGCGCAACAACTCGTACCACCTGCTGAACGTGTTCATCCTGTCGGCGCTGATGCTGGCTCCACAGCCAGCCGTGTTGCGCGGTATCGGTGTGGCGCTGGTCTGCCTGTACGGGCTGCGGCTGCCGATCGTCGTCACCTGGTACCTCTACCGCCAGGACGAGGCCGTCCGGGCGCACAAGCCCCTTTGGCTCGGGTCCGTCATCACGGTCGCCACGTCCTACGCGCTGGGCATCGCCGGAGGTATCGCGTTGTTCGCCGGGTCGAACCGGGGTTTCGCGCTGGTTGCCACGGCCTGCGTCGTGCTCATGGTTCGTGCGGTGTTGAGCTCATGGGCGCTCATGTTCGGCGCCGAATCCGCCAGCGCGAAACCCTGATTCCTTCCCGCCGCCCCGTCAGGAGCGGGGAATCCACCGCGCGACGATCCAGCCGGCGAGGCACGCGATCAACAGGTCGACCCAGCCATAGGCGGGCGAGGACACGCCGAGCTGCAGCAGCGTCAAGAGCAGCACGAACAGGACGGTCATGCCGGCGGCCACGTACGGCACGATGCCCGCGCCGGCCAGCAACCAGCCCAGCGACAGGTAGCTGAACGACTTGTTCGCGAGCAGCGGTGGCGGCGGCACGTTGCGCAGCAGCACTTCGCCCAGTTCCGGCAGTCCGGCAGACGACGGGATCGAGCCGTCGAGCAGCATGCGGACCGACGTCCACGCGAGCCAGACGCCGAGCAGCACGGCGACGATCGTCGAACGCATGCCGTCATCGAGCCGGCTGAAGGGCACCAGCAGCGGCAGCAGCAGCGCAATCGCCGCGATCTCCGCCACTTCGAGCGTGCTTCCCGCCACGAAGGTTCGTCCCACCAGCACGGTGGCGATGACGATCAGCAGCACGTCCATCGCGCGCTGTCGGCGCACGAGATTGAAGACGACCTGCGTGACGACGAGCCAGCCGACGAAGAAGCCGGCGAGCGACATCCAGTCGATGTGCGGCGTGAGCAGCGGCCGCACGGCGCTCTTCAGCTGGCGCAGGCCCGGATCCGGCAACAGCGGCCAGAGGCGCTCGAGCAGCCACAGCACCAGGATCGACATCGCGACGAATGCGGAACGGCTGCGCGGCGTGCCGTGGGGCGATACGCGGCTGCCGAGCGCATGGAAGACCGTGCCGAGGACGGTGCCGATCAGCGACCCGGTTGCGTTCAGCGACAGGTCGCGCAGGCTGGACACGCGGATTGCGACCGAGGCCTGCAGCAGCTCCAGCCCGAGCGAGAGCATGGCGCCGAGCAACGTGCCCACGACGATCCCGGTGACGCGGCCCCAGCGTGGCTCGAGCAGCAGCGCGACGCAGAAGCCGAACGGGACGTACAGCAGCAGGTTGTTGAACATGTCGCCGCGGCCGGCGCGCGCCCAGCTGAGCGAGCGCAGGGCGTCGACCAGCGCCGGGCCATCGGCGATGAACCGGAACGGATACAGCGAGACGTAGACGATCAGGCCGCTGACGACCGCCAGCAGCAGGGGTGCGGCGAAATGCGTGGAGCGGCCGGCCATCGTGCCGTCAGGGACGAATCAGCACGTAGTGGTCGAGCAGCAGTGCGGCGAACAGCAGCATCAGGTAGTTGATCGAGAAGCGGAACGCCTGCATGTGGACCTGGTCGGTTGCGTCCGGCCGGCGCATCGCGAGCGCGTGGCGGATGAAGTTGCCGCCGAGCACCACGGCCACGGCCAGGTAGATCAGGCCGCTCATCTGCGTGAGGTACGGCAGCAGCGTCACCAGCACCAGGATGATCGTGTACAGCAGGATGTGCAGCTGCGTGAACTCGACGCCGTAGGCGACCGGCAGCATCGGGATGCCCGCCCTGGCGTAATCCTTGCGGCGCGCGATCGCCAGCGCCCAGAAGTGCGGCGGCGTCCAGGCGAAGATGATCAGGAACAGCAGCAGCGAATACGGATCGGCGGATCCGGTGACCGCAGTCCAGCCGAGCACGGGAGGCGCGGCGCCGGCGGCACCGCCGATGACGATGTTCTGCGGCGTCACGTGCTTGAGCCACACCGTGTAGAGCACGGCGTAACCGATCAGTGACAGGAACGTCAGCACGGCCGTCAGCGGATTCACCAGCCACCACAGGATGACCATCGACGCGATGCCGATGATCCCGGCATACGCCAGCGCCTGCCGCGACGTCACGTGACCCGTCGGGATCGGGCGGTTCATCGTGCGCGCCATCTTCTCGTCGAACTTGCGGTCGACGACGTGGTTGATGGCGGCGGCGCTCGACGCGGCGAGACCGATGCCGAGCGTGCCGTAGAGCAGGGCCTGCCAGGGCGGCATGCCCGGCACGGCGAGGAACATCCCCACCACCGCCGTGAACACGATCAGCGCGACGACGCGCGGCTTGCCGAGCTCGTAGTAATCGCGCCAGGTCGAATGGCCAGATACGGTCTCTGTGGCGGAGGTATAGGGCACGATCGCGGCGGATGTCTGGCGGGGCGCCGATTTTACAGGAGCTTTGCGCGGCGCGTGGCGACGTCAATCCGGATGCCCGAAACGGCCCTTGGCCGCTGTTGCGCAACCGCGCGAAGGTAACCGAGCCAGTGGCAAATCGTCGCTAGCGCTCATCCCCTGCTGTTGGCGCGACCTTCGGCGCCCGACGCAGGTACTTCATCATGTCCCTGGGCTTCGCCGATCCGGCGCGTTCGTGCAGAAAGTCGCGCGCGGTGCGAATTGAGCCGACCTTTTCAGCTACCGCCGCAGCGATGAACTGATTCAAGGACACGCCGTCGAGTTTGGCGAGTTCTGCAGCGGCATTTTTTACCGACGTCGGCAGCTTCAAAGGGTAGGTGCTCTTGCTCATTTCGATAACTCCTTGAGAACGCGTGCCGGGGTCTTGACCGCGATGCCAAAACTCCGCTCGACGGGCAGAAAATCCCGCAAGTTGTGCGTGACTATCGCCACCGCCTGGCCGTTTACGGCGGCCTCGAGCATCAGCTCATCGGCAGAATCCGACAACTGCGGCCGCCACATGAAATGAACCTCCACCGGTTCGGCGGCGCTGGCGAGCGCGTTGAGAAATCCAGCCACATCGCGTTCGCTCATGCCGGTGGCCAACCTGTGCTCAGGTCGCAGGAGCACGTCTTCGTACTCGAGGAATACCGCGGTCGTGACCAGCGGTACGCAGCGACCTTCGGCCACCAGCGCCAACAGCCGGTTGCTCGCCCCCAATCGGCTGCGCAGGCCAGCTACCAGAACCGAGGTGTCCAGGACGACGCGCATGCTTCTAAAAGGATATGACATCTTATAGGATGTTACAAGACTGCGTGCTGCCGGGCCTCCTGCGGTCAGGCCCACGATCGTTCAGCATTGAGGGCGGATGCGCCAGCGAATCCTGTTCCGCCGTCTGCGCGTGGCGCAGCAGAATCCGTCGCGCGCGTCAGTAGAGTCCCGAGCCTTTCGGCGGGAACAGGAACCGCAGCAGCGCGACCATCGCGAGCACCAGCAGCGCCGCGACCGCGTTGTGCGCGGTGGCGAGCGGCAGCGGGAACGTCTTCAGCACCATGATCGGCCCGACGAGCCACTGCGTCACGAGCGCTGCCGCCAGGGCGATGCCGGCGGTGCGCACGCCGGGGGACTGACCGGTCCGCACGGCTTTCCACGCGACGAAACCGAGGACGAGCGCCGCCACGATGGCGCCGAGCCGATGCGTGAAGTGAATCGCGACCCGGGCCGGGTGGTCGAGCACGCCGCCCTCGTAGTCGATGCCGAGACCGCGCCAGAGCACGAACGCATCCTTGAAATCCATGGCCGGCCAGAACGAACGCTGGCAGGTCGGAAAGTCGGGGCAGGCCATGGCCGCGTAATTGGTGCTGACCCAGCCACCGAGCAGGATCTGCGCGACCAGCACGACCATGCCGATCACGGCCCAGCGACGCAGGCTGTCCTCGGACTTCGGCCGTGAACGGCGCGTGGCCTGCAGCGCCATCCACCACAGCAACGCCATCGTCGTCAGGCCGCCGGCGAGGTGCGCGGAAACGATCGCGGGTTTCAGCAGCAGCGTCACCGTCCACATGCCGAGCAGTCCCTGGAAGACGACGAGCCCGACGACGGCGAGCGGCAGGCGGAGCGGTTGCATCGCATCCCGCCGGTTGCGCCAGGCCAGCGCGCCGATGACCAGGATGACGAAACCCAGCGTCGTCGCGAGATACCGGTGCAGCATCTCCTTGAGCGCCTTCGCGTACTCGACCGGGCGCTCGGGGAACGCGGCGTTGGCGGCGGGATGGTTCTCGGCCGCCTGGCCGGCCGTGAGGTGGCCGTAGCAACCGGGCCAGTCGGGGCACCCGAGGCCCGCATGGCTCAGGCGCACGTAGGCGCCGAGCACGATGACGCAGAACGCCAGGATCGTGCCGAACAGGCACAGCCGGTGGAACGTGTTCAGTCGCGTCTTTGAATTCACGGCAGGTCTCAGCCTATGTGCGAGAGTCGCAACAGCTTCTTCAAATCCGTGAGCAGGGCCTTGTCCGGGGCTGCGGCAGAATAGCTGAGCACGAGGTTGCCGAGCGGATCGATCAGGTAGAGCCGGCCCGCGGCCGTCGGTGCGACGCCGTCGAACGCAGGAAATTTCGCGAGCAGCGCCTGCGAATCCGCGTCGTCGCCGGCGAGTGCGACCCGCAGGTCCACGTGTTCCGCCGCCATGAACTCCGTGTCGACGCGCGGCCCCGTCGCCAGGAACACACGCTGTACACGGTCCATGTCCTTGTTGAGCGCGATCCAGGACTGGCGCGACAGGTACAGCGCCTTGCGGCAGCGTTCGTCACAAGCGCCATCGCCCAGGTACGCAATCGTCCATTTCCCTTGCAGGAAATCGGCGGCAGTGCGCGTGCCGTCCGGCTGCGCCAGCGCGACAGCCGGCAGCGGCACGGCCGGGTTGATCAGGTCGCCCTTGTTGGTGCCGCCGGCCGGTCGCCAGCCCGACCCGCCGTAGTACAGCCAGAAGGCCACGAGCAGCGGCACGAAAAAGAGGGATGCCAGGAAGACGAGCTGGCGGCGGCCGCGCCGGCGCTGGGTGTCTGCGATCGGTGCGTTCATGGCTGGGTGCTGGCGATCAATGTGTTCATGGCTGGGTGCCGGCGCTGGGCGTGCTCATGGTGAGCCGGAAGTCGAGTCCGTGGGTGCCGGCGCCGCGCCCGGGAGGCGACGCACGCTGAGGGCAATGAAGATCACCAGCGCCGCGAGCGCCAACGCGAACCACTGGATCGCGTACGCCAGGTGGCGCTCGGGACCGAACTGCATGGCGGGACGCCAGACGCGCTCGTAGCCGTTGGGCGCCGCCGGATCGAGCAGGACGATCCTCGATTCGACCTTGCCGCCCAGCACTTTTTCGATGTCCTGCTGTTGCGGGAAATTCAGCACGCGCGGCCAGCCTGCGTCGCCGGCGACGCCCGCGTCACCGACGCGCACGCCCGGAGCGGGCAGCGTATCGAGGCGACCGGACACGGCGCGGAATTCGGGCGACACGAACACCTGCGGCAGGTCCTGGCGCGTGGCACCGAGCGGCACCCAGCCGCGATCGACCAGCAGCAGGCGCTCGCTGCCTTCGCGCCGGAAAGGCGTCAGCACGCGAAACCCGGGCGAGCCCGCCTGCGAAGGCATGTTGTCGAGCAGGATCTGGCGCGCAGGTTCGTAATGGCCTTCGGCCCGCACGTGCTGGTAGCGCGTCAGTTCGTCGACGGTGACGTCGCCCCTGAGTTCGACGCTCGACTGGGTGCCCCGCTGGAACGACTCGATCATCGCCTGCTTTTCGCGCGCGCGGCCCACCTGCCACCAGCCCAGCGCAACGGCGACTGCGAGCACCGCGACGGTCAGCAGCGCCGCCCACAAGCGTGGGGCGAACTCGCGATTGGCAATCCGCAGGCTCATTTATACTTCGCACCGGCAGCATTCGCGCCGCGCAGACAGACCGACCATGCTCATCAAGTTTCTCATCGTCGTCGTCCTCGTCGCCATCATCCTGAGCCTGTTTTCCGGGCTCTTCCACCTGGTGAAGGAAGAGGGCAAGTCGCGGCGGATGGTCAATGCGCTGACCGTGCGCATCGTGCTGTCGGTCGCGCTGTTCATTCTATTGTTCATCGCATGGTATGCGGGGCTGATCACGCCGCACCATGTGAGGTGAGGAAGGGGGAGGAAGGGGAGGAAGGGGAGGAAGGGGAGGAAGGGGAGGAAGGGCAGGAAGGAGCAGGAAGGGCAGGAAGGACAAGAAGCGTTACTCAAACATCTCGACCATCGGGAATAGAGAATTCCAAGTAAAGAAGGCCGGCATTGCCGGCCTTCTTCATTTGGGGGGCAGGGCAGACGTCAGTCGGCGTGCGAACTAAACCTTCCGCCCTTCCGCCCTTCCGCCCTTCCGCCCTTCCGCCCTTCCTCCCCTTCCGTCAGAGCCAGTAGACGAAGATGAAGAGCCCCAGCCAGACCACGTCGACGAAATGCCAGTACCAGGCCACGGCTTCGAAGGCGAAGTGCTGCTTGGGCGTGAAGTGGCCCTTCATCACGCGCAGCCAGATCACGACCAGCATGATGGCGCCCAGCGTCACGTGCAGGCCGTGGAAGCCGGTGAGCATGAAGAACGTCGAGCCGTAGATGCCGCTGCCGAGCGTCAGGTTCAGCTCGTGGTAGGCGTGCGCGTACTCGGTGGCCTGCAGGTAGACGAAGAAGAAGCCCAGCAGGAACGTCAGGCCGAGGAAAATCTTGAGGATGCCGCGGTTACCCGCCTGCAGCGCGTGATGCGCGATGGTGATCGTCACGCCCGACGTGAGCAGGATCGCGGTGTTGATCGCCGGCAGGCCGAACGCCGGGATCGTCTCGAACGCGCCGCCGACGGCGGCCGGGCCGTTGGTCGGCCAGGTCGGCTCGAAGTCCTGCCACAGGAACAGGTTGCTCAGGTACTTGGCGCCCTCGCCGCCGAGCCACGGCACCGACAGGTTGCGCGCGTAGTACAGCGCGCCGAAGAACGCGGCGAAGAACATCACTTCCGAGAAGATGAACCACATCATCCCCATGCGGAACGAGCGGTCGACGCCCGCGTTGTACATGCCGGCCTGGCTCTCACCGATGACGGTGCCGAACCAGCCGTAGAACATGAACAGCACGGAGGCGAAACCCGCCCAGAAGATGAAGGGCGCCATGTTCACGCCGTTCAGCAGCGCGGCGGCGCCGAGCATCGTGACGAACAGCGAGACGGAGCCGATGATGGGCCACTTGCTGCCGTGCGGGATGTAGTACTTCCCCGCGTCGTGCGCGGTTTGAGCGTGGGCCATGTGGTCTGCCTCTGTGTCTGTCTTGTGCTGACTGCGAACCGTTAAACCAAAGCCGGACGTCACTGCTGCGTGACTGCCGCCGCCAGCCGCGCGGGCTCCGCGTCGGCCACCGTGTACATCGAGTAGGCGAGCGTCATCCGGTCCACGTCCTGCGGCAGGCCGGGGGCGACGATGAAGCGCACCGTGAATTCCCGCTGTTCTCCCGCCTTGAACGTCTGCGGCGTGAAGCAGAAGCACTCGGTCTTCTGCAGGTACTTCGCCGTCGTCGCCGGGGCGACGCTCGGGATCGCCTGGCCGACCACCGGCACGGAGGCACGGCTCGTGACCAGGAACTTCGCCTCGTGGAGCTGCCCCGGCTGCAGCTTCATCGAGCGCGTCTCGGGCGTGAGCTCGAACGCGCTGCCCGGCGGGATCATCGACATGAACTCGAGCGTGACCTCGCGGCCCGCGCCGGCCGCGGACGCCTGGATCGCGGACGGTGCCGTGTTGACGCGGATGCCCGCAGCCTCGCAGATCACGTCGTAGAGCGGCACGAGCGCGAAGCCGAACGCGAAACTGCCCGCCACCATCACCCAGAGGCTCCGGGTCAGCGAGCGGTTCATGCCGGCTTGTTGCGTGCTGCTCATGCCGCGAGCCGCCTCAGGGCTGCGCCTTCATCACGCCCGAGGCGATGAAGGCGACATAGATGGCGATCGCAACCACCGCCAGCACGATGGCTGAACGGCGGATGCGACGGCGCTGCTCTGCGGTGGGGTCGCGCTCGGCCATTTCGTTCAACGCCGCGTCCTTACTTGACGACCGGAGCGTCTTCGAACGTGTGGTACGGAGCCGGCGACGGCACCGTCCACTCGAGGCCGTGGTTGTACGCGCCTTCCCACACGTGGTCCGACGCCTTGGCGCCGCCACGCGCGCACTTGATGATGATGTACACGAACAGCAGCTGCGACAGGCCGAAGCCGAACGCGCCGATCGAGGACACCATGTTCCAGTCGGCGAACTGCGTCGAGTAGTCCGGGATGCGGCGCGGCATGCCGGCCAGGCCGAGGAAGTGCTGCGGGAAGAACAGCAGGTTGACGAAGATCGTCGACAGCCAGAAGTGCCGGTTGGCGAGCTTGATGTCGTACATGTGGCCGGTCCACTTCGGCAGCCAGTAGTAGACGCCCGCCATGATGGCGAACACCGCGCCCGGCACCAGCACGTAGTGGAAGTGCGCCACGATGAAGTAGGTGTCGTGGTACTGGAAGTCGGCCGGGGCGATGCCCATCATCAGGCCGGAGAAGCCGCCGATCGTGAACAGGAACAGGAACGCCAGCGCGAACAGCATCGGCGGTTCGAACGTCAGCGAGCCCCGCCACATCGTCGCGGTCCAGTTGAACACCTTCACGCCCGTCGGCACGGCGATCAGCATCGTGCTCAGCATGAAGAACATCTGGCCGGCGAGCGGCATGCCCACCGTGAACATGTGGTGCGCCCAGACGATGAACGACAGGAACGCGATCGAGGCGGTCGCGTAGACCATGGCGTCGTAGCCGAACAGCTTCTTGCGCGAGAACGTCGGGATGATCTCCGACACGATCCCGAACGCGGGCAGGATCATGATGTAGACCTCGGGGTGCCCGAAGAACCAGAAGATGTGCTGGTAGAGCACCGGGTCGCCGCCGCCGGCCGCGGCGAAGAACGTGGTGTGGAAGAAGTGGTCGGTGAGCAGCATCGTCACCGCGCCCGCGAACACCGGCATCACGGCGATCAGCAGGTAGGCCGTGATCAGCCACGTCCAGACGAACAGCGGCATCTTCAGCAGGCCCATGCCCGGCGCGCGCAGGTTCATGATCGTGACGATGATGTTGATCGCGCCCATGATCGACGAGGCGCCCGCGAGGTGGATCGCGAAGATCGCGAGCGGGAACGCATCACCGGTCTGCAGCACGAGCGGCGGGTACAGCGTCCAGCCGGCCGCCGGGCCGCCGCCCGGCATGAACAGCGACAGGATCAGCAGCGAGAACGCCGCGACCAGCAGCCAGAAGCTGAAGTTGTTCATGCGTGGCAGCGCCATGTCGGGCGCGCCGATCTGCAGCGGGATCATCCAGTTGGCGAGGCCGACCGTCGCGGGCATGACCGCGCCGAACACCATGATCAGCGCGTGCACCGTCGTCATGGTGTTGAAGAACTGCGGGTCGACCAGCTGCATGCCGGGCATGAACAGCTCGGCGCGGATCACCAGCGCCATCGCGCCGCCGATGAAGAACATGACGAGACTGAAGATCAGGTACATCGTGCCGATGTCCTTGTGATTCGTCGTCGTCAGCCAGCGCATGATGCCCTTCGCCGGGCCATGGTCGTCGTGGTGGTCGTGCGCGGCGGCTTGGCCGTGAGTCTGGGAAGCGCTCATTTGATCGATTACTCCGCGTTCGCGACCAGCACGGTCGTCGTCTCGTTGGCATTCGTCGTCGTCACGGCCGCGGTCTGTGCCGCGGGCGCTGCAGCGGCCTGGCGCGCAGCCTTCTGGCTGGCGAGCCAGCTGTCGTACTCGGCCTGCTCGACGACGCGGACCACCACCGGCATGAAGCCGTGGTCGCGGCCGCAGAGCTCGGCGCACTGGCCGCGGTACGTGCCGACCTTGTCGGCCCGGAACCACAGCTCGTTGATGTAACCGGGGATCGCGTCCTTCTTCATGCCGAAGTCCGGCACCCACCAGTTGTGGATGACGTCGGCGGCGGTGACCAGCATGCGCACCTTCTTGTTGACCGGCACGACCATCGGGTTGTCGACTTCGAGCAGGTAGTTCTCGACGGTGTGGACGTCGATGCCCGAATTGACCTGCCGGGCTTCGTTGCTGGTCTGCGCCAGCGTGGAGAAATACGAGACGCCTTCGTCGACGTAGTCGTACTGCCACTTCCACTGGTAGCCGGTGGCCTTGATGGTCATGTCGGCGCCGCGGGTGTCGTCGATCTTCACCAGCGTGCGCGCCGCGGGAACGGCCATCGCGACCAGGATCATGACCGGGATCACGGTCCAGATGATCTCGGCCTTGGTGTTGTGTTCGAAGGTGGCCGGCACGGCGCCCTTCGACTTACGGAACGTGGCGATCGAATAGATCATCACGCTGAACACGGCCACGGCGATGACGACGCAGATCCAGAGGATCATCATGTGCAGGCCATAGATCTCGCGGCTCAGTTCCGTGACGCCTTCGCGCAGGTTCAGGGTCCAGGCAGCCGCTGCCGGCACCGACCACAGTGCGGCCAGGGCCGTCGCGGAAATGGCCCCGAGGGCACGCTTCATCTTCATTGGCACTACCGAAACTCCCGTGTCATTGACCGGCACCGCCCGCCAGGGACGGGCCCGACCCGCGCACCGGGCCGGTCGTCAGGACCGTGCCTCCAGCGCAGGGGATTCGCTCGACTTGCCCACCAGCTGGCGGAGACGCCCGGCCAGGCCGATGCGCTCCTCTTCGGTGAGGAAACGTCCCACCTCGCAGGCGCGACCGTGCGACTCGATGACGAGCCGGCTCGGGTGCCTCGCCACTGGCGGGTCGCGCAGTTTAACCGTCGCCCAATGGCGTGCAAATACCGTGCGGCTGGGTCGGGCGAAACCATGACGCTCGACCACCACCGAATCGTCGGTAATTAGAATGAGTTCACGTTGTCGGCCGACGCGCATGCTCGCACGGACGGCCCACCAGAGCAGGCCGATTTCGAGTCCCGCGAACGGCAGGATCGGCCAGAGGCCCTGCATGGCGAAGTATCCCGCGGTGCCGAAGGTGACCAGCGCCAGGCCGCCCACGAACCGGCGCGCGGACTGCGGGGTCAGCGAGCAATTCGGCGCCAGCTCGATCCGGTGACCGGACTCGGTGGCGGGATGGGATTCGAACGTCGAAACCACCATGGCAGCGCGAATTTACAGGCTAGCGCCGTACCGCAGCCAGCAGCGTCTCGCGCAGGCGCACACCGCCGCTGACGTCGAGCACGGCGTTGCCGAAAGCGGAGCGCTCGGGCGTCCAGCCGGTGATCGCCAGCGGTGGCGCGCCCAGCAACCGCTCGAGGGTGGCCACGTTGGCGGACTGGCGTTCGAACCCGGGGTCGATCTCGTTGGCGATCCAGCCCAGCAGGCGGCAACGGCCCGCGACGTGGATGGCTTCGGCGGTGAGCCGGGCATGATTGAGGCAGCCGAGCGTGGTCCCGACCACCAGGATCACGCCGAGGCCGAGGGTTTCGGGCAGGTCGCTCAGGAACCCTTCCGGGTACAGCGGTACGCGCCATCCGCCCGCGCCTTCGACCAGCGCGAACTCCGCATCCACCGTGACCCGCTCGTACCACTCCACTAGAGAGTTGAGTGGCGTGACTTGTCCGGCTTCTTCCGCCGCGAGGTGCGGGGCAATGGCCGGCTCGAAGCACCACGGGTTGACGCTCTCGTAGGGCAGTGGCAGCGGCGCGGCCGCCTGCAGTTCCAGCGCGTCGCTGTTGCGGAGCAGTTCGCCCGGACCCCGGCGTTCGCTGCCGCTGGCGATGGGTTTCAGGCCCACGGCCTGCACGCCTTCCGCCGCCAGCAGCCGGAGGATTGCGGCGGAGACCGCCGTCTTGCCGACGCCGGTGTTGGTGCCGGTGATGAAGAGGCCTGGGGTCATGGGGAAGGGGAGGAGGAGGAAGGGAGGAAGGGGAGGAAGGGGAGGAAGGGCGGGAAGGCACGAGTCCGTGTGCAGGCGTCGGGATCGCCACGGCGAGCTGGGTCGGCGGCTACTTGTCGAGTAGGGCGTTCAGGTGCTCGTGTTTAGGGTCCATCGTCGACTCGGAGATGGCCTGGACGATGTTCTCGGGCAGGTCTTCGATCCGGTGGACGCGGCGCTCGAAGGCCCGCAAACGCACAAGCTCGGCGTATTCGTAGGCCGATACAAAATACCCGCTGGTGCGGCCATGGCTCGTGATCGCAACGGGCTCCCGCTGGGCCTCCTCGCGGTATCGGCCGAAGTTCTTGGCGAACTCGGTGGCAGTCACTCGAACCATCTGGATGTCTCCTTGGGTTTCCGTATATTACGGATTTCACGGAGTTTGGCAATCTGACGAGCTTTTGATCAATTACTGAATAACATCAAGATAAAGTAGTCAGAACACATATTTCAAATCAATAAATGACGTATTAGTCAAATTATGTTGTTAGTTGCGGCGGCGGATCTGACTGATGGGAATCACCGTTTCCGCCCGCGGCTGGCCCTTGGTGCGGACCGGGCCGGTGGGGCACCAGGCCTGCGCGAAGACGACCTCGTAGGTCGCCGGCAATTTACCCTCGCGTCGAAATCCTTCATAGGCCGCAAGCATGCGGGCGAGCGTCGACTTGCCCGTCAGGCCGCGGGCCCGGCCCGCCGTCGCGTTGTGCGCGCCGATTTCCTTGAGGTCCCGCATCAGGCCGCGTGCATCGTCATACGTCAGCGTGTACCGCTCGACGTCGAGCACCGGTTCGGCGAACCCGGCCCGCACCAGCGCGTCGCCCAGGTCGTGCATGTCGATGAACCGGTTCACGTGGGCGTGGCCCGGGTCGGCGGCCTGCCAGGATTTCCGCAACTCGACCAGGGTGTCGGGGCCGAGCGTGGTGAAGTGCAGCACGCCCCCTGGCCGCAGTACCCGGCGGCATTCGCGCAGTACCCGGTCCGGGTCGTTGCACCACTGCAGCATCAGGCTCGAGAACAGCATGTCGACCGAGGCGTCCCCGAGCGGCAGTGCCGCCGCATCGGCGACGACCCGGTCGAACCGGCGCAGCAGGGTCTGGCGCTGGCGTGCCTGCAGCAGCATGCCGTGCGCGATGTCCATCGCCACGATCCGCCCACCCGGGTACCTGCGCTTGAGCGCGATCGACGCCTGCCCGGTGCCGGCACCGAGGTCGACGACGACCTCCGGCTCCATGCGCAGGACCTCGAGTCGGCGCAGCAGTTCGTCACGCACCTGCGTCTGCAAAACGGCCGCCGCGTCGTAGGTCGTCGCCGCCTGCGAGAACGAATCGCGGACGCGGCGGACGTCCAGCGCGAATTCGCTGCCGGTGTTCCCGTCTCCCGCCGGCTTTCCGCTCGCCGCTGCGTTGCCCTCGCCCGCCGCGACGGAGCCAGAGCCCTGAACTTGGCCCTCGCCCGCCACGGCGGAACCTGGGCCCTCACTCCGGGACTTTCCCGCTGACGCGGGCGAGGTCACGCTGCGCGCGCTCGAGCGGAGTCAGGAAGGACAGAAAACTTTCGACTTCCCGCAGCACCGCCTCCGGGTGCGACAGGAACGGCGCGTGCCCCGCCTTCGGCACCTCGACGAACCGGGCGGACGGCAATCGCGACGCCAGTTCACGTCCCGCCGCCACCGGCGTGAGGCGATCGTGCTCGCCGGCGATGACCAGTGACGGGACCGCAATCGCGGCGAGCTCGTCGCGCAGGTCCGCGGTCCGCAGGATGCCGAGCCCGGCGACGAGGGCCTGCGGATCGGGTTCGCCGTGCGCGTCCAGGTTCGCGCGCAGCGAGCGCAGTGCCTGGCTCGCGTTCTCGTCGCCCCAGGTCTGCAGCGCGAGGAAATTGGACAGGGTGCGACGGTAGTCACCGGCGAGGCCCGCGGCGAAGCCGTCCAGCACGCCGGGATTCATGCCGGCCGGCCAGTCCTCGCGCGCCAGAAAACACGGCGTGGTTGCGATCAGCACCAGCGCGGCCAGGTCGCCGGGCCGCGACCGTGCCAGTTCCAGCGCCACCATGCCGCCCAGCGACCAGCCCAGTACCGCCGCGCCTTCCGGCACGTGCGGCGAGACCGCACGCGCCAGGTCACGCAGTGTCGACGCGCCTTGCGGCCACTTGCTGCGACCGTGCCCCGGCAGGTCGACGAGGTGCAGGCGCGCCCGCCGCGCAAGCTCGTCGAGCCACGGGCCCCACATGCCGCCGTGCAGGGCCCAGCCGTGCAGCAGCACCAGGTCGGGACCCGTGCCGCGGATGTCGACGTGCAAGGGGGCGTTCATGCAGCCGCCGCCGGCCGGAGTACGCCGCTCGCGCACAGCGCCTGCAATGCCGCGAGCAACTGCTCGACCTGCGCCGCAGTGTGCGAGGCCGAGAACGTGCAGCGCAGGCGCGAGGTGCCGACGGGCACGGTCGGCGGGCGGATTGCCGGCACCCAGAAGCCCAGTTCGAACAATGCGTTGCTCGCCGCCACCGCGGCCGCTTCATCGCCGATCAGCAGCGGCTGGATCGGCGTGCGCGAAGGCAGCGACCGCAGCCCCAGGTCGGCAAGCCCCGCCCGAAAGCGCGCGGCATGCTCGAGCACGCGGCTGCGGCGCCACGGTTCGTCGCGCATCACGCGCAGCGATTCACGGGTCGCGGCCGCCACCGCCGGCGGCAACGCCGTCGTGTAGATGTAGGTGCGCGCACGTTGCAGCAGGCTCTCGATCAGCACCGGCGAGCCCGCGACGAATGCGCCGAACGTGCCGACGGCCTTGCCGAGCGTGCACATCAGGATCGGCACGTCGTCGATGCCGAGTCCGGCTTCTTCGACGGCGCCTGCACCCGTCGCGCCCAGCACGCCGAATCCGTGCGCATCGTCGACCAGCAGTTGTGCGCCCGTCTCCTGGCTGGCGGCGGCGATGTCGCGCAGCGGCGCAATGTCGCCGTCCATGCTGAACACACCATCAGTCATCACCAGCGTGCGTGCCGTCGCGCCGATCGCAGCCAGCTTGCTGCGCAGCGCTGCGACGTCGCCGTGCGCGTAACGCGAAAAGCGCGCGCCGGAGGCGAGGCCCGCGTCGAGAGCCGAAGCGTGGTTGAGCCGGTCTTCGAGCACGTGATCGCCGCGGCCGGCCAGCACGGAAGCAACGGCGAGGTTCGCCATGTAGCCGGTCGAAAAAAGCAGGGCGCGAGGACGCGCGACGAACCCGGCGAGTTCTTCCTCGAGCGCGTGATGTTCGGCGTCGTGACCGCTCACGAGGTGCGAGGCGCCGCTGCCCACGCCCCACCGGCGCGCGGCCTCGCAGAATGCCGCGACGATCCGCGGGTGGTCCGCGAGCCCCAGGTAATCATTGCTGCAGAAGGCGAGGCACTCGCGTCCTTCGACGGTGACGCGAACCCCGCCCGGTTCACGCGCGTCGACCGTGCGTCGTCGGCGTGATCGTCCAGCGGCCGCCTGTGCCGCCAGTTTTTCCGCGAGCCTCTCGTCGGCGCGCGACATCGGCGCGTCGTCCGTTCAGCCAGCGACGGCGGCAGCTTGCTCCGGCACGATGCCCAGCCGCTGGAACAGCTGCTCGTCGTGGCTGCGGCCCGGGTTCGGCGTGGTCAGCAGGCGGTCGCCGTAGAAAATCGAATTGGCGCCGGCGAGGAAGCAGAGCGCCTGCACGGCATCGCTCATGTCCGTGCGGCCCGCGGAGAGCCGCACGTACGACTGCGGCATCAGCAGCCGTGCCGTCGCGATCGCGCGCACGAGGTCGAGCGGGTCGAGTTCCGGCAGGCCGTGCAGCGGCGTGCCCGGCACCTGCACCAGCTGGTTGATCGGCACGCTCTCCGGATGCTGCGGCAGGGTCGCAAGCGTGTGCAGCAGCGCAACGCGATCGGTCTCGGATTCGCCCATGCCGAGGATGCCGCCACAGCAGACGCTGATGCCGGCGTCACGCACGGCCTGCAGCGTGTCGAGGCGATCCTGGTACGTGCGCGTCGTGATGATCTCGCCGTAGAACTCCGGCGAGGTGTCGAGGTTGTGGTTGTAGTAGTCGAGTCCCGCGTCCTTCAGTTCGCGCGCCTGGTCCGGCGTCAGCATGCCCGCCGTCGCGCACGTCTCGAGTCCCAGCGCGCGCACTTCCTGCACCATGCGCTTGATCTGCTCGAGCTGCTTCGGCTTCGGGCTGCGATACGCCGCGCCCATGCAGAAGCGGGTGGCGCCGCTCGCCTTCGCGGCCTGCGCGGCTTCGACGACGGCGCTCACGTCGAGCAACTGCTCGCGGTCGAGCCCGGTGTCGTAACGCACGCTCTGCGGGCAGTACTTGCAGTCTTCGGGGCAGGCGCCCGTCTTCACGGACAGCAGCGTGCTGACCTGCACCTGGTTCGGCACGAAGTGGTCGCGATGCACGCGCTGGGCGTGGAACAGCAGGTCGCTGAACGGCGCCGTGTAGACCGCGCGCGCCTCCTCGAGCGTCCAGTCGGTGCGTACGGTGCCGAGCAGGCTGAGGTCGGGCGAGGTCATGGTGCAAATCTCGACGAATGGGGCAAGAACTGCGCGGGCATCGGGCCGACAGGCAGCCCACGCTGTGCGGAGCAGTGTCCGGGCAGTATTCGGACCCCGGCGAACCCTGTCAACCAATGCGCCGCAGCCAGGTTTACACACAGATCGATCGCTTTGCGGGGTGGTTGCTGCCGCCGCGGTGCGTCCTGTGCCGTCGTCCCGGCCAACGTCCTGCCTACGACCTGTGTGCCGACTGCGAAGCCGAAATCCCGGTCGTGCCGAATCCCTGCCGGCGCTGTGGCCTGCCGCGCAACGGGGAGGAAGGGGAGGAAGGGGAGGAAGGGGAGGAAGGAGAGGAAGGAGAGGAAGGTGGCGAGGAAGAAGGTTGCGCGCATTGCCGTGCGCTCGACCTGCCCTACTCCCGGTGCGTGGCGCCGTGGGCCTACGAGTTTCCGGTGACGCAGCTGGTGCAGGCGCTCAAGTACGAAGGCGCCCTGGCGAATGCGCGGGTCTTCGGCACGCGCATGGTCGCGCAGGCGCTGCGTGAGCAAGCCGATCCATGGCCGCGGGCGGCGCTGGTCGTACCCATGCCCTTGCACCCGTCGCGGCTGGTCGAGCGGGGCTTCAACCAGTCGCACGAAATCGCGCGGATCGTGTCGCGACTGCTGGACCTGCAGCTCGCCGGCCCGGGATTGCGCCGGACACGCAGCACGGCGCCGCAGGTCGGACTGTCGCGCCAGCAGCGCGTGGGCAACCTGAGCGGAGCATTTGCCGCCGACTCCAGCCTCGTGGCAGGCCGGCACGTCCTGCTGATCGACGACGTCGTCACCACCGGCAGCACGGCGATCGAGGCCGCGTCCACGTTGCGCGCCGCCGGCGCCGGGTCGATCGCCGTCTGGGCCGTGGCGCGGGCACTGGGTTCGAGCGGACGGGAACACGAGTGCATCCGCTAAACTGTGCGCCACTCGAGCCAGGCACCCGCATGCTCCACCATACCTACGAATCCGTCTCCGTCGCCCTGCGTGACTTCCTCAAACTCGAATCCGCGAGCGGCATCCTGCTGGTGATTGCCGGCGTGGCCGCGATGCTGGTCGCCAATTCGCCGCTGTTCGACCTGTATCAGTCACTGCTGCAGACACCGATCAAGGTGCAGGTCGGCAGCCTGCTGTTCGACAAGACCCTGCTGATCTGGATCAACGACCTGCTGATGGCGATCTTCTTCCTGCTGGTCGGGCTGGAGATCAAGCGCGAGGTCGTCGCCGGCGAACTGTCGGAGCGGACGAAGGTGGCGTTGCCTGCAATCGCGGCGCTGGGCGGGATGATCGTGCCTGCCTCGATCTATGCCTGGATCAACTGGCACGACCCGGTCGGTCTCCGCGGCTGGGCGATTCCATCCGCCACGGACATCGCCTTCGCCCTCGGCGTGCTGTCGCTGTTCGGCGAGCGCGTGCCGATCGGCCTGAAGATTTTCCTGATGACGCTCGCGGTGCTCGATGACCTTGGCGCCATCGTCATCATCGCGATTTTCTACAGCAGCGACCTGTCGCCGCAGGCCTTGCTGCTGGCCGGGATCGCGCTGGCGATCCTGTTCGCGCTGAA
Source organism: uncultured Gammaproteobacteria bacterium (assembly GCA_963700045.1). Taxonomy (GTDB): domain Bacteria; phylum Pseudomonadota; class Gammaproteobacteria; order Steroidobacterales; family Steroidobacteraceae; genus RPQJ01. Next base: position 79,345 of record CAVOWK010000028.1, read on the forward strand.
CCGCTTCGGCGTGACACGCATCGCGCCCTACGTGCTGGTCGGCACCGCCCTCTGGGTGTGCGTGCTCAAATCGGGCGTGCACGCCACGCTGGCCGGCGTGGTCACCGCGCTGTTCGTACCGGCCACCGACCCGGCGCACCGCGACCATCCGCCGTCGCAGCGGATGGAACATGCGCTGCACCCGTGGGTGGCGTTCGGCATCCTGCCGCTCTTCGCGTTTGCGAATGCAGGCGTCGACCTCTCTGGCATGAGCCTGAGCAAGCTGCTCGACCCGATTCCGCTCGGCATCCTGCTGGGCCTGTTCGTCGGCAAGCAGGTCGGCGTATTCAGCTTCGCGTGGCTGGCAGTCAAGTCCGGCCTCGCGCGGCTGCCGGAAGGCGTGAATTTCGCCCAGGTCTATGGCGCGGCCCTCCTCTGCGGCATCGGCTTCACCATGAGCCTGTTCATCGGCATGCTGGCGTTCGAGAACGCGGCGGCCAGCGAGGTCATCGTCACCGACCAGCTCGGCATCCTGGCCGGCACGCTGCTGTCCGCCGTCGCCGGCTCGCTCGTGCTCTACTGGGTGTTGCCGCACCGGCGCGCCGCCATGGCCGAAGCCCGCTGAGGCTTGCCGGCGCCGCGCACGCCAAGCAGGGGGTTCAGGCGGTGAACAGGTAGTCGAGCAGGATGCCGCCGAACACGGCGAGCCCGAACAGGTTGTTGTTGAGGAAGGCGCGGAAGCAATCCGCCGGATCGCGCCGGCGGATCAGGTATTGCTGGTGCAGCGACGTGGCCACCGCAACGGCGAGGCCCAGCCAGTACCAGCGACCGAGCTGCGCGAGGTAACCCGCCAGCGCAAGCAGCACCAGCGCACCGGCCTGCAGCGCCGCGACGATCCCGCGATCCGCGCGACCGAACAGGATCGCCGACGAGCGGATGCCGATCACCAGGTCGTCCTCGCGATCGACCATCGCATAGATCGTGTCGTACGCCGTGGTCCACAGCACGCCCGCCACGAACAGCACCCACGCGAGCAGCGGCAACTCGCCGGTCTGCGCCGCGAAAGCCATCGGCACGGACCACGAGAAGGCGAGACCGAGGTACGCCTGCGGCAGCGCGAAGAACCGCTTCAGGAACGGGTAGGTCACGGCCAGCACGCCGCCGACCAGCGCGAGCACCTGCGTCGGGCGATTGAGCGGGATCAGCAGCGCCAGCGCGATCAGCCCGAGCACGGCGAACACGGCCAGCGCTTCGGCCGGCGAGACCACGCCGCGCGCCAGCGGGCGGCTGGCCGTGCGGCGCACGTGCGGATCGAACTCGCGATCGGCAAAGTCGTTGATCACGCAACCGGCGGCGCGCATCACGAAGGTGCCGAGCAGGAAGATGACGAAGATCCGTTCGTCCGGGTGGCCATCGGCCGAGATCCAGAGCGCCCACAGCGCGGGCCACAGCAGCAGCCAGATGCCGATGGGACGATCGAGCCGCATCAGGCGCGCGTATTCGACCAGCCGGCCGCGCATCCGGGCGAAGCCGCTCGCGGAAGCGCCGGTGCTCGCGGACGTGCCGCTGTTCTTGTCGAGGTCGGTCAGGTTGCTCATCGCGGCAATCTTCAGACGTTGCGGAAACGCTCGCCCGCGCCGACCCAGCGGCCGACGAGGCCTGCTATGTTGGCCTGCGGACCGTCCAGCATCAATGCCGACGCACGCTGGACGTCCGGCAGCAGGTCGGCGTCGCGGACGAGGTCGGCGACCCGCAGCTGCATCAGGCCCGTCTGGCGCGTGCCCAGCAGTTCGCCCGGGCCGCGCAGTTCGAGGTCCCGGCGCGCCACTTCGAAACCGTCGTTGGTTTCGCGCAGGACCGCCAGCCGCTCGCGCGCAATGGGCGACAGCGGACCCTGGAAGAGCAGGACGCACGTGCTTTCGACCGAGCCGCGACCGACGCGACCGCGCAACTGGTGCAGCTGGGCGAGACCCATGCGCTCGGCGTTCTCGATCACCATCAGGCTCGCGTTGGGCACGTCCACGCCCACCTCGATCACCGTCGTTGCGACCAGCAGGTCGAGCTTGCCGAGCTTGAACGCGGTCATGACCACGTCCTTCTGCTTGCCCGCCATCCGGCCGTGGATCAGGCCGATGCGCACGCCCGGCAGCGCTTCGGCCAGTTGCGCCGCGGTTTTCTCCGCGGCCTCGTAGCGCACGAGATCGGATTCGTCGATCAGCGGGCACACCCAGTACGCCTGGCGGCCCGAGCGGCAGGCCGTGTCGATGCGCTCGACGATGTCGGCGCGCCGCGTGTCCGGCAGCACCACGGTCTTGATCGGCGTGCGTCCCGGCGGCAGCTCGTCGATGATCGAGACGTCGAGGTCCGCATACGCGGTCATGGCCAGCGTGCGCGGAATCGGCGTGGCGGTCATCACCAGCTGGTGCGGAAACCGGCCATCGGACCGGCCTTTCTCGCGCAGCTGCAGCCGCTGGTGCACGCCGAAGCGGTGCTGCTCGTCGACGATGGCCAGCACCAGGCGCTGGAACGCGATGTCTTCCTGGAACAGCGCGTGCGTGCCGACCGCGACCTGGATCGCGCCCGACGCCAGGTCGGCTTCGAGTGCCGCGCGCACCTTGCCGGTCTGCCGGCCGGTCAGCAGCGCGACGCGAATGCCGAGCGGTTCCAGCCACGCGTTGAAGTTGCGCGCGTGCTGTTCGGCGAGCAGTTCCGTCGGCGCCATCACGGCCGCCTGCGCGCCGTGCTCCACCGCGCGCACCGCGGCCAGCGCAGCGACCACCGTCTTGCCCGAGCCGACGTCGCCCTGCACCAGTCGCATCATCGGATGCGGACGCTCGAGATCGCGCGCGATCTCGGCCCACACGCGCGACTGGGCGCCCGTGAGTTTGAACGGCAGGCTCGCGCGGCAACGCTCGGCCAGGTCGCTCTTGCGCGGCAACGGCCACGCGGCGTCCTTGTCGGTTTCCTGGCCGCAGCAGTCGCAGGCTCAGCTGATGGGCCAGCAGTTCCTCGAACGCGAGCCGTCGTTGCGCCGGATGCCGGCCCTCTGCGAGCTCGGCGACGTTGGCGTCGGGCGGCGGCCGATGCACGTAACGCAGCGCGGACTCGAGCGGCGGCAGGTCGAACGCATCGAGCACGCCGGGCGGCACGTAGTCCTGGATCGCGCCCTGCGACAGCATCGCCAGCGCCAGGTCGGTGAGCATGCGCAGCCGTCCCTGCTGCACGCCTTCCGTCGTCGGATAGATCGGCGTCAGGCAATCGGGCGGCGCGCCGCTCGCATCGGCCAGCACGCGCCGGTATTCCGGATGCACGATCTCGAGACCGCCCGGGCCGAGGCGCGCTTCGCCGAAACAGCGCAGGCGCTGTCCGCGCACGAGTTGCGCCTGCTGCGCGCCGGAAAAATGAAAGAAGCGCAGCGTGACGAAACCGGTGCCGTCGGCAATGCGCACGAGCAGCGTGCGGCGCCGCCGGAACACGACTTCCGCCAGCTGGATCTCGCCTTCGACGACGGCGCGCTCGCCGTTGCGCAGCGTGCCGATCGGCACGACGCGCGTGCGGTCCTCGTAGCGCAGCGGCAGGTGGAACAGCACGTCCTGCACCGTGTGCAGGCCGAGCTTCGCCAGCAGTTCGGCGAGCGCCGGCCCGACGCCGCGCAGCGCCGTGACGGGACGTTCGGCGAGCAGCTCGGCCGCGCTCATGCCATGACCGGACGTTCGGCGAACAGGGCAGCCGCGCTCATGCCGTGCTTGCGCGCTTTCCTACAGGACCAGGACGGCGTCCACTTCAACGACCGCGCCGCGCGGCAACGCGGACACCCCGATCGCGGCGCGCGCCGGATACGGCTGCGTGAAGTATTCGGCCATCACCTTGTTGACCGTCTGGAAGTTGCCGAGGTCGGTCAGGTAGACGGTGAGCTTCACGGCGTTCGACAGGTCGCCACCGGCCGCTTTCGCGACCGCACGCAGGTTGTCGAACACACGCCGCACGTGCACTTCGACTTCGCCGGTCACGATCTCCATGGTCTTCGGGTCGAGCGGAATCTGGCCCGAGAGGTAGACGGTGTTGCCGGCCTTGACGGCCTGGCTGTACGTCCCGATGGCACCTGGGGCGTCGGGGGTGGAGATTGCGGTTAGGGGCACGGGGAGCTCCGGGAAGGGGAGGAAGGGGAGGAAGGGGAGGAAGGGAGGAAGGGAGGAAGGGAGGAAGGGAGGAAGGGGAGGAAGGGGTTAGTTGGAATGCGGCGTCGGGAACACCGCACGTCGGATGTGTGATGAGGTGCGTAGTTTAAAGGCAGGAGTATCAGGTCCGGGTAGCTGCTGGCGCGACCGGATAGCCATGGCTCCCCCGGGAGCGATACCCGCAAATTGCACAAAGCCTGTCATGCGCATAATCTATGCGCATTCCAGTTCTGAAGCCGGCACGCTCCGGCTCCGCGGGGATCGAATGTCCGCCAGCAAGAAAGCCGTCAACCTCAGCGTCGATGCAGCGCTGCTGCACGAGGCCCGCGAAAGCGAAATCAACCTGTCGGCAACCCTGGAGCGGGCGCTGTCGGACGCGCTGCGCCAGCAGCGGCGCGAGCGCTGGCTGGCCGAGAACAGGCCGGGCATCGCGGCCTACAACGAACAGGTCGACGCGCACGGCGCCTTCGCCGACACCCTGCGTACCTTCTGACGCGCGGTCCGATTCGTGCCGCAGTTCGCCGTTCACCGCAATCGCAATGCCGCCACGAAGGCGCGCTTTCCCTTGCTGCTCGACGTGCAGACGGACCTGCTCGAGGAACTTGGCACGCGCGTCGTGATTCCGCTGGCCCCCGCCTCGGCAGCAGCGAAACGCACCACGATGCAGACCTGACGCCGATCTGCACCATCGACGACAAGCCTTACGTGCTCGTCACCCCGCAGCTGGCCGGCATCGCCGCGAAGGAACTGGGGCCGCCCGTCGCCCACCTGACGCGCGACCGCCAGGCGGTCATCGCCGCGCTGGACCTGCTGTTCACCGGCATCTGAATCGCGCTCACTGGCAGGTCGGGAAGGGGTAAGGGGAAGGGGTAGGCGTCAGCCAGAGCATTGGCAGAAGCTGGATTTTCACCAATGACTGGGTATCAGCCCATAAAGTGAGATCGCGTGCAGCCGTCTTTGACTGCTGATCATGGCGTCATCGAGCAAACATGCTCGGCCCAGTCACAACGACCTGATCCTCGGGCAGCAAGCCATGGATCTCGCAGTGCGGTCGTCAGACAAGCAGGGCGTCATGCCAACGATGGCGCAGTGGCCGGCTGGTGTCTGCAGCTGATCGTCCCGCACGACGCGTCGAATCCTCTTCCAATAATGCCGAGATCCGCCGAATCGACGACCGCAGTGCTGCTAACGCCTGCATGGCTCGCGTTGGTCGATGGCCGAATTGGAACCCAGCTGTTGCTGGCGCAACGCGTGGGCTACCTGCCGAAAGACGCCGTGGCCGACCTGCTGACCGAATCGACGAAGTCGGACGCGTCCTGAACTTGGTCGCGGGCCTGCACCGCCGCCTGCGCCAGCACTCGCGACATAACCGCTGGCGGCTTCCCCTCACGCCAGCGAGCGCGCGACCTTCAGCACTTCCGGCATCCCCCGCACCGCGCGGATCACGCTCGCGAGCTGCTTGCGGTCGTGCACCATCAGCTCGAAAATCAGGGTCGACGTGTCGGTGTCGCGTTCCACGACCGAGACGCGATCGATGTTGGTCTGCGTGCGCGCGATGGCGGATGCGACCGACGCCAGCACGCCCATGCGGTTGGTGACGTCGGCGCGGATCTCGACGTGGAACAGGCTGTCGGCGGTTGCACCCCACGCGACGGGAATCCATTTCTCGGGCTGCTTGCGGAACGAGGCGAGGTTGCCGCAGGCCTCGCGATGGATCACGACGCCGCGGCCGGCCGAGAGGCTCGCCAGGATCGGGTCGTTCGGAATCGGGAAGCAGCAGCGCGCGTACGACACCAGCAGGCCTTCCGTGCCGGCAATGGCGAGCGGGCCGGCAACGGCGTCGACCACTCCCTCCGAGTCGGCGGGCAGCATCCGGCGGGCGATGAAGGGCGCGACGCGTTCGCCGAGGCCGATCTTCTCGTACAGTTCGTCGGGCGTGCGCAGGCCGAGTTCGGCGACGACCGCGTCCACGGCCTCCGACGGAATCTTGCGCAGCGTCAGCGAGAACTCCTCGAGCGACTGGTTGAGCAGGCGCTTGCCGAGGTCGACGGCTTCGCTGCGCTTCAGGTTCTTGAGGTACTGGCGGATCGACGCGCGCGCCTTCGCGGTGACGACGAAGTTGACCCACGCGGGGTTCGGCGTGGCGCCCTTCGCCGTGATGATCTCGACGGTCTGGCCGTTGCGCAGCGGCGTGCGCAGCGGCACCAGGCGGCGATCGACCTTGGCCGCGACGCAGCGGTTGCCGACGTCGGTGTGCACGGCATAGGCGAAATCGACGCAGGTCGAGTTGCGCGGCAGGCGGCGGATCTCGCCCTTCGGCGTGAACACGTACACCTTGTCCGGGAACAGGTCGACGCGGACGCTCTCGAGGAATTCCTCGGGGTTGCCGCCCTGCTGGATCTCGACCAGCTGCTGCAGCCACTCGCGCGCGCGATCGCCCTGGATGCCGGTCTGGGTGCCGCCGCCGTCCTTGTACTGCCAGTGCGCGGCGATGCCGGATTCCGCGATGCGGTGCATCTCCGAGGTGCGGATCTGCACTTCGATCGGCGTGCCGTTCGGCCCGAACAGCGTGGTGTGCAGCGACTGGTAGCCGTTGACGCGCGGGATCGCGATGTAGTCCTTGAACCGGCCGGGCATCGGCTTGAACACCGAATGCACGACGCCGAGCGTGCGGTAGCAGGTGTCCGGCTTGTCGACGACCAGGCGGAACCCGTACACGTCGACGATCTCGTTCAGCGAGATCTTCTTGCGCCGCATCTTCTCGTAGATGCTGTGCACGTCCTTCTCGCGCCCCTCGATCGTCGCCGGAATCTGCGCCTGGTCGAGCGCTTCCTTGAGCGACGCGGCGATGCGGCCGACGAACTGCTTGTGGTTGCCGCGCGCGGCCTTCACCGCGGACTCGATCACCTTGTAGCGCCGCGGATACAGCGCGCGGAAGCCGAGGTCCTCGAGCTCGCGCTTGATCGAGTGCATGCCGAGGCGGTTGGCGATCGGGGCGTAGATCTCGAGCGTCTCGCGCGCGATCGTGCGGCGCTTGGCCGGCGGCATCGCGCCGAGCGTGCGCATGTTGTGGGTGCGGTCGGCGAGCTTGACCATGATCACGCGGATGTCGCGGACCATGGCCAGCAGCATCTTGCGGAAGCTCTCGGCCTGCGCCTCGGCGCGGCTCCGGAACTGGATCTGGTCGAGCTTGCTGACGCCGTCGACGAGCTCCGCCACGTCGCTGCCGAAGCGCGAGGTGATCTCGTCCTTGGTGTTGGGCGTGTCCTCCATGACGTCGTGGAGGATCGCGGCCATCATCGTCTGCGCGTCGAGCTTGAGGTCGGCGAGCAGGTCGGCGACGGCGACCGGGTGCGTGATGTAGGGCTCGCCCGAGCGGCGCCGCTGCCCGTCATGGGCGTGGAACGCGAAGTCGTACGCTTCCTGGACCAGCTCGACCTGGTCGGGCGGCAGGTAGGTTTCCAGCTTCGCAATGAGCTGGTTGATGCCGATGGAGCGTCTTCCGTAGGGCAGCAGGCTGCGCAGGGAAGACGTGACGTCCATGGGCGTGCGGCGGGCGGGGGTTAGTCTCCCAGCCCGATCTGCGGTGCGCGGAACTCACCCATGAATTCCGGTTCCGGCATCAGCTCCTGCGGCGGAGACGGCGGCAGTTCCGGTTCTTCGAGGATTTCCACGCCCACGTGGCCGGCTGCGATCTCGCGCAGGGCTAGCACCGTCGGCTTGTCGTTTTCCCAATCGAGCGTCGCCTCGGCGCCGTTCGCCAGCTTGCGCGCGCGGCGGGAGGCCACGAGCACGAGCTCGAACAGGTTGGGGACGTTCTTCAGGCTGTCTTCGACGGTGATGCGGGCCATTTTTAGCTGGGAAACGGTTGGGGGAAAGGGGCGAAAGCTTAACAGAGGGGAGGAAGGGGAGGGAAGGGGAGGAAGGGGGGAAGGGGAGGAAGGGGAGTCGGGGACGGAAGGAGAGAGGAGAGGCCATTGGCCCACGACCCTGGCACGCTACGCAAACAGGTCCGCGATAGTCTTCATTGGCGGAAACAGGCGCGGCGGCTGGCTCGGTAGCGGTATGAAATAGTAGCGCCGGTAGAAGTTCGCGGCCTGCTCGTCCTTGGCATCGACGAACAGCGCAAACAGACCCAATGCCTTTGATTGATCCAGTGAGCGTTGCATTGCGTCCAGGAGCAAGAACTCTCCCAGGCCCTGGCGCTTGTGCTTCTCTGATACGGCCAGCCTGCCAAGGATCGCCGCGGGAATTTGCGGGTATCGCGGGAGTTTCCTGGCGACTTCGGGCGGCAAATCGCCGGGACTTACGGGAAGGCCGCCAGCGTGTAGTAACCAGCGATTTCCCGGAGGTCTGTGCGTGCCGGCAAGATCCAACATACCGATATCTTTCGTTCCTGGTCCTGTCGTGCCCGCTCGCGCAAATACAGGTCAAGTTCCTGGCTCCCACAAGAGAAAGCCCCCCGGTCGTGTGCTGGACCGAGGGGTTCTGTTGCCATTGGGGACAGCGGTGGCTGCGACAAGCTCAGCTTGAATGCTCGTCAGCCGCTTCACGATAGCGCTGCGCCGCCTGGCGCAACCTGGCGCCAGGTGTCGGCGGGTTCAGCATCGCATTGACAAAGGCTTCACGGTCCCGCGGGTCAATCAGTGTCAGGTGCTCGAGGCGCTCGATGGTCTGTATGGCCACCTCATGCGCACTGCCCATTACAAAGTCAGTCAGCTTGCGACCCGTAAGTCTTGCGGCTCGCTCGAGCGTCCTTTTCTCCTCGGGCCGGATGCGGGCAGCAAACCGCTCAGTTTTGCTGTGGTGGACATTGGTGTCTCTGGAGCCTGAGCTTGCATTTATCGTAAGGGAACTGTACGTCAAATTGACGTACAGTTCAATCGATACCAAAAAGATCAACTAATACATGAAGTTACATGTCCCTAACCCCTAACCCCTAACCCCTGCGAGTGTCAGGCCGTGAGGCTCTTCGCAAGCTCCGCCAGCCCTTCCCGGTTCCGCTTCGAGGCGTCGCCCCGGCCATGGACGATCGCGTGCAGTTCGCGCAGCGTCCGCTCGAAGTCGTCGTTGACCACGACGAAGTCGTATTCGGTCCAGTGCGCGATGTCGGTCGCGGCATCCCGCAGCCGCCGTTGTATGACCTCTTCCGCGTCGGTGCCGCGGCCGCGCAGCCGGCGTTCGAGCTCGGCGCGCGAAGGCGGCAGGATGAAGATGGAACGGCACTCGGGCAGCGCGCGGCGGATCTGCTGCGCCCCCTGCCAGTCGATCTCGAGGATCAGGTCCTGCCCCGCGGCGAGCGACGCCTCCACCTGGCCGCGGGCCGTGCCGTAGTAATTGTCGAAGACCTGCGCGTGCTCCAGAAACTCGCCGCGCCGGACCATCGCCTTGAACTCGTCCTTCGAGACGAAGAAGTAGTCGCGACCGTGCGCCTCGGTCGGCCGCTGCGGGCGCGTCGTATATGAGATAGAGAAGCGCAGGCCGGGCTCACGCTCCATCAACGCGCGCACGAGCGAGGTCTTGCCGGCGCCGGACGGTGCGGCGACGACGAACAGACGGCCGCGGCGGGCGAGGGGCTGCGAGGTCATGCCGGATTGTAGCGTTCCGGTGGCCGCGCTGCGGCGCGCTCGCGGGACCGGGATCGGGAAGTTGTGTCGCGGCGGTGCACCGGTACGCTTTCTCTCAATCTGGACTGCGCAGGAGCCGGCTGACGCCATGACCACCCGAATTGTGACGGCGCACGAGCTCAGCGGGTTGCCTGAAACAGGTTAGTTGTGTCGATCAGGCGACGCTACGTCGGATCGGCGACGGCAGCGCGGCGTCGCGAACGCTCACGGCCGGTCGGACTCGTGCGTCCGTGGCGGCGAATTTTCTGTTCTTCGCCTGTCATCGGCTCCTCACACCGCGACTTAATCCTGTGGCCGGCGCGAATCAGCCGATGCGCAGCCGCGCCGGACGATCTTGCGTCAGCCACGAAACTGCTCGTGCGCTTGCGCCCCACCTGGCTGACTGCTTCGCAGACCTGCGACCAGTTGATTCCGGACTCGACGTTGGCGCTGTCGAGCGAGTACGCGCGGTTCTCGCGACCTCATCGCGACGCAGTTCGCAACGTCCGCCTGCGAAGCTGCCGCAGATCTGACGCGGTTGCATGCTCAGGCCGCGCGCTTGCCGCGCGTGGCGTCGGGCTGTGCCCGTTCCTGCACCTGGTCCCGGAGGAAGCCGTTCGCCGGCTTCCATTCGACCGACTCGAGCTTGCGGCGCAGCGCTTCGCTATCGCCATCGTCGACGAGGCGGGCCTTCGTGGGCACCTTGAGGCTGTGGTCACCGAACAAGCTGAAAATCATCCGACGCACTTCCCTTGCTGACCATCCGATGTGTGAAGCATGTCACACACGGGTCGTCCGTTTGGGTGGTTCGTGACATAAGCGACGCGGCGATCGAAGGAATTCTCCACGCTCGGCCAAATGCCTTGGCTGGATTTTCCCGGTCTGCATCACGGATTTTTCCCGCCCGCGCGGAAAGACTGGTCGAGCCATGGGTTCCTCAAAATTCGCCGCCGTAACGATTGTCGCTGCACGCGAATGCTGCTCGGCCGTGCAGGAGCTTGCGGGTCAGAAGATTCTTGCCGCCACCGCCCCCAGGCTGCCGTTGACCGACTGCACTACACCGTCCGCGTGCCAGTGCCGCTTCAAGAAAGCTCCCGACCGGCGCGACGGCGAAGATGATCGACGGTACCACCTTCGCAATGAAACCCAATCCGTCTGGTACGAAGGGCCACAGCGACGCAAGTCGACCGACCGTCGCGAGGACTGACTGATAGCCCGTGCAGTGGTGCGGCCTGATAGTAGTCAGGTCGCAACTCGTGGCAGTCATCGTCAATTCAGGCACCTGGCGAAGCCAGTGCGGGTGACGGTTCCGGGAAAACCCAGCGCCGATTCTGGGCTCGGGCACTCTCGACAGTATCCTCAAGCAGGCCGGACTGAGGCGAAATTAGGGTACCCGCTATGCGCTACGCCGTTGTCATTGAAAACGCGGGCTCCAACTTCTCGGCCTACGTTCCAGACCTGCCGGGTTGCGTCGCAACGGCGCGACCCTGGCGGATACCGAGGTCGCTATCCGCGAGGCGATCTCCTTCCACCTCGATGGTTTGCGGGAAGACGGTTCGCCAGTTCCGCCGCCCTCGAGCAGGGTCGAATACGTAGAAGTCGCCGCCTGACACGTCGCTGGAGCGCAGCGTGAGAGACAAACTGAGCACAGGCTGAAGATCGAGGTGCGACCCGGCTGCGGCAACGGGCAGCGATTCCTACGCGCGCCGGATCAACTGCACGATGTCAGAGTTCAGCAGTCCCCAGATGCGCTGCACGAAGTTCGCTGCGAAGTACACGACCATTGAGTTCGTCATCATGCGGGTGATGCCGTTCGCAATTGCGCCTCGACTGCTGCTGCGTCGCTCCCCAGCCGGATACAAGCTCCCCATCGCGTCGGCCCCTCATCTTTCTTGTTCTGCCATGGAAGCTACGCCGGCGCGCGCGGGGACGGCGTCGGTATTGACATAATTGGTCGTTGTTTTCCCTGAGGCGATTCGAAAGAAGGCGGCTATCCGCCGCAGGCTTAGTCGGCAACGCGGCGACGATAAAGTCCATCGAACGCGGTCACCCAGGCGCCGGCTGCGTCGGTGCTCTGCCAGTGTTGACGCACGCTGCCATCGTCGTTCGGCGTCCAGGTGATCCGGTGGCGCGTCTCGACACCGGCCGCGACCTTGGTGCTGCCCTCCATGACCATGGCGCTTCCCTGCAGGGTGCCGTCGAGAAGCAGTAACGTGCCGGTGTTGTCGACCCACGTCTGGTGCCCGCGACGGTGCCGTCC
>CAVOWK010000029.1:0-69577 GCA_963700045.1 uncultured Gammaproteobacteria bacterium
GCACGTTCCGGTCGCCACCAGGAAGCACAGACGCGCGCTGACGGCATCAGCGGGAGAGTTAACCCCGTCTCGCTCGAACCACCGTTTACAGGGACGCACACCCTGCAAACGGAGCCCGAGCCATGAGCAATCCGATCACCCGCCGCACGTTGCTGGCGGCCGCAACCGCAACGGTCCTCGCGAGTGCGATCGCCCCGTTGGCCGTTGCCAGGGCCGGCTCGCTCGCGAACGTCGACATCTACGATCGCGGCGCCGGTGAGGTCCTGACCGAGTACCGCCACCGCGGCCAGCGCTATGTTGCCGGCGAACCCGGCAACGAATACGCCATCCGCATCCGCAATTGTTCCGACCGCCGCCTGCTGGCCGTCGTGAGCGTGGACGGCATCAATGCCGTGACCGGCGAATCAGCCTCGCCTGCGCAGTCCGGATACGTCCTGGAGCCGGGCGGATACGTGACCATCCAGGGCTGGCGCAAGGACCTGAGCCGTACGGCGGCCTTCTATTTCTCGGATCCGGGCGATTCCTATGCCGCGCGCACGGGTCGGCCGCGCGACCTCGGCGTCATCGGAGTCGCGTTGTTCCGCGAGCGCCCCGTCGAGCAACCGGCGTGGCTGAGCCAGGATCGCCAGTCGGCGGCACCGGCATCGCGGGAGCGGGCCGAGGCCGACGCCGCCGGAGAAGCCAAGGCCAGTCGTGCCGCAGGCGCCTCCGCGCCTGCTCCGCGCCATGCAGCAACCGTCGCTCGGCACGGGACACGGTCGCGGGGAATACTCGCCCGTGCAGCAGGTCGAGTTCGAGCGCGCCGGCACGCAACCGGACGAAATGATCGCCATCCGTTACGAGCGCCGGGCAACGCTGGTGGCCATGGGCGTCATGCCGAAGCCGCGATACAGCTTCCTGCCCCGTCGCCCCGATCCGTTCCCGGCAGCAACGGGTTTCGTCCCCGATCCGTGACCTGTGCGATTGCTGCAGCTGTCGCGCCGCCCAATACTGCACGGCGGATGCAACCCCGCAACACCGAGCAGGAACCACGCACCGACGAGGCATTGATGCGCGCGTATGGTCGCGGCGATGCGCGCGCGTTCGAAGAGCTCTACGCGCGGCACAAGGCCGCGACGTACCGGTATTTCCTGCGCCACGCGGGCGGTGATGCCGCGAGCGCGGATGAACTGCACCAGGACCTGTGGCTGAAGGTCATCGGTGCGCGTGAGCGCTATGCAGCGCAGGCGAAGTTCTCGACCTGGCTCTACACGCTCGCGCGACATCGAATGGTCGATCACTGGCGTTCGCGCCATGGGATCTCGCTGGCGTCGTTAGAGGACGAGGCAACCGTCATGCAGGCGGAGGAGTCCGTCGCAGCAGCGCGCGACGGCAGCGACGACCCGCTGCATGCGACCATCGATGCCGAGGCTCGTCAGCGCCTGTTCGCAGCGCTGGCCGACGTTCCACCGCTGCAACGGGATGCATTCCTGCTGCACGTCGAGGGCGGCCTCTCGCTCGATGAGATCGCCGGCCTCACGGCCGCGTCCGGCGAGACGGTAAAAAGCCGGTTGCGTTATGCGTACCGCCGATTGCGCGCCGCGCTGGAGGACATGGCATGAGCAATCACGAGCGCGAAAGTTCGAGAACACCCGCAGGGGACACCGCGCTGGATCGTGCCTGGCAACAGGTGTCGGATGAACAGCCGCCGCCAGCGCTCGATGCCGCGATCATCGCGGCTGCGCACAAGTCGACCCAGGGTCGTAACGAGCAAGCGCAGGCCACCCGCGTCAGCCCCCCGTACCGGAGTTGGCTGACGCGGTGGCAACCGTTGGCCGCGGCGGCTGCCGTAGCGGGACTCGCCTTCGTTCTCGTGCAATCGCTGCCGCGCGACCACGATGTCGCGCCGTCGATGCGGATGGAAGAACCGGCAACCGCGCCCGCCGCGACGCAGGAGAAACCAGGCAGTCCTGCCACGCGCGAGTCGATCGAGGCGAAGACCGCAAGTCCCCCTGCATCAGCTGTCGCGCGGGAGTCAGTCGCGGCACCGGCCAGCACGAACGACCAGAAATCCGCGGCCGACACGGTGACGACGATGCGCGCGACCGAAGTCGAACCACGACAGCTTGCGGCGCCGGAGATGGCGGGGCGAATTTCGTCGGACACGGCAGCAGGAGCAGCAGCACCGATACCGGCACCGGCACGGGCATCGGCGTCGGCAGAGGTATCGGCAGCAGGCGAAAGCTGCAAGAGACAACGTGGCGCCACCAGACGCCACGGACCGTGCTGCAAAGGTCGCGGCTCTCTATGCCGTGGGCGATATCGACGGTGCGGCAGACGCACTGCGCGAATTCCGTGCGGTCGATCCGGGCGCGGACGCTTACCTCCCGGAATCGCTCCGCGACTGGGCGCGAACAGTGGAGTGACGAAGGCTTACGTGGCCTGGCACGCTGCCGGTGCGCGACTGGGCACGGGCGCGTCCTTGCGCCGCGTGCCCGGTCGCGCTGGATCACTGCTTCGGAGTCTTGATCACGCCGTCGATGTCGAACGTCCCGACCGGCAACGAAAACAGGATCCTGGAGCGGATCCTGAGGGTGCCCGTGGCACCGGCAAAGAGCCCCTCGCCGCCGACGACCCGCAGCGGCCCGCCGAATGAGGCCGTATTCGTGGCCGGGTCGTATCCTGCTGGAATGTTCTCGTATTCCGCGTAGACCCGGTCGGCGTCCGAGAAGACCAGCGTCACATAGTCGGAGCTGATGGTTCCCGCGACGGTGTTCAGGTGATCACGCGTAGCGATGCCGATGACCTTGCCATTGCGCAGTCCGGCGGCGCCAAGCGTCTCCGTGATGCGGTCCTCCGGGTCTGACCAGTCGACCGGTGTCCACTGGACTCCGAACGTGGCGTTGAGCGGAATGACGTCGCGGTGCCGGTGGCCGTCGGCACCGCCATTGGCGAGCGCGGTCGCGGAAACCAGCAGGGCGACGGAGAGCGCGACAAGTCTCAGCAATGTCTTCATGTACGTATCTCCGGTGAGTTCGTGACAAGTCTCCACGGTCCGGCGGGCGTGCAACTGTGAGGGCTGCCACCTCCTGGTTGACCGCTCCGTTCCGCAACCAAGCGTCCTTGCAATCGCCGCGAGCGACTACACCGAAAATTGGGGTTTCGGTGGACTGAACGAATCTCCCGCTGTCGCCCTCGTGACGCATCGGCTGTCGTCGCCGCGTCCACCGAGGCGTGCCTCATTGGCGACGGCTACACCCGTCATCGGTAAGTCGATACAGTTGGCCTGACTCTTGCGCCGCGATCACGGACCCGGCTACGCGATGCGATTTCGACAGGCCACCGCATTCGACATACCCGCCATTGCGGCCACGTTCGACGGCCACAACGCACTGCCACTGGAACCACGCGTGCGGGCGGCGCTGCCTGCCCTGCTGGGCCAGCTCATCGCAAGCCCGGCCTGTACCCTCACGCTGTTCGAGGACGACAGTTACTCAGGGCTGCAGGTGTTTTCGTTCTGCGGCGGACTTTTCCTCCGCGAAGCCGTTGTCGACACGTACCTGGCAGCACCCTATCCGGGCCTCCTGTCGCGGACCTTGGCCGCCCTGCTGGACGGGCAACGGCCGCTGCTCACGCTCGACGAGATCCGCCGGGCCAACTCGAGCGACGGTCTCACGCTGGCCGTGTTTCCTGTCTCGTACGGGCGACTCGATTGGGATGACCCCCGGACGGCGCAACTCCGCAAGCTGGCGCCCCAGGCATTCCTTCGCGACGTCGGCGGCTACCGGCTGCGCGCCATCTACTACGAAGTCTTCACGGATGAGACTGCCGCGTATCTCCAGGCGGGAGGTTACCGGCTGCTGCACGACTTCGCGGCGCGGGCAGACACCGGCTTCCAGCGTACTGACTGCAAACCGCGCATGCTGCGACTGGATCGTGCGGACTTGCCGCCCGGGGCAATGAGCATGGCCACCCAGATGTTCGACCGTCCGCAGGCCCGGCTGGGCCTCACGTTGGCGGAGCAGCGCGTCGTATTGCTGGCGCTCGACGGCGCATCGGACCGGGTCATCGCCGAGGTCTTGAGCCGCTCGCCGGAAACGATACGCTCGAACTGGCGGTCGATATACCGGCGCCTGGCGACGGTTCTTCCCGACGTCGAATCGCCACCTCACCGCGGGGACGGCTATACGCGGGGCTATGAGAAGCGCCGGGGCGCGGTCGAGTACCTGCGGCAGAACCTGCACGAGCTGCGACCGATGATCCGGCCGGCGCAGAAGTGAGGGCGGTCGTCCGTCAGGTAAACGCCAATGCTGGCCGGATGCTCGTGCATCACGGACTTCTCGAGAGGACCGTAGATGACGCGCAGCACGCGCACCTGGTCATTCTCGAACTCCACCTTGTAGTGCGCTGCGTCCACCATCGCGGCGTCCTGGGCGCGGGCCGGCAACGTGGCGGCCAGAGGCAGTACGAATGCCAGTGCCGCGCCAGACGCCAGCACGAGTCGCGCGGCGCGGCCGTGGCCGCGGGTCGGTCGGTCTTCACGATGCAGCGCTACCGTGCGTGGAGGCAACGATGAAACCCGGAGTGTACGCGGTGCGGGGAATGAGTCGGCTGTGTCCCCGTGTCCCGTGGCATCAGCCTGCAGCGGCGGGTTGTCAGCTCGTCGTCCGTCCGAAACTCCTATCTCTCCAGCGCAGAGTCTTCCCTCATGAAGGAGCGCGTGCGGATTGATAAAATCGAGCGTAGGACTCGGGATAGGAGACGGCTCATGAAGTTGATCAAGAGCGCATTACCGTTCGTCGCCGCACTGCTGTTTGCGGCCGGACCGGCCCTCGCCGACAAGTACAGCGACACGGTGAGCCTGTTCAAGAACGCCGGGCAGAGCGCGTCGTTCTTCGGCAACAGTTACGGCTACGCGGTGTTTCCAACGATCGGCAAGGCCGGACTCGGAATCGGCGGCGCCCACGGCGACGGGCGTGTCTACGAGCAGGGCAAGTACGTAGGCGACACGAAGATGAACCAGCTGAGCATCGGGTTCCAGGCTGGAGCAGAGGGCTTCAGCGAAATCATCTTCTTCCAGGACAAGCGTTCGTTCGACGAATTCACCTCGGGCAATTTCGAGCTTGGTGCGAACGTCGGTGCAGTGGTAATCACCGCGGCCGCGTCCGGGACTGCCACCACGACAGGCTCGACGGCGAGCGCCAGCGGCGGCAAGAAGGACGCAAAGACTGCCGGCAAGTACGAGAAGGGCACTGCGATCTTCGTCATCTCGAAAGGCGGCCTCATGTACGAAGCCTCTGTCTCGGGGCAGAAATTCTCGTACAAGCCGCTGCAGAAGTAGCGGCGCGTAGGTGAGGAATCTTTTTCTCAGCGCCTAATCGAGACAGGCCGCGGAAGGGGCCGCACCCCGACCTGGCACCAGGCCAGGTGCCAGGTCGGTGCGAGAAGCAGTGCCCCTCAGGGGTCTGACCCTGTCCCCTCGTCAGAGCGGGCGGCCGGTGGCGTCCACCGCGTTCAACTGGTGCGCATCAGGGGCCTCGTCGATGCCCGGGATCCAACGGCCGAAGCAGGCCCGGTTCTTCAGGCAGGGGTCGGTCAGGGTCTGCAGGAACTGCACCATCGGTTCGATCGCGGTTTGCGGCACGCGGTCCGGATCGACGACCGGCATGGAGTCCGCAGGCTGCGCGCTGCGGTCCGCATTCATCTTGGCCAGCGCGGCGCGAGTCAGGTCGGCAGCGGCCGGGAACATCGTCGCGCAGTCGCTGACGCCCTGGAACTGCGGCAGCCGGCACCACTCGGCACCGCCGAGGTAGTCGCCGACGACGTTTTCCGGCACGACGTAGTGGCCGAATACTGTTTCGAGGTCGATGTATGCGCCGGCATGGCCGTAGGGTGCCGTCAGTTCGACGTTGAGCAGGCTCGGCGTGCGGAAGCGGTAGCGGTCGGACTCCAGGCCCGATTCACGACCGCGACCGAAGTCGTCGCGGCTCGAGGTGCCATCGCCCTTGCCGGGACCGATCTGCGGGAAGCCTAGTGCGTGGTGGCGCTCGTCCGTGAACGTGTCGCCGGAGTGGCACTGCGCGCATGCGGCGCCACCCTCGGCCGTCGTCCGGAAGAACATCAGCGCGCCTTCTTTGGCCTGCGCGGATATGGCAGTGTCTTCGCCACGAACGTAGCGGTTCCATGGGGTGTCCGTGAAGGTGGCCGACCGCTCGTACTCGGCGAGCGCGAGGGCGATGTTGTCGAACGTGATGAGTTCCTGCGCGGTGCCGCTGCTGCGGAACGCCGTGCGGAAGCGCTCGAGCCACTGGCTGCTGGCCAGCAGACCCGTGCCGCTACCATAGTTGCCGAGCCGCGCGGCAAGATGATCGCGGATCTCCGCACCGGTCATGGCCGGCTCGAGGTTGCCGCGCATCTCGTTCGCCTGCACGACCGGAAACCGTGCCTGCGCGGCCGGCAGATTCGCGCCGGCCTTCGTGTCCTGTGTATTGAACGGCACGTCGGGCGTGCGGATTGCGCCGCCCACGCCGTTGGAGCGCGCGGTCTTGTTCAGGCTTTCGACGCGCGAGTCGAGGAACAGGCCGCTGTCGTAGAGGCCCGTGTTGAAGAAGGTCGGCGCGTTGCGCGCCATCGTCTGCAAACCCGCGGACAGCCGTCGCCCGGCACCGAGCACGGCGGGATCGACTGCGCCGGGACCGACCGAAAGCGACAGGCCATCGGCGCCGCCAAGGGCGGGGTGGTGGCAGGACGCGCAGGCGGTATCCAGGTTGCCGCTCAGTGCCTTGCTGAAGAACAGCAGCTTGCCGAGTTGCGGCACCGGATCGTCGATCGACGGCAGCGCACGGCCCGCCATTGGGTTGCCGGTAAGGCCTTTGGACTGGATCAGCGCACGCAGCTGGCTGTCCGTCGTCACCGGCGTCGGGTTGTTGCCGCTGCTGCCGGCTGGCGGTGGCGTCGTACCGCTGCCGCCCGCGGGCGGTGGCGTCGTGCCGCCGCCTGACCCGCCGCCGCAGCCAGCGATCAGTAACATCGCCACCATCAGGCTCGCCCCATGCATTGACCTTGTCATGTCCGTCTCCCTGTTCGACCCGTGATTGCCGGTGACGCCGGCGCGTGGTCGCAAGGTGAACGGAGCGGCGGATCAGGTCATGAGCCGTCGCTGAGCAACTGATGAGCAATCAGTGATCGGCAATAACTGGTTTTTTATCAGGTAGTTGTGCGGATCGTCAGGCGCGCCGCCTGGCGCGCGACGTCCGCTGCCGCGGCGTCGAGCACCGCCTGCAGGCGCGGATCGCGGCCCAGGCGCTCCCAGCGGCGGTCGTTGCGCACGAAAAAGTGGTCCACCCAGCCCAGTCGGCGCGCGTCGTCGAACAGCGCCAGCGCCTCGTCGTCGCGGCCCAGCAACGCGTACGTGAGAGCATGCTGGACCCGGATGTCCGGCTCGCCGGGACGGCCCGCGGCGATCGCCCGCTGCTGCAGGGCCAGCAGGGCCTCGAGTTGGCGACGCGCCTCGTCGCCGCGGCCCAGCTGCTGCAGCGCGTACGCGTAGGCCTGCCAGGTGTCGATCGTCGCCGGGTCGCCCGCACGTGCACGCGCCCCGCCAGTAGCCAGCGAGAAGTCGTCCTCGAGGACAGCTGCGCCGGCCGAATAGTCTCCGCTAAGGATGCGCGCGCGCGCCAGCGCGGCGTTGCGCGGATCCTCGGCCGAGCGTGGCGCTCCACGCGGTGAGAGGATTCGTACCGTGTCCTCGACGCGTCCGAGACGGCGCAGCGCGATTTCCAGGGAGTCCTGCCAGCCGCTGGGTAACTCGTCCGCCGTGGCCTTCTCGATCAAGGCCAGCGCCTCGCGCGGCCGCCCGAGGCGCGCCCAGACGTCGGCCTCGAGCAGTCCCGGTCGCGCGCCATGTTCGGCGGGCGCGGTGCGCGCGAATTCCCGCGCCCAATGCAACGCGTCCGCCAGTCGTCCGTAGCTGCGCGAGAGGTTGAAGAGTCCCAGCGCCGCCCCGACCGGCGGCTGCGGCAACTGCAGCAGCCGGTCGAACATGCGGCGCGCGTTCGCGTAGTCCCCGGCGGCGGAATAGTTCCGGGCAAGCTTCAGCAGCGGGCCGGGATTCAGCGGATCGGTTGCAAGCGCCTGGCTGAATTGCGCGCGCGCCTCCGCCGGCCGGCCTTCGGCTTCCAGCGCATCGGCCAGCCACAGCCGGGCGTCGACGAGCGCGGGGTCGAGTTCAAGCGCGCGCCGAAGGTGGCGCTCCGCGGCCGCAGCGTCGGCGTCGGGATGCACGATCTCGAGCAGGCCTAGCGCGGCGTGGCCAAGCGCGAGGTCGGGATCGATCTCCAGCGCGCGGCGGGCCGCCGCTTGCGCTCGCTCGCGGGTAGCTGCCGGGTCCGCCGAGTAGTAGGCGGTCGCGCTCTCGACCAGGGAGAGCCCCGCATGCGCGCGCGCAAGGCCCGGGTCCGCCTTGATCGCGGCCTCGAAGGCGCTGCGGGCCCGCGGCTCCCAGCCGGGCGGCCTGCGATTGAAGTAATCGCGGCCGAGCAGGAAAGCCTGGTACGCGTCAAAAGATGAACCCGCACTGGCCGCGTGCGACAGCCTCGCTGGCTCGAGCTGCGGTGCGATCTGCGCCAGAACCGTGGCAACGATCTCGGACTGCATCTCCGGCAGGCCGTCCAGGCTGCGGTTGAAGCCGCCCGACCACGCCTGATAGCCCGAGTCGGCCTCGACAAGCTCGAGGTTGATGCGGAGCTGCTGGTCCTCGCGCCGCAGGCTGCCGGTCAACAGCCAGTGCACGCCGAGCTTGCTTGCCAGGGCCTGTGGGTCGTGCGCGCCCTTGCCAAGCGCGAACGACGAGGTGCGTGACACCACCTTCAGTCCGCCGGTGCGGGCGAACGCATCGATCAGGTCCTCGGTCATGCCGTCCGCGAGAAACTGGAGGTCGGCTTCGGACGACAGGTTGGTCAGTGGCAGCACAGCCAATGAACCCGGGCCCGCCGGCGTCGGGCGGTACACGAACCAGAGCACCACGACGAGGCCGATGACCGCTCCCACGGCGAGCAGCCCGACGAGACCGCGCGCCCGGCGCAGCGGCAGGGCCGGCACAGACGATGACGAATTCGTGATGGTGCCGACCTCGGGCACCGCTGCCAGCGGCTGCAGCGCGGCGTCGACGGCATCCACGGGCAGCGCCGATTTGATCGGCACCTGCGCGACCGCAATCCAGCGATAACCGCGCCGCGGCACGGTCTCGATGCAGCGCGGGCTGCCGGCGGCGTCGTCGAGCACGCGTCGCACTTCCATGATGCAACGAGTCAGCGAGTTCTCGGTGACGATGACGCCGGGCCAGACGGCCGCCAGCAACTCGTCCTTGGTGACCAGCCGCCCCGGGTTGTCGACCAGGTAACACAACACGTCCCAGGTCTTGGGCTGCAGGCGCAGCACTTCCTCGCCCCGGCGCAACTCGTAGCGCGCGGAGTCGAGGGTGAACTCGCCGAACGTGTGCAGTCCCTTCATTGACGAATGATACCGGTGCCGGAGCGGTACCTGGAGCAGCGCGCCAACGTCGTCCCTGGCCCCTGGTCAGCCGCTGCGGGCCCAGCTCACGATAGAGGTTGTCAGGCGCGCAACTTCGACCAGCAACTGGCGTGTTGGCGTCGACGTAAGGTTGACCACCTTGGCATTTCTTGAACCCTAGAACCCATAGTTAAGGGTTGCCAGGAATTCCGTATCGTCATCGGAGATCGCACTCTGCCAGATGAAGTTGATTGTCAGATTCACGATCAGCCGACTGTTCAGGGCGTAATCCAATCCGCCCGTCAGCATCGCGTCCACCTCGTCGAGATCGTCCATGTTGTAAGCCAGACCGCCACCGCCAAACCACGAGACCCCGCGGGCGTTCTGGTGGCCGTCAATGGTGAAGGGCAGGCGCCATTCTGTGTCGTACCCCCCCGTCATCAGTGCCGGTCGAGTCGAAAGGGTACGATCGCCCAGATCCGTGAGCTTGATCTTCGAGTCAAGAACCGCCGCAGTAGCGTCCCCTTTGCCGCCGCGAAAGCCGACACCAACGTAGTAGGCCGCAGGTTGTGTCGGGGGCGGCGGCTCGGCCAGCGCGATCGTTGAATGGGACAGGAGGCTTCCTAGCACCCCGCCGATCACACCCAGTGACTGACAGGAAAATCGAGGATTCATGGTTATCGCCTGAAGTTGCCGTAAATCGAGGACGAGACGCATCTTCACACGTCGAGGTTCGACACCAGCAGTGCGTTCCTCTCGATGAACTCGCGCCTGGGTTCGACTTCGTCACCCATCAGCGTCGAGAACAGTTCATTCGCTGCGTGCGCATCTTCAATGCGCACCTGCACCAGCCGGCGCGTTTCGGGATTGATGGTCGTGTCCCACAGCTGCTCGGGGTTCATCTCGCCGAGGCCCTTGTAGCGCTGGATCGTCTGGCCGCGGCGCGCTTCGTCAAGCAACCAGTTGATGGCTTCCTTGAAGCTGCCGACCGTCTGCTCGTTGTCGCCACGACGCACGATGGCACCGGCGCCGAACAAACCGACCAGCGTGCGCGAGAGGTCCGTGATCCGGCGGTATTCGCTCGAATTGAAGAACTCGCGGTGCAGGTGCTTCTCGACGGCATTGCCGTGTTCGACACGCGTGACGACGAGGTGCGACGGCGTGCCCGGCTGCAGTGTCACGGTGTAGTGGCGACCAGCCTGCGGCACGTCGTTCAGCATCCTTTCCAGCTGCGCGCCCCAGGTGGTGAGCTTCTCCGGGTCCTCGCGATCGGCAATGCCGATCTCCGGCAGGTGCAGCATCTGCTCGAGCACGTGCGAGTCGTAGCGCCGCGGCGACTTGTGCACCGCGTTCTGGAAATCCATGTATTTGCGGGCCAACGTCTCGAGTGCGCCGTCCTGCATCGGCACCGACGAATCGCGAACGACCAGCGATGCGCCTTCGAGTGCGGTGCGCAGCAGGATCTGGTTGAGCTCGACGTCGTCCTTGACGTAGTTCTCGCTCTTGCCCTTCTTCACCTTGTAGAGCGGCGGCTGCGCGATGTAGACGTGGCCGCGCTCGATCAGGTTCGGGATCTGGCGGTAGAAGAAAGTCAGTAGCAAAGTACGGATATGGCTGCCGTCAACATCCGCATCAGTCATTATTATGATACGGTGATACCGTAATTTAGCTAAGTCCAGCTCATCCTTTCCAATGCCGCACCCGAGCGCGGTGATCAGGGTGCCGACTTCCGCCGACGACAGCATCTTGTCGAAGCGCGCGCGCTCGACGTTGAGGATCTTGCCCTTCAGCGGCAGGATCGCCTGCGAGCGGCGATCGCGGCCCTGCTTGGCGGAACCGCCTGCGGAATCGCCCTCGACGATGAACAGCTCGGACTTCGCCGGGTCTTTTTCCTGGCAGTCGGCGAGCTTGCCGGGCAGGCCGGCGATGTCGAGCGCGCCCTTGCGCCGGGTGAGTTCGCGCGCCTTGCGCGCGGCTTCGCGCGCCCGGGCTGCGTCGATGATCTTGTTGACGATGGCTTTCGCCTGCGCCGGCTGCTCGAGCAGGAATTCGCCGAGCTTTTCGCTGGCAATCGCTTCGACCACGCTTTTCACTTCCGACGAAACCAGCTTGTCCTTCGTCTGTGACGAGAACTTCGGGTCGCTCAATTTCACGGACAGCACGGCGGTGAGACCTTCGCGCGAGTCGTCGCCCGTGGTCGGCACCTTGTCCTTCTTGTTCGCCATCTCGCCTTCGATGTAGTCGTTCAGCGTGCGCGTAAGCGCTGCGCGGAACCCGGCGAGGTGAGTGCCGCCGTCCTTCTGCGGGATGTTGTTGGTGAAGCAGTACATCGTCTCCGCGTAGGAGTCGTTCCACTGCAGCGCGATTTCGACCACGACGCCGTCGCGCTCGCCGCGAAACCAGAAGATTGATTCGTGAACTGCAGTTTTGCTGCGGTTCAGGTACTTGACGAATTCCTTGATGCCGCCTTCGTAGTGGAAGGTTTCGCGGCGGTCGTCGCGCTCGTCGACCAGCTCGATGCGGACACCGGAATTCAGGAACGAGAGTTCGCGCAAGCGCTTTTGGAGAATCTCGTACTCGAACTCGATGTTGGTGAAGATCGTGTCACTGGGCTTGAAGCGGATGGTGGTCCCGCGCTTGTCGCTCGTGCCCGTGGGCGTGAGCGGCGATACCGGTTCGCCCAGGCGGTATTCCTGCGTATAGACCTTGCCGTCGCGGTAGATGGTGAGGTTCAGCGTCTCCGAAAGCGCATTGACGACGGATACGCCGACGCCGTGCAGGCCTCCCGAGACCTTGTACGACGAGTCGTCGAACTTCCCACCCGCGTGCAGGACGGTGAGGATGACCTCAGCCGCCGAGACCCCCTCCTCCGGATGGATATCCACAGGAATTCCACGGCCGTCGTCCTGTACGGTGACCGACTGGTCGGCGTGGATGGTGACGACGATGTTGGTGCAGTGACCGGCCAGCGCCTCGTCGATCGAGTTGTCGAGGACCTCGAAGACCATGTGGTGCAAGCCGGACCCGTCATCGGTGTCACCGATGTACATTCCCGGGCGCTTGCGAACCGCATCTAGGCCTTTTAAGACTTTGATTTTACTGGAGTCGTAGACGTCCGCGGAGCTCATGGGATACCCGGTTCAAAGGAACGCGAAATTATAGCAGAGGGGTGATTTTTCCGTGTTCCACGTGAAACCTTCGTGTCACGGGAAGCCGCTGGAAGGACGCCATGCCGGGGTCCAGGGCCGAGACGAAGAGCTGCCCCGGCAGTTCCAGCACCACCGAAATCAGTCGCTCCAGGTTGGCCTCGTCGAGTTCCGCCGCAGGATCATCCACAAGCAGCGCCGCCGTGGGACTGCCTAGCGCGTGGTCACATTTAAGCTGCCCCAAGAGCATCGCGGAGGCCGTCAGTTTCTGCTGGCCACGCGACACACGATGCCTGGCCAGATCTCCGGCCACACGGATCGACAGGTCCGCCCGATGGGGTCCGGCGTGCGTCGTACCCCGCTCCCGGTCCCTCGGCCAGGAATGCTCGATTGCATCCTGCAGCTCCGTCCCGGCTGCCCAACCGTCGTTGAGCGACAGTTCAATGGTCGTTCCCAGCAGGCGTTCGCCGACCACAGCGACGTGGGACTCCAGGTGAGCAAAGTACTCCCGGCGGGAAGCCGCCAGGGAACGGCCGGACTCCAACAGCTCGGGATCCCAGGCCCGGACCACCTGCTCGGGCAACTCTGCCCTGAGCGCGGCATTGCGTTGCTTGAGCGCGCGCTGGTACCGGCGCCACTGCTCCACGAACCTAGGTTCCACGTGGAACACGCCCCAGTCCAGGTAGCGCCGCCGCTCCTGTGGACCCTCTTCCACCAGTCGGTGGACTTCAGGGTCGATAGCCTGCACCGGCAGGATGGTCGCCAACTCAGCCAGGCTGCCGATCCGATTGCCGCCCGCCCGCGCCTCGAATCCTTCGCGGCTGTAACGAACGCCGACCGGACGGATGCTCTCGCCCGCTTCGAAACGCCCGGTGAGCAGCAATTCCTCGGCACCTTTGCGGATCAGGGTTTCGTTGCGGGCCGTGCGGAACGAACGACCACGCCCCAGAAAGAAGATCGCCTCGAGCAGGCTTGTCTTGCCCGAGGCGTTCGCGCCGCTGATCAGGTTGCAGCGACTGTCGAATTCGAGATCGGTCGCCGCGATGCAGCGGAAATCGCGGACTTCGAGTCGGCGCAAGCTCATCGTGTCAAGCCGGCCGATGTTTCACGTGGAACACGCCAAGGGACGGCGAAGCTTCCTGACGCCAGGTCAACAGCGATGTTCCACGTGAAACCAGCCTTCGGTCCGTGAAATTCATGCCGGCCGGTCAACCACGTTGTTCCACGTGGAACCCACCTGGAGCCACCTGGGCTGAACGGAAACGGGCGCGCGTCCGCCCTGCGCTGCTCAGAGGCGCATCGGCATGACAACGTAGCGGGCCGACCCGTCCTGCGTGGCACGGATCAGGCAGCTGCTGTTGCCATCGGTCAGACCCACCTGCACGTCCGCTCCATCCACGGCCGCTAACGCATCAAGCAGGTAATTGACGTTGAAACCGATTTCCAGCTCTTCGCCGTCATAGGTCACTTCGACCTCTTCTTCGGCCTCTTCCTGCTCCGGGTTATGCGCCTGGATCATCAGCGCATTCGGTTTAAGCGCGAATCGGATTCCACGATATTTCTCGTTCGACAGGATGGCCGCGCGCTGCAGCGCCTGGCGCAGATCATCGCGAACCGCTCCAATCGTCTTGGGAGGCGTGGCGGGGATCACCCGGCTGTATTCGGGGAAACGGCCGTCAATCAGCTTGGAAGTGAAGCGAATTTCGCCAATCTGGACGCGAAGATGATTGGATCCGATCGAAACTTCGAGCAACTGGTCTTCATTGCCCAGGATTCGCTGCAGTTCGAGCACGCCTTTGCGCGGCACGATGACCTGTTGGCCCGCTTTTCCGCCATTGGCCAGCTCAACTTCGCACAATGCCAGCCGATGTCCGTCAGTCGCGACAGCTCGCAGCATTTTCGCCGAAGTTTCGAGCAGAAGACCATTCAGGTAGTAACGCACGTCCTGCTGGGCCATCGAGAAGTGGGTCTTGTCGAGCAGCCGCTTGAAGTCCTTCTGCGGCAGCTGCAGGGTCTGCTCCGCGTTGATCTCCTCCACGGTGGGGAACTCTGCCGCCGGCAGCGTGGTGAGCGTGAAGCGGCTCTTGCGAGCGCGCACGAGCATCCGCTCGCCTTCCTGCGTGAGCGTGATCTCGGTGCCTTCCGGCAACGCGCGACAGATGTCGAGCAGCTTCCGTCCGGGGATCGTGATCTCACCGCCTCGCTGCACGTCCACCTCGGACGTGGCCACGAGCTCGACTTCGAGATCCGTCGCCGTGATCGAGAGCTTGCCGCCCTTGGCGGCTACCAGCACGTTCGCCAGGATCGGCATCGTCTGCTTGCGCTCGACGACACCGATGACGGCCTGCAGCGGGCTCAGGATCGCTTCGCGCTTCGCGATGATCTTCATCTTCTATAGTTCCGGAGTCTTTATATAAGAGATCTATTGTTATGACTTTTAGCACAGCGCATGTCTGTGCAAAACCTCAGTTTCCCCAATGGCAGCGCAGGTTTGCAGACAGGGTCAACACCCCTCGCAACGCACGCAAGCCCTGTCCGCAGCCTGTGGACGAAATGTGGAGTACTCGGCCTCCGCTTTCATCCACAGGTTAATCATGTCATCCCGCAAGCGTTCTCAACAGGTTTGAATAGTCCTCGTTGAGCCGTTGCTGCGACGTTCGCAGCTCCTTCATGACGCGGCATGCATGCAGCACCGTCGTGTGGTCACGGCCACCGAACGCGTCGCCGATTTCCGGCAGGCTGTGGTTGGTGAGTTCCTTCGACAGAGCCATCGCCATCTGCCGCGGCCGCGTGATCGAGCGGCTGCGCCGGCGTGACAACAGGTCCGCCACGCGGATCTTGTAGTACTCCGCGACCGTCTTCTGGATGTTCTCGATCGTGACCAGGCGTTCCTGCAGCGCGAGCAGGTCCTTGAGCGCTTCCTTGGCAAAATCCAGCGTGATCGGCCGACCCGTGAATTGCGAGTTCGCAATCACGCGGCGCATGGCGCCTTCGAGTTCGCGCACGTTCGAGCGGATGCGCTTGGCGACGAAGAACGCGACCTCCTCCGGCAGCTCGACACCGCTGGCTGCCGACTTGCTCATCAGGATCGCGACGCAGGTTTCGAGTTCGGGTGGTTCGATCGCCACCGTGAGCCCCCAGCCGAAGCGCGACTTGAGACGCTCCTCGAGGCCTTCGACTTCCTTCGGATAGCGGTCGCAGGTCAGGATCACCTGCTGCTGCCCTTCGAGCAGCGTGTTGAACGTATGGAAAAACTCTTCCTGCGAACGGTCCTTGCCCGCGAAGAACTGGATGTCGTCGATCAGCAGCGCGTCGAGCGTGCGGTACGCCTGCTTGAACTCGTTGATCGTGTTGTGCTGCAGCGCGCGGACCATGTCGCCGACGAAGCGCTCGGAGTGCACGTAGGCGACCTTCGCATCCTTGTTGCGCGCGCGGATCTGGTTGCCGACGGCGTGCATCAGGTGGGTCTTGCCGAGGCCGACGCCACCGTAGATGAACAACGGGTTGTAGGCCCGCCCCGGATTCTCGGCGACCTGGACCGCGGCAGCGCGCGCCAGCTGGTTGCTCTTGCCCTCGACGAAATTCGCAAAAGTGAATTCGGCATTCAGCCGGCCGCCGAACTGGGGCAGGGGATCGATCGGGCGGCGGAGGCCGTTACCGGACTGCGGCTCGGGTTGGCTCGTGGACCGAGCCACGGGCCGTGGTTGCACCGGCAGGCCGATTCCATCCGTCATCTGGGTTGGAGTGGGGAGCGGCTGTCGCCGCGAGCCAATTTCCACGGTCACTTGTGGGACTGGAGCGGGGACCAGTTCGTCGACAAGTTCACTGATGCGCGCGGTGCAGTTTTGATTGACCCAATCGACGACGTAACGGTTGGGTGCCAGCAGTCGCAGCCGGTCCCCGTCCTCGACGGCCTGCAACGGGCGGATCCAGGTGTTGAAAGCCTGTTCCGGGAGTTCCGCCTCGAGCCGGCGGAGGCATTGATGCCAGAGCGAAATCTGCACGAACCGACGGGCCTTTCTCAGGGACGGTGAGCGCTTGCCAGCGGGAAGGGGCGGCGAGTGTATACCGGCTCCCGGCCTGTGGATATCTTCGGCTGAGGTTGACTCCGGCGGGGTCCGTGCGTATTCTTCCCGGCCCTTTTGTGGCCAGTGCATGTTGTTGTTTCTGGTCCTGTTTTCCGGTCCTGTTCAGGACACCTTCGGAGCCGACGATGAAGCGCACTTTCAACCCGAGCAACCTGCACCGCAAGCGAGTCCACGGCTTCCGTGCGCGCATGGCCACCAAGGGTGGTCGTCTCGTCCTCGCCCGTCGTCGTGCGAAGGGCCGCAAGCGTCTTGCGGTCTGACCGTTCTCACGAGCAGTAACGATCACACGCCTGTCTCGCGACGCTTCCCGCGCGCGAGCCGCCTGACCGACAAACCCCAGTTCGACGCCGTTCATCGGCAAGGCCAGCGTTCTTCCGATGCGCTGTTCCTCGTGATCACACGTCCCAACGAAGCCGGCCAGGCCCGGCTCGGGCTCGCCGTCGGCATCAAGGCCGCGGGCAATGCCGTCAAGCGCAATCGCATCAAGCGCCTCGCACGCGAATCGTTCCGCCACCGCCAGCACGAACTGCCGGCCCTGGACGTCGTCGTCAACGCGCGGCCTGCCGCCACCACGAGCAGCAGCGTCGAGATCCGCGCGAGCCTGCAATCGCACTGGGATAGGATCGTGCGACGATGCGCCCGCTCCTGATCGCCTTCATCACGTTCTACCGGTGGTTCATCAGCCCGTTGCTCGGGCCGAACTGCCGCTTTTATCCCACGTGTTCCTGTTACGCGCAGGACGCCATTCAACGCCACGGGGCGCTGCGCGGCTCGTGGCTCGCGGCGCGTCGCATCGGACGCTGCCACCCCTGGAATCCCGGCGGCTACGATCCCGTGCCCGAATGCACGCACACGCCGCCCGACCACACTGATAAGCGACCGAGCCATGGATAACCCGCGCCTGTTTCTCTGGATTGGACTCGCACTGCTCGCGTGGATGAACATCATCCAGTGGGACCGCGATTTCGGCGCGCAGTCCGCTGCGAGCACCGCGACGACCGCGACGGCGCCCGTGGTGGCGCCCGCAGCGCCGGGCGCGGCCTCGTCGAGCCTGCCTGAGCTGCCGGCAGCCACTGCGCCGGCCGCGGCAGCTCCCGCCGTCGCAACGCAGGCGCCGGCGACCAGCGCAGTCGCTGCCGCTGCTCCCAGTATTCGCGTCGTCACCGACGTGATCGACATGGACATCAGCCTGCAGGGCGGCGACCTGCTGCGCGCCGACCTGCTGCAGTACCCGCGCGACAAGAAGCCGGGCAGTCCCGCCGTGCGCCTGCTGTCGACCGACGACGCAACCTACGGCGTCGTGCGCAGCGGCTTGCGCGCGGCCGACGGCCGTGCCGAACCCACGCACCTTGCGTTGTACACGGCGCCGGCCGGCGAATTCCGTCTCGCGCCGGGTGCGCAGGAACTGCGCGTGCCGTTGACGTGGACGGACGGGCAGGGCGTCACGGTCACGAAGACCTACGTCTTCAAGCCGGGCCAATATTCGATCGACGTGCAGTACGACGTGAAGAACGCATCGGGTGTGGACTGGAAGGCCGCTTCCTACGTGCAGTTCGCGCGGCACATGTACTCGCAGAAGCGCTCGATGTTCGACGTCGAGAGCTATGCTTTCCGCGGTCCAGCCGTGTACGACGGCAAGAAATACCAGAAGCTCAACGTCGAGGACGAGGACGATGCCGCGTTCCGCCAGGCCGCGGCCGGTGGCTGGATGGCCGAGATGCAGCATCACTTCGTGTCGGCCGCCGTGCCGCCGAAAGGCGAGACCTACGATTTCTCACTGCAGCGTGAAGGTGACCATTCAGTGGTCAGCTACCGTGGCCCGCTCAAGAGCGTACCCGCCGGGGCCAGCGCCGCGTTCAGTGAGAAGCTGTTCATCGGTCCGAAGCTGCAGGACCAGCTGAAGCAGACCGGCCCGAAACTCGAGCTCACGGTCGACTACGGCAAGCTCACGATCCTCGCGAACCCGCTGTTCCACCTGCTGCAGTGGGTGCACAAGTACGTCCAGAACTGGGGTGTCACCATCATCATCGTGACCATCCTGCTGAAGCTGCTGTTCTACAAGCTGACCGAGAAGAGCGGCCGCTCGATGGCCAAGATGCGTGCGATCGCGCCGCGCATCAAGGCGATCCAGGAGCGCTACAAGGACGACCGCGAACAGCTCGCGAAGCAGACGATGGAGCTGTACAAGCGCGAGAAGATCAACCCGGTCGCGGGTTGCCTGCCGATCCTGGTGCAGATCCCGGTGTTCCTCGCGTTCTACTGGGCATTGCTCGAGAGCGTCGAGATGCGCCAGGCGCCGTTTTTCGGCTGGATCCAGGACCTGTCGTCGAAGGATCCGTACTTCATCCTGCCGATCCTGATGGGTTTCGGCATGTTCGCGCAGTTCAAGCTGAACCCGGCGCCGCCCGATCCCATGCAGGCGAAGATGTTCGCCTTCATGCCGGTCATCATGACCGTGATGATGGCGTGGTTCCCGGCAGGCCTGGTGCTGTACTGGCTCACGAACACGCTGCTGTCGATTGCGCAGCAGTGGCAGATCAACCGTGTCGTGCTGGCCGAGGCGAAGAAGAGCGGCTCGACGGCCTGAGTTCTTTCGCCACGTGCTCGGGGAAAGACCCCGGATCAACCGCTTGCGACACAGCGCCTGAGTGCCTCGCAGCTACGGCGAAGTTTGTTGCAAAAGCAACAGATAGGCATAGAATGTGCGAATGGAGCGTATTCTCCCTGTCCTGACCAGCCACGCCGTAGCCGACGGAACCAACCTCCGACCCGCAGAGGTTCTGACGCGCGCGCTCGTCAAAGCAGGCAAGGAGCTTGGCCTGACGCAGGTGGACCTCGGCGCCATCGTGGGCCGTGACCGCACGGCGTTGAGCCGCGGTGCCCTCGAACCCGACACCAAGTCCGGTGAACTTGCACTGCTCCTGATTCGCGCCTACCGCGCGCTCTTCGTGCTCGTGGGTGGCGAACCCCGGCAGATGAAGCACTGGATGCACACCCACAATCATCACGTGGGTGGCGTGCCCGCCGAGCTCATCCGTTCCGTGGCCGGTCTCGTGCGCGTGGTCGAGTACCTCGACGCCATCCGGGGCCGCGGGTGAGTGCGATCTGGGCGGCGTGTCGCGACCGCGCGGCGCCCGTTGCCCTGCAAGGCGACATCTTCCGCCTCGTCGAGTGCCAGGAACAGGTCGCGACAAACGCCCTCGTGCGTTCCCTCGCCGAACAGGCGTTGCTCGAAGATCTGATCGAAGCCTCCAAGCCGCAGCTCCCCGAATCGGCCGTCGGCTTGCACTACCTGCTGGCGACACCGTTTCGCTATCCGCCGCTGCCGTGGGGTTCGCGGTTCGGCAGGTGTTTCGAACCCAGCCTGTTCTATGCGGCACGCACCATGGACACCGTGCTCGCGGAGAGCGCGTACTACCGCTTCGTCTTCTGGTCCGGCATGGCGGTGCCGCCACCCGCGCCGCTCGACACGCGGCACACGTCGTTCAGCGTTGCGGTCGGCACCAGCCGCGGCCTGCAGCTGCAGCACGCACCGTTCGAGGCACACGTGGCGGCACTGCTCGATCGCCGCTACTACGGCGCCACCCAGGCGCTAGGCTCGGCCATGCGCGACGCAGGCATCGCAGCCTTCGAATACCGTTCGGCGCGTGATCCGCGACAGGGGTTGAACGTGGCGCTTTTCACGCCCGACGCGCTTGCTGCGGCCAAGCCCGACATCCTCGACGCATGGCTGTGCCAGACCACCGCCGGGCGCGTGAGCTACTACAGCCGTCCCGGTGGCGGCACTTGCGAATTCCCGCTCGACACGTTCCTCGTCGACGGTGAGCTGCCGTTGCCGGCGGCATGAGCGGCACGCCATGAGTGCACCGTCGAACGACACCATCGCGGCGGTTGCCACCGCACCCGGTCGCGGCGGGATCGGCATCGTTCGTATCTCGGGGCCGCAGACTCCGGACATCGCACGTAGCCTGCTCGGGGGCATGATCGAACCACGCCGTGCCGAATTGCGCGCGTTTCTCGACGCTGCAGGCGCAGCCATCGACACGGGCCTGGCGCTCTTCTTTGCCGGCCCGCATTCGTTCACCGGCGAAGACGTGCTCGAGCTGCATGGGCACGGCGGTCCCGTGGTCATGGAGCTGCTGTTGCAGCGGGTGCTGGCTCTCGGTGCGCGCGCGGCTGCTGCTGGCGAGTTCACGCAACGTGCCTACCTCAACGACAAGCTCGACCTCGCGCAGGCCGAAGCGATCGCCGACCTGATCGACAGCGGATCTGCGCAGGCGGCGCGCGCGGCGTTGCGCTCGCTGCAGGGCGAGTTCTCCGCGCGCGTGCACGAACTCGCCGAGGCCGTGCTGCTGCTGCGGCTCTGGATCGAGGCGGCCATCGATTTTCCCGAGGAAGAAATCGATTTCCTCGCGGACCGCGCTCTTGGCGAACGCATGCAGGACGTGCGGCAACGATTCACCGAACTTGCGGAAACTGCCCGCCAGGGCGCGTTGCTGCGTGACGGCCTGACCGTCGTCATTGCGGGCCGACCGAATGCCGGCAAGTCGAGCCTGTTGAATCGCCTCGCCGGTTACGATGCCGCGATCGTCACCGCGACGCCAGGCACGACACGCGACGTACTGCGTGAACGCATCGCGATCGACGGCCTGCCGCTGCACATCCTGGATACCGCCGGACTGCGCGAGTCTCCGGACGAGGCGGAGGCCGAGGGCATTCGGCGCGCCCGTCACGAAATCTCGCGCGCCGACCGCGTGCTTTTCATCGTCGACGCTGCCGATCCCCAGGCGATCGCCGCAATCGAAGACGACCTGCAGCACGTGCCCGCCAAGATTCCCTTGACCCTGGTGTTCAACAAGATCGATCGCAGTGGCGATGCGGTGAAGGTCGAGACGGGGCAGGGCGGCGTGCCGCGTGTCTACCTGAGTGCAGGGTCAGGGGCGGGTCTTGATGGCCTGCGCCAGCACCTCAAGGACTGCATCGGCTTTCATCCCCCACCGGAAGGCGCGCTTTCCGCACGCACGCGGCACGTCGATGCGTTGCGACGGGCACGGGAGCATGTCGAGACGGCGCATGAGCTGCTGACGACGCGGCATGCAGGCGAACTCGTCGCGCAGGAACTGCGTGACGCGCATCAGGCGCTGGGCGAGATCACCGGTGAAGTGTCGAGCGACGACCTGCTCGGGCGCATCTTTGCCAGCTTCTGCATCGGAAAATGATCCGGAGTCATCCGGGCGTCTCGAGCTCGGCCGCCAGTTCCTCGACGTACTCGCGATAGCTGAACACCCGGCCACGCTTCCGGTTCGTGACTTCTCGCACGACACCGATGCGCTCCAGGTGCGCCAATGACTTGTTGACCGTGGCCGGCGTAAGCCGCGTGGCCTTGACCAGCGCGGTGGACGTTGCAATAGGTTGGCGTTGCAGCGCCTGGTGCACTTCGAGCGCCGACGCCGCGGCGCGCCCCAGGCCAGCAATGCGGTCGCGATCCGCATTGACCAGCGCGAGCAATGCATTCGCCGTTGCCGCGGCCTGCGTCGCGCTCGCCTCGATGCCCTCGGCGAAGAAGTCGAGCCAGCGCTCCCAGTCCCCGCGCAGGCGCACCTCATTGAGCAACTCGTAGTACAGCGCGCGATGCGTCTTGAAGTAGAGGCTCGGGTACAGCATCGGCTCGCGCAGCACGCCGTCGGCCACCAGCTGTAGCACGATCAGGAGCCGCCCGATGCGCCCGTTGCCGTCGAGAAACGGATGGATGGTCTCGAACTGGACATGGACGAGCGCCGCCTTGATCAGCGGCGGCACCGGCTCGGGGTCGTCGTTGAGGAAGCGCTCGAGCGACGCCAGGCAATCCGGCATCGCGTCGGCCGGCGGCGGGACGAAGGCTGCATTGCCGGGTCGCGTGCCGCCGATCCAGACTTGCGAGCGGCGTACCTCCCCGGGTGTCTTGCCGCCGCCGGGGTGGCTCATCAGCGCCTCGTGCATCTCGGCGAGCAGGCGTATGCAAATCGGCAAACCGCCCCGCATCTTCTCGAGACCGCGTTCGAGCGCCGCCACGCAGCGGCTTACTTCGCGCGCATCCTCGACCGGCACGCCGGGCTGTTCGTCGATCTCATACAGCAACAAGTCCGCAAGCGAAGACTGTGTGCCCTCGATCTGTGAGGACAACACCGCCTCCTTGCGCACGAAGCTGTAGAGCAGCAGCGCCGCATTCGGCAACAGCGCCGTGACCGCGTCCAGGCGCCCCAGCGCCACCAGTGCCGCATCGAAGCGACGCCGTAGCTGTGCCGACCAAACAACTGGCGGCACCGGCGGCAATGGCGCCGGCACGAAGGCTTGGAACGGCTCGCCGGCCGTCGTGACGGTGACGTAGCGGCCGGGAGTGGGGCGATGCATGGGAGGGAGAACCTATAATAAGGATCGAGGTTATTTTAGGTTAGATTGCCAAAGTAAATCAATGGCGAGTCCTGTTTCAGGTTACACAAGATGCAGCCCTGGCGCGTTGGTGCACCGATTCACAGCCCGGTCTTCCTCTCGATCAAGGCGCGCATGTCGATGTTGCGCATCGGCCAATGGATCTGGTCGGTAATGAACGCCATGCCGGACGCTCTGGGTTGCCGGCTCTGACAGGATCGCGATTGTCTTATCATTCCCGACCCGGCCAGGGATCGACGCCGGGATAGAGGGGCGGCCATGCGACAGCTTTCCGGTGCGGATTCGATGTTCCTGCAGTTCGAGCGCGGGAACAATTTCATGCACGTCGCCTCGCTGGCGATCTACGACCCGTCGACCGCCCCCGGTGGCGGCGTGCGGTTCAAGGACGTGCTGCGACATTTTGCGACCCGGATTGCGCAGTTTCCGCAGTTCCGCCGCCGGCTGGTTTCGTTGCCTTTCTCGCTCGACCGACCGTACTGGGTCGAGTCCGACAGCATCGACGTCGAATTCCATGTGCGCCACATCGCCGTGCCGCACCCGGGCGACTGGCGGCAGCTCTGCATCCAGGTGGCGCGCCTGCACTCGCGACCGCTCGACCGCAGCAAGCCGCTGTGGGAGGCCTACGTCATCGAAGGCCTGCACAACGTGCCCGGCGTCCCGCCCGGCAGCTTCGCCTTGTACACCAAGCTGCATCACTCGATCATCGACGGCGAATCGGGCACCGAGATCATGCGGGCGCTGCATTCGCTGACGCCGGAACCGATCGATTTCGACGCCGAGGAACGCAACGCGAGCGGGATCTACCGCGCCGACCGTGAACCGACACTGGTCGAGCTGTACTCACGTGCATTGGCGCACAACGTGCAGAAACTGCCGAGCATCGCGCGCTTCTCGCTCGGCACCG
This sequence comes from uncultured Gammaproteobacteria bacterium, assembly GCA_963700045.1. GTDB lineage: Bacteria > Pseudomonadota > Gammaproteobacteria > Steroidobacterales > Steroidobacteraceae > RPQJ01. The sequence goes on from CAVOWK010000029.1 coordinate 24,057, forward strand.
CGCGCAAGGTCGCTGCGCTCGGCGCCGACGCGCTGACCAGGTTCAACAATCTCGGCGAGGGTGGCTTCGTTGCCAACGTGCGTTCGCTGCTGACGGGCGACCTGAGCACGCTGCTGCCGCGCATGCCGCCGCAGACCCGCTTCAGCCGCGACGTTTCCGCACACCGCGTGTTCGAAGCCGTCTCACTGCCGCTCACCGATTTCCGTGCAATCCGTCAGCAGGTGCCGAAGGCAACCATCAACGACCAGTTCCTCTGCATCGTCGGCGGCGCGCTGCACGCCTACCTGTCCGCGAAGAAAGAGTTGCCCGATACGTCGATGGTCGCCATGGTGCCGATGACGCTGCGCGGCCAGGAAAAGGGCGCCGATGTCGGCAACCAGGTTGGCTTCACGCTGATGCCGGTGCACTCCGAGATCGAGGATCCACTCGAACGCCTGCGCACGATCTGTGACGCAGCGGCGACGTCGAAGCGCGTGACGGACGCCATCGGCAAGGAACTGGCCCGCGACCTGCTCGAGTCGTTGCCGAGCATCGTGGCGGATCCGCTGCTGCGCAACGTGCAGGTGCCGCGCATCGGCCTCATCGTCTCCAACGTGCGCGGGCCTGACGTTCCGCTGTACATGGCGGGTGCGCGACTGGTGAACTATGCACCGATCAGCATCTCGCTCGACGGCATGGGCCTCAACGTCACCGCGTTCAGCTATGCCGGCAACATGTGGATCTGCGCGGTGTCGTGTCGCGAGATGCTGCCGGATCCGTCGTTCTTTGCCGACTGCCTGCATGCAGCGTTCGAGCAGATGAAGGAGGCGGCAGCGCGTGAAGCAGCCTTCACCGTTGCCGACATGGCAGCGCTCGCACCGGTCGAGGATGACAGGACCATCGAAGGCAAAGTGGCGCGCAAACCCGCCCGTCGCCGCGGGCAGGCGAAAGCCGGGCCGCGCGCCGTCAAGACCAAAGCGGCTGGCAAGAAGCGTCGCGGCCGCAGGGTCGCTGCGTCCGACAACCCGGCTTGACGGCAATGCGCACGCGCGACCGAATGCCCGCCGCGCTGCGGCAGGCACTCACCGAAGTCTTCGGCGACCCGGTCGACGACGTCGTGCTGCGCGAGCATTCCTGGTTCGCGAAGCTGCACCGGCACGCCACGGCGACGACTCGCCACAACACGATCTACCTGCGCGGTTCCGTCGATGACTTCTTCGCCAATCCCGAATTGCTGCTGCACGAGTATTTCCACGTGCTGCGACAGTGGAACCGCGGGCGCATGAACGTCGTCGATTACCTGCTCGAGTGGTATCGGCGCGGCTACTGGCAGAACCGTTACGAGCGGCAGGCCCGGCGTTTCGTTAGATTGCGGCTCGCCGCGTTGCGGGCGGCGATGGCGCGCCCGCCCACCGCGGCCTGAAGCACGGCGATGACGCGCTGCGCCGGGCATTTCGACGTGATCGTGGTGGGTGGCGGCCATGCCGGCACCGAGGCCGCGCTCGCCTCGGCACGACGCGGTGCACGCACGCTGCTCGTCACGCAGAGCATCGAGGCCCTGGGGCAGATGAGCTGCAACCCGGCGATCGGCGGCATCGGCAAGGGGCACCTGGTCCGCGAGATCGACGCGCTGGGCGGTGCAATGGCACGCGCGATCGATCGTGCCGGCATCCAGTTCCGCACGCTCAATGCGAGCAAAGGCCCGGCCGTCCGTGCGACGCGCGCGCAGGCCGACCGCACTCTCTATAAGAAGGCGATCCGCTCGATCGTCGAGAACCAGCCGAACCTGGCGCTGTTCCAGGCCGAAGTCGCCGACCTCCGGATCGAACACGGCCGCGTGGCCGGCATCGTCACTGCGGTGGGCCTCGAGTTCGCTGCTCGTGCGGTCGTCCTCACGGTAGGCACATTCCTCGGTGGCAAGATCCATGTCGGTCTCGAACAGTCGCCGGGAGGACGAGCGGGCGATCCGCCGTCGAACCGACTCGCGGCGAGGCTGCGCGCATTGCCGCTGCGCGTCGGTCGCCTCAAGACCGGCACGCCGCCGCGCATCGACGGCCGTTCGATCGACTACACCGGGCTGCTGGTGCAGGGTGGCGATGAACCCGTGCCCGTTTTCTCGTTCCTCGGTCGCCGCTCGGAACACCCGCGCCAGGTCTGTTGCCACATCACGGCCACGAACGAGCGTACGCACGAACTGATCCGGTCGGGCACCGACCGTTCGCCGATGTTCACCGGCGTCATCGAAGGCGTCGGCCCGCGGTATTGCCCCTCGGTCGAAGACAAGGTCGTCCGCTTCGCCGACAAGCCGTCGCACCAGATCTTCATCGAGCCGGAAGGCCTCGACACGCACGAGATCTACCCGAACGGCATTTCGACCAGCCTGCCGTTCGACGTGCAACAGGCATTCGTCCGCAGCATCAAGGGCTTCGAGCATGCGCACATCACGCGGCCCGGCTATGCGATCGAATACGATTTCTTCGATCCGCGCGACCTGCACCCCACGCTCGAGACGAAGCACGTGCCGGGACTGTATTTCGCGGGCCAGATCAACGGCACCACCGGCTACGAAGAAGCCGCCGCGCAAGGCCTGCTCGCCGGCATCAACGCGAGCTTGCAGGTGCAGGAGCGTGAACCATGGTTCCCGACGCGTGGCGACGCCTACATCGGCGTGATGGTCGACGACCTCATCACGCGCGGAGCACCCGAGCCGTACCGCATGTTCACCAGCCGGGCGGAGTACCGCCTCACGTTGCGCGAGGACAACGCGGATCTGCGCCTGACGCCCACGGGTCGTGAACTCGGCCTCGTCGACGACGAGCGCTGGAGCTTCTTTGAACGCAAGCGCGGCGCCGTGGCGGTCGAACTCGAGCGGCTGCACGCAACCTGGGTCCGGCCGGGCACGCCCGCCGCCCGCCAGCTCGAACCGATTCTTGGCGCGCCGCTGTCGCGCGAGCAGCGTGCGTTCGAAGTCCTGCGCCGGCCTGAAGTGCCGTACGAGGCGCTCGATGCCGCGCTTGGTGGCGGCATCGACGACTGGCGCGACGACGAAAGACTCGCGGTGCAGGTGCCGCTGCAGGTCGACGTGCAGGCGAAGTACAGCGGTTACATCGACCGCCAGCATGACGAGATCGAGCGCCAGCGGTGCAGCGAGGAAACCCGGCTGCCGGAGTCGCTCGACTACGCGCAGGTACGCGGCCTTTCGAACGAGGCGCGGCAGAAACTTGCGCAGCAGCGGCCGACCACGCTCGGCCAGGCGGCACGCATCCCAGGGCTCACGCCCGCGGCGATCTCGATCCTGCTCATTCACCTGAAGCGGCGGCACGAGCCGCCCGTATCCACGCGCGCCGGCGCTGCCGGTTAAGATCGGACACGGTTTTCGCGCCCCAGGTTCGCATCCCATGCCGCAGTCCTGCCTCCGATCGAGCTGTCGAGCCGCGCCCGTGGCGAACGCATGGGTCATCGGCCTGTGCGCGGCGTTGCTCGCGCTCGCGGGATGCGGCGGCGGCAACGGCGGCGCGGACCAGGCGGGTGACGCGGCGAAGACGGGGAGCACGGTTCCTTCCGACTTCAATCCCGCCGTCCTGCGGCGGGGCAATGGCCCCGAACCGGAGACGCTCGATCCGCAACTCGCGCGGACCGATGGCGCATTCAACATCCTGCGCGACGTGTTCGAGGGCCTGACCGCGATCGGTCCCGATGGCTCACCCGTGCCTGCCGCGGCTGCAAGCTGGACCGTGACCCCGGATGGCCTTGAATACCGCTTCACGCTGCGCGACGGATTACGCTGGTCGAACGGCGACGTGCTCAGGGCCGCTGACTTTGTTGCCGGCATGCGCCGGCTCGTCGATCCGCGGACGGCCTCGCCCTACGCGCAGTTCATCGATCCGGTGCTGAATGCCGGGGCCATCACGCGCGGTGAAAAGAAGCCGGAGGAACTTGGCGTCACCGCACCCGACGACCGCACCGTGCTGATCCGGCTCGCGACGCCCGCGCCGTACCTGCTCGGCCTGCTGTCGCAGCCGGGGACATTCCCCGTTCACGGTCCGTCGTTGGCTGCGCACGGAGCGGAGTACGCGCGACCCGGCAAGCTCGTGTCGAACGGCGCCTTCGTACTGGCGGACTGGGTCATTGGCTCGCACGTCGTCCTGCGCCGGAACCCCAGTTACTGGAACAACGCGGCGACGAAGCTCGAGGAAGTCCACTTCCTGCACATCGCCGACGCGAGCACTGAACTGCGGCAGTACCGCGCGGGGCAACTCGACGTCACGTACGTCGTGCCGGCGCCGCAGTTCCAGTGGATCAAGCAGAACCTGCCGGCGGAGCTGCACGTCGCGCCACAGCTCAGCGTCAATTACTACGGGTTCAACTTGACTCAGCCGCCGTTCAAGGACAACCCGAAGTTGCGCCGTGCCCTGTCGATGGTGATCGATCGTGACAAGCTCACCACTGCGGTGACGGGCGTGGGTGAGGCGCCCGCCTACGGTTGGGTGCCGCGTGGGGTCTGGAACTACACGCCGCAGCAGTTCGACTACGCGGCCAAGCCGTACGCCGAAAGGCTGGCGGAGGCCCGCCGCCTGTATGCAGAAGCCGGATACTCCGCCGCCAGGCCGCTGCAGGTCGAGCTGCGCTATAACTCGGGCGACCAGCACAACCGGTTGGCGGTCGCCGTGGCGGCCATGTGGAAGGAGGCGCTCGGCGTCGAAACGACGCTCTACGCCGAGGAATTCCGCGCGCTGCTGCAGAGCATCCAGGCCCGCAAGGACACGCAGGTGTTCCGGTCGAGCTGGGTCGGCGATTTCAATGACGCCTACACCTTCGCCCAGTTGCTGCAGAGCGATTTCGGCATCAACCTGAGCGGGTACTCGAGCCCCCGGTACGACGCCCTGTTGGCTGACGCGGTCAAGCAGGCCGACCCGGCACGGCGCCGGGCGCTGCTCGAGGAGGCCGAGCGGGTGATGCTGGCCGATCATCCGGTGCTGCCGCTGTACTTCTTCGTGAACAAGCATCTGGTGAAGCCGTGGGTTCGGGGCTGGACCGACAACGTCATGAACGTCGTCTACAGCAAGGACCTGCAGCTGGAGCCACCGTCTCCCTGAGGATCGCGTCACAGATTGCTCATGCCGGACCCCGCGGGAGTTGAGCCCGGCACCCTCGGCTTGCGACGATTCCGGCACTGGAAAAGCTGTCGCGGAACACCCATGACCTGGTTCGTCGTCTTCGCCCTGTCCGCGTTCGGTCTCTGGTACTGGCGGCACTACTCGGTGCAGCAGCGCGACCTCGATAGCGCCTTGTCGCCGCAGCGCATGGGCGAGCGCTTCATCGGCCAGATCGTGACCGTGCCGAAGGGTATCGAGAACGGTTCGGGTCGCGTGCAGCTGGGTTTGCAGCAGTGGTCGCTGCGCGGGCCTGACGTCCCGGCCGGTGGCCAGGTTCGCATCACGGGCGTCGACGGCCGCGTGCTGATCGTCGACCGGATGTCGAGCCGCTGATACCCGCCTCGCTCGAAAAACTTAACAATAGTTCTGTGATTTTGATGAACAGGAACGCCTGTACATCGAAATACTGAATAATTAAAAGCACCACTCAGGGTTCCAGCAGTTCGAACTGCGCGCTGACGTTGGCCGTGAATTTCATTTCGGATGGCTGATAAGTCTGTTCGGCCTCATCGGCCATCGGCGCCGCAGCGACTGACATCGCCTTCTGGGCGTACATGGGCACCGGCATCGTTCCCGTGGTGCTCAGGCTCTGCACGGGACCCAGTTTTGCGCCTGCTGCACGGGCCAGGGCATCAGCGTTAAGGCGGGCGTCGTCGACGGCTTGCGTCAGTGCCGCGCGCTCCAGTTCCTTGCGCCGCGACGAGTCGAGCCGCGCCCCGCCCACCTGGTTCACACCGGCCGAGACCGACTTCTCGAGCAACGTGCCGAGGCGGTCGAGGTCATGCAGTTCCACGTCGACTTGCCGGCTGACGACGTACCCGAGCAGCACCTGCCTCGACTCCTTCTCGTCCCAGCGATAGTCGGGCTGTACCTGCAGCCGCGTCGAGTCCACGAACTTCGGTTCGATCTTCAACTCGCGGGTCAGGGCCAGGAGTCGTTCGACCGTCGCGTTGACCTCCGTCCGGGCTTCCGCCAGCGTCGGTCTGCGCGCCTCCACCCCCAGGGTCACGTAGGCCATGTCGGGCTGTGCCTTCACCTCGCCCGAGCCGGTCACGCTGACCGATCGCAGCGGGACGTCGGCCGCCGTCGCGACGCCTGCGGACGCCAGTATCGAAGCGACCATGAGAACAGCAAGCCACGGGGTCCGAACCAGCTGAGACATTGCGGGAATCCTTGCGCGGGGATCGAAAGGCGCAGTCTATGCCAGCGGCGACCGGGGACGGGGCTGGGCCGCCATTCGACTCGCCAGATCAATTTTATTAACATGCCCGACCCTTCAGCCGACCCCGGGGCTGCCCCCCGGCCGCCGAAGTTCGAACGACGATTCCGCAGGAGTGTTCCATGACCCCGAGATCGGCCTGGCTCGCACTGAGCCTGACCCTTGCGTTGCTTGCCCCGGGCTTCTCGCAGGCCGCTGACGCCGTCCGCGGCGGCAAGCTGGCCTATACGTGCCACGGCTGCCACGGCATCCCGGATTACAGGAACGCGTATCCGGTCTACAAGGTGCCGAAGCTGGGCGGCCAGCACGCCGCGTACATGGTTGCCGCACTCAAGGAGTACAAGTCCGGCGACCGCGCGCACCCGACGATGTACGCGCAAGCGACGACGCTCGCCGACGCGGACCTGGCCGACATCGCCGCGTACCTGTCGGGGACCGAGCTCAAGCCCACGGGTCGTGCGGTCGGCACGGCGCCGAAGGCCAGCCAGACATGCGTCGCCTGCCACGGCAACGACGGCGTGGGCATCCTGCCCGAGTATCCGAACCTCGCCGGACAGCACAAGGACTACATCGTGAACTCGCTGCGTTCATACAAGAGCGGCGTGCGCAAGAACGCGATCATGGCCGGCATGGCCGCCGCGCTGACGGAAAAAGATATCCAGGAACTGGCGCAGTACTACTCGTCGCAGAGTCCCGGACTGTGCGCCACGGACGAAATCCGCAAGGCGGGCAAGTGCGAAGGACAGTGATTCCTGCCCCTCGTCCCATGGCATGACCTCATGCGCAGCAGGCCGCGTTGCCCAGCCGCTGGGTGATGGCCTCTACCTGATCGATACGGAGTACGTGCGCCCGGGGCTCGCGGCCAGCCACCTGGTGGTGGACCGGGGACGGGCCGCTTTCATCGATACCGGGCCCGGCCCGGCGGCGCCCAGGTTGCTGGCGGCGCTCGACGAACTGGGCCTCGCGCGCGAGCAGGTCGATTACCTGTTCCTGACACACGTCCATCTCGATCACGCGGGCGGCGCCGGACAGATGATGCGGGCGCTGCCCAATGCGAAGGCGGTGCTGCATCCGCGTGGCGCACCTCACCTCGTCGATCCATCCAAGCTGATTGCCGGCACCATCGCCGTCTACGGCGACGCGGTGTACGCCCAGCTGTATGGCGAGCTGCTGCCGATCCCCGCCGACCGCGTGTTGTTGATGGCAGACGGCATGCGGCTGCAGCTCGGCGCACGCACGTTTGAATTCATCGATGCGCCGGGCCACGCCAGGCATCATCACTGCCCGATCGACCTCGACTATCGCGACGTCTATGCCGGCGACAACTTCGGCATCTGCTACCGCGAGTTCGACACGGCCGCCGGCCCGTTCATGTTGCCGACGACGACACCGGTGCATTTCGAACCCGACGTGCTGCACCGGACGATCGACCGGCTGCTGTCGTATTCCCCGCGGCGGATCGTGCAGACACACTTCGGCCCGGTCACCGACCTCGAACGCCTGGCGCGCGACCTGCACGCGGACCTGGACGCACTCGTCGCGATGGGCAGGCGTCATGCGGCCGCACCCGATCGCGCACAGCGCATCCGGGACGAGATGTTCGAGCACTTCAACGCGCGGCTCGATGCGCACGGCTACGCCGGCAGCCTCGCGCGCCGCCATGAATTTCTCGACGAAGACGTGAACCTGAACACGCAGGGCCTCGAAGTGTGGCTCAGTCGGCAATAAGCCCGCATTGCCGGCGATAAACTGCCACACCGCAGAGTCTGGGCAAGCACACCGATCACTGGCGCGGTAGCAATGACGTTTGACATAAAGTCCTTCGCGGCGTTTCGCATCCACCGGCAGGGCGGCCAGGTCTCCGCCCGGTTCGACCAGATCGGGCTGTCCGACCTGACGGCGGGCGACGTGGTCGTGCGGGTGACGTACTCGGACATCAACTACAAGGACGCCCTGGCCGCGACCGGCACTGCGCCGATCCTGCGGAAATATCCGCTGGCGGGAGGCATCGACCTGGCCGGCGAAGTCGTCGACTCGTCTGATCCGCGCTATACGCCGGGTCAACGGGTGCTGGTCACCGGTTGCGGCCTCAGCGAAACCCAGGACGGTGGTTACGCGGAATACGCCCGCGTGCAGGGTGACTGGGTCATTCCCGTCCCGCCCGGCATGACGGATGCGGACACGATGAAGCTCGGCACCGCGGGATTCACCGCGGCGCTCGCGATTCACCGCATGGAGCAGAACGGGCAGCAGCCGGAGCATGGCCCCGTCGTCGTCACCGGCGCGACCGGCGGGGTCGGCAGCCTCGCCATCAACATGCTGGCGGGCCGCGGCTACGAAGTGGTCGCCGTGAGCGGCAAGCCCGAGGCAGACGCCTACCTGCACGAAATCGGCGCTTCGCAGATCCTGCGACGCCAGTCGCTGGACCTCGGCTCGAAGCCGATGGAGGCCGCGCTGTGGGCCGGCGCCGTCGACAACGTCGGCGGCGAAGTGCTCACCTGGCTCACGCGCACCATGGGTTATGGTGGCAACATCGCCAGCGTCGGCCTGGCCGCCAGCCACGAACTGCACACCACGGTGATGCCGTTCATCCTGCGCGGCGTGAACCTGCTCGGCATCAATTCCGTGGCGACGCCCCGCGAGCTGCGCCTCACCGTCTGGCATCGCCTGGCCACCGACTTGCGTCCGGCGCAACTCGACCGTATCGCCGGCAAGCACGCATCGTTCGCAGAACTGCCTGCGCAGTTCGATGACTACATCAAGGGCCGGGTCATCGGCCGCACCGTCGTAAGGATCGCAAAGAACTCATGACTACCAATATCGCTGCGACGAAAACCCTCGCTGCGGCCGCCAGGGACAAGCCGTTGGTGACCCCGGAGCGGCTGACGCACCTGCAGCGCCTGGAAGCCGAGAGCATCCAGATCATGCGCGAGGTGGTCGCCGAGTGCGACAAGCCCGTCATGCTGTATTCGATCGGCAAGGACAGCGCCGCGATGCTGCACGTCGCACTCAAGGCGTTCTACCCGTCCACGCTGCCGTTCCCCCTGCTGCACGTCGACACGCTGTGGAAGTTCAAGGCGATGTACGAGCTGCGCAGCCAGATCACGCAGAAATACAACCTGCAGCTGATCGTGCACACCAACCCGGACGGCGTCGCGCAGGGCATCAACCCGTTCACGCACGGTTCGGCCATCCACACCGACATCATGAAGACGCAGGGGCTGAAGCAGGCCCTCGACCTGCACGGCTTCAATGCTGCCTTCGGCGGCGCGCGCCGCGACGAGGAAAAAAGCCGCGCCAAGGAGCGCGTGTTTTCGTTCCGCAGCGCGCAGCACCGCTGGGATCCGAAAAACCAGCGACCAGAGCTCTGGTCGCTCTTCAACACGCGCATGCACAGGAACGAAAGCCTGCGCGTGTTCCCGATGTCGAACTGGACCGAACTCGACATCTGGCAGTACATCTACCTGCACGACATCCCGATCGTGCCGCTGTACTTCGCGGCCGTGCGGCCGGTGGTGGATCGCAACGGCACGCTGATCATGGTCGACGACGACCGCATGCCGCTGCATCCGGGCGAGAAGCCGATGCTGAAGAAGGTGCGCTTCCGCACGCTAGGCTGCTATCCGCTGACGGGTGCAATCGAGTCCGAGGCCGACACGCTCACCGCCATCATCCAGGAAATGCTGCTCACCACGACCTCGGAGCGTCAGGGCCGCATGATCGACCACGACCAGTCGGCGTCGATGGAGAAGAAGAAGCAGGAGGGGTACTTCTAATGGCACACATCAGCGACCTGATCGCCAGCGACATCCACGCTTACCTGCACGCGCACGAGCACAAGAGCCTGCTGCGGTTCATCACCTGCGGCAGCGTCGACGACGGCAAGAGCACGCTGATCGGACGCCTGCTCTACGACTCCAAGATGATCTTCGAGGACCAGCTCGCGGCCCTCGAAGCGGACTCGAAGAAAGTCGGCACGCAGGGCGGCGAGCTCGACTTCGCGCTGCTGGTCGATGGCCTCGCCGCGGAACGCGAGCAGGGCATCACGATCGACGTGGCTTACCGCTTCTTCTCGACGGACAAGCGCAAGTTCATCGTCGCCGACACGCCGGGACACGAGCAGTACACGCGCAACATGGTGACGGGCGCGTCCAGCGCCGATCTCGCCGTGATCCTGATCGACGCGCGCAAGGGCGTGCTGACGCAGACGCGCCGGCACAGCTACCTGGTTTCGCTGATCGGGATCCGCAAGGTCGTGCTCGCGATCAACAAGATGGACCTGATCGGGTACAGCGAGGCGACCTTCAACAAGATCGTCGAGGATTACACCGCGTTCGCGAAGCAGATAGGGATCGACGAATTCGTCGCGATCCCGGTGTCGGGCCTGCGCGGCGACAACATCAAGGACCCGAGCGTGCACACGGACTGGTACCACGGTCCGACGCTGATGGGTTACCTCGAGACCGTCGAGATCGAGGACAGTGCGCAGCAGCGCCCCCTGCGCCTGCCGGTGCAGTGGGTCAACCGCCCGAACCTCGATTTCCGCGGTTTCGCCGGCACGATCGCCAGCGGCATGGTGAAGCAGGGTGAGCGGATTCGCGTACTGCCCTCGGGCCGCGAAAGCACCGTCACGCGCATCGTGACGATGGACGGCGATCTCGACCACGCGATCGCCGGCCAGGCGATCACCCTGACGCTCGCCGACGAGATCGACATCAGTCGCGGTGACGTCATCGCCCGGCCGGACGACCTGCCGGGAGTCGCCGACCAGTTCGAGGCGGTCGTGGTGTGGATGTCGGACGAACCGATGCTGCCCGGCCGTCCCTACTGGTTGAAGATCGGCACCAAGCAGGTCTCCGCGACGATCACGGAGCCGAAGTACAAGGTCAACGTCAACACGCTCGAGCACCTTGCGGCGAAGAAGCTCGAGTTGAACGAGATCGGCATCTGCAACGTGTCGCTCGACCAGGCGATCGCGTTCGATCCGTACACGCAGTGCCGCGAGACCGGCTCGTTCATCCTGATCGACCGGCTGACGAATGCCACGGTCGGCGCGGGCATGATTCACTTCGCGCTGCGCCGTTCGCAGAACATTCACTGGCAGGCGCTCGACGTCAACAAGAAGTCGCGTGCGGCGCTGAAGGGCCAGCAACCCGCGGTGTTGTGGCTGACCGGCCTGTCGGGCGCCGGCAAGTCGACGATCGCCAACCTGGTCGAGAAGCGCCTGCTGGCCCTCGGCAAGCACACCTACCTGCTCGACGGCGACAACGTCCGCCACGGCTTGAACCGTGACCTGGGTTTCACCGATACCGACCGCGTCGAGAACATCCGGCGCGTCGCCGAAGTCAGCAAGCTGATGTCCGATGCGGGCCTGATCGTGATGGTGTCGTTCATCTCGCCGTTCCGGGCCGAGCGTCGCATGGCGCGCGCGCTGTTCCAGGCGGGCGAGTTCCACGAGGTGCACGTCGACACGCCGCTCAGCGTGGCGGAAGACCGTGACGTGAAGGGCCTGTACAAGAAGGCCCGTCGCGGCGAGCTCAAGAACTTCACCGGCATCGATTCGCCGTACGAAGCGCCGGAGAATCCCGAGATCTACATCGACACGACGAAGAACACCTCCGAGCAATCGGCCGAGGCGATCGTCGAGTACCTGCAGCAGGCTGGAGTGCTCAGTCCGGCCCAGTAAGCGAACCACGTTGCAGGCGGCCGATCCGGTACCATTTCCTGGGCTTGGAAAGGCGGGCACGCGCCAATTGCGAGCGCCCGCTCCGGTTCTCTTTCCGGCGAGCGGAAAGGCAGACACGCTCGCCGGAAAGAGAACCCGACCGCGCGCTCGACACTCACCGCCTGCGCAGGAGTGGTCTGCCACAGGCCGGGTGAGGGTCTATGCGTCCGACCCGGCATCTCCTGTTGCGATCGGAAAGGACGACTCTCGATCGTTGCAGGGGGGCCGATCCGCTACCTTGCCCCGAGCGCGTGTCTGCCTTTCCAAGCTTGGGGAAAGGCACGGGATCGGCCGCCTGGGAGACCTCACTCGATCGAGAACGGCACGATGCGCCGTTCGTTCGTCCGCACAGTCAGCTTGCGGCCGAGCGGCGGGAATGCGCGCTGGTGGCAATCGGGTCGTTCGCAGATGCGGCAGCTGACGCCGACGGGCACGGCCGTGCCATCGAGGCTGAGCCCTTCCGAGTAGACCACCTTGTCCGCGTGGGCGACTTCGCAGCCGATGCCGATCGCGTACTGGCGGTTGGGACGCAGGAAGTTGCCCGAGCGCTTGACGATGCTGCGGCCCACGCACAGGTAGCGCACGCCGTCCGGCATCTCTGCGACCTGCACCAGGATGCGACCTGGATGACCGAAGGCTTCGTGCACGTTCCACAGCGGGCATGCACCACCGAATCGGGCGAACTGGAAGCGTGTCGAGCTGTGCCGCTTGGTGATGTTGCCGGCCTGGTCCACGCGCACGAAATAGAACGGCACGCCGCGCGCGCCGGGACGTTGCAGCGTGCTCAGGCGATGCGACACCTGCTCGAAGCTCGCGTTGTAACGGTGCTGCAGCTGCTCGATGTCATGGCGCAATTCCGTGGCCGACGCGGCAAAGCGCCGGTACGGCATCACCAGTGCGCCGGCCGCGTAGTTGAGCAGGCCGATGCGGGCAATGTCGCGCGCGGTCGCCGACTCGAGCCCGGCGGACGCCAGCACGTCGTTGCAGAGGTCGGTAAAGAGCAGGTCGGCCAGCTGCGTTGCAAGCTGAAATGCACGCGTCGGCTCCGCCAGGTCGCGGTCGAGCGTCAGCACCTTCGTGGCGGGATCGTAGTGGCGGATCAGTCCGGCATCTGCCAGGGCTCGCACGACGCGGATGCCGAACCGCTCCGCGAGCGCGCGCTCGAGCGTGGCCACCGCGTTGCCGTCGCCGTCGATGCCGATGTCCGCAGCGAGCGCCTCGGCTGCGACGTCCAGTTCGTCGACATAGTTATCGCGGTAGTGAAAGAAGTCGCGCACCTCCTGGTACGGCACCAGCGAGTCGGGTGCGTCCTCGGTTCGCATCTTCACCGTCTCGTCGAAGCGCAGGATCCGTTCATCGAGCGCGCGGTAGGCGCGGTGCAGGGCGAGGTACTGGCGAGCCAGGGTCGGAGTCGTCGCGGCCGCCAGCTTGAGTTCGGACAGCGCGGGCGACGGCAGGCCGAGACCGAGGTCGGCGCTGGCCTCGCGCAGGTCGGCGATCAGCCGGGTTTCCTCGTCGCTGTCGAACTCACCCGGCCCGACGACAAAAATCCGCGAGAGCGCGATCAGGACCCGGGCCGTCACCGGCCGTTGGTTCGTCTCGATCTGCGACAGGTAGCTGGTCGACAGACCCAGCAGTCTGGCGCACGCATCGAGGGTGAGGTTCTGGCGCTCACGCAAGGCCCGGACCTTGGGTCCGACAAAGAGCTTGTCTCGCATTTGCAGTTTTGCAATTTCGCAGAACTTCGCAAGTTTATACGCCCTTTTTTGCATGCCTCGCAATGGCGAGTTGGAGCAAACTAGTGGTTCTTCCGCCCGTGTACCCGCCGGAGCACCCGCAACTCATGCCAACGGCCAAGAATCCTGCATCCGCCGGCGCCAGGTTTCGCGCGGCCCTCGCCGCTGAGAAGCCCCTCCAGGTCGCTGGCACCGTCAACGCCTACTCGGCACTGCTCGCCGAGCGTGCCGGGTTCAAGGCGATCTATCTTTCGGGTGCCGGAGTGGCCAACGCGTCGTTCGGCCTGCCGGATCTCGGCATCACCAGCCTGAACGACGTCTGCGAAGACGTGCGTCGCATCACCTCGGCCACCGACGTGCCGCTGCTCGTCGATGCGGACACGGGTTGGGGCGCCGCTTTCAACATTTCGCGCACGATCTCGGACCTGATCAAGTCGGGCGCCGGCGCCTGCCACCTCGAAGACCAGGTGCAGGCCAAGCGCTGCGGTCACCGCCCCGGCAAGGCGCTGGTTTCGGCGGACGAGATGGTCGACCGCATCAAGGCTGCCGTCGACGGCCGCACCGATGAACTGTTCGTGATCATGGCGCGCACCGACGCACATGCCGTCGAGGGCCAGCAGGCCGCGATCGATCGCGCGCTGAAATACGTCGAGGCCGGCGCGGACATGATTTTTGCCGAAGCGCTCACTACGCTCGACGAATACCGCCAGTTCACCTCCGTCGTCAAGGTGCCGGTGCTCGCCAACATCACCGAATTCGGCAAGACACCATTGTTCACGGTGCAGGAACTTGCAGGTGCGGGCGCCCAGCTGGTGCTGTATCCACTGTCGGCATTTCGCGCAATGTCGAAGGCCGCCGAGATCGTCTACGGTGCCTTGCGCCAGGAAGGCACGCAGCAGAGCGTGCTCGACCGCATGCAGACTCGCGCCGAGCTGTATGAAGTGCTCGGCTACCACGAATACGAGCAGAAGCTCGACGAGCTCTTCGTGCGCGAAGGCGCCGTCAAATAGTCCATTACGAGAGCACAGCCATGAGCAGCAACGAGACGACTCCCGCCGCCGGCTTCAAGCCGAAGAAATCCGTCGCACTGTCCGGCGTGACCGCGGGCAACACGGCGCTCTGCACCGTGGGCCGCAGCGGCAACGACCTGCACTACCGCGGCTACGACATCCTCGATCTCGCGGACAAGTGCGAGTTCGAAGAGGTCGCGTACCTGCTCGTGCACGGCAAGCTGCCGAACATGGCGGAGCTCGCCGGCTACCAGGCGAAGCTGCGGCGGCTGCGTGGCCTGCCAGTGCCGGTGTTGCTCGCGTTGCAGGCGCTGCCGGCCTCGAGTCATCCGATGGACGTGCTGCGCACGGGCGTCTCGGTGCTCGGTTGCACGCTGCCGGAGAAGGACGACCACAACGTCGCCGGCGCGCGTGACATCGCCGACCGGCTGCTGGCGAGCCTCGGCTCGATGCTCTGCTACTGGTACCATTTCAGCCACTCGGGCCGGGAAATCGAAGTCGAAACCGACGACGAATCGATCGGCGGACACTTCCTGCACCTGCTGCACGGCGCGCCGCCGCCGGAGCCCTGGGTGAAAGCCATGCACGTGTCGCTGAACCTGTACGCCGAACACGAGTTCAACGCGTCGACGTTCACCGGCCGCGTCATCGCCGGCACCGGTTCCGATCTCTACTCGTGCATCACCGGTGCGATCGGCGCGTTGCGCGGTCCCAAGCACGGCGGCGCCAACGAAGTAGCGTTCGAAGTGCAGAAGCGCTACGACACGCCCGATGAAGCGGAAGCGGACATCAGGGCACGGGTCGAGCGCAAGGAGGTCATCATCGGCTTTGGTCACCCGGTCTATACGATCAGCGATCCGCGCAACAAGGTGATCAAGGAAGTCGCGCACAACCTGTCGCGCGCGGCGGGCGACCTGAAGATGTTCCACATCGCCGAGCGCCTCGAGACGGTGATGTGGGACATCAAGAAGATGTTCCCGAACCTCGACTGGTTCAGCGCGGTCTCGTATCACATGATGGGTGTGCCGACGGCAATGTTCACGCCGCTGTTCGTAATCGCACGCACGGCCGGTTGGAGCGCGCACGTGATCGAGCAGCGCATCGACGGCAAGATCATCCGGCCGAGCGCCAACTACACGGGACCGGAAGACCGGAAGTTCGTGCCGCTGAAGGAAAGGGGCTGAGGAAGTGGAGGAAGGACAGGAAGGGCAGGAAGGACAGGAAGGGCAGGAAGGGATGGAATGGCTTAGTCACAAGGCCCACTGCTCCGGCCACTTGAATCGATGCGCAGTTCGCAAGCTTCCGGACACTCCAGCCCACGACCCACTTGCCCACGGATCTTTCTGTATTCGTCCCGAATGACCCCTTCCTGCCCTTCCTTCACTTCCTCCCCTTCCTCATGAACACTGCCTACCGCAAGCGACTTCCCGGAACCGCCCTCGACTACTTCGATGCGCGTGCCGCCGTCGACGCCATCGAGCCCGGCGCGTACGACAAGCTGTCGTATACGGCGCGTGTGCATGCCGAAAATCTCGTGCGTCGTTGCGACCCGGCGATTCTCGAGGCCAGCCTGCGTCAATTGATCGAACGCAAACGCGACCTGGATTTCCCGTGGTATCCGGCGCGCGTCGTCTGCCACGACATTCTCGGCCAGACTGCGCTGGTCGACCTCGCGGGGTTGCGGGATGCGATTGCAGAGCGGGGCGGAGATCCGGCCCAGGTCAATCCCGTGGTGCCGGTGCAGTTGATCGTCGACCATTCACTCGCGGTCGAGTGCGGCGGCTTTGATCCCGATGCGTTCGCAAAGAACCGGGCGATCGAAGACCGGCGCAACGAGGATCGCTTCCACTTCATCGACTGGACCAGGCTGGCGTTCAGGAACGTCGACGTGATTCCACCGGGCAACGGGATCATGCACCAGATCAACCTGGAGCGAATGTCACCGGTGATCCACGCGCAGGACGGCGTCGCGTTCCCGGACACGCTCGTCGGCACCGACAGCCACACGCCACACGTCGACGCGCTCGGCGTGATCGCGGTCGGTGTCGGCGGCCTCGAAGCTGAAAGCGTCATGCTGGGCCGTGCTTCGTGGATGCGGCTGCCGGAGATCATCGGCGTGCAACTCACCGGCAAGCCGCAACCCGGCATCACCGCCACCGACGTCGTGCTGGCGCTGACCGAGTTCCTGCGCCAGCAGAAAGTGGTCGGCGCGTACCTGGAGTTCTTCGGCGCAGGCGCCGCCGCGCTGACGCTGGGCGATCGTGCAACCATCTCGAACATGGCGCCGGAATACGGCGCGACGGCGGCGATGTTCTTCGTCGACGAACAGACGATTACCTACCTGCGGCTCACCGGACGTGAAGACGCGCAGGTCAAGCTGGTCGAGACCTACGCCAGGCACACGGGACTGTGGGCCGACAGCCTCAAGACAGCCATCTACGAACGCGTGCTCGAGTTCGACCTGTCGAGCGTCGTACGCAACATGGCAGGCCCCTCGAATCCGCATGCTCGCGTCGCCACGAGCGATCTTGCTGCCAAGGGCATCGCGGCAGCCTGGCAGGACGAGCCGGGAAAGCTGCCCGACGGCGCCGTGATCATCGCGGCGATCACCAGCTGCACCAACACCAGTAATCCACGGAACGTGATCGCGGCGGGCCTGCTCGCGCGCAACGCGAACCGCCTGGGCCTGCAGCGGAAACCCTGGGTGAAAAGCTCGCTGGCTCCCGGCTCCAGGGCGGTGGCGCTGTATCTCGACGAGGCGCAGCTGACCTCGGAGCTCGAGCAACTCGGGTTTGGCGTCGTCGCATTCGCGTGCACCACGTGCAACGGCATGTCGGGTGCGCTCGATCCGAAGATCCAGCAGGAGATCATCGAGCGCGACCTGTATGCGACGGCCGTGCTCTCGGGCAATCGCAACTTCGACGGCCGCATCCACCCGTATGCCAAGCAGGCGTTCCTCGCGTCGCCTGCGCTGGTGGTGGCCTACGCCATTGCGGGCACGATCCGCTTCGACATCGAGAAGGATTCGTTCGGCACCGATGCAGCGGGCAAGCCGATCCTGCTCAAGGACCTCTGGCCGTCGGACGCGGAAATCGATGCGGTGGTTGCTGCGAGCGTGAAGCCCGAGCAGTTCCGCAAAGTCTACGAGCCGATGTTCCGGGTCAGTGTCGAATCCGGCCCGAAAGTGAGTCCGCTGTATGCCTGGCGGGCACAGAGCACGTACATCCGCCGGCCGCCGTACTGGGAAGGCGCGCTGGCCGGTGAGCGCGCCCTCAAGGGTATGCGACCACTGGCGGTGCTCGGCGACAACATCACGACCGACCACCTCTCGCCGTCCAACGCGATCATGCTGGACAGCGCGGCTGGCGAGTACCTCGCAAAAATGGGCCTGCCGGAAGAGGACTTCAATTCCTACGCGACCCACCGCGGCGATCACCTGACGGCGCAGCGCGCCACCTTCGCCAATCCCACGCTCAAGAACGAGATGGTGGTCGTCGACGGCAAGGTGAAGCCAGGGTCACTGGCGCGCATCGAGCCCGAAGGCAAGGTCACGCGCATGTGGGAAGCGATCGAGACCTACATGGCGCGCAAGCAGCCGCTGATCATCATTGCCGGCGCCGACTACGGCCAGGGCTCGTCGCGTGACTGGGCCGCCAAGGGCGTGCGACTCGCGGGCGTCGAAGCGATCGCTGCGGAAGGCTTCGAACGCATCCATCGCACCAACCTGGTCGGCATGGGCGTGCTGCCGCTCGAGTTCAAGCCGGGCGTGAACCGCAAGACGCTCGGCATCGACGGCACGGAAACGTACGATGTCGTCGGCGAACGCAAGCCGCGCGCGGAACTCACGCTGGTCATGCACCGCAGGAACGGCGAGCGCGTCGACGTGCCGGTGACGTGCCGGCTCGACACCGCCGAAGAAGTGTCGATCTACGAAGCGGGTGGCGTGCTGCAGCGCTTCGCCCGCGACTTTCCTCGAGTCGACAACGTGACGCACGCACCGCAGGTCGGCATTCCTGCCACCTACATGCGCGGCGGCACCAGCAAGGGTGTGTTCTTCCGCCTGCAGGACCTGCCCGTTGCTGCACAGATGCCGGGCGCGGCGCGCGATGCATTGCTGCTGCGCGTGATCGGCAGTCCGGATCCCTATGGCAAGCAGATCGACGGCATGGGTGGCGCGACCTCGAGCACGAGCAAGACGGTCATCGTGTCGAGGAGCACGCGCGCGGATCACGATGTCGATTACCTGTTCGGGCAGGTCTCGATCGACAAGCCATTCGTCGACTGGAGCGGCAACTGCGGCAATCTCTCGGCCGCGGTCGGTCCGTTTGCGATCAGCAACGGCCTGGTCGATGCGAGTCGCGTGCCCAGGGACGGTATTGCGATCGTGCGCATCTGGCAGGCCAACATCGGCAAGACCATCGTCGCGCACGTGCCGATCACGAACGCTGCGGTGCAGGAGACGGGTGATTTCGAACTCGACGGCGTGACCTTCCCCGCCGCAGAAGTGCAGCTCGAGTTCATGGATCCGGCCGCGGACGAAGAAGGCGCCGGCGGCTCGATGTTTCCGACGGGAAATCTCGTCGACGATCTGGAAGTGCCGGGCGTCGGCACGCTCAAGGCCACCATGATCAACGCCGGTATCCCGACGATTTTCGTCAACGCGGATGCGATCGGCTACACCGGCACCGAGCTGCAGGACGCGATCAACGGCGACGCCAAAGCGCTCGCCATGTTCGAGACCATTCGCGCGCACGGCGCGATGCGCATGGGCCTCATCCAGCACCTCGACGAAGCGGCCAGGAGGCAGCACACGCCGAAAGTGGCGTTTGTCGCGAAGCCGGCAGGCTACGTTTCATCCAGTGGCAAGCGCGTCGCTGCCGCCGACATCGACCTGCTGGTGCGGGCGCTGTCGATGGGCAAACTCCACCACGCGATGATGGGTACCGCTGCGGTCGCCATCGGTACCGCCGCCGCAATTCCCGGCACGTTGGTGAACCTGGCAGCTGGTGGCGGTGCACGCACGGCGGTGCGCTTCGGTCATCCTTCCGGCACGTTGCGCGTCGGCGCCGAAGCCACGCAGGTCGACGGCGAATGGAGCGTGACCAAGGCGATCATGAGCCGCAGTGCGCGGGTGCTGATGGAAGGGCGGGTGCGAGTCCCCGCAGCCTGATGGGAATGGCCGCGCACGATCACGCGCCGCGCGTCATCGCAGAAGCCGCGTACGAAGTTGCATTCCTGGCGGTCATGGACTCGCTGGCGTGCGCGTTCAAGGCGCTGCAGGATCCCGAGTGCACGAGGCTGCTCGGTGCGCTCGTGCCCGGCGCGACGATGGCGTTCGGGGCACGCGTTCCCGGCACGTCGTATCAACTCGATCCCGTCCAGGCAGCGTTCAACATCGGGACGACGGTCAGCTGGCTGCAGGCGAACGACCCCGCGCTGGCAACGGCGTCCGGGCACCTGGCCGATAACCTCGGCGCGATTGTCGCCGTAGCCGACTACCGCGCGCGTAAAGCGATCGCCGAAGGCGACAGCCCGCCGCAGGTGCGCGACCTGTTCGGCGCCTTGATCCACGCACATGACTTCGCATCACTCGAGTGGGCTCGATCGGTCCGCGGAAGCGAGGCCGTGACCGGAGGCAACCGCACGCCTGCAAGCGGAGCAGCGCGCTGTGCACTGACCCGACTCGCGTCTGCGGCAACCGCAGCCACCCTGTTGGGTGGAACGCGGGATCAGGTTGCCGCCGCGGTCTTGATCGCACGCACCGAAATGCCTGCAACCGGGCACCCCGGCGCGGCACCCGACCTTGACGGGCATGAGCGCTGGCGCATCGGCGATGCCACCAGCCGCGGTGTGCGCCTCGCGCTCGTCGCCCTGGCCGGGCAGACAGGACCCCGATCGCCTGCACTGCCGAGTGACAAGGCCACTTGGCAGCTTGCCGTGACGGCCGAGCTCGACCACACCTGGCAGGCCGTGGCAGCAACACCAGCCGTCGCCGACCGTGTCCGCGACCGGTTTGCCACCTGCGTGGCTACCCACTTCCCGGCGGTGCAGGCCGGCAAGCTGGCCGCGATGTTCGCGGACCGGGCAAAGCTCGAAGCCTTGCCCATCAACGAGTTAGTGTCGATGACGGTCCGTAACTGAAGGCCGGCGCAACGGCCTACCCGACATCGCCCGCGACCCGCACCTCCTTGCAGGTCAGTGCCATCTGACTTGGTGATGTAGTTGACTACATCACCAATTTCCCCCTACGATGCCTCCAGTCAAAGGCCGGCCCAGACCCGGTCCGGGAGGGATCCACCATGCTTCGCATCGACAACCTGACCCACGTCTACCCCAACGGCACGCGCGCGCTCGACGACGTCACGCTGCAGATCCCGCGCGGGATGTTCGGCCTGCTGGGTCCCAACGGTGCGGGCAAATCCTCGCTGATGCGCTGCATTGCGACGCTGCAGATCCCGACCCAGGGCGCAATCCGTTTCGGCGAGATCGACCTGCTTGCGGACCCCGATGCGCTGCGCCGCACCCTCGGCTACCTGCCGCAGGACTTCGGCGTGTACCCGCGCGTCACCGCGCTCGACATGCTCGATCACCTCGCGGTGCTGAAAGGTTTTCCCAACGCCAGGGAGCGTCGCGAAACCGTCGATGCCCTGCTGCAGCAGGTCAACCTCTGGGAGGTGCGCAAGAAAGCGCTCGCCGGGTTCTCCGGCGGCATGCGCCAGCGGTTTGGCATCGCGCAAGCGCTGCTCGGGCAGCCGCAGCTGATCATCGTCGACGAGCCGACGGCCGGTCTCGACCCCGAGGAGCGCAACCGCTTCCTGAACCTGCTGGCCGAGATCGGCGAGAACGTGGTCGTGATCCTCTCGACGCACATCGTCGAAGACGTCGCGGATCTATGCCAGAACATGGCGATCATTGCCAGCGGCCGGATCGTGAAAACGGGTGCGCCGCGCGAATTGATCGCATCGATGGCAGGCCGCGTCTGGCGCAAGACCATCGCCAGGAACGAACTCGACGCGCATCGCCGCGACCATGAAGTGATCGCCACGCGGCTCTTCGGCGGACGCACCGTCATCCACGTGCTCGCCGATGCAAATCCCGGCGCCGGCTTCGAGCCGATGCAGGGCGGACTCGAAGACGTGTACTTCTCGACCCTGGCCGGCACACGCCGCAAAGCGGCCTGAGGCGAGACCATGTTCAAGTCGGTCGCTGCGTTCGAGCTGCGCTACCAGCTCAAATCACCCGCATTCTGGGTAACGTTCGCCATCTTCCTGCTGCTCACGTTCGGCGCCGTTGCGTCCGACAACGTGCACATCGGTTCGGGCGGCAACGTCTGGAAGAACTCGCCCTTCGCCATCGCGCAGACGCTCATGATCATGACCGTCTTCTCGATCTTCATCCTGACCGCGTTCGTCGCCAACGTCGTGGTGCGTGACGACGAGACCGGATTCGGCCCGATCATCCATTCGACGCGTCTCTCACGCTTCGACTACCTGTTCGGCCGGTTCTCGGGCGCATTTCTCGCGGGCTGCCTGCTGTTCCTGAGCGCGCCGCTCGGCATGATCATCGGCGCCGCGATGCCATGGCTGGATCCCGAGGTGCTCGGGCCATTCAACCCGTGGCACTACCTCTACGTCTACCTGCTCCTCTGCGTGCCGACGCTGTTCGTCACGGGCGCGGGATTCTTCGCCATCGCGACCGCCACGCGTTCCATGATGTGGACGTACGTCGGCGTCATCGTGTTCCTGGTGCTCTACCTCGTTGCGACGAGCTTCCTGTCGCGCCCCGAGTTCATCAACACTGTCGCGCTGGTCGATCCGTTCGGACTCGGCGCTTACGACCAGGCCACCCGCTACTGGACGGCTGCCGAGCGCAACACGCAGATCCCCGACTTCGCCGGGTACATCCTCTGGAACCGCGTGCTGTGGGTGGGCATCGCGTTTGCGCTGCTCGGCCTGGCCTGGGCGATCCATTCGCGTGCGGCAAAAGGCAGTCGAATCGCGGCGGGCAAGGCACCCGACAGGATCGACGACGAGCGTCCGGTGCATGCGGTCGGTACCGCATTGGTGCCGGCCGTGCAGGCGAAGCGTTCCAGCAATGCGGGCTGGAGCCAGCTCTGGGCACTTGCCAGGTTCGATGTCGCCGCCGCCATCCGCAGTCCGGCCTTCATCGTGCTGCTCGGCATCGGCTTCGTGAACTCGCTCGGTTCGCTCTGGTATGCAGACGAGTTCTACGGCAACACGATCCATCCCGTCACGCGGGTGATGATCGAAGCGCTGCAGGGCGCGTTCACGATCATCCCGCTGATCATCGCGATCTATTACGCGGGCGAGCTCGTCTGGCGCGATCGCGATCGCCGCATGCACGAAATCGTGGATTCGACGCCGGCGCCGGACTGGGCTTTCGTCGTGCCGAAAATCCTGGCCATTTCGATCGTGCTGTTCTCGACGCTCGCGGTGAGCGTGCTCGCAGCCGTTGCCGTGCAGGCGCTCAAGGGCCACTTCGACTTCGAGGCGGCCAAGTACCTCGCGTGGTACCTGCTGCCGACGACGGTCAACGTGGTGCTGTTCGCGGTGCTCGCGATCTTCATGCAGACGGTGGTCCCGCACAAGACCTTCGGCTGGATGCTGATGCTGCTGTTCGTGGTCGCACAGATCACGCTCGACCGCCTCGGCTTCGAGCACAACCTGTACCAGTACGCCGGCACGCCGGGCACGCCGCTCTCCGACATGAACGGGCAAGGTGATTTCGGCCGCACTGCATGGTGGTTCCAGGCCTACTGGTCAGCCGCGGCTGTCCTGCTTGCCGTGTTCGCCTACGCTCTCTGGCGTCGCGGCATCGGTGCGCCGCTCAAGACCCGAGTCGCGCATCTGCCGCGCAAGCTCAGGGGCACGCCCGGGCTCGTCGCCGCGGCAGCGTTCGTGACCATGGGCGTTCTTGGCGGCTGGATCTACTACAACACCAACGTCCTGAACGACTACACGACGAGACTGAGCCGTGAGCGTGAGCAGGCCGATTATGAGAAAGCCCTGATCGGCTATGAGTCCGTGCCGCAGCCGCGCATCACCGACGTCAAGCTCGCCGTGGACCTGTATCCCAGCGAGCCGCGCGCGGTGACTCGCGGCAGTTACGTCGTCCAGAACCGAACCGGCAAGCCGCTCGACCAGGTGCACGTGCGCTGGATCAAGCCGCTGCAGATGACGAAGCTCGACGTGGAAGGCGCGCAGCTCGAGACCGAGCACGTCGACCAGGATTACCGGATCTACCGCTTCGAGCGCCCGCTGGCGCCGCTCGAGACGCGCACGATCAGGTTCGAGACGTTGCGGGAACAAACAGGCTTCCGCAATTCCGAGAACGAGCGTCGCATCGTCGACAACGGCACCTTCCTCGACAACACCGAGATCGCGCCGATGCTCGGCATGGACCGCAACGGTGTGCTGCAGGACCGGGCCACGCGCCGCAGGTACGGACTGCCGCCGGAACTGCGCCCCGCGAAGCTCGAGGACGAAAGCGCGCGCAACTTCAACGGGCTGCGGCACGACAGCGACTGGGTGAATTCCGACATCACGGTGTCCACCACGGCCGACCAGATTGCGATCGCGCCCGGGTATCGAGAGTCCGACACCGTCACGAACGGCCGCCGCACGACGCGCTATCGCAGCGACGCGCCGATCAACAACTTCTTCTCGGTGCAGTCGGCGCGGTATGAAGTCGCGAAGGATCGCTGGCAGGACGTCGAGCTCACCGTGTATCACGACCCGGCGCATGCCTATAACGTGCCGCGCATGAACACGGCGATGAAGGCGTCGCTCGACTACTTCACCAGCCACTTCAGCCCGTTTCAGTTCCGCCAGGTGCGCATCCTCGAGTTCCCGAACTACGCGCAGTTCGCGCAGTCGTTCGCGAATACGATCCCCTACTCTGAAGGCATCGGCTTCATAGCGGACTACCGCGACTCCGAGAAGATCGACATGGTCACCTACGTCACGGCGCACGAAGTCGGGCACCAGTGGTGGGGCCACCAGGTCATCAGCGCCGATCAGCAGGGCGGTACCTTCATCGTCGAGTCACTGGCGCAGTATTCCGCGCTGATGGTGATGGAGCAGATGTACGGGCCGGAGCAGATCCGCAGGTTCCTGAAGTTCGAACTCGACAAGTACCTGCGTTCTCGCGGCGGCGAAGTGCTCGAGGAACTGCCCCTGACGCGTGTCGAGAACCAGCCCTACATCCATTACCAGAAGGGCGGTCTCGCGCTGTACCTGCTCAAGGACCAGATCGGCGCCGACAAGGTCAACGCGGCATTGCGCGGACTGCTCGCGGAGTTCGCGTTCAAGTCGGCGCCGTACGCCAACTCGACCGACCTGATCCGTCGGTTTCGCGAGGTCGCCGGCCCCGAGCATCAGCAGCTGATCACCGACCTGTTCGAGAGGATCACGCTCTACGACGTGAAAGTGACGGACGCGAAAGCGAAGCGCCGGGCCGATGGCCGCTGGGACGTCACGCTCGAGGTGGACGCGCGCAAGCTCTATGCCGACGGCAAGGGCAAGGAGACCGAGGCGCCGTTGGATGAAGTATTCGACGTCGGTGCATTCACGGTCGAGCCGGGCCGCAAGGGCTACGACAAGTCCAGCGTGCTGGCCGTCAAGCGGACGCGCGTCCACAGCGGCAAACAGACGCTGACGATCGTGACGGACAAGGAGCCGAATTTCGTGGGCGTCGATCCGTTCAACAAGTGGATCGATCGCAACTCGGACGACAACGTCAAGGAAGCGACCAAGGCGGAGTCGCTCGCGGCTGTCTCGCGTCTGTAGCGCCGGTCGGACGCTTCCGCCCCCGCTCCGCCAGCAGGAGGGCCGGGGTCGGGGACCGGTGTATCCTGCGCTGATGACAGACCTCATCGAAGGGGCCCGCGGCCTCGGCGTCGAACTCGACGCAGCGCAGTGCGCGAAACTGATCCAGCACCTCGACCTGCTCGACGACTGGAACACGCGCATGAACCTCACGGCCATCCGCGAACGGCCGGCGCAGGTCACGAAGCACATTCTCGACAGCCTGACGCTGGTGCCGTGGCTGCGTGGCAAGCGTGTCGCGGACATCGGCAGCGGCGCCGGCTTCCCCGGCATTCCGCTCGCGATCGTCGTGCCCGGCGTGCATTTCGTGCTGGTCGAATCGATCGGCAAGAAGTGCCGCTTCCTCGAGCACGTCCGCGATACGCTCGGGCTGACCAACGTCGAGGTCGCGCAGGCGCGGGCCGAGGCCTACGAGCCCTCAGCGCGCTTCGACACGGTGATCGCGCGCGCGGTCGGCCAGCTTGCGGACCTGGTCAAGAATGCGGGCGGACTCGTGGCCGGCGGCGGTCGCCTGCTGGCGATGAAGGGCCGCTATCCGACCGACGAGCTGGCCAAGGGCTTCAGCGGCTGGAAGGTCGTGGCCGTGCACAAGCTGCACGTGCCCGGACTGGACGAGGAGCGGCACCTCGTCGAACTCGCCCATTCCCACGAAAAGGTCCCGCTCTCGCGCCCGCTTTAGCCGGAGAGGGCGGGGGTGAGGGCCTACCCCCTCCGCCTCCTGTATCCTTACCCGTTCCATGAAACGGGTCATCGCAGTCGCGAACCAGAAAGGCGGGGTCGGCAAGACGACGACCTCCGTCAACCTCGCTGCGTCGCTTGCCGCGACACAACGCAAGGTGCTGCTGATCGATTGCGATCCGCAGGGCAACGCCACGATGGGTTGCGGGGTCGACAAGGCCAGTCTCGAGCGGTCGACGACCGACGTGCTGCTCGGCGACTGCGAACTGGCGGCTGCGCTCGTGCCCGTCGATCCCGGCAATTTCACCCTGCTGCCCGGCAACCAGGACCTGGTCGCCGCGGAAGTGCAGCTGATGGGCATGATCGGCCGCGAGCTGCGGCTGCGGAATGCGCTGAAGCCGGTCCGCGACCACTACGACGTCATCATCATCGATTGCCCGCCGGCGCTGAACCTGCTGACACTCAACGCGCTGGTCGCGGCCGACAGCGTGCTCGTGCCGATGCAGTGCGAGTACTACGCGCTCGAAGGCCTTTCGTCGCTGATGAACACGATCGAGCAGATCCGTGCGAGCGTGAATCCCGACCTCGGACTCGAAGGCATCCTGCGCACGATGTACGACCCGCGCAACAACCTTTCGAATGAAGTGTCGGGCCAGCTGCTGATGCATTTCGGCGACAAGGTCTTCCGCACGGTGATCCCGCGCAACGTGCGGCTGGCGGAAGCGCCTAGTTTCGGCAAGGCCGTGCTGTTCCACGACAAGGATTCGCGCGGCGCGCTTGCGTACCTCGCGCTCGCCGGCGAGATGATTCGTCGCGAAGAAGAAGCGCTGGCCGGACCCGTCACGGAGCCCGAAGAAGAGTAAGGAAACAGGGGACGCTCGCCTATCTCCGAGAAATAGGCGAGCGTCCCCTGTTTCCCTGTTTCCTATTGCTGCAATGGCAGCTGCAAGGTGAGCAGCACGGCTTCCGTGCCGTTGTTGGGATGTTCCAGCCCGCCGTTCGAAATGTGCAGGCCCGCCAGCCCGAGCCGCAGTCCGTTGTCGAAGCGCCGCGAAAACATGATGCCGCTCTGGAATTCCAGGTGATCGCGCGGACCGATCACGTCGCCGTTCAGGAACCAGCCGGTCGCAAGGCTCGGCGTGAAATACCAGCGCTCGCCGAGCGCAAAGTCGCGGCGCACGTCCACGTACATGAAGGCGATGCCGTCGGGTCCCACGGCGAAACCCGCGCCCGGTGCCAGGCGCCACGTCGTCAGCGGCCGCGCGACGAAAGTCACGCCGAAGCTGTACGGGTAGTCGTAGGCCTCGACCAGCGCGAACACGCCGGCAGCAAACAATAGCGACGGCGGATCCAGGGCGTGTGCCGGCTGCATCGACGCATCGTCCCGACGCACGGAATCCACCGGCGATTCAACGGCCTGTGAGGTCCCGGCGGCCTGCGCCGAGGCCTTGCCCACGCTGCCGCAACAACTGATCAGTCCACCCAGCAGCAGGGCGGCAACGGGACGCATGCAAGCCTCCGGCTCGAACTCGATCCAGCGGGGTTTCCTGCGTCCTCGCGACGCGGGCGGCATAATAGTCCGCTATGGCAACAAAGCGACCCTCCCTCGGACGGGGCCTCGAGGCTCTGCTCGGTTCCGCCACGCCGGCGCACGCCCCGCCTCCAGCCGCTATGGTCGATGCACGCGGCACGCCCACGGCCCAGGCCCCTGCGCCGGTAACGGCCGCGCCGCGCGACGAGGAACTCACCCGCATTCCGGTCGACCTGCTGCAACGGGGCCGCTACCAGCCGCGCCTCGACATGCGTCCCGAGAGCCTGCAGGAACTCGCCGACTCGATCCGCGCCCAGGGTGTCGTGCAGCCGATCGTGGTGCGCCCGCTCGTCGCGCAGAAAGCCGGCGAGCCGATCCGCTACGAGATCATCGCGGGTGAACGTCGCTGGCGTGCCGCGCAGATGGCGGGACTGCATGACATCCCTGCCGTCGTCCGCATCGTGCCCGACGAAGCCGCGGTCGCGATGTCGCTCATCGAGAACATCCAGCGCGAGAACCTGAACCCGCTCGAGGAGGCCCGCGCGCTCGACCGGTTGATCCGCGAGTTCGGCATCACCCATCAACAGGCTGCCGATGCCGTCGGCCGCTCGCGTGCCGCCGTCAGCAACCTCCTGCGCTTGCTCGAGTTGACCGACGAAGTGAAGACGCTGGTCGAGCAGCGGCAGCTCGAGATGGGGCATGCCCGCGCGCTGCTCGGGTTGTCGCAGGCGCGGCAGCAGTCCGAGGTCGGTGCGCTGGTCGCCAAGAAGGGCCTGTCGGTCCGCGAGACCGAAGCGCTCGTGAAACGGATGCTCGCCCATGGCGACAAGACCAACCGCAAGGACGACGCGGACGAGCCGCGGCCCGACCCCAACGTCACCCGGCTTGAACAGGACCTGGCGGACAAGCTCGGTGCCAGGGTCTCGCTGCAGCACGCGCGAACCGGCAAGGGCAAGCTCGTGATTGCCTACAACAGCCTCGACGAGCTGGATGGAATCCTCGCGCACATTAAGTAGCGGAGCTACGTAGTAGCGAGGGGATAGGGGATAGGGGTTGGTGGATAGTCGATCAAGGCTTGGTAATCTTCTGCATCGTTCTCCGTCGCGTGCTGATCAGATGAATCAAGTGCATCAGCTTACGTTCCGACTATCCCCCAACCCCCATCCCCTGCCGTCGGCCCGCCCTTCCTCACCTTCCTCCTCTTCCTGTTCTTCCGCCGCTTCCGCCGTGGCAGATGCGGATTTGAAGCACTGCAAAAAGGCCCCTATACTTCGGCGCCTTTCCGGCGGCCGCGCCTCGGCGTGAGCTGGCCCGGGTAACGGATTTCAACGCCACCCGTGGCCGGCCAACCGGCATGAAGTGGCTTTTTTGTTGCCCGGAAGTTGGATGAGGCCTTGAGCAACCTCGACGTGCAGAAAGGCTGGCGCCCGGCGCTGGTCGTCGTGCTGAGTCAGGTCCTGCTCGGGGCGGCCGTCGCGGCCGCGTGTTTCGCGATCTCGGGTTCCCGTGCCGGCGCGTCGGCGCTGCTGGGAGCCGGAATCGGCGTGGCGGCGACGGGCTTGATGGCCTTCGCGATGCTGCGGCATGGCGAAGGCGCGACGCTGATGCGGGCCACGATCGGGTTCTTCCTGGGGTGGCTGGTGAAGGTCGGCTTCACCATCGCGTTGCTGGTGACCGCGTTCCGGTCGCCGAACGTCGAGGCGGTGCCGCTGCTCGCAGCGTACGTCGCGACGTTCTTTGGATACTGGTTTGGGGCGGCTCGCCTGGGCGGGCCGACGCAGAAGCAATAGTCCGTCCGGTCGGAGTGGGAACTAGACAATGTCCGCCGCTGAACACGCCACCGCAGGTCCCGCGAACAGCACCGAGTACATCACCCACCACCTGACCCACCTGAAGGTCGGCGAAGGGTTCTGGTCGTTCCACGTCGACACGATCTTCATGTCGGTGCTGCTCGGCATCGTCACGCTCGGCCTGTTCTATACGGCCGCCCGCAAGGCGACCGTCGGCGTCCCCGGCAAGTGGCAGGCCTTCGTCGAGATGGTCGTCGAGTTCATCGACACCACCGTCAAGGAAGTCTTCCACCTCGACCGCAGCTTCCTCGCCCCGCTCGCCCTCACGATCTTCGTCTGGGTGTTCCTGATGAACGCGATGGACCTGCTGCCGCTCGACCTGCCAGGCAAGGTTGCGGCCCTGTTCGGCATTCATTACTGGCGCGTGGTGCCCACCGCCGACGCCAACACGACGTTCGCGATGTCGCTGACCGTGTTGCTCGTCGTCCTGTTCTACAGCTTCAAGGCCAAGGGTGCGGGCGGCTACGTCCACGAACTCTTCACCGCGCCGTTCGGCTCGAACCCGGTGCTGTGGATCCCGAATTTCGTGCTCAACCTCGTCGAGCTGCTGTCGAAGCCGGTTTCGCTCGCGATGCGACTCTTCGGCAACATGTACGCCGGCGAACTCGTGTTCATGCTGATCGCGCTGCTCGGCGCGGGCGTCTTCACGTTGACCGTGGGCAGCGCGTTCGGCTTCTTCGGCCAGGTCGCCATGGGCGCCGTCTGGGCGATCTTCCACATCCTGATCATCACGCTGCAAGCGTTCATCTTCATGATGCTCACCGTCGTGTACTCCGCGATGGCCACCGAGCATCACTAGAGGCGAGCGCTCGCTGCTGCATCGCATTCCTTTCCCGATTACCGCAACCGCACATTCCGCCAGGAGATTGAGATGGAAAACCTCGCGCTCATCGCACAGGTCCAGAGTTACACCGCGATCGCACTCGGCCTGATCATCGGCCTGGGCGCCATCGGCGCCTGCATCGGCATCGGCATCATGGGCTCGAAGTTCCTCGAAGCGGCCGCCCGCCAGCCGGAACTGATCCCCACGCTGCAGACCCGCATGTTCCTGCTGGCCGGCCTCATCGACGCGGCATTCCTGATCGGCGTGGCGCTCGCGATGTTCTTCGCGTTCGCGAACCCGCTGCTCGCCCGCTTCGGTTAACCGGCACTGCAGCGAGGACGTCGTCATGGATATCAATGCGACGCTGCTCGGCCAGATGCTGGTGTTCGGGATCCTGATCTGGTTCTCCTGGAAGTTCATCTGGCCGCCTCTCACCAAGGCGATCGAAGACCGCCAGAAGAAGATCGCGGAAGGGCTCGCCGCCGCTGAGCGCGGCCAGACCGAGCTGCAGAGTGCCCACGGGGAAGCCCAGGGCATCATCACCGCGGCCCGCGACCAGGCCAAGAAGATCGTCGACCAGGCGCACAAGCGCGAGGTCGAGATCGTCGACGAAGCACGCTCGACCGCCCTGGAAGAGGGCAAGCGCATCGTCGACAGCTCGCGGCAGGACGCAGCGCAGGAAAAGTCCCGCGCGCGCGACGAGTTGCGCAAGGACGTGGCCAGCCTGGCCGTGGCCGGTGCTTCCCGTCTGCTGCAGCGAGAGATCGACCCGAAGGCACACGCCGACCTGATCGAGCAACTGGCCCGCGAGATCGAGGGCGCCAAGGCCTGACGGCCGCGGCACCGCGACGACACCGGGACCTGGAGTAACGATGCATGGCTGAGAAGGCCACGGTAGCGAGACCCTACGCCAAGGCGGCTTTCGCCCACGCGCGGGACAAGAACACGCTCGACGCCTGGTCGGGCTGGCTTGGAACCGCGCGGGCGGTCGTCATGAGCGACGAGTTCAAGGCGTTCGAGAGCAGTCCGGGAGTCGGCAGGCAGCAGCTCAAGGAGCTGGTGGCGAACGTCTGTGGCGACGCGCTCGATGCGAACGCCCGGTCGTTGCTCGACCTGCTCGCCGAGAACGGCCGCATCGACTACCTGCCCGAGATCGCCGCACATTTCGACGAGCTGAAAGCCGAGCACCAGAACGTCGCCGACGTCGAGGTCGTCTCTGCTGCCGCGCTCAACGATGCCCAGCGCGAGCGCCTCGCCGGCGCCCTGCGCGCACGACTGCGCCGCGACGTGCGGTTGCATTGCACTGTCGATCCGGCGTTGATCGGCGGCGCGGTGGTGCGCTCGGGCGACCTGCTCATCGACGGTTCGCTGGCGCACAAGCTCCAGCGGCTCGACGTTGAACTTGCGACTGGCTGACGACTGGCTGACGACCGAAAACGATTCAACGGCCCACGCCGCGCATTGCGGCAGGCCCGCAGAGGATTGGCAACATGTCCATCAAGGCTTCTGAGATCAGCGAACTGATCAAGGCACGCATCCAGAACTTCACCGCCGCAACCGAGGCGCGCAGCGTCGGCAGCGTGGTGTCGGTGACGGACGGCATCGTGCGCATCCACGGTCTGCAGGACGCGATGCAGGGCGAAATGCTCGAATTCCCGAAGAACACGTTCGGCCTCGCGCTCAACCTCGAGCGCGACTCGGTCGGCGCGGTCATCCTCGGCGAGTACGAGCACATCTCGGAAGGCGACACGGTCAAGTGCACCGGCCGCATCCTCGAGGTGCCGGTCGGCAACGAGCTGATCGGCCGCGTGGTCAACTCGCTCGGCCAGCCGATCGACGGCAAGGGTCCGATCGACGCGAAGGAATTCGACGTCATCGAGAAGGTGGCGCCGGGCGTCATCGCCCGCAAGTCGGTCAGCCAGCCGGTGCAGACCGGCCTCAAGTCGATCGACGCGATGGTGCCGATCGGCCGCGGCCAGCGCGAGCTGATCATCGGCGACCGCCAGACCGGCAAGACGGCCGTTGCGGTCGACACGATCATCAACCAGAAGGGCAAGGACCTCATCTGCATCTACGTCGCGATCGGCCAGAAGGCCTCGACGATCTCGAACGTGGTGCGCAAGCTCGAAGAAACCGGCGCGATGGCGTACACGATCGTCGTCGCCGCCTCGGCGTCCGAATCGGCGGCGATGCAGTACATCGCGCCGTACTCCGGCTGCACGATGGGCGAGTACTTCCGCGACCGCGGCCAGGACGCCCTGATCATCTATGACGACTTGACCAAGCAGGCGTGGGCCTACCGCCAGGTCTCGCTGCTGCTGCGCCGCCCGCCGGGCCGCGAAGCGTATCCGGGCGACGTGTTCTACCTCCACAGCCGCCTGCTCGAGCGCGCCGCGCGCGTCAACGAAGAGTACGTCGAGAAGTTCACCAAGGGCGCCGTGAAGGGCAAGACCGGCTCGCTCACCGCGCTGCCGATCATCGAGACGCAGGCGGGCGACGTGTCCGCGTTCGTCCCGACCAACGTGATCTCGATCACCGACGGCCAGATCTTCCTCGAGACCGACCTGTTCAACGCCGGCATCCGTCCCGCCATCAACGCGGGCATCTCGGTGTCGCGCGTCGGCGGCGCTGCGCAGACCAAGGTCATCAAGAAGCTCGGCGGCGGTGTCCGCCTGGCGCTGGCGCAGTACCGTGAGCTCGCGGCGTTCGCGCAGTTCGCGTCCGACCTCGACGACGCCACGCGCCGCCAGCTCGAGCGCGGCAAGCTCGTGACCGAGCTGATGAAGCAGCCGCAGTACTCGCCGCTGTCGGTCGCCGAGCAGGCGATCACGCTGTTCGGCGTCACCAAGGGCTACTTCGACGACGTCGAAGTGAAGCGCGCCCTGGCGTTCGAAGTGGCGCTGCGCAGCCACGTCAAGAGCAAGTACAAGGAGTTGTTCGACCGCATCGAATCGACCAAGGACATGAACGCCGACGACGAAAAGGCGCTCGTGGCCGCGATCGAAGACTTCAAGAAGAACGGCGCGTACTGAGTCCCGTTTCGCACTCGCCGCACAGGTAGCAGAAAGACATGGCCGGAACCAAGGAAATCCGCCTCAAGATCAAGAGCGTGCAGAACACGCGCAAGATCACCAAGGCGATGGAAATGGTCGCTGCCTCGAAGATGAAGAAGGCGCAGGAGCGCATGCGGCGCGGTCGCCCGTACGCCCAGCGCCTGCTCGACATCACGATGCACGCGGCGCGCGCCAACACGGAATACAAGCACCCGCTGCTGACGCGGCGCGAGACCGTGAAGCGGGTCGGCGTCGTCGTGATCACCACCGACAAGGGCCTGTGCGGCGGCCTCAACACCAACCTGCTGCGCCTGGTGCTGAACCAGCACAAGGAATGGCTGGCGAAGGGCATCGAGGCCGAGTATTGCGCGATCGGCAACAAGGGATTCAGCTTCATCCAGCGCCTGGGCGGCAAGGTCGTGTCGCAGGTCACCAATTACGGCGACCACCCCGCGCTCGACCGTCTCATCGGCCCGGTCAAGATGCTGATCGACGGTTTCCTCGAAGGCCGCCTCGACGAGGTCCACATCTTCTCCACGCGCTTCATCAACACGATGAAACAGGAGCCGACGCACGGCACGATGATCCCGATCCCGCAGGAATGGGTCCTGCCGACGGGCCAGGTCATGAAGGCCGAAGTCGGCGAGGGCAACTGGGATTTCCTGTACGAGCCGGACCCGAA
This sequence comes from uncultured Gammaproteobacteria bacterium, assembly GCA_963700045.1. Taxonomy (GTDB): domain Bacteria; phylum Pseudomonadota; class Gammaproteobacteria; order Steroidobacterales; family Steroidobacteraceae; genus RPQJ01. The sequence continues at coordinate 58,346 of CAVOWK010000029.1, forward strand.
GTCGGTCCTCGACGAACTGCTCGTGCGCTACATCGAGACCGCGGTCTACCAGGCGGCCACCGACAACATCGCCTCCGAGCAGTCGGCGCGCATGGTGGCGATGAAGGCCGCTTCCGACAACGCGCGCAACATCATCGACGAGCTGCAGCTCGTCTACAACAAGAGCCGGCAGGCCTCGATCACCAAGGAACTCTCCGAGATCGTGGGCGGCGCGGCGGCCGTCTAGCCAACCATTACTAGTCACTACTCACTAGTCACTAATTCACTTTTTCAGGCAAACGACCATGTCACAAGCATTCGGCACCATCGTCCAGACCATCGGCGCGGTCATCGACATCGAGTTCCCGCGCGATGCGATGCCCAGGGTGTACGACGCGCTCGTCCTCGAGGACAGCGGCAACGCGCTGGCCGAGAAGGGCCTGACGTTCGAAGTGGAACAGCAGCTCGGCGACGGCGTCGTGCGCACCATCGCGCTCGGCTCGTCCGACGGCCTGCAGCGCGGCATGAAGGTCCGCAACACGGGCGCTGCTATCTCGGTGCCGGTCGGCCCGGGCGTGCTCGGCCGCGTCATGGACGTGCTCGGCCGCCCGATCGACGAGCGTGGCCCGATCCAGTCCGACGAGCGCCGCGGCATCCACCAGCCCGCGCCGAAATTCGACGAGCTGGCGCCTTCGGTGGAGCTGCTCGAGACCGGCATCAAGGTCATCGACCTGATCTGCCCGTTCGCGAAGGGCGGCAAGATCGGCCTGTTCGGCGGCGCCGGCGTGGGCAAGACCGTGAACATGCTCGAACTGATCAACAACATCGCCAAGGAGCACTCGGGCCTGTCGGTGTTCGCCGGCGTCGGCGAGCGCACTCGCGAAGGCAACGACTTCTATCACGAGATGTCGGACGCCAAGGTCATCGTGCAGGAAGACCTGAGCCAGTCGAAGGTGGCGATGGTGTTCGGCCAGATGAACGAGCCGCCGGGCAACCGCCTGCGCGTCGCGCTCACCGGCTTGACGATGGCCGAGCGCTTCCGCGACGAAGGTCGTGACATCCTGTTCTTCGTCGACAACATCTACCGCTTCACGCTCGCCGGCACCGAGGTGTCCGCGCTGCTCGGCCGCATGCCGTCGGCGGTGGGTTACCAGCCGACACTCGCTGAAGAAATGGGTCGCCTGCAGGAGCGCATCACCTCGACCAAGGTCGGCTCGATCACCTCGATCCAGGCTGTGTACGTCCCCGCGGACGACCTCACCGACCCGTCGCCGGCCACCACGTTCGGCCACCTCGACGCGACCGTCGTGCTCTCGCGCGACATCGCGGCGCTCGGCATCTACCCGGCCGTGGACCCGCTCGACTCGACCTCGCGCCAGGTCGACCCGAACGTCATCGGCGAAGAGCATTACGAGACGACCCGCGCCGTGCAGGCCGTGCTGCAGCGTTACAAGGAGCTGCGCGACATCATCGCGATCCTCGGCATGGACGAGCTGTCGCCCGAGGACAAGCTGGCCGTGTCCCGCGCCCGCAAGATCCAGCGTTTCCTGTCGCAGCCGTTCCACGTCGCCGAAGTGTTCACCGGCAGCCCGGGCAAGTACGTGCAGCTGAAGGACACCATCCGCGGCTTCAAGGCCATCGTCAACGGCGAGTACGACCACCTGCCGGAGCAGGCGTTCTACATGATCGGCGCGATCGAAGAGGCCGTCGAGAAAGCCAAGACGCTGCAATAGGGGTTAGGGGATAGGGGTTAGGGGTCAGTCGGAAAAGCGGCGTTCTCCCAAAGACCACTGTTCGCTAGTCACTGGTACAAATATGTCCACCATTCGAATTGATGTCGTCAGCGCGGAAGAGTCCATCTACTCGGGAGAAGCCGAGTTCGTGGTGCTGCCCGGCGTCATGGGCGAGCTGGGCATCTACCCGCGTCACGCCCCGCTGATCACGCAGATCAAGGCCGGCGTCGTGCGCATCAAGGTGCCGGGCAAGGCGGAAGAAGAGATGGTGTACGTGCAGGGCGGCTTCCTCGAAGTGCAGCCCGGCCACATCAACGTCCTCTCCGACACGGCGATTCGCGCGGCCGACCTCGACGAGGCGAAGGTGCTCGAGGCGAAGCGGCTGGCTGAAGAAGCACTGCGCGCGCGCAGCGAGAAGCAGGAAATCGCCAGCGTCGAAGCCGAGCTGTCGGCACTGTCGGCCCAGCTGCAGGCGATCCAGAAGCTGCGCAAGAAGCGCTGAGGAAGGCGGGGAAGGGCAGGAAGGCAGGAAGGTCAGGAAGCTGAGGAAGTCAAAGAAAAGGGCCCGCACGCAGCGGGCCCTCCTCATTTCAGGTCTCGTCCAGCCGGACTACTTGAACTCGACTCTGCGGATCACTTCGCTGCCGAGCGCAGTGCGCATCTTGCCACGCGCCACCATGGCGGCATCGCGTGCCTCCTGGTTGCCGATGAACTTTTCCTGGATCGCCTCCGTCCTGTCCTGCAGGCCATCCATCGCGGCCAGGTTCTTGTAGGTCGTGACCAGGTAGACATTCGGATCGTCAGGCGTGCGCGACCGCGCCGTGAAGACCGACCAGTCCACGATGATGCCGGCCTTCTTCTGCTCTTCCATCAGTTGCTTGTACGTCGTGGCCAGGTACTTCATGTAGTTCTCGTACTGGCCGGGCTCCGTGCGAATCGACGACACCACCGAGACGGTGCCCTCCGAGTACGGACGGTCCGCCGCTTGCGCGGTGGCCATCAATGCAACGAACGAAAACACTCCAGCGAGCGCGCTGATTCTGATCTTCATCGTGAATCCCCCTGTCATTGTTCTTTGTTGATCTGGCGTGTCTGACCCCGCGCCATGATTGCAGGGCAGTACGCCCCGCCGCGCGAATCTATACTCCGGTGCCGGTCCCAGTCATGCGGCACCGCAATGTAATCGATGCCGGCACCTTGCGAGGTGTTCGCGCAGGCCCTCTTCATTACTATGGGTTTCCTGCAGTTCTCCCCGGGGTGACGACACGATGAATCCTCTGCGCCGCATCTCGGACCAGTTGCGCGAGATGCGCTGGACACAGGTCGTCATCGAACTCCTGCTGCTCGTGCTCGGCATTCTCATCGCGCTGGCAGTCGATGACTGGATGCAGGGCCGGCGTGATGCCCGCATCGAGCGCGAGTACCTGCAGCTGCTCGCGCGCGACCTGCAGCGTGACGACCAGATCCTGCAGGAATTCATGGATTTCGAGGAGCGGCAGACCAGTGACGGAATCATGGCCTACCGCGCCTTGCGCACATCCGTGGCCGAGGCGGACAAGGAAGCCGTCGTCAGCGCACTTAGCCGGCTGACATCGCGAAGGACCCTGCGACTCGTGCGGGCCACGTATACGGACCTGGTCAGCACGGGCAACCTGCGCCTGATCCGCAACTCCGCCCTGCGCGACCGGATCGTCAAGTATTACGAGGAAAGCGATCGCCGCACCGCCATCGTCGACCGCAACAACCAGTTCTTCGTCGATCAGTTGTACGCAGCGCACCTTATCAATACCGGCCTGGTCGCGCCGCGACCGACCAACAACCTGCCCGCCATCAACGTCGCAATGGGGGAATTCGCAGCGCGAATTGCGATGCCGGTCGTAGCGGGCTCGGACCCGCTGTGGCGGCTGGCGGCGAGCGCATCCGAGTACCAGGTGCTGGTCGGCAAAGTCTGGCAACGCACCAGTGTAAGTTTCCAGGCCATCAACAACGCGAAAGTGATCGTCGAACAGTCGGCCGGGTCTCGCGCTGCGATTGCCGCCGAGCTGGCGGGTCGCCGATGGCCGAATTGAGGCACAGGGCCACTGCGGTCGTCGGCAACCGGGGTGGAAGGACGACCGCGCAGCTGCCGGAATCGCCCGCAATCGGCCTGCGGTAGAATGACTGCTCTAATCCAATAGCGGCTACCCGTCCCATGCCCCTTTCCGTCGTGATCCTGGCCGCCGGCCAGGGCAAGCGCATGCAATCCGACCTGCCCAAGGTTCTGCAGCCCGTTGCGGGCCGCCCGCTGCTCAAGCACGTCATCGACACCGCGCGCGAGCTCTCGGCCAGCGACATCCACGTGGTCTACGGTCACGGCGGCGAGCATGTGCGCGAGGCGCTCGCGAGCGAGAACGTCACCTGGGCATTGCAGGCAGAGCAGCACGGCACTGGCCACGCGGTGCAGCAGGCCATGCCGGGCGTGCCCGACGATCACCTGGTGCTGGTGCTCTACGGCGACGTGCCCCTCGACGCAGGCATCCACGCTGCAACGACTGATCGACGCCGCGGCCGCTGGCGAAGCGCTCGGCATCCTCAGCGTGCGCATGAAGGATCCTACGGGGTACGGCCGTATCGTCCGCGACCGTGCCGGAACCGTTGCGCGCATCGTCGAGCACAAGGACGCGAACCAGAAAGAACGCGCGCTCGACGAAGTGAACACCGGCCTGATGGCCGCCTCCGCCAAGCGAATGCGCGAGTGGCTGGCGCAGCTGCGCAACGACAACGCCCAGGGCGAGTACTACCTGACGGACGTCGTCGTGCTGGCGGCGAAGGCGGGTCTCAAGGTCAACGCCATCCTGGCGGACAACGAAGACGAAGTGCTCGGCGTCAACGACAAGGTGCAGCTCGCCGAAGTCGAGGCCGTGTACCGCAAGCGCCGCGCAACCGAACTCATGTTGCAGGGCGTGACGCTGGTCGATCCAGCCCGCTTCGATGCGCGCGGTCCGGTCACCGTGGGCCGCGACGTGCACGTCGATGTCAACGTGGTGTTCGAAGGCACGGTGAGCCTGGGCAACCGTGTACGCATCGGGCCGAACGTCGTGATCCGCGACAGCGAGATCGGCGACGACACCGTGGTGTTTCCCAACTGCGTCATCGACCGCGCCAGTATCGGGCCCAACTGCAACATCGGACCGTTCGCGCGTTTCCGGCCGAGTTCCAGCCTGGCCCAGGGTGTGCATGTCGGAAACTTCGTCGAGGTGAAGAACAGCATCCTGGGCGCGGGTGCCAAGGCTAACCACCTGACGTACCTCGGTGATGCGACGGTCGGCGAGAAAGTCAACGTCGGCGCCGGCACCATCACCTGCAACTACGACGGTGCGAACAAGTGGCGCACGGAGATCGGCGCGGGCGCGTTCATCGGCTCGGGTGCGATGCTGGTGGCACCCGTGAAGATCGGTGCAGGCGCCACGATCGGCGCCGGCTCGACCATCACGAAGGACGCGCCGGACGACAAGCTGACTCTCGAGCGCAGCAAGCAGCTGACGCTCGACGGCTGGAAACGCCCGGCGAAGCAGCCCAAGGGCTGAACGCATGCTCGAGATCCGGCGCAGTGCGAGTGCTGGAATGGAGCGACTTACGGCTCCGTGCGCCGGATGCTGGTTGCACGTCACGCAACCTGCGGCCGCCGACCTGGCGGCCGTGCGTGAGTTTGGGGTCCCTGGCTCGCTGCTGGATCACGTGTCGGACATCGACGAACGTCCGCGCGTCGAACATGCCGGCGAGTGCGTGCTCGTCGTGATGAATTATCCGCTGCGGCGCGATGGGGCCACTGGACCACCGTGGCGTACCCTGCCCCTCAGCGTGTTCCTCACTCCGCAGGGTATCGTCACGCTCAGCCAGGCACCGACGTCGTTCCTGCAGCCGCTGTTGGATGGAAACGTGCCGGGCCTGGCCACCGATCGCGGAACGGAATTCGTCCTGCGCGTGTTCTGGCAGCTGGCAGACGCCTGTCTACGGGGGCTGCGCGAGATCAATGCCGGCGTCGAAAGCCTGGAAAACGAACTCAAGCGCTCGCTGCGGAACGAGGAGGTGCTCGGCCTGCTCGATTTCCAGAAGAGCCTGACCTACTTCGCGACCGGCTTGAAGGCGAACGAACTGGTGCTGGAGCGCCTGCAACGCGTGCCGACGCTGCACTGGGCCGACCAGGACCAGGAACTGCTCGACGATGTGCGCGTCGAACTGCGCCAGGCGATCGAGATGGTCGAGATTGCCGACCACGTGCTGAGCGACATGATGGATGCGTTCGCCTCGATCGTCTCCAACAACCTGAACTCGGTCATGAAGGTCCTGACGTCGGTCACGATCATCCTGGCGGTGCCCACCCTGATCGCGAGCGTCTACGGCATGAACGTCGGCCTGCCGGGCGCACACAGTCCGTTGGCCTTCGCGGGGATCGTCGCGCTGAGCGTCGCCATCTGCAGCGGGTTGTTCTTCGTGTTCCGGCGCCGGAACTGGCTCTGAGGGAAGACTTCGCTCTCCTGGCTGCCGCCTCCGCTCGTCGTACCCAAGTCCCAAGGATGTTCAATCGATGCGACCGTCTTCGACCATTCGTCGTTCGTGGCAGGCTTTCGCAAGCGTCTCCTGCCTGCTCGGTGTGTCGGCCGTTGCCGCGGCGGAAGCAGCGCCCGCTGCGGCCACCTACAAGCACTACCTGACGGGCAACCCGGCCGACGTGGTCCGACCGACGTCCGGCCTGCTGGTGCTGCAGGGCGGTGGCGACGACGTCGACGAGAATTACATCCAGATGGGTGCCAAAGGCGGCGGCGGTGGACTGCAAAAGGATTTGCAGGTTCCCCCTTCAGATGAGGCAAACCAATTGTTGACAAATGGCTTTGTCTCATCGAAGTACGGCATACAGGGACAAGACTTCAACGTATTAATGTCGGAAAACACGAAGTTCCTTACGTACACGATGTGCGCCTTGCATTTGTCGCCCAAAAAAGGGCATTAGACTCCTCACTCCCAAGGTATTTCCCCGATGCTTGAAGCCCGTCAGGAGATTGTATGTCAGCTTGTTTAACCCGCTCAACCGCTTGTCCCCCCAGTAGATGGCATCGAGGCAACCCGTATGATTTGCATGTGCCTTGGGGTAGTCACCAAAGTACCTTCTGAATTGCTCTAGGCCGTGCAGAACCTGCTGTCGTGTCGATGTATGATACGTGACATTGTGAAGGGCGATCTCGAACCCTTGGTCCTTCAGTTTACAAACCCATCTAAGATACTCAAGGTCTGCACACGTTGTGCCTCCAAAGCGAGGTGTCTCTTCGCCCCTTATCGGCCATACGGATTTCGTGGTTCTCATTCCCAAATCGCATAAGAACTGATACAACGCGGGACCATTCTGCATGGTCGTGAGATCAGTGTCGTCAAAGACCGTGAATGCAAAACTCTTCCCGCAAGGCCATTTGATTCGCTTCTTCATAGCAGGATTCACTCAAATATTGATGTTCTTGACAACAGCATGTTTTGGATGTCGACCTCTGAGCCAACGTGACACCCTCAAGGAGTCTGTCCGAGCAGAAGTGTTCCGCATATAGCGTGGCTCGCTCATCGCGTTGTATATTTGTGGGAGAAAGTGCCGACGTCCCACAACGTGGATGAACGATGAGCAAAACGTACCGTCCGTTCGAGCCGGATCAGATGTTCCTGTTGCCACCAAGTCTGGTAGAGTGGCTGCCGAAAGAGCATCTCGTGTTCTTTGTCAGAGACGTTCTGGAGAAGATTGACCTGAGTCCGATCACGAGCGTGTATGAACAGGAAGAACGTGGCTACCCTCCCTACCACCCGAAAGTGATGACGGGGATCCTCCTGTATGGCTATTGCACTGGATTGACCTCGTCACGGAAACTCGCTCAGCGCTGCCAGGAAGACGTTGCCTTCCGGGTGCTGGCGGCGAACAACGGGCCAGAATTCAGAACCATCAGCGACTTCCGGAAGCGTCATCTGGAAGCCTTGCGACATCTGTTCGTTGAGATCCTCACCCTCTGCCAGAAGGCCGGATTGGTGAAGTTCGGCCACGTGTCTCTGGATGGGACCAAGGTGAAGGCCAACGCTTCCAAACACAAGGCCATGAGCTACGGTCGCATGAAACAGGACATTACCCGCCTGGAACAGGAAATCGCCCGGCTCCTGAAAGATGCCGACAAGACCGACCGGCGCGAGGACAAGAAATACGGCCCTGAGAAGCGGGGCGATGAACTGCCCCAAGAACTCGCGCGCCGGGAGACCCGATTGGCCAAGATCATGGAAGCCAAGCGTGCTCTCGAAGAAGAAGCCAAAAGCAACAAGGACAAGAATGATCCACCGGCATCCGGGCCACCCATGGCCAAGGTCAAGAGTATCAAGGACGGGAAGTTGGGCAAGGAGAAACCGGCAGATACTGCCCAGAGGAACTTCACCGACCCCGACTCACGGATCATGCCGTACCAGAAGACCTTCATCCAGGCCTACAATGCTCAAGTCATCGTCGATAGCGAACACCGATCATCGTTGCCACCGATGTCAGCAACAGCCCCACGGATGAGCCTCAACTGATGGTTGCTCAGCTTCCACGCAAACCGAAGGTCCTGACGGCGGACGCCGGATATGCAAGCAAAGAAAGCATCAACCACTGCAAGAAGAGAAAGATCGACGCCTATATTGCCTGCGGCAGAGAAAAGCATTGTCTCCGTGATGATCCTCCCCCGCGGGGACGAATACCTGACGGCCTCACCCTTCAGGAGCTGATGAGGCGCAAGGTACGAACGCTGAAAGGCCGGAGACTGTACGCCAGGCACAAGGCAATCGTCGAGCCGGTACTCGGTCAGATCAAGCACGCAACCGGGTTCCGCCAGTTCACTCTCCGGGGGCACCCCAAGGTGAGAGCCGAGTGGTTCCTGGTAAGTGCTGGTCACAATCTCAAGAAGTTGTTCAGAGCAATCCTCCAAGAGCCGGGCAGACGAGAGCTCGCACTGCCCTGAAGGCCCAACACCGCCTGGTCAACAAGTTCCTCCGGCTTGATCAGCGCAAACACCGTCATGTGGCCATCACGGCCGTCGCCAGAGAACTCTGTGGCTTCGTGTGGGCAATCCTCATGGCTTTACCTCAACACTGATCAACACTCACCCGAGAGGAGAGCATCGATAGGAGAATCCTCGTTTGCGTTATGCGGCTCACAACCCGCGTTTTTAGTAAGAGATCGCTCCGGACGAACATGCAAAGATGCGGTAGGCCTCCAGCAGGCCGAACCCGCGCATACTAGCTTGATGATCGTCGAAGAACGCTCTCCTCTCGGGATCATATCTCAAAGAACTTGACTACCAGCCGTTTCCATATTAGCGCATCAGCAATGCCTTGCGTATCTCGACAACATCCCCTGCCCTTAGCGCGCAGAAGTATGCCCCAGTAGCGCATGAGGATGCATCCCAGATCAGTCTATACCTCCCTGCAGGATACCATCCCGATAGAAGCGTCGCAACGGCGGCACCAAGCTCATTGAACACGGTTATGGTTACGCCAGAGGCTCGCGATAGTTCAAACTCTAGAGTGGTGGCAGCATTGAACGGGTTGGGAAAATTCTGTCGCAGGTGCATCTGGAATGGTTCGGTCTTGTTTGACCCGCAAGAGAGTCAGAATTCGACGTCAAAAAGAAACTTGACGACCGGGAGTATTCACTAGTTCCTATCGTATTGACTGCTGCCACCCGACAAAAGTACCACCTTCCTTCTGGCAGCCTATCGACCAAAACTCTGTTGGACACAGCAACCGTGTCAACAATCATGTCCTCAAACAGTGAATCCTGTGCAATCTGAAGTCGATACTCAGATGCGCCCGAAGGGCTCGACCACCCAACAGGCACGGGACTTATCGAGCACAATCTCGCCCCTTTGGGGAGTCTGAAGCATGGGGACGAAGGGCAGAATTGCCGTGGATTGCCTGACGATTAGGTCTGCGAGTCTCTTCCTTGCGCGTTCATATTGGTAGCCGCGCAACACCCAGGGAATTCGACCAGCCTGCCCCTCCGGACACTCGTCCAGTGCGTACGGCACTACACTATCAATGATCTCAGGGATTTGCTGTGCCTGCCCCACCACTCGAGCCGTCCAGAGATATTCGTAGTCCTGTTGTCCTCGCCTCCAGTTCTTCATACGGATGCTTGCTATCGGTCCAGGAACCCCCTTGTCGAATTCCAGGGAGGTCTTTGTCTTCGCCTGGATAGAAAAACGTGCCTTCACCCCAGGCGCGATCATTCCCGAAAACCCAATAATTGTCGACCCATGGATTTATCCTTCTGGATCCCTGTGAGTACCTATTCGACACACCAAAGGAAGTATTGGTCAATTCCATACTTCCATGCGATCCATGGGTTAACTCGACCGTCAACGGCCTCACAATCGATCTGTTGCGGCCGACCAAACGCGGGACGATATCCATTGTAGATTGCGATCTTATCACCCTGTGCTTTTCGCTCACTTTTACCAACTCCTTGCTGAAGCCAAGATACTTCTTTAGTTCAGTGCTGTATCCGCAATAGCCGGTCAGAGCCCAGAAATCAACATAGCCATAGAGCGCAGGCTCCATACTGATAGTGGCACAGTAGGACTTCAATGTCCCGCCTGGCCCTGAATTTCCATCCGGATCCACCTCGAGCGTTCTTGAATCACCGGATAGGAAGTCGAATCCGGCTCATCGACCATGTACTTGAAAATCTCCGTTTCCAGGTGCATTCGCCTCGAACCAATTCACCCAAGAATCGGAAGCGACGCGCCAACCAGCTTCCGTCGCAGGGCTGAACCCTGATGAAGAACCATGGTCCGGCTGGTCGTAAAGACCTATTCCGTAGGTTCCATTCCCAACTCCTTCACCAGGGCCTTCGTAACCGAACGACTTGCTGTAATATTGCCCTGTAAAATATCCACGAGCGTCTCTTGCCAGTACTTCAAGAGTCTGGCTGAAGCAGAGATCCATGCGATGCCGATGCGCCATTCGATAGTAGGCGCTTTCGATGGCAAGGTAGTCATGCGATCCAACGGCAACCCCATGCTTTTCAGCAATGGCAGATTGATTCGCGAAGAACATGTTTCTGAAGTGCGTCGAATCTGGAAGGGTGAAGTCGTATACAGTCAGTGATACAGGGATTCTTGAATGTAACCGCCCTCTCTCAGTAATGCTCAAAACGCCAGAATATACACCGGGGACAGCCTCTCTTGGGACATAGACGTCAATCCAGATCCCTTGGTTTGTGTTAGGCTCAATGCTAATGAGATTCTGCACTCCATTCAGGCCCCTCAATTGGAACAAGTGCATCGGGGTAAAATCCAGAAACCTGCCGACTTGACCGTTAATCTCGGGTGACAGATATGTACGACTCCTTGAAGATCTCGATTCTCGTGCCCACATAGTTGAGCACCGAGGCTCGAGGCCCAGCATTCGCAATGACATATTGAGGGCCACTAAGACCATCAAGATCGACCCAAAGCCCGGTTGCCCCATGGACGTTGCT
>CAVOWK010000030.1:0-24960 GCA_963700045.1 uncultured Gammaproteobacteria bacterium
CTGCGCTCGAGAACGGGCATTTTGTTTCGGTGGACATGGCAATCTCCTGGGTCGTCGGCAATCTGCTGTTCGATTCAGTCTAGGGTTCACGGCACCGGGCGATCAAAGACATTTGACTCAATGGAACCGATTGGCGGGTTCTATCGTTCGGTCCAGGGATTCCGGCTCGTGCGGCGATTACGATTTATACCTGTACACGACTCCTATAGCCCGAATGCAACGCTCGAGCGGCTAGCGTTACCTTGGCGGCGATAGGGTGGACGACGCGCCGTTGGTGGTGCGCCCAGCCTCGAGCCAGAAGGGAGGCGCCGATGAGCCCGTCACGCCCGCAGGGCGTGCCCGGATCGCTCGACCGTTACTCTGCGCCGCAGCGGCTCGCGGAGCGAGCCGGCAGGCGATTCCACGTGATGGCCAAGCCGGCTGGATCGGCCTGCAACCTCGACTGCACCTACTGCTTCTATCTGAGCAAGCAGAAGTTGCCGGGCGGTCCGGGCGGCGGGCACATGGACGACGAACTGCTCGACCGGTTCGTGCGGGACTACATTCAGAGCGTCACCGCCGACGAAGTCGTCTTCTCCTGGCAGGGCGGCGAGCCCACGCTGCTCGGCCTCGAGTACTTCGAGAAAGTCGTCGCGCTGCAGAAGAAGCATGCGAAGGCCGGGCAGCGCATCGAGAACGACCTGCAGACCAACGGCACCCTGTTGACCGACGATTGGGCGAATTTTCTCAAGGAAAACCGGTTCCTCGTCGGCCTGAGCATCGACGGCCCGCGCGATATTCACGATCACTACCGGATCTCGAAGCACGCCGAACCGACGTTCGACAGGGTGTTCGCCGCGGCGCAGACGTTGCAGAAGCACGGAGTCCGCTTCAATACGCTGACCTGCGTGAACCGCTTCAATGCTTCACGACCGCTCGACGTCTACCGCTTCCTCCGGCGCGAACTGGGCTCGACCTACCTGCAGTTCATCCCGATCGTCGCGATCAAGGATTTTGAAACAGCCGCACCGCAGGCCTGGGACACGGAGCGCCTGCCGATCGTCGGCAGTCCGTCAGCGCATCCGGACCATGCGGAATCGGTGGTTACCCCGTGGTCCGTCGATCCCGACGAATACGGCTACTTTCTTTCCAAGGTGTGGGACGAATGGCTGGCCCGCGACTTCGGCAAGGTGCTGGTCAATTTCTGCGAAACACTGGTCGCGCAGCACATGGGGCTGCCGTCGCAGATCTGTATCCACAGCGAGGTCTGCGGCAAGGGTGTCGCGCTCGAGCACGATGGCGACGTGTACAGCTGCGACCACTACGTCTATCCGGAGTACCGGCTGGGCAACATTCGCGAGCGCTCGCTCGGCGAGATGGTGTTCGACCCCGCCCAGGTGAGATTCGGTTACGCGAAGTCGGAGTCGTTGCCGGCGTACTGCCGCGAGTGTGAATTCCTCCGCGATTGCTGGGGTGAGTGTCCGAAGAACCGCGTTTTGCGCACGCCGGATGGCGAGCCGGGCCTCAACTATCTGTGCCCCGGACTCAAGCGGTTTTTTGCGCATGCGGTGCCGGAAGCGGGGCGGATCGCCGCGCGACTGCGTGCACCGCGCAGCGGGGGCCACTAACGCGTAAGGAAGGCGCATGTCGGAACTGCAGGACTTTTTGCTTCGCATGTGGACGGATCTGCTCGCGCGCCCTGCAGGCCCGTTCGCGTTCCGTCTGGTCCTGCAGCCGCTGATGGCGGTCTTGTTCGCCGTGCGCGACGGTTACAAGGACGCGCGAACAGGCCGCTCACCCTATTTCTGGACCGTGCTGCACGACCCCGGACAGCGACGCGGTCGGCTCGTGGAAGGCGTCAAGGCGACCGTGAAGGTCGTCCTGCTCGGTGTCGTGATCGACACTGTTTACCAGCTCCGAGTGCTCGGCAGGTTTTACCCCGGCGAAGCGTTCGGCTTCGCGCTGCTGCTGGGCTTCGTTCCCTATCTATTGATCCGTGGCCCGGCAGACCGCGTCGTGCGGTGGCTGAGCGCGCAAGGGAGACGGCAATGACCAAATCGACCAAACCCAACATTCTCGTCATCTGGGGTGACGATATCGGTATCTGGAACCTCTCCTGCTATCACCGCGGCATGATGGGCGGCCGTACGCCGAACATCGACCGCATCGCGGCGGAGGGCGCGCTCTTCACCGACTGCTACGGGCAGCAGAGCTGCACGGCCGGCCGGGCTGCGTTCATCACGGGCCAGCACCCGTTCCGCACCGGGCTGCTGAAGGTCGGCCTGCCGGGCGCCGAACTCGGCCTGCGGCCGGAAGACCCGACTATCGCCGATCTCTTGAAGAACCATGGCTACATGACCGGCCAGTTCGGCAAGAACCACCTCGGCGACCGCAACGAGTACCTGCCGACGGTGCACGGGTTCGACGAGTTCTTCGGCAACCTCTACCACCTGAACGCCGAGGAGGAGCCGGAGGACCCGCAGTATCCGAAGGACCCGAAGTTCAAGCAGCGTTTCGGCCCGCGCGGTGCGCTGCGCTGCAGAGCCACGGATGTCGATGACCCGACGGCTGACCCGCGCTTCGGCAGGGTCGGCAAGCAGACGATCGAGGACACCGGTCCGATCACGCGCAAGCGCATGGAGACCGTGGACGAGGAGTTCCTCGCTGGCTCACTGGATTTCATGGAACGCGCCGTCAAGGCGGGCAAGCCGTTCTTCGTCTGGCACAACTCGACCCGCATGCACGTCTGGACGCGGCTGGGCCCGAAGTACGAGAACAGCACGGGCTACGGCCTCTATGCCGACGGCATGCAGCAGCTCGACGACAACGTCGGCGCGCTGCTCGCCAAGCTCGACGAACTCGGCGTCGCCGAAAACACGATCGTGGTGTTCTCGACCGACAACGGCGCCGAGAAATTCACCTGGCCCGACGGCGGCACGTCGCCATTCCACGGCGAGAAGGGCGGCACCTGGGAAGGCGGCTTCCGCGTTCCGTCCGTCGTCCGCTGGCCGGGTGTCGTCAAGCCCGGCACGGTCATCAACGGACTGTTCTCCCTCGAGGACTGGGCGGTGACGCTGCTGGCCGCGGCCGGCGAGCCCGACGTCAAGGAGAAGCTCAAGCAGGGCCACGTCGCCAACGGCAAGACCTTCAAGGTGCACCTCGACGGTTACGACCAGCGCGAGCTGCTCGCGGGCAAGGAACCCGGCCAGCGCCAGGAGATCTTCTACTTCGACGACAGCGGCAACCTCAACGCCGTGCGCGTGCGCGACTGGAAGGCCACCTTCGCACTCCCGGGCGACTGGCTGTACGGGGGGCCGCCTCTGCCGCAGGCCTTCCCAAAGATCACCAACCTGCGCATGGACCCGTTCGAGGCCCAGGTGAACTTCGCCGAGTCGCCGATGGCCGCGCGCTGGATGGCAGACAAGTGCTGGGCCTTCGTGCCCATGCAGGCGCTGGTCGGATACTTCCTGCAGTCGTTCAAGGAGTTCCCGCAGCGGCAGAAGTCCGCGAGCTTCAACATCGACCAGGTGATGCGTCAGCTCGAGCACGGTGCGGGCGCCGGCAAATGAGACCAAGCGGCAGCAGTGTCGCGGAGCCACGGCGGAAGCCTGTGGCAGGAGACTGAAATGGCAAAGGCAAGCAAACCCAACATTCTCGTCATCTGGGGTGACGACATCGGTATCTGGAATCTCTCGTGCTACAGCCGCGGCGTGATGGGATACCGCACGCCCAACATCGACCGCCTCGCCGCCGAAGGCATGCAGTTCACCGACTCCTACGGCGAGCAGAGCTGCACCGCTGGTCGGGCAGCCTTCATCACCGGGCAAAGCGTCTTCCGCACGGGCCTGTCCAAAGTCGGCGCGCCCGGCATGGATGTCGGCCTGCAGGCGGAGGACCCGACGATTGCCGAACTGCTGAAGGTGCAGGGATACGCGACCGGCCAGTTCGGCAAGAACCACCTCGGTGACTTGAACAAGTACCTGCCGACGGTGCACGGGTTCGACGAGTTCTTCGGCAACCTCTATCACCTCAACGCGGAGGAAGAGCCCGAGGACCGCGACTATCCGGACCCGCAGCAGTTCCCGAAATTCAAGGCGGCCTTCGGGCCGCGCGGCGTGCTGCACTGCTGGGCGACAGACGTCGACGACCCGACGGAGCAGCCGCGCTGGGGCCGGATCGGCAAGCAGAAGATCGAGGACACGGGCGCACTGACTAGCAAGCGCATGGAAACCTGCGACGACGAGTTCGTCGCGGCTGCCGGTGATTTCATGAAGCGGCAGCACGCGGCGGGCAAGCCGTTCTTCTGCTGGGTCAACACGACTCACATGCACTGGCGGACGCACACCAAGCCGGAGAGCCTCGGCCAGGCGGGCCGCTGGCAGTCGCCGTACCATGACACGATGATCGATCACGACCGCCAGGTGGGGCAGTTGCTCGATCTCCTCGACGAGCTCGGCATCGCCGACGATACCTTCGTCATGTACAGCACCGACAACGGGCCGCACATGAACAGCTGGCCCGACGGCGCGATGACGCCGTTCCGCAGCGAAAAGAACACCAACTGGGAAGGCGCGTTCCGCATTCCGCTGCTGGTGCGCTGGCCGGGCATGGTGCCGGCGGGCTTCGTCACCAACGAGATCGTCCAGCACCACGACTGGCTGCCGACCTTCCTCGCGATGGCGGGCGAGCCCGACATCGTCGCGAAGCTGCTGAAGGGCTACGACGCGGCTGGCAAGAGGTTCAAGGTGCACATCGACGGCTACGACCTGTTGCCGTTCCTGACCGAGCGGGGCGTGGAGAGTCCGCGCAAGGGGCTCATCTACTTCAACGACGATGGCGACCTGGTCGCGGTGCGCTTCGACAACTGGAAGGTCGTCTTCATGGAGCAGCGCTGCGTGGGGACGATGAAGCTGTGGGCGGAACCCTTCGTGCCGCTGCGCATGCCGAAACTCTTCAACCTGCGCACTGACCCGCTGGAGCGCGCCGACACGACGTCGAACACCTACTACGAGTGGTTCCTGGGAAAGACGTACATGCTGGCGGCCGCCTCCGGCATCGTCGAGGAGTTCCTGAAGACGTTCAGGGAGTATCCACCGCGGCAACGGGCAGCGTCGTTCACCATCGACCAGGCGCTGGAGAAGATGCAGGCGACGATTGGCGGCGCAGGTCACTGAGCGGTCACATGGAAGCACTGCTGCACGAGTTTGCCCGCTGCGTCGCCCTGGTCATCGAGGGCATCGCGATCGTCATCATCGCGGTCGGCAGCGCCAAGGCGCTGCTCGACTTCGGCCGGATCACGATCGCGACGCGCCGGGGCCAGGTCGAGAAGCGGGCCGTATCGCTTGATTACGCGCACTGGCTCGTGGCCGGCCTCACCTTCCAGCTGGCGGCCGATATCGTGAGCACGTCGTTCGCACCGAGCTGGAACGAGGTGGGCCGGCTCGCCGCTGTAGCGGCGATCCGTACGTTCCTCAGCTATTTCCTGGATCACGAAATGGAGACGACCCGGCGGCTGCAACAGGCGCCCGTGCCGTCGGAGTCGAACCCAGGCCGCCCGCAGCCGAGTGCCTAGCCGGAGAAACAGCCGATGGACAACCATCCTGACGTTGACGCCGCTGCCAGACCGAAGCTGAATGACGTCTCGACCGAGCTGTCGGCGCGACGCACCGGCATGTCCTTCCATCGCACGCGCATGTCCGCCGACCGGACGCTGATGTCGGTCATGCGCACCTCGCTGTCGCTGATCGGCTTCGGCTTCACGATCTTCCAGGTGTTCCAGAAGCTGCACGAGATGCAGGTCGTGAAAAGTTCCTATGCGGCCGGGAACTTCGGCAAGGCGCTGGTGCTGCTCGGCATCCTGATGCTCGCCCTGGGCATCGGCTACCACGTGAGCTACATGGTCGAGCTGCGGCGCCTGCGCATCGAGCTGAAGCGCGACGGGCTAATCCACGGCGAGACAAGGTTTCCGGTGTCGCTGACGCTCGTCGTCGCGCTGCTGTTGCTCACGATCGGGCTCTTCGCGATCGTGAGCATGGTCTTCGGCGTGGGGCCGTTCCATTGACGCGGCGGCGGTCCCGGGCTTGCTCCGGGCCGCCGACGCGCTGGAGGTCTGCTCAGAAAGTGAAGACGACGCCCAGCGCCGGGCCTGACGTGGTCACGTCGTACAGGAAGCGGTCGGCGCCCTTGCCGTCCTCGTAGTCCATGTCGAGATGGCGGTAGGCAAGGCCGACCCCCACGCGTGGCGAGAACTGCCAGCGCAGCGTCGCAATTGCCTGCCAGGCGAAGTCCGAACCGACGCCGAACCCGCCGACGTCCCCGCGCAGGTTCAACGACCACTGGTCCGCGAATGGCCACGAGTACTGCGCGCCGATGACCGGGTCCACCCAGCTCTGCTGCTCGCGGCTCGACCGTTCGTTGCCGAGCGGGCCGCCAACCTCGACCTGGGCTTCGAGATCCACGTAACGCAGGCCTGCCAGCACAGTGAATCGATCGCTCAAGGCGTAGCCGAAGTCGCCCTCGAGCCCGACCTGGTCCATGTCGATGTCGGCTTTCAGGACGCCGCCCGGGCCTTTCTCTGTCACGCCGAGACCCATGTAGATGGCGTCGACCGTGATGGAGTAGCGATCCGTGGAAGCGCGGTACGTACCCATGAAGCCGAATTCCAGGTTGTCCATGAGGTCGGAGAAGCTCAGGTCCGTCTCCGCGGTGATGTTGCCGACCCCGACGGTGCCTTGCATCGACGAGCCCCAGAGGTAGGGGGCGATCTCATGCTTCCATTCGGCCGCATTCACCTGGCTCGCGACCACGCACAGTCCAAGGCTCAACACCATGTTTCTGAAACAGGCTGACATGTCGCGCACTCCCTGCTATCGAGACTGTCGACCGCGTGGCTGGTTGAATCGCGCGTGGCTCGAGCCGCGCCAACGTCCGAGCGGTTGCGCCGGGTGCCGGCGCTGTCATCGTGAAAATTTTCCTCGGGTCGTGTCCCGGGTCGCAATACGGAGTTCCAACAGCCCGCCGGCTCGAGTCGGATGCGGATCGATCTCAGTCGGAACTGGCATGGCCCTCGGTCGGGCCGTATTGCGGCCGCGTCCATGCCGCGCGGATACTGCTTGCATCGGATCGTGTGGGAGGGCTGTCATGCGCAAGGCTCGCGACCGATGGGCATTGAAGTTTGCGGCGATCCTGTTGGCGCCTTTGCTCCTGGGCGCGACCTACAAATGGGTCGACCCGCAGGGTCAGGTGCACTTCACCGACTCGCCGCCACCAGCAGGCATTGCCTACGAGGTCATCGCGACGCCTCGTTCGCCATCGGTATCGTCATCGGCCCCGTTCGCAACTCAACCAGCGCGCGCCGGCCCCGAAGCCCTCCCAGCGGCTGCGGCTGAATCGCCGCCACGCGAACCTGCCGACACGGCAGGTGCGTCCTCCGACGATATGCGCTGTGTCGACGCGCTGTTCCAGCTGGAGGTGCTGGCCGGCGACTGGAAGGTCTACAAGCCGGGGCCCGGCAACGACCGGACCTACCTGAACGATCGCGATCGTCCGGCGGAGATCGCACGGTTAAGCAGCGAGCGCGATGCGAACTGCAGCGATGAGCCTGGCGTGCTTGCGTCGCAGAAGCAGCGTGCGAGCGAATTGTTCGAGGCGCTGAGCCCGGGCTGCCGGGAGGCGCGCGAGAAGCTGCAGAACCTGCAGCGACCGACTGCCCATAGTGCCCCGTCGGATATCGAGAAGCAGAAGTCCTACATTGCGGCACACTGCCCCGACGCCAGCCGCGACGGTGTCTGGCTGGCCGACTGGATCTGGGTGCAGCGTCGCTGACTCGATCGCAGCCGCCGGTGGGAACAGTCGTTTGCCCTCTATCGGTCGATGACACCCCCTCAGGCGCGGCCGTAGGTCCGCTCGACGTAATCCTCGACCAGTTGCTGGAATTCCTCGGCGATGCGTTCGCCCTTAAGTGTCGGGCCTTTCTCGCCGTCGATGTAGACCGGCGCCACCGGACGCTCGCCCGTTCCAGGCAAGCTGATGCCGAGGTTCGCGTGCTTGCTCTCGCCAGGGCCATTCACGACGCAGCCCATGACTGCGACCGTCATCTGCTCGACGCCCGCATAGCGTTTGCGCCAGTCGGGCATGCGCTGCCGCAGGTGTGACTGGATGTCCTGCGCGAGTTGCTGGAAATACGTCGACGTCGTGCGCCCGCAGCCGGGGCAGGCGATGACCATCGGCGTGAACGAGCGCAGGCCCATCGTCTGCAGGATCTCCTGCGCGACGATCACTTCCTGCGTGCGGTCGCCATCGGGTTCGGGTGTTAGCGAGACGCGGATCGTGTCGCCAATGCCTTCCTGCAGCAGCACCGAGATGCCCGCAGTCGACGCGACGATGCCCTTGGAGCCCATGCCGGCCTCGGTCAGGCCGAGGTGCAGCGCGTAGTCGCAACGGCGCGCGATGTTGCGATAGACGCCGATCAGGTCCTGCACGCCACTGACCTTGCACGAGATCACGATGTGGTCGTGCGGCAGGCCGATTTCTTCGGCGCGTGCAGCGCTTTCGAGCGCGGAGACCACCAGCGCTTCACGCACGACATCGTTCGCCTCGAGCGGCTGCGCCTGCTTCGAGTTCTCGTCCATCAGTCGCGTCAGCAGATCCTGGTCGAGGCTGCCCCAGTTGACGCCGATGCGCACAGGCTTGTCGTGGCGACAGGCCGTCTCGACCATCTCGGTGAACTGCGGATCGCGCTTGCTGCCGCGACCGACGTTGCCGGGATTGATACGGTACTTCGCCAGCGCCTCGGCACAGCCAGGGTGTTCGCGCAGCAGCTTGTGCCCGTTGAAGTGGAAATCTCCAACGATCGGCACCGAGACGCCGAGTTGCGCCAGCCGCTCGACGATGCGCGGCACCGCGGCGGCGGCTTCGTCCGTGTTGACGGTGACACGCACGAGTTCCGACCCCGCGATCGCGAGTGCACGGATCTGCAGCGCCGTGCCTTCGACGTCCGCCGTGTCGGTGTTGGTCATCGACTGCACGACGACCGGGTGACCGCCGCCGACCGTCACCGGGCCGATGCGGACCGGCGTGCTCGGGCGACGGACGATGGGGCTGCTCATGGGCGCGCGGCTTTCGTGGCTTCGATCCAGCGATGCACGTTGGCTTCGAGCACGTCGAGCGGAATCGCGCCGCTGCCGAGTACCACGTCGTGGAACGCGCGGATGTCGAACTGGTCGCCGAGCCGGGCAGTCGCCTCGCCGCGCAGCTGCTTGATCTTCAGTTCGCCGATCTTGTATGCCAGCGCCTGGCCCGGGTTGCCGATGTAGCGGTCGATTTCGTTGATGATGTCGAGTTCGGTCTTTGCCGCGTTCGCCTTGAAGTAGTCGATCGCCTGCTGCCGCGTCCAGTGCTTGTGATGCAGGCCGGTGTCGACGACGAGCCGCACCGCGCGCCACATTTCGTAGGTCAGCTGGCCGAACTTGTCGTAGGGGTCCTCGTAGAAGCCCATCTCCTCGCCGAGGCTTTCGCTGTAGAGCGCCCAGCCTTCGACGAACGCGGTGGCCTCGAAGTCGCGACGGAACTTCGGCAGCTCGCCGAGTTCCTGCGCCAGTGCAATCTGCAGGTGATGGCCCGGGACTGCCTCGTGAATCGTCAGCACCGGGATCTCGTACTTCGGGCGTTCCTCGGGTTTGTAGAGGTTCACGTAGTAGTACCCCGCGCGCTTTCCGTCCATCGCCGGACCCTGGTAATAGGCCGTCGTGGTGTCCGGTGCGACCTGCTCCGCGATCTGCCGCACGCCGTACGGCATGCGCGGCAGCTTGCCGAAGTACTGCGGCAGCTTCGGGTCGACGCGCTTTGCCATCGCCTCGTAGGCCTGGAGCAGGTCCTTCGGGTCCGTGTAGCGGAACTTCGGGTCCGTGCGCAGGTAGGTCAGGAACTCGTCGAAGCCGCCCTTGAAGTCCGTCTTCGCAATGACCTGCATCATTTCGCCGCGGATGCGCGCGACTTCCTTGAGGCCGATCTCGTGAATCTCGTCCGGTGTCAGCCTGGTCGTCGTGTAGAAGCGCGCGAGTTCGGCGTAACGGGCTTCACCTTTCGGCGTGTCCCACAGGCCGACGGTCTCGCGAGCCTGCGGCAGGTAATCGTCGACGACGTACTGCTTCAACTTGGTGTACGACGGCACGACCGTCTTCGTGATTGCATCACGTGCAGCGGCCTGCAGGCGCGCCTGCTCGGCAGCCGGGATCGAATCCGGCATCTTCCTGAACGCTTCGTAGAACGGGCTCTGCGTGGGATCCGTGACGATCTGCTTGTCGAGCTGCGGCGGTACCCGCTGCATGATGATCTTCGGCGGTACCTGGCCGCGCTGCACGCCTTCGCTCATCAAGGCGATGTTCTGGTCGACGAGCTTGTCGATCGTGCCGATCCGGCTCAGCCACTGCTCGTAGTCCTTGACCGTGTTGAACACGACGACGTCCGCCATGCGGTGCATCGAAGTGAGCCCGCTGCGCTGCGAGAGCGGCGTGTACTGCGAGCCGTAGTCGTAGGTGTCGATGTTCGCCTGGAATTGGCGGCGGAACAGGTCGCGGTTCAGCCGATCCTCCGGGGTCAGCTGTTGCGGGTCGATCCTGTCGAGCGCGGCGACGACCGCCTTGTCACCCTCATAGGAGGCCCTCAAGGCGGCCGGGGAGAGGTCCGGCCACTTGTCGTCAAAGCGATGGTCACCGATGTAGGTGGCGCCAACCGGGTTCTCACGCAGACCGCGCTCCCATTCGGCGTCGAAAAGCGAATGCAAGTCATTGGTTGCGCTCGTTTTTTCCTGTGCGTGAAGCGGGGCGCACAAGGGCAGCGCGAGCAGCAGGAGCAGGGCGGACAGGACCGGGCGCATGCGGTGACCTCTCTATATAGAAGGACGCGATGTTCCGGTCCCGGCGGGGCATTGGCAAGCCGCTGCCCTTGCCCCAACCATCGATGCACTGCCTGGAGTGCCGAAATGTACCAAGGCAACCGAAAGAGTGCCTTATTATCAATCACTTAGATGTGGTTCGCAGTTGGCCAGATGCCAATCTTGGGCAGGTGCGTGGCATCCTGAGAACGATCCGCTGCCGTTGGTGACATTCTGTCTGACTGCGCACCACGGTCACGACCGATCTATTCAACCGACGAGGCGGGAAGACAACAATGATTCGAAGCATTCTGGGAGGCATGGTGCTGGCGGTGTGCGGCACCATCGCGTTCGCGGACAGTCCTCCGGCGCCCGGCACTACTGGACACCAGGCTGAAGACGAGACAGCCGTTCTTGCCGCAATGGACCGCTACCTGGCCGCGATCTCTGCGAGCGATCTCGAAGCGATGGCGTCGATGCAGACGCCGGACGGGACGAACTACCGGGCACGCGCGCTCCCGAGCGGTGGCATGGAGGTCCTGGGCCGGCCTAACTCCTACTGGGTGGATCCGGCGCGCAAGGATGGCCACACATACCGCGAGCGGTACTGGTCACCGACCGTGCTGGTCCGGGGCAGCATCGCGACGGTCTGGGCGCCGTACGAGTTCTGGATCGACGGCAAGACCAGCCACTGTGGCGTCGACGTGTTCAGTTTCATCAAGGTCGGCGAAGCGTGGCACGTCGCCAACTCGATGTGGACCGTGGAACCGGACGCTTGCCCGGAGTTGCGGCCGTCGGATCCGGCGAGCATTCGGCCGAAGAGTTGAGCGCTGCGCCAGATCGATTTCAGTCGCGAGGCGCAGTGTCCCGTGGGGATTGCGTGGCCCGGTCGCTCTCTGCTGGCTGCGCGGCGGTCTCGCGAGACGGCCTGACGCGCGACAGCCAGACGTCGCATGGACTCCAGGTCCACAGCGTGCGGGCGGAAACCCGGCCGGTGGTCTCCGTGCGCTCGGCCAGGACGGTCAGCGCCGTCGCTTTCACTGTGTCTGCCCAGCCCATCGGTGTGCCTCGCGTTCTTGCTGTGCCACGGGACGTCATC
This sequence comes from uncultured Gammaproteobacteria bacterium, assembly GCA_963700045.1. Classification (GTDB taxonomy): domain Bacteria; phylum Pseudomonadota; class Gammaproteobacteria; order Steroidobacterales; family Steroidobacteraceae; genus RPQJ01. The sequence goes on from CAVOWK010000030.1 coordinate 11,952, forward strand.
GCTTGGCGTCCCTTGTGACGTCGAGATTATCCATCGGTCGTGAAGCCATGCCAGCCACCGGAGTGTTTCCGTTTGGCGACAGGCAGAGGAAATGTGGAACATCACTCACGGCATGAGCAACGAAGCCGCGCGTCGATTGCAGCTCGTAAAGCTGGTGCACACGGTGGTGTGGGCCGTGTTTGCCGGGTGCGTCGTGGCGATTCCGTGGCTGACCTGGCACCGGCGGTTCGCCGCCGCGGCCGTACTGGCAACGATCGTGCTCGGCGAGGTCGTAGTGCTCTGGTACCACCGGTGGAGTTGCCCGCTCACGGCGATCGCTGCGCGCTACACGGACGATCGGCGGGCGAATTTCGATATCTACTTGCCCGAGTGGCTGGCGCGGCACAACCAGCGGATCTTCGGGTCACTGTACGTGATCGGGGTCGCGTACCTCGCGGCGATGTGGCTGAGGGCGAGTCAGGGGTGATGGAGGGTTGGCGGGGGCAGCGACGAAGGATGCTGCTACCGCTGGCTTCAGTGGCGCTCAGCGCCGGGTCCCGCTAGAGGTCGATGCGGCAACCCGTGTGGATTGCCTGCACGCGCTCGCCCATGGCGCCGCGCAACACGTCAAATGCCTTCTCGCCCGTGCAGTGTCCCGTGTAGGTAGTTTCGACTCGTAAGTCGAGGACCGCCCGGCCGATGTCCGCGACCACGCTTTCACTCTCGGACATGCCGCGAAACGGCGGAAGTTTCGCCAGATGAAAGCCGCCCACTACGGCGCGGATGGGAGTCCCTGGGAATTCCGCTGACGCAGTCTCCACCATGTTCAGCAGTCCGTTGTGGGAGCAGGCTGTCAGCACGACCAGTGCGTCGTGCTCGCGGATCGCCACGACGATCTCGTGACGAAAGTCGTCAGGAACGAGGACGGAGTCCCGCTTGAGATACAGGAACTTGTTGCCCGCGGGGCGGGCGTGATGGCCGACGATGCGTGGCAGCACGAAGACGCCCGGGAGCACTTCGGTGCGTTCGCGCACGGAGCGGAAGCGGTGCGCGTGCCTCGCGGCGAGCGCATGGTCGAGTCCGATGTACTTCCTGACGCAACCGAGAAGCTTTACGGTCGGGTCGCCGTCCGGGGCGACGCCCAGGTAGATGTCGGCGTGGTCGTTCAGTTCGAGGAAGCGCCGCAGCCCGCCGCCGTGGTCGTGGTGGTGGTGGGACAGGATCGCCACGTCGATCGCCGCGAGGTCGATCGACAGGTGCTCTGCATTACGGGCGAATGCGTCCGAGGCGCCCATGTCGACGAGGATGTGGCGGCCGTTCAGTTCGACGCACAGTGACAGGCCCCATTCGGCGACCAGTTGCGGGTCGTCGGGGCTCGGGCGATTGTCGATGAGCGTAGTGATTCTCACGGTGATGACCTCGCGGCCCAACGGTCGTACTCGATCACCGTGTCATTGGACGCTCAATGATGGGTGGGGATCAAGGTGGCGCACGTGCGGCAGTCCGCAGTCATCACCCGCACCTGGCCTGTGCGGGCTTGCGGTCTGTGCGTCACTGCTGATTTCCGGTCGATACGGATTGACCGTGAAGCGTAACGGCGCAGCCTTGGGGCCGTGACGCCCGACTGGCCGTCGGCGGCGGCCGAGGCGCCCGCAGGAGGATAGCCACGTGCCTTACAAGTTGCGATGGGAAGGACACGGTGTTTACCGACGGTTCTTCGGTGTGGTGTCGTCGGCTGAGTTTCGGGAAGCGTACGACGAAATGAAGGGTGACCTGCGGTACGAGTGTGTCCGCTACATCATTTCCGACTACCTGGAAGCCGAGGCAGGTCCGGATCTCACGGATACGTTCCTGGGCCGGGTCGAGCAGCTGGCACGACGCGAGTACGATTGTGGTCCTGACATCGTGCACGCGACTGTCGCCACGGGCGAAAAGATGCTGGAGCACGTCCGATACTTTGAGTCCCTGCCGCTGGCACCGTACCCGGAAGCGACATTTGCAACGATCGCCGAAGCGCGACGATGGATCGTCAACAACCCCAGGCCGGCCTGGCGCATTTCCTCGGCGCCGGCGCCGGACGCGGTCACGATGCCGCGCGTCGATTGAGGGTGGTCGCGGTGCGTACCGCGTGACGAGTTGCCTGGGTGCGGGGTAGCGGGCTGTTGCACGGCCAGCGCACGGTCGAGTTGAGTTACCTGCACCAGCAGAAACTTCAGGTGATCGGCGCCGGGTTCGGGCGCTCGGGGACAACGTCGCTGCGGGCGGCCCTGCGCAGGCTCGGCTACGATCCCTGCTATCACATGCAGAGCGCGATGACGCGCTACGCGCACCTGAAGTTCTGGGTCCGGGCGAAAGCCGGCGAGCCGGTCGACTTCCCGCAGTTCTTCCGACGCCACCGGGCCGTCGTCGACTGGCCGGCCTGCGAGTTCTACCAGGCGCTGATGGCGGCCTTTCCGGAGGCGAAGGTGGTGCTGAACGTCCGCGATCCCGCGGCGTGGTACGACAGCACGCGCGAGACGCTCTGGATCATCGATCAGGTCCTGCCTTGGTGGTTCCCGAAGGTCATGCGGCAGATGCACGAAGAGGTCATCTGGAAGGGCCGCTTCCGGGGCGAGTTCACGGATCGGGCGAAGGCGATCGCCGTGTACAAGGCGCATCTCGAGGAGGTGCGGCGCAGCGTGCCCGCGGAGCGTCTGCTGGTGTTCAACGTGAACGAGGGCTGGGCACCCTTGTGCGCATTTCTCGGCAAGCCGGTGCCGGAGAATGTGCCGTTTCCGCATCTCAACGACCGGGTGTTCTTCAGGCGGGTGATTCTCGCGCTGCGCCTCGCCACGTGGCTGGTACCGGCGCTGGTTGTCGTGGCGCTGGTGTGGGTCGGTTTCATGCTCCTCTGAAGGGCCCGGGGTTCTGATTCAGCGCCGTGTCTGCAACGAGGTTGCGACTGCGTAGATCCGGGATCTCGCCGCGCAAGGCGACTGCAGCTCCGTTGCAGTGAAGTCGGCAGGCGTGACGGTTACCGGAACCTCCACGTCAGTCCGAGCACGGCAGAGTCGAAGCGTGCGAACGTGTACAAATCGTCGTTGTCCGCACCGCCGTCGAGGATGCGGTACCCGCCTGCGACCGTGACGTTCGGCGTGACATCGTAGCCAAGCTTCAGCGCCGCGTCGATTGCGCGACCCTGCGGTGCGGCGAGTCCCTCGAAGTCGAGCAGGCCATACCAACCGGGCGCAAAGCGCCACTCGCCCTCGAGAGCCAGCAGGGGCACGACGCCGGTGTTCTTTCTCACCCGTGTCAACGCGCCCTGCTGCAGACGAATCTCCGCATCGCGGATATTCAGCGTGCCGCCGCCGGACCACGTCCACCGCTCGCGCTCGTAGAACACGTATCGATAACTGGCACGGTAGGAATCGAACCGGTACTTCACGTCGATCGGGCCGGGCGCGAACGTCGTGTTCCGGAACACGATGGGCTGCGAAGCGGTGCCGGTTTCGTCGATCCCGAGTGGTGCGATGAGGAATCGCAGACGGTGCTTTTCGTTCAGCGGCCAGTCGAGGACCACGCGTCCGGCCGGATACGGACCGTCGCCGGTCAGATCGTCAATCTTGAACCGGGTGTTCGGCGGTTCGTTTGCCACCTGCGCGGTGTTGCGCAGTTGCCAGGCCGCACCCAGTTCGACCGTGAGCGCCGGGGACGGCGGCACGCTTTCGGCCGCCGGCGCGGTCGCCGGCACCAGTGCAGCGAGCGCGGCCAGCCAACGCAGGGGAGAGGTGCGGAGAATTGAATGCAGCATGTCCTTCGTGATCCTTCAGCGGGTGATTTGCCGGTGCACCAGGGGCTACCGGTGTCGGCGCGGGCTCTGCGGCCTTACGTCGGCACCGTACCGGCCAGGCTCAACTCGGGGGTTCGTTACGACGGTCAGGAGGTTGCAGATCGACGTCAACACTCGGTGCAAGTTTCGTTGCGGCCCAGCGCCTGAGTTCGCGCACCTTGTCTGGTCCAGTGCGCGGGTTCCGGACAAGCGTCTCGATGCTGCGCATGACCGCGTCGACCTCCGATTGAGGCGCGCCCACACCGGGCGTCGCGACGCGCCACAGGTCGATCCGGTGCTCGCAGCGCTCGCCGAACCGCAGCACGGCGTGGAACCATCGTGGTCGTCGCCAGTTCCCCAGCAGCAGATCCAGCGCTGCTGCCGCGAGTGACACAGGGATGAGCGTGAGGTCCAGCACCGCCTCCATCCCCAGCTTGATCTGGAACACCACGACATCGCGCACGAGTCGCCAGCGTGTATCGTGGTCGGACATATCGGTCATCGCCGTCCTCTGCGTGTTGTCGTCATCTTACCGGCCTGGCGGGGCAGGATGCCCGGCGCACGGAATCGCGCCGGTCATCGAGCGGCAAGCAGTCCAGTTGGTAACTTCATTGTGAGGTGTACATGGCCGCGTATGCGATCTTCGACGTCGAAATCCGCGATGCCGACCAGAGCTTCCATTGCGGCGCAGCGTCGAACACCCCACCCCACCCCGCCCCACTCCCACTTCCGTGGGCGAGGGGGTAGAATTCCCGGACCCATCGCAAGGTCTGTCCGAAGAGTGGCCGGAAAGCGGCCCGCCGAAGGCGCAACCCGCCCGGAAACGCTCAGGCAAAACAACGGCGGCACCTGATGGGCTCTGGAGAGCGGTCCGCCTCGTTGCGGACCCACCGAAGGGGTGCGGCGTCGGCCTGTGGCCGGTTCCCGATCTCTCAGGTCAAAAGGACAGAGGGGCGGCAGGTCGTTTGCGAGCGGCTTGCCGCCCTTTTTTTTGGTCACGAAATGGCACGGCCGGAACGGGAAACTCAAGTCATGGGATTGCGCACACCGCTTTTCGATACCCACGTCGCGGCCGGGGCCCGCACCGTCGACTTCGGCGGCTGGGACATGCCCGTCAACTACGGCTCGCAGATCGAGGAGCACCACGCCGTGCGCCGCGACGCCGGCATGTTCGACGTTTCGCACATGTGCGTGGTCGACCTGCGTGGCGACCGCGTGCGCGATTTCCTGCGCCGCCTGCTCGCGAACGACGTCGCGAAGCTGACGCAGCCCGGCAAGGCGCTGTACTCCTGCATGCTGCGGGACCACGGCGGCGTGATCGACGACCTGATCGTCTACTACATGGACGACCACTGGTATCGCATGGTCGTCAACGCCGGCACGCGCGACAAGGACATCGAGTGGCTGCGCCAGGTCGCCGCCGGCTACGGTGTCGCGGTCGAGCCGCGCACCGAGCTCGCGATGATCGCCGTGCAGGGCCCCAACGCGCGGGCCAAGGCCGCCAGCGTCATTGAGCCGACGATTGCGAAACGTGCGCTCGAGATCGAGCCGTTCTTCGGCATCGACGCGGGCAGTCTCTTCATCGCCCGCACGGGCTACACCGGCGAAGACGGCTTCGAAATCATGCTGCCTGCCGGACACGCAGTCGCGCTATGGCAGGGTTTGCGCATTGCCGGCGTCGCGCCGTGCGGACTCGGTGCACGCGACACGCTGCGCCTCGAAGCCGGCATGAACCTCTACGGCAACGACATGGACGAGACCACGTCGCCGCTCGAGTCCGGCCTCGGCTGGACGATCGCGTGGGAGCCGCAGGATCGTGATTTCATCGGCCGCGGCGCACTCGCTGCGCAGAAGGCGAGTGGCGACACGCGCAAGCTCGTCGGCCTGCTGGTGGAAGACCGCGCGGTGCTGCGTTCGCACCAGAAGGTGTTCGTCGCCGCCGTCGGTGAAGGCGAAGTCACCAGCGGCACGTTCTCGCCGACGCTGCAGCGCTCGATCGGCTTTGCGCGCGTGCCGGCGAAGACCGGCGACCGCTGCGAGGTCGAGATTCGCGGCAAGCTCGTCGCAGCGCGCATCGTGCGTCCGCCGTTCGTGCGTAACGGCAAAGTCGCCATCGCGCTGTAACACATTCGACATTCAATCCTTCGCGTCACTCTTCAGATCTTTCCAAGGATTCCGCCATGAGCAACATTCCTGCCGACCTCCGCTTCCAGAAGTCCCACGAGTGGGCGCGCCTCGAGGCGGATGGCACGATCACCATCGGCATCTCCGACCACGCGCAGCAGGCACTGGGCGACCTGGTGTTCGTCGAGGCGCCGGAACCGGGCCGTCACGTGAACGCGGGCGAAGCCTGCGCGGTCGTCGAATCCGTGAAGGCTGCGTCGGACGTCTACAGCCCGGTGAGCGGTGAAGTCGTGGCCGGCAATGCCGACCTCGGTGGCCAGCCCGAGCTGATCAACTCGGATCCGTACGGCGCTGGCTGGATCATGCGCGTGCGCCCGGACGACAAGGCCCAGTTCGCGTCGATGCTCGACGCCAAGGCCTACGCGGCCGCCCTCGCTGCCGAGACGCACTGAGCACCACGGAGGGTCGTCATGCCTTTCATCCCGCACACGGACAACGACATCCGCACGATGCTGGACGCGATCGGCGCGCCGGACATCGACGCGCTGTTCGAAGAGATTCCGGCGAATCTGCGCGCTCCCGGCCTGCCGGGCGTGCCGCCGGCGCTCAACGAGATGGAGATTGGCCGGCTGATGGCCGACTTCGCCACGCGCGATGGCCGTCCGCTCAACTTCATCGGCGCGGGCGCGTATGAGCACCACATTCCCTCCGCGGTGTGGGCGATCGTGACGCGGGGTGAGTTCTACAGCGCCTACACGCCGTACCAGGCCGAAGCGAGCCAGGGCACGCTGCAGCTGCTGTACGAGTACCAGACGATGATGGCGAGCCTGACCGGGCTCGACATCTCGAATGCGTCGCTCTATGACGGCGCCTCGGGTCTCGCCGAGGCGTGCCTGATGGCCGTGCGCGCCAATCGCAAGTCGAAGTCGCAGCGCATCCTGTTGCCCGTGGCGCTCAACCCGACTTACCGCGACGTGACGCAGGTCGTCGCCGGCAACCAGAGCATCGCGTTCGAACTGCTGCCGTACGACCAGAAGGGCGGCCAGACGCTGGTCTCGGCGCTCGAACCCTACAGCGGCCAGGACATCACGGCCGTGGTGCTGCAGCAGCCGAACTTCTTCGGCACGCTCGAGGACGTCGACGCCGCAACCGACTGGGCACACGCAAACAACGCGCTGATGATCGGCGTGGTCAATCCGACCTCGCTCGCCGTGCTGAAGCCGCCGGGCCAGTGGGGCAAACTCGGTGCCGACATCGCCATTGGCGATGGGCAGCCGCTCGGCGTGCCGCTGTCCTCCGGTGGCCCGTACTTCGGCTTCATGGCGACGCGCACCGAGCATGTACGACAGATGCCGGGCCGCATCATCGGCCGCACGCTCGATCTCGACGGCAAGACCGGTTTCACGCTCACGCTGCAGGCGCGCGAGCAGCACATCCGTCGCAGCAAGGCGACGTCCAACATCTGTACCAACCAGGGGCTGCTGGTGACCGCGGCGACGATCTACATGTCGCTGCTCGGGGCAAAGGGCCTCGCACAGGTGGCGGCGACGTCGATGCAGCGCACGCAACAACTGGTGGATGCGCTCACGCGCGTGCCGGGCGTGCGGCTTGCGTTCGACCGCCCGCGCTTCCACGAGGCGGTGCTGCTGCTCGATCGTCCGGTCAAGCCGGTGCTCGAGGCGCTCGCGCGCCGCGGCATCATCGGCGGCGCCGACATTTCCGCACGGTACCCGTCACTGGGCAACGCGCTGCTGGTGTGCGCCACCGAAACGCGCACGCTCGCCGACATCGAAACCTATGCGCAGGCGCTCGCCGAGACGATGCGCCACTCCGCGGCTGCGGCCTGAGCCCAGGAATGAAAGCCATGCATGAAAAGCTGATATTCGAGCACTCCGCGCCCGGGCGCGGCGCCGATGCACAGTACCCGCAGGTGCCGGTCGAAGCGCCGATTCCTGCAGCGCTGCGCCGTGGCAGCGCGCCTTTGTTGCCCGAGGTGTCGGAGCTGCAGGCGGTGCGCCACTTCACACGCCTGTCGCAGCTCAACTTCTCCATCGACACGCACTTCTACCCGCTCGGGTCGTGCACGATGAAGTACAACCCGAAGGCGTGTAACCAGTACGCGATGTTGCCCGAGTTGCTCAACCGGCATCCGCTCGCGCCCGAATCGACGGGGCAGGGCATCCTGCAGATCCTGTTCGAACTGCAGGAAATGCTGAAGGAAGTGACCGGCATGCGCGGCGTGTCGCTGACGCCGATGGCGGGCGCGCAGGGCGAGTTCGCCGGCGTGGCCATGATTCGCGCGTACCACAAGTCCCGCAAGGACTTCGCGCGCATCGAGATCATCGTGCCCGATGCCGCGCACGGCACCAACCCCGCGACCGCGACGATGTGCGGCTGCACGGTTAAGGAGATCCCGACACTGCACAATGGTGACATCGACCTCGACTCGCTCAAGGCGGCGGTCGGCCCGCAGACGGCCGGCATCATGCTGACCAACCCCTCGACGATCGGCGTGTTCGAGCGCCACATCGACGACGTGCGCCGCATCGTGCACGAGGCCGGCGGCCTGCTGTATTACGACGGCGCCAACCTCAACGCGATCCTGGGCAAGGTGCGCCCGGGCGACATGGGGTTCGACGTCATCCACATGAACCTGCACAAGACGTTCTCGACGCCGCACGGCGGCGGTGGCCCGGGCTCGGGTGCGGTGGGCGTCAGCGAGCGGCTGTTGCCATTCATGCCGGTGCCGATCGTGGGCCGTGAGGGCGACCGCTACCGCTGGCTCGACGAGAAGGACCTGCCACAGACCATCGGCCGGCTGTCGAACTTCATGGGCAACACCGGCGTGTTGCTGCGCGCGTACATCTACATGCGCATGCTCGGCCGCGACGGCATGCAGCGCGTGTCGGAGTTCGCGACGCTCAACTCCAATTACCTGGCGGCGCGACTGCGTGCTGCAGGTTTCGAGCTCGCGTACCCGGAGCGCCGGGCGAGCCACGAGTTCATCGTCACGCTGCGGCATGAGGCGCGGGAGTGGGGCACCAACGCGATGGATTTTGCCAAGCGACTGCTGGATTACGGCTTCCATGCGCCGACGACTTACTTTCCGCTGCTGGTGCCCGAGTGCCTGCTGATCGAGCCGACCGAAACCGAATCGAAGGAAGAGCTGGACGCTTTCGTCGACGCCATGATCGCGATCCGGCGCGAAGCCGAAACCGAGCCTGACAAGCTCAAGGGCGCGCCTTGGACCCTGCCGGTGCGACGCCTCGACGATGTCCGTGCGGCGAAACAGCTCGACCTGACCTGGAAAGCTGCATGACCGCGGAACTGCGCGAGGGCGGCCGCCCGACCGGGTTGAACCGCCTCGTGCTCGCGACGCAGAACTCGTTCCGCGGCATCGCCAACTGCTACCGCAACGAGTCCGCCTTCCGGCAGGAAGTCTGGGCGGCCTGCGTCCTGATTCCGGCGGGCCTGTGGCTGGGCCAGACCGGGATCGAGCGGTTGCTGCTGGTCGGCGCCGTGCTGCTGCTCATGCTCGTCGAATTGCTGAACTCCGCCGTCGAAGTGCTGGTGGACCGGATCTCGACCGAGCGGCACCCGTTGTCCGGCTACGCCAAGGACCTGGGCTCCGCCGCGGTCTTCTTCGGCCTCGTGCTGCTATTCTTGACCTGGGCGCTGGTCCTCTGGGACCGCCTTTTCTGATCCAACAGCAAGTTTCGGTACGTGCGCACCAGCGCGCCTCCTTTTCCGACTAACCCCCAACCCCTATCCCCTAACCCCTTCTTATGACAGCACTGATCTGCGGCTCCCTGGCGTTCGACACCGTCATGGTCTTCCCCGGCCATTTCCGCGAGCACATCCTCGCCGACCGCATCCACATGCTGAACGTGTCGTTCCTGGTGCCGAGTATGCGGCGCAATTTCGGCGGCTGTGCCGGCAACATTGCCTACAACCTGATTCTTCTGGGCGAGAAGGGCGCGCCGATGGGGACGGTGGGTCACGACTTCGAGCCGTACCGGCGCTGGCTGAAAGCCTGCAACGTCAGCCTCGACTATGTGCGTGAGCTCGACGACGAGTTCACCGCGCAGGCGTTCATCACTACGGACATCGACGACAACCAGATCACCGCATTCCACCCGGGTGCGATGTCGCAGTCGCACCTCAACGCCGTGCCGACCGCCGCCGGCATCACGCTCGGCGTCGTGGCGCCGGACGGTCGCGACGGCATGGTCGCCCACGCACTGCAGTTCGCGGCCGCGGGCATCCCGTGGCTGTTCGACCCCGGCCAGGGCCTGCCGATGTTCGACGGCGAGACGCTGCGCGACCTGATCGGCAAGGCCACCTGGGTCGCCGTCAACGACTACGAAGGCCAGATGCTGCAGGAGCGGACGGGTTGGGGCCCGGAAGAGATCGCGAAAAGAGTCCGTGCCTATATCGTCACCAAGGGTGCGGAAGGCAGCGTCATCTACGCCGACGGCGAGCAGTACGTGATCCCGACGGTCAAGCCGGAGGCGGTCAAGGATCCGACCGGGTGCGGCGACGCGTACCGCGCCGGACTTATTTTTGGCCTGATGAATGAACTCGACTGGGAAACCACGGGTCGAATCGCTTCACTGATGGGTTCCATCAAGATCGCGCACTCCGGCACGCAGAACCACCGCTTCAACATGAACGAATTCAAGCAGCGCTTCAGCGCGGCGTACGGCCGCGAACTGTGACCTGCCGGTCGACGGACACCGGCGCGGGCCGGCGCCTCACCCAGTTGCTGCTGTTGCCGTGGTTGGCCGTGGGATTCGTCGGTGGCGCATCCGCCGCCGAGAGCCCTGCCTGGGACCGCACGATCGAGCGCATCGCGCCGTCGGTCGTCACCATCGAAATCGACCAGACCCGCGCCTTCGACACGGAGTGGAACCAGTCGAGCCAGGCGACGGGCTTCGTAGTCGACGCCGTGCGCGGCCTGATCCTGACCAACCGGCATGTCGTGACACCAGGCCCGGTGGTCGCAACCGCGGTGTTCCAGAACCGCGAGGAAGTCGAACTGCACGCCGTCTATCGCGATCCGGTGCACGATTTCGGCATCTACCGCTACGACCCGGCCAGGCTCCGGTACGTGCAGCCCGTGGCGCTGCCGCTGTATCCGGCGGGCGCGCGCGTCGGCACTGAGATCCGCGTCGTCGGCAATGACGCCGGCGAGCAGCTCTCCATCCTGGCGGGCACGCTGGCTCGGCTCGACCGCGCGGCTCCCGAATACGGTGTCGGCAAGTACAACGACTTCAATACGTTCTACGTGCAGGCCGCTTCCGGCACGTCGGGGGGCTCGTCGGGTTCGCCGGTCATCGACATCCAGGGTCGCGTCGTCGCGCTGAACGCGGGCGGCAGCAGCGGGGCGCAGTCCAGTTTCTACCTGCCGCTCGATCGCGTGCAGCGTGCCCTGCAGCTGATCCAGCGTGGCGAGCCCGTGTCGCGCGGCACCCTGCAGACCGTCTTCAACTAACGCCGTACGACGAACTCGTGCGCCTCGGACTGCAGGCCGCCACGCAGGAAGCCGCACGCAAGGCGCGCCCCGACCTCACCGGCATGCTGGTGGTGGACGAAGTGCTGCCGGGCTCGCCGACCGAAGGCAAGCTGCAGCCGGGCGACATCCTCACCCACGTGAACGGCCAGCTCGTGACGACGTTCCTGCCGCTCGAGGAAATTCTTGACGACTCCGTCGGCGGCAAGGTCGACATCGTCGTCGAGCGCGGCGGCGAAAAGGTCCAGCAGACGCTGCCGGTAGGCGACCTGCACGCGATCACGCCCGCGGAGTTTTTCGAGTTCGGCGATGCCGTGGTGCATACGCTTTCGTACCAGATGGCGCGACACTTCAATGCGCCCGTGAGCGGCGTGTACGTCGCCAACCCGGGCTACGTGTTGAATGCGGCGGGCGTGCCGCGCGGCGCGGTGATTTCCAGCGTGAACGGCAAGCCGGTCGCCACCATGGCGGAGTTTCGCGACATCGTCGCCACTCTGCCGCACGGCGCGCGCGCGGCCCTGCGCTACTCCACGCTCGACGACCCCAAGGGTTCAGAGACTCGCGTGATGCGGATGGACCGCGCCTGGTTTCCGGCGAAGGTCTGTCGTCGCGACGACAAGACCGGCCTGTGGCCGTGCGAAGAGTTGGCAGCGCCTCCCGCTGCGGCATCGGTACAGCCGGCCCGCACCGACTTCGCTGCCGGCAATGGCAAGCGCGCGGACGAGATCCAGCTTCACGTGCTGGTGACGTTCGACATGCCGTTCTCCGTGGCCCGCATCACCGAGCGCAACTACCACGGTACCGGCGTCATCGTCGACGCCGAGCGCGGGCTCGTCGTGGTCGACCGCAACACGGTGCCCGTGGCGGCAGGCGACGTGCGCCTCACGTTCGGCGGGTCGATCGAAGTGCCCGGCAAGGTCGAGTACGTGCATCCGCTGCACAACCTGGCGGTCGTCGCGTTCGACCCGAAGGCGCTGGACGGCACGCCCATCCGGGCCGTGAAGTTCGACACGCGCGAACTCGAGCCGGGCGAGCCGGTGACGGTCGTCGGGCTCGGCGGCGATTCGCGGCTGCGGTCCCTGGCGACGTACGTCGCGACGCTGGACGACGTGCAATTCCCGTTGTCCCGCACGCTGCAGTTCCGCGACGCCAACCTCGAGGTCGTCTCGCTGGTAAATTCCCCGTCGGATTTCGACGGCGTGATCACCGGCAAGGACGGCCGTGTCCGGGCGCTATGGTCGAATTTCGCCACCGAAGGCGCGCGCGACGCCGTCCAGATCAATCGCGGCATGCCGGCATCGGTCGTGCTCGAGGCTGTTGCGGCCGCACGCGACGACAAGCCGCTCTATTCGCTCGAAACCGAGTTCGAGGCGTTGCCGATCGCTGCCGCGCGCAAGCTCGGGCTGCCCGCCGAGTGGGTCGAGAGACTGGAACGACACAACCCGGCGCACCGCCAGGTGCTCGCCGTCTCGAAGGTCGCCGCGGGTTCTGGCGCGGCCAGGGTGCTGCAGGAAGGCGACCTGCTGCTGGCCGTGAATGGCGTGACGCTCAACCGTTTCCGCGAAGTGGAGGAGGCGACGCAATCG
>CAVOWK010000031.1:0-18605 GCA_963700045.1 uncultured Gammaproteobacteria bacterium
TGTCGAGCTGCAGGTGCGCATATATCGCGTAGGTGCCGTCGTTGTGCAGGATCTGCACGAAGTTGGCCTCATCCATGCTCTGCAGATTGAGACCGGTCTGGAAATGCCGTGCGGCCACGTTGATCACCACCCCTTCGCGCGCAGCGTAAACGGCCGTGCCGACCGGCATCGCGATATCGACGGCATTGCGGCTTGACGGGTCAACGTGAGTGACGGCATCCGGCGGCGCCTGTGTCACCTGGAAACGTTGCGCCAGCGCGAATGGCGCGCGATAGGGTTGCGCCGGCCGGTGCTGTGCGCCGGGCTCTCCGACCACGTAGCCGTACTCGTAGCGAATCTCCGCGGGCCCATCGGCGGCCGCAACTTCGAGCAGGACCCTTTCCGACTGCGGCGGCACTGTCCCGCGCCCCAGCTTTTCGCCGTCAGGCGTCCTTGCCTTGACCGCAAACTCAACGATGCACTGACACTGGTTGATCGCCACGAGCGCGACACCCGCATCAGTGGAGCGTGGCTCCACGGTCATATTCAGCGGCACTCCACCGCCGCCGCCCAGCGCCACGCTTTGCGACACGTGCCCAGGCGGCGGTGGTCGATCGGTGTAGACCCACTGGCCGCTCGAATCCTTGTAACGATAGGCGGCTCCCGACGCGGGCCCGCAGGCAAGCACCACGCCGACGAGAAACCAGGCGATGCCGAAGATCGGCCGGAATCCCGCGGGGTAGTGCCTCAGACGCATGGCCAAAGAGTAGCGCAACCCGCGCCGGCAGCCAGTGGCACTACTATGGAAAAGCGCGCAGAAATCAAGCTATCAGGGCGTGCGCTCGAGCCGTGCGCGAATCGCCAGCAGCAGGTCGCCGTCGGCTTCCGGTTCGAACCGCGGCGCGGCGTTCCAGTCGTAGCCCCACGGGTTGGCCTTGATCAGGTCGGCGGGCTCGTCCTCATAGCGGGGAATCACGTGCGCGTGCAGCGCGGGCTCGACGTTGCCGAAGATCGCGTAGTTGATGCGCACCGCATCCGTGATGTCCTGCACGGCCTGGCCGATCCGCGCCATGTCGGCGAGGAAAGCCTGTTGCATGGCGGCCTCCAGCGCGTTCAGGTGCGGCACCACGGGGTCGGGCAGCAGCAGGCAATATCCCGGCAGCACCTGCGGATCACCGAGCACGGCCCAGCCGGAGCGCAGCCGCGCGATCATCGTGGGATCCGCGCCGGCGCGGCACGCTGCGACGCGTCGATGAATGGCGGTGTCGGTCACTGGGTCGTTCCCCGGGGTGTTCTCTGGTTCTGCCATGGTCACCTCCTGAACATGAAATAGACGGCGCCCAGCATGCAGAACGACGCCCAGAGGTAATCGAGCTTGAGCGGCTGCCGCATGTAGAGCAGCACGAACGGCACGAACACGGCCAGCGAGATGACTTCCTGCACGATCTTGAGCTGCGGCAACGTCATCACCGTGTGGCCGATGCGGTTGGCCGGCACCTGCAGCAGGTACTCGAACAGCGCGATGCCCCAGCTCACGAGCGCCGCCACATACCAGGCGCGGCCGCTCAGGTTCTTCAGGTGCGCGTACCAGGCGAACGTCATGAACACGTTCGAGGCCGCCAGCAGCAGGATCGTCGTCGGCACGGCGGGCAACGCATTCATGGCGAAACCTCGCTCAGGTGAACGGCGCGGGCAACCTCACGCCAAGGTCCCGCAGTTGCGAACGCGTGAGGCCCGCATCGGTATGGTGGATTGCATGCCAGCCGTATTCGCGTGCGGCAGTGACGTTGGGTAGCAGGTCATCCAGGAAGACAGTCGACGCCGGGTCGAGCTCGAACATCGATTCGGCCTTGCGGTAGATGTCGACGTGCGGCTTGATCGCGCCCACGCGGAACGACGCGCACGCGCCGTGCACCAGCGAATCCAGCCCGTACAGCGAATCGAGGTGCGCCCAGTGCATGTCGCCGATGTTGGATAGCAGGTAGACACGGTAATCCGCCTTCAGGCCCGACGCGAGCGTGAACATTTCGTCCCAGCGCTCGAACATCGAGAGCCAATGGGTGCGCAGTTCGGCCAGATCCAGCGGACGCGCGGCCATGCCCGCGATGCGCTCGAGCAGTATTTCGCCGGGAACGTCGCCGCGCTCGTGGCCCTCGAGGTCAATGGACTTGAGCCAGCTCGGCAGGTCCGACATGTCCACGCCGGACTTGACCAGGTAACCGATGAAAGGCTGGTAGTGCAGCTTCACCAGCACGTTGCCGACGTCGAACACCACGTTGCGGATCATCGTCCGGCTACTCCTGCGGGTGCGCGGTCACGGCAGGCTCGCTGACGACGCCCTTGTGCGGTTCGTGCGGGTGCCACCCCAGGACCAGCATGACGGCGGCGAACCCCACGACATAGGCCAGCGCGACGTGCCAGCCTCCGCGCAGCCAGGCGCCTACCGAGCGTGCGTCGGGGAAGAGGTTCGTGATGGCGACACCCGCCGATGAGCCGAACCAGATCATCGAGCCCCCGAACCCGACCGCGTAGGCGAGCACGCCCCAGTCGTAGCCGCCCTGCTCCAGCGCGAGCTTGGTGAGCGGGATGTTGTCGAACACGGCCGAGACGAAGCCAAGCCCGAGCGCCGTGGACCACGATGCCGCAGGCAGACGCTCGACGGGCATCATCGATGCCGCGAGCACGAGGCTCAACAGGAAGGTCGTCCCCTTGAGCGTCGCGGGCAGCACGGACCAGTCCGGCCTCCGCCAGGCAGCCGTCGCGAGTATCGCAACCCAGACCGCCGCGCCCAGGAACGGGAAGCGGTCTGAATACTCGGGGAACCGGACATTGGTCAGGACGTTGACGGCAATGGCCGCGAGCAGGATCGTCGCGACGATACCGACGCGCCCCCAGTCCACGCTGCATGCGCTTGCTGCTGTGCTTCACGATCGGCGAGTACGCGTGCTGTTGCAGCGCCGCCGGGATGCCGCAGACGACCAGCGCGACGCCGGCAGCCACGTAGGCATGCAGCACGTCGAGCGGGCTGACGCCGTCGATCCACATCATGGTCGTGGTCGTGTCGCCCACCACGCTGCCCGAGCCGCCGGCGTTGGACGCGGCCACGAGCGCAGCGATGTACCCGATGTGCACCTTGTGCCGGAACACGGTGGCCGCGACGGTGCCGCCGATCAGGGCAGCCGCAATGTTGTCGAGGAAACTCGACAGCACGAACACCATCGCCAGCAGCAGGAAGGCGCCGCGCCAGTCGTCGGGCAGGTAGTCCGGCAGCTTCGCCGGCACGTGGCTTGCTTCGAAGTGGCGCGACAACAGCGCGAAACCCATCAGCAGGCCGAACAGGTTGGCGAGTACGACCCATTCGGCATCGAGGTGCGCCGACGAGGCCCGCGAGACCCGTGCCTTCATGGAAGCCGGTGAATCGCGACCTTGTACAGCACGATCGAGGCGAGGCCGGTAGATGGCCACTGCGAGCGTGCGGTGATGAAACAGCGCGACGCCGAGCAGCGTCACCGCGAACAGGATGAACTCGAAGGGAATGCCGAAGGGCTGGAAGCCAGCCGCCGCGGCGAGCGATTCGGTCACGCCGTCGCCCTGGGAACGTCGATGCGCTCGAGTTCGCGGCGGCCGTCCGCGCCTGTGCGCAGGCGCAGCACGAAGTCGAAGCGGTCCACCTCGGTGCAGTAATCGAAATCGGTGAGCGGCGCCCAGTCGGCTTCCGGGTCGAAGAACTTCACGGCGGCGGGCGCATCACGCAGCCGATCACGGACCTCGGAGGTGGTCGGTGCCTTGCCGCCGTTGAACAACGTGACCAGCGCTTCTGCGCAAAGATCGTCCTCGGCGCAGCGTTCGCGGGCTTCGTGGCCCATGCGCACGATCGTGACGTACTGCGGATTGCGCGACTGCACGTAGCGCACGAGCGCCGAGACGTTGACGAGACTTGCGGTCAGCACCTCGTCGGCACCCGTGGCATTGACTAGCCCCTGGGTGCCCGCATGTGTCGTGTGGACCACCGGTCGCCCCGCTACGCCGATCGAGAGAATCTCCGTCGGTGAATTGCCGGCGTCGAACCCGGGCAGGCGACGCGCATGACGCTCGCCCACGAGCACTGCGTTCGGCATCACCTGACGCAGTGCGAGTGCGTCTTCGATCGCGCCAACGGGCAGCACGCGGCTTGCGCCTGCGGCCACTGCGTGCGGCGCGACCGTGAAGGCGCGGAACACGTCGATGACGAGCGCGATGCCACGCGCACGCGAGGCGCCCGCCACGTGATCGACCACTTCAATCTGCATGTCGCGACCCCGCCTGCACGTTGAGCGCGACGATCTTCGCGCGTGGAATGAAGTTGAAATCCGTGGCCGAGCACGCCGTGTACGCGCCCATCATGCGACCGACGACCAGGTCGCCGATCTGCAGCTCCGGCAGCGGAATGTCCTCGCGCACGACGTCGATGCTGTCGCAAGTGGGGCCCGCGAGCACGCTGGGATGGGTCGGACCCGTGCATCCGGGCGCGTCGATCGGATAGAGGGCGTGGTCGTACAACTGGCCGTTGTACGAGCCGTACAGGCCGTCGTCGAGGTAATACCACCAGCGGCCTTCGCGCTGGGCGCGGCCGACGACGGTGGAGACCGCGGTTCCGGACGGCCCGGCAATGAATCGCCCCGGTTCGGCGATCACGCGCACGCCGCGCGGCAGTTTCTTCAGGGCCTGCCGGATCGGCCGGCAGAACTCACGGATCGGCTGCATCCTGCCGCCGTACGCGATGGGAAATCCGCCGCCGATATCGAGCAGGTTCAGGTCTGCGAGACCCGACGCGCCCGCCTGCGTGATCAGCTCGGCGCAGACCCCGATGGCCTCGACGTACTTCTTGGGCTCGGCCACCTGCGAACCCACGTGGAACGACAGGCCCCGGACCGTGACGCCGAGGCTTTGCGCGAGTTCGAGCATCGGCACGACGGCCGCCGGCTCGCAGCCGAACTTGCGCGACAGGTCGACGACCGCCGTCGGGTCACGAAACGACAGTCGCAGCAGCACCTGCGCCCGGGTGCGGTACTTGCGGAACTTGCGCAGCTCGTCGGGATTGTCGACCACGAAGTTGCGGATGCCGAAGCGCAGCGCCGCGCGGATTTCGGCGTCGGTCTTGATCGGGTGCGTGTGAACGCAGCGTTCGGGCGCAACACCCGCCGCCTTGACGAGCTTGATCTCGCCGGACGTCGCCACGTCGAAACAGCCGCCGAGATCCCGCAGCTCGGCGACCACCGCTGGATGCGGCAAGGGCTTCAGCGCATAGAACAGCCCCACGCCGGGCAAAGCGGCCTGCAGGCTCTTGTACTGGCGACGGACGACAGCGCAGTCCAGCAGGAGCAGCGGCGAACCGTGTTGCGCAATGAGCGCCTTGAAATCAGGCCCCAGGCTCACGCGGTCTCAGTCCTGGCCCAGGTCGGCACGCAGCGCCGCAATGTCCGGATCGCCGTAGACGACGTTTTCGGCCGAGGCGGCGCGATGCAGGCGATCGCGCACGGCATCCCAGGCTTCGCCCGCCGGCACCTCCTCGACCAGGATTTCCTTCGCGCCCGACTTGTCGAGCGTGCGCAGGTTCACGTACAGCTCGCGGCCGTAGACGTCGGCGCGACGGCCGGCGTTGATCCACGTCATGTACCTGTTGGCCACGCGCGGCGGGCGCATGGCGAGGACCGCAATCTTCTCGCGGTGCTCGGTGAGCTGGCCCACGACTTCCTCGAGCGTGCGGCTCGCAACGATGCTGAGCGACGTGCGGGGGGCATAGTGCTTGGCGTCGCTGCCGGGAACGCGGAGCGCACCGTTGTCCGGACCTGCCTGGAGTTCGGGCAACACCGTGCGCAGTTGCGTCAGCGTGAGCGAGCCTGGCCGCAGGATGCGCGGCACGGTGTCGACGCAGGAGACGATGGTCGATTCGAGGCCGATCTTGCAGTCGCCGCCGTCGAGCACGATCCGCACGTCGTCACCAAATTCCTCGCGCACGTGTTCGGGGCGCGTGGGGCTGATGCGGCCATAGCGGTTGGCGGAGGGCGCGGCGATGCCGCTGCCGAAAGCGCGCAGCAGCTGCTGGGCCACCGGATGACCCGGCACGCGCACGGCGACGGTGTCCTGTCCGCCCGTGATGGCCAGGTCGACGGCCGGCGCACGGCGCAGGATCAGCGTCAGCGGGCCCGGCCAGAACTTGTCCGCGAGCGCAGCGGCGGCGGGCGGCACACTGAGCGCCCAGCGCTCGAGGGCCCGCGAATGCTCGATGTGGACGATCAACGGATGCGTCGCCGGACGTCCTTTCAACTCGAAGATCTTGCGGACGGCGTCGGGATTCGACGCGTCCGCGCCGAGGCCATAAACCGTTTCGGTCGGGAATGCAACGACCTCGCCTGCGCGCAGGGCCTCAACGGCCTGGTCGATTTCGTCCTGGGGGAGTCGCGCGGTCACCATAGGACGCGAATGATAGCGTCAAAATCTGAGTGCCGCGCAGACGCAGGCTCAGGGAATCGCCTTGCGCTCCCACTCGCCGCTCGGGTTGCGACGCAGGTCATATGCCGGCCAGTAATTCTGGTCGAGCTTCAACGTCGTCACGCCGGTCGAGCCGTTCCAGGTGACCGTCTTCAGACGCACCGATGAACGATCGGGCCGGCCGCTGACGGCGGCAATGAACGCGTCGAGGTCGGCAATCGGCCGTCCGTCCACCTCGATGATGCGGCGCCCGGCAAACAACCCGTACCGCGTCGACGGCGAACCGTAGGCGAAATAGGCCACGAACACGCCCTCGGGCGGGATCGCACGCTGGATCGTCATCGCTCGATGCGGCGCATGGATCACGGCGCCCGCCCAGAGCAGCAGGCGATCGATGTCTTCGCCCCGCAACGCGGCGGTCTCGACGTCGGCGACTTTTTCGGCGCCGTCGCGCAGCACCGTGACCTGCACCCGGGGCGATTGCGTCGCCTCCTCCACTTCGCGGAAACGGTTGAGCGTCACGCCATTCACGGCCAGCAGCAGGTCGCCTTCCTGCAGCACCCTGGCCGCGCCAGAACCCGCGGCGACCTTCGAGACGGCGAGCACCTGGCGGTGCGCCGGGTTGTGTCGTTCCAGTCTCTCGACCCACTCGGCGGGCAGCCCGAGCTTGCGCGCGGCAGCGATCGGCAACGCCTCGAACTCGGTTTCGAGCGAATAGAGCGGCTTGTCGTCGCGTGCGGCCGCAACAGCCTCGAGCACGACCGATGCCGGCATGCCGCGATTGATCTGGACGGCGTCGCGCGCGCCTTCGGTGGCGAAACTCGACCATAGCGCCCGGACACGGCCGTCCTTGCCGGTGATCACGCCGTCGAAATCCGACGGGGAATTTACCAGCGAGACGACCTCGAGGTTGGCGTCGCGGAACTGCAGCGTGCGGGACAACGGGAATTGCACATCGTCCAGCGTCGCGACGTACGTCGCCAGGGACCGCAGCCGCGAATCGCCGCCGAGCCCGACGACCGTCACCGGCTCGCCCGGCTCGAGTTCGCGCGTGTCGAACTTCACGGCCCGGATGGGCGTGCCGTCCAGCGCCTTCGGGTCGAACGCGACGACCGCCAGGTTGTGCAGCGGATGCACGTACTCGACCTTGCCGGGCACTTCGATCGACCCGCCGAACGTGAGGCGCACGTCGCCTGCCGCCACGGGCACCGTGTTGCGGTCGACCACGACAAGCCCGCGCTCGGCGTCGACGATGACGCCGGTACCGTGGTAGTTGCGCTCGGTGATGCCGGCCACGGAGAACGGCATGTCGAACGTCACCAGCACGAGTGAAGCTGCGATCTCGTCCGCGCGCTTGCCATTGCCGGCAGCGAAGTCGGTGCGGGCCGGCTGTACCGATGCCGCAGCGGGAGGCGCTGCCAGCTCTTCGCACGGCCACAGGCCGGTCTTGTCGTCGCGACGACAGACTTTCGCCGGAAACCAGGCGCGGTCCATCCGCATCACGCGAGTCTCCGAACCCTTGGGGTCGTCGAGCGTGGAGTAGCGCAGGGCCGCGCGCGCGCCGTGCGGCAGAGTGGCGACGATGTCGCGAAATTCCGCCATGGTGGCGACCGGCTTGCCGTTCACGCTGGAAATCACCGCGCCGCGCGGCACGCCCGCCGCATTCAACACGTAGCCCGGGTTGGCGACGTACACGCCGCTCACGGGCGCATTGAAGTGTCGCGCCATCTGGTACGAAAGCGTATGCACCACGGCATCGCCGAACTCGAAAAACTCCGCGGGCGTGATCGCGTGCAGGTCGCCTACCGGCAGCGTCTGCTGGACCTTTTCGCCGCCGCGCTCGACGACGATGTCGACCTTGCCGCCGACGGAGTCGTCAAGAATTTCCTCGAGCGGCAGGAACGTCGTCACGAGCTGGCCGTTCACGTGGGTGAGGATGTCGCCCGGCTGCAGCTTGCCTTCGGTCGGCGAGCCCGGCAGCACTTCGTCCACCACCAGCATGCCGGTGAGGTCGGGGCGCGCCTTGCGTGCGGCTTCCTGCGTGGCGGCCTGCAGTCCTAGGCGCACGAGTTCGTCGTACGGCGTGTAGTTGAAGACGGTCTGCAGGGTGCCGCGCGACACGGGCTCGTCACGCTGGATCAGCTGCAGGGCACGCTGCACGCGATCGAGCGGCAGGTAGAAACTGGACTGCGCCCCGCTGCTGCCGCCCGCGTTCAGCGCGACGACGCGACCCTGGATGTCGATGACCGGCGAACCCGACGAGCCCCCCGACGTGCCGGAAGCGGCCTGCACGTAGAACGTATTGAAGTCGTTGTATTTGCCGACACCGTATTCGGGAGCCGCGCGGTCGAGCCGAGCCAGCGTGCCCGCCAGGATGGAGAGCTGCTCGCCAGCGTCATTGCCGACGACGCGGATCTCGGTGCCGACGCGCGCGCCCGCCGGATACAGCGGCAGCGCCACGGGCTGCACGTACCGGAGCCTGGCCGGGTCGTAGCGGTAGATGCCGAAATCGTGCACCGGATCGCGATAGACGGCGTGCAGTTCGACTTCCTCGCGGTTCTGGAACACCGCGGTTGCGACCACCGGGCCTGGTGTCACGACATGCCGGTTGGTCAGGATCAGGCCGCGCACGGCGTCGACTACGAAGCCCGTCGCCTGGCTCGACTGGTTCCACTCCGTGTCGAAGGCGCGGGTCTGGTCGATTTCGATGGTGACGACCGACGGCGCGATGCGCTCGATCGTGCGGTCCCAGGCAGGGCTCTCGGCGGCGGATGCGCCACCGACGAATCCCACGGCCAACCACGGCAACAGCAGCAACTGGGTGAGGCGTCGGCCCGCGCCGGTGTCCGTCGACCGGCAGGTCACAGTTCGCGGCCGTACGCCGCGCTGAAGCGCTGCTTGAATTCGTTCATGTTGAAGCGGTGGTTCTGCGTGCCGGAGTGCGCGATCTTGATGGAACCCATCAGTGAAGCGATTCGACCCGTGGTTTCCCAGTCGAGTTCATTCATCAGGCCAAAAATAAGTCCGGCGCGGTACGCGTCGCCGCACCCGGTCGGATCCTTGACCGCCTCCGGCTTGACCGTCGGGATCACGTACTGCTCGCCGTCGGCGTAGATGACGCTGCCTTCCGCACCCTTGGTGACGATATAGGCACGGACTCTTTTCGCGATCTCTTCCGGGCCCCAACCCGTCCGCTCCTGCAGCATCTGGCCTTCGTAGTCGTTGACGGCGACCCAGGTGGCCTTGCCGATCAGGTCGCGCAGCGTCTCGCCGTCGAACATCGGCAGGCCCTGGCCGGGGTCGAACAGCCACGGGATGCCCGCGGCCGCGAACTGCAGTGCATGGGCGACCATGCCGTCGCGACCGTCCGGCGCCACGACGCCGAGCGTGATGCCTGCGGCGGTCGGCACGGCGTTGAGGTGCGACTGCGACATCGCACCCGGGTGGAACGCGGTGATCTGGTTGTCGTCGATGTCCGTCGTGATGAACGCCTGCGCGGTGAACTCGTCGTCGAGCTCACGCACATAGTCGAGGCTGACGTTGCAGGCTTTCAGCCAGCGCCGGTACGGCTCGAAGTCGTGACCCACCGTCCCCATCGGCGCGCCCTTCTCGCCCAGAAGAATCAGGTTGTAGGCAATGTTGCCGGCACAGCCGCCGAAATTGCGCCGCATGCTCGGCACCAGGAACGACACGTTCAGCATGTGGATGCGGTCGGCGAGGATGTGCTCGCGGAAATGGCCAGGGAAGACCATGACGGTGTCGAACGCCAGGGAGCCGCAGATCAGTGCTGTCATAGGAAGGGGAGGAAGTGGGGGAAGGAGAGGAGGAGAGGAAGGAGAGAGGAAGGACAGGAAGGAGAGGAAGGACAGGAAGGACAGGAAGGACAGGAAGGGAAGAAGGATCAGAAGAGGCGGTCCCAGAGGACCAGCGCCCAGGTCAAGAATAGCAGCACGAGGCCGAAGAAGACCGCGGCGGAGCCAAGGTCCTTGGCGTAGCCGGACAATGGGTGCCGCTCGGTCGAGATCCGGTCCACCAGCACTTCGACGGCGGAGTTCAGCAATTCGACGAGCATGAGCAGCAGCACGGCGCCGACCAGCAGCAACCGCTCGATCCCGGTCTGGCCCAGCCACAGGCCCGCCGGAATCAGGACGCAGGCCGCCCAGACTTCCTGCCGGAAGGCGGACTCGTTGCGGTAGCAGTTGGCGATGCCGCGGAACGAGTTCTGCGTCGCGAGCACGAGGCGGTTCAACCCGGTCGGGCGGCCGCCCTCGCGCAGTTCCGCGGTCATGCAGCTTTCCAGGTCAGGTCGAGCTGTTTCGCCGCACGGACATCGTCGAGGCGTCGCACCGGCAGGGTCCAAGGCGCGCCCTTGAGCTTGTCAGGCTCGGTTTCGGCTTCGCGCCGGATCGCGATCATGGCGTCGACGAAAGCGTCCAGCTCTTCCTTCGATTCGGTTTCGGTCGGCTCGATCAGCAGGCACTCGGGCACCAGCAGCGGAAAGTAAGTCGTCGGCGCATGGAAGCCGTAATCCAGCAGTCGCTTGGCAAAATCCATCGCGTTGGTGCCCCACTCCCGCGCCTCATGCCGCAGCGTCACGATGAACTCGTGGCTCGCCCGGCGCTCCGGGTACGCGAGTTCGAAACCTGCAGCACGCAGTCGCGCCGCCAGGTAGTTGGAGTTGAGCGTCGCGAACTCCGACACGCGCTGCATGCCGTCGCGGCCGAGCATGCGCATGTAGATGTACGCGCGCAGCAACACGCCGGTGTTGCCCATGAAGTTCGACAGCCGGCCGATGGTCTGTGGCAGGTCCTTCTCGTCGAGCCAGCGGTAGCGGTCGCCCTCACGGCCCACGATCGGCACCGGCATGAATGGCAACAGCCGCTCGCTGACGCCCACCGCACCCGAGCCCGGGCCACCGCCGCCGTGCGGCGTCGAGAACGTCTTGTGCAGGTTCATGTGGATGACGTCGAACCCCATGTCGCCCGGGCGCACCTTGCCCAGGATCGCGTTGAGGTTGGCGCCGTCGTAATACAGCAGGCCGCCGGCCTCGTGCACGATGCGACGCACGTCGTCGATGTGGCGCTCGAACACGCCGATCGTCGAGGGGTTGGTCAGCATGATGCCGGCCGTCTGCGGGCCGACCGCCGCCTTGAGCGAGTCGAGGTCGATGTCACCATTGTGCAGTGTCGGGATTTCCTTAACCGTGCAGCCGCACATCGTCGCGGTCGCGGGGTTGGTGCCGTGCGCGGCATCGGGCACGATGATCTCGATGCGCGCGAAGTCCTTGCGGGACTTGTGGTACGCGCGAATCATGGCCACGCCGGCGAACTCGCCCTGCGCGCCCGCCATCGGCGTCAGCGACACGCCGCGCATGCCGGTCACTTCCTTCAGCATTTCCTGCAGTTCGAACAGGATCTGCAGGATGCCCTGCCCCGTCGATTCGGGCGCGAGCGGATGCCGGTTGAGCAACTCGGGCAACATCGCGTACTGGTTACACGCCTTCGGGTTGTACTTCATCGTGCACGACCCGAGCGGGTAGAAGTGCGTGTCGATGGAGAAGTTGAGCTGCGACAGGCGCGTGAAATGGCGCACCGCCTGCAGCTCCGACACCTCGGGCAACAAAGGCGCGCTGCCACGGCGCAGCGCTGCAGGAATCGGCGCTTCGACCGGCACCTGCGGGTACTGTGCATCGGCGCCGCGCCCGGGCGCGGAGTGCTCGAATATCAGCTTTTCATGCATGGCTTTCATTCCTGGGCTCAGGCCGCAGCCGCGGAGTGGCGCATCGTCTCGGCGAGCGCCTGCGCATAGGTTTCGATGTCGGCGAGCGTGCGCGTTTCGGTGGCGCACACCAGCAGCGCGTTGCCCAGTGACGGGTACCGTGCGGAAATGTCGGCGCCGCCGATGATGCCGCGGCGCGCGAGCGCCTCGAGCACCGGTTTGACCGGACGATCGAGCAGCAGCACCGCCTCATGGAAGCGCGGGCGGTCGAACGCAAGCCGCACGCCCGGCACGCGCGTGAGCGCATCCACCAGTTGTTGCGTGCGCTGCATCGACGTCGCCGCCACCTGTGCGAGGCCCTTTGCCCCGAGCAGCGACATGTAGATCGTCGCCGCGGTCACCAGCAGCCCCTGGTTGGTACAGATGTTGGACGTCGCCTTGCTGCGACGGATGTGCTGCTCGCGCGCCTGCAGCGTGAGCGTGAAACCGGTCTTGCCGTCGAGATCGAGCGTGCGGCCGATGATGCGGCCCGGCATCTGTCGTACATGCTCGGTGCGCGTCGCCATGAAGCCGAAGTACGGGCCACCGGAGGACAGCGGCACGCCGAGCGGCTGCCCATCGCCAATGGCGATGTCGGCACCGAGTTTGCCCCACTGGCCCGGCGGCTTCAGCACGGCGAGCGAGGTCGGATTGACCACGCCGATCATCAGCGCGTTGTTTGCGTGTGCCCAGTCGGTTGCGGCGTCGACGTCCTCGAGCGTGCCGAAGAAGTTCGGCTGCTGCAGCACCACGGCCGTGATGTCCTGGCCGCTGTAGGGTTCGAGCGCCGAGACCAGCGTCTGGCCGCCCTTCTGGTCGTACGGCAGCAGTTCGAACGCGATGCTCTGGTTGCCGGCGACGACCTGCGTCACGTCGCGGTAAGTCGGGTTGAGCGCCACGGGCAACAGGATGCGCTGCGACTTCGACTTGCGATTGGCGCGCACGGCCATCAGGCACGCCTCGGCGAGACCCGAGGCGCCGTCATAGAGCGACGCATTCGAGATGTCGAGCCCGGTCAGGCTCGCCATCATCGTCTGGTACTCGTACAGCAGCTGCAGCGTGCCCTGGCTCGCTTCGGCCTGGTACGGCGTGTAGGCGCTGTAGAACTCACCCCGCGTCACGATCGCCCACACCGCCGAGGGAATGTGGTGCTCATACGCGCCCGCGCCGATGAAGTTGAGCGGACGGCCATCGCGCGTGGCGAAGTCGGCCATCAGCCGGCCAATCTCCATCTCGTTGAGCGCCGGCGGCACGCCCGGCAGGCCGGGAGCGCGCAGATTCGCCGGAATCTCTTCGAACAGCGCGTCGATGTCCGGCGCGCCGATCGCGTCCAGCATCGTGCGGATGTCGTTGTCCGTGTGCGGGATGAAAGGCATGACGACCCTCCGTGGTGCTCAGTGCGTCTCGGCAGCGAGGGCGGCCGCGTAGGCCTTGGCGTCGAGCATCGACGCGAACTGGGCCTTGTCGTCCGGGCGCACGCGCATGATCCAGCCAGCGCCGTACGGATCCGAGTTGAT
The DNA here is from genome assembly GCA_963700045.1 of uncultured Gammaproteobacteria bacterium. Classification (GTDB taxonomy): domain Bacteria; phylum Pseudomonadota; class Gammaproteobacteria; order Steroidobacterales; family Steroidobacteraceae; genus RPQJ01. The sequence continues at coordinate 13,725 of CAVOWK010000031.1, forward strand.
CAGCTCGGGCTGGCCACCGAGGTCGGCATTGCCGGCCACGACTTCACCGCTCACCGGGCTGTAGACGTCCGACGCAGCCTTCACGGATTCGACGACCGCGCAGGCTTCGCCCGCGTTCACGTGACGGCCCGGTTCCGGCGCCTCGACGAACACCAGGTCGCCCAGTGCCTGCTGCGCGTGGTCGGAGATGCCGATGGTGATCGTGCCATCCGCCTCGAGGCGCGCCCACTCGTGGGACTTCTGGAAGCGGAGGTCGGCAGGAATGTTGCTCATGGCGGAATCCTTGGAAAGATCTGAAGAGTGACGCGAAGGATTGAATGTCGAATGTGTTACAGCGCGATGGCGACTTTGCCGTTACGCACGAACGGCGGACGCACGATGCGCGCCGCGACGAGCTTGCCGCGAATCTCGACCTCGCAGCGGTCGCCGGTCTTCGCCGGCACGCGCGCAAAGCCGATCGAGCGCTGCAGCGTCGGCGAGAACGTGCCGCTGGTGACTTCGCCTTCGCCGACGTCGGCGACGATCACCTTCTGGTGCGAACGCAGCACCGCGCGGTCTTCCACCAGCAGGCCGACGAGCTTGCGCGTGTCGCCACTCGCCTTCTGCGCAGCGAGTGCGCCGCGGCCGATGAAATCACGATCCTGCGGCTCCCACGCGATCGTCCAGCCGAGGCCGGACTCGAGCGGCGACGTGGTCTCGTCCATGTCGTTGCCGTAGAGGTTCATGCCGGCTTCGAGGCGCAGCGTGTCGCGTGCACCGAGTCCGCACGGCGCGACGCCGGCAATGCGCAAACCCTGCCATAGCGCGACTGCGTGTCCGGCAGGCAGCATGATTTCGAAGCCGTCTTCGCCGGTGTAGCCCGTGCGGGCGATGAAGAGACTGCCCGCGTCGATGCCGACGAACGGCTCGATCTCGAGCGCACGTTTCGCAATCGTCGGCTCAATGACGCTGGCGGCCTTGGCCCGCGCGTTGGGGCCCTGCACGGCGATCATCGCGAGCTCGGTGCGCGGCTCGACCGCGACACCGTAGCCGGCGGCGACCTGGCGCAGCCACTCGATGTCCTTGTCGCGCGTGCCGGCGTTGACGACCATGCGATACCAGTGGTCGTCCATGTAGTAGACGATCAGGTCGTCGATCACGCCGCCGTGGTCCCGCAGCATGCAGGAGTACAGCGCCTTGCCGGGCTGCGTCAGCTTCGCGACGTCGTTCGCGAGCAGGCGGCGCAGGAAATCGCGCACGCGGTCGCCACGCAGGTCGACCACGCACATGTGCGAGACGTCGAACATGCCGGCGTCGCGGCGCACGGCGTGGTGCTCCTCGATCTGCGAGCCGTAGTTGACGGGCATGTCCCAGCCGCCGAAGTCGACGGTGCGGGCCCCGGCCGCGACGTGGGTATCGAAAAGCGGTGTGCGCAATCCCATGACTTGAGTTTCCCGTTCCGGCCGTGCCATTTCGTGACCAAAAAAAAGGGCGGCAAGCCGCTCGCAAACGACCTGCCGCCCCTCTGTCCTTTTGACCTGAGAGATCGGGAACCGGCCACAGGCCGACGCCGCACCCCTTCGGTGGGTCCGCAACGAGGCGGACCGCTCTCCAGAGCCCATCAGGTGCCGCCGTTGTTTTGCCTGAGCGTTTCCGGGCGGGTTGCGCCTTCGGCGGGCCGCTTTCCGGCCACTCTTCGGACAGACCTTGCGATGGGTCCGGGAATTCTACCCCCTCGCCCACGGAAGTGGGAGTGGGGCGGGGTGGGGTGGGGTGGTTCGACGCTGCGCCGCAATGGAAGCTCTGGTCGGCATCGCGGATTTCGACGTCGAAGATCGCATACGCGGCCATGTACACCTCACAATGAAGTTACCAACTGGACTGCTTGCCGCTCGATGACCGGCGCGATTCCGTGCGCCGGGCATCCTGCCCCGCCAGGCCGGTAAGATGACGACAACACGCAGAGGACGGCGATGACCGATATGTCCGACCACGATACACGCTGGCGACTCGTGCGCGATGTCGTGGTGTTCCAGATCAAGCTGGGGATGGAGGCGGTGCTGGACCTCACGCTCATCCCTGTGTCACTCGCGGCAGCAGCGCTGGATCTGCTGCTGGGGAACTGGCGACGACCACGATGGTTCCACGCCGTGCTGCGGTTCGGCGAGCGCTGCGAGCACCGGATCGACCTGTGGCGCGTCGCGACGCCCGGTGTGGGCGCGCCTCAATCGGAGGTCGACGCGGTCATGCGCAGCATCGAGACGCTTGTCCGGAACCCGCGCACTGGACCAGACAAGGTGCGCGAACTCAGGCGCTGGGCCGCAACGAAACTTGCACCGAGTGTTGACGTCGATCTGCAACCTCCTGACCGTCGTAACGAACCCCCGAGTTGAGCCTGGCCGGTACGGTGCCGACGTAAGGCCGCAGAGCCCGCGCCGACACCGGTAGCCCCTGGTGCACCGGCAAATCACCCGCTGAAGGATCACGAAGGACATGCTGCATTCAATTCTCCGCACCTCTCCCCTGCGTTGGCTGGCCGCGCTCGCTGCACTGGTGCCGGCGACCGCGCCGGCGGCCGAAAGCGTGCCGCCGTCCCCGGCGCTCACGGTCGAACTGGGTGCGGCCTGGCAGCTGCGCAACACCGCGCAGGTGGCAAACGAACCGCCGAACACCCGGTTCAAGATTGACGATCTGACCGGCGACGGTCCGTATCCGGCCGGACGCGTGGTCCTCGACTGGCCGCTGAACGAAAAGCACCGTCTGCGATTCCTCATCGCACCACTCGGGATCGACGAAACCGGCACCGCTTCGCAGCCCATCGTGTTCCGGAACACGACGTTCGCGCCCGGCCCGATCGACGTGAAGTACCGGTTCGATTCCTACCGTGCCAGTTATCGATACGTGTTCTACGAGCGCGAGCGGTGGACGTGGTCCGGCGGCGGCACGCTGAATATCCGCGATGCGGAGATTCGTCTGCAGCAGGGCGCGTTGACACGGGTGAGAAAGAACACCGGCGTCGTGCCCCTGCTGGCTCTCGAGGGCGAGTGGCGCTTTGCGCCCGGTTGGTATGGCCTGCTCGACTTCGAGGGACTCGCCGCACCGCAGGGTCGCGCAATCGACGCGGCGCTGAAGCTTGGCTACGATGTCACGCCGAACGTCTCGGTCGCAGGCGGGTACCGCATCCTCGACGGCGGTGCGGACAACGACGATTTGTACACGTTCGCACGCTTCGACTCTGCCGTGCTCGGACTGACGTGGAGGTTCCGGTAACCGTCACGCCTGCCGACTTCACTGCAACGGAGCTGCAGTCGCCTTGCGCGGCGAGATCCCGGATCTACGCAGTCGCAACCTCGTTGCAGACACGGCGCTGAACCAGAACCCCGGGCCCTTCAGAGGAGCATGAAGCCGACCCACACCAGCGCCACGACAACCAGCGCCGGTACCAGCCACGTGGCGAGGCGCAGCGCGAGAATCACCCGCCTGAAGAACACCCGGTCGTTGAGATGCGGAAACGGCACATTCTCCGGCACCGGCTTGCCGAGAAATGCGCACAAGGGTGCCCAGCCCTCGTTCACGTTGAACACCAGCAGACGCTCCGCGGGCACGCTGCGCCGCACCTCCTCGAGATGCGCCTTGTACACGGCGATCGCCTTCGCCCGATCCGTGAACTCGCCCCGGAAGCGGCCCTTCCAGATGACCTCTTCGTGCATCTGCCGCATGACCTTCGGGAACCACCAAGGCAGGACCTGATCGATGATCCAGAGCGTCTCGCGCGTGCTGTCGTACCACGCCGCGGGATCGCGGACGTTCAGCACCACCTTCGCCTCCGGAAAGGCCGCCATCAGCGCCTGGTAGAACTCGCAGGCCGGCCAGTCGACGACGGCCCGGTGGCGTCGGAAGAACTGCGGGAAGTCGACCGGCTCGCCGGCTTTCGCCCGGACCCAGAACTTCAGGTGCGCGTAGCGCGTCATCGCGCTCTGCATGTGATAGCAGGGATCGTAGCCGAGCCTGCGCAGGGCCGCCCGCAGCGACGTCGTCCCCGAGCGCCCGAACCCGGCGCCGATCACCTGAAGTTTCTGCTGGTGCAGGTAACTCAACTCGACCGTGCGCTGGCCGTGCAACAGCCCGCTACCCCGCACCCAGGCAACTCGTCACGCGGTACGCACCGCGACCACCCTCAATCGACGCGCGGCATCGTGACCGCGTCCGGCGCCGGCGCCGAGGAAATGCGCCAGGCCGGCCTGGGGTTGTTGACGATCCATCGTCGCGCTTCGGCGATCGTTGCAAATGTCGCTTCCGGGTACGGTGCCAGCGGCAGGGACTCAAAGTATCGGACGTGCTCCAGCATCTTTTCGCCCGTGGCGACAGTCGCGTGCACGATGTCAGGACCACAATCGTACTCGCGTCGTGCCAGCTGCTCGACCCGGCCCAGGAACGTATCCGTGAGATCCGGACCTGCCTCGGCTTCCAGGTAGTCGGAAATGATGTAGCGGACACACTCGTACCGCAGGTCACCCTTCATTTCGTCGTACGCTTCCCGAAACTCAGCCGACGACACCACACCGAAGAACCGTCGGTAAACACCGTGTCCTTCCCATCGCAACTTGTAAGGCACGTGGCTATCCTCCTGCGGGCGCCTCCGCCGCCGCCGACGGCGCGGTCGTCACGGCCCCAAGGCTGCGCCGTTACGCTTCACGGTCAATCCGTATCGACCGGAAATCAGCAGTGACGCACAGACCGCAAGCCCGCACAGGCCAGGTGCGGGTGATGACTGCGGACTGCCGCACGTGCGCCACCTTGATCCCCACCCATCATTGAGCGTCCACTGAACGGCCGCCACATCCTCGTCGACATGGGCGCCTCGGACGCCTCACCGAGGCTTCGAGGATGCATCAGCATCCG
>CAVOWK010000032.1:0-326304 GCA_963700045.1 uncultured Gammaproteobacteria bacterium
CCCGCCGCTGACGGCGAACGCCCCGCCGGGCTTCCATCTGCTGGCCAAGCCGAGCGGGTCGACCTGCAACATCGACTGCACCTACTGCTTTTTCCTGTCGAAGGAATCGCTGTACCCGAACGACAGGCACCGCATGTCCGAGGCCACGCTCGAGGCCTACCTGCGCCAGCTACTGGAGTCGCACCGCACGCCGCAGGTCACGGTGGCCTGGCAGGGCGGCGAGCCGACGCTGATGAAGCTCGAGTTCTTTCGCCGCGCGGTCGAACTGGTCGAGAAGCATCGCCATCCCGGGCAGACCGTGCAGCACACCTTCCAGACCAACGGCCTGTTGCTCGACGACGCCTGGTGCGCGTTCTTCAAGGAGCACAATTTTCTCGTCGGCTTGAGCGTCGACGGTCCGCGCGAGCTGCACGACACCTACCGGGTCGACCGCCGCGGCCAGGGTACCTTCGACCTGGTGATGCGCGGCTGGCGCTACCTGCGCAAGCACGAGGTCGACTTCAACATCCTGTGCACCGTCAACGCCGCCAATCAGCAGCACGGCCGCACGGTCTATCGCTTTTTCCGCGACGAACTGGGCGCGAAGTGGGTGCAGTTCATCCCGATCATCGAGCGCGCCACCGAGCAGACGATCGACATCGCCAACAAGGGCTGGAGCGAGCAGGCCGGCAAGAAGCGCCTGCTCTATACCCAGACTGGCAACCTGGTCACCGAGCGCACGGTCGGCGCCGAACAGTACGGCCGCTTCCTGATCGACATCTTCGAGGAATGGGTGCGCCACGACGTCGGCCAGGTGTACGTGCAGCTCTTCGACGTGACGCTGGAAGCCTTCTTCGGCCGCCACCTGCTCTGCATCCATGCGCCGACCTGCGGCTACGGCCCGGCGCTGGAGCACAACGGCGACCTCTACTCCTGCGATCACTTCGTCGAGCCGAAGTACAAGCTCGGCAACATCCACCAGACGCACATGCTCGAGCTGGTGGCATCGCCCGCGCAGCGCAAGTTCGGCAACGACAAGCGCGACACGCTGACGGCCCAGTGCCGGGGCTGCAAGGTCCTCAACTGGTGCAATGGCGGCTGCCCCAAGGACCGGTTCGCGCTGTCCCGCGACGGCGAGCCGGGCCAGAACTACCTGTGTGCGGGCCTGGAGCTGTTTTTCCTCCACACCGGGCCGACCTTCAACGTCATGGTGCAGCTGCTGCGGCAGGGCCGCCCGCCGGCCGATGTGATGGCGTGGATCGCCGAGCAGGACACCAGGCGAGGCGCTTACCAGCCCTGCCCCTGCGGCAGCGGCAAGAAGTTTCCGCTTCTGCCACGGCGACAAGGCGCCGAGTTCGCCCTTCAGCCGGGTCGGTCGCGAAGCCACGGCACCGCCGGGCCCCTAGATTTCTTGGAACCGGGTTGCTTCGAGCCACTCCGGATTTGGCGTCAGCACAGACAAGTGAGCAAGAAGGAAGAGACCATGCCAGCGAAAAAGCCGAACATCCTGATCCTCTGGGGCGACGACGTGGGCTGGTGGAACATCAGCTACAACAGCCGCGGCCAGATGGGCTACCGCACCCCCAATATCGACCGCGTGGCCAATGAGGGCGTGGCCTTCACCGACTACTACGCCCAGCAAAGCTGCACCGCCGGCCGCTCCGCCTTCATCACCGGCCAGAACCCGATCCGCACCGGGCTGACCAAGGTGGGCATGCCCGGCGCCCCCAACGGCCTGTCGGCAGAAGACCCGACCATGGCCGAACTGCTCAAGCCGCTAGGCTACGCCACCGGCCAGTTTGGCAAGAACCACCTGGGCGACCGCGACGAACACCTGCCCACGATGCACGGCTTCGATGAGTTCTTCGGCAACCTGTACCACCTGAACGCAGAGGAAGAGCCCGAGCAACCCGACTACCCCAAGAACCCGGAGTTCAAGAAGAAGTTCGGCCCACGCGGTGTGCTGCATTGCAAGGCTGACGGCAAGGGCGGGCAGACGATCAAGGACACCGGCCCGCTGACCATCAAGCGCATGGAGACCATCGACGACGAGGTGACCAAGCATGCGCTGCGCTTCATCGACGAGGCGCACAAGGCCAAGACGCCGTTCTTCCTCTGGTACAACACGACGGCGATGCACTTCCGCACCCATTGTGCCGAGAAGCACAAGGGCAAGAGCGGCCAGGGCGACTACAACGACGTGATGGTCGCGCACGATGAGAACATCGGCCTCATGTTGAACAAGCTCGACAAGCTGGGCATTGCCGACGACACCATCGTCATGTATTCCACCGACAACGGTGTGCACTTCAACACCTGGCCGGACGCAGGCATCACGCCATTCCGCTCCGAGAAGAACACCAACTGGGAAGGCGGCTGGCGGGTGCCTTGCTTCGTGCGCTGGCCGGGCCAGTTCAAGGCGGGCACGGTGCTCAACGGCATCGTCACGCACCAGGACTGGCTGGCGACCTTCCTCGCCGCCGCCGGCGTGCCGGACATCAAGGAAAAGCTTCTCAAGGGCCACAAAGCCGGCAAGAAGACCTTCAAGGTCCACATCGATGGTTACAACATGCTGCCCTACCTCAAGGGCGAGGTGAAGGAGAGCCCGCGCAATTTCTTCTTCTACATCAGCGACGACGGCGACATCATGGCGATCCGTGTGCAGGACTGGAAGATGGTGCTGATGGAGCAGCGCGCCAAGCAGCTGGCTTGCTGGATGGAGCCGTTCGTGAAGCTGCGAGTCCCGAAGCTTTTCAATCTGCGGCGTGACCCCTTCGAGCGGGCCGACGAGAACTCGAATACGTACTACGACTGGATGATTTCCAATGCCTTTGCCGTCTACCTGATGCAGGGTGTGGTCGCCAGCCAGATGGAAAACTTCGTCAAGTTCCCGCCGCGGCAGAAGCCGGCGTCGTTCAACCTCGACGCCGTGATGCGCGATCTGGAAGCAACCAGGGCCGATTGACCGGCCCGCTCCATCGGCCGCAGCGATGGGGCCGCGCCCGGCCTGACGACCAGGCGCGGTGTCTCAGCAGGCCCGGGCGACCGATCGATCGGTCGCCCGGGTCTCGTTACGTGTTCCCGGCGTGGATGGCGACACACCTGCAAGACTGCCATGAAGAAAGAATCATCCACCGAAGTCATGCCTGGTCCGCTGTCGTCCGCAGACGCGGCCAAGGCCGTCGACCCACTTCCATCCTGGAACGACAGGTCGGCCAAGCAGAGCATCGTCAGATTCGTCGAGAAAGTGACAAGGGAAGGCTCGCCATCCTTTGTCCCCGTCCCCGAACGGATCGCCACCTTCGACAACGACGGGACGCTCTGGTGCGAGACGCCGGTTCCCGTGCAAGTGTATTTCGCACTCGACCGTGTGAAGGCCCTTGAGTCGCAGCACCCCGAATGGAAGAGCACGGAACCGTTCGCCTCGCTGCTCAAGGGGGATCTGAAGGCCACGATCGCCGGCGGTGACGAGGCGCTGCTCGAAATAGTCATGGCCACCCACGCGGGAATGACCACCGTGGAGTTCGGGCGGATCGTGGAGGATTGGATTGCCACCGCGAAGCATCCGCAGACCGGCAGGCTCTTCACCGAAATGATCTACCAGCCGATGCTCGAGCTGCTCGCTTACCTGCGCGCCAACGGGTTCAGGAACTACATCGTCACGGGCGGCGGCATCGAGTTCGTGCGCCAATGGGGTGAGCGCATCTACGGCGTCACACCCGAGCAGGTCATTGGCAGCAGCATCAAGACCAGATTCGAGCTGCGCGACGGAAAGCCGGTTCTCATGCGCCTGCCGCACTTGAACTTCAACAACGACAAGGCCGGCAAGCCGGTCACCATCCACCAGCACATCGGTCGCGCGCCCACTGCAGCCTTCGGCAACTCCGTCGGTGACCAGCAGATGCTGGAATACACACTGGGCAGCGGCGGCGCGCGCTTCGGACTGCTCGTGCTGCACGATGACGCGGCACGCGAATACGCCTACGGCCCGGCACAGGGCTTACCCGAGCCGCAGCTCGGAGCCTTCACGCCGGCTCTTTACGAGCAGGCGAAGAGCAGCCGGCTGGACCGTCGTCAGCATGAAGGACGATTGGAAGCAGGTCTTCCCGTCGGCGCCGAGCCCCGTCACCGCGATCAACATCCTGCTGGAGCCCGACGCCACGATGCTGCAGCGTGCCGAGGCCAACAACGCCCGGCTGTTGAAGGTCTTCCCCAAAGGGTTCGCGCTGGATGCGACGCACCGTCCGCACGTCACGCTCCTGCAGCGTTTCGTCAACACGGCGGACCTGGACAAGGTCTATCGCTGCCGCCGGCAAGGTCTTTGCCGGCGCCAATGTGCTCGGCTTGCGGATGGAGGCCTTCAAGTACTACTACATCCCGAGCGGCGCCCTCGGACTGGCCGGCATCGTCGCCAGACCGCAGCCCTGAATTGCGCGATCTGCAGCGGGACTTGATCGATGCCGTTGCCCCGTTCACCGTGGCAACCGGTGGCTCGGACGCCTTCGCCACGACGCCGGAGGATCCCGTCATCGACCCGCTGCTGATCGATTACGTGTCGACGTTCGTACAGAAGTCGGCCGGCGAACATTTCAGTCCGCACGTCACCACGGGCATTGCGCCGCGTGACTACCTCGACAAGATGCTCGCTGAACCGTTCGAGTCGTTCACGTTCTCGCCGGCAGGCGCAGCCGTCTATCAGCTGGGTCAGTTCGGCACCGCGGCGAAGAAACTCCATGAATGGAGCTTGAAGCGATCGCGGCGGCGTAGCCGTCGGAATGAACCATTCGCCGCCCATTGCTCGCCGCTCCGGCAATCCTGGGCGAGACAGGAGAACTTGATGAAAGACTGGCTGACTGTCATCGCCTTCAACGTCGTCACGATCATCCAGATCATGGCGCTGCTGGTCGTGGCCTTCGGGACGATCCAGGCCTTCGTCCAGAGCCTGCGCGCGATGGTCAACCCATCGGCAGCTGGCCACAATTTCCACAGTGGCTACGTTCAATATGCGCGCTGGCTGATTGTCGGCCTGACCTTTCAGCTTGCGGCCGACATCATCCAGACTTCCTTCGCACCGAGCTGGGATGAGATCGGGCAACTTGCTGCCATCGCCGCGATTCGCGCATTCGTCAATTTCTTCCTCGAGCACGACATGGCTCAGGAGGAGAAGCGCCGGAACGGTTGAACCGCCAGGGCTCCCGGCCGCAGGCTACGCAGCCACAGCATCCGGCAAACCACGAGGCCGGCGAAGGCGGCAGCAAGGTGCTTCAGTGTATGGCCGCTGACCATGTGGCCGAGCGAGAGCAGCTGCCGGTCGAATGTTTCGAGCAGTTTTGCGAGCACGTAGCCCGCGAACACCCAGTAGATGTCATTGCCCCGCGTGTAGCGCGAGGGCTGCAGCAGCGCCAGCAGGAACAGGATCACCACCGAATATCCCTGCAGCACGGCGTAGGGCATCACGTTGCCCACCCCTGCCCGCTCCGTCGCCCTCCAGTAGAGGACCGACGCCGCACCGACCAGCAGCATCGGCACCAGCAGCGCGAGCCCCGTCTTCGTGTCGATACGATCGACAACCTGCGCGGCGATCAGCGACATGAAGGCGATGGTCATCGGCAGGCGGTCCCAGAACAGCCGCTCGTTGTCGGGCACGAGGTGATAGTAGGCGGAGCCCAGCCCGGTCAGCACCACTCCGGCAAAGAACACCGCGTAGGGCCAGCGCTCGCGATTCGATTCAAACACCGTGCGTGGCCGCAGGACGACGGCAAGGCCCGCCAGGCCAGCCGCCAGGAATGCCACGTTGGACGCCACGTCGAGGAAGTTGGCGACCCCGAGCATCTCCCTGTGATCGGCAAAATCGTGGTACGAGACGGGCTGGGGCATGGCCGGCAGCAGCAAGGCCGCCAGCACGCTCAGAACCGTGAACGCGATGATGTAGCGAGTGCGGGTCGCCATGCCCGATGCGGCCTAGCTGCGCCGCGCGGCGCCGCGCACCCACGAGCGCAACAGCGCAAGCAGCAGGCCGCCGGTCAGCATGCCGAGGACGTAGATGAGCAGGACCAGCACCGCGACCGGCATCGAGACGCTGGCCGAGAACAAAGTGATGGTAACTGTCTCGAGATTCTGCACCTTGAACAGGATGACGATGCCGGCAAAAACGGCAATCAGCGCCATGTACACGTAACGCATGTTGTTTCCTTGTTCTTGCGATGGGTACTCGTACCTCGATCTTAACGCCGATTTCCGGCGGGCGCGTAACTGCGCAGGATGCAGCGGCCCCAGGGTCAGCCCGGCACCTCGTCAGGCTTGTAGCCGGGCAGCCGCCCTGCCGGGACCAAGGCCAGCAGGCCAAGACAGGTCAACAGCAGGAACGTGATCTGCAGCGCGCGCAGCCGCGCGTCCGCGTTGATCTGCAACGCCGCGTCGATTTGCTCCGGTGACGCCGACGTGCGCGACATCACGTCCAGCAGCCGGTCATTGCTGACGAACGTGACGTTGTCGAGGTCGACCTGCGAAATGAGCCCCGGCGGGATCGTCGGATGATCGACCAGGGCACGCTGGATGTTCGCGCTGAGGATGCCGACCACGAGCGCGCCGGTGACCGCCGTGCCGACCGCGCCGGCGAGGTTGCTGACGGTCCCGCGCAGTGCGCCAACATCGGCGGCGAATTCCCTCGGCGCGGACGTGACCAGTACGTTGAACAGCAGCGTGGCCAGCCCGCCCTGACCGAGACCGACCAGCATCAGCCCCAGCACGACGGTGATGTTGCTCCAGTCGTTGCGCATCACGACCGCCAGCAGCAGCGTCCCTGCGGTGACGACGGCAAAGGCGCCGCGCGCAATCTGCCGCGGCGTCAGGCGTCCGAACAGCCTCACGACCAGGATCGCCGCAACCATGACCGCCAGCTGGTACGGGATCATGGCGATGGCCGTGTCCAGGCTGGTCCTGCCCTGGACCATCTGGATATAGAGCGGAATCATGAAGGTGATGGCCTTGCCGAGCATCGTGATCGCCATCATCGAAATCACCGCCGCGCGGTCCGGCGGCGCTTCGATGACGACGAGCGCCAGCAGCGGCGTCTGTCCCGCGGCCTGTCGGCCCTGCGTCCAGGCGATGAACAACTGCACGCCCACTGCGCCGCAGACGATCATGACCAGCGCCGGGGACAGGCCGAGCACGCTGAACGGCGCGGCGTCACCTGCCAGCAGCAGGCCCCAGTCGTCGAGGCTGTTGAACCCGATGCTGATCAGGATGACCGCCACGGCGGCAAGCACGACACCCAGCCTGTCGATCCTGGCGCCTGGCATTCTCTCGACCGGCGTCAGGTGTCGGCTCAACAGCAGCACGCCGATCGAGAACGGGATCAGCAGTCCGAACGAGTAGCGCCACCCGAAGTAGGTACCCACGACGCCCGCCACGAAGAAGGCGACGACCGTGGCGATGGCCTGCACGGCGCCGAGCACGCCGAGGGCCGTCGCCTGCTGCTTGCCCTTGTAGTGGTGTGCCGTCAGCACGACGAGCGCCGGTATGATCGCCGCGGACGCCAACCCGGCCACGGTCTGCGCCGCGATCATCACTGCCGGGCTGCCACTCGACGTCATGACCACCATGGCGGCGAGGAACACCGCGGTCATCCAGCGGAACACGCGCAGCGCACCGAACCGCTGGCCGAGCCTGGCGCCGAACATGGTGAAGCCGGCGACGCCGAGCGAATACGCAACGATTGCGGTGACCACCGTGGTCGGGGGCGTGCTGAACTCGGCGCTGATGCCGCCGATGGAGATTGGCAGCGCGTTGATGTTCCATGACATCTGCGCCTGGCCCATCGCGATCGCGGCCATCGGCAGCCACGAGGTCCTGGCGGTCGTTGCGCCCTTGGTGGAGCGGCTGTGCATGAATACGTTTCCTGAACGGCACCAGACTACGGCGACAAGACGGATCAATCGCCTGGCAGCGGCGAGCTGCCAGGCCGGGGGGGCGAATGTTAAGCTGCTTCGCGGCGTCTGATCGAAGGGGAAGAATAATGGGCTTGCGCGGAACCGTGTCTTTGCTGAGTGCCCTGGTGCTCGTGACTGCCTGCGCCACGTCGACCACCCGGATGACGCCGGCCGAACGACTCGAGTTCTACCGAGCCCACGCCGGTGAGCCCGTCCGCAGCTTCCACAGTCCCGGACGCCTGTGGGGCTGGCGCGCGATCGGCGACAGCGCCCTGACGGTGTGGACCAGCAGCAATCGCGGATTCCTGCTGGAACTGACGCATCGCTGTCCCGACATGGTCTTCGCGTCGTCGATCGGCCTCACGACCCGCACCGGCCGGGTCTCGGCCGGATTCGACAGCGTCGTCGTCCAGCGCAGCGGCGTCCCGGGCAGCACCATCCAGAACAGCGCCGTTCAAACCAGAGGCGTCCAGCGTAGCGTCCAGGCTGACCGAACCTTGTGCCGGATCGACACCATCCGCCCGCTCAACACCCGGGTCGTCAAGGAATCCAAGAGCGACCTGCACGACGCCGACCTGATCGAACGCGAAGCGCCCGAGCCTGGCGAGCCCGACCAGCCGCAATGAGGCCGGCGGCCGGCTAGAACGACTTGCGGACCGTCAACCAGAGCTCGGTCGAGCTGTAGGCCAGCTCGTCGATGTTGCTGTCTTCCCAGTTGTACTCGAACGTCGGGCGCAGCGACCAGCCTGGCGCGAAGCCCCACACCAGTCCGCCGCCGAAATTCCAGAGGTCGTCGTTGCGAACCCGCAGCAAGTCGGGATCCGAGGTGAAGTCCGGACGCTCGTCGTCATACGACTCGTTGACGTAGGACCACCAGAAGAAGCCGTCGAGGGTGTCGTGGAACGAATGATCGACCTCGCCGTTGACACCCCACATGGAGGCATTGCCGTCCGGACGTTCCTGCGTCGCCCACTCCTGCGTCAGTTGTCCGCCGAGGGTCAGCGACGTCCGGCCGTTCGGCAGCGAGTGTGTCCAGCTGGCGGTGAGTTCGGCAATGTCGCGCGTGCGGTTGCGCAGCGGACCTTGCGGGTAGCGGCGTTCGCGGACCTCGCCACCGATGGTGAGCTGGTCGTTGGCGCCGAGCCCGATGCGGTAATCGGCGAACAGGCCCCAGTCATTGCGATACTGGCCGTCGCCGCGATAGCTGTTCCGGCCACGCAGTCCGAAGCGCAGGTTGTCGTCATCCACCGGGCGACTGATGTTGAAGTTCCAGCGCAGGTCCGAATCGTTGCGCCGGCCGCTTTCGTCATACGCACGGAAGCGGTAGTCGAGCGTGCCGTTGAACGAGTGCCGCTCGGTCATGCTCCTGTTCCAGCCGCCGCCGACCCGGATCGGCAGGAACGTGTCGTAGTCGCCCGCGCCGCCGAAGATGTCCGTCGCGCTGGAGCTGTTTTCCCGGTAGTTGCCGATACCGGTCTCGGCGTAATAAAAAGGCACCCACTGCCGGCCGGCGGCGTAGTCCGCCGCCGCCCGGTCGTAGATCTCGGTCTGGCCGTGCAGGTCGTTCGGCAGGTTGTCGTACTGCAGCACCGTTTCGAATTCGATCCGCGCGCGCGCGTACTCGCCGAGCGCGTAATAGGCGCGGCCAAGCCCGAGATGCGCACCGACCGAACTCGGGTCGGCCTCGAGCGCCTGCTCGAACAGCGCCTTGGCTTCGGCCGCCTGCCCCGCCCGCAGCAGTTGCTCGGCCTTGGCGAGGTCCGGTGGGGCGGCCTGGGCACTGCCCGCCAGCAGCAGACCGGCAAGCGCGATGATCGTTCGCCACCGGCCCGTGGTCGTGTGACTGCCGTATTCGACCCGGTCTGCGTGTGCCATGAGGATCCTTCGACGCTGGATGATGCTGCAGCTCTGGCAACCGGGAGAGGTGCCGACAGCCGTCATAAGGTAAATTACCGCAGACTGGAACCTGCCGTGCACGGGCTTCTGCACGTGCGACGCAAGTGCAAGGCCAGCAAGCTTCCCGGCACAAACAGGATTGCACGAAGCGGGCTAAACTCGCAGCTGCCCGCTTCCGGGCGGCGCAGACTTGGCCCGCCACGCACCAGAGGAATGTATTGGAGATGAAGACATACGCGATCCTGGCGCTCGCAACAGCCGGCATCACCGGCTGCATGCCCGGTCCCGACTACGTACGCCCCGAGGTGCAGACACCGGCGGCGTGGCGCATCGATTACACGCAGGCCGCCGAAGTGGCGAATACGAAGTGGTGGGAGCAGTTCGGCGATCCGGTGCTCAACGAACTGGTGGACGCCGCGCTGCGCGAGAACCTCGACGTACGCATCGCCGCCGCGCGGGTCGATCAATTCGTCGGCGCGCTGACCGCGACGCGGTCACAACTTTACCCGCAGATTGGCTACGGTGCAGACGCGAGCCGGGTGCAGGCGAGCCGTGTCGGCCAGCCGCCGCTTCCGGCCGGTGCCGACAGCTATTTCTCCCTGTACCAGGCGTCGCTCGGCGCGGCCTGGCAGCTTGACCTGTTCGGGCGCGTGCGGCGCCTTAGTGAAGCGTCGCAGGCGCAGGTCTATGCCAGCGAGCAGGCGCGACGCGGTGTGGTGCTGTCGCTGGTATCGAGTGTCACGACCAGCTACATCGTGCTGCGCGCACTCGACCGCCAGCTCGAGATCGCGCAGGCAACGGCCAGCAACTTCAACGAGACCGCGCGGATTTTCGACCTGCGCTTCAAGGCCGGCGTCGTCGCGAAGACTGAGGTGATGCAGATCAACTCGCAGGCCCAGCAGGCGCTGGCGGCCATCCCGGCCTTCGAGCAGGCCATCGCGGCGCAGGAAAACCTGATCTCGATCCTGCTCGGGCGCAACCCGGGGCCGATCCCGCGCGGCAAGACCCTCGAGCAACTCGTCGCACCCCAGATTCCGGCAGACCTGCCCTCGGTGCTGTTGCAGCGCCGGCCGGACATCCTGCAGGCCGAGCAGAACCTGGTTGCCTCTAATGCGAACGTGGGCGCCACGAAAGCACTCTATTACCCGAACATCTCGATCACGGGCGCGCTCGGCAGCGTGAGCACGGCATTGGGCGACCTGCTCACCGACCCGGCGACCACGATGCTGATCGGAGCTGGCGTGACCGGGCCGATCTTCACGTTCGGCGGCATCAAGGGCCAGGTCAAAGCGGCCGAAGCACAGAATCGGCAGGCGGAACTGGTTTACCGGCAGACGGTCCTGAACGCGTTCCGCGAGACCAACGATGCCTTGACGGGTTCGCAGAAAAAAGTCCAGGAGGTCGCGATGCAACAGAAGCGCGTGGACTCGCTGCGCGAGTTCGCCCGGCTGTCGACGCTGCGATTCGACAAGGGTGTCGCGGGTTACCTCGACGTGCTGGTGGCCGAGAACGAGTTGTTTGCCGCCGACCTGGCGTCGGTGCGCCTGCAGGCGGATCGCTACGCGCAGGTCGTCAACGTGTACCAGGCGATGGGTGGCGGCTGGGTCGATATCGCCAGCTCGATTGCGCCGCAGCCGCAAAGCGTCGTAGCGTCCGGCCCATGACGTCCGCCGAGTCGCGCCCGGACGGCGTCCGGGCTGGCTGGCTGCGGAGGACTACGCGCTGGCTGCTGAAGGGGATTCGGTTCCTGTTCCTCGCCCTGGTCGTCGCCTGGGGATCCCTCGCCCTCTACTTTTCCCCCTTGCCCTGGGCCGGGTTGCGGATCGCGCTCGCGATCGCGTTTGCGGCGTTCGGCATCTGGGCCCTGTGGATTACGCGCCGGCCACGCATGCGCTGGGTCTTCGCGGGGTTGTATCTCGTCGTCCTCGTCGGCTGGGGCTTCATCAAGCCCTCGCACGATCGCGAATGGCGGCAGGATGTCGCGGTCATGCCCCGTGCCACCATCGAGGGTGACCGCGTGCGCATCACCGGGGTGCGCGATTTCGACTACCGCAGCCGGGACGATTTCACGGTGCGCTACGAAGAGCGCGAGGTGTCGCTGTCGCACCTGACCGGGCTCGATTTCTTCATCTCGTACTGGATGCCGGGGCCCGTCGGCCATACGTTCGTCAGTTTCATTTTCGACAACGCGCCCCCGCTCAACATCTCGATCGAGACGCGACCGGAAGTGCACGAGGGCTTCGACCCGCTCGCGTCGCTGTTCAAGAAGTACGAGTTGATCTACGTGGTGGGCGAAGAGCGCGACATCGTCGGCGTCCGCACGAACTTCCGCGATGAAGACGTCTACGTCTACCGCCTGCGGGTGCCCGCGGAAAATGCGCGGCAGCTGTTGCGGGTCTACCTCGAGCGCGTCAACCAGCTGGCCGACCGGCCGGAGTTCTATCACCTGCTGAGCAACAGCTGCACGATCAACATCGTGCGCTACGCCAACCTGGCCGGCCGCAAGGGCGATATCGATCTGCGGCACTATCTCAACGGCTGGGTCGACCGGTATTTCTATGACGTGCGGCTGCTGGACGCGACCTTCCCGTTCACGGAACTGCGTCGGCGCTCGCGGGTCGACCCCGCCGTGAACGCTGCCGACGACGTCGTGGAATTTTCGCAGCACATTCGTGAGTCCGTGCCGGGAATGAACCCTTGAAAGTGGAGTAGGCCCATGTCACTGCATCGCCCTTATCGTCTTGCTCTCGCCGTCACCGCGCTGTGCATCGCCGGCTGCGCCCGCAGCACGCCGCCCGAGTCACCGGGACCGGAGGCTGCCACGACGCCGGCCGTTGCGTCAGCGCCCGCCGAACCCACCGCTGCCGTGCCCACGCCTGATACTGCTTCGACCCTGGTCGCCAATTCCTGGCAGCTCAAGTCGGCGACCGACGGCGCGGGCCAGTCGATCGCTGCGTTCTTCCCGACACCGGACAAGCCGCTGGGTGTCCAGTTCGCGGACGGCCGGCTGAACGTCACCGGCGGCTGCAATCGGCTGAGCGCCGCCTACCAGCTGCCCGACGCCGCGCAGATGCAGGTCGGGCAGGGTATGTCGACGATGATGGCCTGCCCACCTCCGCTGGCAGACGCCGATGCCGCATTCGCCAGGTTCCTGACCGGCACTCTGCAGGTTGCGATCGAGGGTGAGGCCGGTACGCCGCAGCTGCGGCTGGCATCAGCCGACGGCACCACCCTGACCTTCGGCGGCACGCCCACGCCGGAAACCCGGTTCGGAGGACCCGGCACGCGCGCGTTCCTCGAAGTGTCGCCGGAACCGTGTGTGGCGCCGGCTCCGTCGGCACGGCCGTGCCTGATGGTGCGCGACCGCCACTTCGACGAGCAAGGCCTCGCGAGCGGAACGCCGGGCGAGTGGCGCGCGCTGCCCGAGGGCATCGAAGGCTACGCGCCCGTCGCAGGCGAGCAGCACGTGGTGCGGGTCAAGCGTTTCGAACAGGCCGGGGCCGCGGGCGGCGCACCGACGGAACACTTCGTGCTCGACCTGGTCATCGAGACGCGAACCGTTCAATGAGACGGATCGGCGCCCTGCCCTGTGGGCGCTGACGACTCCGCTCGGTCGTTGCGTTGTCCACGGGCGCTGTCGATCCACGCCAGCGCCCGTGCGTCGAGATAGCCATAGAACGGATTGTGCCGCAGGCGCAGCAGCCATTCGGCGGGCAGCACCAGCGTGCCCCGCTCGCCCTGGATCGCCATCTGGCCGAGGAAGAGCACGTCCTGATTGCCGGGCGGCCGCTGACCGTACAACGGGTCGTCGGGCGGGATCGGCAGAGCCACGTGGGACAAGGAAATCGTGCCGGCTGGCCACGCCATGTGCAGCGGTTCCGTCTGCGACACCACGGCCGAGAACGGCGCCTGGTGGCGGGCGACGACCGTGGCACTCTCGTCGTTCTCGTTGGTCACCAGCGTCACGGCGAACGGCAGCCGGTTGTCGCCCATCACCCGATTGGTCAACGCCCGCTGGTCGGAAACCAGCAGCATGGACTTGGCGGCTTCGCGGTTGACGTCGAACAGCACGAGTTCGTGCCGGTGGGGATCGAGGAGACCGAGCAGCCGCGTGACCACGGCGTCGGTCGACACCGTCGAGTCGGCGTTTGATTTGAACACCAGGATCGGCGGCAACTCGCCCGCCCGCTGCGCGCGCGCTCGGGTCGCGATGCGACCGGACACGGATCGCGTCAGCCTATGCACCTGTTCGCCCGCATTGGTCGTGAAGGAATTGTATTTGTAGGGGTCGAATTCCGGCTCGACGTTGAGCCAGGCCAGGTTGCCCAGCCCGGGCAGAATGGAAAGCCGGCGCTTCCAACCGGCCGCGGCTGCCGCCGCGTGGATGCCGATGGCCGGCGAAACCAGGACCAGGCTGGCCGGCACGGGCCCGGTCCGGCCGTCCAGCGCATTGAGCGTGAAGTCGAGGGCGAGCGGCGCACCGGTCGAATAGCCGACGATGTGGATCGGCTGCTTGCCGGTTTTCTGCGCGAGATGCTCGGCAGCCATTTGCGTCGCGGCGGCCATGTCCTCCCAGCGGACATTGAGCAGACCCGATGGCGCGGTGCCGTGACCGGGAAGGCGCAGGCCGACGACCCAATAGTTGCGCCGGCTCAGTTCCTCGCCCAGCGCCCGCAGGCTGTACGGTGAATCCGACATCCCATGCAACAGCAGCACGCCACCGACCGGTGCTGCGGCAGGAAATTCGAAACTGCGGTTCCAGTCGGGTTCGCGAGCCCGCGGGTCGCTGGCGCTGCCCTTGCTGTAACGCATGAGCGCCATGCCGGGCCCGGTCTCGGTGCGCGCGTACACTTTCGTGTCGAGCTGCGCGAACAACCGGTCTTCCAACCGGAGGTAGTCTTCGAAGGTGCGAATTTCATCAGCCTTCGCCGCCCGATACTCCTCCGTCAGTGCCGCGGTGTGCCATGGATCCAGGGGCTGGCCACTGCAACCCTGGAGCAGAAGTGCTGCGCCCGACAGCACGCAAAGCGCACGCCATCCGCGATGAAGCAGCAGATGCCGGGCGAACGCTGCGAGGCGACTCATGTCCACTCCGGCGGTCGGGCGGATCCGGTAGCGGGCAGCTGCGCCGGATCAAGCTGCGCCGGCTGGTACTGCGCCTGCTGCAGATGCCTCTGCACCAGCCCCGAAAGGATCCGGAAGTCGAGATCGAGGGTCCGCTCGACGCGACGGGCGTTCTCTGGAGCCGTCTCCAGTCGCCGTCGGTCGCGCAAGGCGGGCCCTGCGAAGACCACCATGTTGCCGCCCCACCCGACTGTCACCGGAATGACGGGCTCGCCGAAGACCTTGCGCATGGTTTCCAGGTACATCGCGCTGTCCGACTCATGGGCGGCGAGGTTCATCACGAACACACCATCGTCACCGAGTATGCGGCGGGAGTTCTCGACGAACGCGGGTTCTGCGATCGACCGCGACATGCCATTGCGATCGTAGGCGTCGACGAGCAGCACATCCGGGAAATCCCGTGAGTCGGCCAGACCTGCGACATAGCGGGCACCGTCGCCGTGGATGACACGCAGGTCAGTGCCGTCCGGAGGAATCCTGAAATGCGACCGCAGTGCAATGACGTTGGCATCGATCTCGACGACCGTGACGTGCGTCGCCGGCAGGTGGCGATTGCAGAATTTGACCAGCGATCCGCCACCGAGTCCGATCATGAGGACGCGTCGTGGTTCCGGACAGAACAGCAGGAACGCCATCATCTTGCGCGTGTAGTCATTGACGAGCGCATCGGGATCGTCGAGTCGCATTTCGCTCTGGACGCTGCCATCGATCGTAAAGCACATCGCGCGATGCTTGCCGTCTTCGACCAGGAAGGGCTTGTCATAGTTGCCCGCCATCAGTCGCTGGCACAGCACAGCCGACGCGGCCGCCGTCGGTTCCATGACACGCACCAGCGTGCCAGGGTCGATCGTGAGGCCGCCCAGCGACAGCAGATCCTCGTCCATGCGGCTCATCGATCCGCAACCGTCCTGCTGCGACGAGGCCACGCGCAATCGTGTCTTGCGCCGTCGCTGCGGCAACCGATCGAACCTGCCGGTCATCAGCTTCCCTTGCCGGTCCGCCGCGCGACTGCGCCCGGGTCAGCAGGCGACCACGGCGTTCCCATCCAGCCTTCGATGCTGCGGCAGAACAGCTGTCTGACGACCCGAGGGGACGGCGTGTCCAGCCCGGCACAGGCGCGCTCCAGCAGCGCCTGCTCGCGAGGGTCGGTCAGCGTGAGCAAACCGGCGGTACGTTTCCCGAGTAGCAAGCGTGTTCCTGACGGTGCCGAATGCATGTAAGTGTGATTATGATGCAATGCGCACTGGAGTCGAGCGCGCCACGGCGTTTCCCTATTGCAATGAGCGGTTCCAGGAGGAAAGACATGTCCAGGATCGATCCGCAGGCAGCCCCGTCAGGATCGGGATCCAGCTACCCGGCACCGTTCGATCAACCCTGTCGCGGCCGCAGCTGGCACCGACTGGGAGTCGCAGCCGGACTGACGCACCTTGGCGTGAATCTCGTGCGACTGACCCCGGGCGCCTGGTCGAGCCAGCGGCACTGGCACACGCACGAGGACGAGTTCGTCTACGTGCTGTCCGGAGAAGTCGTGCTGGTGACCGACCACGGCGAGGAAGTGCTGGTCGCCGGCGACAGCGCCGGTTTTCCTGCCGGAGTGCGCAACGGACATTGCCTGCAGAATCGGTCGGCACAGGACGTCACGTTCCTCGTTGCCGGCAATCGCAGCGATGAGGACGGCGGCGAGTACTCGGACATCGACATGGCGTTCAAGCCAGGCCGCTACACCGGTGGCGGCGGCTATTGCCACAAGGACGGGAGTCCTTATTGACCGGCGTGCGCTCCAAGGTCCCGCGCGTCAAGCCGGGGACGGGTGAGCGAGACCAAAATTGAACGGCGTGGCCAGTGGCCGTGTCACGATGCCGGGCGGGGCGGCACACACGATCGGAATCGCATTGATGACCGTGCCGGCCACGGCGATCTGCTCGGCCGACGTCGGTGACGTGTCCCCTGCCCGCTTTTCCAGGTCGAGCGCGATGCGCACACCAGGCTGACCTTGCACGTGGATGCGCCACAACGGCGGGTGCGGGTTGTCGAGGTGCGCCGTCTCCATGTACCAGTGTATGGACATGGTGAGTCGCGGCGAGCCCTGCACGATTCCGTGCCACCGCCAGTTGAAGTGGCCGACGCGCCCTTTCGGGATCACCCCGGCTCCGGTCTGCAGATCCGTCGATGCCGGAAAGACCCGGTGCTCGGTGTCCACACGCTCGAGCGGCAAGTGCAATCGCTCTGCCATGGTCGACAGCACTTCCGCATACATCCCGTTGAGCGACGACGACGGGCCCCAGGCCGGATCGTTCGGGTCGACTGCGTTCGGTTCCGCGCCGAAGCCGAGAATATTGAAGACGTAATCCGGGCTGCGGACCCCGCGGCAATCCACGCTTTCGATGACTTCGATGTGATCGACTTCCGTGCACACACCCGTCGCGACGACCGCGAGCTGCTCACCGGCATAGCCGGGATTCAGGCCCGCGCCGAGCAGCGACGTCCCACCTTGCCGGCATGCAGCCTCCAGCGCCGCCACGCGCTCGCCACCCCAATGCTGTGGCCGGCTGTAGCCGTTGATGCTGATGACGTTCTTGCCTGCCGCCAGCAGACGCAGGATGTCCGCATCGTGCGAACCGTACGGCGGTGCGAGCCGCGCGGCATGAATGACGACGTCGGCGTCCAGTGCGAGGATCTCATCGACGTTGCGCGTGGCGAGGACACCGGTGGGTTCGCGTCGCGCGATGGCTCCGGCGTCCTTGCCGGCCTTGTCGGCGCCATAGACGTAGACGCCGACGAGTTCCATCGCCGGATGATCGATCACCGCGCGCAGGCAGTTCTTTCCCATGCCGCCGGTGGCCCACTGCACCACCTTGTACTTCTTCATGTTTGCCCCGTGTGACTGCGGCCATGTGAGCGCACCGCTCTCTTCGTGTCGAGCGGCGACAGCGACGCAAGGAACACGCGGTCGGTCTGCCGATCCGACCCGACCACGTAGTGAGTGAAACCGATCTCGTCGAATCCAGCCTTGCGATAGAAAGCCATGGCACGCGCGTTGCGCTCCCAGACACCGAGCCACGCATACCGGCCGCCGAGCTCTCGCGCCGCGTCGAGGGCGTGTTCCATGAGTCGCAACGTCAAGCCGGTCCCGCGCACCGACCGGTCGGCGTAAAACCGCTGCAGTTCGACCGCGTCGGACATCGCAACGCAGGATGGCGGCGCTTCGTTCAGACGGACTTGCGCATAAGCGACGATCCGTGCGTCGTGCAGCGCCAGCAGCGTGATTACCGTCGGGTCCGCGAGTTCATGCGCCTGCAGATCGGCCCGATAGGTCGCGGCGACGTGGGCCTGCAGGTCGTCCGTGCTGGTGTCGTCACCGAAGGCTTCGGCAAACGTTCGCGCGGCAAACGCTGCAAGCGCCGCGGCGTCGCCGGCAACGCCGCGCCGGATCACCATCTCGGGTACCGCTCGTGTCGACAAGATCCCTTCCTGCGCCGCGCTCAAGTTGCCCGCGCGGACTCGCGAGCACGCTTTGCGCGCTCGTAGTCGCGGAGCGCTTCTGCGGCCGCCTTCTCGTTACCTGAGGCCTTGTACGCCCAATGGAGCACGTCGAACGGGCCTTCGTACAGCCCGGGTGGATGCCGGAAGCCGATGCGCTCGAACTGCGCACCACGGCCCCTGAACAGCCCGTTGGCGATTGCCATGTTCGACCAGGCCACGGCATCGTCGTAGCGCTTGGCCTTGTATGCAGCGAATCCCGCGAGCCACGCGAGTTCGGCCGTGGCGGGACGAATGGCAAGGCCCGCCGCACAGAACTGCACGGCGTCGAGCCAGCGCAGCAGGCTGCAACAGCATTCGGCAGCGCCATAACACGCCCACGCCCCCTCCTCTTCCCAGCCGCGCAGTTCGGCACAGGTCCGGAACGCATCGATCGCCGCCGCGAACTCGCCGAGGTGCTTGTGCGAGGCGCCGAGGTAGTAGAACCACCGCGCCTGCTTCGCATGCTGCTTCGTGTAGCGTTTGAGAATCGCCACGTCGCGTTCGAACTTGCGACGGATGCTTGCGGGGTCCTTCGGCAGCTCGTGGAAGCGGACACCTCGCAGGCTGAGTGTCCCGGCGGTGGTGCGTCCCATGAGGCATTCATGCGTCGGGCCTTCCCATCGCACCTTCGCGGGCAGGCGCACGATGCGTTCTTTCGAGTAGCTGCCGAGGTCGTCGACCACCATGCAGACCTGCGCCTGCGTCCGAGCCAGGGCGCGAGCCAGGTCGAAGTCCCGGTCGAACAGCAGGCGCTCGTCCGTGTCGAGCGTGACGGCCCAGGTTGCGCCGGCTTCCGCCGCGGCCTCGAGTGCGAAATTTCTCGCCGCGGCGAAATCGTCCTTCCACGGAAACTCGCGCAGCAGCAGTTTGTCGCCCGCCACCCGGCGCGCAACGTCGATAGTGTCGTCCTTCGCCCCAGTGTCGATCACGATGCAACGGTCGACCTGCTGCAGCACGGAAGCCAGCGCGTCGCCGATGATGTCGGCATTGCTGCCCGTCAGCGTCGTGGCAACGATCACGTCTGCATGTCGACGACGAAGCGGTAGCGGACGTCGCCCTTCTCCATGCGCTCGAACGCCTCGTTGATCCGCGGCATCGTGGTCATCTCGCAGTCGGCGACGATGCCCTTCGCCGCACAGAAGTCGAGCAGCTCCTGGGTCTCGGCAATGCCGCCGATTGCCGAACCCGACAGCGTCTTGCGCCCGCCGATGAGCAGGCGGCTGCTGAACGCCGGAATCGTGTCGATGACGCCGACCAGCACCAGTGCCCCGTGGGTGCGGACGAGCCGCAGGTACGGATCGAGCTCGTGCACCACTGGAATCGTGTCGAGGACGAAATCGAACGTGCCGGTCGCGCGCTTCATCGCGTCGGGATCGGACGCAAGCAGCACGTGATGCGCGCCAAGCACTTTCGCCTCGTCGGCCTTGGCCGCAGAACGCGTGAGCACCGTCACTTCAGCACCCATGGCGTGCGCGAGTTTCACGCCCATGTGACCGAGACCGCCGAGGCCCGCCACCGCCACCTTCGAACCCGGCCCCACCTGCCAGTGCCTGAGCGGCGAATAGGTGGTGATGCCGGCGCAGAGCAGCGGCGCCGCACGCGCAGGGTCGAGGCCGTCGGGCATCCGCAGCACGAACTCGTCGCGCACGACGATGTGCGAAGAATAGCCGCCGTACGTGATTTCACCGCTCTGGCGATCCTTGCCGTTGTAGGTGAGCGTGGCGCCCTTCTGGCAGAACACTTCGCGGCCTGCCTTGCATTCGCTGCATTCCCTGCAGCTGTCGACCAGGCAGCCGACCGCGACCCAGTCGCCCGCCTTGTAGCGTTTCACCGCGGGGCCAACGGCTGCAACCTGCCCGACGATTTCGTGACCAGGGATGCAGGGATAGACCGTGTTGCGCCAGTCGTTGCGTGCCTGGTGCAGGTCGGAGTGGCAGACGCCGCAATAGCGGATGTCGATCCGCACGTCGTTGTCGCGCAGCGCCCGCCGCGTGAAGGCATGAGGAGCCAGCGGGCTATGGGCATCGGCTGCGGCATAACCGCGGCAAGGAGTCGATTCAGTGGCAGCCTTGGTCATTTGCGGTCCTGCGGGCGTGAGCGGGGCTCGAGCCGGGTACTCCGGGATCGAGCGTTGGATCGAAGCCATTTCTTTCGATTATAGACAGGTGCACGGCAGAGACCTGCAGCGCAGGGTGTGGCCGACGCTGCTGCGTTAGGATTTCAACTCTGCCCACCCTGATGGATTCCGCATGAACCTGCTGCGCCGCTCGCTTCTAGTCGTCTGCACCGCGCTGCTGGCCGCCTGTGCGGGCAACCCCCTGCCGGGACAGGCCACCGCACCCAGGCCCGCGTCGACGGGATTGGGCGGCACCGTCGCGATGCCGGACTCGTTCAGCGCCGACGTCGCTGCGCGCATCCTGTCAGCCGGGGGCAATGCCGTTGACGCAGCCGTGGCAGGCGCCCTGGTTCTGGCTGTGACCTACCCGGAAGCCGGCAACCTTGGCGGAGGGGGCTTCATGCTGCATTACGTCGATGTCGCCGGCGATCCTGCTCGACCGCGACGGACGGGTCGCGATGGTCGTGGGCTCGATGGGCGGCTCGACCATCATCACCGGCGTGTTCCAGGTTCTGCTCGACGTCGTCGACTTCCACATGACCGCACAGCAGGCGGTGTCTGCGCCGCGATTCCATCACCAGGGCGTGCCGATCGATCTGCTGACCTATGACGGCGCCTTCGCACCAGCCACCCTGGAGGCGCTGCGGCAGCGGGGATACACGGTGGAACCGCATGAATGGCCGCTCGGAGACGTGCAACTCATCGTTCGCACTGAGGCAGGCTGGGATGCCGCGTCCGATCCGCGCGGCCGCGGCGAGGTGCGCTTGTTGCCGTGAAACGTGAACCGTGCATCATCCTGCACTGACCAAGCTGGATGTTCGTGCACGGTTGCGGATCTAATACATTGGCGTATATTCAGGCTCTAGACGGCTGATTCTCCACGGTTTTTACTTATCCCACCGATTCGTAGATTTTGGATTAACGATCAAGTCTAGTTGGCTGATAAATAACAGTTTTCTGATGTCAGGGGCGTGCGATGACGGCACATTCGGACGACTTTCATGCGGCGCTGCAGGTGCTCGTTGGTACGGGCCCGGTGAAGCAGCGCCTGGTCGATGCCTACCGGCGCCACCTCGCGCTGCTGCGAGAGCAGGACTTGCCCGACGCCGTACGCGAGCGCTTCACCACGCTGCGGACAGCCATGCATGAAGCGCCTGCTGCGGGTGGCATGACTGCTCCCGAAGCCTCGGCGCGCAAGATGTCGGAAAAGGACGCAGCGGAACACGCGGCTGCGATACTGGAAATGTTCACGATACTGGCGGCGCTGGATGACAGCGAAAGCGCGCCACGCCTGCGCATCGTCGCGAACGGTGACGACGACACGCTCACCCATGACTTGTTCGACGTCCCCGCCTTCCTCAGTCGAGCTTGAATTCGATCATGTCGAAACGAGTCGTTTCTTCGTGGCGCGCCTCCCGCTTGATCGCGTCGACCAGCTGGCGCTGATCCCAGGGCACTACGTCGTCCGCCAGTTCCTGTACGGCAGGGGCAATCGTGTCCGTGCCGCCGAACGGCTCCAGCACGATGATCGGCTTGTCGTACGCCTTGGCGCAGTGCATCTGGAACTCGACCGAGTCCCTGTTCCTGCGGTATAGCGCGGCCGGCAGGATCATCACCTCGGCCTCGACGATCTGCTTGCGCCACGACTCACGCAGCGCCTCCTTGTCGCCCGACGGACGTGCGTCCGGCGTGCTGGTGTTGCGATAGAAGAAATTGGGACTGCTTTCGACGTACTCGAAGATCCTGTGGTAATCCTCGTCCTCCACCCATACGTGGCAGACGAAAAGCCGGATCGGGTTCTGCTGGGTGATGCTATTCACGGAGCCTCCATCGACAGCCTTGCTCCTGGAGGAGCGGCAATAGTCTAGCCTAGCGCATTCGGTTCCGGATCAGCGTCCAGACCCGTAGAATTGAGGTCTGATGCGCTTTCTGCTCTATAACATCCGCTACGCCACCGGCACCGGGGCCGCTTTCCACCTGCCGGTCCCGGGCGCCGGCTACCTCCGCAGCGACAAACGCGTGCTGGCCGGAATCACCCGCTTCATCAAGGGGCAGGATCCGGACATCGTGGGCCTGATCGAGATCGACACCGGCTCGATCCGCACCGGCAAGGTCAACCAGGCAGAAGTGATTGCCGACTCGCTCGGGCATTACTCGATCTACCAGTGCAAGTACGGTGCGAATTCGTTCAACACGTTCGTGCCGATCCTGAACAAGCAGTCCAACGCCTTCCTGGCGGCACCGCGCGTCGAGGGGGAGCGTTTCCACTACTTCGACACCGGCATCAAGCGCCTGATCATCGAACTCGAACTCGACGATGTCTGCGTCTTCCTGGTCCACCTCTCCCTCAAGTTCCGGCACCGGCACGCACAGTTGCGGCAGGTGTTCGAACTCGTGAAGCGCTCGGCCAAGCCGGTGATCGTCGCAGGCGACTTCAACACGTTCTGGGGCGAGCACGAGATGTCGCTGTTCATGGAAGCGAGCGGACTGCGCAGTGCCAACGTCGCGGGCCTGCCGTCCTATCCAGCGCGCAAGCCGCGCATGGAACTCGACTTCATCCTGTACTCGAAAGGCATCGAGATCGACTCTTTCGTGATCCCCGAGGTCACGTTTTCCGACCACCGGCCGCTGGTCTGCGATTTCCACGTCACCGGCTGATCCCGGTCCGCGTCGTTCATGGAGGACGGATGAGCACTGCCGCGACTGCCTCGCCATCACGCCAGTGGACGCTCGAGATCGATGCGGATCGCGTCGCCTGGCTCACCTTCGACAAACCCGGCGCCAGCGCCAACTCGCTCTCGCGCGCCGCGATGGAAGAACTTGACGGGCGCCTGCGCGAGACCGAACTGCAGCGACCAGCCGGCCTGGTCATCCGTTCCGGCAAGAGCGGCTTCATTGCGGGCGCCGACGTGTCCGAATTCGGCCAGGTGCGCGAGCCGTCGGCAGCCGTGCCATCGATCCGCGCGGCGCACGGCGTGCTGCAGCGGCTCGAAGACCTGCCCTTCCCCACCGTCGCTGCCATCAACGGCTACTGCCTCGGCGGCGGACTCGAACTCGCGATGGCCTGCCGCCACCGCGTCTGCGCCGACGATCCGAAGGTCACACTGGGCCTGCCGGAAGTGATGCTCGGCATTCATCCTGGGTTCGGCGGCACCGTGCGCGCCGTGCGGCTGGTGGGCGTGGCGACGGCGATGGACCTGATGCTCACGGGCAAGAACCTGCGCCCGGACAAGGCGCTGCAGGCGGGACTGATCGACGAGATCGTTCCGGCCGGGCAGTTGCGTGACGCTGCGAAACGGCTGGCGCTGCACCCGCGCACGCGGCGCCAGGCCCCATGGAGTCAGCGCGTGCTGAACCTGCCACTCGTACGCGGTCTGGTGGCCGGCAGGATCGAGAGCCAGGTTCGCCGGAGAGCGCGCCAGGAACACTACCCCGCGCCGTATGCGATCGTGGATCTCTGGCGCCGCCACGGCGCGAGTCCGCGCACGGGTTATGAAGCCGAAGCCCAGTCGGTCGCACGGCTCGTCTGCACCTCCACCTCACGCAACCTCGTGCGCGTGTTCTTCCTGCAGGAGAGGCTGAAGGGATTGGGCGGCAAGGAGCTGCCAACGGGTGGCCACGTGCACGTCGTCGGCGCCGGCGTCATGGGCGGCGACATTGCTGCGTGGTGTGCGCTCCGCGGCTTTACCGTGACCCTGCAGGACCGAGGCGCCGAGTTCGTGCAGCCCGCACTCGATCGTGCGCGTGCCTTCTTCGAGAAGCGCAGCCGCGTTCCCGGCAGGGCGGCCGAGCAGCTCGCGCGACTGCAGGCGGACGTGGCAGGCCACGGCGTCGAACGTGCTGACGTGGTGATCGAGGCCATCTACGAAGACGCCGCGGCGAAGCGCGAGCTGTACGCGCGCATCGAACCCCGGTTGAAACCCGGCGCACTCCTCGCCACCAACACGTCGAGCCTCATGCTCGAGCCACTCGCGGAAAGACTCGCCCGGCCGGGCCGGCTCGTGGGTCTGCACTTCTTCAACCCGGTCGCGCAGATGCCACTGGTCGAGGTGGTCGAGTCCGCTGCAACCGAGCCGCAGGCCCGTGCCGCCGCACTCGCCTTCACGCGAGCCATCGACAAGCTGCCGCTGCCTTGTCGCAGCGCTCCCGGTTTCCTGGTGAACCGGGTGTTGATGCCGTACATGACGGAGGCGATGCTCGCCGCAGGCGCAGGCGTGCCCCTCGCCACGATCGACGAGGTCGCCGTCAAGTTCGGCATGCCGATGGGTCCCATCGAACTCGCGGATATCGTCGGCCTCGACGTGTGCCTGCACGTCGGCCGCATCCTGTCGACGGCCTTCGGCGGACCTGCGCCCGACGCCGTGGCCCCGTTGGTCGCGGCGGGCAAGCTCGGCAAAAAGACCGGCCAGGGCCTCTATGAATGGCGCGACGGCAAGGCGGTAAAGCCGCCGGTCGACCCCGCTGCACGCGCCCCCGACGACCTGGAAGATCGCCTCATGCTGGCAATGGCCAACGAAGCCATGGCGGTGCTGCGGGAAGGCGTGGTGGCGGACAGCGATCTCATCGATGCCGGAGTGATCTTCGGCTCGGGCTTCGCCCCGTTCCGTGGCGGGCCGTTGCGTTACGCGCGGGACCGTGGCGTCGAAAACGTCGTGGCACGACTCGACGCGCTGGCCTCGAAATACGGCGACAGGTTCCGGCCGGATCCGGGCTGGTCGAGCTTCGGCGGGCCCGGCGCGCCGTGATACCATCATTCTCCTTTTGCAGCCGTCCTTCATGAGCAGCGATCCAACCACCGTCGAACTCAGCGTCCTGCGTGCGTTCTCACCGCTCGACGGGCTCAAGAAAGAGAACCTCCGGGCGCTCGCGCGCAAGACCGTCATTCGCGAATTGCCGCAGGGCCGTGTGCTGTTCAAGGAAGGCGACAAGGAGAAGCGGACGTACTACCTCGCGAGCGGCGAGGTCGAACTGCTGTCGAACGGTCGCGTCATCGGCACGATCCGCGGGGGCACGGCCGATGCGCACCATCCGCTCGCACCGATCCTGCCCCGCCACTGCACGGCACGGGTGGCCTCCGAAAAGATCGAGTACCTGTCCATCGACAGCGACCTGCTCGATGTCCTGATCACCTGGGACCAGACGGGCATCTACGAAGTCGGCGAACTGGGCGCCAGCAACGAGTCGTCGGACGACTGGATGACCATGCTGCTGCAGAGCCGGGCCTTCCACCGCATTCCGCCAGCCAACCTGCAGGCCGTGTTCATGCGTCTGCAGCGGATGAATTACTCGGCGGGCGACGTGGTGATCCGCCAGGGCGAGGAAGGCGACTTCTTTTACGTGATCGTCTCGGGCCGTTGCTCGGTGAGCCGCGAGACTCCGCTCAACCGTGAAGGCATCCGCCTCGCGGAACTGGGCATCGGCGAGACCTTCGGTGAGGAGGCGCTGATCTCCGGCGCCACGCGCAATGCCACGGTCACGATGCTGACCGACGGCGTGCTGATGCGCCTCGCCAAGGAGGATTTCAACACCCTGCTCAACGAGCCGATGCTGCAGTGGGTCGACTACGACCAGGGCCTGCAGATCGTGGCGAAGGGCGGCATGTGGCTCGACGTGCGCCTGCCGAGTGAATACGAGCACTGGCACCTCGAGCCGTCGCTCAACGTGCCGCTCTATTTCATCCGCTTGAAGATCAAGACGCTCGACCCGGCGATCCGCTACGTCGTGGTCTGCGACAACGGCCGGCGCAGTTCTGCCGCGGCCTACATCCTGAGCGAACGGGGTTTCGAAACTCAGGTATTGCGGGGCGGCATTGCTGCCACCGGTCTCGCCGATACGCTGATCCGCTGACGGGAAAGAAGTAGTCGCCAGCCCTACTGCGAAATCGAGTAGCTCTTCTGCTTGCCGGTGAGCTCCTGCCGCAGCCCGTCGCGCTGGCGCACGGATTCCTCGTACTGGGCCACCGTCATGCAGACCTCCGTCGGAAAGCGTGAGCCGAGCGGAGTGCTCTTGCGGCAATACAACGTCTCACCATCGATCTTCTTGGCCTTGTAACCCGACGGGACACGCGCAGCCGCCTTATCCTCGCCAGCGGCGGGCTTGGTCGCGGCGGCATCAGCTGCCTGCAAAGCCTGAGTCGAAGGAGCCACGGGCGGCGCAGGAACCCCGGGAGCTGCGACCGGCGCCACCGCCGCAGGCTTGGTCTCAGCCTGCTCGGGTTCCGCGGCATATGCAGTCGCACAGCCGCACACGGTGACGAGAACGAACAGAAGACGCGTCAGTTTATTCAATCAAGATCTCCAACCGGGTTCGTTGCTGGCAGCCCGGTGAGTTCGGGCCAGTCCGAAGCTACATCGTGTGAGTGGGCTTGTCGCCGCCGAGCGCGCCGGCGAGATAGGCCTCGATCTTGCGCTGCGTGTTGCCGCGATCCTGCTCGCTGAACTGCACGCCAATGCCGGCAGTTCGCTTGCCCTGCGCACCCTTGGGTGTCATCCAGATGACGCGCCCGGCCACCGGCAGCTTTTCGTCCTCGCCCATCAGGTTGAGCAGCATGAACACCTCGTCACCGAGGCGGTAGTTGCTGCTCGTCGGAATGAAGAGCCCGCCGTTTTTCACGAATGGCATGTAGGCGAGGTACAGCGCGCTCTTGTCCTTGATGGTGAGCGTCAGCAGGCCAGGCTTGTTTGGTTGTCGCGCGGGGGCAGGGCTCATTTCAACCTTCTCAGTGCTCCATCAGCGGGCCGACGCCGCTGCTTGCAATTCGAGCAGCATGCATTCGACCACGAGAGGCGCGGAGACCGAGCCTTCGAGCAGGCTGCGGGCCTCGCGCAAGCGATCCAATACCTGGAACGCCTTGGTTATGTTCAACTCGGCCGTCGCCCTTTGCAAGCACGAACCGGTGCGAAACGTGAGGGGATTCTCATTGACGACCCCGGTCGCGACCCGGACGGCGGCTACGAGCCACGCCTCGAGCCAGTCGAGGCGCGTCGGCAACCCCGCCCCTTGCATGTCGGCAGCGGCGCGCGTGACCTCGACCCGGTGCTCCAGAAGTGCTTCGAGCAGCACCGTCATCTGTTCTTCGAGACCCGCGAAATGCGGCGCCAGCGCGAGCGCCTTGAGCGGCGAACCGCCGGCCACGGCAAGCAAGCGAGGTGGCGGCACGCTGCCGAGGGTCTCGGTGAGCCAGCGCAGCGCCAGTGAATTCTCAGGGCGTGCCACCTCGATGCGCTGGCACCGGCTGCGCAGCGTGGGTAACAGGGCCGACGGCCGCGCCGTGACCAGCACCAGCACGGTGCGAGGCGATGGTTCCTCGAGCGTCTTGAGCAAGGCGTTCTGCGCCGACGGTGTCATCTTCTCGGCCGGCGCAATCACCGCCACCCGGTAGCCACGTCGCATGCTCGTCATCGAGAGCTGCTCGCAGACTTCGCGCACCTGGTCAACGCCGATCGATTTCCTGTCGTCAGGAATGCGCAACCAGTGCAGGTCCGGGTGCGTGCCGGCCCTGCTGAGCAGGCACTCGGCACACTCACCGCAGGCCACGAGGCGCTCGCCGCGGCCCGTGCAGAACAACGCTGCTGCCAACGCGGAGGCAAAGCGCTCCTTGCCGACGCCGGCCGGTCCCTGCAGCAGCAATCCGTGCGCCAGGCGCCGGGAGGCCACCGCTGCCGTCAGCTTGTCACACGCGGACTCATGCCATGGCAGCAGGTCGATCGGCAGCGGCGCGAAATCCTGGTCGCTGGCGCTGCCAGTGATTTCGTCGTCCGCGTCCTGGCTCATGGCGACGGCGCCCGGGTGGTGAGCATCGGCTGCAAGGCTGCGCGGATGGCCAGTTCTACGCACTCGAGTCCGCCGGTCGCGTCGACGACGCGAAACCGTGCCGATTCCTGCGCCGCGCGCTGCAGATAATTCTGCCGGACACGCTCGAAGAATTCGGCGCGCTCGGACTCGAACCGATCAGGCCCAGCGGTGCCGTTGCGCCCCCGCGCGCGTGCCATGCCGACGGCGACGGGCGCATCGAGCAACACGGTGAGGTCGGGCTGGCGCTGCGGATGCACGATATGCACCAGCGCATCGATGTCAGCTGCGGGCAAGCCGCGGCCGCCGCCCTGGTAGGCGTAGGTGGCATCGGTGAACCGGTCGCACAGCACCCATGCACCGCGCGCCACGGCCGGTTCGATCAGGTTGGCGAGGTGACTCGCGCGCGCCGCGAACATCAGCAGCAGTTCGCACGATTGCGGCATGGGCTCGTCGGTGCGCTCGAGCAGGATGCGGCGCAGTTGCTCGGCCCTGGGTGTGCCACCCGGCTCGCGCGTCAGCACGACCTCCACACCCTCTGCCTCCAGCCAGGCGGACGCGCGCCTGATCTGCGTCGACTTGCCGACGCCCTCGCCGCCTTCGAACGTGATGAACCTGCCCTGCACGTTGTTCAACGACCCTTGCTGTGCTGTTGGCGGTAACGCACCAGGTACCGCCGGACGGCGGCCTCGTGCTCTGCCAGCGTCTGCGAGAACGCGTGCCTGCCGTCGCCCTCGCCCGTCGCGACGAAGAAAAGCTCACCGCGCACGTCGGGTTGCACCGCTGCCCGCAGCGATGCGGCCCCGGGAAGCGCAATCGGCGTCGGCGGCAGACCCGCCCGTGTGTACGTATTGTACGGCCCGTCGCGCTCGAGATCAGCGCGCCGCAGGTTGCCGTCGAACTTCGCTCCGAGGCCGTAGATGACCGTCGGGTCCGTCTGCAGACGCATGCCCCGGCGCAATCGCTCGACGAATACGCCGGCGATGCGCGCACGCTCGTCCGGATGCCCTGTTTCGCGTTCGATGATCGATGCCAGGATCAGCGCCTCGTAGTCGTCCTTCAGCGGCAGGTCGTCGTGCCGTGACGCCCAGGCCCGCGCCAGCTCACTGCGCATGCGATCGCGCGACTGCCGCAGCAGGTCGAGGTCGCGGGTGCCTTTGCCGAACAGGTACGTGTCGGGAAAGAACAGGCCCTCGGGGGGCTTGCCCTCCTCGCCGAGCGCACGCATGACGGCGTCGTCCTGCATGCCGTCCGTGGTGTGCTCGAGTGTCGGTACCGCCGCGAGCGCCACGCGCAACTCGCGAAACGTCCAGCCCTCGACGATCGTAACCGAATGCTGGACGACGGCGCCGCTCACCAGGGCCTGCAGCAGGCCGCGGGGCGAGGTGCCCGGCTTGATCGAAAACTCTCCCGCGTGCATCCGCGAATCGGCGCCGATGAACCGGCCGTAGAGGGCGAGCAACCGCGGGTGGGTGAGTAAACCCCTCGCGGCGAGTCCACGCGCGACAGCCGTCAGCGTTTGCCCGGGCTGGACCTCGACGATGGCGGGTTCGGAGCCGATCGCGAGCGGCTGCGCCAGCCAGTGACGAACGTACAGCGCGCCGGCTGCGACGACGAGCGCGGCGATCGCCAGAGCCGCGAGCAGCGTGCGCCGCACCGACATCATTCGTTGGCAGTCTCGACCGCGTCGCGCAGCCGTGCCGTCAACTCACCCGGCCGGAAGTCATTCACGCCCACGATGCAGCCGACCGGCCGGATGCCGCGCACGGCGTTGGTCAGGAAGCATTCGTCGGCCTGCGCCAGGTCGTCGAGCGTGTAGTCGCCAGTCTCGACGTGAATGCCGAGCACCTGCGCCAGGCGCAGCACGACTTCACGCATCACGCCCGCAACGCCGCAATCACTGATCCGCGGTGTCAGCAATTTGCCGCCCCGCACCAGGAACACATTGGCTGCCGTGGCACACACGACCCGATCGTCGGTCGAGCGCATGAGGCCTTCGTCGACCGCGGGTTCGCGCAGTTCGGCGCCGGCGAGCACCTGCTCGAGGCGATTGAGATGCTTGATGCCCGCGAGCCGGGGATTGCGGCCCAGCCGGGTCTCGCACACGCGCAGGATCAGCGGCCGCGCTGCCTCGGATTCGGACACCTGCTGCGCCGTCGAGACGACGATGCGCGTCAGGCTCGGCTCGACCGGGGGCGGATAGCTGCGCGGACCCGGACCCCGCGTCAGCGTCAGCTTGACCACGGCGGCACCGAAGCCTTCAAGGGCACGCAGGCAATCGGTTTCGATCAGGTCGACCGGCGGCGGCGGCATGCCCAGGCGGTGACAGCCTTCCGTGAGACGCGCCATGTGGCTCGGAAAGCGCCGCACCCGGCCGTTCGTCGCACCCATCGTCTCGAACAGGCCATCGCCGTACTGCAGCCCGCGGTCGTCCACCGACACGCTGCCGCCTTCGACGCCATTCACGAACTTGCGACCCATCATCGTCGTTCTCCCAACGCGCGCAGGATTCCATGCGCCTTCGCGCGGGTCTCGGCCAGTTCAGCCTCGGGTACGGAGTCTGCCACGATGCCGGCCCCGGTTCGAAATCCAATCTCACCGTCGCGCACGGTCAGCGTACGGATCAGGATGTTCAGGTCCATCGCGCCATTCAGGTCGAGGTACCCGAGGGACCCTGTGTACGCGTCGCGCGGCTCGCCCTCGAGCCCGGCGAGCAGGCTCATGCACCGCACCTTGGGGCAGCCGGTAATCGTCCCACCCGGGAACACGGCAGCGATCGCCTGGCCCGGGGTCACGTCGTCGCGCAGGACGCCGCGCACGTTCGAGACGATGTGGTGCACTGTCGCGTAGGTCTCGATGGTCATGAACTCGTCGACCTCGACGGTGCCGCCGCGGCAGATACGGCCGAGGTCGTTGCGCTCGAGGTCCACCAGCATGACGTGCTCCGCGCGTTCCTTGTCGTTGAGCCTGAGCTCGCTCTTGAGCGCCGCATCGGCGACCTCGTCCCGCCCGCGCGGGCGCGTGCCGGCGATGGGCCTGGTGCTCGCGATGCCGTCCTGCAACTGCAGCAGGCGCTCGGGCGAAGAACTGAGCAGCGCGAAATCGCCGAACTGCGCAAGTGCCGCAAAAGGCGCCGGGTTTGCGCGTCGCAGGGCCCGGTAAAGGTCCGGCACCGTGGCGCCAGGCGCCAGGCGGGTGCGCCATGAGCGCGAGAGATTGGCCTGGTAGACGTCGCCACGCGCGATGGCCTCGAGCACTTGGTGCATGCCGTCGAGGAACACCTGCGGTTCCTGCTCTTCGACCGCCATGGCCAAGACGGCGGGTGGAATCCGCATCTCCGCGCTGGCGACCGTGGCGACATCGGCGCGGACCTGCGCTCGCAGTTGCTCCAGGACCCCGGCGTCGCGCGCGACGATGCGAAACTCGCCGGTTCGCCGGTCGCGCATCACTGCGCCGTGCATGCGCCACGCCACTGCGCGCAGCAGGCAGGAGGCAGGCAATTGCAGCGTCGGCTCGATCTCGCCCGCAAGCTCGTAACCGAGGTAGAGGAACCAGCCGCCGGCGAACACGGCCTCGCCCGGCACGACGTCGCCCGCGCCTCGTTCCCGCGCGACCCAGCGGTCGAGCGCATCCAGGAACCGGCCACCGGCAGCCGCCTCGCGGACGTCGCCCGCCAGACTGCCGTCAGGCAACTGCAAGAGCTGCTCGCCGGGCAGCGCGAACAGGACATCGTGACGGCCAAGCGGCTCTTCGCCGCTCACGCTTTCGAGCAGGACGGGATAACGGGTGGGAAAGCGCTCGTGCAGCGCGAGCAGGTCGGCTTCGCGCATGGCTGCCAGTGGCGCGCGCTCAGTCGAGCGCGCGGAAGATCAGGCTGCCGTTCGTGCCACCGAAGCCGAACGAGTTCGACAGCGCGATGCGGACCGGCGCCTGGCGCGCGGTGCCCGGCACGTAGTCGAGGTCGCACTCCGGATCCGGGTTCTCGAGGTTGATCGTCGGCGGCAGCACGCCGTCGCGGATCGCGAGGATCGAGAAGATCGCTTCGACGACACCCGCGGCACCGAGCAGGTGCCCGGTCATCGACTTGGTCGAACTCACCGCGACCTTGCGCGAATGGTCGCCGAGCGCGCGCTTGATCGCGATCGTCTCGGCGCGGTCGCCAAGTTCGGTCGAAGTGGCGTGCGCGTTGATGTAGTCGATCGCTTCGACGTTGATCTCTGCATCGCGGATGGCCGCGGTCATCGCGAGCCGCGCACCCTCGCCGTCTTCCGGCGGCGACGTGATGTGATGCGCGTCGCCGCTCATGCCGAAGCCGACGAGCTCCGCGTAGATCCGTGCACCGCGGGCCCGCGCATGCTCGTACTCTTCGAGGACGACGGCACCGCCGCCCTCCGCCATCACGAAGCCGTCGCGATCCTTGTCCCAGGGACGGCTTGCGCGCGCGGGTTCGTCATTGCGCAGGGACAGTGCACGGGCCTGGCAGAAACTGCCGACACCGAGCGGCGTGAACGCCATCTCGGAGCCACCCGCGACCATGATGTCGGCATCACCGTACTGGATCAGGCGACAGGCAAGGCCGATCGAGTGCGTCGACGTCGTGCACGCCGTGACCAGCGCGATGTTCGGCCCGCGCAGGCCGTGCTGGATCGACACCTGCCCGGCGGCCGCATTGATGATGCTGCCGGGGATGAAGAACGGGGAAATCTTGCGCGGCGTCTTTGCCTCGAGCCACTTCGCCGTGTTCTCTTCGATGGTCGAGAGTCCGCCGATGCCGGCGCCCATGGCGACGCCGATGCGCGCGCAGGTGGCCTCGTTGACCTCGAAGCCGGAATCCTTGATGGCCTGGGTGGCGGAGGCCACGCCGAAGGGAACGAACGGATCGAACTTCCGCAAGTCCTTGGGCGCCATGTACTCCTCGGCATTGAAGTCCTTCGCCTGGCCGCCGATGCGGGCCGGGAAGGCGCTCAGGTCCATCTTGTCGATGAGACCGATGCCGCTGCGGCCATTCACGATGCCTGCCCAGGCGGTTGCGACGGTACTGCCGAGCGGGGAAACGATGCCTAAACCTGTAACGACGACTCTGCGCCTGGACAAGCTGGGTCCCCCCGGAGATGCACTGGAACGATTTTGCGGGACCGCCTTCCGTGGCGGCCCGGCACGAGGCGCTGCTCAGGCCTGAGTGCGGCGCTCGTTGATGTAGTCGATTGCCTGCTGCACGGTCGTGATCTTCTCGGCGTCCTCGTCGGGAATTTCGGTCTCGAATTCCTCTTCGAGCGCCATCACGAGTTCGACAGTGTCGAGCGAGTCTGCACCGAGGTCGTCGACGAAGGAGGACTCGTTGGTGACTTCCTCTTCCTTGACGCCCAGTTGCTCGGCGACGATCGCCTTCACCCGCTGTTCAATACTGCTCATTGTCGTAGGGATCCTTTGGAAGGAAACAAAATCTGCCGATCCGGGCCTGCAAGGGACCGGCATGGGGCGCGTATTCTATGTTAAGGTCGTGGCAAGGGTCCAATTAGCCGGAAAAGGCAATTAGATCATGTACATACCGCCGTTTACATGCACGGTTTCGCCGGTGATGTAGGCGGCTTCGGGCCCCGCCAGGAAGGCAACGGCCGCCGCGATATCGCCCGGTGAGCCCAGGCGACCGAGCGGAACCTGCGTCAGCAGCGCCGTTTTCTGCGCCTCGCCGAGGGCGTCGGTCATGTCCGTGACGATGAATCCCGGGGCCACGACGTTGACCGTGATGTTGCGCGAACCGACTTCGCGCGCGAGGCTCTTGCTGAAGCCGATCATGCCGGCCTTGGCCGCCGCGTAGTTGGTCTGGCCGGCGTTACCCATCACGCCGATGACGGACGCGATGTTCACGATCCGGCCCTTGCGCGCCTTCATCATTCCACGCATGACGGCCTTGCAGGTGCGGTACACGGCGCTCAGGTCGGTATCGAGCACGGCCTGCCAGTCGTCCGCGCTCATGCGCATGAGCAGCCCGTCGCGCGTGATGCCGGCATTGTTGACGAGGATGGACGGCGTGCCCTCCGCTGCCTCCACAGCCTTGAAGCACGCCTCGACGGCACCCGTGTCCGCAACATTCAGCACCAGGCCGCGTCCCGTGATGTCCGCCTGCTTGAGGTACGCATCGATCGTCTGGGCGCCGGCTGCGGTCGTGGCGGTCCCCACCACGCGCGCACCGCGCTTGCCAAGCTCCAGAGCAATGGCGCGGCCGATGCCACGCGTGGCGCCGGTGACCAGGGCAAATTCGCCTGCAAGGCTGCTCATGCGTTGTCTCCACAGGCGGCCAGCGCGGCCGTGATCGATGCCGGGTCTTCGAGCGCGAGCATCTTGAGCTCCGGCTTGCGCTCGATGCGGCGGTTGAGCGACGTCAGCACCTTGCCCGGCCCGCATTCGACGAACGTGGTGGCTCCGCCCGCGAGCATGGCGCGAACGGTGTCGGCCCAGCGCACGGGTTTGAACAACTGTTCCTTGAGCGACTGGCGGATGCCGTCGGGCGAGGCGTGTTTGCGCACGTCCACGGTGTAGACGTCGGCGACGTTCGGCAGCCGCACGTCCACGGTCGCGAGCTTCTCGGCCAACCGCTCGGCAGCGCCGCGCATCAGGCTGCTGTGCGAGGGCACGCTCACCGGCAACAGTACCGCGCGCTTGGCACCGCGGCCCTTGGCGGCATCGATTGCACGGGCCACGGCGTTCGCATTGCCGGCGATGACGGTCTGGCCGGGAGCATTGAAATTCACCGGTTCGACCACTTCGCCCTGCGCCGCCTCCCTGCAGGCTGCGTCGAGATCCGCGTCCTCGAGCCCGAGGATTGCCGCCATCGCACCCTGCCCCAGCGGCACGGCCTGCTGCATCACCTGGCCGCGGAAGCGGACGACGTCGATGGCGGTCCTGAAGTCCATCGCGTCCGAGCAGACCAGCGCGGTGTATTCACCGAGGCTGTGTCCTGCCATGGCCACGGGCCGCGGTCCACCGCGACCAATCCAGACCCGCCAGGTGGCGACTCCAGCAGCGAGCATCGCAGGCTGCGTGCGCTCCGTGGAACCGAGTTCGGCCTCGGGCCCGTCCTGGCAGAGCGACCAGAGGTCGTAGCCGAGCACGTCGCTCGCTTCGGCAAAAGTGGCCCGGACGACGGGTTCCACCGCGCCGAGTTCGGCGAGCATGCCGACGGACTGGGACCCCTGCCCCGGAAAGACGAAAGCGAGTGTCATCGGCGGTGTTCCCCTGTCGGCCATCCGGCGGCCAATCCTGATGTTGCGCGGCGATTATAGCGATGCCGCCGCCGGCCGCTGCCGCCAAAGGATCCAGAGCGCCGCCGCCGTACCGCCGATCGCGCCGTAGGTATGGGCCTCGTGGATGACCGGCACCGCCAGCGTCGAGGCGGTGAACGGCAGCGGTCCCATCAGGTGCTCCCAGCCGAGCTTCAGTGCGAACAGGACCACCACCAGCGCGGTGATGGCATCGGGCGTGCGCCACAGCCAGGCACAGAGCCCCGCTGCCATCAGGCCGTGCAGCACGCCGGAAAACCCCACATACCATGCGAGTTGCGGCTCGAATACGAGGAACCCGAGATCGACCGCGACGGTCGAAGCAACGAGGATGATGATCCAGCCGCGGAGGTCGAATTCGCGGGCGAAAAGCGCGGCGACGAGCGCAAGGCCGACGAGGTTCCAGGCGAGGTGTGCCAGGTCGTAATGGAAGAAATGGGCGGTGACGAGCCGCGCGTATTCGCCGCCGGCCAGGATGGCGGCGCGGTCGTAGGGCAGGGTCTCCCACGCCGGCGCGCCGAGCAGCTGGACCGCGATGAGGACGAGCGCGAGCGCCAGCGGCGCGTGCCAGGCGCGTGCGCCGAGCTGCGCCAGTTGCAGCAGTTGCGGAAGACGTCCCAGGTTCATGCGTGTGCCGGTTCCAGCAGCATGGGTTTGCTATGATCACTGGAATTTACCGTCAACCACGGCACTCCACATGACATTTACCGGATTGCGCCGCCCGCGCGGCTTTACACTGATCGAAATCATGGTCGTCGTCGTGATCCTCGGCATCCTTGCCGCGCTGGTCGCGCCGAACGTGATCCGTCGCATCGACGATGCGCGCGTCACCAAGGCCAAGCAGGACATCCGCGCTTATGAAACGGCGCTCAACCTGTACCGGATGGACAACTTCCGCTACCCCACCACGGAGCAGGGCCTGCAGTCGCTCGTCACGCGCCCCGCCGACCCGAACATCAAGAACTGGAAGGAAGGCGGCTACATCGACGGCATGAAGAAGGACCCCTGGGGCAACGACTACGCCTACATCGCACCGGGCACCCGTGGCGACTACGACCTCTACACGCTCGGCGCCGACGGCCAGCCGGGCGGCGAAGGACCCGATGCCGACATCGGCAACTGGAACATCGAATAGTCCCGTGCCGCGGCCGGGAGCCGCACGCCGCACCTCGGGGTTCACCCTGCTCGAGGTGCTCGTCGTCGTCGTCATCATCGGCATCCTCACCTCGATGGCAGTGATCTCGGTCAACGTGCTCGGCGGCGATCACGAGATGCAGCAGGAAGCCGAGCGCCTGCAGGCCATCCTGCTGCAGACGCGCGAGGACGCCATCCTGCAGAGCCGCGACATCGGCATGCGGCTCGACGCCACGGGTTACGAATTTCTCGCGTACGACGGCCGCGTCGAACGCTGGAACGCGGTCGCGGACGATCCCCTGCTGCGCGCGCGCTCGATGCCTGAAGGCCTGCGGCTGTCGCTGCGGCTCGAGGACCGCAACGTGCAATTGAAGCAGCGCGAGCCGGCGACCGAGCGCAACCCGATCCAGCCGCAGGTGATCCTGCAGGCGTCGGGCGAACAGGTTCCGTTCGACGTCGGCTTTGCGCGCGACGGCACCGACGAGCAGCGACGCGTGAGTGGCACGGTCGAAGGCAGGATCGAAGTGCACGACGACACCCGCGAAAAGCGCTGACGATGCGCCCCTCCGCCACCCGCTCGACTGCCCAGCATGGCTTCACGCTGATCGAAGTGCTGGCAGCGCTCGTCATCGTCGCGCTCGGCATGATCGCGGCAATCCAGGCGGTGACGCAGTCGGCGCGCAATGGCACCTACCTGCGCGACAAGACGCTGGCGCACTGGATCGGCATGAACGTGCTGACCGAGCGTCGCCTGCAGGCAGGGACTCCCGACATCGCCGAATCGACGGGCCGCGTCGAATTCGCGGACCAGCAATGGCAGTGGACGATGAAGGTGACGCAGACCCAGGTTGCCAGCCTGCGGCGCATCGACATCGCGGTGCGCCGGGCGGAGACGCCCGACGGCACGCCGCTCGCCAACGTCTCCGGTTTCTACGGCGAAGCGGTGGGCGGCGCCGGCGGCGGTGCAGGCAGCACGCAGTGGGCCGGGACGGGCGCGCCCGGCACCGATGGCGCCGACGAAGGCGCGGATGGGTCCGTGCCGCCACCGCGTCAGCCGCCAGGCGAGCCATCGGACCCGCCGACGGACCCGCCGACGGACCCGGAAGAATGAGCCACCGCGCATTCCAGCACCGATCCGCCGGTCCCGCGGCCCGTGTGGGCGGGTTCACGCTGCTCGAGGTGCTGGTGGCGATCGCCATTTTCGCGTTCGTCGGCGTGATGGCGTTGTCGGGTTATACGCAGCTGCAGAAGCAGACCGAGTACCAGCAGTTGCGGCTCGAACGCGTGCGCGAAGTGCAGCGAGCGGTGCAGACGCTGGCGCAGGACCTCACGCAGATCGAGCCGCGCCCGATCCGTGAGCCGATCGGCGAGCAACGGATTCCGGCCGTGCTGGCTGGTGACTCGGTCGAATACAAGCTCGAGTTCACGCGGTCCGGCTGGCTGAACACAGCAGGCCTGCCGCGGCCAACACTGCAACGCGTGGGTTACCGGCTGGACCAGGACGGCCTCTGGCGCGACCACTGGCGCGTACTCGATCGCACGCAGGCTGCCGAGCCCGTGCGCGTGCGGCTGCTGAGCGGCGTGCGCTCGGTGACATTCCGTTTCATGTCGCCATCGCTGGAGTGGGTCGAGCGCTGGCCGCAGCTGGGCGGCAATCCCGTCGAGCAGGAACGGCTGCGGCCCGCCGCGGTCGAAGTCACGCTCGACCTCGAGGACTGGGGCGAGATCAAGCGCATCGTCGAGGTGGCGGGCTGATGCGCCGGCGGCAGAGCGCATCGTTCCCGGCACGCCAGCGTGGCGTGGCGCTGATCATGGCAGTGCTGATCGTCGCGCTCGCGACGATTCTCGCGGTCAACGTCACGTTCCGCGGCATGGTCGACCAGCGCCGCAGCGCCAACCTGTTCGCGCTCGACCAGGGCTTCGAAGTCGCACTCGGTGCGGAAGGCTGGGCCGCCGACATCCTGCGCAAGGACGCAAAGGACTCGCAGACGGACCATCTCGGCGAGATCTGGGCCCAGTCGCTGTCGGCCCTGCCGATCGACGAAGGCGTCGGCACCGTCGAAGGTCGCATCGACGACATGCAGGGTCGCTTCAACCTCAACAACCTCGTGTTCAGCGACGGTACGACCAACGAAAAAGCGGTCAAGCAACTCGAGCGCATTCTCGGCATGCTCGAGATCGAGCCGGCCTGGGCCGCCGCCATGGCCGACTGGATCGACGCCGACACCCAGCCCGGCTTTCCCGACGGCGCCGAAGACTCGGTCTACACGGGACTCGATCCGCCGCACCTCGCGGCCAACATGCCGATAACGCGTGCCAGCGAGATCATGGTGCTGCCTGAGTTCGGCGCCGACCGCTTTCGCCGCCTGCAGCCGTACGTCGCTGCCTTGCCGGTCGGTACCAAGCTGAACGTCTGCACGGCACCCGGCATCGTGCTCGACTCGCTCTCGGAGTCGCAGCGGCAGTTCAGCCTGGATCCCGAGGACCTGGCCAAGCGACGCAAGGACGCGTGCTTCCCGACGCTCGACGAACTGCGCGGCACGCTCGGCCAGGCGGACTACGACCAGATCAAGGACACACTTTCGGAATCAAGCACTTACTTCCGTGCCACGGTATGGGTCACTATTGGCACTACCCAGTTCACCCTGTACAGTCTCCTCGCGCGCGCTGGGGCCGGAACGGTGCGGCCTGTCCTGCGCAGTTTCGGAGCCGAATGACCGTATGACTGAAACCCTGGTGATCCGTCTCCGGGCGTCGGAGGACGCGCCAGCGTCCTGGCTCATCGTCGACGCCAACGGCGCCCGTTCGGGCAACGTGCAAAGCGGCCCGATCGCCGACGCGCTTGCCTTGTCCCAGGGCCGCCGCACCGTGGTGGTCCTGCCTGCCTCCGATGTCACGCTCGCCCGTCCCGACCTGCCTCCGGTCCGCGGTGCGGCCCGTATCGCGCAAGCGGTGCCGTTCGCGCTCGAAGAACACCTCGCCTCCGACCTCGAAAACCTGCACTTTGCCGTCGGCCATCGCGATGCGTCGTCGAGTGCCATGCCCGTCGCGATCGTCGCTCGTTCGACCCTCGATCGCTGGCAGGCGATGTGGGAGGCCGCGGGCATCCGCCCGGACGCGGCTTACGCCGAGTCCTCGCTGATCCCGTCTGCACCGAATGCGTTGGTGCTCGTGCTCGACGAGGGC
Organism: uncultured Gammaproteobacteria bacterium; assembly: GCA_963700045.1. Lineage (GTDB taxonomy): Bacteria > Pseudomonadota > Gammaproteobacteria > Steroidobacterales > Steroidobacteraceae > RPQJ01. The sequence continues at coordinate 39,960 of CAVOWK010000032.1, forward strand.
ACGCTGCACGTGAGCCGGCCCGATCAATCCACCTACGCCCTCGACGCCGGATCGTTGCAGGTCGCGTTCGATCTGGCGCTCGGCGAGCAGACCGAGGCCGGCGAGCACGTCACGTTCTACGTGTCGACGGCCGACTACTCGGCACACAAGGACGCCATCGAAGGCCTGCGGGCGCGCACAGCCACGCTGCAGGTCAAGCTGCTGCCCGATGGCACGCTGCCACTGCTGGCCTCGCAGGTGCCGGCCGCCAGGCCGATCAACCTGCTGCAGGGTGCCTACGCGGCACCGACGTCGTTTGGCTCGCAACTGAAGCAGTGGCGGCTGCCCGCCGCACTGGCAGCCGCCACGCTGGTCGCTTTCCTCGGTGCACAGGGCCTCAAGCTCTGGCAACTGCACCGGGCCGAGCAGCAGCTCGACGCGCAGATCACCCAGACCTTCAACCAGATCCTGCCCGGGCAACCGATCGTCGATCCGCGCGCGCAGATCCAGGGCGTGCTGGCTCGCGCCGGCGGCGGCAGCAGTGCCCTGCTCCCCGCGATGTCGTTGCTGGCGCAAGCCATCGCACAGTCGCCGGCCACGCGCGTCGAAGCAATCAGCTACCGGGCGGGGGTGCTGGAGCTGCATCTGGTCGCACCGAACGTGGAAGCACTCGACGGCATCAAGCAGGCCATGAGCCGCGATGGCGCGACGGTCGAACTGCAGTCCGCGAACCCGCGTGATCAACTGGTCGAGGGCCGCCTGCAAGTCCGCCTGGGGGCCGCATGAACGTCCGTGTCTGGTTCGACAACCTCAGCGAACGCGAACGCAACCTGGTCTATGCCGCCGGCGCGCTCGTCGGCGTCGCACTCGTCTACCTCGTGCTGGTGCTGCCGTTCCAGACGTCCGGCAAGAGGATGTCCGCTCGCGTCGCACAGAAGGCCGCCGACCTCGCCTGGATGCAGGCATCGGCGCCGCAAGCCATGGCCGCGGCGGGCGTGGCGCAGGCTGGAGGCGGCGGCGATTCACTGGTCGTGCTGGTCGACCGCACGGCGCGCGAAGCCGGGCTCGGCACCTCGCTGCGCGACCAGAGCCCGGACGGCAGCAACGGCCTGCGACTGCGCATCGAAGGCGCGTCGTTCGATACGCTGGTCACCTGGCTCGCCAGCCTGCAGCAGCAGCACGGCGTGAGCATCGAATCCGCCACCGTCGGCGCCGCCGCGGCACCCGGCTTCGTCAACGCGACGCTGAGCCTGAAGCACGCCGGCGCCGCGGGCTGATTGCGCTCCTTGCCCACGGCACGTTTCCCGTGACACGACGCGCTGGCTTGTTGCTCGCGCTGGGCGTGCTCGCCCTGCTCGCCTTTGCACTTGCCACATTGCCGGCGGGCGTGGCGGCCGGCCCATTGCGCAAGGCCGGCATCGAAACAGGCGCGTTGAGTGGCTCACTCTGGTCGGGACGAGCTACGGCGATGTCGTGGCGTGGCGCTGGAGTCGGCGATGCTGAATGGAAGATTTCGCCGACGCGGCTGCTGACAGGCCGCATCGCGGGCCATGCCAGAATCACACGCACGGATGGTTCAGTCGAGACAGACTTTGATCTGTCGTTCTCAGGTCGGGACGTACGACTGCGGGCGGCCCGCATCGAGCTTCCGCTCGCCGCCTTGAATGCGTTGCCGCTCGGCATGCCGAAAGGCTGGCAGGGCCGCGTGTCAGGGCAATTCGACGCGATCGACCTGCAACAGGGCTGGCCCGCGAACATCAAGGGCTCGCTCGATCTCGACGGACTGGTCGCACCGCCACCGCGCAACGCGCCCGTGGGCAGTTTTCATGCGGTGTTTCCGGCGGCACAGCCGAAGCCCTCGCTCTCGGTAGCGCAGGATCCGTCGAACCTGACGGCCCAGGTCAAGGACAAAGAGGGCCCGTTCTCGGTCGATGCGCAACTCACGCTGAGCCGCGCGCGCAATTTCGCGTTCGAAGGCACGCTCGCGCCGCGCGGACCCGTACCGCCGGCGATGGAGCAATCACTGCAACTGCTGGGCCCGGCCGATGCCGCGGGCCGGCGTCAGTTCAGCGTCGGCGGCACGCTCTGATCATGCTGCTGCGCCCGGCGCCCACTCGCGCCACCCCGACAGCAGCGGGAAATACAGCCCGAGCCGGATCGGCTGGTCGCCCAGCGCCCGCATGAGCTGTGCGTAGCGCTCGAGCTGCGCACGATAGCGTTCGCGTTCGTTGTCCAGGAATTCGTCGAGTCCTGCGCCCTCGTGGCTGCTGGTCTTGTAGTCGACGATCCAGCGCACGCCCGTCGCATCGATGAACGTGCGATCGATGACGATGCTGACGAGGCCGCTGTCGACGACCCCGGTCAACGCCAGCTCCGATTGCGCTGACGGGTGCGACGCGTCGAGCAACCACCGCCCGCGCTCGTCCGCGAGCGTGCGACGCACCGCCTCCAGCGCTTTCGCGACCGCGGCGTTGCGATGCTCATATGGCACGCCGAGCTCGGCGAGTTCAGCGGTATAGCGTCGCTGCACGGCAACTCGTTCCGCCTCGCCGCCGGGCGAGGCGCCGCCGTCGCGCGCGAAGCGCTGCAACTCACGGTGCACCACGGTACCGACGTGGCGCGCCGTCTCCGTCACCCAGTCGAACTCAACCGCAGCGACCGCGGTGGCGCGCACGAGACTGCGAACCTGGATGGTCGGCGCCACCGGCGCCTCGGGGCGCTGCCAGCCGTCTGGCAGACGCAGCAGCACGGGATCGCGCGGGATGACGCGCCCCTGCTCGCCCTGGACGTCGCCCGACTCCGCGAGCCTGCGCTCGAACTCGTCGCTCACCGACGGCTCGACCCACAGCAGGCCCAGTGCCGAGACCTGCGTCGGTGCCCGCACGCTCAACTCACCTGTCTTCTTGTCGGCGACGACTTCGCACGAACCGAGCAGGTGCAACGAACGCTCCGCACGCGTCGCCGCAACGTAGAGCAGCCGGCGCTTCTCCTGCAGCAGCTTGTCGCGTTCGAGCCGGCCGAGCCACCGGTACAGAGGATTCGCAGCCTCCGCGCCGGTCGCCGCGACTGGCGCGATGATCAACTGCTGCCCTTCGCTTCGCGGCACGTTGAGCCAGCGCAGCAGCGGCGGCGTATCGGACGCGCCGACCCGGTCCAGGCCCGGCACGATCACCGTGTCGAACTGCAGCCCCTTCGACTTGTGGATCGTCAGCAGTTCGACGTAAGTGCCGGGCCGCGGCTGCGCAGGCGCATACAGTTCGAGCAATGCTTCGGCGAGCCGTGCAAGGTCCACCGGCACGCCGGGCGCTTCGTCCTCCAGGTCACCGAGGGCATCGAGGTAGGCCTGTGTTTCGCCCAGTTCCCGCTCGTCACCGAGCGTCGCAGGGCCGCCGAGCGCGTGCCAGCAGCGTTCGACGGCATCGCGCAGACCAAACCGCCGCTTTTCGTCGAGGGCCTGCTGCAGCACCGGCAGGCAACGTTCGAGCCGACGCCGTGCCTCGGGTTGCAGCTTCTGCCGCAACGACTCCTCGCGCAGCAGGCGCGGGACCGATGCGTGCCGGTCGGCGCCGAGCAGCACGAGGCAATCGGCCAGAGTCAGGCCGCACCACGGCGCGCGCAGCACACCGATCCACGCAGCGCGGTCGCCAAGGTGCGCCAGCGCGCGGGTCAGCGCCAGCAGGTCGAGCACGGCAGGGCGCGCACCCAGCGGATCGATGTCGGTCGCCTGGAAGCGGATGCGGCGTCGCGCGAGCTCCGCCACGATGTCGAGCAGGTGGTTGCGACCCTGCACGAGGATCGCGATGCGCGCGTCGGCTTTTGCCGCGTGACGCCGCTGGATGATGTCGGCCACGGTCTGGGCTTCGAACCGCCGGCTGCTGCGCAGGAATGCGTGGACGTGCACGCCGCCTTCGTCGGTCGCCTGCGGCGCCGCCACGCTTTCCGAATACTTCACGGCGCCACGCAGCACGTCGTCTCGCGGCGGCAGCACGCGCGCAAAGGCCTGGTTGACCCACCGCACGATCGGCTGCGTCGAGCGGAAGTTCACGCGCAGGGTCAACGGTTCGAGTTCGATCTCGCCGAGCCCGCGGTCACGGACGTCCAGGAACAACCCGACCTCCGCGTTGCGGAAGCGGTAGATCGACTGCATCGGATCGCCGACGAGGAACAGCGTGCGACCGTCGCCGCGCTCCCAGCCCGCCGTCAGGCTGCGCAGCAACTGCACCTGCGCTGCGGACGTGTCCTGGAACTCGTCGACCAGCACATGGCGCAGGCGCGCATCGAGGGCGAGCGCGGTGTCCGTCGGTTCGTCCGCCGTTCCCAGCGCCTGCCTGGCGGCCGCTGCAAACTCCGGGTAGTCGGCCGCCTTGCGCTCGGCGAATACGAACTTCAGCTCGGCGGCCGCGAGGCGCAGCACCAGCAGCAGCGACTTGAGCACGGTCCACTCGTCGTCCTCGTAGTCGCACGGGGGTAGCGCGCGCGTGGCATGCAGCGGCTCGAAGAGTTCCTCGTGCGACGCGAATTCATCGGCCATGGCACGCACGCGTGCCTTGATCCCGGCGAGTTCGGGACGCTTGCCGTCCTGCGGCAGCACGCCCACGGTGCTGCTGAAACTCCTGCGCGGCTCACCTTCCGCGGTGAGCAGGAACGTGGCGAGGCCCTGCCAGTGCGGCACGTCGGCCAGTTCGGCCCCGGGAATGCCAGGACTGCAGGCGAGGATCGGCGACTGCTTGCCGCTGTGACGCAGCACCTGCGCCGCGCCCTGCGCGTGAGCGCAGGCTTCGGCAAGCAAGGCTTGCGGAAACGCCTCGACCAGCCCAGCCAGGTGGTCAAGCACGATTGCTGCGCGTGCGGCCTCGAGCGCGAGCCGCGCTGCGCCCTCCTGCCCGTAGTCGTCGACGCTCGCGGGCAGCACCGGCAGCCACGCCTCGCGCCGCGCCAGCATGCCACTGACCAGCCCGATGAGCCTGCCGACGTTGTTGTCGAGGTGCTCGAGCAGGATGGCGACGGCTTCCGCAATGCGTGGATCGTCCGACGGCAGGTGCGCGAGCAGACGTTCGGCCGCTTCTTCGTACAACTCGAGACCGTCCTCGTCGATGCCCAGTCCGGCGCCGAGACCCGAGAGCACCGGCAAGCGCCGTGCGAGCGACTGGTTGAGCGCGTCGATCGTCAGCACACGCAGACGGCTGGGATTGCGCAACAGGCCCCAGTCGTTGCGGGCATCGACTTCGAGCACGCGGCGCGCCAACGCGCGCGTGTCGTCGCGCAGTATCGACTGCGGGTCCGTGCACTGTCGCAGCGACTCGAGGATGCGGTTGCGCATCTCGGCGGCGGCCTTGCGCGTGAACGTGATGGCAAGCAATGCCTCGGGCCGGTCGACCACGGCAAGCAGCGCGAGGAACCGCTGCGTGAGCAGTTCGGTCTTGCCCGAACCCGCGGGCGCCTGGACGATGAAGCTGCGGTCGACTTGCAGCGCGGTAGCGCGTGCGTCCTGGTCGGCCTGCTGCAGGTCAGCCGGGCGCATCGCCGCCCTCCTCGGGCGCGAGCAGCGCCTGTGCCGAACGACAGACCCCAGCCAGGTGGCAGTAGCGACAGGCCTTGGTCGGATTCGGCGCGAGTCGTGCGTCGCCCTGTGCGTGCTCCCGCGCCAGCGACTCCAGCCGCCTGTTCCATGCGTCCAGCAGGTCGCCCCAGTTGGCGTAGTCCTGGAACGGTGCCTTGGCGGCGTCGAACGGCTTGAGTTGCGGGAATAGCGCGCCGTCACGCGCGAAGCCACGGTATTCGGTATTTCCCGTGCAGACGACGCCGAACGCGACCGCGCTCACCTGGTCCTGGCCGATCGCGCGGACATACAGCGGCAGCTGGGGCAGTTCCGGACGCTCGCCCATCCACGCGGCAGGTTGCGCGCTCGCACCGGTCTTGTAATCGATGACGGCGAACGTGCCGTCCGCCAGCCGGTCCACCCGGTCCATGACGATGCGCGTCTGCACGCCGCCGACGTCGACGACGCGCGGCTCCTCGACCCACTCGACCGTGAACGGCGCGCGTTCCGCATCCTGCTGCAGCAGCTCGAGCACCCGCGCTGCGAGCCAGCGCTCCTCGAGATCCAGCAGGCGTGCGCCGACTTCGTCGGCCGCCGCACGCAACGGCGCCAGCACCGACTGCACGTGCACGTGCACGAGTGCGACACGCTGTGCAGCGTCCATGGCCAGCAGTGCCGGCTGCTCGCGCACCTCGTCCCAGAAGGCCTGCAGCACGGCATGCGCGAGCTTGCCGCGCTCGGTGGCAGCGATGCCCGCGGCCGGATGCTCGAGTTCGACGCCACCCAGGCGCAGTTCGACGGCGGCGCGGAACGGACACGCCGCCTGCAGTTCGAGCAGCCGGGTACCGCCCTTCACGACTTCATGCGGGGCAAACGCGGGGAGCGAGCCGTCGACCAGCGTCTCGAGCGCCGGGCGCGCCGCAAACTGCGCGGACGAAGCCAGTGTTCCAGGCCACAACGACACAGCCGCAAGTCGCGGCAGTTCGGCGACCAATGCACTCGGCAGCAGCGGCGCGTCGTCCTCGAAGCGCGGCACGCTGCAGAGCGCAGTGACCGCCGAGGCGAGCAGCCGTTGCAGGGTCCGTCGCGACTGCTGTTCGGACAACTCGGCGGTTGCGCCGGGTATGCCCTGCCGCGCCTGCCACTCGCGCGGCAGGAACGGATCAGGGTTCGCCGGCGGAGGCCAGCGCGCGGCATCGAGCCCGCACACCCAGGTCGCGTCGAAATGCATGCCGAGCGCCGTGTCGGGATCGATCACGAGCAGCGGCGCCGCAATTTCCTGCGGTTCGAACGCAGTCACGGCGGCGAGGTCGCGCAGGTGAGCAAGAGCGGCCGTCGCGCGCAGCGGACCGGCGACGTCATCGCTCGCGCCGAATTCGCCGAGCAGCACTTGCAGGCGCTGCACGGCTTGATGCTCAGCGCTGCCAGGGCCTGGGCCCGGCCAGCCGATTGCACGCAGCAGTTCGAAAAACTCGGGTGCCCACTGGCTCGGCAGGCGCAAACCCGTCCACGTTCGTGCCCGTGCAGCCGCCGCCTGCAATTGCGCGGCAGTCGCCGGGCAACCGCGACCGTGCGCTTCGCGTGCGAGGTAATCGAGTCCGGTTTGCGGCACGCCAGCTTTGCGCAGTTGCACGTCGAGTTCGGCACGCGCGTCGGTTTCGCTGCCGGCAGCGCCGTCGTGCGCGCCGCGCAGCAGCGCGCTGGCCGCCGCAAGTTCGGGTGGACTGACGCAGGCGGCAAGCCAGTCGAGAGCCGCAGACACCACTGGTCGCTCCAGCAACGGTCGCGCGGCCGCCAGCTCGTACGCTGTCGATTCGGGTGCCGGCCCACCAGTGAACGCCGCACCCGGCACCAGCACGCGGTCGAGCATGCGGCGGACCCTGGCTCGCATGCGGGCGAGTTCCGGCACGATCAATGCCAGCCGCTCGTCCGGCCGATCCTGCAAGCGCTGCGCAGCCCAGCGTGCGGCGGTTTCGAGTTCGTCGTCGAAGTCGTCGCATTCGACGACTTGAGCGTCGCGCAAGCTGTCCTCGGGCACCGCGGGACGCACGGCGAGATGCGCGCCCTGACTTGAGATCCGCGCGACGAAGGCTTCCTGCGCCGGCGTCCAGCGGTCGAAGCCGACAAACTCGACAAGCCTGTTGCCGGCGGGCGGGCCGACCGTCAGCGAAGCCTGGGCGGGGTCGAGCCAGCCACCCCGCTCCAGCCAGCGGCCGAATTCAACCGCCCAGCGGGCGAACGACCGAACCTCCGGGCTGGTGTCCTCGACCAGGACCCGCAATGGAATGCGGTAGGCATGCAGCAGTTCCCAGGAACGTTGAGCCTGGGCCCCAAGTCCGGACGGCAACAGGACCGGCTGCAGCTCCGCGTCGCGGCGGACGATCTGCTCCCAGGCAATCAGTCCGTGACCCGGTTCGAGCCAGCGGGCTGCCGTCCGACCCGCCGCCCGGTCAAGATCGAACTGGCGACGCAGCAGCTCAGGCCACGTGACTACATCCGGCGTCTCCCAGACGCGCTGGTTACGCGCCAGGCAGTCCGCGTCATGGCGGGCGCACAGAAAATGGGCAAGGCGACGGGTGGGCACGACATAGGTCGTGCCCGGCAGCAGCTCGTCGGAAGAGACGATAATTTTTTCCTTATATCTCTGTTACTTACCGGATAAAGCTTATGACCAGTTCAAGGTCAGGCTTCGACCGCCCGCAACGGCGTCGGTCGCGAAATCGGTTCGTCTCCGGCCGCGTAGTTGTCGAGCAGCTCTTCCATCCGGCCAAACACGTCGGACAGCACCTCGGGCTCCGGCAGGTTCGTGACGCGGAAATGCGTGTTGTACGCCACGTTGAAGCTGGTGCCTGGCGCGACCAGCACGTGCTTGTGCTCGAGCAGGTCCATGGCGAACCGCCGGTCGTCGAAACCCGGCAGGCGCTGCGTGTCGACGCCCACGAACGCATACAGGGCGCCACGCGGCGGAGTGAGCGTCAGGTACCTGCTGCGCGCCACGGCGTCGACGATGGCCTTGCGGGACTCGTACAGGCGCCCACCCGGGCGGACCAGTTCCTTGATGCTCTGGTAGCCGCCAAGCGCCGTCTGCACGGCCCACTGGCCGGCCACGTTGCTGCAGAGCCGCAGCGACGACAGGAGTTCCAGCGCCGAGAGATAGTCCCGCGCGTTTTCGATGTCGCCGGAGAACACGGCCCAACCCACGCGATAACCGCAGGCACGATAGACCTTCGACAGGCCGCTCATGGTGCAGCAGAGCGTGTGATGCACCAGCGTCGCCATCGGCACGAACTCGGCGCCGTCATACGTCACCTGGTCGTAGATTTCGTCCGCGAATATCACCAGGTGGTGCTTCTCTGCGATGCGCGCGATGGCCTCGAGCACTTCCCGGGAGTAAACCGCGCCGGTGGGATTGTTCGGGTTGATCACGACGATGGCGCGAGTGCGCTTCGTGATCAAAGATTCGATCTCCTCCGGGTCCGGCACGAAGCCGCGCTCGGGGCGGCAGGGATAGTGAACGGCTCGCCCGCGGTTCAGGTTGACCGCCGCGGTCCAGAGCGGGTAGTCGGGACTCGGGACCAGCACCTCCTCGTCCGCCGCGAGCAGCGCCCGCAGCGTGAGGTCGATCAGCTCGCTGACACCGTTGCCGATGAAGACGTCCTCGGCCGTGACGCCGCGGATGCCCCGTTCCTGCTGCTGCATCACCACGGCCTCGCGTGCCGGGAAGATGCCCTTCTGGTGGCAGTAGCCTTCAGCCGCGCGCAGGTTCTCGATCATCGCGAGCCGCATGGTCTCCGGCGTGCGGAAGCCGAAGGCCCCCGGATTGCCGATGTTCAGCGAGACGATGTCGTAACCCATGCGCTCCATTTCCTGGGCGCGCCGGGCTAGCTTGCCGCGAATCTCGTAGCGGACGTTGGCGAGGCCGGGACTCGGCCGGACGGAACGGGTGGACATGATCGCGATGCCTGGTAGCTGACTGGACGAACGGTTCGTCAGCGCATTATCGCACCAGTCAAAGGCCGAGGACGATGCCCACTCCACACAGGCTGAGGGCAGCGCCGGCGAGCGCGTGGACATAGCGCTCGGCCGAGGCCAGCGGCAACTTCTCGAGGCCGCGCGTGGCCAGGTAGACGATCGCCACCATCGTCGCGATCGTCGCCGCCGCGAATGCCAGGACGACCATTATGAGCACCCACCAGCTGTGCTGCGACGCCGGGTACATCAGCAGCGGGATCAACGCCTCGCAGGGGCCCAGGATGAAGATCACGAACAGCGCCCACGGCGTGATGCTGCGAACGTTGTCGGTGTCGAGCTGGATGTGAACGTGCGCGTGCTCGTCCTGCGTGTGATGGCCATGCGCGTGCCGGTGGCGCGTGCCGTCGGAGTGAATGTGTTCGTGGGAGTGCTTGCGACTGCGCCACGCCTGCTTGAGTCCCCAGGCCATGTAGACGAGGCCGAAGGCGATCAACGCCCAGGCCGCAAGGTCGCCGCGCACGCCCTCGAGCCACTGCAGGCGGTGCAGCGACGCGCCGATCGCGATACCGACGAAGCCGATGACGATGGAACCGAGCACGTGGCCGACGCCGCAGAACGCGGTTACGAGCATGGTCTTGCGGCGCGTCCAGTTGCGCGCCGCCGACATTGCGACGAAGGGCAGGTAGTGGTCGGGCCCGAGAACAGTGTGGACGAAGCCGATCGAAACGGCTGTCAGCACCAGCAGGCCAAGTTCCATGTTCATGCGATTTCCTGTCGCGGCGCCGTCACGACGCAGCGATCAAGTTCGCAGATAACCACATGGCTGGACAGATTCCAACCGCGGGATTCCCCTACGGAACCTCGGACGCTTTCGGGGTGGCGAAGCGGCGCTGGGTGCGGGGGTGCAGGCCTTCAATCCGGTGTCTTTCCGGCGAGCGGAAAGGCAGACACGCTCGCCAGAAAGACACCGGATCGAAGGCTGGATAGGCCGCGCCTGAGCGCGTTTTCGGCAGACCGAAAACGTCGCACGGCGCAAGCGTCATCAACCAGGCGCAGCATAGAGCGCGGCTGCATGGCCGGACGGTGTTGATCACAGGTCGAACGGTCGGCGCACTGGTGACGTTCACCCGCAGGCCACCGCGACGTTCTGGATGGTTGCCGTGACCTGGTCAGGACCGCTCAGGCTGCACTTGCGCCGTGCGTGCTTCCCGCCGACGGCGGGAACGAGCTCAGGCGCCGCCGTATCGAGCGGTCGCATCCGGTGGCTTTTCTGGCCCGCGTATCTGCCTTTCCGCGGGCCAGAAAAGCCACCGGATACGACGCCTGCGACTACCGGCTCGACCTGCTCAGCATTCTGCGCAGCGGCGAGGCGTGCCCGCTGCAAGACAGGGTCCGGCTCCGGCACGGCGGCCAGCAAGTCGCGCGTGTACTGCGCCTGCGGGTCGCCGAAGATGGCATCGCGACTCCCCTGCTCCACCAGCCGTCCCTGGCACAACACGGCGACGTCGTCGCACAGGTGCCGCACCACGGCGAGATTGTGGCTGATGAACAGCAGCGACATCCGGTATCGCTCGCTCAGTTCGTGCAGCAGGTTGACGATCTGCGCCTGCACCGACACGTCGAGCGCGCTCACGGCCTCGTCGCAGACGAGCAGACGCGGCCGGGCAACGATCGCACGCGCGATCGCGACGCGCTGGCACTGGCCACCGCTCATTTCGTGGGGGTAGCGGTTGGCAAACGCCGACGCGAGCCCGACTTCCGCCAATGCCGCACGGATGCGGTCCTGCGCTGCGACGGAAGCCACTGGACCGGCCAGCGCCTGCAATGCCTCGCCGACCGCCTGCCCCGCCGTCATGCGTGGATCGAGGCTGCCGAACGGGTCCTGGAAGACCACCTGCATCTCGCGCCGCAGGGAACGCATTGCCGTCGCGTCATCGTAATCGACGGTGCGGCCTTCCCACGCCACTCGCCCTGCTCGCGCGCGCACGAGCCCGAGCACGACGCGCGCAAGCGTCGACTTGCCCGACCCGGACTCACCGACGACGCCGAGCCGGCCACCTTCGCGAATCGCGATCGACACGTCGGACAACGCGTCGAGCGTAGGTGCCGGCGCGAGCAGTGGGGCGCCCCGCAACGTGTAGCGCACGCTGGCCCGCTCCACCTGCAGCAGAGGCAAGGCCGAGCTCATGCGACCGCCGCCGGTGCGTGCAACGGCCGATGGCAGGCGACCGAGGTGATCGGCGCACCGCGCGCCGCAATCGAAGCGCTCGAATCGCCCGGCACGGCACTGACCTGGCTGCGGCCGGCGCGCTGCGTCAGCTCGGGGCGCGACTCGCTGCAGGCATCCACCGCACGCTCGCATCGCGGGGCAAATGCGCACCCCGGCGGACGTGCGGAGGGCTGTGGCGGGTCGCCTGGGATCCCGACGAGTCGCGCCTGAGCGCCGCCGTGCAGCCGCGGCACGGCTGCCAGCAAAGCCGCCGTGTACGGATGCTCCGGCGCAGCAAACAGCTCATCCGTCGTTGCCGTCTCCACGATCCGGCCCGCATACATGACGGCGACCCGATCGGCGAGGCCCGCCACCACGCCGAGATCGTGGGTGATGATCAGCACACCCACGCCCCGGTCACGCACTCCCGCCAGCAGTTCGAGAACGCGCGCCTGCACGCTGACGTCGAGCGCGGTGGTCGGCTCGTCGGCGAACAGCAACGCTGGAGCGCACATGAGAGCAGCCGCGAGCGCGACGCGCTGGCGCATCCCGCCCGAAAGCTCGTGCGGGTACTGGCGCAACCGCGCCTCAGGTTCCGGGATGTCGACGTCAGCCAGCGCCTGCAGCGCACGCTCCCGGGCTTTGACGCGGGTGGCAAGGCCGCGATCGACCAGGCCCTCCGTCAACAACGTCTCGATGCGCAAGTGCGGCGTGAGCGAACTCAGCGGGTCCTGCGACAGCAATCCAATGCCGGTACCGCGCACCCTGTTGAGCGCGCGTTCGTCCGCACCGATCAATTCCTGGCCGGTAAACAGCGCCGAGCCGCTTGCCATGCCATTGGACGCGAGCAAGCCGAGGCACGCCATGAGCACCTGGGTCTTGCCGGATCCCGACTCACCGACGACGGCGAGGCACTCACCGGCGTGGACCTCGAACGATACGCCGGACACGGCCGCCACCTCGCCCTGCGACGTGGAGAAATTCACACCGAGATTGCGCACCTGCAGCACTGGTTCGGCGGTCATCGGCGTTGCCTCGGATCAAGCGCGTCGCGCAGCCCGTCGCCCAGGAAATTCAGGCACAGCAGCACGATGGCGAGCACGGCCGAAGGCACCAGCAGCAGCCACGGCGACGACTCCATTTCGAGCGCGCCCTCTGCCACGAGCCGGCCCAGGCTGGTGAGCGGTTCCTGCACGCCGAGGCCGAGGAAGCTGAGGAAACTCTCGAACAGGATCACCTGCGGCACCGTCAGCGTCGCGTACACGATCACCGTGCCCAGCAGGTTCGGCACGATGTGCCGGGCGATGATCGTGGCGGGCGACAGGCCGAGTGCAATGGCGGCTTCGACGAACTCGCGCTGGCGCAATGCGAGCGCCTGGCCGCGCACGATGCGCGCCATCGTGAGCCAGCCCACGGCTCCGATCGCGAGGAAGATCAGGACGAGACTGCGGCCGAACACGACGGTCAGGATGATCACGAAGAACATGTACGGCAGCGCGTAGAGCACGTCGACGAACCGCATCATCCAGCCGTCGACGCGACCGCCCAGGTAACCCGCCGCAGCGCCCCATGCGACGCCGATGACGACGCTGACGATCGTCGCGAGCACTGCAACCAGCAGCGACATGCGCGTGCCGATCCAGACTCGCACGAACAAGTCGCGGCCGTTGGCGTCGGTGCCGAACCAGTGGCCGTTCGACAAGGAAGGCGGGGTAGCGAGCGTCGCCTGCGACCAGTCGACCTGCTCGACCGTGTAGGCACTGAGCCACGGGCCGACGAGGGCCAGCGCGCACACGAGCAACAGCAGCGACGCCGCCACGATCGCTGCGCGGCTGCGCTGCAGGCGCTGCCAGGCATCGCCCCACAGGCTCTGTCGGCGCGCCTCGGCAAAGACCGCCTCAACCATGCCGGATTCTCGGGTCGAGCCAGCCGTACACCAGATCGACGGCGAGGTTGAGCAGCAGGATCAGTGTCGCGTAGAAAATCACCATCCCCATCACGAGCGTGTAGTCGCGGTTGATGGCGCCCTGCACGAAATACCGGCCCACGCCCGGCAGACCGAACACCTGTTCGACCACGAGAGAGCCAGTCAGGAGCGCGGCGGCGGCAGGCCCCAGGAAACTCACGACCGGCAGCAGCATCGGCTTCAGCGCGTGGCGACGCAGCAGCGCGCTGCGAGCCAGCCCCTTGGCGCGCGCGGCGCGCAGGTAGGGCGCCTGCAGCACTTCGAGCAGGCTGCCACGCGTGAGCCTTGCGATGTAGGCGACGAATGGCAGCGCGAGCGTGACGACGGGCAGGATCATGTGGCGGATGCTGCCCGGCTCCCAGCCCGCGACCGGCAGCCAGCCGAGCTTGACGCCGAAAAACAGCGCCAGCACGGGTGCGAGCACGAATCCCGGAATGGCAATGCCTGCGAGCGCAACGGTCATGACGGTGTGATCCAGCGCCGTGCCGTGACGCAATGCCGCAGCCATCCCCAGCGGCACGCCCAGTGCGAGCGCGAGCACCAGCGCGAGCGACCCGATCGTCAGCGTGACCGGCAGGCCACGCACGATCAGTTCCGAGACGCGGTAATCCTTGTACTTGAACGACGGACCGAGATCGCCGTGCGCCAGCCCTTGCAGGTAGCGACCATACTGCACCGGGACCGGCTGATCGAGACCATAGGCCGCCTGCAGGTTCGCCTCGATTTCGGGCGGCATCGTCTGCTCCTCGTCGAATGGTCCACCCGGCGCCAGCCGCATCACGAAGAATGCCGCCGTCACGATGACCAGCAGGGTCGGAACGATGCCGAGCAGGCGCCCGAGGGCGTAACGCAGCATCACGTCAGCCTGCGCCCGGCGTCATTGCGCCGGCCCGCTGCGAGCGAGCAGCTGCCGGAATTCGGCTTCGTCGACGATGCGGACATCGAGGTCCCTTGCCTTCTTGAGCTTCGAGCCGGCCTCCGCGCCCACGACCAGCAGCGTGGTCTTCTTCGACACCGAATCGGTGACAGCCGCGCCTGCCGCGCGCGCGGCTTCCCTGGCCTCTTCACGCGACATCGTCGCGAGCGTGCCGGTGATCACGACGACCTCGCCGGCCAGTGGACCTCCGGTGGCAGCCGCCGCGCGTTCAATGGTCGGCCAGCGCACACCCGCCCTGCGCAGGTTCTGGATCACGAGTCGATTGCGCTCCTCGTCGAAGAATTCACGCACGTGCGCCGCGACCACGGGGCCGACGTCAGGCACCTGCTGAATCTCCTCGACGGTCGCGACCTGCAACGGGTCGAGGTCGCCGAAATGCCCGGCGAGTGCGAGCGCCGTCGACTCACCCACGTCGCGGATGCCGAGCGCATACAGGAATCGCGGCAGCGTCGTCTGCTTGCTGCGCTCGAGCGCGGCCACCAGGTTCGCCGCCGACTTTGGACCCATGCGGTCCAGCTCGGCAACCTCTGTCGTCGTCAGCGTGTAGAGGTCGGCCGGCGTGGTGACGCGCCCGCTGTCGATCAGCTGCTCGACCAGGCGTTCGCCAAGACCGTCCACGTCCATCGCTCGACGAGACGCGAAATGACGGATCGCGCCAAGACGCTGCGCGGCACAGACGAGCCCCCCGGAGCAGCGTGCGACAGCCTCGCCTTCGGTGCGGTCGACGTGGGAGTTGCAGACAGGACACCGCGCCGGCAATTTGACGACGCGCGCATTGGCTGGACGCTGCGCCGGAACGACGCGCACGATCTCGGGAATGACGTCCCCGGCCCGGCGCACGATCACGGTATCGCCGATGCGCACGTCCTTGCGCGCGACGTCGTCCATGTTGTGCAAGGTGATGTTGCTGACCGTCACGCCGCCCACGAACACGGGCGCGACGTGAGCGACAGGCGTGAGCGCACCGGTACGCCCGACGTAGAACTGCACGTCGTTCACCGTGGTCGTTGCTTCCTGCGCCGGAAACTTGTGCGCGACGGCCCAACGCGGCGCGCGGGCCACGAACCCGAGGTCGCGCTGCCAGTCGAGGCGATCGACCTTGTAGACGACGCCGTCGATGTCGTACGCGAGCGCGTTGCGGCGCTTGCCGATCCGGTCATAGTACTCGAGGCACCCGTCGACGCCGTCGACCACGGCAGTTTCCGGGCAGGTACGCAGGCCGAACTCGCGCAAGGCGGCGAGTATTTCGCTGTGACGCTGCGGCGCCGCCCAGCCTTCGATCGCGCCAACGCCGTAGAAGAACAGGTCGAGCGAGCGCTCAGCCGTGATCGACGGATCGAGCTGCCGCAGACTGCCGGCCGCGGCATTGCGCGGATTGGCGAACGTCTTGTCGCCGCGCCCGGCCTGGCGCAGGTTCAGCGCCTCGAACGACTTGCGGGTCATGTAGACCTCGCCGCGCGCTTCGAGCACCGGCGGCGGTTTGCCGCCGCGCAGCTGCAGCGGTACCGAACGGATGGCACGCACGTTGACGGTGACGTCCTCGCCGCGCGAGCCGTCGCCGCGCGTCGCCGCCTGCACCAGCCGGCCCTGTTCGTAGCGCAGCGTGATCGCGAGGCCGTCGATCTTCGGCTCGGCCGAGTAGGCGACGCGCTCGACGTCGAGGCGCTCACGCGCGCGGCGGTCAAAGTCGACGATGTCCTGTTCGCTGAAGGCGTTGTCGAGCGAGAGCATGGGTACCGCGTGCACGACTTCGCGGAACTCACGCGAGGCCTGTCCGCCCACTCTTTGCGTGGGCGAATCGGCATCGGCCAGTTCGGGATGCGCGGACTCGATCTGCTGCAGTTCACGCAGCAACGCGTCGAACTGCGCGTCCGGGATTGCCGGATCGTCGAGCACGTAGTAGCGGTAGTTGTGCTCCTCGATCAGCTCGCGCAGTTCGCGGGCCCGTCTCGCCACGTCGCGGGACGTCGCCATGACCAGGCCTCAGGCCGAACCGGCGCCGCGCTCGAATTCGAGCGCTTCCTCGCGCAGCTTGCCCACGCGCAGCGTCGTGAGCGGTGCTCCGCGCTCGTCAGTCAGCGCGCCGTTCAGGTGCGTGGCCAGGGCGCGGGCCGCAAAGATCATTTCGTCGAAGGCTTCGGCGGCCGGTACCGGGCCGGGCAGCACCGCAAACATGGCAACGCCAGGGTAATACGTAGTCGGCATCGCCGCGATGTCGAACGTGCCCGGCTCGCGCAGGCTGGCGACGCTGTAGATCGGCCGGCCGTCCTCGTGCAGGCAATGGAAGATCTCGTAGCGACCAAATCCCAGTCCTTCGGCGCGCAGCGCCGCCAGCAACTGCGCGCCGTCGAAGCGCGCGGGCGCCGCAGCCGTCACGCGGATCGCGAGTATCTTCTGCGGGCGTTTTGGTGCCGGCGCCGGTGCGGAGCTGGGCACGGCCTGCGGCGGCTCGGCCGCTGCGGCCGGGTGCGCACTCAGCGTGGGCTCGACGCGCGTCGGCGCTTCCGGTCGCAGGGTCGGGACGGAATCGGTTCGAGTCGAGGACAGGGTGGGCTCGCGCCGCCCGATCGCAGGAGATTCGAAGTCGTTCTCGTCGTCGAAATCAACGCGTCGTGGTTCCGGCGCATCGAACGCGTCGACTTCATCCTGGTCGAAGCCAGGCTCGATGCGGCGCTCCGCACGGGATTCGACGCGGAACTCGGATTCCACCAGCTCGGCATCGATATCGACATCGCGGATATCAACATCGCGATCGCCCGGCGGAACTGGCACTTCGGTTTCGAAGCCCTTGGCGCCGCCGGTGAAGACGGCGGGACGCCGCGAGGCCTCCGGCTCGTCCCGCCCCTGCCAGCGGGTCCGGGTACCCCACAGGTACAAGCCGGCGATCAGCAACGCCCCGGCGACGAGCAGGATCCAGCGCAGTTCGTTCATCGATTCGCAGGCTTCCTGGCGTGACTCACATTGCTGCCATGCGCACGGCTTCGTCGACGTCGACGGCGACGAGGCGCGAGCAGCCGGGCTCGTTCATGGTGACGCCCAGCAACTGGTTGGCCAGCTCCATCGTCGTCTTGTTGTGCGTGACGAAAATGAACTGCACCTGGTCGGACATCTCGCGGACGATGTCGCAGAACCGGCCGACGTTGTTTTCGTCGAGCGGCGCGTCGACTTCGTCGAGCAGGCAGAACGGCGCGGGATTGAGCTCGAAGATCGAGAACACGAGCGCCACGGCCGTGAGCGCCTTCTCACCGCCGGACAGCATGCTGATCGAGCTGTTTCGCTTGCCTGGCGGACGCGCCATGATCGCGACACCGGCCTCGAGCACGTCGTCGCCGACGAGTTCGAGATAGGCCTGGCCGCCGCCGAACAGGCGCGGAAACTTCTGGCTCAGGCCGGCGTTCACGCGGTCGAAGGTGTCCTGGAAGCGCGACTTCGTCTCACGGTCGATCTTGCGGATCGCATCCTCGAGCGTGTTGAGCGCGTCGTTCAGGTCGGCGAACTGGCGATCGAGGTATTCCTTGCGCTCGGTCTGTTCGGCGAACTCGTCGATTGCCGCGAGGTTCACCGCACCGAGCCGCTCGATCTTGTCGCTGGTCTCGGCCAGGCGCTGTTCCCACACCGGAACGCTGGCGTCCTCGACCAGGGCGGCGACGACGGCCTGCAATTCGAGGCGAGTCTGCGTGAACTGCTCCATGTAGGTCTCGCGGCGCAGCTTGAGTTCCTGCACCGAGAAGCGAACGTTCTCGAGGGCGGAGCGCGCTGCCTCGACCGCGGCTTCGGCCGCTAGCCGACGTTCATCCAGCCCGCGCAGGTTCGCATCGACCTCTTCCATCGCGTGGCGCGCGGCGGAAAACTCGGTCTCGACCGCGACGCGGCGCTGCAGCGCCTCCTCGAGCGTAGCCTTGAGCCGGCCCTCGCTTTCTTCGCCGCTGGCGAGCTGTGCATCGAGATCCTGCCGGCGCGCTTCAAACTGGCCGACCTGCGCGTCGAGGCGCGCGAGACCCGCCAGCAGCGACTGATGGCTGGTGCGGCGCGATTCGACGCGGATTGCGGCCTCACTGGCCGCAGTTCGCGCAGCCTGCGCCGTCTCGCGGGTCTCGATCAGGCGGCCACGCAGGACTTCGCGCTCGGCTTCGAGCGTGATGCGACGCTCTTCGAGCTCGCCCATCGCATTGACGGCCTCCTCGAGGCGACCACGCGCCGCACGACTGCCGGCGTTGGCGGCTTCCAGCGCACCCTCGACTTCCGTCATCTCGAACGCGAGCTGCTGCATGCGCTGGCTGCGCTGATCGGCACGGGCGCGCAGGCTGTCGATCTGCGAGCGCAGGCTCATGTGACTCGACCCACTGCGCGACACCACTGCCTGATGGCTCGCCAGGCGATCCTCGAGGTCGCGCACGCGGCTGCGCAGCGCTTCGAGGTCGGACT
Organism: uncultured Gammaproteobacteria bacterium; assembly: GCA_963700045.1. Lineage (GTDB taxonomy): Bacteria > Pseudomonadota > Gammaproteobacteria > Steroidobacterales > Steroidobacteraceae > RPQJ01. The sequence continues at coordinate 58,987 of CAVOWK010000032.1, forward strand.
CGGCGGTGCGGTGCTTCGCCTGGTGTGCATCGAGCGCGGAACGTTCGGCTCGCAGGCGCTCTTCGCGTTCGATGACGCCCTCGTGGGCATCCTTGTCGCGGCTGACGCGCAGCCAGTCCGGGCCGATCCAGATGCCGTCGCGCGTGATGACCGACTGGCCCGCGCGCAGTTCGGGCCGCAGGCGCAGCGCATCGTGCAGGGTATCGGTGGCGACGATGCCTTCGAACAGTGCGTCGAGACCCGCAGGACCGCGTACGCGCGAACGCAGCGTTCGCTCGGAGTGACCGGCGGAGGCCGGGCCCTGGGCCCCGGCAAAGAACGTGACGGTGCCGGCCGTGAGACTCTCGAGCGTGCCGGCCACGTCGTCCAGTGAATCGACGCAGACCGCCTCGAGGTAGCCGCCGAGCACGGTTTCCACCGCGCGATCCCAGCCCTTGTCGACCGAGAGCTGCTGCGCCAGACGCGGACTGCGCTCGAGGCCGCGCGACTTGAGCCAGTCGACGACCTTGCCCTGCCCTTGCCCCAGCGCGGCACGCTGCAACGCCTCGAGCGAGACGATGCGGCCTTCGACTTCCTGCGTTTCGCGGCGCGCGGCTTGCGCGGCCTGGGCGAGTTCGCGCTCGCGGCCGCGTTCGGCCTGCAGCGTGGCGACGAGCTCGTCCATCTGCTGGCGTGCAGCCTCGTGCTGCGCGCGCGCTTCGGTTTCCTGGCCTTCCAGGGCCGCGAGCGTGGCGGCGACGTCGGCTGCCGACAACGTGCCATGTTCCTGGGTGGCGCGGTCCCGCTGGTTGAGCAGGCCGCGCAGCTGGTTCTCCATCACCTCGAGGCGGGCACGTTCGGCACCTGCGGCCGACGAGGCCTGCCGCAGCGACTGGTTGAAGCCTTCCCAGTTTTCCTGCCAGCCGGACATCGCGGCTTCGGCCGCTGCGAGTTCGGCTGCGGTGGCCTGCTCGGTGGCGCGTGCCTGCTCGAGGCCCGGACCCATTTCGGCCAGCGCCGCATGGAGTTCGGCAGCAAGCTGGCGATCGCGCACGCGGTGCAGGTCCGCGTCCTGGATGCCCTGCGCGATCTGGTCGAGTTCCTGTCTCTGGCGCGCGCGGATTTCACGTGCGTGGTCGATCGCCTGTTCGGTGCGCGAGATGTCGGCGCCGACCTGGTAGTACCGCCCCTGCACTTCGGACAGCACCGTCGACTGCGCGTCGTGCTCCTGCCGCGCGCGCTCGATGGCGGCTTCGATCGACCGCTGCTCTGCCAGGGCAGCCTGCAGCGCGAGGTCACGCTCGCTCAGGATCGCCTGGCGCGCGCTCGCTTCGCTCTCGACTTCGCGCAGCTTGAGCGCGAGCAGTTCGGCGTGTGTCTGCCGTTCTTCCTGCTTCAACGCCTGGTAACGGCGCGCGGTGGCGGCCTGGCGCTGCAGGTGACGCAGCTGCTTTTCGACTTCGTCGCGCAGGTCGGACAGGCGCGCCAGGTTTTCGCGCGTCTGCGCGATGCGGCTTTCCGTCTCCTTGCGGCGCTCCTTGTAGCGCGAGATGCCCGCCGCCTCCTCGAGGAAGGCGCGCATGTCGTCGGCTTTCGCTTCGATCACGCGCGAGATCATGTTCTGTTCGATGATCGCATAGCTGCGCGAACCGAGGCCGGTGCCGAGGAACAGCTGCGTGATGTCCTTGCGACGGCAGCGCACGCCGTTCAGGAAATACGACGACTGGCCGTCGCGCGCAACGACGCGCTTCAGGGAGACTTCGGAATAGCTGGCGTACTCGCCGCCGAGCTTGCCGTCGCTGTTGTCGAAGACGAGTTCGACCGATGCCGTGCCCACGGGCTTGCGCGTGCCGGAGCCGTTGAAGATGACGTCGGCCATCGAATCGCCACGCAGGTGCTTCGCCGAGATCTCGCCCATGACCCAGCGCACGGCGTCGATGATGTTCGACTTGCCGCAACCGTTCGGGCCGACCACACCGACCAGGTTCGTCGGGAAACCGACCGAGGTCGGGTCCACGAACGACTTGAAACCGGCCAGCTTGATCTTGGTCAGACGCATCATTCACCCGGGAAAATTGCGAGGCGCAGCGAAACAAGAATTCTAAAAGAATCGGACTCGCCTCACAGCATTTCCGGTCGCCCGGTCCAGCCGGGTCAGCGGCCCGGGCAGCCTGTTTTTTCGGGGTGGACGACCGCGGTTCGGCCTGTATAATCGCGCGCCTCCAACCGGAGTGGGGAGTTCGTCGATGCCCGTCAAGAAGCCGTCTGCCAAGCCGTCGAAGGCCCAGAAGACTGTTTCTGCAAAGACTGCCAGGCCGGTGGCCAAGCCCGCCGCGAAAGCGGCTTCCAAGCCCGTAACTGCCAAGGAAAAGGCCGTGCCACGCAAGACCGTTACCGCCGCTGCCAAACCAGTGCCAAAGCCCACCCCCGCGAAGACCAAGCCGGCGCGTGCGCCGGAGCCGGTCGCCGGCGCCAAGCGCGCCGAGGATGCTGATCTCGAAATGAACCCAAGCCTGCTTTCCGGCCCGCGCAACGTCCAGCCCTACCAGATCAGCAAGGGCGAGGAGTACATGAGCAAGGAGCAGCTCGAGCACTTCCGCACCATCCTCGCCAGCTGGAAGCAGGACTTGATGCAGGAAGTCGATCGCACCGTGCTCCACATGAAGGACGAAGCTGCCAACTTCCCCGACCCCAACGACCGCGCCACGCAGGAGTCCGAATTCAGCCTCGAACTGCGCACGCGCGACCGCGAGCGCAAGCTGATCCGCAAGATCGACGAAGCGCTCAAACGCATCGAGGATGGCAGCTATGGCTACTGCCTCGAGACCGGCGAGCCGATCGGCGTGAAGCGCCTCGAAGCCCGCCCGGTGGCGACGCTCAGCGTCGAGGCGCAGGAACGCCGCGAACGCCGCGAAAAGCAGTTTGGCGACCGGGACGACTTCTACCGCTGATCCTTCCGGGCCTTCCGGGCCTTCCGGGCCTTCCGGGCTCTCTGCGCGTGAGCGCATGAGTCCCTACCGCGGGCGCTTCGCTCCGTCGCCCAGCGGTCCCTTGCATTTTGGCTCCCTGGTGGCCGCGGTCGGCAGCTATCTCGACGCGCGCACCCATGCCGGCCAGTGGCTCGTGCGGATCGAAGATCTCGACCCACCGCGGACCCGTCCGGGCGCCGCCGGAAAGATCCTGGCTGAACTCGAGGCCTATGGCATGGAGTGGGACGGTCCGGTCCTGCAGCAGAGTTCCCGGTCCGACTTCTACGCCGAAGCCATCGCATGCCTCACCCGCTTGCATTGCCTGCGCGCATGCACCTGCACCCGCTCTGCCCTCGCCCGCCTGCCTGAGAATGAGTCTCGCCCTGCCGGCACCGGCGAGGAGCTGTTTCATCCCGCGGAATGCCTGGCCATCGACGCGCCTCATGGCCCCGGCCAGACCCTGCGACTGCGTGTTCCGGCCGGCGCGATCGCCTTCGACGATCGCAGCCTGGGCCCGCAATCCATCGACGTCGCAGCCACCACAGGCGACTTCGTGCTGCAACGTCGGGACGGCCTCTATGCCTACCAGCTGGCGGTCGTCGTGGACGACGCGGCACAGGGCATCACAGACGTAGTGCGCGGCTGCGACCTGCTGTCGAGCACGGCCCGGCAGCTGCTGCTGCAGCGAGCGCTCGGCCTGCCGCCGGTGCGATACCTGCATTTGCCCCTTGCCGTGGACGACCGAGGCCTTAAGCTCTCCAAGTCGGCCGCTGCACCAGCCATCGACGGGCGGGGCGGAATGGCCGGGCAACTGGTCGCGGTGCTCGATTTTCTCGGGCAATCGCCGCCGGCAGAGTTGACACGCGCACCATTGCGCGAGATCTGGGACTGGGCACGCGCGAACTGGCGCGTGGAGGGGTTTGCGGGTTGCGCGGCGCGCGCGGCTCCGCATTTGGCTTGCTAGCACCGGCACTGCCGGCCGAGGACACAGCACGATGGCGACGACTGCGGCTACGAAAACCAGAACAAGAAAGTCGAAAGGCGGCGATGCCGCCGGTGGTGGCAGCGGCAAGGGCCCGCGCGTCATCCGCAAGTATCCGAACCGCCGGCTGTACGACACGGTCGAGAGCCGTTACGTCACGCTGGCAGACATACGCCGGCTGGTCGTCGAGCGCATCGACTTCGTCGTGCTCGACCGCAAGTCGCAGCAGGACATCACGCGCAGCATCCTGCTGCAGGTGATTGCCGAACAGGAAGGCGGCGGCGAGTCGCTGATGAGCCGCGACTTCCTGTCGCACGTGATCCGCAGTTACGGCAGCGGGCTGCAGGATTTCGTCGGGCGCTACCTCGACGAGAGCATCCAGCTCTTCGCGAAGGAGCAGCGCGAACTGCGCGACCGCTTCAAGAACGTGGTGGGCATCGATCCGCTCGAGACCGTGACCCAGGTGGCGCAGAAGAATTACCAGCGCTGGAAAGCGCTGCAGGAAGAGGTTTTCTCGCGCCTGCCGCGGCCGTTCGGCCGGGACGACCGGGAGTAGCGACTGGCGATTGGTCGTTCTCGCCCGGTGAACGACTTCTTTCGGGACGGCGTGTCAAAAGTCACCAACACGAATCGGTGACGGAACAAATGAAAAAGACCGGCGAATGCCGGCCTTTTTCGTCTGACTAGTCACCAGGCACTAGTCGCTGATCACTTCCAGATCAGCCGTCGACGTTGCGCATCGAGAGACGCACGCGGCCCTGGCGATCGACCTCGAGCACCTTCACGCGCACGACGTCGCCTTCCTTCAGCTTGTCGCTGACGCGCTCGACGCGCTCTTCGCTGATCTGCGAGATGTGCACGAGGCCGTCCTTGCCAGGCAGGATCTGCACGAACGCGCCGAAGTCCATCAGGCGGACGACCTTGCCTTCGTAGACCGAGCCGACTTCCACTTCGGAAGTGATCAGTTCGATGCGGCGCTGCGCTTCGCGGCCAGCCGCACCGCTGACCGACGCGATCTTGACCGTACCGTCGTTCTCGATGTCGATCGTGGTGCCCGTCTCTTCCGTGATCGCACGGATGACGGCGCCGCCCTTGCCGATGACTTCGCGGATCTTCTCCGGATCGATCTTCATGGTGATGATCGTGGGCGCCCATTCCGACATCTGCGGACGCGCGCTCGACAGGACCTTGTTCATCTCGCCAAGGATGTGCAAACGGGCCTTGTGCGCCGAATCCAGCGCGACCTGCATGATTTCCCTGGTGATGCCCTCGATCTTGATGTCCATCTGCAGGGCGGTGATGCCCGTGGCGGAACCGGCCACCTTGAAATCCATGTCGCCCAGGTGGTCTTCGTCACCGAGGATGTCGGTGAGAACCTGGAACTTGCCGCCTTCGAGCACGAGGCCCATCGCGACACCGGCCACCGGCGCCTTGAGCGGCACGCCTGCGTCCATCAGCGAGAGGCTGGTGCCGCAGACCGAGGCCATCGAACTCGAACCGTTCGATTCGGTAATCTCCGACACGATGCGGATGATGTACGGGAACGTCGTCATGTCCGGCATCACCGCCGACACGCCGCGGCGGGCCAGGTTGCCGTGGCCGATTTCGCGCCGCTTCGGCGAGCCCATCATGCCCGTCTCGCCCACCGAGAACGGCGGGAAGTTGTAGTGCAACATGAACGGCTCTTTGCGCTCGCCCGCCAGGGCATCGATGATCTGCGCGTCGCGGCCGGTGCCGAGCGTCGTCGTCACCAGCGCCTGCGTTTCACCGCGCGTAAAGAGCGCCGATCCGTGCGTACGGGGCAGCACGCCCGTCTCGACGGTGATCTTGCGCACCGTGTGCATGTCGCGGCCGTCGATGCGCGGCTCGCCGGCGATGATGCGGCGACGGACGATGTTGTACTCGAGACGGCCGAGTTCGTCGGTGACCTGGCGCGGCTGGTACTTGGCGCCATCGCCGGTCGCAAGCGATTCGACCAGGGCCTTCTTGATCTCGCCGACGCGCGTGTGGCGCGCCTGCTTCTCGGTGACCTGGTAGGCCTTGACCAGCTCGGCTTCCGCCTGCGCGGCGACAGCCTTGGCAAGATCGGCGTCGAGCGCCGGCGCCTTCCAGTCCCAGGCCGGCTTGGCGACCTTGGCGGCAAGCTCGCGGATCGCGTTGATGGCAACCTGCATCTGCTCGTGGCCGTAGACCACGGCGCCGAGCATCACGGACTCGGACAGGAGTTCGGCTTCGGATTCGACCATCAGCACCGCGTCGGCCGTGCCGGCCACGACGAGGTCGAGGTCCGAAACCTTCATGTCCTTGGCCGAAGGGTTCAGCTGGTACTTGCCTTCGATGTAGCCAACGCGCGCGGCGCCGATCGGGCCCTTGAACGGGATACCTGAGATGGCGAGCGCAGCGGACGCCCCGAGCATCGCCGGGATGTCGGAGTCGATTTCCGGGTCGAGCGAGACGACCGTCGCCACCACCTGCACTTCGTTGAAGAAGAATTCGGGAAACAGCGGACGGATCGGGCGGTCGATCAGGCGCGAGATCAGTGTCTCCTTCTCGGAGGGACGACCTTCACGCTTGAAGAAGCCGCCCGGGATGCGGCCCGCGGCGTACGTCTTTTCGATGTAGTTGACGGTGAGCGGGAAGAAGTCCTTGCCCGGCTGCGCTTCACGGCGGCCGACTGCGGTGACGAGCACCACGGTGTCGCCCATGGCGACGAGGACGGAACCGTCGGCCTGGCGGGCGAGACGGCCGGTTTCGATCGAGACAGTGTGAGGACCGTACTGGAAGCTGGTCTTGTGGACGTTCACGTTTAGGGGTGTCCGAATTAGTGCGGTGGCCCGACGAGGGGCGAAAACGAATCCGGCCCGCAAAGCGGGCCGGACACGCGGGCGACGGTCAGCGGCGCAGGCCGAGCCGTGCGACGACTTCCTGATAGCGCGACGGGTCGCTGTCTTTCAGGTAGTCGAGGAGCTTGCGTCGCTGCGTGACGAGCTTCAGCAGCCCGCGGCGCGATGAATGGTCGCGCTTGTGCGCGTTGAAATGTTCGCCCAGACCATTGATGCGGGCGGAGAGCAATGCAATCTGGACCTCGGGGGAGCCCGTGTCGGCTGCGCCGCGCTTGAAGCCGCCTACGATCTCAGACTTGCGCTCGGTGGACAGTGCCATCGGTGATAAAACCTCGAAACCTGAAAATGTTCGCCTTTGTGAGCCGCGCATTTTAGCCGCACAGCCCCCTTTTACTCAAGTTTTTGGACTGCTGCCGTTCGTACCGGCCCCCGGCACGAACAGTCGCTGCACCTGCAGACGCCCCGCCGCCCCCGGTTCGACCAACCCGAGGAAGCGTCCAGCGGGGTCGTATGCACGGTAATGCGCGGCATGCGGCAGGCAGGCCGGGCACGGCAGCGTGCGGCCCTGGCACAGTTGGAGCGCCTGTCCGGCGTCGAGCGCCAGGACCGGCACGTCCGGAAAGGCCGTGTCCACGGCGGCCAGCCAGGGCGCATGGGCGGTCTCCGCCGCAGGCGTCGCCTCGACTTCGGCGAGCGTGACCATGGCTGCCTGCTCGAACGGCTCGACCCAGCGCCGCCGCAGGGCGACCAGGTGGGCGCGCGTGCCGAGGCGCGCGGCAATCTCTTCTGCCAGGACCCGCACATAGGTGCCCTTGGAGCAGACCACCTCGATGTCGAGGGTTCGATCGCCCTGTCCGGACACGACCAGCGACTCGATCGTGATCGGGCGCGCCTCGCGCTCGACTTCGATGCCCTGCCGGGCCAGCTCATAGAGCGGCCGACCATCCCGCTTCAGTGCCGAATACATCGGCGGGACCTGGAGCCGCTCGCCGCGCAGCGCCGCAAGCGCCTGCTCGAGTTGGTCGGCGTCGAATGCCGGCACGTCGACTTCGGCGACAGGCTGCCCTTCGGCATCGCCCGTGTCGGTCGCAACACCGAGCCGCACGGTGGCGCTGTACGCCTTGCGCCGACCGAGCAGCGTGCCGCAGGCCTTGGTGGCCTGGCCGAAACATAGCGGCAGCATGCCGGTGGCCATGGGATCAAGCGTACCGGCGTGACCGGCCTTCGCGGCCTGCAGGTGGCGACGCACGCGTTGCAGTGCCTGGGTGGACGTGAGTCCCTGCGGCTTATCGAGCAGGACGATACCGTCCACGGCCCGCCAGCGCCGGCGCGCCGCGGCGGGGTGTCCCGTGTCCGTCGTGCTCACGGACGCTCGTCGTCGGCTGCGTCGTCGAGGTCGCTGTCGTAATGCGCCAGGTCGTCGTCCTCGCCCGCCGCAGCAGGGGCAGCGTCCGCCACTTCGTCGTCGACGTGACGCGCCTTGTCGTCACGGACGGCCTGGCCGATCAGGTCGCCGAGGCGATTGCCGCGTTCGAGTTCCTCGTCAGGCGCGAAGTGCAGCTGTGGCGCCAGGCGCAGCTTCAAGGCGCGTCCAAGCGGACCACGCAGATACACTGCCGCCTCGTCCAGGATTTCCTGCTGCAGCTCGTCGTGCGCAGCGCCAGACAGCAACGTGTACATGACCCACATGTGCGTGAGGTCCGGCGACACCTTGACGTGCGTGATGGTCATCGGCTTGAGGCGCGGGTCGCGCACCTCCCGCAGCAGGAGCTGCGAGAGGACGCGCTGGACCTGCTCGGCGATGCGTCGCGCGCGTGGAACCTCGCGTGGCATCTGCGCTACGCGCTGCGCGCGACCTCGAACCGGGCGAAGCACTCGATCTGGTCGCCGACGCGGATGTCGTTGTACTTGACCACGCCGATGCCGCACTCGGTGCCGCCACGGACTTCGCCGACGTCGTCCTTGAACCGCCGCAGCGAATCGAGCTCGCCCTGGTGGATGACCACGTGCTCGCGCAGCACGCGCACGGGGTTGCCGCGCTTGATGACGCCTTCGGTGACGAGGCAGCCCGCCACGGTGCCGAACTTGCTCGAGCGGAACACTTCGCGCACCTCCGCAAGGCCGACGATCTGCTCCTTGATCTCCGGCTTGAGCATGCCGGCCACCCAGCTGCGCACGTCGTCGAGCGCCTCGTAGATGATGCTGTAGTAATTGATCTCGACGCCCTGGTCCTTCATGGCGCTGCGCGCCGCGCCGTCCGCACGGACGTTGAAGCCGATGATGCGCGCGCGCGAAGCTGCAGCGAGCGACACGTCGGACTCGGTGATGCCGCCCACGCCGCTCGCGATGACCTTGACCGAAGCCTCGTCGGTGCCGATCTTCGACAGCGAATCGCGCAATGCTTCGGCGCTGCCCTGCACGTCGGCCTTGACGATGAGGTTGACGAACTGGCCCGCGTTCTCGCCCAGCTGCGAGAAGACGTCCTCGACCTTCTTCGTCGCACCGGCAAGACGCACGTCGCGGTACTTGCCCTGGCGATACAGGGCGACTTCACGCGCCTTGCGCTCGCTCTCGACCACCAGCAGGTCGTCGCCGGCGCCCGGCACATCCGACAGACCGAGCACCTGCACCGGCTGGGCCGGCCCGGCCGTCTGCACCTGCTTGCCCAGCGCGTCGAACAACGCACGCACGCGGCCGAATTCCTGGCCCGCGATGATCGGATCGCCGGTCTTGAGCGTGCCGCGCTTCACCAGCACGGTCGCGACCGGACCGCGGCCCTTCTCGATGCTCGACTCGAGCACGACGCCCACGGCGAGGCCGGTGGTCGGCGCCTTGAGATCGAGCACTTCGGCCTGCAGCAGGATGGATTCGAGCAGCTTGTCGATGCCCTCGCCGGTGCGCGCCGAAACGTTGACGAACATCACGTCGCCGCCCCACTCCTCGGGGATGACGTTCTGCTTGCCGAGGTCGTTGCGCACGCGGTCGGGATCCGCGCCGTGCTTGTCGATCTTGTTGACGGCGACCACGATCGGCACCTCAGCCGCGCGGGCGTGCTGGATGGCTTCGATCGTCTGCGGCATGACGCCATCGTCCGCGGCCACCACGAGGATGACGATGTCGGTGACGTTCGCGCCGCGGGCGCGCATCGCGGTGAATGCCGCGTGTCCCGGGGTGTCGATGAACGTGATCAGGCCCCTCGGCGTCTGCACCTGGTAGGCGCCGATGTGCTGCGTGATGCCGCCCGCCTCGCCCGCCGCCACCTTGGTCGTGCGGATGTAGTCGAGCAGCGACGTCTTGCCGTGGTCGACGTGACCCATGATGGTCACGACCGGCGGACGCGGCAGCACTTCGATGTCGGATGACGTCGCGAGCAACTGCTCCTCGAGCTGGTCTTCCTTCAGCGCGATCGCGGTGTGCCCGAATTCCTCGACGACGAGCGTCGCGGTGTCCTGGTCGATGGGCTGGTTGATCGTCGCCATCACGCCCATCTTCATCATCGTCTTGATGACTTCGTTGGCCTTGATCGCCATGCGGTTGGCGAGTTCGCCGACCGTGATCGTTTCCGGAATCTGCACGTCGCGCTTGACCGGCGCGGTGGGCTCCACGAAACCATGGCGCGCCTCGACCTGCACCTGGCCCGAACGGCGATAGCGGCCGGCAGGCTGCTGCTTTTTCTTGAAGCTCGCCTTGGCGTTCGCCGAAACGTGCAGTTCCTGGCGCCCGTACTTGGTCGGGGCGCCCGGTGCCGGCGCGCGGCTGGGCGCCGACTCCGGCGCACGCACTGGCTTCGACGGCCGCGACGGCTCAGCCGCACGACGTTCGGCGTCGGCACGCTCACGCTCACGCTCGGTGCGGTCGCGGGTCTGCTGTTCGGCGGCAATGCGGGCATCGGCTTCGGCGCGCACTCGCGCGGCCTCCTCCTGCACGCGTCGCTCGTCGGCCTCGATGCGCTCGCGCTCGCGCTAGCTCGGCAGCACGGCGGTCGATCTTCCGCGCGTTCCTGTTCGATGCGCGTGGTCTCGTCGACCGTGCGCACCTTGTCGACTTCTTCCTGGCGCTGGCGCTGCTCTTCCTCGATGACCGACCGGTTCAGGTAGGTCTTCTTGCGGCGGACCTCGACTGCGACCGTGCGGGCGCGGCCGAGCGTGGACGCGAGCTTGATCTCCTGCTGCGACTTGCGTTGCAGGGTGATCTTGCGCGGGGCTGCGGCGTCTTCGCCATGACGTCCGTGCGCGCGGCGCAGGTGCGTCAGCAGCTCCATCTTGGCTTCTTCGCTGATGATGTCGTCAGCGCTGCCCACCTTGATGCCCGCTTCGCCCAGCTGCGTGAGCAGCCGATCGACGGGGACCTTCAGGACCTCTGCAAATTGCGTGACCGTTACTTCTGCCATGTATTCAGACCTCCGCTCACGCCTGCTGGCCCTGTTCGAACCAGTGCTTGCGCGCAGCGAGGATCAGCTCGCCGGCGCGCTTCCCGTCGAGATTCGGGATCTCGGCGAGGTCGTCAATGGCCTGCTCGGCCAGGTCCTCGCGGGTCACGATGCCGTGGCGCGCGAGTTCCGCGGCCAGGGTGTCGTCCATGCCGTCGACGTCGAGCAGGTCGGCTGCCGGGGACGCGACCGTCTCCTCGCTCGCGATCGCCTGCGTCAGCAGCACGTCGCGCGCGCGGTTGCGCAATTCCTGCACGATCGCCTCGTCGAACTCCTCGATCGACGCGATCTCGGACTGCGGCACGTAGGCAATCTCCTCGATGCTCGAAAAGCCCTCCTGCACCAGGATCGCGGCGACGTCTTCGTCGACGTCGAGCTGCTGCATGAAGAGGTCGCGCAGCACCTTCTGCTCGGACTCGCTTTTCTCCTCGGCCGCCTGTTCGCTCATGATGTTGAGCTTCCAGCCGGTGAGTTCGCTCGCGAGACGGATGTTCTGGCCACCGCGGCCGATGGCCTGCGACAGCTTCTCTTCCGCCACGGCGATGTCCATCGAATGCGACTCTTCGTCCATGACGATCGAGCTCACTTCGGCCGGCTGCATCGCGTTGATCACGAACTGCGCGGGGTTGTCGTCGTACGGGATGATGTCCACGCGCTCGCCGGCGATCTCGTTCGAGACGGCCTGCACGCGCGAACCACGCATGCCGACGCAGGCGCCAACCGGATCGATGCGCGGATCGTTGCTGCGGACGGCAATCTTGGCGCGGGCGCCCGAGTCGCGCGCGGCACCGAGGATGTTGATCAGGCCCTGGCCCACCTCCGGCACCTCGAGCTTGAACAGCTCGATCAGGAACTCCGGCGCGGTGCGGCTCAGGAACAGCTGCGGTCCGCGCGGCTCGGAGCGCACGTCCTTGAGGAAAGCCTTGATGCGGTCCTGCGTGCGGACCGGCTCGCGCGGGATCATCTGGTCGCGCGGGATGAAGCCTTCGGCGTTGCCGCCGAGGTCGACGAAGATGCCGTTGCGGTCGACGCGCTTCACCAGGCCGGACACCAGCGTGCCGATGCGGGCCTTGTAGAGTTCGACGACCTGCGCGCGTTCCGCCTCGCGCACTTTCTGCACGATGACCTGCTTCGCGGTCTGCGCCGCGATGCGGCCGAACGCCACCGACTCGAGCGGCACTTCGACGTAACCACCCGGCTCGGCTTCCGGCGAAACGTCGAGGGCGTCCTCGAGGCGCAGTTCCTTGTCCGGGAACTCGAGTTCGGTCGAGTCGTCGGCAAAGACCTTCCAGCGCTGGAAGGTGTCGTAGTCACCCGTCTTGCGGTTGATCGAAACGCGCACGTCGATTTCTTCACCGTACTTCTTGCGCGTTGCGGACGCGAGCGCGGCTTCGAGTGCCTCGAAGATGATGTCCTTCTCGACGCCTTTCTCGTTCGAGACGGCATCCACGACCATCAGGATCTCTTTGTTCATCGCTCGTCGTCCTCTGAATCGTCCGCAGTCAGAAATCGGGCGCGAGGTGCGCCTTCCTGATTCCCGCAATCGGCAGCCGGTACAGCCGGCCGTCCACCTCAACCTCGATCGTGTCGTCCCCGGTCGCGACCATCCGGCCCTTGAACCGGCGGCGCTCCTCGACGGGATGCACCATCTCCACGAAAACCTGTTCGCCCGCGTACGGCGCGAAATGCCGCGCCACGCGCAGCGGCCGCTCGACGCCCGGCGACGACACCTCGAGCGTGTAGTTGCCCGGGATCGGATCCGCCGCGTCGAGCGCTTCGCTGACCGCTCGACTCGCCCGCTCGCAATCCTCGACCGTGATGCCCGCGTGGACCTCCGTGTCGAGGTAGATGCGGAGCAGTGACTTGCCACGGCCCGGCAGGTACTCGAGTTCCCAGAGGTCATACCCGAGACCGGCTATGACCGGCTGCAGCAGCGCCGTCAGCTTGTCCCTGAGCATCGCTCCGTCCTCGCCCGTACCCCAAAAACGAAAAATGGGCCCGCGGCCCATTTCTTCTTCCTGCAACCGGCCGCGCCGGCCATCGCAAAAGAAAAATCCCCGCTTGCGGGGACCTCTTTGGCGAATCACCCGCCGCCTCAAGGCGCCGCGAGGTGCCCTGAACCGGCCAAGGCCCGCCCCGCCCAACGGGCAACACGGATACCTCGGACCGCTGATTCTATAGTAAAGCCGCCCGCTCCGGCTAGTCGCGTCCGGAGGACTCCCAAGCCTGCCCTGATCACCCCCGGATCACGTGAGCAGGTTCGCGACCGCGTCGGCCACGTAGTCCACGTTGGCGTCGCTGATGCCAGCGACGTTCACGCGCCCGTCGGGGGGCATGTAGATGTGGTGCTCGTCCCGCAGCCGCGCGATGTCCACCTCCGGCAGCCCGAGCAACGAGAACATCCCGCGTTGCCGCGTGACCCAGCTGAAGTCATGGCCCGGCAGCCGGGCGGCCAGGCGGGCCGCGAACAGCGCACGCAATGACTTCATGCGGGCCACCATGGAGCCGACCTCGTCCTCCCAGTGCTGCCGCAGGGGCGCATCGGCCAGCACGCGGGCGACAATGGCCGCGCCGTGATCCGGGGGCATGGAATACATGCGCCGGGCCAGCCGTGCCTGGTGCGTGGCGACGGCTGTCCTGGCCACGTTGTTGGCCGAAATGACCGCCAGGGCACCGGTACGCTCACGGTACAGGCCGAAATTCTTGGAGCACGACACGGCGAGCAGGAGTTCCGGCACTCGCTCGGCGAGCGTACGCAGCCCGACCGCATCGGTCTCGAGGTCGTCGCCGAACCCCTGGTACGCGAGGTCGACGAAGGGCACGAGACCCCGGTGCTCGATCACTGCGGCGAGCGCCCGCCACTGGTCCGGCGACAGGTCGGCGCCGGTCGGGTTGTGGCAGCACGCGTGCAGCAGCACCAGCGACGCGGCCGGCAGACTGTCGATGCGCGAGAGCATGGCGTCGAACGCCACTGCGCGACGGGCGGCGTCGAAGTACGGGTAGCGCTCGAGCCGCATGCCCGAACTGCCGATGAGCGGTTCGTGGTTGGCCCACGTCGGATCGCTCACGTGCACGACGGTGTCCGGCCGGGCCGCCTTGACCAGTTCGGCACCGAGCCTGAGCGCGCCGCAGCCGCCGACGGTCTGGATCGTCGAGGTGCGGTCCGCGAGTGAGGCCGCGAGCGGCCCGAGCGCAAGGGCGATGATCCGTTCGTTGAATTCGACGTTGCCCGCCGGTCCCACGTAACTCTTCGTGGTCTGCGCGCCGATCAGGGCGCGCTCGGCCTCGCGCACGGCGGCAGGCACCGGCGTATTGCCGGAATCATCGCGGTAAACGCCGACTCCCAGGTCCACTTTCAGCGGCGAAGTATCGCGACGGTAAGCGATGGTCACGCCAAGGATCGAGTCGGGCGCGAGCGGTTCCAGCGTTTCGAACATGGCAACACCTTTGCGGGCGGTCCGCCGCATCATGCCCGAGTCCGGCGTCCGGAGTCAGCGGTCGGTGGACCGGGCCACGGCTGCGATCACCCGCTGATCGATCGCGCCGAACAGGCTCGCGCCGTCCTGGTCGAACATCTCGATGCGCACCCGGTCGCCGAAGCGCAGGAACGGTGTGCTCGGCTTGCCGTCGGCGATCTGCTCGAGCGCACGGGTTTCCGCGAGGCAGGACGACCCGCTGGAGCGGTCGTAATTGGAAACCGTCCCCGAACCGATGACCGCCCCGGCGCCAAGCCGTCGCGTCCTGGTCACGTGTGCAATCAGTTGCGCGAAATCGAAAGTCATGTCGACGCCGGCGTTCGGCTGGCCGAACAGCCTGCCGTTGATGTGCGACACCAGCGGCAGGTGCACCTTGCAACCCTGCCAGGCCGTGCCGAGTTCATCGGGCGTAATCGCGCAAGGAGCAAACGACGTGGCGGGTTTCGACTGGTAGAAGCCGAACCCCTTCGCGAGCTCGCCGGGGATCAGGTTGCGCAGCGACCAGTCATTGACGAGCATCAGCAGCTTGATGTGGCTGCCCGCCTCGGACACGGCCGTCGACATCGGAACATCGTCGGTGATCACCGCGATCTCGCCCTCGAGGTCGATGCCGTAATCCTCGCTCGGCACCGGCACGTCGCCGGTTGGCGGGATGAAATCATCCGAGCCGCCCTGGTACACGAGCGGATCGGTCCAGAAGCTCGGCGGCATGTCGGCGTTGCGCGCCTTGCGCACCAGCTCGACGTGGTTGACGTAGGCCGACCCGTCGACCCAGTGATGCGCGCGCGGCAGCGGCGCCAGCGCGGCGTGCGGATCGAACGGAATCGTGCCGTTGGCGTCGCCCGCGGCAAGCCGGACGGAAACCTGCTGCAGCAAGGGCGCGGTCCGCGACCAGTCGTCGAGGGCCGCCTGCAGCGTCGACGCGATCGACGGCACGGGCATGGCCCGCGTGAGATCACGGCTGACCACGACCAGCTGGCCGTCGCGGGTGCCGTTGCGCAGCGTGGCGAGCTTCACTTGCTTTTCCAGCTGTCGACGTAGCCGGCCCATTCCACCGCCAGCCCGCCGGGGCTGACATCGATGGGGTCGCGCGTGTCGATCATCACCGCGTATTCATCGGTCGCGGGCTTGGTCTGCTCGAACATCCGCGTGAGCGCTTTGGGATGCGGCCCGTGCGTGAATCCCGCAGGGTGATACGTCAGCATGCCCGGGTGGATATTGTCGCGGCTGAAGAAGTCGCCTGCGTGATAGAAAATGACTTCGTCGTAGTCGTCGTTGTTGTGGAAGAACGGCACCTTCAGCGCCTTCGGGTCCGTCTCGAACGGCCGCGGCACGAAGGTGCAGACGACGAAGCGCGACGACAGAAACGTAGTGTGCGCCGAAGGCGGCAGGTGGTAGCGGTGACTCATCAGCGGACGGATGTCGCGCACGTTGAGCCGCACCGGCGCCAGCTCGCCGTGCCAGCCGATGGCATCCAGCGGATTGAACGGGTAAGTGATGCGCGAGATCGCGCCGCGGCGCTTCACCTCGACCTGCCAGCCCCGCGTCGCCGACTGCTGCGCCGTGAACGCTGCGTCGATCCGCGGAGTATCGAGGATCGCCGGATCGAAGATCGCGTGCGGACCGACGAGGCCCTTGTCGGGGAGCATGTAGCTCGCGTTGGTGGACTCGATCAACAGCACGTCGATCGGTGCAGCGATCTCGAGCCGCCACATCGTCCCGCGCGGGAGCATTACGTAGTCGCCGGCACGCACCTCCAGGTGACCGAAATCGCAGTAGAGCCCGGCCTCGCCGCTGTGCACGAACAGCAGTTCGTCGCCGTCCGCATTGCGCGCCAGCTTTTCCATGCTCCGCGGCAGGCGCCAGAAGCGCACGCGGCAGGACGCGTTCGCGAGCACCTCGGCGGCCGACCAGGGGCTGGTTGCCTCGACCGGCAACTGCGTCAGGTCGAGCGCACGCGGTCGCAACGGACCCTCGAACGCGGTCCAACCCGTCGGCGGGTGTCGATGGTGGAAGAACGCGGCAGGGCCGAAAAACCCTTCCTTGCTCATCTCGCGTTCGTACGTGCCTTCGGGCAGGTCGCAGTGCGCCTGCCGCGAGGCGACGCCTTCGACGCGTGACACTGGAATGTAACGTTTCACTTCGTCTCCTCAGTGAAGAAGGGGTTAGGGCTTAGTCGGAACTCCGGAGCGGCCGCGACGCGGCCTTCCGGCTAACCCCTTCCCCTGTCCTTCCTGTCCCCTTCCCCTTCAGATCACGCCGCGCCGTTCCTGGTCGAGTTCGATCGACTCGAACAACGCACGGAAGTTGCCTTCGCCGAAGCCTTCGTTGCCCTTGCGCTGGATGATCTCGAAAAAGATCGGCCCGATGACATTGGTCGTGAAGATCTGCAACAGGATTCCGTCCTTGGCGCTGCCGTCGATCAGGATGTTGCGCTTCGACAGTTCTTCGAGCTTCTCGCGGTGTCCTTCGACGCGCGCCGGTACGCCTTCGTAGTAGGTCGCCGGCGTATCCTGGAACTGGATGCCGTTGCCGCGCAGTGCGTCGACCGTCGCATAGATGTCCGACGTGTGCAGCGCGATGTGCTGGATGCCTTCGCCCTGGTACTCGCGCAGGTATTCCTCGATCTGCGACTTGTCGTCCTGCGATTCGTTGATCGGGATGCGGATCTTGCCGCACGGGCTGGTCATCGCCTTGCTGAACAGGCCCGTCTTCTTGCCCTCGATGTCGAAGTAGCGGATCTCACGGAAGTTGAACAGCTTCTCGTAGAAACCCGCCCACTTCGCCATGTTGCCGCGATGCACGTTGTGGGTCAGGTGGTCGATCACCGACAGGCCGGTCGAGTCCGCAGCGAGCCGCTGTCCTGCACCGGGACGAAATCGACGTCGTAAATCGTGTTCTCGCCGTAGCGGTCCACCAGGTACACCTGGCTGCCGCCGATGCCCTTCGATGGCCGGGATGTTGAGTTCCATCGGTCCCACGGCGTTCTGCACCGGTTTCGCGCCGAGGTCGACCGCGCGCTTGAAAGCCTGCGCGGCATCTTTCACGCGAAATGCCATCGCGCAGGCGGACGGCCCGTGTTGCTGCGCGAAGCGCTGGCCGAAACTGCCCGGCTCGGCGTTGATGATGAAGTTGACGTCGCCCTGCTTGTGCAGCGTGACGTTCTTGCTGCGATGACGCGCAGTGACGGGAAAGCCCATGCGCTCGAACAGCGAACGCAGCAGTTCGGGATCGGGCGCGGTGTATTCGACGAACTCGAAGCCGTCGGTACCCATCGGATTTTCGAAGAGGTCGGCCATGGCAGCCCTCCCGCCAGTTAGTTACGAATGAAACTGTAGGCGCGAATGGTAGCGGAAAGCCGCAGCCGATCCAACCGCCCCGCGCTGCGGGCCTGCGGCCCGGCGCACGGTACTACTGGCCGGCGACGGCGACCGGGGTGTAGGTGTAGTGCCAGGGTTCCCGCGGCGAAGCCAGCGGCCCGATGAACTTGCGGCTCGCCTCGCGCACCGCGCTGTCGAGCCTGGCGGACCACCCGCCCTGGTCCCATTGCGAAACGATCGTATGGGTGTCGGGTCCGGCGACGATCTCGGCACCCCGATGCACCTGGAAATCGATCGCACGCATCTGCCCGTGTGGCGACAGGCCGGGTGCCGCAACGGTCGGGATCGGTTCTGGCGTGTACGACTTCAGGAACGCAGCCAGGCTGGCCTCACGTGTCGCAGTGTCGCCGTCGACCGCACCGAGGTGTGCGACGGCGTCCTGCAGCAGCCGAGCCGAGGCCGCGGCAACGGACTCGTTGCGATTCCAGTTCGCGAGCTGGATGTCCAGACTGCGCACCTGCGGGTTCACGAACAGCTCGTAGCCGGGATTCGCGCGCTCGAACACCTCGCGCACGCGTCGGATTTCAGCCTGCAGTTCCTGTTGCTCGGGCGAACCCTCGAACGCGGCGATCTGCTCCTGGGTCCAGCTCCAGCGTTCGGCAAGGCGGTCTCCGCTGCGCAGGTATGAGCGCAGCGCGAGCAGACGGCCGCCCACTCCTTCGATTCGCGGCAGCAGCGTCACCGACCCGCGCGTCCGTTTTCAGGGCGAGCGCGGCGGCCAGCTGTCCAGATCGGGGCACGACCGCCGGTTCGTCGGCGTGCGCGACAGCCAACAGCGCAACCGCGATCAACAGCCCCGGCACCAGCCGCCGACCAGCAACCCTGGATGAACTCACGGTGCCCCGACCGTTGGCGCGCCATTGGCGAGCACCGTCATTTCGAGCCCGGTGTTCTGCGTCAGGATCGGCGCGTCGACCACGACCAGCGTGGTGCCCGGCACGAACAGCGGATACACGTTCTGCGCGAACGCGTGTGGCATGCGTACGCGACCACCGACGACCGCGGCAAGGTCTTTGCCGTCGGCCCCGCATACCCCGGCATGCTGACGGCGATCCAGTTGCGAGCAGGTGCACCAGCGACCAACGCGCTCTGCCCGGTGCCGTCACCCTGCCCGACGATGAACGCATGCGCACCCAGCGGCTTCAGCGGATCCGTTACGTGCAGTTTCGCCCGGCCGATCTCGACGCCGTTGCGCAGCACGATGACGCGTTCGTCCGCGGCGGCGACGACTGCTGGGCGCCCCAGAACCGCATGGCCACGGCAATACCGGGCAAGCCGAGAAATGGTGTCGTCAGGGCCAGCATTCGGCGCATCACGGTTCCTCGGGTATTGCTCCAAAAAAGAGGCCCCGCAGTCGGGGCCTCTCCACGCAACACCTGCGTTTCGCTTGATGCCGGGTTATTCCGGCTTGACGAACAGCGCGTCGTCGACTTGCTTCACGCCGGACACGCCCTTGGCTACAGCGATTGCGCGTGCTTTCATCTTCTCGCCGGTCACGAAGCCGCCGAGCTGCACGATGCCGCCACGGGCTTCGACGTTGATCTGGCCGGACTTCACGTCGCTGGCGTCCACCAGCGCGGCCTTGACCTTGCTGACCAGCACGGTGTCGTCGAGCTTGGTGCCCATCGACGTGGCCGGATGCACCACGAGCTGGTTGCGAACGGACGCCACGTCCTTGACGTCCTTGGCGACCTTGCCCGCAGCGTCTTTCTCGGCCTGCGTCTTGACAAAGCCGCTGAGCAGCACGACGCCCTTGTAGACCTCGACGTTGACGTCGCTCGACGGCACGCCTTTCGCGGTCAACAGGCTCGCCTTGACGGACGTGACGATGGTGCCGTCGTCGACCGGTCGCCCGCTGACTTCTGCGCCATGCGGGGGTGGCAAATGCGAGCGCCACTGCGGCCAGGGAAGCGAACAACTTGTTCTTCATGGTTCTCTCGGATCGGTGGGGGTAAGAACTCGCAAATCTAACAGGGGCTACCCCGCGGCCTCAATACGGGATGCAGCGCTGAAGGCACGACACACAAGCGCCGTATCCTCGTACGATCGCAGCGCCGAATTCCCCGCTCACGAGCCTTTGCAGGCGAACGGGCCTGACCCACCGGCTGCAGATGCTGATGCTCTTGCGCAGGTCCTGCCGCATGCCCTCGTTGCGCCGCTGCATTTCGTCGTATTCGACCTGCGTCATGCAGAACTCCCGCTTGAACTTCGTGCCCGAGGCTGGCCACTTTGGTGCAGAGAAAAGTCGTGCCGTCGCGCTCGACGGACTTGTAGCCCGGCGGCACGCTGGCTTTCTGCCACCACAGCGGTGGTTGCCACGGGGGCGGCCACAGGGGCTGTCACGGGGGCCGAAGGAGGCGTCGACTGGGACGCACAACCGGCTAGGAAAGTGATGGCGGAGGCAGCGATGAATGAACGCACGTGCTGGACTCCTTGCAGAGGACATCCGTGCCGGGTGCGCGATCCATCCTGGCGGCACCCGGGGCAACCCTCCGGATGGTGGGCCGTGATTACACGGCGAAAAACGGATAAGAGATTGATTAACCAGTCTTAACTACATGTAACACTGGCAGGTTACACTAGACTTATATAGAATAGTAACCGGGAAGTAGATGATAGCTAAAAAGTAGATAGTGAATGAGCTAAAAGAAGAAAAGTAGAAAAGAAAAGGGATAGTAGAAATAGATGAAGCTAAGCTGAGTAAGAGAGATGTTAGTGTACGCATGGTATACCACTATCGGCAGAAGTCGCCAAAGGAATAAAGCACAGGTAGAATAAGGAAACGATACTGGTGGATATGACAAAGTGATTACACAACAGGTAGAAACCATTCTGAAAATAGAATAGAACAGATAAAGAAGAGAATAGAAGAGAATATGGTACAGCTAAAACTGGAAAAGAGAAACACTATAAAGTAAAAAAAAGAGAGTAGAGTACTTGTAGTAGTACTTACACTAAAGCTCTTTCAGGATGTAGAAACTTAGACTTTGCGAGAAATTTAGTGAATGGGGGTTAAAGGGTACGGTGTAATGATGGAGACTGACAGCTGATCGGGATTAAGCTTTGAAATGAACTGCATAGTATCACTGATGGTGTAGAGTGTCTCACCGGGGTGGACAGGATGAACTTGCAACAGACCTTCAACCACATCGACTTCGCCATCGTGACCGCACGTTCGACCTGATAGAGCGTGATTCCCTTCTTTGTCTTCTTCAGAATTTAGGCATTGAAGGACTAGACGCACAGTTACAGCGTCTAGAAGTTGGCATACTTTAGCATCTATACAAACTAGAGGTAGATCTTGTCGACTAGGGTTTGAGAGGAAAATAGCACGCTACGGTGGAGTACCCTCTGAATGATCAGGCAGATGATCGCCTTGGTGCTAAAGGTACAGGCAGAATGTCTCGTCTACAAAGCGGATGACCTTCGGCTTGAACAACGAAATGTCGCGCTCGATCTCCTCGATCACATAGTGAGGAGTACTGAACCTAGCTTTAAACACTGAATTGTGAAAGAAGAAAGTGAAGAGGAAAGGGAATAAAAGGTGAGTGAGAATAGGTATATGATAAAAGACATAGAACAGGTAAAAGGAAGGGAATGGCATGAGGTAGTAGAAATAGGGATAGAAAAGCTCAAAGGAGAACACTACGTGAGAGGCATAGCTGCCGCTATAGTTCCGATAGAGAAGGCCTGCAAGCTGCCGGGATAGGCTACGGTTAGAAGCGACTAGGCGATTTCCGTTATCAGGTATAAACCTACGACAACACAGAAGAAATAGATAGACTAGCATTCCTAGAGAGACAGAGACCTGACAGAGTTGATGTGAGCGACTACAGAGATAACAGGAACACCGCTGCGACTATAGATAGAAGTCGCGATGGTAGCCAGCATCGGGAACTAGACCGTCATGCAGGTGATGCCGACAGTTCGGGCGCATACGACAAGGTGAGATCGACGATTTCCGCAGCGGACAGCCTGCCGAGTTTTCCGTCCAGCAGCAGCACGTAGTGGCCTGCCGCGCTGAGACGCGCAGCCAGATACGCGACGCCGAGCACCGGGAAGCGCGCCCAGTGCTCGTAGTATGCGGAAGCCGGCGGTGGATTGATCAGCGCGACTTTCATCACAGTGCACTTCGCGTCAATAGGCACCCCTGCCGCTTGTCACGGCCCACGGAGTGCGAAGCAGTATGCCGACATAGCGCAGTACCGCGGTTCCAAGGTGACCGCCGTGGCCGGCTGCCCATTGCTGGATTGATAGCTCACTGCGGCCGGAGATCTGCCACAGGCCTGTGATTACAGGCAGCACGGTCTGCCGGCACTTCCTGTCGTCCGGGCGCATCCCTGCGGCGACTTCGACAGGCAGCGGGCGCGGACCGACAAGCGCCATCCGGCCGCACAAGACGTTGAGGAACTGCGGCAACTCATCGATGCTGAATAGACTCGCTTGACGGGAAACGGGTACTGAGATTAGCGGATAGCAGGCTAATAGACAGTACTGCTGCGATTCTCGCCGCAAGTCCTCGTTCTAGTTGAGGCACTTCCGCAACGCGGCATCGGCGTCGACAACCATCGTCCGCAGCTTGTACATCGGAAAACAAACGCCGTCTTTGCGCTCCATAGACAGAAGGAAAAGGATAGGAACAGGTGAGTGGAGGCGGATAACAAGTACCACGCACAGCGCGATCCCGTATGCCGGCGGCAGGAGCAACACCGCGAGGACCCGCTGCAATGCGGTCCAGAGCGCCAGCCGTCGGCTGCCACCGCGCCTCATGTCCGGATCATCTGGAGGAGTTGAAATCTCTCGGCACAATCCATGCCGCACTCGAGTCCACGCATGGCTGCGAGCCTGCGCACCGCGTCCTCCGAGACCGGGTGCGGGTACGATCGGATCTGGCTCCGGTATGCGCGCAGCGCGGCAATCTTCGTGTCGAGGGTGGCGGCGACATCGACGTAGAGCTTCCCGCCGATTCCAGCCGACGGTACCGCCATCTTGGCTGCATCCGCTGCAGGGATCGTGACGGCAGTCGGCGTGGACGCCGGTTGGGAAGCGCAGCCGGCCAGCAAAGTGACGACGCACGCCGTGTGGAGCAGGCGCATGGCTAGGCTCCTGTCAGCAGCAGGAAGGGTGTTAGAGGATTGCCATTGCGGGTGCATGGTCCACCCCGACCGGCACCCCTGGCAGGAACTCCTTGCGAATACGACGGCACAGTCGGATCAGTGCGAAAAGACTCGAAAGCTCGTCGAACGGAGAGGCGACCGATCGGTACAACCGGGTGTCATGCACGGTGATCTGCGCGTGAGTGATCCTGTCGACAGCATCGCCGGCAGGCGCGGCAACGTGAACGTCCCAGCCGGCCGCGGCGGCCGCGCAGGCCACAGGCAAACGGTGGGAGAGGAAGTACCGAGCCGGTGTCACGATGTAGAGCAGAACCGGAGCACGGCGCTGGGACCGAGCGCGAAGGAGTGCGGATCGCCCCGCGCGGTGTGCCGGCTTTAGTCGCGCCGCTGCGACCGCCGGCCTCGGCGTCCGTGCGGACCCGTGCGTCGGCGTGGCGCCGTTCATCGTGGCAAGCCGGCGCAGATCGTCTGCGCATGCCTCACGCTCCGGGAGCATTCAGCTCGAATCGAACGAGTTGCTCCCGACAATGACCGTTCGATGTCCTGCGGTCAAGCGCGGATTTCCGCGACCGTGCGTAAGCAATGAGCAATGAAGCAAAGCGAGCGAGCGCGGAGGTATGGTGGGCCGTGATGGGATCGAACCATCGACCAACTGGTTAAAAGCCAGCTGCTCTACCGCTGAGCTAACGGCCCACTGCAACTAGCCGACAATGATATCCGATCAGCGGTAGACGGTGGGATCGGACACCCCGGCTGCCTCGAACCCCGCCGCGCGCAGGCGACAGGAGTCGCAACGGCCGCAGGCCCTGCCCTGTTCGTCCGCCTGGTAGCAGGAGACGGTCGTGCCAAAGTCGACGCCCAGGGCAGTACCACGGCGGATGATCTCGGCCTTGGTCAGGTCGATCAGAGGCGTGCGGACCCGCAGCGACTCCCGGCCTTCCACGCCTTCGCGCGTGGCGAGATTGGCCATGCGCGTGAACGCATCGATGAACTCGGGACGGCAGTCCGGATAACCGGAGTAATCGACGGCATTCACCCCGATGAAGATGTCGTGCGCATGCAGGACTTCGGCCCACGCCAGTGCAAAGGCGAGGAAGATGGTGTTGCGCGCCGGTACGTAGGTGACCGGGATGGCTGGGCCGCTCGCGCCTGCTTCGGGGACGGCGATGGACGCGTCCGTGAGGGCCGAGCCTCCGAATGCGCCGAGGTCAATCTGCATGATGCGGTGCTCGACGGCACCCAGCTGGGCCGCCACCTTGCGGGCAGCGTCCACTTCGACGTGATGACGCTGGCCGTACTGGAAACTGAGCGCGTGGCAGCGGTAACCCTCGGCGCTGGCGATCGCGAGGCAGGTTGCGGAATCGAGCCCACCCGACACCAGCACGACGGCCGGTCGCGGGGCGTGGGTGCCGCGCGTGTCAATGTCCTGCTTTGTCATCACCGACCCGGCTCGTTGCCCCAGAGAAACTTGTGCAACTGCACCTGCAGCCGCACCGGCAGGCGATCGGCGAGGATCCAGTCCGCGAGTTCGCGCGGCTCGACCTGGCCCCACACCGGCGAGAAAAGCACCTGCGCCGGCAGCGGCAGCGCGCGCTCGCGCAGCAGGTCACGCGCCCATTCGTAGTCGGCGCGTGAACAGAGCACGAATTTGAGCTGGTCCTGCGACGTCAGTACGTCGAGATTCTCGAGCCTGTTGCGCTCGACTTCACCGGAATCCGGTGTCTTCAGGTCGACGACGCGGCTGACTCGCGGGTCGACCGCGGCCACGTCGAGGGCGCCGCTGGTCTCGAGCGACACCGAATAACCCGCGTCACACAAGGCGGCCAACAGCTCGAGGCACGGCTTCTGCGCCAGCGGCTCACCGCCGGTGACACACACGTGGCGCACACGGCTATCCCGCGCGACGACGAGCAGTTCATCGAGCGTGCGCCACTCGCCGCCGTAGAACGAATACTGCGTGTCGCAATACGCGCAACGCAGCGGGCATCCCGTGAGGCGGATGAAGAGCGTGGGCCAGCCGACGGCGTCAGCTTCGCCCTGGATCGAGACGAAGGTCTCGGTGACCTTGAGCCGGCTCACCGGCCCTCGGCGTTCAGCTTTTCGATCTGGGCCTGGGCCTGTCTGGCCGCGTCGGCGTCCGGGTAGGTCGATATCACCTTGTTCAGCGTTGCGCGCGCATTCTTGAACGCCTTCAGCTCGTACTGGCAGAGGCCGACCTTGTACATCGCATCCGGCAGGCGCCGCGACTCGGCAAAGGCGCTGACGGCCTGGAACGACTTCAGGGCCGCATCGTATTGCTGCTGGACGAACTGCGCTTCGCCGAGCCAGTACGTGGCATTGTCGGCGCGCGGGCCGCGCGGATACTTCGCGAGGTACGTCTGGAAACCGCGCGCGGCTTCCTCGTAACGGCCCGCCTTCATCGCCGCAAACGCCTCGCCGTACACCGAGGATTCGTCCGCAAACACCGCATCGGGCGCATTGGTTGCACCGCCCGCCGCGACGGGTGCGCCACCGGCGCCGTTCTCCATCACCAGCAGGCGCCGGTCGAGATCGCCGTAGAGGTCGCGCTGCTGCTGTTGGATTGACTCGAGTTCGTGCCGGGCTTCCTCGATCTGGCCGCGCAGGGTGCGCAGCTGCAGCTGTGATTTTTCGATCTGCTGCTGCAGGTCGAGCAGCGCCTGGTTGACCCGGCTTTCGAGGGTGCCCAGACGCTGGTCGCTGGCATCCGCCCGCGCCTCGAGCTCCTTGTTGCTGGCGGCGGCATGGACCAGCGAGCTGGCCAGCAGGGCCGACGCCACGACGGCGCCTCGCAAGACGGTATTCATTGGATCACTGCACCTGCACGAGTTCGACGCGGCGATTCTGCGCGTAGGCGGATTCGTCCGAACCCTCGACCGCGGGTCGCTCCTCGCCGTAGCTGACCGTCGTGATCTGCGCTTCGGTGACGCCCTGCAGCATCAGCGCCTTGCGCACCGTCTGTGCGCGCCTTTCGCCGAGGCCGATGTTGTATTCGCGCGAGCCACGTTCGTCGGTGTGCCCTTCGAGCCGCACGCGCGCGGTTGGGAACTTGGTCAGGTAGGCCGCGTGCGCCGCCACGACACTGAGGTAGTCAGCGCGGATCTCGCTGCTGTCGAACTCGAAGAACACGACATTGCGGGACTGCAGGGCAGCGAGCGCCTGCTGCTGCGCCGCGCTCATCGCGCCAGCCGTCGCCCCCGTGGCCGGGCCGGTCTCGTTGCCGAGACCGCTCGTCTGCGCGCCGCTGTCTACCGGGGCCTGCGCCGTCGTGTCCGGTTGTACCTGCTTCGGCTTCGAGCATCCCGCCAGGCCGACGGCAAGCAAGGCGAAGGCAACGGCATGGGTCCATTTCATGGTCATCGAACTCCTGAATTGTCGGGCCGCGCAGCGTCGGCCGGTAGATTCTGCGAATGATACCTTGCGTCGACGCGCGCTTCACCGTTGAGCGGGCGGGGACGGCGACCAGACCGGCTCGCGAACGTCGCCCGTATCCGAGCTGAGCCGTTGCTGGAACCGGCCGTCGGCCGAGACCATCGCCAGCGTGCCCTTTGCACCCGCCCGTGTCGCGTAGATAAGGATCGCCCCGTTTGGCGCGAAGCTCGGCGCCTCGTCCTGCCGGCCATCCGTCAGTACCTGCAGGTTACGAGTCTTGAGATCGTAGGTCGCGATGCGAAACGCGCCACGGTCCAGGGTGACCAGTGCCAGCGACTCGCCATCCGGCGACAGGCGGGGTCGTGCGTTGTAACCGTTGGTAAAGGTGAGCCGCTGTGCTTCCTGGCCACCGCCAGCACCGACCCGGTAGACCTGCGCATTGCCCGCACGGTCCGAAGTGAAATAGACGGACGCGCCATCGCGCGACCACTCCGGCTCGGTGTCGATGGCGCTGTCGGACGTCAGGCGCGTGAGACCCTGCGTGGCCAGGTCCAGCACGTACAGGTCGAGATTCCCGTCGCGCGACAACGTCAGCGCCAGCTTGCGGCCGTCGGGCGACCAGGCTGGCGCGCCGTTGATGCCGGAGCGCGCCGAGACACGCTTGCGGTCACCCGTGGCGAGCCGCTGCACGTAGATCGCGGACGCCTTGCCTTCGAACGAAACGTACGCGAGGCTCTGCCCGTCGGGCGACCAGGCCGGCGACATGATCGGCTCCGACGACTCGGTGACGATGCGCGGGCCGTAGCCGTCGGCGTCCGCAACCATCAGCCGATAACGCTGCTTGGGCGGCCGACCGTCGACCGCGACGTAGGCGATGCGCGTCGAGAACGCGCCTGGAATGCCGGTGAGCCGCTCGAAGATCAGGTCGGCAATCCGGTGCGCCGTCGCCCGCAGGCCGCGCTCGCTGGTGACCAGGCGATTCGTCAGCAACCGTTGGCCCGTCTGCACGTTGAAGAGTTCGAACTCGACGGCGAGCCCGCTCGCCTCCGGCACGACATGGCCGATGACGAGGAAATCGGACTTGAGCAGGCGCCAGTCCTCGAAGCGGACCTGCTCACCGCGCGTCGGTCGCGAGACCAGGTCGCGCCGCTCGAGCGGCTTGAAGCGCCCGCTCAGCTGCAGGTCGCCCGCGATGACGGCGGCGACGTCGTTCGGGCCGCCTTCAGCCTGGCCGCCGAACGGCACGACCGCGATGGGCACTGCATCGCGCACGCCCTGGGTGATGTCGAGGCGCAGTTGTGCGTGGGCGCTCGTCGCGAGCGAACCCGCCAGTACGAAAAACCAGGCCAACGCCCGAGCCGAACCTTTCTTCTTTGGACGCGCCAGGGCGCGTTGAAACGTCATCTCCACGTCACTCCGTAGGCTTGAAAACCATGACCAGCCGGCGCTCGAAAGCGCGCGCATCGCGCGGCGCGGGCAGCGGTGAGGAACGATACACCGCATTGGCAACGGATTCGCGCACGGCCTGGTCGCCATTGCAAGCGCCAATCTTCACATCGAGCACCGTGCCGCCGGTCGCCTGCGTGACGTACAGGGTGCATTCGAGGCCGGCACGCGCCGAAGGCGGCCGGTTCCAGTTGCGCTCGATGGTCTGGATCAACAGCGTTCGATACTCGTCGACGACACCGGAGCGCGCGAGGGCCTCGCCCGCCTCCTCGTCTTCCAGTGCACGACGCAATTCGGCCTGCTGCGCAGCCTTCAACTTTGCTGCGCGCGCAGCCGCTTCCTGCTCGGCCTGTTGCTGCTTCGCCGCCACAGCTGCCTGCTTGCGCGTCTCGTCCTGCTTGCGTTTCTCGTCTGCCTCGGCCCGCTTTTTTGCGGCGAGTGCAGCCGTCGCCTGCGCCTTCTCTGCCTCGGCCTGCGCCTGTTCCGCGCGGCGGCGCTCGGCTGTTGCCTCCGCTTTGGCCTGGGCTTCGGCCCTGGCTTGCGCTTGCTGCTGGGCCTTCTGTTCGAGCACGGCCGGGTCCGGCTTGGCCTCGGGCTGCAGATCGGGCTCTGGTTTGGGAGCCGGCGCGGGCGCCTGTTTCACGGGTACGACGGGTGTGGGCTCGCGCATGGCCTTGCCAGCCTTCACCGACGATGGCAGGTCCTCGTAACGGACGACGTTGCCCTCGATCGCAAGCTGCGGCGGCGGTGGATCCGTGCGCCATTGAATGGCCGCGAGCGCGAGCGCGGCCACGGCCAGCCCATGGACGATGGCCGACCCGACCCAAGGCCGCAGATTGCCGCTCGCAGCGAGACCCATTGGTCAGCGCGACCCGGTTCCGCGCCCGGCGGACAACGGCTCCGTGACGAAACCGACCTTCTTCGCGCCCGCCCGCTGCAACAGCACCATGCCCTCCACGACGCGCCCATATGGCACGGCCCTGTCAGCCTTGACCAAAACGGGGCGCCCGGGTTCCCGGCGCAGTGCGGCGCTGGCCACTTCGAGCAACCTTTCGTCGTCGAGGGCCAGTTTGGGATCGCCGAGGTTCAGGTACATCGCCCCCTTGCTGTCGACGCTCAGCAGCAAGGGTTCGAGGTCGTCGGGCTCGATCGGCTCGGCCGCAGCCCGCGGCAGGTCGACCTTGATGCCCTGGCTCAGCATCGGCGCAGTGACCATGAAGATGATGAGCAGCACCAGCATCACGTCGATGTAGGGCACGACGTTGATCTCGCCCATCAGCTTGCGGCCGCGCCTGCGTGACATCGTCGGTGCCTCCTCAGCCCTGGGTGCCGCCAGCGTGGCGTTGCAGGATGGAGGACAGCTCTTCCATGAACGTGTCGTAGCGCAGTTCGAGCCTGCTCACCTGGTCCGCATAGCGGTTGTAGGCGATGACTGCCGGAATCGCGGCGAACAGGCCCATCGCCGTGGCGATCAGCGCTTCCGCGATGGCTGGCGCCACCGTGGCGAGCGTCGCCTGCTGCACGTTGCCGAGCGCCTGGAACGCAGTGAGGATGCCCCAGACCGTGCCGAACAGGCCCACATACGGGCTGGTCGAGCCGATCGTCGCCAGCGTCGAGAGGCTCTGCTCGAGACGGTCGGTTTCCTTCAGCTGCGCAATCTTCATCGAACGCCGGCTCGCATCCAGCAACTGGGCACCCGCCAGTCCGAGTTGCGACCGCAGCCGCGAAAACTCGCGGAAGCCAGAGACGAAGATATCGGCCATGCCGGTATGCTTGCCGCCTTCGAGCGACTTGTAGAGCGCGGCGAGGTCGCCGCCCGACCAGAAGTCATCCTCGAACCGGTCCGCCGCCTGCCGCGCGTCGTTGAGCAGCTTGCGCTTGCTGAAGATGATGGCCCACGAGGCCACTGATGCACCGATGAGCAGCAGCATGACCAGCTGCACGATGAAGCTGGCCTGCAGCAGCAGCTCCAGGATGGAATGCTCACCGATCATGCTTGGAACACCTCGTCAGCCTTCGAACAGTCCGAGATTGGCTGGCCGTGCCTCGATGGCGGGCGGCGCCAGGCCGAAATGCAGATACGCATTGCGCGCGGCCACCCGGCCCCGCGCGGTGCGCATGATATAGCCCTGCTGGATCAGGAACGGCTCGATCACGTCCTCGATCGTGCCACGCTCCTCGCCGAGAGCGGCGGCCAGGCTGTCGACACCGACCGGACCGCCGTCGAACTTCTCGATGATCGTGAGCATCAGGCGGCGGTCCATCGGATCGAAGCCCTGGCGGTCGACATCGAGCAGGTCGAGCGCCGCACGCGCCACCTCCTGCGTGATGCGGCCACCCGCCTTCACCTCGGCGAAATCGCGTACCCGACGCAACAGCCGGTTGGCGATGCGGGGCGTGCCGCGCGAACGGGTCGCGATCTGCGCGGCTCCTTCGACGTCGGTCGGCACGCCGAGGATGCCGGCCGATCGCTGCACGATGCGCTGCAGCTCCTCGTGGCCGTAGAACTCGAGCCGCTGCACGATACCGAAACGATCACGCAACGGCGACGTCAGCAGGCCTGCGCGCGTCGTGGCGCCGATGAGCGTGAATGGCGGCAGGTCGATCTTGATCGAGCGCGCGCCCGGGCCTTCGCCGATCATGATGTCGAGCTGGAAATCCTCGAGCGCCGGGTAGAGGATCTCCTCGACCACGGGGCTCAGCCGATGGATCTCGTCGACGAACAGGATTTCGTTGGGCTGCAGATTGGTGAGCAGGGCAGCGAGATCGCCCGCACGCTCCAGGACCGGCCCCGACGTCTGCTTGAACCCGACGCCGAGTTCGTTGGCGATGACGTGCGCGAGCGTCGTCTTGCCGAGGCCCGGCGGGCCAAAGATCAAGGTGTGATCGAGCGCCTCGCCACGGTTGCGCGCTGCAGCGATGAAGATCTCCATCTGTGACTTCATGGCTGGCTGGCCGACGTAGTCGGCGAGTGTCTTCGGCCGCACGGCGCGGTCGTACACCTCTTCTTCGCGCTGCCCGGTGGCGGAGACGACGCGGTCAGGTTCGATCGTCACGGGCTTGTCCTGGTTCGGTGCGGCATCAGCTGCTGGCCGCGCGCAGGGCGTGGCGGATGAGTTCTTCGGTGGTGGTCGCGGCTGGGTCGGCCTTCTGCAGCAGGCGCGTGACTTCAGGCGGTTTGTAGCCCAGCGCGACCAGGGCACTGAACGCTTCCGCCTGCGGACTGGGTCCAGGCGTGCCCGGGCCGCTCGCGCCGCGAATTTCGAACGACTGACCCGTGGCCAGCGCCTGCAGGCGATCGCGCATCTCGATGATGAGGCGCTCTGCCGTCTTGCGGCCAATGCCCGGAATGCGTGTGAGCGATGCGGCATCCTGCGCTTCGACACAACGGTGGAACTCGTCCACGCTCGCACCGGAGAGGATGCCGAGCGCGATGCGCGGACCCACGCCCGATATCCTGATGAGTTCGCGGAACAGGCTGCGTTCACGCTCCGTGCCGAAACCGAACAGGATGTGGGCGTCTTCGCGCACGACGAGGTGCGTGTGCAGCGTCACGTCAGCGCCGACGGCGGGCAGGCCGTAGAACGTCGACATCGGCGCCTCGATCTCGTAGCCGACACCGCCCACGTCCAGCAGCAACACGGGCGGATGCTTGGCGGCGAGTCGTCCGCGCAGGAAGCCGATCAAGGCCGGGCTCCGAGCAGCGCGATGGAGGCGTCGACGGCCTGCCGCGCGCCGCGCGAGTATGCATGGCACAACGCGAGGCCGATCGCGTCGGCAGCATCGGGACCGAGCTGACCCTGCAGTTTCAGGAGCGACATCACCATCAGCTGAACCTGTTCCTTCTGTGCGCCGCCCTGCCCGACGATCGCCAGCTTCACTTCGCGCGGTGCGTATTCGAACACGGTTGCAATCACCGGAAAGATGCCGCAGATGGCCGCACCCCGCGCCTGCCCCAGCTTCAGCGCGCTGTCGGCGTTGCGGTGCATGAAAACGCGCTCGATCGCGACCTCCTGCGGGCCGTACTGCCTCACGAGTTCCTGGACGCCGTCGAAGATCTGGCGTAATCGGGGCGGAAACGCCACACCGCGTGTGCGGATGGTCCCGCTCGCAACGTAGCGGGCGTCGCCATCCTGCCAGTCGATGATGCCGAAACCGGTCGCCTGCGAACCTGGATCGATGCCGAGGATTCGAATCGACTCGCCGGCGGTCCCGGTCGCGCCCGATGCGAGCGTCCAGCGCCGTCCGCCGCGGTTGATTCTCGGCAAATAAGCACCCGGCACTGAGCCTGAAAATCGGTCGTCGTATGATAGCGTTTTTCTGCCGGGCGCCGCACGCCCGCGAGTTCCGCCGAGCACCCTGTCGTGAAACCCGCCGAGATCGACATCCGTTCGCTGGCACCGAAGGTGCGCACCGCGCTCGAGGCGGTGAGCGTCCTCGCGCCGAACGAACACACCCTGCGCAGCGTCGAGCTGATGGCGGCACTCGCTCAATTGCAGGCGGACGACGACGTGCTCCTCGCGGCGCTGCTCGTGCCGCTGCGCCAGGGGGGGCTAATCGACGAGTCCCGGGCGCTCGAACTCTGCGGGGAACCGGCAGTGCACCTGGCGCGGGAACTCGAGCGCGTCGGCGACAGCGGCATTCCGGCTGGCTGGAACCCGGGCCAGCACCTGCGTCCAGAACAGGCCGAGGGGCTGCGCAAGCTCCTGCTCGCGCTGGCGTCCGACGTCCGCCTGGTCCTGATCCGGCTGGCGTTGCAACTCGTGCGCATGCGCGGCATGAAATCCGCACCCGAGACCGAACTGCGCCGGGCTGCACTCGAAGCGCAGGAAATCTACGCGCCGCTGGCGAACCGCCTCGGTATCTGGCAGTTCAAGTGGGAACTCGAGGACCTTGCCTTCCGTTTCAGCGCCCCCGAGGACTACAAGCGCATCGCCGGGTGGCTCAAGTCCAAGCGAGCCGAGCGCGAGCAGTACATCGCGGACGTGAAGCGCGAGCTGAGCCGCGAACTCGACCAGCTCGGCATCCGCGGCGAAGTCACGGGCCGGCCAAAACACATCTACAGCATCTGGCGCAAGATGCAGCGCAAGTCGCTGCAGTTCGACCAGGTCATGGACGTACTCGCGGTCCGCGTCATGGTCGACACGATCTCCGAATGCTACGCGGCGCTCGGCATCGTCCACGGCCTCTGGCAGTACATTCCGGGCGAGTTCGACGACTACATCGCGACCCCCAAGGGCAACAATTACCGTTCGCTGCACACGGCAGTCATCGGGCCCGGCCAGCTGCCGCTCGAAGTGCAGATCCGCACGCGCGAGATGCACGAGCACGCCGAACTTGGCATCGCGGCACACTGGCAATACAAGGAAGGCCGCAAGGTCGAAGCGAGCTTCCAGCAGAAGATGGTCTGGCTGCGGCAGCTGCTGGAACCGTCGCTGCGCGACGGTGCGGAACCTGACCTGCTGGCGGGGCTGCAGGCGGAAGTGTTCGAGGACCGGGTGTTCGCGCTCAGCCCCAAGGGCGAGGTCGTCGACCTGCCCAAGGGCGCGACGCCGCTGGACTTCGCCTATCAGGTGCACACCAACCTGGGGCATCGTTGCCGGGGAGCGCGCGTCAACGGCCGCATGGTGACGCTCGACTACAAGTTGTCGAACGGCGACACGGTCGAAATCATTCCTTCCAAGCAGCCGCACCCGAGCCGGGACTGGCTGCTGCCGCAACTCGGCTTCCTGGCTTCACCACGCAGCCGTGCCAAGGTCCGTGGCTGGTTCCGCAAGCAGGACGAACAGCAGAACCGCGAGCAGGGCCGGCAGATGCTCGAACGCGAACTCGACCGGCTGGGCGTGCGTGCCCCGCCGCTGCCGGAAATCCTCGGCGACCTGGGACTCGCGAATTCCGATGCGCTCTACCAGGGCCTGGGCGAAGGCGACATCACGCTGGCACAGGTGGCCGGTGCGGTGCATCGCCGGTTGCATGAGCGCCAGGAGGTGCAGCGCGGCCCGAAGCTCGCCAAGCCAGCCGCGAATGGCGGCTCCGCAGGCATGGTCATCGACGGAGTCGGCGACCTGCTGAGCACGATTGCGCGCTGCTGCCGGCCCGTGCCACCCGAGGAAATCCTCGGCTACATCACGATCGGCCGTGGCGTGAGCATCCATCGCGCAAACTGTTCGAATCTGCTGCGGTTGCGCGAGGTCAACCCCGAGCGCGTGCTGACGGTGGACTGGGGCCGGCCGTCGGCGGAGCGAACCTTCCCGGCCGTCATCGTGATCGAAGCGTACGATCGGCGCGGGCTCGTGCGCGACATTTCGGGCGTGCTTGCGGACGAGCACATCAGCATCGAGGCGATGCGCACGGTGACGGACGCGGCGGAAAAGACTGCCGCGATCGACGTGACCGTGAAGGTGCACGGGCTCGAGGAACTGAGCCGCCTGCTCGCGCGGTTTTCGTCGTTGCCGAATGTGATCCGCGCGCGCCGCCGGCATTGAGCGGCCGCCACGACGGGTTCACGCACCGCATCGCGCGTGTCGCGGCGCAGCCGGAGCAGCAGTGCCTGGTCAGCGATTGGGGAAATCGATAGCCCGTTTGTCGGCTCCGAGCGCCGCTTCATGCAGCGCTTCGCTCAGGGTCGGGTGGGCGTGCATCGTGCGCTGCAGGTCCTCGGTGCTGGCCGAGTACTCCATCGCGAGCACGGCTTCGGCAATCAGTTCGCCCGCCATCGGGCCAATGATGTGCACGCCGAGAATCTCGTCGTCATCTTTCGCCGCGATGACCTTGCAGAACCCGGCTGGCGCTTCCATCGCGCGGGCGCGGCCGCTGGCCGTAAACGGGAACGAGCCGACCTTGTAGCCGCGGCCGCTGGCCTTGACCTGCTCTTCAGTCTGTCCGACCCACGCGATCTCCGGCGCGGTGTAGATCACCGACGGCACCGCGTTGTAGTTCACTTCGGCATGCAGGCCGGCGATGAGGTCGCCGACCATCACGCCCTCTTCCTTGCCCTTGTGCGCCAGCATCGGGCCGCGCACGACGTCACCCACCGCCCAGACATTGCCAGCACCCGTGTGGCATTCGTCGTCGACCTGGATGAAGCCGCGCTCGTCGAGTCTCACGCCGGTGCCGTCGCCAAGCAGCCCCTCCGTGAACGGCCGGCGGCCGATCGCGACGACGACCTTGTCGACCGTCACTGTCTGTTCGCCCCTGGCATCGGTGTACTTGAGCGTCACGCCGCCCTTCCCAAGGTCGGCGCCGCTGACTTTCGCGCCGAGACGGACGTCGAGGCCCTGCTTCTTGAAGTGCTTCTGCGCCTCCTTGGCAACGGCCTGGTCGGCCATGGCAAGGAACTGTTCCATCGCCTCGAGCACGACGACTTCGGCGCCCAGACGCCGCCAGACACTGCCAAGTTCCAGGCCGATCACGCCGGCACCGATGACGCCGAGGCGCTTCGGCACCGACTCGAACTCGAGCGCGCCCCACGAATCGACGACCTGCTTGCCGTCGAAGGGCAACGACTTGAGCGCCATCGGCTGCGAACCCGAAGCGAGCACGACGTGCTTCGCAATGAGTTCCCGCTTGCTGCCGTCGGCCGCCGTGTATTCGACCCGGTTGCCTGCCAGCAGCTTGCCGTGGCCCTGCAGTGCCGTGACGCCCGCGGCCTTGAAGAGCCCGGTGATGCCCTGCGTCGAGGCCTTGACGATGCCCGCCTTGCGCTTCTGCATGGTCGCCACGTCGAACGCGAGCCCCGTCGCGGAAATGCCGTGCGCCGCGAATTCCGAGTGCGCGCGGTGATACAGCTCGGACGACTCGAGCAGCGCCTTCGACGGAATGCAGCCGGCGTTGAGACAGGTGCCGCCGAACGCATAGGTGCCGTCGTAGTTCTTCCACTCGTCGATGCAGGCGACCTTGAGCTTGTTCTGCGCCGCGCGGATCGCGCAGGGATAACCGGCAGGGCCGGCGCCGATCACGACAACATCAAAGGCAGTGTCAGACATGGGTACTCCGAACAGGCAAGGGGTTCGGGGATAGGGGCTAGGGGTTAGTCGGAAGCCGCTGCGCGGCGCTCCGGAGGCTCGACTAGCCCCTAACCCCTACCCCCTAACCCCTCAAATCTGCAGCACCAGGCGCGCCGGATCCTCCAGCGAGTCCTTGACCGACACCAGGAACTGCACGGCTTCCTTGCCGTCGATGAGCCGGTGATCGTAGGAGAGCGCAAGGTACATCATGGGGCGCACGACGATCTGGCCGTCGACGACGACGGGCCGCTCCTGGATCTTGTGCATGCCCAGGATCGCGCTCTGCGGCATATTGAGGATCGGGGTCGACAGCAGTGAGCCGAACACACCGCCGTTGGTGATCGTGAACGTGCCGCCTGTCAGTTCCTCGAGCGTCAACTGGCCTTCGCGGGCGCGCGTCGCGTACCCGACGACCGACTTTTCGATCTCGCCAAAACCCATCTGGTCCGCATTGCGCAGCACCGGTACGATCAGTCCACGTTCCGTCGAAACGGCGACGCCCACGTCGTAGAACTCGTGGTAGACGACGTCGTTGCCGTCGACCGAGGCGTTGACGACCGGGAAGCGCTTCAGCGCCTCGACGCACGCCTTGACGAAGAACGACATGAAGCCGAGTCGCGCGCCATGCTCCTTCTCGAATTTGTCCTTGTAACGCGCGCGCAGCTCGTTGACCGCCTTGAGGTCGACCTCGTTGAACGTGGTCAGCATCGCTGCGGTCGACTGCGCCTGCACCAGGCGCTCCGCGATACGCGCTCGCAGCCGCGTCATCGGCACACGCCGCTCGCCGCGTTCACCCGCGGGCAACGACTGTGCTGGTGCAGCGGCCGGCCGGGTAGCGGCTGCGGGCGCTGGAGCCGCAGCGGGTGCCACGCTCTTGTCCGCGAGGTGGGTCAACACGTCGCCCTTGGTGATGCGGCCATCACGGCCCGAACCTGCGATGTCGGCCGGCTCGAGCCCGTGTTCTTCGACGAGACGACGAACCGAAGGCGCGAGTTTTTCTGAGTCCTTCTTTGCCTCGCCCACGGCAGCGGGAGAGGCCGCGACCTCCCCTTGCCTGCGACCGATCTCGCCCGTCGAAACGGGAGCGGCAAGAGCAACGGCGCCTTCGTCGATAACCGCGAGGATCTGCCCGCCCGTGACGGTCGTGCCGTTCTGCACCTTGATTTCCCTGAGCACGCCGCTCACTGGCGCAGGCACTTCCAGCACGACTTTGTCCGTCTCCAGGTCGACGAGGTTCTCGTCGCGGCTGACGGCGTCACCGGGCTGCTTGCGCCACGCGACGAGCGTGGCGTCGGCCACCGACTCGGGCAGTTGCGGGACGCGAACTTCGATCGTGCTCATGACTTCTTCCTGTTGCTGGCCCTGGCGCGCAGACGTGGTGTGACGCGCGCGGACTGTTCCTGCGTGGAGGCGGTGATCGCTGCGGCAACGAGGCCGTGTTGCTCCGTCGAATGCATTTGCGGGATACCGGTAGCCGGTGCGGCGGCCGGACGGCGGCCCGAGTACAGCAGTTCCTGGTTGCCCTGCAGCGAATCCTGCAGCCGGTGGCGGATCTGGTACCACGCGCCCTGGTTCTGTGGCTCTTCCTGGCACCAGACGATCTCGCGCGCATTCGGGTAATGCGCGAGTGCCGCAGCGTAATCCTCGGACGGGAATGGATAGAGCTGCTCGATGCGCACGATGGCGACATTGCGCGCCTCGTCGGCGCGGCGCGCCTCGAGCAGGTCGAAATAGACCTTGCCCGAGCAGAACACGACGCGCGTGACGTCCATCGGCGACAGTTGGTCGATCTCGTTGACGACGCACTGGAACGAGCCCCTGGTGAGTTCGTCGAACGCCGATACCGACAGCTTGTGCCGCAGCAGGCTTTTCGGTGTCATTACGATGAGCGGCTTGCGGAACGAACGCATCATCTGCCGGCGCAGCATATGGAACATCTGCGCGGGCGTGGAAGGCACGCACACCTGCATGTTGTTCTCGGCGCACAACTGCAGGAAGCGCTCGAGCCTGGCCGAGGAGTGTTCGGGTCCCTGCCCTTCGTAGCCATGCGGCAGGAACAGCGTGAGCCCGCAGTAACGGCCCCACTTCGCTTCACCCGACGAAATGAACTGGTCGATGATCACCTGCGCGCCGTTCGCAAAGTCGCCGAACTGGCCTTCCCAGATGACGAGGCAATTCGGATCGGTGATCGCGTAGCCGTATTCGAAACCGAGCACTGCCTCCTCGGACAGCAACGAATCGGTGACGCGGAAGCGCGGTTGCCCGGGCTTCAGGTGCTTGAGCGGGATGTGCGTCGCACCCGTGCGCTGGTCGTGACCCACCGCGTGCCGATGGAAGAACGTGCCGCGGCCGCTGTCCTGCCCCGTGAGGCGAATCTCGTGGCCTTCCTCGAGCAGGCTCGCGTAGGCGAGCGTTTCGGCGAAGCCCCAGTCAACCATCAACTGGCCCGCCGCCATCTTGCGACGGTCATCGACGATCTTCTGCACCTGGCGATGCAGCGTGAAGCCTTCGGGGAACGTCGTGACCCTGGCCGCGAGGTCCTTCAACAGTGCCGGCTTCACGCCCGAGCGGATTTCCTCGAACCAGTCGACGTCGTGGTACTTGGTCCAGTCGACGGTGTGCTTGTTGCCGATCAGGCCGAGCACGTTCTTCGTCTGCGGCTTGCCTTCGTCGAGGCCGCGGCGGTACTGCTCCACCAGCGCTTCGGCATCACCCGCGGAAATCACGCCTGCGGCCACCAGCTTGTCCGCATAGAGCTGCCGCGTGGTCGGCTTCGTGCGGATCGTTGCATACATGACCGGCTGCGTCGCCGCGGGCTCGTCGGCCTCGTTGTGCCCGAGTCGGCGATAGCAGACGAGATCGATGACGACGTCCTTGTGGAACTTCATGCGGTAGTCGACGGCGAAGCGCGCCGCGAACACTACCGCCTCGGGGTCGTCGCCGTTCACGTGCAGGATCGGCGCCTCGATCATCTTCGCGACGTCGCTGCAATAGAGCGTGGAACGCGTGTCGCGCGGGTCGTGCGTGGTGAAGCCGACCTGGTTGTTGACGATCAGGTGAATAGTGCCGCCCGTGTAGAACGCGCGGGCCTGCGACATCTGCAGCGTTTCCTGGATCACGCCCTGGCCGGCAAACGCCGAATCGCCATGGATCAGCACGGGCATGACCTTGTCGCCGCGCTCGTCGCCGCGCCGCTCCTGGCGTGCGCGCACCGAGCCTTCGACGACCGCGTTCACGACCTCGAGATGCGACGGATTGAACGCGAGCGCGACGTGGACATTGCCTGACGGCGTTTTCACGTCGCACGAGAAGCCCTTGTGGTACTTCACGTCGCCCGAACCCTTGAGCTGCTTGAGGTCGTACTTGCCCTCGAACTCGGAGAACAGGGCCTCGGGTGACTTGCCGAGGACATTGACCAGGACGTTGAGCCGGCCACGATGCGCCATGCCGAAAACGATGTCCTCGACTCCGCTCGAACCGCCACTCTGCAGGACCTCCTCGAGCAGCGGGATCAGGCTGTCGCCGCCTTCGAGCGAAAACCGCTTCTGCGCGGGATAACGCGTTGCAAGGTAGCGCTCGAGACCTTCGGCCATCGTCAGGTGACGGAGGATCTCCCGGCGTGATTCGGCAGGGATCGCCTGGTGCATGCGGCCGACCTGGAAGCGGTCCTGCAGCCAGAGGCGCTCGGTTTCATCCGATACGTGCGCGAACTCGGCGCCGATGGTGCCGCAGTAGATGTGCTGCAGTTGCGCGATGATCTCGCGCAGCTTCAGCCGTGGCTTGATTGCGCCGTTGCGACTGCCCGTCAGGAACTCGGTGTCGAGGTCGGCTTCGTTGAGCCCGAGGTAATCGAGACCCAGCACCTTCGGCACCGGGCGCACCGTGAGGCCGAGCGGATCGATGTCCGCGATCAGGTGACCCCGGTTGGCGTAGATCTGGATGAGCCGCGAGACGGCGCCCTGCTTGGCTGCGGCCGAATCGCCCAGCGGAGGCGAGCCCGCGGGACCGGTGGCGACGGGTGCTGCCGACAACGGCCGACGCGGGGCCCTGGCGCGTCGCGCCAGTTCCTCGATCAGCGGGCCGTGGGCGACGTCCTCCGCCGACGGTCCGAGTGTCGCGAAGTACCCGCGCCACTCCGCGTCGACCGACTCGGGACTCGTCAGGTAGGCCTCGTACATCGCTTCGACGTACGCGTCATTGCCGGCGGCCAGTGGGATTGCCGTCAACATTGCTTTTGTTTCAGTCATCGCTTCCCATGTGCGGGACCCGCAGGCGGCCGGATCCACGTCTTCCGTCCAGGAAAGTGGGCCCGGTAGTCTAGCGAAATCGGGGAGGTCGGACAGCAAACCGGCGCCGGGCTGGCAGAATGTTCCCTTCGGGGCGGACGGGCAAGTTACAGTCCGGCCGCTTTCACGTGGCACTGCGGCAAGACCGCAGCACCTACACCATTCTTGTCTTGCGGAGCCGTAATGTCCCTCTGGCATAAGGTCGTGCCGTTGCTCGCAGCAGTGCTGCTGCTTGCCGCGCTGTCGCTCCCGGCGGGTCCGATCCTGAACACAGCCTGCACGGCGATGCTGTTCGCCGCGGTGGTGTCTGCGGTTCACCACGCCGAAGTCGTGGCCCACCGGGTCGGCGAACCGTACGGAACGCTGGTCCTCGCGCTCGCCGTCACCGCCATCGAAGTTGCACTGATCGTATCGTTGATGCTTGCGGGCGGCGCCGACAAGGCAGCGCTGGCGCGCGACACGATCTATGCCACCGTCATGATCATCAGCAGTGGCGTCATCGGCATCTGCGTACTGCTCGGCGGCCTGCGACATCGCGAGCAATCGTTTCGCATCGAAGGCGCCGGACCGGCCCTCGCCGCACTGACCACGCTCGCAACACTGGTACTGATCATGCCGGTCTTCACGATCAGCGCGCCTGGCGCGAGCTACTCGACGACGCAACTGCTGTTTGTCGGCGGCAGCTCGTTGCTGGTGTGGTGCTCTTTCGTTTTCTTCCAGACGGTGCGCAACCGCGACTACTTCCTGCCCGCAAGCGACACGGACAATGAGGCCGTGCACGCGCCACCGCCCTCGCAGCGCGAATCGTGGTTGAGCTTCGTGCTGCTCGTGATCTCGCTGATCGTCGTCGTCGGACTCGCAAAGATTCTGTCGCCTGCGATCGAAGCGACGGTCGCCGAGGCGGGCGCGCCGCGTGCCATCGTCGGCATCATCATCGCGATGGTCGTGCTGCTGCCGGAGGGCGTGTCCGCGATCCGTGCCGCGCTTGCCAACCGGCTCCAGACCAGCATGAACCTGGCTTTCGGTTCCGCGCTCGCCAGTATCGGCCTGACGATTCCAGTCGTCGTGCTGGTGGCGGTCCTGATGGACCTGCCGCTGACCCTCGGCCTGGCGCCGAAAGACATGATCCTGCTCGTGCTCAGCCTGGTCGTCTGTTCGATCGGCCTCGGTAACGGCCGCACCAACATGATGCAGGGCGCGGTCCAGGTGGTGATTTTCGCCGCGTTCCTGTTCCTCTCCCTCGTCCCCTGAGAAATCCGGGGTTGCCATGCTGCAGACCCGGCGCCGAATCGTCCTCCGGATCAGAGTCGCGCCGCCTGAACTGGTCGCGACCGCACAGAAGCAGGGCAAGCTGTTGCCCTACTGCAATCACAACCCCGATTTTTTCGTCGAACTGGCTGCCGTAACGCTCGGTGCACAGATCAATACCGTCGCAGCGCTGGCGCTGCTCGGAGCGAAGCTTTAGGAGAACTCTTGCACCCGCCGACCCGGCGCGCGGACCACACCCTTCCGCGCTAGACTCGGCGCACGAGCGGCAGGAGGGGTTGAGAACGATGTCCGATGACGAGGGCATGCAGGGCGCAGGTACGCGTCCCACGGCATTCCTCAGCTATTCACACGCGGACCAGGACCGGGTGCGTGTGCTCGCCAGCGCACTCGAGCAGGCCGGCATCAACGTCTGGTGGGACACGCAGATCGAGGGTGGCGCGGTCTTCGCGAAGTCCGTCGAGGTTGCCCTCGCCCGCTGCGACGCGGTGATCGTCGCCTGGTCGAAAGTGTCGGTGTCGTCCGACTGGGTGCTCGACGAGGCCTCGCAGGGTCGCGACATGCGCAAGCTGGTGCCGGTCTCGCTCGACGGCACGATGCCACCCCTGGGGTTCAGGCAATATCTCGCGGTCGATCTGCTGGGCTGGCGCGGTGATGCCAACGCAGCGCAGATCGCGACGATAGTACGTGGCGTTGAGGCTGTCGTGGGCAGGACGACCGACACTGCCACCCATCGAAGTAGCCTGCACGCACCGGGGTCCCCGCCACCGGCTCGCCTCACGCGCCGCACGATGCTGCTGGCCACCGGCGGCACGGCGCTCGCCGGAGCGCTGGGGGCTTTCGCGTGGCGCAGCGGTCGACTCGGTGACGACCCGACGGCGTCGACGCGCAACAAGGTTGCAGTGCTGCCCTTCAAGAACATCAGCGGCGACACCAGCCAGGACTATTTCTCGGACGGTCTCTCCGAGGAACTGCGCTCGACCCTCGCCCGCAACCTGAAACTGCAGGTGATGGCCCAGACTTCGTCCGCCAAGTTCCGCGACCACACCGAGGATGCCGTGACGATTGCGTCGCGCCTCGGCGTGGGTTATCTGCTGGATGGCACGGTCCGGAAGTCGGGCGAAGTCGCGCGCATCACCGCCGACCTGATCGACGGACACACCGGATTCAGCCGATGGTCGCAGAGTTTCGACCGTTCGCTGCACGACATCTTCGCCGTGCAGAGCGAAATTGCCCGAACCGTCGCCAGCGCGCTCGCCGCTGAAATGGTACCCGACCCGAAGGCGCCCAAAGGCAGTGCAGGCGTGCTCGCCGCCGAAGGCGGAACTCGCAGTGCGCAGGCGTTCGACGCCTATCTCAGGGGCCGCGCACTGTACGACCTGAGCGCCGACGAAGCGTCCGAACGCGCGGCG
The DNA here is from genome assembly GCA_963700045.1 of uncultured Gammaproteobacteria bacterium. GTDB lineage: Bacteria > Pseudomonadota > Gammaproteobacteria > Steroidobacterales > Steroidobacteraceae > RPQJ01. Next base: position 101,968 of record CAVOWK010000032.1, read on the forward strand.
CTCGCACAGTTCGACGCGGCCATCGCGGCAGACCCGAACTATGCGCCGGCCCATGCCGCGCGCGCCCGCTCGTTGACCACCATTGCCAACCAGTACGGCAAGGCCGGACAACTGCAGGAGCTGTACGAATCGGCGATCGAATCGGCGCAGCGCGCGATCGAGATCGCTCCCGGGCTCGCCGATGCCTACTCGACGCTCGGATTCACTTTGTTCCAGGGCAAACTCGATGCCAGCGGCGCACGCGAACCGTTCGAGCGATCAAGGGAACTCGGCGCGGGCGAAGCCACCGTGCTGGCGCGGTTTGCGCAGTACAGCGCGCGCGTCGGTCGCAAACAGGACGCCGCCGCAGCCATCCAGGGGGCACTGTTGCTCGACAAGCTGAATCCGCTGATTCATCGCGCGGCAGGCGCCATCGAATACGCGGCGCGCAACTATCGGGCCTCGATCCCTCCGACCCGGCAGGCACTGCAGATGAATCCGCGCATGTCGCATGCCCACGCAGCGATCGGCGATGCCTTGTTCATGCTCGGCCGCCTCGACGAGGCGCGCACTGAGTACCTGGCGGAGCCCGCCAGCGATTTCGGCCTGACCGGCCTGGCCGTGGTCGAGCACTGGCTCGGCAATGAGAAATCCGCGCACGACGCATTTGCGAAGATCGAGCAGGAAGGCGCCCGGTTGCGCTACCAGCAGGCACAGGTCCTGGCGCAATGGGGTCAGCTCGACGCCGCGATCGCACGCCTGCAGCAAGCGCGCGCCATCGGTGATTCGGGGCTCGTGTACGCGCGCAATGATCCCTTGCTGGACCCCCTGCGCGGCGACCCGCGCTTCGCCGGGTTGCTGAAGAGTATTGGCTTCGAATAGTCTCCGCCCAGCCTCGCGACTGGGACGCCGGGTTGCCACTCACTGAAAACTCTATTGGGGAAGGGACATGAAGGAAGCAATCAAGATCAGTGCCGTCGTTGCGACCGCACTGCTGCTGGCCGCTTGCGCAAAGAAGGAGGAAGCCGCGGCACCGATGCCCGAGCCGGCGGCCAGCGCGCCAGTCGAAGCGGCACCTGCCGAGGCAGCACCGGTCGAAGCTGCGCCGGCCGAAGCCGCACCGATGGGCGAAGAGCCGGCGGCGGATGCTGCGGCCGCCATGCCCGCAGATGGCGACGCCGAGCGGGCCGGTGGCGACAAGGTTGCCCCAAAAAATTAAGCGAGTGACGCATCGCAGGGCGGCAGCGATGCCGCCCTGTACTCGCAGTTGCCTGCAGATCAGATCGGGCAGGCCGCAATCCGGCTGACGTTCGGGTTCAAGGGTCCGTAACGACGTAGCCCCTGTTTTTCAGCTGGGCGACGTAGCCGCCCGGCTTCAATATCTCGTCCACGGACAGAACAGCCACCGTGGATTCATTGTTCGCGAGCGATTGCTCGGCCGCAGCCACCCATGCATTCCTCGCGCGATCCAGCACGTCGCCGAAACCCCTTTGCTGCACGAACGACGACTCCAGCATCACGCCGATGCACGCGCTCGCCCGCTCGACGGGCGCGAGCTGCCGCAAGCGAGCGACGTCGCCAACGGCCCACGCGTTCGCGCGCTCGCGCATCAACTCCAGGTCGGACTCGAGCCGCTGCAACGTGCGCGAGAAGCACTCGACGTCGGCAAACGGGGTCGACTTGAACTCCTTGATCGCGGCCCTTGCCTTCTCCACCTTGAGTTCAATGCCGGGTTCCGTGATCGGCACCCGCGCTTTGCGTGCGAGCTTTTCGACTGCGGGCCAGATGCCGTCGTACGGCACCAGGTCGTTCTTCTTCAGCGCAGCGCGATACAGCTCCTGTGCGGCGAAGATTGGACGCCATGCCTCGACGCGGCCGTCATTACCCAGGTAGCGAGCCTTGAGCGGCAGCCAGCGCGCATAGAGATCGGCAGGCACGACCTCCTGCAACCGCTTGTCGTCGGGATTGTTGCGCACGCCGATCAGCGAAGGCAGCAACGTGATGCCGCGCAGCGGCCCCGCGGAGGCGCTGACCGATACGGGTGCGAGCACTGCCTGCGACGCAGCCAGCACGGCCGCCAGCTCGCTCGAGCGCCAGGTCATGTTCTTCGGCAATGGACTGTGGTTGCCGAGGATCCACAACACGTGCCCTTGCGCATCGCCCGGGCGCGTCACCTTCCACAATCCCGGTCCTGGTTGCTGGCCGGTGACCAGGACCTCCTCCAGCGCATCGTCTGCGCGGGCCAGCGCAGCGGCCAGCAGGGTGGCGCCCAGTACCAGTGCCAACCATCGAAAGCGGATGTTCATGACGCGGCAGATTAGCAGCCCGGGCTTTGTACCCGGCGTCGCGAATTGAGTGCCTGTGCACCCTCAGAGCACGACCTTGCTGAGTTGCGCCGAAAAGTCGCTTTGAGTCCCGGAACTCGCAACTGAGGTGACTGCGAAATACCACCGGGCCGGTTCCAGGTTCTCGATCGTGGCCGACGTGATACTCGCGCTGCCGATCGACACTGAATAATCGTACTGGCCGGAAACCTTGCCGTAGTGGATCCGGTATCCGGCCAGGTTGTTGAGCTGGGTGCCGTCGACATTCTGTGTTGGGCGCGCCCACGACAACGTCACCGGTGACGAGGTCGACGTCGCCTGCACTACCTTGATCGAGAACGCTGGCAGCGACTTCGTTGCGATGCCATCGCTGACGCTGATGACGATGTTCGCATACGACCCGACCTGGGACGAGGATGGAGTACCGCTCAAGGTGCCCGTCGAACTGCTGAACGTGGCCCAGCCTGGCTTCCTCGCGATCTTGTACGTGAGCCTGTTGCCGTCGGGGTCGGACGCCGTCGCTCGGAAGGAGTAAGTCTTGCCAACGTAGGCCGTGGTGGCGGGACTGCCCGAGATTGATGGCGCTCTATTGGCCGCCGAGGCGGTCACCGGTTGGCAGAAATACAGCGCCACGAGCAGGGTGGCGACGAATGGAGACTTGTCTCTCGAAAACAGGAATCGATGCATTAATGCGGCCCTCTCACGCGATCGCAGCAGGCGATTGCGCGTCTTGTAGCCCCCAATTTCTTTTTCAATGCCCACGCCTGCGGCGCTATCGTCGGTGACTCGGGAATGACGCAACCTGGCGCCTGCCGAAGTGCGGCAGTACCAAAGCGGGATGCGCGGGCTGATGCTCCAGAGGTCGAACGGACCGTGGGGAGCTATCGACTGCCGGCAGCCCCGCTATCCCCGAAAAGTTTCCGAGGACCGGAGGTTTTGCGACCCCGCCTTACGGCAGGTTTGCCTTTGTCAGCGTTCGGCCCGAAGGCCGCGGTTCACTCATCCGAGCCGAACCGACGCCGTTCGGTTGTTCTGCGTTGCACCTCTTCCAGAAGTCATCGCAGGCCTATGCGGCGTGAGCGAAGTATCGACACACACAGAACAGGAACAAGGGGGAATTTGTCGCACATCGCAGACATAACTCATGGTCTGCGTGTGCGGCCGGCGATGAAATCGAGTTCAATCAGCGAGGTGCGGACGAAATCTCGCGGGCGTCTCTCCGACTTATGTCACATGCGCTGCGTGCGCAAATCACGCACGCGCCAGTCCTCCGAGTTCCTCGGCCAACCGTCAACGCGGGTCGAGCGATTCGGTACGGTGCACGGCCAGCAAGCACGCAAGAAATTTGCGAGGTGTGCGACGCGTGGCGCTGCATGCGGGGCGTGGCATACGAACTCGTCCGACCGCGAGCGGTCGTTCGACAATTGAAGCGCCGTCACTACCGACGATACCGGCGCTGAACGGCCACAAAAAAAGAGGCAGGATTTCCTGCCTCTCTCGCAATGACCAATCTGGTCTACTTCGTCTTCTTCTTAGCGACAGCGATTCGCTATGCAGCCCTGTCGCACAAGGCTGCCGGCAAGCGCGCCTTCGCGCGCAACCCAAGACGACGGTGGTGTTTCGGTAGCCCGGCTTTCGTCCCCAGATTTTCCGGGAGATCCGTGGCTTTGCGGCCCTGCCTCGCGGCAGGTGTGCCTCTTCGTTCAGCCCATCCTCAGGCCGTGAGCACTTTTACACCGGGACGAATCCGAATTGGAGCAGATTGAACTTATTCCTCACCCAAGGGCGCTGACTGCGTTCCGCGATGGATCAGTGATCCGTCACTCTCCGTCCGTGGCCAGCACGACGGCCCGCGCTCTGCGCCAATTGGGAACCCGTCGCCCAGACATCATGCGCATCCCGCTGGCGGCGGTCGGAGCCATCGCGACGGTCCTCGTGATGGACGTATCGGCATTCACAGGCCTTGGCGTTGCACGTTGGTTGCGGCAACTGCGGCGCTTCACCGGACAGGAACCGCTGATGACCGTACTTCTGCGCCGTCTGGTGACAGCCTCTACCCGCCTTGATACTGACGGCGTGATAGGGGTTACTGACGTGGTGGAACTGCATCTGGCGACCGGACAATTGCACTGTCGCCTGAATGCGCTTGCGGTGCCACCAGGACAATAAGTTGAACTCCATGGTCGTCCTCCCTCCGAGAGCGGCGCTTGCAACCTCCGCATCCAGTTTAGCGCCGCCGACACCAAGGGTACAGGTTCGCTCGGCTTGCTGCTCACGGTGTGGCGCAGTGAAAATTCAGGTGGCGGCAACGTCAATTGCTACATGTACAACACGGCAAGCGCCGCTGTGGAGTGGTGCCCCAGGCACGATAGGCACCTGTCACTTTCCAGATTGAGCAAGCATCAACTCAAACCTGAGCAATAACAGTTCACTGCAAGCGATTGCTTGAGAACGATCGAGGTTGTCGCTGGCCGCTGCTGGCGGTATGCGCCTCGCCGCAGGCGGATCGAGGCTTGCAGCTCGGCCAGGACACAGGCCGAGCTGCCGCGGCGCCAACGTCAGCGCGCCGATTCCGGCGACGCCGGCGCCCGACCGCGACCGAGTTCACGCTTATGTCATGCGGAACGCGGCCCACGGTGGCTGCGCAGTCAGGACCGTGCTATCTGGGGTTGGACTCAACGGCGCGACGGACCAGGACCACCATGAGCATGCACGTCGAGCGCCGTGTCCTCATCAATACGGCCGTGCTGGGCGTTGGCGAGGCCGTCGGCCAACTCGCAAACTTCGCCTTTGTCGTGATACTCGCGCGCTCCTACGGCGTAGAGATCTTCGGCTGGTACTCGTTCGCCATGGCGCTCGGCGCCGTACTCTCGGTCTTCGTCAGCCTGGGCGGTACGGGCTACGTGACGCGGGAACTGGCCCGCGAGCCGGTGCGGGCACAATCGATCTTCGATGCGCTGCGATCGGTGCAGGTATGGAGCGGCCTCGTAGTGTGGCTGCTGATCCTGCTTACAGCCGTCTTGTCCGGCGTGGAGCCACGCGAGGGACTCGTGATCGTCATCGTCGGCGCCTACCACGTCCTGCTGCGAATGGCGGCGTTGTTCCTGGCCCCGACCACCGCCCGACAACGCCCGCTCGCCATGGCCGTCGTCGGTGGCGGACACCGGATTCTCGTGGCCATCCTCGCAGCCATCGCTATCATGCTTGGCCTGGACGCCCCGGTGACGCTTCTCGCAATGCCCTTCGCTGCCCTGCTCGCGCTGCTCGCGGCGCGTGTCCACTCGGGTCCCGAGATGGCGGCAGCAGCGGCAATCGAGCCTGTGGACCGCGCGACTGTGATCCGCGCGTCCCTGCCCTTTCTCGGCGCGGCGCTCCTGGCCGTCGTCTACAGCCGGGGCGGACTCCTGCTGCTCACCGCGATGGAGGGTGAGGTCGCCACCGGGCTGTTCGCCGCCGCCGACCGGCTGCTGGTACCTATCTACATGGTGACCGCCGTCCTCGCGACGGCATTGTTGCCCGCGCTCGCGACGCTGGAGGCCGATCGGGCCCGTATGCGGGAGCTGGCGCGCCGCTGCCTGCGTCTCGTGCTGCTGGCATCGATCCCCCTGTGCGCCATGCTCGCCATATTTGCGACTGAGATCGTCACGCTGCTCTTCGGCCCGGAATTGCGGCCGGCCGCGACCACGCTGGCCGTGCTGGCGCCGCTGCCGGTACTGCGCAGCATCACATCGCTGTGGTCGACGCAGTGCATCGCCGTCCGTGACGAGCGCCGCGTCGCCGTCGCGAAGACCCGGGCGATCGTCGCCTTCTTCGTCCTGGCGGCGACAGGCATAGGTCTCGCCGGCGCGACAGGTCTCGCCATTGCGTGCGTCGCCAGCGAGGTCTACCTGGCGCTGAGCCTGCGCGCAATGCTCGCCGGCCACTCGCTGTACGAGCCGACCTGGCGCGTCGCACTCGGCCCGGTGATTGCTGCCCTGGCGGCTGCCGCGGTCGCGACGGCAGTCACGACCATGGCGCTGCCGCTGCGGTTGCTGCTGGTGGGCGGCGTCATGGTTCTCGTGCTGTTGATGATCGGCGGCGTGCGAGTACATGACCTGCGCTTCCTCGACCGGATCATGCGCGGCGACGCGACGCCAGACCCCACGCGACGCGGCGATTCCCCCAGATCGGGGACTAGGTGCAAAATCGCACAGCGGCGTTACGCCCCTGTCGGGATCACCCCAGGCAAAGGCGAATCAGGCACGCGCCAACCCTGCGCGGTGTTTGCCGCAGCGCCTGAACGTTCGCACCCAAACCACCTCGGCATGCCAGCCATTGCACGCCAGCCGACTGGATCGGTAAGAGCTACGACTGCAGGTGATGCCAGCCATCGCGACCGACGTTCGCCGCATCGGTCGAGTCCGATCCAGAAGACGGTGCAACGTGGTGCCCCGGGCAGGAGTTGAACCTGCGACCTACCGCTTAGGAGGCGGTCGCTCTATCCACTGAGCTACCGGGGCATGCAGTCCGGAGTGCGGCGGCGGAATGGCCCGAAGGGAAGAATGGTGGAGCGGAAGGGGATCGAACCCTCGACCTTCGCATTGCGAACGCGACGCTCTCCCAGCTGAGCTACCGCCCCACACGAGGGCGCGCATTGTAGCATCGGGTTGCCGCACCGCAACCGCAGTCTTTCAGGCCCGGTATGATTCGCGCATGAACGTACGCATCCGTGATGCCAAGCCCTCGGACCAGGAATTCCTGGCACATGGCAACGAGGCGATGGCGCTCGAGACAGAGCACAAGCGGCTTGATCCAGTCACGATCCGCCGTGGCGTCGCGTCCGCGCTCGCAAATCCGGCACACGGCCGCTATTTCATCGCTGAGGACGACGCTGGCAATGCAGTCGGACAGCTCATGATCACCTATGAGTGGAGCGACTGGCGCGACGGCCAGTTCTGGTGGATCCAGAGCGTCTACGTGGTCCCGGCAGCGCGGCGCGGCGGAGTATTCCGTGCGTTGTACGACCATGTCGACACGCTGGCCCGCAGCACGCCTGGCGTCGTCGGGTTGCGGCTTTACGTCGAACTGGACAACGAGGCCGCGCGCCGCACTTACGAGCGCTGCGGCATGCATGACGGCGGTTACCGCATCATGGAAGTGGACCACTCAGGCGCCATTCGGGACGCCCGCGAAGGAGATTGACCGTGCTCAAGAAAGGAACCCAGGCGCCGGAATTCGACCTCGTCGACCAGGACGGCAAGCGCCACACGCTGAAGTCGCTGCTCGCCAAGGGGCCGTTGATCCTCTATTTCTACCCGGCCGACTTCACGCCGGGTTGCACCAAGGAAGCATGCACCTTCCGCGACCTGCAGAACGACCTGTTGCGGGCCAAGCTCCGCGTGGTCGGGGTGAGTCCGCAGGATGCCGACTCGCACAGGAAATTCGCGGCGAAGCACAACCTCAATTTCACGTTGCTCGCCGACCCGGACAAGAAGGCGGTCAAGGCCTACGACGTGGACGGTCCACTCGGATTCGGGGTGCGCCGGGGCACGTACCTGATTGGCGCGGATGGCAAGATCCAGGACTCGGTGCTGGCCGACCTGCGGATCGGAGCACACGAAGAGTTCGTACAGGCGGCGCTCGCGGCAGGTGCGGTCTGAGGAAGGGGTTAGGGGTTAGGGGTTAGGGGTTAGGGGTTAGTGTCAGAGGAATCGAACTTCATCACTTTTAATTCTTATATATCAATTATTTATAAAACTCTATCTCGAATCCTTAACACCTTTGGCCGATGGCGTCGGCTGTCCGAATCGCAGCCGCAGCACGCGGGTCTCGCCCGGACTTGGTATCACTACGACATAAATCGCGTCGAACTCGTCGTCGCGCATGACGTAGTCGCTCCCGCTCAGCTGGCTGATCACACCCGGTAGTGTCGTTGCGTAACCGACCACGACCACCGTCTTGCCCCGATGCTCGCGCTTGATGCGGGCGGCAAGTCCCGACCAGTCGCTGCTCGCGATGACGTTGATCGGCAGCTTGAACTCGTTGGCGACGGGCGCCGCGGTCTGCTGGGCGCGACGCGTATCGGCGGCATAGAGATAGTCGACCTTGCGATCGGCAAGCGCGTCGTCGATAAAGGCGCCCAACGAAGCCACGCGCTTTTCGCCGGCCGGACTCAGGTCCGGATCACCCGAAGCGCTAGCGCCAGCTTCAGCATGCCGGACCAGCACCACGACGGTCGTGCGGGACCAGGTACCGAGCCAATAGACGCCTGCCACGGCCATCAGGATTCCGAGCAACGGAATCAGCAGCGGCGCCATGAAGGGGCGGCGGCGGAGCTTGGTCAGCGGGTCCATCGCGGCATCATAACGAATCGGGCCGCCGCCCTACTCCCGCCATTGCTCAAATGCGGGCGATTCCACGAGTCGCCACTCGCCCGGCTTCGCGGTGCGTTCCACGAACAGGGCTGGCACCCGCAGCGCCTTCGCCCAGGCGAGCCCGGCCTCGGTGCCCATGGCCATGAGGGCCGTGGCATAGGCATCAGCCCGGATCGCATGCGCGTCGATGACCGTGACCGCGGTCAGCGCGCTGGCAGTCGTGCGTCCGGTGCGAGGATCGATGGTATGTGAATAGCGGCGGCCCTCCGTGTCGATGCGTGCATCGCGATAATCGCCCGACGTGGACACGGCGGCATCACGCAATCGCAGGCCGACCAGCGGTTCACGCTCGGTCGCCAGCGGCGCTTCGATCGCGATGCGCCACGGCCCGCCCTCCGGCCGTTGCCCTGCGGCACGAACTTCGCCACCGATCTCGACGACGAAATCGACGTGACCGAGATCCCGCAACGCGGTCGCGATGCAGTCCACGGCGTAGCCGGGCGCAATGCCATCCACCGACAGCCGCATACCGCTTGCACTCTTGCGCACCGACATACGCGGCACGGTGCGCAGCTCGAGTTTGGCGTAGCCCACGCTCCTGCGGGCCTGTTCGAGCTGGCCGGACGTGGGTGCCTGGAATGCAGTCGGCGCGGACGGGCCGGCACTCCCGGGCTCATAGCCCCAGAGTGTCAGCAGCGGTGCGACGGTGACGTCAAATGAGCCCGCGGTGCGCTCGCTCACATCGCGCGCTTCCTGCAGGACGACGAACAAGATCGGCGAGACGTCCTGCCACGAGCGGCTCTCGTCCCGATTGAGCAGCGCGATCTCGCTCGTATCGTCGTAGGTCGACAGGTGCCGCTGGATCTCGACGAGGACACGATCGATTGCAGACTGCACGGCGCGGCGCTCCTGCAATGAGTCCGCACCCGACACGGTGACGTGGTACGTCGTTCCCATCGTCGACCCGGCGAATTGCGCCGGTTCCGCCGTGCGCGAGCACGCGCTGACGACGACGGCGAGACAGATGACCAGACTGCGCAGAACTGTCGCCCTGCAGGGAAGAACGCGTCGGGCATGGACGGGCACGATTACTGCTTCGCGATCGCTGCCTTGCCGCCTCGCAACACGAACTTCTGGATCTTGCCAGTGGCCGTCTTCGGCAACTCCTGCACGAACGTGAAGGCCGAAGGCACCTTGAAATGGGCCAGCACGCCGCGGGCGAACTGGCGCATCTCCTCGGCCGTCGACGACTGACCAGGCCGCAGCACCACGAACGCATGCGGCGATTCGCCCCAGCGCTCGTGCGGCATGCCGACGACCGCCACCTCGAGAATCGCGGGGTGCCGCAGCAGGGCGCCTTCGACTTCGATGGACGAGATGTTCTCGCCGCCGCTGATGATCACGTCCTTGTAGCGGTCGCGGATCTCGACGTAACCGTCCGGATGCACGACGGCCGCGTCGCCGGTGTGAAAATAGCCGCCGCGGAATGCCTTCTCGGTCGCCTCCGGATCGTTGTAGTAACCCTTCATCACGACGTTGCCACGCGCAACGATCTCGCCGAGCGCGGCCCCGTCCCATGGGACGTCGCGCATTTCTTCGTCGACGACTCGCAGGTCGCCGGACGTCATGAGTTCGACACCCTGCCTCGCCTTGATCCGCGCGCGCTCACCGGGTTCGAGCGCATCGTGCTCAGGCAATGGCGCACAGATCGAAATGAACGGCGTCGTCTCGGTCAGGCCGTAGACCTGGGTGATGGTCCAGCCGAACTCACCTTCCATGCGTTCGATGGTGGCGGCTGCGGGCGGCGCACCGGCCGTCGCGACACGAACTCCACGTCGCAATGACTTGCGCCCCTCCTCCGGCCCGTTGGCGATGGCAATGAGCACCGTCGGCGCGGCACAGAGCATGGTGATGCGTTCCTGGTCCACGAGCCGGTAGACGTTCGCTGCGTCGACCTGACGCAGGCACACGTGCAGCGCGGCGGCCGCGGTCACGATCCACGTGTAGGTCCAGCCGTTCGCGTGGAACATCGGCAGCGTCCACAGGAATCGATCAGCCGGGGTCATCGGCAGGTGCGCGAGCGTACCGACCACGTTCACCCATGCGTTGCGGTGCGTGATCATCACGCCCTTGGGGCGCGACGTGGTGCCGCTCGTGTAATTGATCGAGAGCAGGTCGCCCTCTGCGATGGACGGCCGCTCGAACACGCCGTTGCTCGCCGCCAGCAACTGTTCGTAGTCGAGCCAGCCCGGTTTGCCGCCTTCCAGCGCAACGAAGTGTTCGACCGATGTCATCTGGTCGCGAACCTTGTCCACGGTATCCAGGTAATCCCCATGCACGCACAGGACCTTGCTGCCGCTGTGATTCGCGAGGTAGACGAAGTCGTCCGCGACCAGCCGGTAGTTCATCGGCACGATGACCGCGCCCAGCTGCGGTACCGCGTAATACTGCTCGAGGTGCTGGTGCGTGTTGGGTGCCAGCGTTGCCACGCGGTCACCCTGCTTTACACCGAGTTTCGACAATGCCGACGACCAGCGGTCGCAACGCTGGCCGAACGCTTCGTAGGTCAGTCGCAATTCACCGTCGACGACGGCCTCGCGCGACCCGTGGAGCTTGCGTGCGCGACGCAGGAAATCGAGCGGGGAAAGAGGGGTCTCCATGCCGGTCGTCCAGTCAGGTTCGATTCGCGATCATGCCCCTTATCCCGGCACGCCGGGAGAGGCACCGTACTCGCGCACGTACTGAACGACCGAAAGCAGGTTGCCGTCCGGGTCACGGAACCAGACGACCTGCCGCCGACGTCAAAGACCAATGCACCGTGTGATCGGCCCAGAAGAGGCAGGCCGAGCAGGTCCCGGTAGAAGTGCTCCGCCTCCGGCAGGCGTGAGGTCAGGACAATCGTCTGCAGGCGTGCGGAAGCAAGCATGGGCTCCCTCCTCGTGCTCGACAGGCAATCCAGCATTGAAGCACGCAGGTTCAGTGTGGTCCGGGTGACGCCCGCCATCGCTAGCCGCGACGGTGGGTGGCCGGGCAGCATGCATTCTTAATATATAGTCGATAACTTACTCGTAAGTCATTGTTTTTATGACTTTCCGAGTGATACACGAGCATCCAGTGGGACCCCAGCTCCTTTCCCGGGCCAGCAACGAAAAACGCCCCTTGCGGGGCGCTTGACCGACTGTTGATGGCGGAGAGGGTGGGATTCGAACCCACGTACACCCGTTAAGATGTAACTGGAATTCCAGTCCAGCGCCTTCGACCGCTCGGCCACCTCTCCGCAGGGGGCGCAAGGGTACACGCCCGTCGCCCACCCGGCTAGTAGCCTCGGATCCCAGGCACGGCGGAAATCAGGCGATCGTCACGCCTGCAGACTTCATGGCGGCCAGCAACTCCGCTTCGAGACGCTCGGACAAAGAAGTCAGTGGCAACCGAATGCCCCGGTCCATCAGCCCCAGCCGGGCCACGGCCCATTTGACGGGGATCGGGTTCGGTTCGACGAACATTGCCAGGTGCAGCGGCATCAACCGCTCGTTGAGCGCCGCCGCCTCCGCATGCCGGCCTTCGAGCGCTGCCATGCACATGTCGTGCATCGCACGCGGAGCAACATTGGCCGTCACCGAAATCACACCACGGGCGCCCCGCTTCATCAGTTCGGCGGCCGTCGGATCGTCGCCGCTCAGCAGCAGGAAGCCAGGTCTGGCGGCGCCGAGGATCGACTCGGCTCGCGACATGTCGCCTGTCGCCTCCTTGATGCCCACGATCCGCGAATGCCCGGACAGACGCACTACAGTCTCGGGCAGCATGTCGCACACGGTGCGACCCGGCACGTTGTAGAGAATGACCGGTACTTTCACCGAATCGGCAATGGCAATGAAGTGCCGGTACAGGCCTTCCTGCGTCGGTCGGTTGTAGTACGGTACGACCGTGAGCAGCCCATCGGCGCCCGCGGCGGCCAGCTCGCGCGACAGTTCGATGCTCTTCGCCGTGGAATTCGTGCCACTGCCCGCGATGACCGGCATGCGACCGGCGACACGCGCCTTGGCGCGCCGAACCAGTTCCGCAACCTCGGCCGGTTCGAGCGTCGGGGACTCTCCGGTCGTGCCGGCGACGACGATCGCGTCCGTGCCTTCGGCGACGTGAAAATCCAGCAGGCGCTCCCAGGCCTGGAAATCGACCGCCCCGTCGGCGCGCATTGGCGTCACGAGCGCAGGGATGCTGCCTTGGAACATTCTTCGGGGGCCTCAGCGGGAAGATTGCTCATGCTACGCAAGCGGAAAGCAGCGAAGCAAGGCAAAATCACCGTACACGCGCCCGAGCGGCGCCGATACACTGAGTCCAGGCATCCATGAAGCAACTGATCGCGATCTGCGCCATTGGCAACGACCGGACCGGGCTGGTCTATGACCTGACCCGCGTGGTCGTCGAATGTGGCGGCAACGTCCTCGAAAGCCGCATGACGGCGCTCGGCAACGAGTTCGCCATGCTGCTGCTCGTCGCGGGCAACTGGCACACGCTGGCCAAGCTCGAAGGCGAACTCACCAAGCTCGGTGAAGCCTCCGGCCTCACGATCACGGTTCGCCGCACCGAGCAGCGCCCTCCCCGGGTCGACATGATCAGCTACACGGTCGATGTCGTATGCCTCGACCAGCCGGGCGTATTGCACACCCTGTCCGGCTTTTTCTCGTCGCGCGGCATCGACGTGGGTGACATCAGCACTCGCACGTACAACGCCGCGCACACGGGCGCCCCGATGTTCTCCGTGTACATGGTCATCCACGTGCCGACGCGAATCCACATCGCCGCGCTGCGCGAAGAGTTCATGGATCTCTGCGACAACATGAATCTCGACGCCATCCTCGAACCCCTGAAGTCCTGAGCCCCGCAACCCATGGCTGCAAAGACCGTCACGCTCGACCGCAAGGTGCCCGCCTTCTCCGCTGCCGCCAGCGGTGCCAAGAAATGGCAGCTGGCCGATGCGGCCGGCAAGAACCTCGTCGTGTACTTCTACCCGAAGGACAACACGTCGGGCTGCACCAAGGAAGGCGAAGCTTTCCGCGACCTGCATGCGAAGTTCCGCAAGGCCGGCACGGAGATCGTCGGCGTCTCGCCGGACAGCGTCGCTTCGCACGACAAATTCATCGCCAGGTACGGCTTCACGTTCCCGCTGCTCGCCGACGAAGACAAGGCCGTGTGCCAGCTCTTCGGCGTGTGGCAGGAAAAGAGCATGTACGGCAGGAAGTACATGGGCGTCGAACGCAGCACGTTCCTGATCGATGCCAAGGGAGTACTGCGCCGCGAGTGGCGCAAGGTCAAAGTGCCCGGTCATGCGGAAGAAGTGCTCGCCGCGGCGGCTGAGCTCTGACGCGCCGCTCGCGCACCGTAACCTTCCCGCCCCACCACACCAGCGGAGCCCGACTTGGCCAAGACCCGGAAGCAGATCGAACCGCGCAGGATCTACGTTCTCGACACCAACGTCATGATGCACGACCCCTCGGCCATCTTCCGGTTCGAGGAGCACGACATCTTCATCCCCATGACCGTGCTCGAGGAACTCGACGCCGGCAAGAAGGGGCTTTCGGAAGCGGCCCGCAACGTACGCCAGGTCAGCCGTTTTCTCGACGAACTGATGGCGAATTCGAACAAGCTGCAGATCGATCACGGCATCGAACTGCCCTCGGCCAAGTTCACTCCAGGCGGCAAGAAGCCGCCAAGTGGCCGCCTCTATTTCCAGACCAGGCAGCTCAACGGCAACCTGCCAGCCACCCTGCCCGGCCACGGTGCCGACAACGCGATTCTCGCGCAGACGCTCGCGCTGCAGCAGGAACACCGCGATGCGCGCGTCACGCTGGTGTCGAAGGACATCAACCTGCGCATCAAGGCTGCCATCCTCGGCGTACGAGCCGAGGACTACTACAGCGACAAGACGATCGAGGACGCCGACCTCCTCTACACCGGCATCGAGAAGCTGCCCGGTAACTTCTGGGACAAGGCAGGCCGCAAGCTCGAGTCCTGGCACGAGGCCGGTGGCCGCACGTTCTACCGCGTGCGCAACAAGCTGGTTGCCAACTGGGCGCCCAATCAATTCGTCTACCAGAGCGACGATCACGGCCTCGAAGGCATCGTGCGTTCGATCGAAGGCGAGTCGGCGGTCATTGAAGTGGCGCGCGACTACCGCAGCGAGCGCCACGGTGTCTGGGGCATCAGCGCGCGCAACCGCGAGCAGAACTTCGCGCTCAACCTGCTGCTCGACCCTGAAATCGACTTCGTCACGATCCTCGGTCCCGCGGGCACGGGCAAGACGCTGCTGACACTGGCCGCGGGCCTGTCGCAGGCGCTCGAGACCAATCGTTTCACCGAGATCATCATGACGCGCGTGACGATCCCGCTGGGCGAGGACATCGGCTTCCTGCCAGGCACGGAAGAGGAAAAGATGGAGCCCTGGATGGGCGCGCTGATGGACAACCTCGAAGTCCTGACGCAGAGCCAGGAAGGCGGCAGCTGGGGTCGCGCCGCCACCAACGACCTGCTGCGCAACCGCATCAAGATCCGCTCGCTCAATTTCATGCGTGGCCGCACGTTCCTGAACCGCTACCTGATCCTGGACGAGGCGCAGAACCTGACGCCCAAGCAGATGAAGGCGCTGGTGACGAGGGCCGGCCCCGGCACCAAGCTCGTCTGCCTCGGCAATATCGCCCAGATCGATTCCCCGTACCTTTCGGAGACCACCTGCGGCCTGACATACGTCGTGAACCGCTTCCGCGGCTGGCGCCACTACGGCCACATCACGCTGACCCGCGGCGAGCGCTCGCGCCTTGCCGATTTCGCTTCCGAGAGGCTGTAGGACCTCCCCAGGAACCCTCGACGGGGCGGGCTGTCAGAGGAAGCACATGAAGTACACCTGCATCCTGCGCCGTCCCTGCCTGCCGGCGCTCGCCCTCCTGCTGGTCACACTGCCGGCGCTGGCACAGCCCCAGAAGTCCTCGCAGGACCAGCTCCCCGAAATGGGGACCGCGGCCCAGGCGGCGCTCAGCCTCGAGGACGAGAGCCAGATCGGCCGGATGGTCATGCGCAACCTGCGCGAGGCCGGCATGGTCCTCGACGATCCGGAGGTTCATGAATACATCCAGTCCCTGGGGCTGCGGCTGTCGAGCCTCGCCCAGGATGGCAACCGCAACTTCAATTTCTTCGTCGTGCGCGATCCGGCCATCAATGCGTTCGCCCTGCCCGGCGGGTACGTTGGCATTCACTCGGGTCTCATGCTCGAGACGCGCAATGAGAGCGAACTCGCCGGCGTGCTGGCGCACGAAGTGGCGCACGTCACGCAGCGGCACATTGCGCGTGGACTCGAGGCACAATCGCGCGCCAACATGATGACTACGGCCGCAATGCTGGCGGCGATCCTGGTGGGCGCAGCCGGAGGCGGCAGTTCAGACGTGACGATGGGTGCGATTACCGCGGCCCAGAACATGGCCGCGCAGGCGGGCATCAATTTCACCCGCGAAAACGAATACGAGGCTGATCGCATCGGCATCGGCGTCCTGGCCTCCGCCGGGTTCGATCCGAACGCGATGCCGGCGTTCTTCGACACGATGTTCCGCCGCACCCAGCTCGGCCCGGACCGGGTGCCCGAGTTGCTGCGCACGCATCCGGTGACCAGCAACCGCATCGCGGAATCCAAGGACCGTGCCTTGCAGTACCCGCCGGTCAACGCGAAGGACAGCCTCAGCTACGCGCTGATGAAGGAACGCATCCGCGTGCTGCTCGTCTCGCGCAGTGGCGACCCTCGCGACTATTACCAGGCGCTCGGCGACAACGAAGCCGACCTGTCGCTCGCCCAGACGTACGGACGCGGCCTGTCGCAGCTGTACGGCAACGAAGCCGGAGAGGCGGTGGTCACGTTCCTGCGGTTGCGCCAGCAGCACCCGGAGGTGATGGCGTTCCACACTGCGCTCGGCCAGGCGCAGCTCGCCACGGGCAGGACCCAGGACGCACTGGAGACGCTCGAACACGCGCGTGTGCTGGCCCCGCGCAACGTGCCCGTCACGGTCCGCTACGGCGAGGCGCTGATGCAGGCGGGTCGCGCCAGGCGCGCGCACGAAGTGCTGCTCGACCTGTTCAACAACGTGCCGCCGACGCAGGAGCAGATTCGGCTGACGGCAATGGCTGCCAACGCGGCAGGCGACGTGGCCGACGCTTACTCGTACATGGCGGAATACCACCTGATGGGTGGCGACCTGATGCTCGCCATCAACCAGCTCGAGCTTGCCCTGTCGGTGCCGAGCATCACCGACCAGCAGCGCGCCAAGTTCGTGGCGCGGCTCAAGGAAGTGCGTGAGTGGCTGCCCAAGGAACGCAACCGGTCGAAACAGCCGCCGGACGGCCAGGCGCCGGACGGCCAGCGCGCGCCGGGCTAGGAACGCAACGACGCGCCTCGAATCGGTAGAATGCCGCGCTTGCGGAACGACCTGGTGGTCGCTCTGCCGCCACCGCTACAGGGTTCCTATGTTCCCCCGAACTTCTCGCAACGCGTCCCGGCCGCTGCTTTCCGGGTTTGCTGCCGGCATCTCGCTGCTGGCGGTCGCGGTCTTCCTCGGTGGCTGCGCGACGACCCAGGCGGATGGCACCCCGCGTCCACGGAATCCCGACCCGTTCGAGAGAGTCAACCGCGGTGTCTTCAAGTTCAACGACACCCTGGACCGCTACGCACTGCGGCCCGCGGCCGTGGTGTACCGGGACTACACGCCGAAAATCGTGCAGACGGGCGTCGGCAATTTCTTCGACAACCTGGGCAACCCGACGACGATCGTCAACCAGTTCCTGCAGGGCAAGTTCAAGGAAGGCGCCCAGGACACTGCACGCTTCCTCCTGAACACCACGCTCGGCTGGGGCGGTGTGATCGACGTGGCGTCGGGCGGAACCAACCTGCCAAAGCACAACGAGGATTCGGGCCAGACGCTTGGCTGGTGGGGCGTCCCGCCGGGTCCCTTCCTGATGCTGCCGTTCCTTGGTCCTGCAACGTTGCGCGATGCGCCGGCTCGCGTCGCCGACGATTTCTCGCAGCCGTTCCGCTGGTACAACGCGGGTTCGGAGCGCTGGATTTCACTGGGACTAAGCTTCCTGGACAGGCGCGTGCAATACCTGCCGCTCGACAAGACGCTGGCACAGATGTACGACCCCTATGTGTTCGTGCGCGACGCCTACCTGCAGCGCCGGCTGTACCTGGTCTTCGACGGCAATCCGCCGCAAAGCAAGCTGCCCGGGGAAGACGAGGACTGGGCCGAGGAAGCGCTGAAGGAAAGCGAGGAGCCGGCGGTGGATGAAGACGACGCGACGAAGCCTCCAACCGACGAAGAAACCGGCCCAACGCCGAAGCAGTGAGTTCGCGCGCGCGAGTGCGGAGTCAATGCGCGTGAGTCGAGGCGGTTGCGGATCTTTCCGCCGCTCCGTGTCGAACGCCGCCGCTCGAGCGCTAAGAGCGAAGCGGCACTGCGGCCAAGTCGCTACTGCGCTGGCACCATCGCTTCGCTCTCGCTCGAGCAAGGGTCGCCGTGAATCGTGCGGTTCCGCCGCATGATTCACGAAGCGCGTGAGACCCCGGAGCGGCGGAAAGGATCCGGCGTCCGACTCGCGCACTAAAGCGATCGAGCGCGAAGAACTCAGTGCCCGTCAGTAAGCAGGCTTTCGAGGTCCGAGATCCGCGCGACCGCGAGGATCTGCGCCGGGATGCTTTCGTAGTGGATCAGCGTGCCGCGCGACTTCGCCGTCGCCAGCCATTCGACCAGCACGGCGAGACCAGCGCTGTCGGCCTCGGTCACGCGCGACAGGTCGATCGTGCACGTCGAACCCTTGGTGATCAGAGCCAGCCCCGCGGGTAATGCACGACCGGCGGTGACATAGCCGAGCACCCCGCTCGCCTCGAGCCGGCCGTCGGCCACGCGCTGAATGCTGAACTGATCCACTTCGTACGTGCTGACCGCCGCCGGCTCAGCGACCACCCTTGGTCGTCGGGGTCGTCCCCGGCGCATCCGGCTTGCCGGCTGCGTTCTGCGCCTCGAGCCGCTCGATCACCGCGTCGATGCCCTTCTGGTCGATTTCGGCGCCGAAGTCGGTGCGGTAATTCTTCACGTACGAAATGCCTTCGATGGTGATATCCCACGCTTTCCAGCCCTGGGGAGTCGCATGCATCGTGTAGTTGACCGGCACCGGCGTGCCGTTGCTGCGCTTCACTTCCGAGCGGATCGTTGCCGCGCCCGTGACGAGAGGTCGCCCTTGAACGGCAGGAACTTCAGGCGGTCCTCCGTGAACTCGGCCACCGCGTCACCGTAATTACGCATCAGCGACTGGTAGAAAGCGTCGATGAAACGCTTCTTCTGCGCCTCGGTCGCCGTGCGCCAATGCTTGCCCAGCACCAGGCGCGCCGCGTAGTCGACGTCGAAGTGCGGCAGCAGGTACTTATCGGCCAGCCCGCGCAGCCTGGTCGGATCCTTGGTGATCGCAGCCCGGTTCGCGTCGAGCTCGTGCAACAGGTCCTGCGAGATCTTCTGCATCATCTCCTGCGGACCGGGCCCGGGCACCGCGACGGCCGGCTTGGCGGCAGGCGCGGTCTGTGCCGGCAGCGCCAGCGGCGCGAGTCCAACCAGCGCGACGAGGATCAACTTCGACCAGGCGGCGTTGCCGCGCATCGCTGTCATGTCCGGAATCACTCCTGTGCGGCGGGGGCCGGCGCGGGCGTCGACTCACCCGGCTTCGTGGCCGCCGAATTGAAGAGGTACTTGCTGATCAGGTGTTCGAGCACGATGGCATCGTTCGCCATGATGACTTGCTCGCCGTCCTTGTAAGGCACGTCCGAGCCGCCGGGCGTCAAGCCGATGTACTGACCGCCGAGCAAGCCGGCGGTGTAGATGCTGGCGTCGCTGTCGTTCGGGATGGCGCGGTACTTGTCGCTGATCCGCATCGTCACGATGGCCTTGTACAGGTTGATATCGTACTGGATGTCTTCGACCCGGCCGATCGTCACGCCAGCCATCGAGACCGGCGCGCCCGTCTTCAGGCCACCGATGTTCTCGAACGAGGCCATGAGCCGGTACGAGTCGCTCTTCAGCGAATAGCCGCGGTTCGTGATCTGCGTGACCATGAACAGGATCGCCGCGAAGCCGAGCAACACGAACAGCCCGGTGGAAATGTCGATCGTGCGCGTTGAACGCATGGTTCGTCCTACAGCATTAAAGCCGTGAGTATGTAATCGAGGATGAGCGTGACGACGGCGGAGATGACCACCGTTCGTGTCGTCGCACGCCCGACGCCTTCGGCCGTGGGCACCGCATTGTAACCTTCGTAGACCGCGATCAGGCTGCAGGCCACGCCGAACACCAGGCCCTTGACCAGGCCTTCGCGGATGTCGCTGAGTTCCACGGCACTGCGCATCTGCGACCAGTAGCTGCCGGAGTCGACGCCGAAGAACTCCACGCCGACCAGCTGCGCGCCGAACAGGGCGACCACGATGAAGATCGAGACCAGCAGCGGCATCGCGATGACACCGCCCAGGAAGCGCGGCAGGACGACGCGACGCATCGGATCGACGGCCATGATCTCCATCGCGGCGATCTGGTCGGTGGCGCGCATCAGGCCCAGTTCGGCCGCGAGCGCCGTGCCTGCCCGGCCAGCGAACAGGAGAGCCGTGACGACGGGGCCGAGTTCCCGCAGCAGGCTGATCGCGGTCGCGGTGCCGAGGTATTCCTCGGAGCCAAAGCGCGTCAGCAGGTCGTAGCCCTGCAGTCCAAGCACCATGCCGATGAAGAGGCCGCAGGTCATGATGATGACCAGCGACATCGCACCCGTGTTGTACACCTGCTCGATGATCGGCCGGGGGCGCAGCATGCCGGTCGGCAGGATCGCGGCCAGGCGGAGCGCGAAACGCACGAGCAGACCGACGCGCTCGAGGAACGTGAGGAAGCTCTGCACGAACTCGCGCAGGATCGTGATCATGCGAACACCGTTCCGCCCAGCAACTGCTCGTGATAATCGGCCGCCGGGTAATGAAACGGCACGGGCCCGTCCGCCAGGCCGTCGACGAACTGGTGCACGATCGGCGAAGGGTGGTCGCGCAACTCGGCCGTCGTGCCGCTTGCCACGACCTTGCCTTCCGAAAGAATGAAGCTCGAGTCGGCGATCTGCGAGATTTCGCGCACGTCGTGCGTCACCACGATGCTGGTGATGCCGAGCGCGTCGTTGAGCGAGCGAATGAGCCGCAGCACCACGCCCATCGAAATGGGATCGAGTCCGGCGAAAGGCTCGTCGTAAATGAGGATCTCGGGATCCATGACGATGGCACGCGCGAGGGCGACGCGTCGCCCCATGCCGCCGGAGAGCTGTTGCGGGTAGAGCGCGGCGGCGCCACGCAGGCCGACGGCGTGCAGTTTCGTCAGCACGATGGTGCGGATCAGGCGCTCGGGCAGCCGGGTGTGTTCGCGCAGCGGGAATGCGACGTTCTCGAACACGTCGAGGTCCGTCAGCAACGCCCCGTTCTGGAACAGCATCCCCATGCGCCGACGCAGGGCAAAAATCTGCTTGCGCTTGAGCCTGGCCACGTCGAGTCCGTCCACGACCACCTGGCCGCGGTCGGCGCACACCTGCCCGGTAATGAGCTTCAACAGGGTGGTCTTGCCCGTGCCGCTCGGCCCCATGATGGCCGTGACGGCGCCGCGGCGGATCTCGATGTCGAGCCCACTGAACACGGTCTTGCCCGAATCCACGGCAAAATGGACATCGCGCAGGACGGCAATCGACGGCGATTGGACCGCCGGAGCGGAGGCTGCGGCAGGTCCGGACTGTTTATTCACGAGTTGATCGTTTGGTCGCTTGTTGGCAACGGACCGCGCCGGTCCGCTCGAGTTCCCTGGTCGCGAACCGTCGGTGAAGGTCGCCACGGCCCGCGAGAGCGCGCGAGTCTAGCAGATTGTCGGGTTTTCCCCGCCCCGGCCTGCGCCGGGGTTGGCGCGGGGACCGTATAGGACTAAAATCGTCCCAATTGGAAAACCCGCCATGCTTCGCATCAGCAAACTCACCGATTACGGCACGGTCATCCTGGCCTGCCTCGCCACCGCCCCGGACCGCCGACTGACGGCGACCGAGGTGGCCGAGCGCACGCGGCTCGGTCTGCCCACGGTCAGCAAGCTCCTGAAGAATTTCCATCGGGCCGGCCTGCTCACCTCCACGCGGGGTTCGCGGGGCGGCTATCAGCTCGCCCGTCCGGCGGCCGCGATCAGCGCGGCCGCGATCATCGATGCGATCGAAGGCCCGGTGGCGATCACCGAGTGCAGCGGCAACCACAGCGCCTGCGACCTCGAACTGTCGTGCAGCACCGGCAATGCATGGCAACGCATCAACGGCGCCATTCGTCGCTCGCTCGATGACATCTCGCTCGCGCAGTTGTCGGGACAGGAGGCCGTCGCCGTCTGGCGCCCCGCCCTGTCCGCCGCGGTCCGCACACCCGCCGCGACGCGTGGTCCAGGCCGGCTCTGAGGAAATCACCGATGGCCAGCACACCGACCGACCTCGACGCGCTCGTCGCGCAGAAATACCAGCACGGCTTCGTCACCGACGTCGAATCCGACACGCTGCCGCCCGGCCTCGACGAGGACGTGGTCCGCGTCATCTCGAAGATCAAGCGTGAACCGCAGTTCATGCTCGACTGGCGCCTGCGGGCGCTGCGGCATTGGCAGACGATGGCGAACCCGGACTGGGCCCACCTGCGCATCGCGCCGATCGATTACCAGTCGATCTCGTATTACTCGGCTCCGCGGGCGAAGACCGACGGCCCGAAGAGCCTCGACGAGGTCGACCCCAAGCTGCTCGCCACCTACGAGAAGCTCGGCGTGCCGCTGCACGAGCGGGCGCGTCTCGCCGGTGTCGCGGTCGACGCGGTGTTCGACAGCGTCTCGGTCGCGACCACCTTCAAGGACAAGCTCGCCAAGGCCGGCGTGATCTTCTGTTCGTTCTCGGACGCGGTGCAGAACCACCCCGAGCTGATCGAGCAATACCTCGGCAGCGTCGTCCCCTATACGGACAACTACTTTGCCACGCTGAATTCGGCAGTGTTCTCGGACGGTTCGTTCGTCTACGTGCCGAAGGGCGTGCGCTGCCCGATGGAGCTTTCGACCTACTTCCGCATCAACGCGGCCAATACCGGCCAGTTCGAGCGCACGCTGATCATCGCCGACGAAGGCAGCCACGTGAGTTACCTCGAAGGCTGCACCGCGCCGATGCGCGACGAGAACCAGCTGCACGCCGCCGTGGTGGAACTCGTCGCGCTCAAGGACGCCAACATCAAGTATTCGACGGTCCAGAACTGGTATCCCGGCGACGAGAACGGCGTCGGCGGCATCTACAACTTCGTGACCAAGCGCGGCGAATGCCGCGGCGCCAATTCGCGCATCAGCTGGACGCAGGTGGAAACCGGCTCGGCGATCACCTGGAAGTACCCGAGCTGCGTGCTGACCGGCGACAACTCGGTCGGCGAGTTCTACTCGGTCGCGCTGGCGAACCACTACCAGCAGGCCGACACCGGCACCAAGATGATTCACATCGGGCGCAATACGCGCAGCACGATCGTCTCCAAGGGCATTTCCGCGGGCCGCGGCCAGAACACGTATCGCGGCCTGGTGAAAGTCCTGCCGTCGGCCGAAGGTGCCCGCAATTTCACCCAGTGCGACTCCCTGCTGATGGGGGACAAGTGCGGCGCGCACACGTTCCCGTACATGGAGATCAAGAACCCGTCCGCAGTCGTCGAGCACGAGGCCACCACCTCGAAGATCGCCGACGACCAGCTCTTCTACTGCCGCAGCCGCGGCGTGTCCGAAGAGGATGCGGTAAACATGATCGTCAACGGTTTCTGCAAGGTGGTATTCAAGGAACTGCCGATGGAGTTCGCCGTGGAAGCCCAGAATCTGCTCGCCGTCAGCCTCGAAGGCTCCGTTGGCTGATCCGCGTCCATAGAGAACAACAGACATGCTCAGCATCCGCGACCTGCACGCCCAGATCGGCGCTCGCAAAATCCTGAAGGGCGTCAACCTCGAGGTGAAGCCCGGCGAAGTGCACGCCATCATGGGACCGAACGGTTCCGGCAAGAGCACGCTCGCCAGCGTGCTGGCGGGCCGCGCCGGCTACGAAGTCACGAAGGGCACGGCCCATTACCTCGGCGATGACCTGCTCGCGCTCGAGCCCGAAGAACGCGCCCGTCGCGGCGTCTTCCTGGCATTCCAGTACCCCGTCGAGATTCCCGGCGTCAACAACGCCTACCTGCTGAAGGCGGCGCTCAACGCCGTGCGCAAGCAGCGTGGATTGCCGGAACTCGACGCCTTCGAGTTCCTGGCGCTGATCAAGGACAAGATGAAGCTGATGCAGATGGACGAGAGCTTCCTCAGCCGCGGCGTCAACGAAGGGTTCTCGGGCGGCGAAAAGAAGCGCAACGAGATCCTGCAGATGGCGGTGCTCGAGCCGAAGCTCGCGCTGCTCGACGAGACGGACTCGGGCCTCGACATCGACGCGCTGCGCGTCGTCGCGACCGGCGTCAACAGCCTGCGCTCGCCGAGCGCGCCATCGTGATGGTCACGCATTACCAGCGCCTGCTCGACTACATCGAGCCCGACTTCGTGCACGTGCTCTCGGACGGCCGCATCCTGCGCACGGGCGACAAGTCGCTCGCGCTCGAACTGGAAAAGCGCGGCTACGACTGGGTGAAGCAGGAGGCGAGCGCCGCATGAGCGCCATCGCTCCCTCCCCGGCCATTGCGCACTACCGCGAGGCGTTCGAGCGGCTGCAATCCGAGCTGGGCGGAAGCGCTTCGCGATCGCGCAGCGGCGATGGAGCGCTTTGCCGAACTCGGGTTTCCCGGCGCGCGGGAAGAAGCCTGGAAGTACACCAGCCTCCGCCGCCTCGAATCGCGGCGATTCGTGCCGGCCACACCGGCGACGACGCCGGTCGATGTGCCGGCTGCTTTCGTTGCGCAGCGACTCGTGCTCGCCAACGGATCGCCGGTGGGCGCTGTTCCGGCTTCGCTCGGCGGCTTTGCGCTCGGCACGCTGACGGCCGCGCCCGAAGATCAGTTGCTGCGTGCACTTTCGGCGGCGGCGGCACTGAACGCTTCGCAGCGCTCAACGCCGCATTGACCATCGGCCCGCTGCTGCTGTCCACGAAGGCTGGCCAGCAGAGCGACGGACGTCCTGCAACTCACACTGGTCACCACGGGCACGCGGCCCGACGCTTGCGAGCCCCCGCATTGCCGTGCGCATGGCGCCGGCAGCCGCGCACGCCTGCTGATCGACCACGTCGACGACGGCGCGCACGAACATTTCACCAATGCCGTGCTCGACATCGAACTCGGCGCCGGCGCGCACCTCACCTTGTATCGGCTGCAGCGCCAGGGCGAGCGTGCTTTCCACATCGAACGGATAGAAGCCCGCGTCGGCGAGAACGCCACGTTCGTGATGCGCGACTCGCAGCTCGGCGCCGCACTGGCGCGCCTCGATACCAATGTCAGCCTGGACGGTCGCGCGGCCGCCACCGAAATCACGGGCGTCTTCCTGGCCGACGGTTCGCGGCACCTCGACTCGCACATCCACGTCGACCATCGTGCGATCGAAACGACGAGCCTGCAGGATTACCGCGGCATCGCGGCCAACAAGGGCCGCGGCGTCTTCAACGGCAAGGCGATCGTGCACGAAGGCGCGCAGAAGTCGAATGCGCGCCAGGTCAACCGCAACCTGCTGCTGACGCCGGGCGCCGAGATCGACACCAAGCCCGACCTCGAGATCTACGCGGACGACGTGCAGTGCAGCCACGGCACGACCACGGGCCAGCTGGACCCGAATGCCCTCTTCTACCTGCGCTCGCGCGGGCTCAGCGAACCCGAAGCGCGCAGCGCGCTCACGCGGGCGTTTGCCGGAGCCGTAATGGCGCGAGTCGATGAACCCGCCCTGGCCAGGCACGTGCATGACGAACTCGATCGGCGCCTCGTGCGCCTGCTGGAGGTGGCTGCATGAACGCCGTTCACGCCGTCGGCAGGCGATTCGGCCGCGCTCGACGTCGCCGCCATCCGCCGTGATTTCCCGGTACTGGAGCGCACGGTCCGCGGCCTGCCGCTCTCCTACCTCGACAACGCCGCCTCGAGCCAGCGCCCCCGCGCCGTCATCGACGCCATGTCGCATTACTACGAGAACTCGCACGCGAACGTGCACCGTGGCGTGCACACGCTGAGCCAGGAAGCGACCGACCTGTTCGAGGGCGCGCGCGAGAAGGTGCGTCGCTTCATCAATGCGAAGTCGACGAAGGAAATCATCTTCGTGCGCGGCACCACCGAGGCCATCAACCTCGTCGCACAGTCGTATGGCCGGCCGACCTTCGGCCCGGGCGACGAGATCCTGATTTCGTGGCTCGAGCACCACGCGAACATCGTGCCGTGGCAGATGCTGTGCCAGCAGACCGGGGCCACGCTCAAGGTCGCGCCGATCACGCAGTCGGGCGAAGTGGACTTCGACGCGTTCGCCGCCCTGCTCTCCCCGCGCACGAAGCTGGTGGCACTGGCGCACGTCTCGAATGCGCTCGGCACGGTCATCCCGGTACATCGTTTCATCGCGGCGGCCAGGGCGCGTGGCGTGCCGGTGCTGCTCGACGGCGCGCAGGCCGTTCCGCACATGAAAGTGGACGTGCAGGCGCTCGATTGCGATTTCTACGCCTTCTCCGGCCACAAGATGTGCGGTCCGACCGGCATCGGCGTGCTCTACGGCCGCGAGTCGCTGCTGAACACGATGCCGCCCTGGCAGGGCGGCGGCGACATGATCCTGGCCGTATCGTTCGAAAAGACCGTCTACAACGGCCTGCCCTATAAGTTCGAGGCCGGCACGCCGGACATCGCGGGCGCGATCGGTCTCGGCGCGGCGATCGATTACCTCGAAACGCTCGGCATGGAGCGCATTGCGGCCGCCGAGCACGCCTTGCTCGACTACGCGAACGAACAGCTCGCAACCGTTCCCGGCCTGCGTTTCGTGGGCACGGCGCCCGAGAAAGCGGCTGTCGTCTCGTTCACGATCGACAGGGTGCATCCGCACGATCTGGGCACGATCCTCGACCACGAGGGCGTCGCGATCCGCACCGGCCACCACTGCGCGATGCCGGTCATGGAATTCTTCGGGCTGCCCGCGACGGCGCGTGCGTCGTTCGCCTTCTACAACACGCGTGCCGAGATCGACCGGCTGGTCGCGGCCCTGCACACCGCGCGGGAGATGCTCGGCTGATGGACCTCAAGGACCTGTACCGCGACGTCATCGTCGACCACAACCGGCATCCACGCAATTTCCGCGAGATCCCGGACGCGGATCGCCGCGCCGACGGCTTCAACCCGCTGTGTGGCGACAAGCTGACGGTGTTCGTGAAACTCGACGGCGGCCGCATCAGCGACGTGTCCTTCAACGGCAGCGGCTGCGCGATCTCGATCGCTTCGGCCTCGCTGCTCACCGAGAGCGTCAAGGGCAAGACCATTGCGGAGGCCGAAGGACTGTTCTCGCAGATGCACCAGCTGCTGACGCGCGACGACGTCGACATCGACGTGACCAGCCTCGGCAAGCTCGGCGCGCTGTCAGGCGTCCGTGAGTTCCCGGCCCGCGTGAAGTGCGCCAGCCTCTGCTGGCACACGCTCGACGCGGCACTGCATCAGCAGGAACAGGTTTCGACCGAATAACCATCGATCGACAGGAGCCCGCTTTGTACCGAGCCGACAACGAACCCGTGAACTTCACCCGCGACGTGGACGCGGTGATCGTTCCTGCGGGCGTCAACGTGAAACTGCGCCAGGGCCAGCAGGGCTACATCACGCAGGCCCTCGGCGGCAGCTTCACCGTCTACGTCGAGGGCAACCTCTTCCGCATCGCGGGCAAGGACGCGGACGCGCTCGGCAAGGAACCGGCGGAGACGCCCGAATTGCCGCCGAATGCGAGCGACGACGACGTGAAGCAGGTTGCCTGGCAGCAGATGAAGGGCTGCTACGACCCGGAGATCCCGATCAACATCGTGGACCTCGGCCTGGTCTACGAATGCGAAGTCATCCCCGACGGCGATGGCCGCGTGCTTTCGATCAAGATGACGCTGACTGCGCCAGGTTGCGGCATGGGTGACGTGCTCGTCGCCGACGTCAAGGAAAAAGTCGGGGTCATCCCGACAGTGAAGCACGCGGACGTCGAACTCGTGTTCGATCCGCCGTGGGACCAGTCGATGATGTCCGAGGCAGCGCGGCTGCAGACGGGGATGATGTGAACGCATCGGCAGCGCAACTTCGGGCCTGATTCGCGCTGTGCGCTGGACGCTACGACCCCTGGATCCGCGTCGCACCCGCCACGGACATCAAGCCCGGCGATTACGCCTCGGCCGAAGTCGACGGGGCGTTCGTCGCCGTCTACAACATCGACGGCGAGTTCTTCGCGATCGAGGACGTCTGCACGCACGACGGCGGCGGTCTCGCCGGCGGCGTGGTCGAGGATCACCAGGTCATCTGCCCGCGCCACGGCGCGCGCTTCTGCCTGCGCACCGGCAAGGCGCTGACCCCGCCCGCCTACGAGCCCGTGAAGAGTCACGCAACGCGGGTTGTCGACGGATTCGTCGAGGTCGCCGGCGAATGAGCCTCGGAAGCTGAGCAAGGGCAAGGTGCAGCGCCTGCGAAGCGGGCCGCCTGGACACGGGTGCGATGCGGAGACTGACGCTGGTCCGGCATGCGAAGGCGGACACGTCGCTGCCGGGGCAGCAGGACTGGGACCGGGTTCTCGACCGTCGCGGCCAGCAGGATGCACCGGAAATGGCGCGCCGGCTCCGCGCGCGCAAGCTGAAGCCCGACCTGATCCTGTCGAGCCCCGCCGTGCGCGCGCTGTCGACCGCCAGCATCATGGCCCGCGAACTGAAGGTTCACGCCGACAGGATCGCGCAGGACGAGCGCCTGTACCTCGCCGACCCGAAGCGGATCGTGGAGGTCGTTCATGAACTGGG
The DNA here is from genome assembly GCA_963700045.1 of uncultured Gammaproteobacteria bacterium. GTDB lineage: Bacteria > Pseudomonadota > Gammaproteobacteria > Steroidobacterales > Steroidobacteraceae > RPQJ01. Next base: position 130,652 of record CAVOWK010000032.1, read on the forward strand.
CGGCGATGCGCAGACACGTGATGGTGTTTGCGCACAACCCGGGCATCACGGACTGCGCCAACAAGCTTTCGGCCGGCGATCACATCGACACGTTGCCGACGTGCGGAGTCTTCACCGCGTGCTTCGCGGTGGACGACTGGTCACAGCTCGATTGGGCGAGCGGCCTCGAGGCCGAATTCGACTACCCGCGCAACCTCGCGTAGCGGGCTGCGGCGTCAGCCGCGCCCGAAGACGGGAATGGCGGCACCAGTCACCGGCGCAGCCTCCGCCGATGCCAGGAACAGGATCACTTGCGCGATCGCCTCGGGACTCACCCACCGCGTGAAGTCCGCCTTGGGCATATCGAGCCGGTTGCGTGGCGTGTCGATGATGCCTGGCAGGATCGCGTTGACCGTGATGTTGCGATCCTTCAGTTCCTCCGCCAGCGCCTCGGTGAAGCGCTGCACACCCGCCTTGGACGCCGCATAGGCACCCATGCCCAGCGCCGCCTTGCCCGCGGCACCGGCGCCAATGTTGACGATGCGACCGCCGCCGCGCTCGAGCATGGCCGGGAGCGCGCACTTCGACGCAACGACGGCCGAGCGCAGGTTCATCGAGTAGAGCGAATCCCAGGTGCCGATGTCGCCATCCTCGATTTTTTCCCAGCGGAAGCCGCCGGCCACGTTGACCAGCACGTCGATGCCGCCGAAGCGCATCGCAATGGCGGCCATCGCCTTGCGCGTCGCATCGAGTCGGCGAGATCCGCGCCGCCGAGCAGCATGTGCCCCGCACCGCCGAAATCCCTCTGCAGTTCGGCGGACGGCTGCGACACATCGACCAACGCGAGCCTGGCGCCGGCCTGGCCAAAGGCACGCGCGACCGCCGAGCCAAGCGCACCGAACGCGCCCGTGATCACGACCACCGAATCGACTGGCTGCATCATGCCTCCGCGGTACCGTCAACTCAGCATTCCGGAACGTTGACCGCCAGGCCGCCCTGGCTGGTTTCCTTGTAGATCGTCGACATGTCGTGACCGGTCTGGCGCATGGTGTTGATCACCTGGTCGAGCGACACCTTGTGCGTGCCGTCGCCGCGCATCGACAGTCGGGCCGCGTTGATCGCCTTCACGGCGCCCATCGCGTTGCGTTCGATGCAGGGAATCTGCACCAGGCCGGCAATCGGATCGCAAGTCAGCCCGAGGTTGTGCTCCATGCCGATTTCGGCCGCGTTCTCCACCTGCTCGTTGGTGCCGTTGAGCGCCGCGACGAGGCCCGCGGCGGCCATCGAGCACGCGACGCCGACCTCGCCCTGGCAGCCCATCTCGGCGCCCGAAATCGAGGCATTGCGCTTGTAGAGCATGCCGATGGCGCCAGCCACCAGCAGGAAGCGCACGATGCCGTTCTCGCTCGCGCCCTGCTCGAACTTGCGGTAGTACGCGAGCACGGCCGGCACGATGCCCGCGGCGCCATTCGTGGGGGCCGTGACCACACGCCCGCCGGCAGCGTTCTCCTCGTTCACTGACAGCGCGAACGCATTGACCCACTCGATCGCATCGAGCGGACGCTGCTGTGACGACTGCTCCAGCAGCACACGCTGCATGCGTGACGCACGACGCCGCACCTTGAGCACCCCGGCAGCAGTCCATTCGCCTCGAACCCGCGCTGGATGCAGCCGTCCATGATCGACCAGAGGTTGAGCAACGCAGCGCGCGTCTCGGCATCGGGCCGGAAGGCTCGCTCGTTCTCGAGCATCAGCTCGTGCAGCTCGAGCCCGCGACTGCGCGCCACCTCGAGCAGTTCGTGCCCGGAAGCAAACGAATGCGGAACATCGACTTGCGGTCCGCCTGCGTCCGGCTTGCCGAAGTCGCCGGCGCGGACGATGAACCCGCCACCGGTGGAGAAGAACTCCTCTCGGTGCAGCACGTTCCCCGCCGCGTCGAGCGCGGTGAAACGCATGCCGTTGGGGTGCTGCGGCAGGGTCTGGTCACGGTGAAACAACAGGTCGAGCGGCTCGTCGAAGGCGATTTCGTGCTTGCCCGCGAGCAGGATGCGGCCTGTGCTGCGGATGCGTTCGAGCGATGGCTCCATCGCGGCCGGATCGATCGTGGCCGGCTGGTTGCCTTCGAGGCCCGAGCAGGATCGCGCGATCGGTGCAGTGCCCGCGGCCGGTCAGGGCCAGCGAGCCATAGACCTGCGCCGCGACCTTGTCGACGCGTCCCAGCAGCGACATCGAGTCGAGGTCGTGCACGAACGCGCAGGCAGCGTTCATCGGCCCCATCGTGTGAGAGCTCGACGGGCCGACGCCGACCTTGAAGATGTCGAGGACGCTGAGGTTCATGGGCTCCTTGCGCGGGCGGGCCCGCTCACTCCATCGCCAGCAGCGAAGCGTTGCCGCCCACCGCCGAGGTATTGATCGTCATCGTGCGCTCGTGCGCGTAGCGGTGGAGGTAGAACGGCCCGCCGGCTTTAGGTCCCGTGCCCGACAGGCCCGAGCCGCCAAACGGCTGCGTGCCCACGACCGCACCGATGATGTTGCGGTTGACGTAGACATTGCCCGCTGCCACGCGGCTCGCCACCCGACGCACCGTGCCGTCGATGCGGCTGTGGATGCCGAAGGTGAGACCGAAGCCGGTCGCGTTGATCGCATCCACGAGCGCCTCGAGGTCGCGCGCCTTGTAGGTCACGAGGTGCATGATCGGACCGAACCACTCGCGCTCGAGCATCGAAAGCGACGCGATCTCCACCGCGAGCGGCGCGACGAACGTGCCGGCCCGCGTGACGTCCGGCAGCTTGATGCGGTGATGCCACGCAGCCGCCTGCATGACTTCGTGCGCATGCGCTTCAAGCATGGCGCGCGCCTCTTCGTCGATGACAGGACCGACGTCGGTTTCGAGGTACGCGGGATCGCCGACCACCAGTTCTTCCATGTAGCCGGCCAGCAGCCGCTTCACCTTCGGCGCGATGTCTTCCTGCACGCACAGCACCCGCAGCGCCGAGCAGCGCTGTCCTGCGCTGTTGAACGCCGACTGGACCGCATCGATGACGACCTGTTCCGGCAGCGCCGAGCTGTCGACGATCATCGCGTTCTGGCCGCCGGTCTCCGCGATCAGCGCGCCGATCGGTCCGTTACGGGCGGCGAGCGTGCGATTGATGATCCGCGCAGTCTCGGTGGAGCCCGTGAAAGCGACCCCCGCAATGCGCGGATCGGCCACCGCAGCGGCACCCACGATGGCACCATCGCCCGGCAGGAAATGCAGCACTTCGGCTGGCACGCCCGCCTGCAGCACAGGCGCACAGCGTGCGCCGCCACGAGCGGCGTCTGCTCGGCCGGCTTCGCCAGCACGGCATTGCCTGCGGCCAATGCGGCGGCGACCTGCCCCGCGAAGATCGCGAGCGGGAAATTCCAGGGGCTGATGCAGGTGAACACGCCGCGCCCATGCAGGCTCAGCTCGTTGCTCTCGCCGGTCGGTCCCGGCAGACGTTGCGGGCTCGCGAATTCGTGCCGGCACGGGCCGCGTAATAACGCAGGAAGTCGACGGCTTCGCGCACCTCGGCGATGCCGTCCGGCACCGACTTGCCCGCCTCGCGCACGCACATCGCGACGAGTTCAGCCGTGCTCTCTTCGAAGAGGTCGGCCGCCTTGTCGAGTGCGTCGCCGCGCACGCCTGCGGGCGTGGCGTCCCAGGCCGGCTGCGCCTGCACCGCGATGTCGATCGCCTTGCGCACATGGTCCGTCGTCGCATTCGCCACGCTGCCGACGACGTCGGCATGATTCGCTGGATTGCGGATGGTGTCGGCCGTCCCGCCCTGCTCGTCGCCACCGACCAGGGGTGCCGCCACCCAGGCACGACGCGACACGTGCTCCATGCGGTCCGCCATCGTCTTGCACACCGCGCCGTTCGCGAGATGCACGCCCAGCGAGTTCCTGCGTTCCGGCTGGTAGATGTCGAGCGGCTGCGGGATGCGCGGATGCGCGACCTGTTCGAAACCGTCGACCGTGCGCACCGGGTCCGCGATGATCGCGTCGATCGGTTCGTTCTCGTTGACGATGCGGTTGACGAACGACGTGTTCGAACCGTTCTCGAGCAGGCGGCGCACCAGGTACGGCAGCAGGTCTTCGTGCTCGCCGACCGGGGCGTACACGCGGCACGGAATGCCGAGGCCGCTCGGATCCGTGACGTGCGTGTAGAGTTCCTCGCCCATGCCGTGCAGGCGCTGGAACTCGAACTCGAACCCGGCCTTCCTGGCCATGCTGGCAACAGCTGCGACGGTGTGCGCGTTGTGCGTGGCGAACTGCGGATAAAGCACGCCCTTGCCCTGTTCAAACGTGTAACGCGCGCATGCGAGGTAAGACACGTCGGTATTGGGCTTGCGCGTGTACAGCGGGTAACCCGGCAGGCCGCGCTCCTGGCCACGCTTGATCTCGGCGTCCCAGTAGGCGCCCTTCACCGGCGGACGTGCAGGATGCGCCTCGTTTCCTGCGCCAGGCTGACGATGTACTTCAGCATCGGCAGCGCGCGCTTCTGATAGGTCTGCACGGCGATGCCGAAGCCGTTCCATCCGGCGAGCGACGGATCGCGGCAGACCGCCGCCAGCAGTTCCATCGTCAGTTCCAGCTGCTCGGATTTTTCCGTGTCGAGCGTCAGCGCGATGCCCGCCGCGCGCGCCAGGCGGACAGTTCCACCAGCCGCGGCGTGAGTTCACGATGAACGCGCTGCCGGTGCGAGCGCTCGAAGCGCGGATGCATCGCGGAGAGCTTCACGGAGATGCTCGGGCGCGACTCGAAGTCCGGGTATTCGTTGACGCGGGCCGCGAGCGAGCCGATGGCCGTGCGGTAGGCATCGAAATACCGGCTGGCGTCGGCCGTGGTCAGCGCCGCCTCGCCCAGCATGTCGAACGTGTAGCGATACCGCCGGTTGGTGCCGCTCAGCGAGTTGTCGAGCGCCTCCTTCATCGTGCGGCCCATCACGAACTGGTGGCCCATGATGCGCATGGCCTGGCGCATCGCCGTGCGCACCACGGGTTCACCCATGCCCCTCACCCACTCGGCTCATCACGCCTTCCGGCGCGGCGACGTCGTTCGGATCGAGCCGCACGATGCGGCCCGTGAGCATCAGCCCCCAGGTCGACGCGTTGACGAGCAGGGACTGGCTGTCGCCCAGGTGGCGGGCCCAACCAGCGGCACGCAGCTTGTCGGCGATCAGGCGATCCGCGGTCTTGTCATCGGGAATGCGGAGCAGCGCCTCGGCGAGGCACATGAGGATGACGCCTTCCTGCGACGACAGGTCGTACTGCCGCAGAAACGCGTCGAGTCCGGTCTTGGCTGCAGGCGCCCTGCGCACGGCCTCGACCAGCTTGCGCGCCGTCGCCTGCACTTCTTCGTGCTGCGCGGGATCGAGGCGGGCCATGTCCGCCAGCGAGCGGACCAGCGCCTCCTCGTCACCCAGGAAATCGTCGTTGATCGCCTGACCCACCGGGGTCAGCAAGTAATGGACACGGAAAACAGGAAGCGCGACGATGGCGCCTCGCGATTCGAACCAGACATGGGGGATTCGCCTGCAAAAATGATCCCCAATCGATCCAAAATGCTGACGTCCCGCGGGGGTTCCCCCGCCGCGGGACGTGCTGCACTGCGTTAAGAAACGGTTACTTCGTCTCGTAGAGCAGGCCGACCGTCGTCAACGTTCGGTGTTTCCATGCCGGGCTGGACGTCGGTGTTGTGCTGCACCTGGTAACCCACGCGCAGCCCGAGCGCACCCGAGATCGTCATCTCCAGGCCGAGGTCGTTCTGCATGTAGGCGTTGTCCGAACCGGTTTCCACGAGGAAGCGGTCGACGAACTTGGTGGTGTCGGTCAGCTGGTGCTCGAAACCAATGTCGCCGCGGAAGATGACGCCGTCCTCGGAGTCGCCGGTGTCGCGGATTTCGGCGTAGCGGTAGCCGGGACCGCCCTGCACCCAGAACTTGGTGCGCTCGGTGTCGATGATCTTGTAGCCGAGACCGCCGGCCAGCGAGGCCTGGTAGTCGTACTGGCTGAAGCGGTCGTCTTCGTAGCGTCCGGCGCCAAAGCGTATGCGCGCTCGGTCAGTTCGTACTGGGTCTGCCCGCGCAATTCCCAGCGCTGGGCGGTGGTGCTGCCGCTTTCGCTGCCGTAGTTGCCAGCAAAGCCGAACGTGTACCGGCCAGTTGTCGACCGTGTTCTTCAATTCGAGCGCGGCGCTCGCGGCCTGGTTCTCGCTGTTGCCGGTCGCGAACGACGCGCCAATGTTGCCCTTGCCGGTCCAGTCGGCCAGGGCGGGCGTGGCGCCGCCGCAGAGTGCGAGGGCGATGCAGAACTGGGGGATACGGATCGTCGACATGGAGGCTCCTTGCCGGGCTCGAGGCGGAAAAAAAGGCGCGCGAGTATAGCCGCCCGACCCGTGATTCGCGAAATGCGCCGACCGAGCTCGAACGAGCTTGCATCGGTCTGCGGTGCACGAAGACTTCCCTCTCCCCGAGCCCGGATGCACCCGATGCCTGAAGCCGCGCAGAAAATCGTCGCCACCGTCGAAAACTTCATGACCGACGTCGTGGAGGCCTCGAACACGAAACCCGTCCTGGTGGATTTCTGGGCCCCCTGGTGCGGCCCATGCCGCACGCTGATGCCGTTGCTCGACCGGATTGCGGACGATTACGAGGGCCGCTTCATCCTTGCCAAGGTCAACACCGAAGAGCAGCCGCAACTGGCATCGCATTTCCAGATACGGAGCATCCCGACCGTCCTGCTCATCCACCAGGGCGAGGTGGTCGACCAGTTCGTGGGCCTGCAGCCCGAACCGGCCATCAAGGCCCTGCTCGACCGGTACGTGACCCCGGCGGGCGCAGTGGTCGAGTCGGTCGCGGCGGCCCGCATCGCCGACCGGCCCAGGACCTCGCCACGCGACTGCTGGATCAGCGCGAGGCGGAGGGCGCGGCGGCGGCGATCGAGGCACTGGCGGCCGCCCAGGCCGACCATCCGCAACTGGGAGCACTGCGGGCGCGGCTCGCATTCGTCCAGGCCGCCAATGCCCAGCCGGACGTCATGTCGCTGCGTGCGGCCCTGGAAGCGAACCCGTCCGACGCGGCGGCACGGCATGCGCTGGCGGCGCACCATGCGCTGGCAGGCGATTACGGGACGGCCCTGGCCGAGTGGCTGGAATTGATGCGACGCGACAGGAAGTTCGGTGACGACGCCGGACGGCGGGCGCTGATGCAGGCGTTCGAGGTGCTGGGCGAGCAGGACCCGCTCGTCACGCAATACCGGCGCCGCATGGCGAGCTTATTGCATTGATGTCTCCGGTTGCTGGTCGTGGAATACCGCCTTGCGCGACTCGCCGCGACCGAAGTATAAAAACGCGCACCTTGCCCACTGGGTTTTTCGATGCACGAGAAGCCGGAATCAGCGGACGAGTTCGAGGACGAGGACACCGAGGAAGCCGTCGGGGGCGATGAAGCCCTCGACGTCGATCGCCTCATCCAGGACCTCGACAAGCGCAAGCGCGGCGCGCCGAAAGGCGCGGAGCCCGCGTGGCGCAAGCTCGAACGCATGATGGAACAGAAGCGCACGTCGGAGTTGCTGAGCGACTTCGACGACTACGACGTGGGCGACCGCCCGCGGCCGCGCAGAGGTCAGTGAAAATCGCGCGAGGCCGAGCGTAACCGGCCGAGCCAGCGGCTCAGGTCGACGAGCCGGTGCGCGATCACGTGCATCACCTCTCCTTCCCGTTGCAGCCTGCCGGCCAGGCCCAGCAGGCGTGAGCCGATCAAGGCCTGGCGTTGCCGTTCGGCCACGTCGCGCCAGACGATCAGGTTGATCGAGCCATGCTCGTCCTCGAGCGTCACGAACGTGACGCCTTCGGCGCTGCCCGGCCGCTGTCGCGTGATGACGAGGCCCGCGGTGCGCACGTTCGAGCCGTTCGTCAGCGAACGCAGCCGCGCGGAATCGACGAAACCGCGGGCACCGAGCTGGTCGCGCAGCACTGCGATCGGGTGACGCCGCAGCGTGAGGCCCGTATGCGCGTAATCGGCCACGATGTCTTCGCCTTCGCGGGGCGCGCGCAACAGCGGGATTCCTTCGGCGATGCGCACCTCGGGCAGGATGGGCAGCGGGCCCTCGAGGCCGGCCACCTGCCAGGCCGCGCGGTGACGGTGCCCGCCGAGACCCGCCAGCGCGCCCGCCGCCGCCAGGCAGCCCATCGAACGACGATCGAGGCTGGCCTGCTCAGCCAGTTGCTGCGCGCTCTCGAACGCAACGCCCTGCCTGCGCGCGCGCGCATCGACCAGCCGCTGCGCCGCCTCCTCCGCCAACCCCTTCACCAGCCGCAGGCCGAGCCGCAGCGCGGGATCGGGCGAATCGTCGGCGCGGTGCTCCAGCGTGCAGTCCCAGTCGCTGGTGCGCACGTCGATCGGGCGCACCTCGACGCCGTGGCGCTGCGCGTCCTGCACGATCTGCGACGGCGCATAAAAGCCCATCGGCTGGCTGTTGATGAGCGCGGCCGCGAAGGCCGCGGGCTCGTGCCGCTTGAGCCACGCCGAGACGTACACGAGCAGCGCGAAGCTGGCCGCGTGCGACTCCGGGAAGCCGTATTCGCCGAAACCGAGGATCTGCTGGAAGATGCGCCGCGCGAACTCCTCGGAGTAACCGCGCTCGCGCATGCCGTGGATCAGCCGCTCCTCGAAGTGCCCGAGGCCGCCCTTGCGCTTCCACGCCGCCATGGCGCGCCGCAACTGGTCCGCTTCGCCCGGCGTGAATCCCGCCGCGACGATCGCGAGCTGCATCACCTGCTCCTGGAAGATCGGCACGCCGAGCGTGCGCTTCAGCACGCCCTCCACCTCTGCGCTGGGATACGTGACCGCCTCCTCGCCCGCGCGCCGGCGCAGGTAGGGATGCACCATGTCGCCCTGGATCGGGCCGGGCCGGATGATCGCGACTTCGATGACGAGGTCGTAGTACGAGCGGGGCCGCAGCCGCGGCAGCATCGCCATCTGCGCGCGCGACTCGATCTGGAACACGCCCACGGTGTCGGCGTGGCCGATCATGTCGTAGACCGCCGGGTCTTCGGCGGGCACGGTCGCGAGTGTCCAGCGCTGGCCGCGGCAGCCGTGCACGAGGTCGAACGCGCGGCGGATCGCGGCGAGCATGCCGAGCCCGAGCACGTCGACCTTGAGCAGGCCGAGCGCGTCGAGGTCGTCCTTGTCCCACTGGATCACGGTGCGGTCGGGCATCGAGGCGTTCTCGACGGGCACGAGTTCTTCGAGCAGGTCGCGCGCGATGACGAACCCGCCGACGTGCTGCGAGAGGTGGCGCGGGAACCCGAGCACGGTCCGTGCGAGGGTCAATACCCTTGCGAGCACAGGGCTGTCGGGATCAAGGCCTGCTTCACGCACCCGGGTTTCGTCGATGCGCGAGCCGTCCCACCACTGCATCGAGCGCGCGAGCGCCGCGACCTGCAGCGGGTCGAGTCCCATCGCCTTCGCCACGTCGCGCAGCGCGCTGCGCGGCCGGTAGCTGATGACCGTTGCAGTCAGCGCAGCCCGCTCGCGGCCGTACTTTGCGTAGATGTACTGGATGACTTCTTCACGCCGCTCGTGCTCGAAGTCGACGTCGATGTCCGGCGGTTCGTTGCGCTCCCTGGAAATGAAGCGCTCGAACAGCAGCGACATGCGCGCGGGATCGACCTCGGTGATGCCGAGACAGAAGCACACCGCCGAGTTGGCTGCCGAGCCGCGGCCCTGGCAGAGAATGTGCCGCGAGCGGGCGAACCGCACGATGTCGTGCACGGTGAGGAAGTACGGCTCGTACTCGAGCTCGGCGATCAGCGCGAGCTCGTGCTCGATCGCCTGTCGCGTCGGGGCAGGCACGCCTTCCGGCCAGCGGTGACTTGCGCCCTCCTCCGTGAGGCGCCGCAACCACGCGGCCGGCGTGTAACCTTCCGGCACGATCTCGCGCGGATATTCGTAACGCAGCTCGTCGAGCGAGAACGTGCAGCGCGAGGCGATCTCCACCGCAGCGGCGAGCAGCTCGGGCGGATGCAGCTCCGCGATGCGCTGGATCGGGCGCAGGTGACGTTCGCCGTTCGGAAACAGCGCGAGCCCCGCCTGCTCGACCGTGGTGCCGATGCGCGTCGCGGTGAGCACGTCCTGCAGCGCGCGGCGGCCGCGCGAGTGCATGTGCACGTCCCCGGCGGCGACGAGCGGCAGTTCGAGTTCGCGGCCGAGGCTCTGCAATTGCTCGAGTCGCCTGCGATCACGTCCGGTCGTCAGCAGTTCGACCGCGATCCAGAGCTGGCCGGGAAAGAGCGTGGCGAGCCAGCGTGCTGCGGCAGCGTCGGGTTGCGTTGCGGGCAGCCACAGGCACAGCAAAGGGGTTAGGGGATAGGGGTTAGGGGTTAGTCGGAAGTTGCTGGCAACGCCAGCTTCGTCACTAACCCCTAACCCCCAACCCCTATCCCCTGCCGCGATTTCTTCGAAATCATGGCGGCACAGCCGGTATTCGCCCTTCTTCGCGGCGCGTCGCCCGCGAGTGATCAGCCGGCAGAGACGACCGTACCCCGCGCGATCCCGCGCGAGCAGCACGCAACGCAGGCCGTCCTCGAGACGAAACTCCGCACCGACAATGAGCTTGAGGCCGTGCTCGCGGGCAGCGACATGCGCCCGCACGACGCCGGCCACCGAGCACTCGTCGGTGATCGCAAGCGCGGCATACCCGAGCTTCGCCGCGCGCTCGACCAGTTCCTCTGGACGCGAGGCGCCGCGCAGGAAACTGAAGTTGGAAAGACAATGCAGTTCGGCGTACACGGCAATCGCGTCGAGCCTGGCTCAGTGCGACGCGCGGCAGGCTGGCGGACCGGCGAGTCACGCGAACCAGCCGTGCAGGAACCAGCGGGCGCCTGCGGTCGTCTCGCGGCGCTTGCGGAACACCCACAACCGGGCGCCCTGCGCATTGCGGGCGATGTAGTAATCACGCGCGACGTCGTGACCGTCCCACCAGCCGGATTCGATGCACTCGGGGCCTTCTTCGAGAACGAGCCGGTCAACATCGCAGGGCTCGGGCCGGTCGAGCAGCCAGAGCGGCCGGCCCGTCGCCCGGCCTTGCGGCCGACTCTCCCATCGAAATGGGAGAGGCACGGAGGGGGACTCTCGTTCGGTGCGGCACTGCGTGACGGCGCTTGCTTCCGTGCCCTGGGTTTCGTCGCCGCCGGCTCGACGGCGCGCCACGCCGCCTCGGGTCGATGCTCGGGCACGCAGGCGAGTCCGTGCACGGCATCGTTGCCGAGCCGCGCACGCAGCCGCTCGACGAGCTGCGGCAGGTTCCCGCCGGATTCGCGCCGGTCATGCGCAAACAACTCGATCGCATCGGCCTGCAGGTCGATGAGCGGGCCGCTCAGCAGGCGCACGTTGCGCACGGGTTGCGGCAGCACGAGCTGCGCAAGACGCTCGCGCAGCAGCTCCGCCATGTGCCGCGGCTGCGCACCGACCGGCTGCACGAAACGCAACCGCACGCGCGTGACCGGGGCAGCACGATGACGCAGCTGCACTTCGATCGCCTGCACGCCACGGCCACGCTCGCGCAGGAACTGGCACAGTTCTTCGAGCAGGGGGGCGAGCGCCAGGCCGAGCCGTGCGGTATCGGCGATTTCGGGTTCGAGGTCGCGCCGCGCGGCAAAGCGTTCGCTTGCGGCATACGCCGCGCGCGGCTCCTGCACACGACCCGTGGCGCGATCGAGCGTGGCAAGCAGCTCCTGGCCGAAGCGGCGCGCGAAGCCATCGCGCGGCAGGCGCAGGCAGTCGCCCACGGTGCGCACGCCCATGGTGCCGAGCGTCTCGATGCTGCGTTCGGGCCACCGGGTGCAATCGAGCGGCAGCGGCGCAAGCCGCGCAGCCAGTTCGTCCCGGTTGCGTACGAACACGGGTCGCGCGCCGAGCGGACCCGCGCGCGCGAACCACAGCGATGCCAGCGGCGACGGCGTGATCGCAAAGCGAGCCGTCGCGCCCGTGGCATCGGCGAGTTCCTGCTGCAATCGCAGGCACAGCTGCCTGGCGCCGCCAAACAGCCGCAGGCTGCCACGCACCTCGAGCAGTACGCCGTCGGGCGGCTCGAGGCTGACCCGCGGCGTGAATCGCACGCCGCGCTGCGCCACCGCCTCGAGCAACTGGCGTTCGCGCCGTGCATCGCGCGCCAGCGCATGCAAGCCCGGCACGAGTGCGAGCGCTGCGTTGATCGACATTCCCTCGCGCACGCCTGCGGCGTGCACGGCTTCTGCGCAGGCGCGCACGACCTTGCCGTTGCGCTCGAGGTCGACGATGGCGACAGGCGGACGACCCGGCAGGGCAAGCGCCACGTCGCGCAGCGAATCGAGCAGCAATGACGGCAGGTGAATGGCGAGCCAGAGTTCACGCGGGCGCGATTGCGCGAGCGGTGTGCGGCCCGGAACGGAAAGCGAAGACGGACGAAATGCCGGCGTGACCCGCACACGGTGGGGAGACGGGGGCCTGGCGAGCGGAGCCATCTCAGTGCCCCAGGTTCACCGTGGCAGGACGGCCTCCGCGGCTTTTGACGATGCGCACCTGCAGGCCTTCGGTGCCGCCCCCGAGCAGTGCGAGCCGCAACACGGCAGGCGAAGGGGTAAGCCCCGCCTGCAGCGGGCGATACAGCACCGCAAGGCTGCGTGACGCTTCTGCCGCCAGCTGCAACCGCCGCAAGGCCTGCGGATCGCGGGGATTGAACCAGCCGAGCACGGCGCTGCAAGACTCCGAGCGCAGCGCCTGGTCCATCGCCCACTCAGTGGCACCTGCGCCGTTGACGACGAGCATGCGCCCGACATCGATGCCCCACGCCGCGAGCGCCGGTGCATACGGGCGATACGGCGGCGAGACCCAGGCGATCCAACCCCCGCTGCCCCGGTCATGCGATGGCATGGCAGACCCCGCATGATCGGGGCGCGGTGGCGGATAAATCTCGTCGGCTGCGCCTGCGTCCCTGCAAAGCGCAGCGAGCGCGGGGAGCAGCAACCGGAGTTCGCCGATGCCCCGCTGATCGGACAGGATTTCGATGAGACCCTGCCGCGGCCAGCCGGTGCCCGGGAGGCAACGGTCGAGCGCAGCGTAGCCCGTGGGCAGTCCTGAAGGCACGGCCGCAGCCGCGCTACTGCCCGTTTCCCGCGCACGCCACAGACGCGCGGAATTCTGTTGCAGCAGTTGTTCGACGGAAACGCTCATGGTCGCTGGTGGATCGCTGGCCAGCAGAAATATCAGGGAGCAGTCAGGACAATCGGTGCGTGTCCTGCCGCACCACGCCGACGACGAGGCCTTCGATGGTGAGCGACTGCTCGCGCAGGTCGATACGCAGGGGTTCGAAGTCTTCGTTCTCGGGCAGCAGCCAGGCGATCGAGCCGTCCTGCCGGTAGCGTTTCACGGTGACCTCGTTCTCGAGGCGCGCGACGACTATCTGGCGGTTGCGGACTTCGGGCGTGCGGTGGACTGCGACGAGATCGCCGTCGAGGATGCCGACGTTGCGCATGCTCATGCCTTTGACCTTGAGCAGGTAATGCGGCCGCGGCTGGAAGAGCGCCGGGTCGATCTGGTAGCGCGCTTCGATATTCTCTTCGGCCAGGATGGGCCGGCCGGCGGCGACCCGGCCGATCAACGGCAGGCCGATCTGGTCACGCAGGGAATCCTTGAGCTGAATGCCGCGGGAGGCCCCGGGGCGCAGTTCGATGACGCCTTTGCGCTGCAGGGCGCGCAGATGTTCTTCGGCCGCGTTCGCGGACTTGAAGCCCAGGGCTTCGGCGATTTCGGCCCGCGTGGGGGGCAGGCCCTGTTCGGCCAGGCTGTCCTGGATGAACATAAGCACCTGGCGTTGGCGCGGTGTCAGGTCTTCCATCGGTCGTCCCTCCCTGTATACCCATACAGTTACTGTTTATATATACAGCTCCACCTGTCTGTTGGCAAGCGGGAGGAAAAAGTTTATTGGGCAAAGACCGACACCCCGGGCAAGGCGGCCACACCACACTCTTGCACGAACTCCGGCAACCGCGTCCTGCGGCGAATGCCGGGAAATCCAGAGCCAACTGCAACGCTTGTCAGCGGCGGCACGCGGCCAGTGGCTGCTCCCCCGGTTGTCGAATGAGAACCCCTCGCATGCGACGTACAGCACAGTAATCTTTATCGTCGTTTTCGAATGAGTTAGTCTCTCGCTGTTCGGCTGCGCTGCGCACACGGAAGGGTGTCGTGGAGTTGCCGCCGCCACACTGCCTTGCCTGATTCAAAAACCGAGGAAGATCACCAATGAAGACCGCTATCGCCAAGATCCTGACCGCCACTGCCGCCGCCGTCGTGCTCGCCGCCGCCACGGGCTGCGTCAGCCAGTCGAAGTTTGACGAGCATGTGGCCAGCGCCGATGCGGCCATCAAGGCTGCCGCTGCTGACGCCGCCGCCGCCAAGGCTTCTGCCGACGCCGCTGCCGCTTCGGCTTCGAGCGCCGCCAGCAACGCGAGCAGCGCGCAGAGCACGGCCAACCAGGCCCTGCAGGCCGCGCAGGCTTCGCAGTCCTGCTGCGACGCGACCAACGAGAAGATCGATCGCGCGTTCAAGAAGTCGATGGGCAAGTAATCGACTGACTCCATCGCTCTGCGATACGAAGACGCCGCGGACCTCCGCGGCGTTTTCTTTTCAGCAGCGCTTGCGGGCCAGCCAGTGCGGGCAGCGTTGCACTGACATGGCGGCAGATCGCCGAGCGTTGGGTTACGGAACCGGAACGTGTGCCGCATCCGCGACTGGCGCGGGCACGGATTCCGGCGATGGGGCTGGCGCACGCGAGAAATTGCGCTCGCCGACTCGCACCGGCACGCCCGACGCCTGCTGGAAAGCGAGCCGTGCCGTGTCCCAGTCGATCGAGACATCGACGCCTGCCGTGGCGGCCCTCACCACCCGGTCGAGTTCAGCTGGATCCATGTGCGCAGGATTGTCCGTGCCTTCCAGCGGCGCCTGGCGCTCGATGAACAGCGTGCCGCGCGACCAACCGACTTTCGTCGTCTGGTCGATCAGGTTCACCTTCGTGTTGACCGGGATCATCGTGTAGAACTCGGCGATGTCCTCCGGGAACATGCGGATGCAGCCGTGCGTAACCTGCATGCCGACGCCTGCGGGACGGTTCGTGCCGTGGATCAGGTACGAGCCGCCGGGGATGCCGAGCCGCAAGGCATACTCGCCGAGCGGGTTGTCCGGACCCGGCGGAATGAATGGCGGCAACGGATCGCCCTTCGCCTCGTGCTCGAGCCGGACCGACTTCGGCGGATACCAGTTGGGGCGCTCCTGCTTCGATGCGACCTTGGTGGCCCCAAGCGGCGTTTTCCAGTCCATCTTGCCGGTGCTGATCGGGTACGTGCGCACGACGCGAGGCTGACCCGGTTGCGTGGGCGGATAGTAGTAAAGACGGTGCTCGGGCAGGTTGACCACGATCCCCTCGCGCGGGGCATCCGGCAGCAGGAATCGGCCTGGAATCACGATCTCGGTGCCCGCCCCGGGCAGCCACGGGTCGATACCGGGGTTCGCCGCGATGATTTCCTCGTACCCGACACCATAGCGCCGGCCGATGTCGAGCAGCGTGTCCTCGTGCTCGGCGACGGCAATGCTGACCGCGCCGATCACGTTGTCGCCATTGAGCGGCAACAGGAATTCGCCTGCCCGGACGTCATTGGCGACGAACGGTGCGAACGCTGCGACCAGCGCCGCGGCGAACCACTGGCCGACACGGATATCCTGCATGCAACCTTCCTTCCATTGCCTGCATCTATTCTAACGTCATGGCGACGATCCACACGCTGCCCGCACGCATTGACCCGACCACGGCACCGCCCGTAGCCTTGCGGCCGCGAGGGACCCCCATGCCTTACAAGCTGACGATCGAGCTCTCCGACCGCGATTTGCGCCATTTTCGCCGGGAATTGAACAAGGCGCGCGATTCGGTCCGGATCGCAGACGACGAGGAAATCCTCGGCGCGGCGGCCGACATGGTGAAAGCCATGAAAGGCACCGAACTGCCCGACTTCGTGGCCGAACGGCTCGAGCAGCTCGACACCCTGATTGCCATGGTCACCGACGAGGACTGGCCGCTGGACGACGATGAGCGGAACCCGGTGCTGTCGGGGCTTGCCTACCTGTGCGACCCGGAGGACCTGATTCCCGACGACATCCCGGGCATCGGCATGCTCGACGACGCCGTGATGATCGAACTCGTCTTCCGTGAACTCCGGCACGAACTCGAGGCGTACGAAGATTTCCGTGCCTACCGCGAATCGCTGACGAAAGGCTCGGTGCTGCGCAAGGCAGCGCCGGGCGTCGCCGAGAAGATCGCCAGGCGGCGCGTACAGCTGATGGCGCGCATGCGGCGCCGGCGCAAGAGCAAGCAGTGATGCGTGATCAGTGATCCGCCACCGGGATCACGGCGCGCTCCGGTTCCTGCCGAGCGGAATTCACAAGCCCCCAATCAGGGTGCAACAGTCTCGGGTTTCGCTGACACTCTCGCCAGCAGGTTGACGATCTGGTCCGGCACGCCGTTGCGCGCCTCCGTGACTGCTACGCGCACGGCATTGGCGAACGACATGCGGTCGGCGCCGCCGTGGCTCTTGATGACGACGCCCTTCAATCCGACCATGCTCGCGCCGTTGTAGACGCGCGGATCGAGTCGCTCCTTCAGCGCCTTGAGCGTCGGCGCCGCGGCGAGCGCGCCGATCTTGCGTACTGTATTGCGCGTGAACTCTTCCTTCATCGCACCGGTGATGAACTTCGCCAGGCCCTCCATCGACTTCAGCGCGACGTTGCCGGTGAAGCCGTCAGTGACGACGACGTCGATGTCGCCCGAGAAGATCTTGTCGCCTTCGACGAAGCCGATGTAGTTGAGCGCCGAGCCGGTGAGCCGCTTGTGCGCCGCCTTGATCTCTTCCGTGCCCTTGATGTCTTCCTCGCCGACGTTGAGCAGGCCCACGCGGGGGCGCTCGATGCCGTGCAGGTCGGACGCGATCACCGAGCCCATCACCGCGAACTGGACGAGGTGGTCGTCGTTGCAGTCGGGGTTGGCGCCGAGGTCGAGCATCACGGTGTAGCCGCCGGCCGAAGGCAGGGCCGAGACGATCGCGGGACGGTCGATGCCGGGCACCATCCCGAGCACGAAACGCGCAGTCGCGAGCAGTGCACCGGTGTTGCCCGCAGACACGCACGCGGCAGCCTCGCCTTTTTCGACGAGGTTGATCGCGATTCGCATCGAAGAGTTCTTCTTGCGGCGGAGCGCGTCCTGCGGACGCTCATCCATGGCGACGACTTCGGTCGCTTCGACGAAACGACAGCGGTCGTCGTCGAGGGCAGCGCCCAGCAATGGCAGCACGACTTCGCCGCGACCGACGATGATCAGTCGCAGGTCGGGCGTGGACGCGAGGACATCAAGTGCCGCGGGAACGGCGACTTCGGCGCCATGGTCTCCGCTCATCGCGTCCACGGCTACGGTCAGGCCGGCGATCATGCGCGGGCCCGTCGGAACAGGATTACTCCTGGCCTTCGTCGGCAGCCGGCTTCTCGATCACCTTCTTGCCGCGGTAGAAACCGTCGGCGGTGATGCGGTGACGAAGATGGGTTTCGCCGCTGGTACGGTCAACCGACAGCGCGGGGCTGCTCAGGTGGTCGTGCGAACGATGCATGCCGCGCTTGGACGGGGTCTTGCGGCTTTTCTGGACTGCCATGATCTACTCTCCTGAAGCGGGACCGCGCTCGTTGTTCTTCTCGAGCAGCTCCCGCAGATTCGCAAAGGGCGTCTGTTTCTCATCCACCGCTGCCTCTTCAGCAGCGATCTCGACCACGGAAGCGGGCGCCAACGGCACCACTTCCGCCTCGGACGACAGGCACTCCGGGCTGCCTGCTTCGTGCGCGGGCACGAGCGGCAACGCGAGCAGCACCTGCTCTTCGACCAGCGCCGCAAGCGACAGTTGCTCCGGCGTTCCCACGAACGGCTCATAGCCGCCCGGCACGTCATCCAGCTCGTCGCGGACGATGGCGACCAGCGCCGATTCGTCCATCGCGATCGCGTAAGGCCGCAGGCAACGCTGGCATTGCAGCACTGCCGTGCCCTCGACGCGGACGTCGACCGTCGTCCGGCCTTCAAAGGCGCCGAAATGCAATCGCGCATCGATGCGAGTGCCGGGAAGGCCGCCCGCCTCCGCTACGCGCTCGAGCTGTGCCAGGTCGAAATGGCGCTCGAGAACGGCGGCTCGCGCCGACAGCTCCTTGGCGTTAACCTGATCGGCCGGGCCGGGCGACATGGGGCGCGTATGATAGTGACGCTGCCCCGCCCTGTCAAAGAAAAAACGAGCCTAAATCTTTGTTTTCCAAGGGCCTGATTCTCGCCTCGACGTCCCGCTACCGCCGCGACCTGCTGCAGCGGCTCGGACTGCCGTTCGAGTGCGTCGCCCCCCATGCCGATGAAGCTCGGCTAGCCGGCGAACCGGCCGCCGCGATGGCCACGCGCCTGGCGCGGGTCAAGGCCGAGGCAGTCGCCGCGAAGTACCCGACAGCGATCGTGATCGGCTCGGACCAGGTCGCCCTGCGCGGTACCGATGTGCTTGGCAAACCCGGCACCGTCGAGCGTTGCCGCGAACAACTGCGGGCGTCGTCTGGCCACGAAGTCGTCTTCCTCACCGCGGTGCACGTCATCGATGGCGCCGCCGGTCGCACCGAGTCGCACGTCGACCGCACGGTCGTGAAGTTCAGGGAGCTGTCGGATGCCGAAATCGACCGCTACATCGAACGCGACAGTCCGCTCGACTGCGCCGGCGGCTTCAAAGCCGAGTCCTTAGGGATCGCCCTTTTCGACCGGATCGAATCGATCGATCCGACGGGCCTCACCGGCCTCCCGTTGTCCTGGCTCTGCGGCGCCCTTCGCCGCGCACGGGTCCAGGTTCCTTAGCCGTGCCCCGCTCGTCGGTCCGGGGGTTGCCCATCCTCGACTTGCCCGTCCGCGCCACCGGTGCCGGTCGCTGCACGCGCGGCGCGACGATCGGGCCACGCGCACCTTCCGGCTTCAGGGTCTTGCCGCGTTCGTCCTGCGGCGCGCGGGCTTTGCCGCGAGTCAGCGTATCGAGCACCGCACTGAGTTCGGGCGGCAGCGGCGCGCTCGCCAGCATGGGCTCGCGGGTGCCAGGCCGCGTGAAGCCGAGCGACGACGAGTGCAGGAACATCCGCTTCAGGCCGTAGTCCTTGAAGATGTCGTTGAAGACACGGTTGCCGTATTTGTCGTCACCGGCCACCGGATGTCCGGCATGCGCAGCATGCACGCGGATCTGGTGCGTCTTGCCGGTGTCGATCTCGACTTCCATCAGTGTCGCCAGGTTGCCGAAGAACTGCACGGGCTTGAATGTGCTGACGGACTTCTTGCCGTGCGCACGCACTGCCACGTGCCGCTCGCCGCTGCGGCGCTCGTCGGTATCGAGCGCCAGTTCGATGCGCTTGGTCCCCAGGTTCCACTTGCCGCAGACCAGTGCCAGGTAATGCTTTTCGGTCTGGCCTTCGCGCAATTGCCGGTGCAGGTCGCGCAGCGCAGCGCGCCGTTTTGCCACCAGCAGGCAGCCGCTGGTGTCACGGTCTAGCCGGTGCACGAGTTCGAGGTCCGGCTGCCCGGGGCGAGCGCTGCGAAGCGCCTCGATCAGGCCGAAGTCGGTCGCACTGCCGCCGTGAACCGCAAGGCCCGGCGGCTTGTTGCAGACGATGAGGTCGCTGTCCTCATAGGTGATCGAGTCGAGCACCAGTTTCTGCAGCGACTCACTGGCGGTCCGGGGCGTGGCTGGCGGCGGCACGTCTTCGGCCTTGCGCACCGGGGGAATGCGGACGATGTCGCCCAACGCGATCCGCTGGTCGGGCCTGGCGCGCTTCTTGTTGACGCGCACCTCACCCTTGCGCAGCAGGCGGAATACATGCGTGCGCGGTACGTCCTTCAGTTGGCGGACGAGAAAGTTGTCGAGCCGCGTCCCAGCGTCGTCTGCGGTCACTTCCACGTGGGTAACGCCGCGGCCGGGTTCCGGCTCGGCGCTGTTCTCGTCGGTTGCCGGGTCTATTTCGTAAGCCATTGATTTTCGGGCCTTCGCTTGCTACATTCCAACGCTAGGCAATGCGCTGGTGCGTCCAAGCAACATCAGGCAACGCCGAATGAGCGACGCGCGGTTGCACGCCCTACGGGTTGTGCGGGGCGCCCGCAATCTTAGTTGGTTCTGAACCTTCAGACACCATCGATCTGCCGCGGACACGCGCAGGTGCCGCAGCCCCGGCGGGCAGCGGGCCAGCAGCGACCTCGGCGGGTACGATGCCCGACAGCATCAGGATTCGGTCACGCATCGTGCGCACTGCGCCGGTGCAGAAGAACAGCAAATGAGCGCTCGCGCAGTCGCTGCCAGACCTTTTTCCCACGCCACGGCACCATTACCCGTCCGAACCGTACGCGGCCCCAACCTCCAATAGCGAGAGGGCCGATGAAGAGAATGCTCGTCAACGCAACTCAGGAAGAAGAGTTGCGCGTAGCGCTGGTCGACGGCCAGCGAATCTACGACCTGGACATAGAAATCCCGTCGCGTGAAACCAAGAAAGCCAACGTCTACAAAGGACGCATCACCCGCGTCGAACCCAGCCTCGAGGCTGCGTTCATCGACTACGGCGCCGAGCGCCACGGCTTCCTCCCGCTGAAGGAAGTCTCCAAGGCGTTCTTCAAGGACAAGCAGCCCGGCCAGGAAGGCGGCAGCCGCGGCATCCGTGACCTGATCGAGGAAGGCCAGGAAATCATCGTCCAGGTCGAGAAGGAAGAACGCGGCAACAAGGGCGCCGCGCTCACCACCTTCATCAGCCTGGCGGGCCGGTTCCTGGTGCTGATGCCGAACAACCCCCGTGCCGGTGGCGTGTCGCGCCGCGTCGAGGGTGACGACCGCGACGCCCTGCGCGAAGCGATGGACTCGCTGCAGATCCCCGATGGCATGGGCGCCATCGTGCGCACCGCCGGCGTGGGCCGCAGCGCCGAGGAGTTGCAGTGGGACCTCAACAACCTGGTCGACATCTGGAACGCGATCCAGCAGGCGTCGGACAGCCGTCCCTCGCCGTTCCTGATCTACCGCGAGAGCACGGCGATCCTGCGGGCGCTGCGTGACTACCTCAGCGACGACATCGGCGAAATCCTGATCGACAAGCAGGACGTCTACGAGGAAGCGCGCGAATACATGCAGCGCTTCATGCCGAACAACCTGCGCAAGCTCAAGCTCTACGACGACCACGTGCCGCTGTTCACGCGGTACCAGATCGAGAGCCAGATCGAGTCGGCGTATTCCCACAAGGTGACGCTGCCCGCGGGCGGCAGCATCGTGATCGACCACACCGAAGCGCTGGTCTCGATCGACATCAACTCGGCACGCAGCACCCGCGGCACCGACATCGAGACGACCGCCTGCAACACCAACCTCGAGGCCGCGGACGAAATCGCGCGCCAGATGCGGTTGCGCGACGTCGGCGGCCTGATCGTCATCGACTTCATCGACATGGAGTCGACCAAGAACCAGCGTGCGGTCGAGGATCGCCTGCGCGACGCGGTCAAGCAGGACCGTGCCCGCATCCAGCTGGGCAAGATCTCCCGCTTCGGCCTGCTCGAGCTCTCGCGGCAGCGCCTGCGTCCGTCGATCAGCGAATCGACCAACATCGTCTGCCCGCGTTGCACCGGCATGGGTGTCATCCGCAGCGTCGAATCGCTGGCGCTCGCGGTGCTGCGGCTGATCGGCGAGGAGGCCCGCAAGGACCGCACCGCCAAGGTCATCGCGCAGTTGCCGGTCGACGTTGCGACGTACCTGATGAACGAGAAGCGCGACTGGTTGCACGACATTGAAGCGCGCAGCCATGTCGATATCGTCCTGGTGCCGAACAAGTACCTCGAGACGCCGGCCTACGAATTGCGCCGCGTGCGCGACGACGAGACCGACCTGCCGGAAAACTCGGTCATCAGCCACCACATGGCGATTGAGCCGAAGATCGACCTCGATGCGATTGCGTCGGCCGAGGAAGAGAAGGCCCCGACGCCGCAGCAGCCCGCAGTGACGACCATCATTCCGAGCACCCCTGCCCCGCCCGCGGCTCCTGAAGTCGCGGCTGCTCCGGTCGCGGTCGCAGCAGCTCCGGTAGCCGTTGCCGCACCGGCCTACGGTCCGCGCGACAACGTGCTCGTGCGAATGTGGCGCTGGTTCGCAGGCGACAAGCGTGCACCCGAACCGCAGGCGGCGGCGCCGTCCTCGAACGTCGGTCGTGGCAGCCGGGACGGCGAACGTGATCGTCCGCGCCATGACCGCGATCGCAACGAACGCGGCCGTGGCCGCGATGGTCGTCGCGACGGACGCGACAGTCGTGATGGACGCGGTCGCAGCGAGGGCCGCGGTGAACGTGGCTCGCGCGACGAAGCACGTCGCGAAAGCCGTGCTGAAAGTGCACAGGGCCCGGGCCAGCCCGCACGCGGCAACGAACCGCGGCGCGACGAGCCGAGCCGTGCGCAACCTCAGCAACAACCGCGTCGTGACGAAGGCTCGCGTGGCGGACGTCGTGATGGTGGTCAGGGTCATGGCCAGGGCCAGGGCGGCGAAGGCGTCCCGCGCGAGGGCCAGCCGCGTCGTGAAGGTGGCCAGCAAGGCCAGCGCCAACCGCAGCAGGCGCGTCCTCCGCGCGAGCCGCGTGAGCCCCGCGAACCGAGGCCACCGCGCGAGTACCGCGAGCCGCAGGAAGCGCGTGAGCAGGCTGCAGCAGCCACTGCGGTCGTCGCAGCCGTTGCCAACGACATGAACACAGCCGATGTGTCAGTCGCACAACCGACAGGTGACGGTCAGCAGCAACGCCCCGAGGGTGATCGCAGCGAGCGCACTGGACGCAGGTCGCGTCGCGGTGGGCGTCGTCGCCGCGGTCGCAATGAGGGTGGTGAAGGCTACGCTGCAGGCGCTGCCGCGGGCGCTGCCAGCGAAGGTAGCTTCGACGCAGGCCCGGGTGGTGCTGGTGGTGACGACGCGGGTGGCGGCGACAATGCTGGCTTCACGCCGGCTCCGCAATCTCTCGATGCCCCGCGCGAGTTCGACGCGCCCCGCGAGCCCGAGCCGCCGCGTGATTTCGCAGCGACTCGTGCTGCCGAGGCACCACGCGAGTTCACGGCTCCGCCGCCCGCGTCGAGCCATGAAGCACCGCGTGCGCCGGAACCGCGTTCATTCGACTTCGATCGCCCTGCAGCACCACCGCCTCCAGCGGCCCCGTCACGCGAAGTGGCACCCGGGCCGGTCGTGGTGCGTGAGCCGAATCCGGTCGCAACGGCTTCCGAGCCGCGCGAATGGACGCCGACTCCGCCGACGGACGTGACGACGCCGCGCAACGAGCCGTAAGCGACTCGTTCAGCTGCAACAGGAACCCGCTGCCTGGCACGCAGCGGGTTTTTTGTTGTCCGCCAGAGTGCGAGCCAGTCACTGGCAGCACACGAGTGGTGCTGGAAATTGGCGGGATACCCCCGATCACGATCGTGTCACGGCGACAGCGTGGCCGGCTCTGTGCGCCAGGAGACGGACGCAGGCTAGCGACTGAAATAGCCTCCTCCACTCGAATCGCAAACAACGCATCGAGGAATACGCATGAACAAACTCAAAATCACCGCACTCGCGGCCGCCATAGGCCTTGCCATGAGCGCAAGCGCCACGGGCGCCGGCATCTCGGAGGCGCAGTACAAGTCTGCCGGACAAGACATCTCGGCCCGGCACACGGCCGACCAGGCCACGTGCGAGGCGCTGGCTGGCAATCGCAAGGACGTCTGCAACGCAGAGGCTAACGGTCGCGAGAACGTGGCGAAGGCGGAACTCGAGTTGAGCTACGGCGATTCCGACAAGCACCGGTACGACGTGCGTGTTGCCAAGGCGGACGCGGCGTATACGATCGCCAACGAAAAGTGCGACGACCTCGCCGGCAACGTGCAGGACGTCTGCCGCAAGGAGGCGCAGAGCGCGCAAGTCGCTGCCAAGGCAGAGGCAGAGCAGGCGCAGAAGACCGCCGCTGCCAGCGCAACTGCAGGCGAGGCCACCAGGGCAGCCGACAAGCAGGCGGCGCTGGAGAAGCGCAATGCGGCCTACGCCATCGCGAAGGAAAAGTGCGACTCGCTCGCGAACGATGCCAAAGTGACCTGCATCCAGGAAGCCAAGGCGCGCTACGGCCAGACCTGAACGCAGCTCTGGACAGGCGGCATCGGCATTGGCAGCGGTCTGCGTTGGGTACCGCACAGACCGTAGCCATCCATAGGACGATCCTGCTCCCGGGTACTCGACACCTCCATCCCAGGTCGGGTGCTCATGAAGCGGCCCGGTGACGCCCCCCGTCACCGGGCCCTTTCTTGTATGGCTACAAACATGGTTCCTTCGCAACCAGTCGTCGTCCTTCGAGGTTGCGACGACGCCGGCCCGTTGGGTTCGCTACCGCACAGACCCTGCCGCCGGCTGGCGTAGTTTCACCGCGACCGTATACGATCGTACGGGATTTGCCTCGCGACGGACGTAAAGGAAGCGAACATGAATGCATCCAGGATTGCCGCAATCGTGCTGATCGTGGCCGGTGCCCTCGGACTCGCCTACGGTAGCTTCAGTTACACGAAGCAGACTCATGACATCAACGTGGGACCGATCGAAATGTCCGTCAAGGAAAAGCAGACGGTCAACGTGCCGGTCTGGGCCGGTGTCGGCGCAATCGCCATCGGCGTCGCGCTGCTCCTGCTTGGCGGCAGGAAGCCCTAGTCGATTTTTTCCACGATGACCCGGCCATCTGCGCCCACGAACACGCGATACCGATTGCCGTTCTCGCACGAGGCGACGTAGTCGTCCTTTCCCTGTTGGGTGGCGCTGACGACGTTACCGCACGGCAGCCCGTGCAATGCAATCACGGCCGTCAGGTCCTTGGTGACCGAAACGTCGCCGGGAGTTTCTTCCACGGCCAGCGCCGATCCCGCGAACCCTGTCGTCACGACTCCGACCAGGGCCAATGTCCCTGCACGTATGCTCACGGTGTTGCTCCTGCCATCAGATTGGATTCGGTGAATTTCCTCGGGTCCTCGAGGATGCTCCAGATTGCGGCGCGCGACTTGACGATGTCCCGGGCCAGCGGCGGATCGCTGTCCTGGAGCAGCGAAAGCACCTTGAGGAGCAGCATGTCGTAGTCGCGGCGCAGTTCCGCGAGCGTCGCCGTGCCCTGCCGCTTGTGGTAAGCGCGGAACTTATCCACCAGGTCGTCGACTTGGTTCTTGAGCGCAAGCTTGGTCAACACGCCGATGGCCTTGGTTTCCCGGAGTCGCGACGCGAGCGACTTGAAGTCCAGCGGCGCGGGGGACGCCTGCGGTGCGGCAGGAACAGCAGCAACCTTTGGCATCGCCTGCGGTGGGGGCACGGTCACCGCCGTAACGGCAGCTACCGGCCTCGGTGGCGGCTTGGGTGGCGCGACCGTCGTGACCGGTGCGACCCTGGCGGGGACTTTGGGGACTGCGACTCGCGCGGCCGGAGCGGGCTCCACGGGGCGCACAGGCTGAACCGCCGGCGGCGGGGCCGGAAGCACGGGCACTTCGGCAACGGCGGGTGCGACCTCCACTTGCGGCACCGCCGGTACGGGCGCCTCCTCG
Organism: uncultured Gammaproteobacteria bacterium; assembly: GCA_963700045.1. GTDB lineage: Bacteria > Pseudomonadota > Gammaproteobacteria > Steroidobacterales > Steroidobacteraceae > RPQJ01. Next base: position 156,334 of record CAVOWK010000032.1, read on the forward strand.
ACTACTGCAACTGGCGCGGACGGCGACGCAACCGGGACCGTCGTCGGCACGTGCCTGACCCCGGCGCATCCTGCGGCGACAAAGCAGGAGACCGTAAGCACCATGCTCGCGGAACGCGACATCGCTGCACAGCGGAACATCGGTCTCTCCGGGTCGGCGTTCTACGAGAACCACGAGTCGTCGGCTTTGGCCTGCCAGGCGGTGAGCTGCCTCTCAGCTTCGTCCTTGGCCACGCCGTAGCGCTCCTGGATCTTGCCGGCAAGCTGGTCGCGGTGACCAGCGACAACTTCCAGGTCATCGTCGGTCAACTTCCCCCACTGCACCTTGGCCTTGCCGGCCACTTGCTTCCAGTTTCCTTTGATGCGGTCCCAGTTCATGGGTTTCTCCTTTGTCCATGAGCAATCGAAGCTTGCACGTGTCTCCGGCACATTCGGCCTTGAGCCTACCGGAGCGTTGAACCGTCACGAGTCATGGCGGCGCTGACCAATGCTGGCCGGGCACGCCGGCAGGCCTTCGCGCTCAGCAACGCAAAATCCGCCTTTTTCATCAGCGTCTCGGCATCCGTGCCATCGCCGGGATAAACCGCGATCCCGACACTCGCCGTCACGCGCAGATCCCGGCCTTCGATGCGGTGCGGCGCGGCGATTCGGGCGCGCAGTGCATCCGCAGCGCATGCCACGTCCTCGGCACAGGCCACTTCAGACAGCAGAACGACAAATTCATCGCCACCGAGTCGACTCACGGTGTCCGATTTGCGCACTCCCGCCACCAGTCGACTCGCGACTGACTGCAGCACCTGGTCGCCGACCGCATGACCCAGTCGATCGTTGATGCGTTTGAAGCGGTCAAGGTCCACGAACAATACGGCCAGCTGGTTGCCATGGCGACACGCTGTTGCCATGGCCCGGTCGAGCCGGTCGGTCAGCAGCATCCGGTTGGGCAGGCCCGTCAGAACGTCGTGTTGCGCCAGATGCGACATTCGCAGCGACAAAGCGCGCGCCGCACCTACATCGTGAAACACGATCACCGCGCCAGTCACGTTTCCGTGCCGGTCATGAATCGGGGTGGCAGTGTCTTCGATCGCAGATTCACGCCCATCCCGGCCGATCAGCAGACAGTTCTCGCCCACACCGACACTGGTGTCACGCTGCACCGCCAGGGCCAGCGGATCCCGGGCGGGCTCACGACTGTCCGCGTCGATGATCCGCATCACTTCCGGCAGTGGTCGGCCGGTCGCCTCCCAGGTGGACCAACCGGTCATGCGCTCGGCGACCGGATTCATGTACGTGACGTTGCCCGCCAGGTCGGTGCTCAGAACGGCGTCCCCGATCGAGTCGAGCATCACTTGCGCGCGCTCTCCGGCCACGCGCGATGCTTCGAGGGTGGCGCCGACACTATTGAAGTTCGCCTGGACAAGCAGTTTCCTGCGGGGCATCAGCGCTCTCAGTGGATCGTGGCTACGGCCCGCATGATCCTGCGACCGGCTCTCATAGTCTGTGCGCCAGCGGACATTGGGCGGAACGGTTGCGTCGGCGACTGCGTGCGATCCGTGGACCCATGGACAGACCTTCCCGGGTCGTCGACAAACGCGCGCACGAGCAGCGCGCCGTGCTCATGCAGCACTGGAATACAGACTTTCTGCGCATCCAGGATGCGCAGGAGCGCATTGAGCGGGCGGTCTTTCATAGCCTGCACGGTGAAGCCCGTGAGGTCGAGCGTCAGGATGGCCCGGCGGTACAGGTACTTGGCATCCAGAGTGTCATGACTGATGGAACCCTCCTGCAGCGCGAGCAGGTCGCGATAAACCTCTTCCGTCCAACCATTGCAGCTGGCCAGGGCAGCGGGAGTATCCAGCAGCGGAAACGGCAGTTTGTCTTTCATGTGGGCTCCCAAGGTCATCAAAAACGGTCGTCGGGCGGCCGTTCGGCCACTTCCCAGTCCTGCAGCCACCGCACTTCCGTCCGCACCTGGCCATCGGGCAGCAGCTCCAGCCAGCGATATCCCGGCGGCCTGAGGTCCATCACGCAGTGCTCGGTGAGCGGCGTGAATTGCGCGCAGGTCGAAGGCGTCGCGAGCACGAGCGTGTGTCCGTGCCGCCGCTCGAACGCCTGGTGCACGTGACCACCGAGTACGGCACGCACGGTCGGATACCGCTCGATGACGGCCAGAAACTCACAGGCATTGCGCAAGCCCACGCCATCGAGCCAGGTGCTGCCGACGGGCAATGGCGGATGATGCAGACACACGAGGAGCGGCCGGTCGCCGAAGGCCTGCAGCGCCGACTCGAGGCGCAACAGTTCCTTCGATTCGACTCTGCCTTCGGGGCGGCCATGCACGTGCGTGTCGATGAACACCGCACCCCACGCGCCGAATTCAGCCGTGCCGCCGTACTGGAACCCATCGCCGCCCACCAGGTCGACCATCAGGTCCGGCTCATCGTGATTGCCGGGCAGGCAGAACACAGGCAGGTCGTACGGACGCAGTGCGCGGCGGAAATTGTCGTAGGCGGCGGCGCTGTGATCGTCGGCGATGTCGCCAGTCACGAGAATCGCAGCAGGCCGCGGCGTCCCGGGTGCGAAAGCCTCGGCCAGCACCCTGCGCAACGAGACTGCGGTCGTCACGCCGTAGATTTTCCTCGTCTCATCCCCGAACAGGTGAGGATCGGTGACCTGCAGCAGCCGCACGGAATTGCCAAGCGATCCGATCATGGCGCGGGCCGGGCGGCCGTCACGCCGATTGAGCAGTTGTGTCACGGCGAACACCGCACCGCTGCTATCCTGCAGGGGCAGGCACAGCATGGAACGCGTGCGGAAGCCAGTCTCGGCATCGACTGCCTGGTTGAAACGCGGGTCGGCGTAGGCATCGTCGACTCACACCACCTCGCCCGACATTGCCGCAGCGCCCGCGATGCCGCTCGCCAGCGGAATGCGCACATATTCTCCTTCCGGCATGTCCTGCGCGGCGCGCAGCGCGAGCTGCTGGCGCTCGCGGTCGACCAGGAACAGCGACGCGCGTTCTGCCTCGAGCAGCTCGCCGACCCGGCGCGTAAAGACGCGCAGCGACTGCTCGAGCATGCTCTGGTAGGCCTCGTCGCTCGCCAGTGCGGTCGCTTCGAGGAACTTCTGCGACTGCTGCGTAAGCTCCTGCAGCGTGCTGCGGAACGCAGTCTCGTCCATCGCATCGACCAGCTGCTCGATGTGCTGCCGGTCGGTGTTCTGGGCCAGCAGGTGCATCATCTGTTGCGTATTGGCGATGACGGCATCGGTGAAGGTGGCGAGCTTGCCGTCTTCGAGGTGCACGATTCGATCGGCAACGTCGAGTATGCGGCTGTCGTGCGTGACCAGCAGGATGGTGGTGCCCCGCTCCCGGGCCAGTGCCTGCATGCGATCGACGACCTCGCGGCCCGAGGCTTTGTCGAGCGACGCGGTAGGCTCGTCTGCGAGCACCATGACCGGCTCGCCGACCAGGGCGCGCGCAATGGCCACGCGCTGGCGCTGGCCACCGGATAGCTGCTCCGCGCGCTTGTGAGTGTGCTCGCCAAGACCGACTGCCTCCAGCATTGCATCAGCCTTGCGTCGAAGCTCGGCACGTGCGGCGCGACCGGTCACGCGCAGGCCGAGCTGCACGTTTTGCGAAGCAGTCAATGCGCCGAGCAGGTTGTGGCTCTGGAAGATGAAGCCGATACGCTTGCGGACGTCTTCTAGAGCCGTGCGATTTGCGCCGTCGAGCTGGTGACCGAGCACACGCAGGCGCCCCTCCTGTGGTGCACGCAACGCACCGACGAGCGTCAGCAGTGTCGTCTTGCCAGAACCCGACGGCCCGGTGACGATGACGATCTCGCCAGCGGGAATCGTCGTCGTCACGTCGTGCAGGATCTGCCGACGCAGTGGGCCCTTGCCGTAAGTAGTGATTGAGGTTCTCGACGACGACCGGCGGGTCCGCACTGCCAGGCATCAGAAGACCTCCGCCGGGTCGAGGCGACGCACCTTGCGCAGCGCCAGGAAACCGGAGAGCGCGCACATCACGAGCGTCAGCACGAACACCGTGAGTGCCCGATCGGTCGTCAGGTGCAGCGGCAAACGGGTCGCGTGCGCAGCCGATCGGTAGAGGAACCACGCCGCGGCCATGCCCGGCAGGTAGCCGAGCACGGCGAGTATTGCTGCCTGCTGCAGCACGATGCCGGACACGAATCGATTGCGATACCCAATGGCCCGCAGCGTGGCGTACTCACGCAAGTGCTCGGACACGTCGGCGAACAGGATCTGGTAGACGATGATCGCGCCGACCACCAAGCCCATGATCGCGCCGAACGCGAACACGTAACCGATCGGCGTCGCCCCGTTCCAGTACGCCTTCTCGCGGGCGGCGAAGTCGGCCTTGGTCATGACCAGCACGTCCGCGGGCAGGTAGGAGCGCAGGCGATCGCGCGCGGAATTCGCATCGACGCCCGGCTTCAGCGTCACCAGGCCCAGCTGGATCTGGTTGCGCGACCGGTCCGGAAACAGCCGCAGCCAGTTGTCGACGCTGGTGAGCACCGTGCCATCGATGCCGAACGAAGGGCCGATCTCGATCAGTCCGACCACCGAGACCGCACGATCGTTAATCTCGGTGCTGACCGGCGCATCCGGGCGCCAGCTCTCCCCCACCGGCCCGAATTCCGGCCGCGACGCCCGGTCGAACAACACGACGTCCTGTGCAGCCAGCCTGGAATAGTTGTCCGCGAAGCCCGGCGTATCGAGCACGTTACGGGTGGGGTCGATGCCGACCGCATTGATGCTGCGGCGGGCGTTGGTCCACGGGTTCTTCCACGTCGCCGGAAAGACGTAGACCGGGCTCACCGACTCGACGTCGGGTGAACCCATCGCCTCGTACAGGCGGCGGATCGTAAACGGCGCCGGCCGCACGATGAAGACACTGTCCGTACTGAAGAGCGCAATGTCGTAGCGGAAACGCTCGTGGAATCGCAACGTGCTCTCGAACAGCGCCGAGCGAAAGCCGAGCTGCATCAGGATCAGCAGCACGGCGAACGCGATGCCCGCCACCGCGACGGTGAGCCGCAGCGGCTTGTGCCACAGTTGCAACCACCCGAGCGGGGCGGAGGGCAGCAGCCGGCTCCACGTGCGCTCAACGGCCAATCTCGACCTCCACCTGGAGGTTCGTGAGGTTCGCAGCCGCGCGGCCGTCGTCGAGCTTGATCTCGACCTCGACGATGCGCGCATCCTTGCGGGCAACGGGGTCATCACCGATCTGGTCGATCTTCTGCACTTTGGGGCGAATGCGCGTCACGGTGCCGGTGAGGTCCTGCGGCAGCGCCGGGCTGCGCACCAGCGCGCGCTGGCCGCACTCGCACGCGGCGGACGTCGGCTTCGAAGACCTCTGCGACCGCCTGCATCTGGTCGACGCGTGCAAGCTCGAGAACACCCTCCATGCCGACGATTTCGCCGGGCCGGCGCCGCACGTCGATGACACGACCGGCGAAGGGAGCGCGGACGAACGAGCGCTCGAGTTCCGTCTCGAAGCGCGTCACGCGCGCGGTGGCTGCGCTGATACGCGACTGCGCGACACTGGCCGAGGCACGTCGCGCCTTGCACGAAGCCACGCCGGCATCGGCATCGCCCTTGGCTTGCTCGGCGTCCTCGCTCGAGGCGAGTCCGCGGCCCAGCAGGTCCTGCTTGCGCTTCGAGCGCTTGGCCGCAACGTCGGCAAGCACGCAGGCCTCATCCGCGAGGCTGACGGAGGCGGTGGCATCGCGCTTCGCGGTCTCGAGCTCGGCTTTTGCTTCGACGATGCGGCTGCGCGCCAGCGCCGCGGTGTCGACCTCGGCCAGCAGTTGACCCGCCGTCACGTCCGAGCCGCGGTCGACCAGCAGTCTGCTCAAGATCGCGCCCGACATCGCGTCGGGCGTCGAGGCGGCCGCGACGCGGACGATGCCACCGTACGGTTCGATGCGACCGAGCGCCGCCACTCCCCGCGCGCCAGCAGCCGTCTTCATGACGGCGTCCGCCCCTGCCGCAGCGGCTCGTGCGGGCTGGCACCCGATCGCCCAGGCAATAATCGTCAGCACAGCCGCACGCGCGGGTCGCCCGATCCGGATTGAATGCTGCAAGTTCCCCCCTGCTTTGCCGGCCCTGCGGCCGAGTAACTTCGACTCAGCCCTGCGGCGACCAACCTTCTGCGATCGCCTTTTGCGCTTCGCGATATCCGACTTCGACGACGCGGTCGAAGTTGCGCACTTCCGTGAAGCTGAAACCACCCACCGGCGGCCGCACCAGCAAGTCCGCGCGCGCCCCGGCCGCTCGTGCAGAACCGATCGCGCCGATCGACATCGCCATCAGCATCAACGACACCGGGCTCGGCACGCGATAACGCTTGGAGAGCGGCAGCACACGACCGGCGAGCACGCGCCAGGGCGAAGGCACGGAATCGTAATTGACCGTGTAATCCTTGCGCGAACTCAGGTCGACGGCGATCACGCGACCGACGGGACGGGCCCGCATGAGGTCGACCGGCAGGTTATCGAGGATGCCGCCGTCGACGGACAGTTGGCCGTTGATCACGGCCGGCGGGAAGATACCGGGCAGCGACACGCTTGCGCGCAACGAGCGCGGCAAGGAGCCCCGATCGTGCACCTGCACACGGCCATTGCCGAGGTTGCTGGAGACGCAGAAGAACGGCACCGGCAGGTCTTCGATTTCGCCCGGCAAATGGGCATCGATCAGGCGCTCCATGCGTCGTCCGCGCAGGAACGAGATGATCGGCAGGGTCACGTCGCCAAACGGTTTGCCGTCCACGAACGCTTTGCGCGCACGCTCGATGACAACCCCTGGCTCCAGTCCCGTCGCCATGCCGGCCGCCATGACGGCGCCGATGCTGGCGCCACCGAGCCAGTCCACCGGTATGCCGGATTCATACAACGCACGATAGACGCCCAGATGTGCAAACCCGCGAGCGGCGCCACCACCGAGCACGAGCCCGACGGCGCGCCCTGCGATGACACGGGCGAGGCGGTCGAGGTCGCCCAGGATGCCGGATCGAACGTGCAGGTGAAAATCCAGCTTGCGTGGCGCCAGCCACGCAGCCGTTCCAGACAGTGTCTCGCCGTGCTGCTCGTGCCACAGCACCAGGGCACGACGTGCGACGGGGGCATTGGTCTCGTCGAATGCCTGCACTTCCCAGGATCGGGGTGCGGCATCATCACCGGCCTGCCCGACCAGGAGGATGAGGTCGGCGTTGTGGAGCGCCATGTCGGTAAAGACACCGTCGGCCGGATTCGCCACGTACATGATGAAGCGATTCTCGTCTTCCTTGACGGCAAGCCAGTCGACCAACGCCGGCGACTGGTCCTGGTGTCGCGCTGCCGGCAAGGCAGGCGCACCCGCGTCGCGCATTGCCGTGGCGGACAGGACGCAGGTTGGTCCGTACAGCTGCAGCGCCGCGCCGAGTTTCGCCGCAAGGACCTCGGCCGATTGCACCGAACCCAGCGGCACCAGTGCGATCGTCTTCAGGTTACGACGGATGTGCGAGACGCCGGCGGTCCGATCGCGCAACCGACCAGCGATACCGCCCGCGATGTGGCGCGTGAGATCGGGCCGCTGCCGGGCGAGCCGATCGAAGGCGGCAGAGGTCATCTTCAGCAACAGGCTGTTGCGCACGGCGCGGATGCTTGCGGATCGCGCCCCGCCGGTGAGCATGCCGATTTCGCCGATGGTCTCTCCGGGGTTGACCTCGGCCACGAGCCGTTCGCCGGATTCCTGGCCATTGGATTGTGCCAGCCAGACCTGCATGCGACCTCGCGCCAGCAGGAACAGGCAATCGGCTTCGTCACCCTGGCGGAACAGCCAATCGCCACCGCGGCACACGCATGGCTCGAACTCGTCGAGCACCAGCGCGGCTTCATCCCCGGGAATCGAAAAGTATTGCTGCAACGCCGTGACCAGCGTCGCTCGCGCGGCTGAATTCATTCCTCGCCCCGAACTCTATAGTCTTTTCGTTATATCGACCAAGAAGCCAGGCGAGCCGTCCTGGCAGCGCGTTCCCCCTGACGCATCAACCCGGGGAGTCTAGCCGTATTGCGACGTGTCGTCGCGTCAACGGACTCCCGACCTGTGACGGACCTCAGCCAGCAGGCCCTCGACCGCAGATTCGACCAGGTCGAGCACCTCGTCGAATCCCCTGGTGTCGCCGTAATAGGGGTCGGGCACATCGGTCGGGCGCCGTACTGCCGGCAAACTCGAGCAGCGTGCGAATGCGCTCGCGATGCTCGGGCGGGCTGCGGTCGAGCAAGGTCGCGTGATTCAGGCGATCCATCGCAACGATCAGGTCGAAGCGCTCGAAATCGTCGTCATGCACCTGCCGTGCCCGCAGGTCCGTGAGGTCGATGCCCCGGCGGGCGGCAGCGTCGATCGTACGCGGATCGGGCGGCTCACCCACGTGGTATGCGTGAGTGCCGGCGGAGTCGATCTCGATCTCGAGACCCGGGGCGTACCGGCGAGCGTGCGCCCGGAAAACGCCTTCGGCGGTGGGCGATCGGCATATGTTGCCCATGCAGACGAACAGAATTTTCATCGCGACCACATCCCTGCAACCCAGTCAATCGATACTGCGGTCAACTTCCGCTCGAAGGTTGAATATTCTCGCCGTGCGAGTGCCTGATATCGAGCAGTGAACGGCAGCACTGAATAGATCGACCACCCCGCGCATCTAGCCCGATTTCACGTTCGCTGGTCGGGCGATAGACTGCAAGTCGGACCGTAGATTTTGCAAATGAGCTTTGCCGCACCGCGCTGCCGTGTGAAGATTGCGCTGCAACAAATCACACGAGGCGACGGCGACAACTGCCGGTCCCTGACCCAGCAAGATGCCATATCCGTCACTAGCGGAATACTCCGACGCCCTGCAGTTGAGCCTGGGCATCGCATTGTCGGATCCGCTGCTCGCCCGCGGCACCCTCCGCTCGCGTGGACCGGGCCAGCCGATCGTTCGCAGCGGCAATTTCGCACTGACGTTCGAGGTCGTGGTCGACGGTCGGAGTTATGCCGTCCGCTGCTTCCACAAGCCTTCCGACTCGCTGCACGCGCGATACGCCGCCATCGGGAGTTACCTGCGTCGCATCCGCAGCACCTGCTTCGTCGACTTCGAATTCCAGCCGTCCGGAATCACGACCGAAAGCGGTACTTTCCCCATCGTCCGCATGGACTGGGCGCACGGCCAGACGCTCGCGGCATTTGTCGCCGCGCACCGGACCGACAGCGATACGCTCCAGCAGTTACGCATGACACTGCGGGGAATTTCGCGCGAGCTGCTCAGGCACGGCATCGCGCACGGCGACATCCAGCCGACCAACGTGATCGTCCAGAGCGCGACTGACGTACGGCTGATCGATTACGACGGCTTGTTCGTGCCACAACTCGCGGGCCTGCAGAGCACGGAACTCGGCCAGCGCAATTTCCAGCACTCCGGTCGCCGTGGCCGGCATTTCGACGCCAGCCTCGATTCATTTGCGTTCTCGCTGCTCGATCTCGCGCTCCACGCACTCTGCCGTCGACCCGAACTCTGGGATCAGTCGGACAGCGATGCGGACGCGTTCATCCTGCGGGCTGCGGACATCGCTGATCCCGCCAGTTCGCCAGCGTTCAGCCTGCTGGCTTCGGTGCCGGAGATCGAGCACAGGGTGCGGCATTTCGCCGCCATCTGCGCCGCGCCGTTCGCGCAGGTGCCGACGTTCGAGGACTTTCTCGAAGGCCGCAACATCCCGACCCGCCCGGTCGAGTTCACTGGCAATGCGGCCCTGCCCTTGCGCCGCGAGTACGTACCCGCGTGCGACGTCGTCGATGCCACGAACTTTGCGCAGTGCTGCAGCCACGTGGGTGATCGCGTGGAGATGATCGGCAAGATCGTACGGGTCGCGCTGGACTCGTCGCCGCACACCGACACACCCTGCCTGCGCGTCGAGTTCGCCAATCAATCACACGACATGGCCTGCCTGAAGATCTGGCCGGAGGCCCTCGACAATGGACGGAACGTACCCGACGCCACATGGGCCGGGCAATGGGTCCGCGCCATCGGCCTGGTCGAACCGGTCCACAGCGCATTGAGCGGCTCCGGGCTCCACAAGGACGTCGCCATTTCGATCACGGACTCGTCGCAGTTGCACCGGCTCACTGCGGCCGAGGCGCGGCACTGCCTGCTCGGGCAGCGCAGCCGCACCCGTCCTGCTCTGGACAGGACGGCCAGCGTCAAGACCGACCCTGTCTTCACCGACGCGACGCCGCGACCTGCGATCGAGCCGTCGCCTGCGTTGCCAGCGGCGCCCCTGTCACCGACGCTGGCGCAAGGCCGCACCGTCGAGGCCGACCGGACCCGCCCTGCCCTGAAAACCACGACCAGCGTCAAGACCGACCGTGTCGACACCCGCGCTCCGCCGCAGCCTTTGATCGTGCCGCCGCCTGCATCGTCATCAGCGAAGCTGCCGCCGACGCCGGCGGCGAACCACCCAACCGACAGCGGCAGGCGCAGCTGGCAGAACTGGTCATGGGCGGTCGCGGCGTTGCTGGCCGCAGTGGCGATTTATGCCGTCATCGACCGGCAGGATCCGACGACACCCGATCTGCCGATGGTTCGCGCCCAGGTTGAACCTCAACCCGTGCCTGTACCGCCGACGACTGCACGTCCCGCCGCGCATGCCGTCGGCAGCAGGCTCGAGTCACAGGAGGTCCTGGACAAGTCGCAGCTGCCGGTTACGACGCTGGCTGGCGTCCTGGACATCGGATCCGCGGAGGGATCCGACGCCAGGCCAGTCATTCTGCTCGATGGCCAGCCTGTGCATGACCTGCGCGACGATGAGATTTCATTGGTGCGGCGCGCCGTGTTCTCCGACCGCGAAATCGTCGTGGGATTCACAAGGTGCAATGGCACGATCGCACCCTGTGGCCGGCGACAGCCGTTCTGGCTCGAGTTGCGGGCCGGCCTCCCGCCTGATGTCCGGCAGGCACCCGGACTGTGGGTCGGAGCTGGCACCGGCGCTGGAGCGGTGGTTGTGTCGGCCGACGGCGTGCAGATCGACCTCGGAGTCTGGAACGGCGAGCATCGAAGCGCGACATTGACGGCAGCCGGCGACGTTACGATCGCACGCAAGCGCGAGCCGCGCAGGTCTCTCAGCCGCGCGGATTGTGCGACCGTGATCAAGGCTGCCGAGTCGTGCGCGACCAGCCGCGACTGCCGCTCTTTCAGGAGCAGTGCGCGGCCAATCTCCTCGTCGCGATGGCAGCGACTAACGCACCTGTACCACGAAACCACGGGCCTCGACGCTGCATCGTTTCGTGCGTTGTGCGTGCGCAGCTGCGAGCTTGGGCTGACTCCCAGCGACAACTTCATCCGGCAACGCGTCTGCAGTGGCGCGCCGCCGGATCAGTGGCCGCCGGAAGAGCCCGCGGCCGGCCTCTAGGCGTCTGCAGATCATGACGTCGAACCTGACCCTCGCCGCCCGCGTCATCTCCGAAGGATTCCTCCCGGCCCGATCCGCCCTGCTGCAGGGTCCGCGCGAACCCATGAGTGGTCCGGTTGCTCCGGGGCGGATTCGCGGCATGCTGCTGGGCCTCGCGATCGGCGACGCGCTGGGCAACACCAGCGAGAGCCTGCCGGTCCAGGAGCGCGAGGCGCGCTATGGCGAAATCCGTGACTACCTGCCGAACAGCCGATCCGCGGGTCACCGGGTAGGACTGCCCTCGGACGACAGTCAGCTGGCGTTCTGGACGCTCGAAAGCCTGCTCGAATGCCGGGGACTGGATCCGGACGACCTGTCTGCCCGCTTCGCCTCGCGTGAAATCTTCGGTATCGGCAAGTCCATGCAGCAGTTCCTGCGCAATCGCGAACAGGGCGTGGCGTCCTGGTACCGCTACGGCGCCGAGAGCGCGGGCAATGGCGCACTGATGCGCATCGCGCCTCTGGTGCTGCTGCATCCGCAAGGCACGAGTGCGGCCCTCTGGCTGGACGTGGCGCTGGCCTCGATCGTCACGCATCGTGACGCGAGTTCGGTTGCTTCGTGCGTGGCGTTCGTCGACCTGCTCGCGCGCCTGTTGCGACTGCCGGCACCACCGACAGCCGAGTGGATCATCGCCACGTACGTCGCTGCGGTGCGTCAAGTCTGCACGGACCAGCCGTACCGTGCCCGCAGCGGACGCTTCATCGACCGCGAGAGTTCGTTTCCAGACTACCTCGAGTTGGTGCTCGGCGAGGCCGCGCGTCACGACTGGAGCACCCGTCAAGCCTGCGCTGCATGGTCTTCCGGCGCATACCTGCTCGAAACAGTGCCGAGCGTGCTGTGGATCCTTGCCCGCCACGCGCACGACCCGGAGGAAGCGATCGTGCGCGCCGTCAACGACACGGATGACAACGATACGGTCGCCACCCTGGTCGGCGCGGCCGTTGGCGCGTTGCACGGCAAGGACGCGTTGCCCGCTTCCTGGCAGCATGGCTTGCTCGGCAGGACGACGGCGGACGACAACGGGCGCGTGTTCCGCCTGATCGAGGAAGCAGTCCGTCGGGACTGGCTCTAGAGGGCGCCAAGTCGAGACTTCGTCGCAGATTTCGGGTGTAGGATGACCCCGTTCAACCAGGGGGACACGACATGCTCTACGCAGCACCCGGCGCCGCAGGCGCCAAGCTGACCTACCAGGCGCACTACGACAATTTCATCGGCGGCAAATGGGTGGCCCCGGTCAAAGGCCAGTACTTCGACGTCGTCACGCCCATCAGCGGCAAGGTCTACACCAAGGTCGCGCGCTCCACGGCCGAAGACATCGAGCTTGCGCTCGATGCGGCACATGCCGCGGCCGACAAGTGGGGCAGGACGCCACCGGCCGAGCGCGCCAACCTGCTGCTGAAGGTCGCCGACCGGATCGAAGCCAATCTCGAGCTGCTCGCCTACGCCGAGACCGTGGACAACGGCAAGCCGATCCGCGAGACACTCAACGCCGACCTTCCGCTGACGATCGATCACTTCCGTTACTTCGCTGGCTGCGTGCGCGCGCAGGAAGGCAACATCAGCGAAATCGACGAGACCACGGTCGCCTACCACCTGCACGAACCGCTCGGTGTCGTGGGCCAGATCATTCCGTGGAATTTCCCGATCCTGATGGCCGCGTGGAAACTGGCCCCGGCAATCGGCGCGGGCAACTGCGTGGTCCTGAAGCCCGCGGAATCCACCCCCATCAGCATCCTCATCCTGGCGAACCTGATCGCCGATATCCTGCCGCCCGGCGTGCTGAACATCGTCAACGGTTACGGCCGCGAAGCCGGCATGCCGCTGGCCACGAGCAAGCGCATCGCCAAGATTGCGTTCACGGGGTCGACGACCACTGGCCGCGTCATCGCACAGGCCGCCGCCAACAACCTGATTCCCGCCACGCTGGAACTCGGCGGCAAGTCACCCAACGTCTTTTTCGCCGACGTGATGGACAAGGACGACTCGTTCCTCGACAAGGCGATAGAGGGCCTCGTGCTGTTCGCCTTCAACCAGGGCGAGGTGTGCACCTGCCCGAGCCGCGCGCTGATCCAGGAAAGCATCTACGACAAGTTCATGGCGCGGGTGCTGCCGCGCGTGGCTGCGATCAAGATGGGTGATCCGCTCGACACCGACACCATGATGGGTGCGCAGGCGTCCAGGGAGCAGCTGACGAAGATCCTGTCGTACCTCGACCTGGGCAAACAGGAAGGCGCGCAAGTGCTCATCGGTGGCGCGCAGGCGCAGCTCGGCGCCGGACTCGAAGGCGGCTACTACGTGCAGCCCACGCTGTTCAAGGGCCACAACAAGATGCGCATTTTCCAGGAGGAAATCTTCGGCCCGGTGCTGGCCGTGACCACCTTCAAGGACGAAGCCGAAGCATTGGCCGTGGCCAATGACACGCTGTACGGCCTCGGTGCCGGCGTGTGGAGCCGCAATGGCAACGTGGCCTATCGCATGGGTCGCGCCATCAAGGCCGGCCGTGTGTGGACCAACTGCTACCACGCGTACCCCGCGCACGCGGCGTTCGGCGGATACAAGGAATCGGGCATCGGCCGCGAGACCCACAAGATGATGCTCGACCACTACCAGCAGACGAAGAACCTGCTGGTCAGCTACAGCGAAAGCAAGCTCGGCTTCTTCTGAGTATGGTCGACAGGGTCATCGCTACGGCAGCGGCCGTCGAACTGATCGAACTGCTCAAGTCGAAACACGGCCCCGGACTGATGTTTCATCAGTCCGGCGGTTGTTGCGACAACAGTGCAGCCAACTGCTACCTGCTGGGCGAGCTCACGATCGGCGCGGGCGACGTGTTCCTGGGCGAGATCGGCGGCTGCCCGTTCTACATCGGCAAGGCGCAGTACGAGTACTGGCGGCACACGCAGCTGATCATCGACGTGATCGAAGGCCACGGCGGGACGTTTTCGCTCGAGGGTCCGGAAGGCAAGGCCTTCCACACCCGGTCGCGGGTGTTCACCGCCGCGGAGATGGCAGAACTCGACGAGGCCGATCGCCGCCCTGCCTGATCAGTCGCGTTCGTCGCGCGTGTCGATCACTGTTCGTTGCATCGGTACGCTGTTGAATGCGTGGACGGAACGCCAGCACGAGGCACCAGACCCCGAAGGCGCCAAGGGACAGGACCACCTGGTAGTCGAGAAGCGTCGGCCGGCGCGCCGAGAAAACGACGGCAGCCATCAGTGCGGCTATCACGGTCAGTGCCATGCCTATGGCGAACCAGGCCGGCCGGGAAAAGAGCGTCGGCTGATCGCCGCGTCGATTGAATGCGAGGCGAAATCCGGCCTGCCAGCAGATCCCGCACAGCGCCAGCAGGATGAGGGCGAAGACGACCGTTGAACTCGTGAGTGCCCGGCGGCTTGCCGCATGCGCAGCAAAATCGACAATGCCGAGGCCGAGCACGGCAGTCAGGCTGGTCGCTGCAACCAGCAGCGCAATGCCGGCGATGCGTGTCCACATGCGGAGCGACTGGTTCGAGATACGGGTTCGTCACGATTCCCCTCAACCCCGCTGCAACTCGGCCGGCGCCTTCACTTCAGGTTCTGATCGAACCAGCGGTGTCCGACATAAAGTCCGACGCCGGATGCGACTGCTCCCAGCACGACAGCCAGCCCAAGGCCGGCCTTGGCTCCAAGCCACCAGCCCGCGGATCCGGCGAGGAACGCGCCCATCCAACCGATCAAACCGCGCACAACAGGATTCTCCAGCAGTTCGAGGCAACAAGTGCGCGCCGTAGCAACCGGCCCTCACCTGATCGACTTGAGCACGTCCTGATCGAATAGCAGGACGCGGGTAGCGCCGTAGGATTCGTACGTCCAGCGATAGGTCCTGGTCTCGCCGACGACCTGGTTGCCGCTCCGTACCGGCAAACTTTCCTCGCTGGTCGACTCGGGCGGTCCACAGAGCTGCAGCACTTCGGCCTGCGTCATGCCGGTCACGATGAGTTTGCTGCCGCACCGGAAACTGTCATCTGCGAGTGCTGCTGCGGCGCTGGCGAGGCAGGCGGTCACGGCGAGCACATGACCATGGACATTCCTCATGGGTCGGGCCGGGCCTGCAGCACGTCGACATAGACCAGTGCATTGCAGCGCGGGCAGGTCGCAGCGTCGATCGCCTCGAGTTCGAACCAGCGTTTTCCGCACTGGCACCGCACCATCAATACCCACTGGCCGACGGCACGGCAGACCGAATGCTCGACGACTTCGATGCCCTCCGGGAAGCTCGTGATCTTCGGCAACCGGGCGGTGTCGTCGTCATCGCCGATGATGCCTTCGGACGGGTATATCGGGCGGAAGACCTTCGCCCCTTGCAGCAGGTCCGGCACATCGTCCTGCGTCGTCGCCGGCGCCGGTTCTGTTCCAGGGTTCGATCCAGGGCTGTCTTTCATGGGAATCTGCACCGTCGAGTCCTTGCGCGCCTGTTTTTACAGGGTTTTGGCGCGATCGGCAAACGACCCGTCATTGGCGTGGTACCGACCCCTGATGTCAGACGCTAGACTGCCGCACATGAAGAAGCTCCTGCTCGCGCTCCTGCTCGCCGTCGCGTTGCTCATCGTCGCCGGCATCGGCTATGTCTGGTTCGGCCCGGTCGCGGTCGGCAATAAGCAAGTCATGCTCGATTTCCTGCTCGGCCGTTCGATCGAGCCGCCGACTGCAGCGCAGGTTGCGTCGAGGCTGCGGGTCGCCGATGGCTTCAGGCTGGAGGTCTATTCCACCGACGTGCCCCTCGCCCGCTGGCCGCTCGTGACACCGGCCGGCGACCTCATCGTGGCCCGCACGCGCGCCGATGAAATCGTGCTGCTCGAGCGTGATGCCAATGGCGACGGCAAGCCGGACGCGGTCCGCAAGCTGCTCACCAAGCTCAATCACCCGCATGGACTCGCCCTGCACGACGGGTGGCTGTACGTCGGCGAGTCGAATGGCATCGGTCGCATTCGCTTCGACGCAGAATCGGGACGGGCGTCCGGCGCCTTCGAGCACATCGTCGACGACTTCACAGGCGATGGCTTTCACACGACGAAAACGCTCGGCTTCGGCCCCGACGGGTGGCTCTACGTGTCGCAGGGCTCGACCTGCAATGTCTGCATCGAGAAGGACGCGCGCCGTGCGACGATCATGCGCATGCAGCCGGACGGCAGCCAGCGCGAGATCTACGCGACCGGGCTGCGCAACAGTGTAGGCATGGACTGGGCGCCGTGGGATGGCACGCTCTACGCGACCGAGAATGGTCGCGACCTGCTGGGCGACGACCTGCCGCCCGACGAACTCAATCGCATCGAGCAGAACAGGTTCTATGGCTGGCCGTTCGTCTACGGCGCCGGTGTGCCCGATCCCGACTTCGGTGCCGGGCATGCGGCGGAGGCTGCCCTCGCCGTTACGCCGGCGCATGCGTTTGGCGCGCACCATGCTCCGCTCGGGCTCGCATTCCTGCGCGGCCCGGGCCTTCTGCCAGGGTATTCACGCACTGCCCTCGTCGCACTGCATGGTTCGTGGAATCGCAGCCAGCCCGACGGCTACAAGGTGGTCGCCCTGGACTGGCAACCGGATGGGAGCATCGTCGAACGCGACTTTCTGACAGGCTTCCTCGGTGACGCAGGCGTTCTCGGCCGACCCGCCGGTATCGCACAAGGCCCCGACGGCACCATTTTCATCACTGACGACTACGCGGGCGTGATCTACCGGGTGGTTCCCGTGACGGGCCCCTGATCCAGGTTCGACAGTGACTGATCGATGAAAGCCTGCCAGATCGGATTCGGCTGCCACACCGTGCGCAGCGGATGCAGCGCGGCCTCGTGCGCTTCCCCGAGACGCAAGCGTCGGTACAGGTACACGAACGCCGAGACACGGAAGTTCCTGGCGCAGTGGACCCAGACTTTGCGGCCGGCGAACGCCTCCATCACGCCGAAGAACTGCTGCAGGTGCCGGGGTTCGGGCTCTTCCCACGGCACGGGGATCTGCACGAAGGCCATGCCCTGCCCCGTGACGGCCTCGGCTTCGCCGGGCAACGCGTTCGACGCAGTCGGCAAGGCGAGGTTGACGACCGCCTCGATGCCGAACTCCGGCAGGCGCTGAATGTCGGCCGGCGAGAGCTGGCCCGACGTCCACAACCCTTCGAACACGGGACGGGTGTTCGGGGCATCAAACTGGTAAGCACCCGTCGTGCCGTAGAGGCGCACGTCCTCGTTGCTGCCGGCGAGACGCACGGTGCCTTCGAACTGCAGGCCGATCCGCTCCAGCAGGCGGCCCGACGCAACATTGTCGAGACTCGTGATCGCAACCACGCGCGGCAGGTGATGCCGCTCCCGCGCATACCGCAGCGTGGCCTCAGCCGCCTCGCGCGCGTACCCCTGGCTCCAGTGCTCGGGCAGGAAGGCGAAGCCGATGTCGACGTCGGGCAGCGTGTCGCGCTTGATCAGCCCGCACAGGCCGAGCGGCAAGTCGTCGCTGCGGCGTTCAACCACGAATAGGCCAAAGCCGTGATTGGCGTACAGGCGCTGCGGCCCTTCGACAATGTAGCGCCGTGCGCCGTCGAGATCGTGTACGCCCCGGTCGCCGATGAAACGCAGCCACGATGGCTCATTGACGAGACGGAAGATGAAGGAGGCGTCGGACGCCTCGAGCCTGCGCAGCCGCAGGCGCTCCGTTTCAGTCTCGACGATGGGTTCGGCCATGGGTGGATTGTGCCGCGATCCGCGAGTCCTGCGTAGTCGGTTGCGATGACATTGATACGGCTGCAGCGATCAAACGGGCAACCATAGGGCGCGGCTGGACCATGGCTTACAATGGTCCTCGACGGTATCCAGTGAGCGTTCCCGAGGCTGCGCCGACCCGATGAGTTCCAGTCGTCTCGTCTACTCCACCGGCCCCGGACGCCTGTGCCCCGAGTGCACCCGTCCGCTGGCCGAGTGCCGCTGCAAGCGCAGCAAGCCGGCACAGCCCGTCGTGGCCGCGGGCGACGGCATCGTGCGTGTCGGTCGCGAGACCAAGGGCCGCAAGGGCAAGGGCGTCACGATCATCAGGGGCGTCCCCCTTGCCGGCAACGAACTCGATGCCCTGGCCACCAGGCTGAAGAAGCGCTGTGGGTGCGGCGGCACCGTCGACGCCGGGGTCATCGAGATCCAGGGCGACCATCGCGACCTGCTGGTCGAAGAACTCGGCAGGCTCGGTTACACGGTGCGCCGGTCCGGTGGCTGACTCCAGCGTCCGGATCAACAAGTACCTCAGCGAGACGGGTGCCTGTTCGCGTCGCCAGGCCGACCAATGGGTCGAGGCCGGCCGCGTCGCAGTGAACGGCGTGACCGCCGTGCTCGGCACCAAGGTCGCCGCAGGCGACGAGGTATCGCTCGACGGGCGCCCGCTGAACTTCAAGCCCGAGCGCGTCTATCTCGCATTGAACAAGCCGATCGGCATCGAATGCACGACCGACCGCGACGTACCGGACAACATCGTCGACTTCGTGGGTCACCGCGAGCGCGTCTTCCCCATCGGTCGCCTGGACAAGGAGTCCGAAGGCCTGATCCTGCTCACCAACGATGGTGACATCGTCAATCGCGTGCTCCGTGCCGAGCACGAGCACGAGAAGGAATACATCGTCTCGGTCGACCGGCCGCTGACGAACGAGTTCCTGTCAGGCATGGCCCGTGGCGTGCCGATCCTCGAGACGGTGACCAACCCGTGCCGCGTCACCCAGGTCGGCCGCAATACGTTCCGTATCGTGCTGACGCAGGGCCTCAACCGTCAGATCCGCCGCATGTGCGAGCACTTCGATTACCGGGTGCGGCGCCTGCAGCGCGTGCGGATCATGCACATCCAGCTCGGTACGTTGCCTGTGGGCAAATGGCGCAACCTGACCCCGGCCGAGGTGAAGCCGCTGCTTACACCTCCTGAGCGCAAGCGTGCGACGCTGTCGCTCAGGAAATGACTATGCCCTTTCTTCCTGCCTCACCTTCTTGTGCCGCAGGTCCAGGACGAGGTTGTAGCCGGCAACGCCGGCCGGAAACAGGTTCGAGAGGATGCCGACCGAATCGTTCTTGCCGAACGTGAAATACGACAGCAGCAGCAGGCTGCCGCTGATGCTCATCAGCCAGAACACCGTCGGCACGACGGGCCGGCCGTGGCGCCGCGAATAGAACATCTGTACGAACCAGCGGCCCGCGAACAACGCAACGCCGAGGTAACCGATCAGCTTCCACGGCGTGATCGTAACGCCAAACGCCACCAGCATCGTTTCATTCATGGTCAGCGTGCTCCAGGATCCGTCGTGGCGCGCGCACGTGCGCGCTGCAGGTCTGCGTCCGTATCGATTCCCGGGCCGGGCGGTTCGGCGCACAGCGCCACCGTGATGCGCAGCCCCGCCTGCAGGGCGCGCAACTGTTCCAGCTTTTCGGCCTGTTCGTAGGTCGAAGGCGCCATGGCCGTGATGCGTTTGAGCGCGCCGACGCGATAGGCATACAAGCCGACGTGCCGCAGCGCCCCGGAAAAGTCGGTCTGGCTGCCGAGTCCCGCGGTTGCGCCGTCCCGCGACCAGGGAATCGGCGCGCGGCTGAAATACAGTGCCGCGCCGTCGGCCGCGAACACCACCTTGACCACGTTGGGATCCAGGAATTCGTGCAGCGATTCGATCGGCGTCGCGAGCGTCGCAATGGCGGCAGCCGGATCACGTGCCAGCAGACTGGCCACCTGGTCGATCAGGCGCGGCGGCACGAAAGGTTCATCACCCTGCACGTTGACGACGATCGTGTCGTCGTCCCAGCCCCGCTGGCGCGCGACGGCGGCGACGCGATCCGTGCCGGACGGCAGCGCTGCATCGGTCATCACCGCGATCGCCGACGACGGTCGTCGCGGGTCGTGGACTGCCGCCGCAATGCGTTCGTCGTCGGTGGCGACCAGCACTTGATCTGCACCGCTGGCTGCAGCCTGCTCCACCACGCGCTGGATCATCGTGCGGCCGCCGATGTCGAGCAGCGGCTTGCCGGGCAGACGCGTCGAGGCGTAACGCGCCGGGATGACGACGTGATGGACCACGGTCGCTCAGTCCTTGAGCAGCGGGTCGTCGGAATTCAGGCGGCGAGCTTCGTCCTCGAGCATCGCCGGAACACCGTCAATCACCGGAAACGCCAGGCGATCGGCGCGGCAAACGAGGGTCTGCGCGTCGCGGTGCCACTGCAGGGGCCCCTTGCAGAGCGGGCAGGCGAGGATGTCGAGCAGCTTGTTATCCAAGGGACACTCCCGCACCGGTCAAGCCGGTGCGATCAAATACGGATGTCAGCAACGCCGCGGCCTCGGCGCGACCGATGCTCACTTCGAGATCGACCCACCACCAGTCGGGACGGGCGATCTGCCGGCATTTTACGGCATCTTTCTCGGTCATCAGGACAATGGCGCCCGCGGGGAACGGCAGCGCACCGGCGTCCAATGGCGCGTGGTCGGGCAATGCATGCATCTTGACGACCAATCCACGCTGCGCGAGACCGCGAAAAAAGGCATCAGGATGGCCGATGCCGGCTATCGCATGCAGGTCGGACGCCTGCGCAAACCCGGCCAGTGGCCGACGTTCGTTCGTGAGCAGGTTCACTGCGTCGCCGAGATCGAACCGCGCGCGCAGCAGCATGGGCGATCGAACTGAAAAATCGGCGCGCCCGTCCCCACCGCGCTCGGTCACGACGACAGCATGGACTGATTCCAGCTCGCGTGCAGGCTCACGCAACGGACCCGCCGGCAACAGCCAGCGGTTACCGAGTCCGCGCGCGCCGTCGATGACCGCAATTTCATAGTCGCGCGCCAGTCGCATGTGTTGCAGCCCGTCATCGCAGACGATGACCTCCGCACCGTGCTCGGCCGCGAGACGCGCCGCCGCGACCCGATCCGCACCGATCACCACGGTGTGCACGCCACGCCGCGCATGCACCAGCGCCTCGTCACCGGTGACACCCGGATCGTCCGCTGGCGTCACGACCCTGGGAGCACCGCGATGCAATCCGCCGTAGCCGCGCAGGACCACGCCGACCCGCCGGCCGCGAGCCTCGAGCTGCCGAGCAAGCCAGGCGGCGACCGGTGTCTTGCCGGTGCCGCCGACCGTCAGGTTGCCGACGACGATGACAGGCACGCCGACGTGTTCGACGCGAAGCAAGCCGATGCGATACGCCAGCGCACGCAATGCGAGAATCATGCGGTACAGCAGGGCCAGCGGCCACAGCGGCAGGCTGCGCCAGGCGGGGCCGTACCAGACGCTCTGCAGCCGCGCGTCGAGCGACATGCTTCAGTCGTTGAACTGCAACCGATGCAGCACGGCGTACTGGCCGTCGCGCGCCAGCAGTTCCTGGTGGGTTCCCGATTCCACGACGCGTCCCGAGTCCATGACGAGGATGCGGTCGGCCTTCTCGACCGTCGACAGGCGGTGCGCGATGATGAGCGTCGTGCGGTTGGCCATGAGCGCCTCGAGCTGGTCCTGGATCTGGCGTTCGATCTCGGTGTCGAGCGCCGAAGTCGCTTCGTCCAGGATCAGGATCGGCGTGTTGCGCAGCAGCGCGCGCGCGATCGCAATGCGCTGGCGCTGGCCGCCCGACAGCAGCGTGCCGCGATCGCCCACGACCGTGTCGAGCCCGAGCGGCAACTGCGCGCTGAACTCGTTGACGCGAGCGCTTGCCGCCGCGGCTTCGATCTCGGCAGCCGTTGCCGGAAAGCCGAAAGCGATGTTGCTCTTGATCGTGTCGTTGAACAGCACGACGTCCTGGCTCACGAGGCTGACCTGTGCGCGCAGGGAATCAAGGGCGAACTCGCGTGCGTCGTGGCCGTCGACCAGCACCTGCCCCGCCGTCGGATCATAGAAGCGCGGCAGCAATCCGACGAGCGTGGACTTGCCGCTGCCGGACCGACCCACGATCGCGATTTTCTCGCCGGGTCGCGCCCGGAAACTCACGCCGCGCAGCACGGGATCCGCCGCAGTCGGGTACTTGAACTCGACGTTGCGGTACTCGACTTCACCGCGCGCACGTTCGAGCCGGAAGCTGCCGCCCTGGTCCTCGAGCGGGGCGTCGAGCACTTCGAAAATGCTCTGCGCGGCTGCGATGCCCTGCTGCAGTGGTCCCGCGACGTTGACCAGCCGGCGCAGCGGCGCCGTGATCAGCATCAGCGCCGCAATGAACGAGGTGAACTCGCCCACCGACATCAGGCCATTGATGGCGTCGACCGTCGCCAGGTACAGCACGCCCGCCAGGCCGACGGCCGCGATCGTCTGCACGATGGGATTGCTCATGCCCTTGGTCATCATGAGCTTCATGTGCGAGCGACGGTTATGCTCGATCACTTCGTCGAACATCCGCGCCTCGTAGTCCTGCGCGCTGAAGACGCGGATCACCCGCGGCGCCTCGATCGCTTCCTTGGCGACGCGCGTCACGTCGCCCATGGAGTTCTGGATGCGGCGGCTGTAGCGGCGGAACAGCAGGTTGATCTTGCGGATCAGCACCGCGATCAGCGGGCCGACGATCAGGCTGAACAGCGTGAGCTTCGGGTTGAGGTAAAGCAGGTAGCCGATCAGGCCGACGATCGTCAGCGAGTCGCGGATGAACACGGTGACCGAATCGGTGGTCGCGGTGGCCACCTGCTCCGTGTTGTACGTGAGCTTGGACAGCAGCACCCCCGACGTGTTGGTGTCGAAATACGACACCGGCAGGTGCACGTAGCGCTCGAAGATCTGTCCGCGCAGCGTCTTCACGATGTGGCGGCCGACGAAGCCCGGACAGTACGTCTGCATGAAGTCGCCGACGCCGCGCAGGATGAAGAGCCCGACCAGCGCCAGCGGCACCAGCCAGACCATGCGCGGATCCTTGGCGACGAACGTGCCGTCGAGGAAGAACTTCACGAACGCGGCCCAGCCGGCGTCGGTCGCGGCGAAGATCGTCATGCCGACCACGCCGACCGCGAACATGGCCTTGTGCGGCCGCAGGTAGCCGAGCAGGCGCTTGTACGTCTGCAGGGCGCCCTCCGGCATCTTCAGGTCGATGCGTTTATCGGCTTTCCGACCCATCGTGAACCGTGGCGATGTTGATCTGGCGGTAGCCTAGGCGTCCGGCGACGTCCATCGCCGTGACGACCGACTGGTGCACGGCCCGCGCGTCGGCGCGGATCGTGATGGGTTGCGCACGGTTGCCGTGGCTGGCGCGTGCAAGTGCCGTGGCGAGCGTGTCGGGACTGTTGTTGACGAGATCACGACCGCCCACGCGGTAATTTCCCTCCGCCGTCACCTCGATCTCGACCGTTTCCTTGACCGAGGCCTCGTCGGGCTGGACGCCGGCGTCCGGCAACCGCACCTGCAACCGGCCCTCGTCGATGAACTTGGTGGACATCATGAAGAAGATCAGCAGCAGCAGCACGACGTCGATCAGCGACGTCATGTTGAGCTCGAGCTCCTCACGGTGCTTCTGCTGGAACCTCAAGCCACGGCTTCCTGCGCGTCCGCCGGCGACGACAGCGCCACACCGATCTCGACCGCCGCAGCCGGACGCAACGTGCTCGCGCGATCGATGGCCTGCACCAGCTTGAGCGATTCCTTCTCCATGTCGATGACGTGCCCATCGACGCGGCCGCGCAGGTAGCGGTACGCCACGAGCGCCGGGATCGCGATGATGAGGCCCGCCGCAGTGGTGATCAGGGCTTCGGCGATGCCTGAGGCCATGGCTGAAGGGTTACCCACGCCAGCGACCGTGATCGCCTTGAACGTGCGGATCATGCCCGTGACGGTGCCCAGCAGACCGAGCAGCGGCGAGATGGCGGCGATCGTGCCGAGAGTGTTCAGGTACCGCTCCAGTTCGTGGGCGACGTGACGTCCGGCGTCCTCGATCGCCTCGATCATCAGCGAGCGGTCGCGGTGGCGATTGGCGAGCCCGGCCGCAAGCACGCGCCCGAGCGGCGAGTGCTGCTGCAACGCGAGGATCTGCTTGTCGGAAAGGGTGCGGTTTTCGACCCAGCGCCAGACCTTGTCGACGAGTTCCTCGGGCACGACGCGCTGGCTCCGCAGCGTCCAGAGGCGCTCGAGCGTGATGGCGGCGGCAAGTATGGAGCAGAGGATGAGCGGCACCATGACGATGCCGCCGGCCTTCACGATTTCGAACATGTGGCTCGCTCGAGTCCCTGTGCCCGCAGAAATGACCCGCCGATGATACTGGAACCCCTCCCCCGCGGCGACGGGCATGGTTCATGGATCACGCCACGGGCGCGGGCGTTCGCGCCGCCATTGCAGCGGCGGCGCCAGGGCTCGTCCGGGCGCAAGCTCGAACGTGATGGCTCCGCCGTCACTCGTTCGGATACCCTGAGCTCCTGCCTGCTCCCAGCGCTCCACGACGCCCCGCACCGGGAAATTCCAGCGATTGCGGTGACCCACGGCATAGACGGCCCAGCGCGGCCGCACCGCCGTCACGAAGTCCTGCGTCGAGGAAGTGCGGCTGCCGTGGTGCGGCACCACCACGACATCGACGGCTGCCAATGCGCTTTCGCGCAGCATGTCGCGCTCGGCCTCGGCCTCGATGTCGCCGGTGACCAGCGCCGCATGCCCGCCTGCGCTCACCAGCAGCACGCACGAACTGTCGTTGTCGCGCTGGTAGCCGACGTCGCCGGGGTGCAGCCAGCGAAAACCGACTCCATCCCAGGACCATGCCTCGCCACGCCGGCAGGTGTCCCGGGTCAGCTGCGCACGGCGGTCGTCGAACTCGCTCGCCCGCAGGCTCGGCCCCAAAGTGAGGGCGTGCGCATCCATGAGCGCGAGCACGCTGCCCGCCCCGCCCTTGTGATCGTCGTCGTCGTGACTCACGACGACGCGATCCACCGTGCGAATGCCGCGCGCCTTGAGGAAAGGAACGACCACGAGCTGGCCGGTGTCGCTGCCCGTGCGGAACGAAGGTCCTGCGTCGTAGACGAGCGTGTGTCCGCGCGTTTCGACTACGACCGACAGGCCCTGCCCGACGTCGAGAATCGTGACCCGCGCGGCCCCATCAGGCACGAGCGCAGGCCGCCACAGGCAAGCCGTCGCGACGAGCACGCCACCGGCGATGCGACCCAGGGCCGGCAAAGGCGACAGCGCCGCGAGCGCGCCAAGCACGAGGGCGATCCAGGCGGTGCCGTCGAGTCCGGCGAGCGACCAGGTGGCGAGCGTCCACGATGCCGGCACCTCGATCAGCGGCCACGTCGATTCGATCAGACGGCCAGTCCAGTCGAGCATGACCGCACCCGCGTCGTTGGCAATTATCGCGACGGCGCACGACACCAGCACCGCCGGCACGATCAGCAACGTATAGAGCGGGATCGCGTACAGATTGACCAGCGCAGAAACGAGCGAAACCGAACCGAAGCTGCCCGCCAGCACCGGCACGAGTCCCAGCGTGACGACCATTTGAACCAGCAGGTAGCTGCGGATCAGACCGGGTGGCCGGACGTGCCCGGTGGCGCCGTAGAGAATGACGGCCACGGCGCCGAACGACAGCCAGAACCCTGGCGCGAGCGGTGCCAGCGGGTCGAGCAGCAGCACACCGACCACGCAGATGCCCAGCCCATCGGCGACGCCGATCCTTCGCCGCAACAGGAGCGCTGCGGCGCCGCACGCGATCATGACCATGGTGCGCTGTGTCGGCACGGACCAGCCTGCCAGCAGGCTGTAGCCCAACGCTGCGATGGCCGCTGCCACGACTGACGCATCGCGCGTGGCATCTGTCGCGCCAAGGCTCTGCCGGAATCGCTGCACTCGCCCGCCCAGCCATCCAAAGGCCGCCGCCACCATCGCGATATGCAGGCCCGAGATCGCCATCAGGTGGCTCGTGCCACTGCGCGAGAGCTGCAGCCACTGGTCGCGGCTCAGCGCGTCCTGGAGGCCCACGGCAAGTCCGGCGACGATGCCGGCCGAGGGTCGCTCGCCAAGCGCGTCCCGGATGAGCGAGGCGACCCGCGCGCGTGCAAGCAACACAGGATACTTGAAGGCCGCGTTTGACTCGCGGCCGAGCCGTTCGCCGGAACGCACGTAGCCGCTCGCGCCAACGTGATCGCGCAGCATCCGCGCCTCGTTGTCGCGCCCACCCGGGTTGGCAAACCCACGAGGACGGCGCAGTTTCACCTCGAGTTCGAGCGTCTCCGCGGCTTCGACTCGGGAGGGGGCGTCGTACCAGGTCAGCTCAATCAGCCGGGGAAGCGAACGTGAGTCGCCGTCCGGCAGCGGCGAGAAGCGGAACTTGAGCGCGTCGAGCGAGCCCTGCGGCACGCTCGTGACCACGCCACGCACGCGCACTGCACGCCCCTCCAGCGCAGGGTCCAGCCGGTCGGCCAGGCCTGCATCGAGTTGCACGGCGGTCAGCCAGAATCCCACCCCGGGGCCTAGCAGCCAGGTTCTGCGCCACGTGCAGGCGCCAGCAACACTCGCGCAAAGACAGGTCCACACCAGCACGACAGGAGGCGCCTGTGGCAGGCTGAGCACCGCACACGAGCCCGCCAGGAGGCCTGCCGCCAATTGCCACATGGTTCCACGTCCCGACCGCGAGGACGGCAGCGTGCCGGGTACCTGCGGCAGTTGGCGACGCGACTAATCGGCGCCTTCAGCCCGATTCAGCCCTCGACGAGCTGGCCATCCTGCAGGGTGAGGACGCGCTGCATGCGCGCGGCGATCTCGCTCGAATGCGTGACCAGCACGAGGCTGGTGCCGAGCTCACGATTCAGCTCGAGCATGAGTTCGAGCACTCCCTCGGCGTTGCGGCCGTCGAGGTTGCCGGTCGGTTCGTCCGCCAGCACCAGATTCGGTCGCGTCACCAGTGCACGCGCAACGGCCGCACGCTGCCGTTCACCGCCCGAGAGCTGCGATGGCCGATGAGTGAGCCGCTGACCGAGACCGACGCGCTCGAGGAACCATTGCGCGTCGCGTCGTGCATCCGCCGCTGACGTGCGACGCACGAGCAGCGGCATCGCCACGTTCTCCAGAGCGCTGAACTCCGGCAGCAGGTGATGGAACTGGTACACGAAGCCCAGCGCGCGGTTGCGCAGGTCGCCGCGCGCGGCGTCCGACAGCTCGGCGAAGGCCTGGCCCATCAGCCGCACGGTGCCCCTCGTCGGCAGGTCGAGACCGCCGAGGATCTGCAGCAGTGTCGTCTTGCCGGAGCCCGAGGCGCCGATGATGGCGAGCGTCTCGCCCGCCCGCACCTGCAACTCGACGCCGCGCAGGACTTCGAGGCGCTGCCCCGCTTCCTCGAAATGCTTGTGCACGCCGTCGCAGGCGAGGATCGAAGGTTCAGTCATGGCGCAGGGCCCTCGCCGGATCGGTGGTCGCTGCGCGCCACGCGGGATACAGGGTGGATAGACAACAGAGCGCGAACGCCGTGCCCGCGATGAGCAACACGTCGCCGGGTTCGACTCGCGCCGGCAGGTCGCTCATGAGGTAAACGCTCGCGTCCATGAAATGCACGCCGAAGACGCGCTCCAGGCCGTGCACGATCGACTCGAGGTTCGTCGCCAGCAGCACGCCGAGAGCCACGCCGCCAAGCGTGCCGAGCAGGCCGATCACGGTGCCCTGGGTCGTGAAGATCGCGAGGATGCTCGAGGGTCGCGCGCCGATCGTGCGCAGGATGGCGATGTCCGGCTGCTTGTCCTTCACCGCCATCACCAGCGTCGACACGATGTTGAACGCTGCGACCGCCACGACCAGCAGCAGGATGAAGAACATCATGCGCTTGGTCAGTTCGATCGAGCGGAAGAAGTTGGCATTGCGCTGCGTCCAGTCCTCGACGTAGAGCCCGCCGCCAAGCTCGCTGGCCACCTCGCGCACCGCGAGAGGTGCCGCGTAGGGATCCTTTACCGCCAGGCGCAGTCCCGTCACGTTGGCGCCCAGCCGCAGCAGTCGCGCGGCATCGGCAACGTGCACCACTGCGAGCGTCGAGTCGATCTCGTACATGCCGGAGCGGAAGGTGCCCGCGACCTCGAAGCGACGCAGCCGCGGCAGCACACCGGCCGGCGTCACGTTGCCCTTGGCGACGGCAACGACGACGGAGCCGCCCAGGCCGACACCGAGCTTGTGCGCCAGCTCTTCGCCCAGCAGGATGCTGAAGGTACCCGGCTGCAGCGACTGCATCGATCCGCTCGTGAGCCGCTCGCCAAGCGCAGAGACCTGCGACTCGAGCACCGGATCGATGCCACGCAGGGTGGCGGCGCTCGCCGCACCCGCAGCGTGATCGGCGATCAGCAGCGTTTCGGCTTCGACGAACGGCGCTGCTGCCGACACCCGGGGATTCTTCAGCGCCGTTTCCCGCATCGCGTCCCAGCCGGCGAGTCCCTCGCCGAAGGCCGTGATCGTCGCGTGCGACGTCAGGCTCAGGATGCGTGACCGCAGTTCGTGCTCGAATCCGTTCATCACGGACAGCACGACGATCAGCACGGCCACGCCGATCGCCACGCCCACCATGGAGATCAGCGAGATGAAGGACAGGAAGCGGTTCCCGGTCGAACGCAGGTAGCGCCGGCCGATCGTGAGTTCGAACGGGGTGCCACTCCCTGCCACGATCATTCGTACCGCAACGCTTCGGCGGGCTGGGTGGCGGCGCCGCGGATCGCCGGATAGATCGTCGCTACGACCGTGAGCGTGAACGCAACCAGGGTGATGGTCAGGATCTGCCCGAGCCTGAGTTCCGATGGAATCTGCGTGATGTAGTAGACCGACGGGTCCATCACGTGAAAGCGGAATACACGTTCGAGCACGGGCACGATGGTGCCGACGTTGGCAGCGACCAGCACGCCCAGCACGAGTCCGAACAATGTCCCGACGGTGCCGATCACCAGGCCCTGGGTGAGAAAGACGCCGACGATCCCGCGCGGGGTCATGCCGAGCGTGCGCAGGATCGCGATGTCCGAACGCTTTTCATTGACCACCATCACCAGGGCCGCCACGATGTTGAAGGCAGCCACCGCGACGACGAGCAGCAGGATCAGGCTCATCATCGTCTTCTCGATGCGAATCGCCCGGAAGTACGCCGAGTGCTCCTCGCTCCAGTCCTTGACCTGCAGCCCCGCGCCGACGGCCCGGCGCAGGTCAGCGGTGCGCGCGGGCGCGTTCATCACGTCGTCAAAACGGATGCGCAGCCCGGCGGGAGTCGCATTGGAAGCACCGGTCAAGTCAGCCGCATCGGCGATCGACACCAGCGCCAGCGAGGCATCGTGATCCTGCAGCCCGACTTCGAAGATCCCGGTGACGGTGAAGGTCTGCAGCAGCGGCCGGCCGCCCGCCGCGAGCATGTCGCGGCCGGGCACCATCACGGTAAGTTCATCACCGACTTCGGCGCCGATCTGCCACGCGAGCACGCGACCGATGACCATGCTGCGCGCGCCAGGCTCGAGGTCGCTGAGTTTCCCTTGCAGCAGGTTCTGCTCGATCGACGACACGTTCGCTTCGGCTGCCGGATCGATACCGTGCAGCAGCACCGGTTCGAGCAAGCCGGCGCGTCCGAGCATCGCCTGCACGTCCACGAACGGCGCGACGCCCTCCACGCCCGGCACGGTTCGAATCCTGTCCGTGACCGACTGCCAGTCCGCCAGCCGCTCGGGCGGGCCAGAGACGGTGGCGTGCGCCGTGAGCGAAACCAGGCGGTTGCGCAGTTCGCCCTCGAAGCCGTTCATGACCGAAATGATGGTAATCAGCGCCGCGACGCCGAGGCATACCCCGGCCATCGAGATCCAGGAGATGAACGAGACGAAAAAGCCCTGCCTGCGGGTGCGGACGTAACGCAGGCCAACGAAGACGGGCAACGGGTGGAACACCGTGAATCGAGGCTCGCGTGGGACGGGAGGCCGCAAGGCTACCCGGCGCAGCCCGGCTTTGCACGTTTCCCGCCGGGCCAGATAGTGAACTGGAACAAGGTATTAGGCTGCGACGCTCTGGCTCGCGCGCGTCGAATGCTATAGTTCGGTGGGCCTCATCGGAGACACGTAAGCATGCGCACGCAAAAATTCACGGCAATCAGCCTCTGCCTGGCCGGACTTGCGACAGCGCCGGCCCTGCCCGCCCAGACCCTCGACATGGCGAATCCGCCTGCTGCTACGACCGCGGTGGCAACGCCCGGCCGCGGCCAGACGATGGCCCAGGTGGAACGCCAGTTCGGCGCACCATCCGAGCGATTTGCCGCGGTCGGTCAGCCGCCGATCACCCGCTGGGTGTACGCGGACAAGGTCGTTTTCTTCGAGTACGACCACGTCGTACACGCCGTCACGCTCCGCCGCTGAGCCGAACCGCTAGAATTACCGCCTCCCCCGCCTGACGCGGGGGCGTCCGGCGTGCGCGCCGGGCCAAAGGCGGGGCGCAACCCCGTCGACGTTCCTTGCGAATCTCTGCCGCGTCCAGCCGCGGGAGAGCGTCGCCTGTTGCCCGCTGGATTCCAATGCCCGTCGACCCATCCGCCCTGCTGCCCACGAACGAACATCCCAGCCTGCGCTGGATCGGCCTGACCGGGGCCGCCACGGCCCTGCAGGTTGCGCGTGCGGCCACGCAGGCCGCTGGCCCGGTCCTGCTGGTGACCAGCGACGCGGCGACGGCCGCACGCCTGGAGGAGGAACTGGCGTTCTTCTGTGCGGGTGACGTCCCTGTCTTCGGCTTCCCCGGTTACGAGACGCTGCCGTACGACCAGTTCTCGCCGCACCCCGACATCATTTCGCAGCGCCTGCGCACCATGGCGCGCCTGCCGGCACTGAAGCGCGGCATCGTGATCGTCGACGTGCAGACTGCCCTGCAGCGCCTGCCGCCACGCACGTTCATTGACGGCCATGCGCTCAGTCTCAAGGCCGGCGAGGCGCTGGATCTCGAGCAGTTCCGCCTGCGTCTCACGAGCGCCGGCTACGCCAGCGTGCCGCAGGTGGGTGAGCCCGGCGATTTCGCCATCCGTGGCTCGCTGTTCGACGTGTTTCCGATGGGCAGCGAATCGCCGCTGCGGATCGACCTGTTCGACGACGTCATCGAGAGCATCCGCAGCTTCGACGCCGAATCGCAGCGCTCGCTCGAGAAGCTGCCACGGCTCGACCTGCTGCCGGCCCGTGAATTCAGCCTGTCACCCGAGGCGATCAAGGACTTCCGGCGCCGCTTCCGCACGCGCTTCGAGGGCGACCTGACGCGCATGCCGCTCTATCGCGACGTCGGCGAGGGTCTCGCGCCGGCTGGCATCGAGTACTACCTGCCGCTGTTCTTCGAGCAGACCGCGACGCTCCTCGACTACCTGCCCGCGCGCGCGACGGTGATCCTGCCCTCCGGGCACGACGCAGGTCTGCGCGATGCCTGGCGCGCGGTGGTTGAACGCTTTGAGGAGCGACGGTACGACATCGAGCATCCGGTGCTCGATCCGGCCGAAATCTGCGTTCCCGTGGACGAGTGGCTTGCCGCCACCACTGCACTGCCACTCATCCTGTTGGGGGAAGAACCGGCGCTTCCTGCGCATGCCGACGCGCCCACGGCGATTTCACCGCTGCCCGTCACGGCCCTGCCGGTCGTGGACTTTCGGACCGAACCGGCACCATCCGCCCGCATCGACCAGCGCCGCGAAGAGACGCTGCATGCCTTCGCGGACCAGTTGCGCTTCACCGAGGGGCGCGTGCTGCTGGCCGCCGAATCAGCAGGTCGCCGCGAACTGCTGCTCGAACTGCTGCGGCCCTACGACGTCACCGCCAAGGTCGTCGGCACCTGGCGTGAGTTCCTCGCGTCGGACGCGCGCATCGCCCTCGCTGTCGCGCCGCTCGCCTCAGGCGTCACGCTGCGCGAGCCCGCGGTCACGATTTACGCCGAGGAACAGCTGTTCGGCGAACGAGCCCGCCAGGAGCGGCGGCGCCGTCGCACCGACCGCGATCCCGCGAAGATCATCCAGCAGCTTGCTGACCTGCGTCCTGGCGCCCCGGTCGTGCACGAAGATTACGGCGTCGGCCGCTACACCGGCCTGACGACGATGGACGCGGGTGGCATGACGGCCGAGTTCCTCGTGCTGGAATACGCCGAGGGCGACAAGCTCTACGTACCCGTCCAGGCGCTCGAACGAATCAGCCGCTATACCGGCGCGCCCGCAGAGTCCGCGCCGCTGCACAAGCTCGGTGGCGAGCAGTGGACGAAGGCGCGCGCGCGCGCGGCGGCGAAGATCCGTGATGCGGCGGCGGAATTGCTCGACGTCTACGCACGTCGCGCTGCACGCGAGGGCCACGCCTTCCCGGTGGACGAGCAGCAGGTACGTGCCTTCGAGGCAGGGTTCCCGTTCGAAGAGACCGTCGATCAGTTGCACGCCATCCAGGCCGTGATCGACGACCTGCGCTCGGGCAAGCCGATGGACCGCGTGGTCTGCGGCGATGTCGGCTTCGGCAAGACCGAAGTGGCCTTGCGCGCCGCGTTCGTCGCCGTCCAGGGCGGCAAGCAGGTCGCGGTCCTCGTGCCGACGACGCTCCTGGCGCAGCAGCACTTCGAGACGTTCGCCGACCGCTTCGCCGACTGGCCGGTGAAAATCGAGCTGCTTTCGCGCTTCCGCGCGGGCGCGCAGTCGAAGGTGGCGCTCGACGGGCTGGCCAGCGGCAGGGTGGACATCGTCGTCGGCACCCACCGCCTGCTGCAGCCGGGCGTCAAGTTCAAGGACCTCGGGCTGGTCATCATCGACGAGGAACATCGCTTCGGCGTGCGCGACAAGGAACGACTCAAGTCCCTTCGCGCCGAAGTCGACGTGCTGACACTGACGGCGACGCCGATCCCGCGCACGCTCAACATGGCGCTGGGCGGCCTGCGCGATCTCTCGCTGATCACCACGCCGCCGGCAGCACGGCTCTCGATCAAGACGTTCGTGGCCGAATGGAGCGGTCCCACCGTGCGCGAGGCGTGTCTGCGCGAGCTGCGCCGCGGCGGCCAGGTCTATTTCGTCCACAACAGCATCGAGACGATCGAGAAGACGGCACAGCAGCTGGCCGAGCTGGTGCCGGAGGCGCGCATCGTGATCGGTCACGGCCAGATGCGCGAACGCGACCTCGAACAGGTGATGCTCGATTTCTACCACAAGCGCGCGAACCTGCTGCTCTGCACGACGATCATCGAGAGCGGCATCGACGTGCCGACCGCGAACACGATCATCATCGACCGCGCCGACCGCTTCGGCCTGGCACAGCTGCACCAGCTGCGCGGTCGCGTCGGACGCTCGCATCACCAGGCCTACGCGTACCTGATCACGCCGCCGAAGAACGCCATGACGGCCGATGCCGCACGCAGGCTCGAGGCGATTGAGTCGCTGGAGGACCTGGGCGCAGGCTTCGTGCTCGCCACCCACGACCTCGAAATCCGCGGCGCCGGCGAACTGCTGGGCGAAGGCCAGAGCGGCCAGATCCAGGAAATCGGCTTCGCGCTCTACCTGGAACTGCTCGAACGCGCCGTGAAGGCAATGCAGGCCGGCAAGACACCGGAACTCGAGAAGCCGCTGCACCACGGGCCGGAGATCGACCTGCACGTGCCGTCGCTGCTGCCTGAGGGCTACCTGCCCGACGTGCATGCGCGGCTAGTGCTCTACAAGAGGATCTCGTCGGTGCAATCGGTCACGGAGCTCGACGACCTGCAGGCAGAAACGATGGACCGCTTCGGGTCGCTGCCCGACCCGGCGAAAAACCTCTTCCGGATCGCCCGACTGCGCGTGGTAGCCACTCCGCTGGTCGTCGAGCGCATGGACCTCGGCAGTGCCAGCGGTTCGGTCGCATTCGGCGACGGGACGCCGCTCGACCCGGGCTCGCTCATCCTGCTGCTGCAGAAGAGCAACCGGGCGATGCGCTTCGACGGGCCGAAGAAGATCCGCGTGTCGGGCAAGTGGGACGACCCCGAAGAGCGGTTCCTGGCGGCGCAGACGCTGCTCGACGAACTCACCCGCTGCGTGCCGCGACACTAGGACTCAGACTTCCCCGCGGATGGCGCGATTGCCGCCGCCCGACTTCGCCTCGTCCACGGCAGCCTGGGTCGCCGCCAGCATCGTCGTGTGACTCGCCCCGCGCGGCGGCTGTACAGTGACCACGCCCGCACTCACCGTGAGGAACTTGCCCGTCACGGAGCGCGGGTGATGGACCGAAAGCGAGCGTATCCGCGAGACGATCTGGTCGGCAAAGCGCAGCGCTGCATCGGCCTCCATCGCGACGCCGAGCACGAGGAACCCGCCCTGGCCTGCGCGTGCGACCACGTCGCTGGCGCGCTTCATCACGGAGGCGATGGTGCGCCCGACCTGCCGCAGCACATTGTCACTGGCGCCGCGGCCGAATATCTCCAGGTAATCGGCCCAGGAATCGATCTCGAAGTGCATCAGTGTGACGCTGCGCCCGTCACGCTGCCCGATCGACCAGTCGCGCACGAGCATCTCGAGCAACTGCTCTTCGGTGCTGACGCCGCTGGAGCGCTCGAGCGCCGCGGCGAGCGCTCCCGGCGAGGTGCGCGGCACGGGGCGGTAATAGAGCGCCATCCGTCCACCCGACAGCATCACGGCCCAGCGCTCGCAGTCGATCAGCGTGCCATCGACGCGCTTCAGCCGGACGCGGGAACCCACGCCCGTCGTGGTGAGGTTGGGATCGGCGGGAGCCTCGACTTCCACGTCCTCGAGCCGGTGCCCGGCCACCCATTCTTCCGAGCGACGCAACAACGCGGCGAGCGTCGCGTTGCCGTAGGTAACCTTCGTGATGCCATCGCTGGTTTCGACGACGGCAATGCCGTCGAGCGCGTGCCGCAGCACCTCGCCGAGCAGTTGCGCGTCGCTGGTCGTCGTCACGGTCGCTGCGTCATTCATCGTTCTGGAACTCCCCCGCGCCCCCGGTTCGTCGTCAGGCGTTCAGTTGCAGGCTTGGCGTGTCTCGGCAATGGTCGATCGCCCGCTGGCATTCGGTCCATTGCGCCGTCCTGCGCAGTTGCTCGCGGGCCGGCATCGGCCGGCCGTGCAGCCGGACGAGGCGCACCTGGCTCAGCGGATCAGCCGCACCTTCGAGTTCGGTGAGCGTGGCAAGCACGGCAGGACGGTCGTTGCAGATCGGCAGCAGGTCACAGCCCGCCTCGATCGCGCGGCGAGCACGCTCCGGGACGGTGCCCGCATATGCGGCGCCCCCCATGCTGAGATCGTCCGAGAAAACCGCACCGGTAAAGCCGAGACCCCAGCGCAGTTCCTGCTGGATCCAGCGCGCCGAGAAGCCCGCAGGTGCTGCATCGACCTCGGGGAAAAGCACGTGCGCGACCATCACGGACGTCAGGCCGTTCGCGATCATGCGGCGGTAGGGCAACAATTCGTCGGTGAGTTCGTGCAACGGCCGGCGGTCGATCGGCAGCGCCTTGTGCGAGTCGGCGACGACGGCGCCGTGGCCCGGGAAATGCTTGGCGGTGGCAGCCATGCCGGCCGTGCGCATTCCCTGCATGCAGGCGACGGCCAGGCGCGACACCACCTCGGGATCGCGGTGATACGCACGGTCGCCGATGACTTCGCTGACACCGTAATCGAGGTCGATGCAGGGCGCGAAACTCAGGTCGATCCCGATCGAACGCAACTCGGCTGCGAGCAGCCAGCCGCACTGCCATGCGAGACGACGGCCAGCCTCGGGGTCCAGGTCGTACGCGTGGCCGATCGCCCGCTGCGCTGGCAGGACCGTGAATTCCTGCCGAAAACGTTGCACGCGTCCGCCTTCGTGATCCACGGTGACCAGCAAGGGTGGAACCCGCACCGCCCGGATCTCCCGGACCAGCGCTTCCAGTTGCTCGTAGCTGTCGAAGTTGCGCGTGAACAGGATGACGGCGCCCACCAGCGGGTGCGACAGGACGCGCCGGTCCTCGGCGGTCAGTTCGCAGCCGGCGACGTCGACCATCAGCGGACCGAGCGTCATCGCGTCACTCCAGGTGCACTGCCGTGCGTCATGCGTCCCTCATCGGTCGAACACCGCCATCGCCTCGACGTGCGTCGTGTGCGGGAACATGTCCATGACACCCGTCGCCGTCAGCCGGAAGCCATGCTCCCGGACGAGCAGGCCGGCATCGCGCGCGAGACTGCCCGAATGGCAGGAAATATACACGACGCGCCTGGCGCCGCTGCCCGCGACGACCGGCAGGATCTCCCTGGCCCCGGCTCGTGGCGGATCGAGCAGCACGCTGTCATAACGCCGTTGCGTCCACGGCAGGCCCGACACGTCCTTGAACAGGTCGGCCACGTGGAACTCCACGTTCGGGACGCCATTGCGCCCGGCATTACCCCGCGCCCGCTGCACCAGGCCTGCATCACCCTCGACCGCCACGACCTGACCGCTGCGCCGGGCGAGTGGCAGCGAGAAATTACCTAGACCGCAGAACAAGTCGAGCACCGTATCGCCCGCCTGCGGTTCCAGCAGGTCGAGCGCACGGGAAATCATTGTCCGATTCAGCATGCCGTTGATCTGCAGGAAGTCGGTCGGCGCGAAGTCGATAGTGATGTCGTGCTCCGGCAGGCGATAGCTGAGCGGTGCCGGTGGGCGCGATGGATCCAGCGGCACGATCGTATCCGGGCCGCCGGGTTGCAGGTAAATCCGGACAGCGAACTCGCGTTCGAACGCTGCCATCCGTTCGAGGTCGGCCGGTACCGGCGGGTCGAGTACCCGCAGCACCAGTGCCACGACGTCGTCCGATACCGCGACCTCGGCCTGGGGCACCCGGCTGGCGATGGTCAGGCTCTCGACCATCAGCCCAAGAGGAGTGATCAATGCGCCGACCGGCTCGACGAGCACATGGCAATCGCGGAGGTCGGTCACGTACGGGGACGAACGCTCGCGAAAGCCGACCAGCACCTTGCCCTTCTTTGGCACGAGCTTGATGCCGAGGCGCGCACGCCTGCGGTAATTCCACACCGGACCACGGAGCGGCTCGAGCAGGCGCTCGGCGTGAACCGCGCCGAGCCGTGACAGGTTCTCGATCAGTTGCGATTGCTTGAAAGCGAGCTGCGCGTCGGGCGCGAGGTGCTGCAAGGCGCACCCCCCGCAGAGACCGAAGTGAGGACACTGCGGCTGCACGCGGTCCGGGCTGGCGCGCAGCACCTGTTCCGTGACCGCATAGTCGAGCTTGCGCTGGCGATGCGTCCGCCGCAGCACCACGCGCTCGCCCGGCAGCGCATCGGCGACGAAGACCGTCTTGCCGTCGATGCGCGCGACGCCTTCCGCCGCATGCGTGAGGTCGACGATCTCCGCCTCCTCGGGCGCCAGCTGCAGCCGCTTCATGAGCAGGTCAGTTCCCGCACTTCGCCCACGCCTCCAGGTATTCCTGCAAGTGCGGCTTTGCCGCGTGCAGCAGCCCCGCGCGGACGAGCTCGGCCTCGCGTTCGTGTTCCTCGTGCGTCAGGCGGCCGCGCATCAGCTCGAAGCGCAGATAGATCAGGTAAGTGTTGACGACGTCGGTCTCGCAGTAATGGCGGATGTCCTCGCTGCGGCCCTGGAGGTGCGCGTCCCAGACGCCCTCGCCCGACAAGCCCAGCTTGCCGGGGAAGCCGAGCAGCTGCGACATCTGGTCGAGGCCGACGCGGCCGCGGCCCTGGAAACCCGCGAGCACGTCCATGAGGTCGACGTGCCGCCAGTGGAAGCGGCTGATGTAGTTGTTCCACTTGTAGGACTGGTCCATGTCGCCCATCTCCCAGTAGCGATGGGCCTGGACCTTGTGACGCAGCGCGCGGTAATGCAGCACCGGCAAGTCGAACCCGGCGCCGTTCCAGCTGACCAGCGTCGGCGCCAGGCGCTCGATGCCATCGAAAAAGCGGCGCACCAGCTCTTCCTCAGGCGAGTCCGGCTCGCCGAGGCTCCAGACCTTGAAGCCATCCCGCGAACGCATCGCGATCGAAATCGCGACGATTCGCTGCTGTTCGAGCGACAGGAACTCGTTGCCGGTCTGCTCGCGCTGCCGCGTGTGCATGACGTAACCGACCTGCTTGTCGGTCAGGGTCTCGAGCCCATGCAGCCGGCGGCCGAATTCGACGTCGGGGACCGTCTCGATGTCGAACGCCAGGACGTTATTGATGATGCTCATTGTGCTTGCTCCACGCGCCTCATCAGCACCGCCACGGCCACCACGAGACCTGCCTCGTCGGTGAGCGTGACGTGCCCCTCGCCGGCGCCGAGCCTGTCGCGCAGTGCGCGCCCGCGCTCGGACCAGATGACTTCGGGCCGGCCCCAGGCATTCGGCGCGATACCGACGTCGCGGATCCAGATGCCGTGCGCGAAGCCCGTGCCCAGCGCCTTGACGATAGCTTCCTTGGCGGCGAACCGCATCGCCAGGAAACGCACCGGACGCTTGTAACCGCGGAACCCCGCCTCTTCCTCGGGCAGCAGCAACCGGCGCACGAAGTGTTCACCGTGCCTGGCGTAGACGTCCTCGACGCGCGCGAGCTGCACGACGTCGGTGCCGATGCCGAAGATCATGGGCGGGTACTCAGGGTGCGCTCGTCGGCAGGCCGCGGCGGGCCTCGACCATGAGGCGCCGCATTTCGCACACGGCGGGTGCCAGGCCGTCGAACAAGGCGCGCGCGATGATCGCGTGGCCGATGTTCAGCTCGACGATCTCCGCGATCGCCGCGACGGGCTGCACGTTGTGATAATGCAGGCCGTGGCCGGCGTGCACCGTCAGGCCGACCTGCGACCCATGGCGCGCGCCGTGGACCAGTCGCATCAATTCCTTCGCCTGGCGTTCGCCGATTGCGTCGGCATACGCGCCCGTGTGC
Organism: uncultured Gammaproteobacteria bacterium; assembly: GCA_963700045.1. Lineage (GTDB taxonomy): Bacteria > Pseudomonadota > Gammaproteobacteria > Steroidobacterales > Steroidobacteraceae > RPQJ01. The sequence continues at coordinate 195,549 of CAVOWK010000032.1, forward strand.
AGTTCGACGACCGGCGCGCCGATCTCGCGCGCAGCCTCGATCTGCTGCGGATCCGGGTCAATGAACATCGAGACGCGGATGCCGCATTCACGCAGGGCGGCACAGCATTCCTTGAGTCGTGCCTTCTGCCCGGCCACGTCGAGACCGCCCTCGGTGGTGACCTCGGTACGTTTCTCCGGCACCAGGCACACGTCCTGCGGCCGCACCTGGCGCGCGAGGGCGATCATCTCGTCGGTGGCCGCCATTTCGAGGTTCATGCGCGTCTGCAACGTGGACCGGAAACGGTGCACGTCGTGGTCCTGGATATGGCGACGATCCTCGCGCAAGTGCAGCGTGATGCTGTCCGCGCCGGACTGCTCGGCGACGAGCGCCGCGAGCAGCGGATCGGGATACGGCGCACGACGCGCCTGCCGCAGCGTCGCGACGTGGTCGATATTGACGCCGAGCTTGATCGGGTGGGTCAGCTGCAAAGGATCAACCTCCGTCCGCCTTGCCTGCATGCGCGCGCATTTCGCGGGCCACGTCGCGTGTCCGCAATGGCCGGCCGTCGAGCAGCCGGTCGAGCGCCGCCCGCAACAACCGGCGGGCATCCGCGAGGCTGCGCGTGTCGTCGAGCTCCTCGCGCGCAAGCGAGAGCAGCGACGCGCCGCAAAATATCAGGGTTCCCTCCGCCACTCCATCGACCGGCTCCGCGCCGCCCTCGATGCCGTACCGATAGCTGCGCGCCGGCGCGAGCGGCTCGCCGCTCGTGGCTTCATGCTCGAGGTTGAGACCCCAGCCGAGTTCGTCGAGCAGCCGCTTCTCGAACAGGCGCAATGCCCGCCCGGGATCGTGATCGGGCGCGTAGAGGCGCTCAATCAGGATCGCGTAGGCGTCGAACAGGGCGGGATGCGGGTCGTTCCGTTGCAGCAGCTTCAGCAGCAGCTCGTTCGCGTAGAAACCGCTCATCAGGCGATCGCCCGCCAGCGTCGCCGGTGGCCGCACGCGTTCGGCCGACGTCAGGTGCCCTGCTTCACCGCGGCCGCTCCAGGACACCAGCGATTCCGTGAACGGCTGCAGCGCACCGCCCGTAGCCGTCGAGCCCGACTGTCGCGAGGCCCGGGAGAACACCGAGACCCGGCCGTGCGTGCGCGTCATGAGCTCGAGGATACGGCTGGTGTCGCGCCACGGATAATGGTGCAGCAGGAAGGCGGGTTCGAGGTTGACCCGCCGGACGCCAGTCATGATTCGTATCCGAACTTGCGCATCGCGTTCTCGTCGTCCGACCAGCCTTCCTTGACCTTGACCCAGAGCTCGAGGTGCACGGGCTGGTTGAAGTGTCGGTTGAGGTCGAGCCGCGACTGGCGCCCGACTTCCTTCAGCAGTGAACCGCCCTTGCCGATCACGATGGCCTTCTGACCCGCACGCTCGACCCAGATCACGGCCTGCACCACGAGCTTGCCGGGTTCGTCCTCGGACGGGCCGATGCCCTCGATCTCCACGACGAGCCCGTACGGCAGCTCTTCCTGCAGACGCAGCATCAGCTTCTCGCGGATGAGTTCCGCGGCCATGAAGTGATCCGGCGAATCCGTGACCTGCTCTTCCGGGAAGATGCGCGGCTGCTCGGGCAGGTATTTCGCGATCACCTCGGGCAGTTTCTCCAGCGTCGTCTTGCGCGTGGCCGAGATCGGCACCACTTCGGCAAAATCGGCTTTCTGCGTGAGGTCCTGGATGAAGGGCAGCAGCCTTTCCTTCGGGTGCGCGCGATCGACCTTGTTGATCAGCAGCACGATCGGCAGGCCCACCTGCTTCAGTTCGTCGAGCACCCGTTCGTCTTCGTCGGTCCAGCGCAGCGCCTCGACCACGAACAGGTTCACGTCGACGTCCGACAGCGACGAGATCGCGGTGCGGTTCATGTACCGGTTCATCGCGCGCGTCTGCTTCGTGTGGATACCGGGCAGGTCGACGAACGCGATCTGCATCCCGGGCTTGTTCAGCACACCGTGAATACGCGTGCGCGTCGTCTGCGGCTTCGGGCTGACGATGCTGACCTTCTGCCCGACCAGGGCGTTCAGCAGCGTGGACTTGCCGACGTTCGGCCGGCCGGCGAGCGCGGCAAAGCCGCAGCGAACCGCCGGCTCCGCGCTCGTGGGAGGAATGAGCGAATCGTCCGTCATGATTTCTCCTGCGCGCGGCCCATGGCCTCCAGCACGCCTTGTGCAGCTTCCTGTTCGGCGCGGCGCCGGCTCGAGCCCTTGCCCGTCGCCCGCAACGCGAGATCGGCAGCCGCGCAACTCACGACGAACCACTGTTCGTGCGGTTCGCCGCCGACCTCTTCCAGCGTGTACTTTGGCAGCGCGAAACCGTGCGACTGCAGTTCCTCCTGCAATCGCGTCTTGGGATCCTTGAGAGTCTCGGCCGAGGGCAGTTCACGCAGGCGCTCGCCAAGCAGCCGGTGCACCACTTCACGGGCGGCCTCGATGCCGCCGTCGAGGTAGATCGCGCCGAAAATCGCCTCGAGGCTGTCCGCCAGGATGGAATCGCGACGGAAGCCGCCCGACTTCAGTTCGCCGCTGCCGAGTCGCAACTGGTCGCCGAGGTCGAGTTCGCTGCCGATGGCCGCGAGCGTCGTGCTGCTCACGAGCGCGGCGCGGAACCGGCTGAGGTCGCCTTCGGGGGCATCCGGGAACGTGCGGAACGCGAGCAGCGCGATCGCGAAGTTGAGGACCGAGTCGCCGAGGAATTCGAGACGCTCGTAGTTCGTGCGGCTGGCGCTGCGATGGGTCAGCGCTGCCGCGAGCAGCCCGGGATCACGAAAGCGATACCCAAGCCGCCGTGCGGACCATTCATCGGCGTGCAGCAAAGCCCGCCGTCACTGTGGGATGGAGACCGTCTTGTCGAACTTGACCAGCAGGTACACGTTCGCGACGAACGGCTGCTCGGCCTCGTACGACGCGATCATGTCGTAGCCTTCGGCGGTCTTGTCGATCTCGATCTCCTTCCAGCCGATGCTGCTGATGTCCTCGACGTCCCAGCGGCGCTCGAGCGAGCGGCGGATCAGCGCCGGGTTGGTGTCGATGGCGGCGTGTTCGTCACGCACCTGCTCGAGCGAGCGAGCGACCTTGGTGTACTCGAGGTACACCGGCACGAGCCGGATGCCGCCGTACAGCGCCGTGCCGAGGATCAGCAGGATGATGACGATGCCGAGAAACGTCGCGCCGCGCTCACGTGGTCTCATCACAGGTCTCCCTTTCGAGTTCAATGAATGGCCTTGCCGATACGCTCCCACAGGGGTGCGTTCGGCAACTTCCAGTTCAGCCAGATGCGGACGGCCCTGCCGACCACGTTGCCGGCCGGCACATAGCCGACTTCCGGGAACCGGCTGTCGCGGCTGTTGTCCCGGTTGTCGCCCATGAAGAAAAAATGACCCGCCGGCACCACGTCGTCGAAATCGACCGAGGGCCGGTCGCCGATGTAGAGCGTACGGTGCTCGGCGGTACCCAGGCGTTCGATGCCGATCTGCGCCCGGGGCGTGCTGCCGTACGGCTCGGAGTAGCCGTCGAGCGTCACGTCCTGCAACGTGTCGTTGATCCACACCCGCTTGTCGCGCACGACCACGTGATCGCCCGGCAGGCCGACCAGCCGCTTGATGTAGTTGGTTGCCGGATCCGACGGCAGGCGGAACACCACGACGTCGCCACGGGCCGGCTCTCCCAGCGGCACGATCTCGGTGTTGAGCACCGGCAGGCGCAGGCCATACGTGAATTTATTGACGAAAATGAAGTCGCCGTCGAGCAGCGTCGGCATCATCGAATCGGACGGGATGCGGAACGGCTCGTAGAGGAACGAACGGATCACCAGCACGAGCAGGATGATCGGGAAGAACGACCGCGCATACTCGACCAGGATCGGTTCGGGCGGGCCGTCGGCGGCGCTGCCTGTCCGCCGCTGGCGTCGTGGGCGGAACATGCGGGCGTCGACCAGCCAGACCAGCCCGGTGATCAGCGCAGCAAGGACCAGGAAAAAGGAAAAGTCGAAGACCAAGCGGCACCTCTTGGAACGGGCGAAGTATTGGTTAATTATCTCGCGGAATCAATGCTTTGCGTCACATTGCGCGAGCGGGAGTGAAAATCACTCCTTGCGGCCCACCTGCAGCACGGCCAGGAAAGCCTCCTGCGGGATCTCCACCTGGCCGATGCTCTTCATGCGCTTCTTGCCCTCTTTCTGCTTCTCGAGCAGCTTGCGCTTGCGCGAAAGGTCGCCGCCGTAGCACTTCGCCAGGACGTTCTTGCGCAGCGCCTTGACGGTCGAGCGGGCGATGACGTGCGCGCCGATGGCGGCCTGGATGGCCACCTCGAACATCTGCCGCGGGATCAGCTCCTGCATCTTGTCGACCAGCTCGCGACCCCGCTGATAGGCAGAGTCGCGGTGGCTGATGATCGAGAGCGCGTCGACCTTGTCATCGTTGATCAGGATGTCGAGCCGCACCAGCGGCGCCGCCTGGAAGCGGTCGAATTCGTAATCGAACGAGGCGTAGCCACGGCTGCAGCTCTTGAGACGATCGAAGAAGTCGAGCACGACCTCGGCGAGCGGCAGCTCCCATTGCATCGAGACCTGGTTACCGAGGTACAGCAGCTTCTTCTGCACGCCGCGCTTCTCGAGACAGAGCTTCATCACCGGGCCGACGTAGTCCGGCGGCAGCAGGATGTTGGCGACGATCATCGGCTCGCGCAGTTCCCTGATCTTGTCGACCGGCGGCAGCTTGGCCGGGTTGTCGACGTTGACGACCTCGCCGTCGGTCGTCAGCACTTCGTAGACCACGGTCGGCGCGCTGGTGACGAGCGAGAGTTCGTACTCGCGCTCGAGCCGCTCCTGCACGATGTCCATGTGCAGCAGGCCGAGGAAGCCGCAGCGGAAGCCGAAGCCGAGCGCCGTGGAGACTTCGGGCTCGTAGTTCAGCGCGGAATCGTTGAGCTTCAGCTTCTGCAGCGCGTCGCGGAAGGCCTCGTAGTCGTCGCTGCTCACCGGGAACAAGCCGGCGAACACCCGCGGCTTGATCATCTTGAAGCCCGGCAGCGGCTCGCTGCACGGACGATTGTCGAGCGTGATGGTGTCGCCGACGGGTGCGCCGTCGATTTCCTTGATGCCCGCGATGACGAAGCCCACCTCACCCGTGTAGAGCGCGTCGGCCACCAGCGACTTCGGCGTGAACCGGCCGAGCTTGTCCACCTGATGCGCGCGGCCCGTAGTCCAGACCCGGATCTTCTGGCCCGTGCGGATCGAGCCGTTGACGACCCGCACCAGCGACACGACGCCGACGTAGCTGTCGTACCAGGAGTCGATGATCAGCGCCTGCAGCGGACCGTCCGGCTCGCCCTTCGGCGGCGGCACACGCCGCACGAGTTCCTCGAGCAGCTCGTCGACGTTTTCGCCGGTCTTGGCGCTGACGCGCACGGCGTCCTCGGCCTCGATGCCGATGATCTCCTCGATCTCCTTGATGACCTTCGCGGGGTCGGCCGACGGCAGGTCGATCTTGTTGAGCACGGGCACGACTTCGAGCCCCTGCTCCAGGGCGGTGTAGCAGTTGGCGACGCTCTGCGCCTCGACGCCCTGCGCCGCATCGACCACGAGCAACGCGCCTTCGCATGCCGCGAGCGAGCGCGAGACTTCGTACGAGAAGTCCACGTGCCCCGGCGTGTCGATCATGTTCAGCTGGTAGGTCTCGCCGTCGCGCGCCTTGTAGCGCAACGAGACGCTCTGCGCCTTGATCGTGATGCCGCGCTCGCGCTCGAGGTCCATCGAGTCGAGCACCTGCGCCTGCATCTCGCGATCCTGCAAGCCACCGCAGATCTGGATGAAACGGTCGGCGAGCGTCGACTTGCCGTGGTCGATGTGTGCAATGATGGAAAAATTGCGGATCAGTTTCATCGGGGCCCAGGTCGTCCGGCGCAACCCGGGGTTCGGGCGCGTCAAAACCGGTGATTATAGCCCGAGGGCCGCAGCGACCTTGTCACGATCGTACCGGCCTTCGCAGGCCACGTGACCGCCGACCGTGAGCACCGGGACGCGCAGCCCGAACTTCATGGCCAGCGCTGCTTCGGCATCGACGTCGTGCGTGGCGAGAATGCCCAGCAGGCCGGGGTGGTCTAGCGAAAAATCGAGCAGGAACTCGTCACAGAGGTGACAACCGTCGCGGACGTACAATGCGAGCGCGGTGTTCATGGCTGGCCGGGCAAGGTGGCATCGCCGACTCCTAACCATTGCCAGCGCACCGGCACCCCTGCCCGCGTCCATCGCCAGGCCATGAACCCACCGGCTAACAGCCCGAGCAGCGCCCCCAGCAACGGGGTGACTCCTTGCTCCCAGCCTGCGACCCGGAGCAAGGCCGGGCCGGCCAGCAACCCGGCCAGGGGCGGCAGGTACAGACGGCAGGCAGCCCGCAACAGCCTGGCATCGTCGATTCGCACTTCGAGCCGGTCGCCCGCTGCAAGCGTTCGCGTGCCCTGTTGCGCGTCGATCTCGAGCCGGCGAGGCTGGTGCGACCGTTGCCAGCCACAGCCGCGCCCGGCCCCACAGGTGCCGCAGGCTGGGTGATTCGAGACGCCACATTCGACGCTGGCCCGGCCAGCCTCGACCCGGGTAACGACGCCGGTGACCAGCCCCATGGGCTCAGCGGGCAGACCCGGCCGGAGCATCGGCTGGGACTTCAGATTCCTGGACGGGCACGACCGAGTTGGCGATTTCGCGGACGGTGGCCGCAGGCACTTCCCCGATCGCGGTGACCACTCGTCCGTGCACGCTCGTCGAATAGGCGTTGGCCGACCCCATGCTCGAGGTTTCGGGTGGACGCGGACCCGCCTGTGCGCCGGGCTCGACGAAAACGGAGATGGCGGCGATGCCGTCCGAAAAGATCAGGTGCTGGGCCGGTATCGGCGAACCGGGGATCGGCTGCAGCCGGCTGGCCACGAGTCGGAACCCCGGCGGCAGGCGCAACGGCCGCCACCCGCCTTTGCTCGGCAGCTGGGGCATGGCTGCGAGCTTGCGGTCGGTGCGCACCCACTGGAAGCCGGTGGCGTCGACGGTCGGCTCGATGTCGTGGGCCGGAATCTTGTCCTTCATCTGCAGCTGCGTGAAGCGAATGACCTCGATCGGGTTGCCGATGCCATTGGTCACGACCGACTGCAGGGGCATGGCCGTCTCCTCGTCGAGCCAGAGGCGGTAGCCGTAGCGGTAGATGTCCTTGGGCCGTACGTCGATGACGCGGACCTCGCGGCCCAGCAGGCGGCTGCCTTTCGGGCCGACGGCAAGCTGGTAGTTGCGATCGAGTGCGGGGCCCGGGGTAGGCAGTGACTTGAGCAACGAGCCGTCGTCGCCGCGCGGCTCCACGATCACGACACGGCGGTCCGGCAGGTAAGCGTGGACCTCCTCGCGCGTGCGCACGATTTCACGGCCACTGCCGTCCAGCGACACGAGGCGCTCGAGGCTCTTGCCCTCGTCAAACCGGTGCACGATGCGCATCGTCTCGGCCTGGCGTCCGGTCGAATGCGTGAACAGGCCGTCGTAGTTGCGTGTGGCGAGCGATTCCGACATGCGCTCGATCCAGGCCCGAGCGTCGTCTTCAGCGCGCGCCGAGAACGTCAGCAGGCAGGCAACGACGCAAACCGCGGCTCGCCTCATCGCGTATCGACTCATCGCTAGGGAGCCTCTCCCATCTCGTACGAGACGCGCGCGATGCCCGGATCGGCGGCGAGGAGGCTCGAGAGCACGTTGCGCCGGACCATCGGCGTCGAGAACTGGCTGTGCGCGACCATGTAGCCCGCGAGGCGCTGGCTCTGCGCCGGCGTCGGGCTCGCCGACATGGCGACCGTATTGGCTGGCGTGACGTCAAGCTGGGCAACGGGCGTTACGTCAGGTCGGAACAGCAGCACTGCGGAGACAGCCGCGCTGGCCGCAAGAGCCGTACGCACCATCGGTCGCTTCCAGAGCGCGACGTGCCGCGGCACCTGGACCGTGGCTCCCGGGCGTGCCGTGGAGGTCTTCTCGACCAGGACCGGGGCCTCGTCGATGGCGGCGCTGACGCATGCCGCGAACGCTGGCGAGGCGATCCGACCGCCTGGGGCGCGCAGCGTTTCGCCAATCAGCGCGTAGGAGCCGAACGCGCGACGCAACGCAGGATCCTTGTCGAGGCGCCGCATGAGCAGGCCCATTTCGTCGCGTGGCAGCTCGCCGTCCAGCAGGGCCGAAAGCTGTTCACGAATCTGGTCGGTCATATCGTTTTCGGTTCTTGGTTTCAGTCGAGCAGGGGTTGCAGGGCGCGGTCGATGGCTTCACGGGCCCGGAAGATACGCGACCGGACGGTGCCCACCGGGCAGTCCATTGCCGCCGCGATTTCCTCGTAACTGAGGCCCTCGATTTCGCGCAGCACGATGGCGGTGCGCAGGTCTTCGGGCAGTTGCTCGATCGCCTGGTTGACGGTCTGGTGGATCTCCTCGGAGAGCACCGTCGCCTCGGGCGTATCGTCGTGTTTCAGTCGCGCCGCCACGTTGTTCTGCTCGCTTTCCGAGAGTTCCGCTTCGTAATCAAGGGGCCGGCGCTGGCGCGAGGCGATCGAATTGCGGGCGGTATTGACCGCGATGCGATAGAGCCAGGTATAGAACGCACTGTCGCCCCGGAACGACCCCAGGGCCCGGTAAGCCTTCACGAAGGCTTCCTGGGCGACATCCTCGGCTTCCGTCGGATCGCGTAGCAGCCGCGCCACCAGCTTGACGACCTTGTGTTGGTACTTGAGCACCAGCAGATCGAACGCGCCGCGTTCGTTCTTCTGGGCCCGCCGTACGAGTTCGAGGTCGCTTTGCTCGGTGCCCGCAGGCTGGCCGGCATCTGCGTCCCCGGGTTCTCGCGACTTCATAGACTCGTCCGACGGGGGAAAGTTCTGCATGGCTTGCATGGCTAGGCTAGCGCAACTGCTGCCCGGTCACTGACGAGCTGCGCGCCCGCAGCGGGGTAGAACGACACTCCACCGACGAATCGCCACGGAAGGCACGTCGAACGGCGTCAGCCAGGTGCGGAACCGCTCGCCAGCCGGGTTGGAAGCCACGACCAGATCGAGGAAAACCGAGGGACCCAGCAATCGCGTGCCGACGCCGAGCGTCGACCGGCAGGGGACCTGCCCCGCCGTGTGCAGCCAGAGGGAGCCGTCCGCACAGGCCACGAGCCGTCGGCCCGGCTGGCGCGTGGAGCGCATCCAGGACCGCACCTGGGCCGCCAGGATCGCACCACCCGCCAGCAACGACAGCAGGACGGCGGTCGTGGACCCGTCGGCACGAGCAACGGCCCACGCCAGGAACGCCGTTGCCAGCGACACCAACGCGCCTGCGGCCAGGTCGGCGGCAGTCACCCGGGGTAGCTCAAGGCTCAAGTCGACGGATGCAGGCGATGATCGCACGCTGGGATTCCTCGGCCGGGGTGGCCCGACCCACAAGATACCCCAACAGGTCGGGGTCCTGCAGTTCGACCAACTGGACGAACGCGTCGCGTTCGGTGGGTGACGCCGTCGCCCAGGCCCGGTCGAGGTACCGGGTCAGCATCACATCGAGTTCCCGCATGCCACGCCGGCAGTGCCAGCGCAGCCGCGCCATGTTGAAGTCGGCAGCGGCGGTCACCTGCCCTCACCCGGCCTGTGGTCGACCTCTCCCGCTGGTGCGGGCGGGGTTCGAAAGGGCGTCAATGCTGCCGCTCGACGATCATCTTCTTGATCTCCGCGATGGCCTTCGACGGATTGAGGTCCTTCGGGCAGGCCTGCGCGCAGTTCATGATCGTGTGGCAACGATACAGGCGGAACGGGTCTTCGAGTTCGTCGAGGCGCTCGCCCGTGGCCTCGTCACGCGTGTCGATGATCCAGCGGTACGCGGCGAGCAGCGCCGCAGGGCCGAGGAAACGGTCGCTGTTCCACCAGTACGAAGGGCAACTCGTCGAGCAGCAGGCGCACAGGATGCAGGCCGACGGACGGTCGATCTTCTCCTGGTCTTCCTTCGACTGCAGTCGCTCACGGTCGGGCGGCGCCGGCGTGCGCGTCTGCAGCCACGGCTTTACCGAAGCGTACTGCGCGTAGAAGTTGGTGAGGTCGGGCACCAGGTCCTTGATCACCGGCAGGTGCGGCAACGGGTAGATCTTCGCGTCGCCCTTGATCTCGCCGATGGCCTTGGTGCACGCCAGCGTGTTCACGCCGTCGATGTTCATTGCGCACGACCCGCAGATGCCTTCGCGGCACGAGCGGCGGAACGTCAGCGTCGAGTCAACCTCGTTCTTGATCTTGATCAGCGCGTCGAGAACCATCGGGCCGCAGCTGTCGATGTCGACCTGGTAGGTATCGACGCGCGGCTTCTGCTTCGAGTCGGGGTCGAAGCGATAAATGCGGAACGTCTTGACGTTCCTCGCACCCGCCGGGGCCGCGTGACTCTTGCCGGGCTGCACGCGGGAATTCTCGGGAAGTCTGAATTGGGGCATCGGATGCTTCGCAGGGGTTAGTAGGTACGGGCCTTCGGCGGGATGGATTCGACGTCGCTGGTGAGCGTGTTCAGGTGCACCGGGCGGTAGTCGATGCAGACCTTGCCCGCGGCATCGACCCAGGCCAGCGTGTGCTTGAGCCAGGTCACGTCGTCGCGGTCCTTGAAGTCTTCACGGGCATGGGCGCCGCGGCTTTCCTTGCGGTTGGCCGCCGACGACATCGTCACCAGCGCCTGCGCCAGCAGGTTGTCGAGCTCGAGCGTCTCGATCAGGTCCGTGTTCCAGATCAGCGACCGATCCGCCACCTGCACGTCGGCGAACGAGGCGAAGACAGCATCGAGTTTCTGCACGCCTTCATCGAGCGACTCGCCGGTGCGGAAGACCGCCGCGTGGTTCTGCATCACACGCTGCATGTCGAGACGAATCTCCGACGTGCGCCGCGGGCCCTTGGCATTGCGGAACTTGTCGAGCCGGCTGATGGCCAGCTCGCCCGCGTCCTTCGGCAGCAGCCTGTGCGACGTGCCGGGCCTGACCGTCTTGCCGCAATGATGCGCAGCCGCACGACCGAACACCACGAGGTCGAGCAGTGAATTGGAGCCGAGGCGGTTCGCGCCGTGCACCGACACGCACGCCGCCTCCCCCACGGCCATGAGGCCCGGGACGACCGAATCCGGATTGCCGTTGCGCAAGGTGACCACTTCGCCGTGCACGTTGCAGGGAATCCCGCCCATGTTGTAGTGCACGGTCGGCAGCACCGGGATCGGTTCGCGCGTCACGTCGACGCCCGAGAAAATGCGCGCCGTTTCGGCGATACCCGGCAGGCGCTCGTGGATCACGGCGGCGCCGAGGTGTTCGAGGTGCAGGTGGATGTGGTCCTTGTGGGCACCGACACCCCGGCCCTCGCGAATCTCGATCGTCATCGAGCGACTCACGACGTCGCGCGAAGCGAGGTCCTTCGCGTTCGGCGCGTAGCGCTCCATGAAGCGTTCGCCCGCGGAATTGGTGAGGTAACCGCCTTCGCCGCGCGAGCCCTCGGTGATGAGGCAACCTGCACCGTAAATGCCGGTCGGGTGGAACTGCACGAACTCCATGTCCTGCAGCGGCAGGCCGGCGCGCAGCGCCATGCCACCGCCGTCACCCGTGCAGGTGTGCGCCGAGGTGCACGAAAAGTACGCGCGACCGTAGCCGCCCGTGGCCAGAATCACGGTGTGCGCACGGAAGCGATGCAACTGGCCCGTGGACATGTCGAGCGCCACGACGCCGCGGCACGCGCCGTCTTCCATGATCAGGTCGACGGCGAAATATTCGATGAAGAAGCGTGCCTGGTGCTTGAGCGACTGCTGGTACAGCGTGTGCAGCATCGCATGACCGGTGCGGTCCGCCGCGGCGCACGTGCGCTGTGCAATGCCTTTGCCGTAATGGGTCGTCATGCCGCCGAACGGGCGCTGGTAGATCTTGCCGTCCTCGGTGCGCGAGAACGGCAGGCCATAGTGCTCGAGTTCGAGGATCGCCGCAGGGGCTTCCTTGCACATGAACTCGATCGCGTCCTGGTCGCCGAGCCAGTCCGAACCCTTGATGGTGTCGTAGAAGTGGAAGCGCCAGTCGTCTTCGCCCATGTTGCCGAGCGCGGCGCTGATGCCACCCTGCGCGGCGACCGTGTGGCTGCGCGTCGGGAACACCTTGCTGATGCATGCCGTGTTGAGGCCCTGCTCGGCCAGGCCGAAGGTGGCGCGCAGTCCCGCGCCGCCGGCGCCGACGACGACGACGTCGTACGTATGATCGGTGAACGCGTAATCCGCAATGGTCATGCCTGGGCTCCGAACGCGATGCGCAACACGGCGAGGATGCCGATCAGGGCGGCCACGACCAGCGCGAACTTGAGTGCGACCAGCACGACCAGACGCGTGCCCTTGTCGCTGATGTAATCCTCGAACACGACCTGCAGGCCCAGCTGCGCGTGATACGCGGCGACTGCGATGAGCAGCAGCGCCATCACCGCCGAGAACGGCGAATGCAGCCAGCCGGTCACCGCCGCGTGCGGGGCGCCTGCACCCAGCAGCGCCAGCGACGCGATGAACCAGAAACCGAGGATGACGAGCGCAACGGCCGTGACACGCTGCGAATACCAGTGACCGGAACCGCCCTTGGCGGAACCGAGGCCGAGCACGCGACCGAGCGGGCTGCGCAGGCTCATGCCACACCTCCGAGCGAGGCGCCGAGCACGATCCACAGCACCGCCGTCAGCACGACCGCGCCGATCGCCGCTGCCCAGCCGGTCTTGCGCGCAATGGGAAGTTCGAAACCGTACCCGGCGTCCCAGAAGAGGTGTCGGATGCCATTCAGCAGGTGGTAGGAGAATGAGAACAATCCGCCGATGAGCAGCAGCCTGAACAGCGGCGAACCGAGCGTGGCAAGTGCCGCGGCGTAACGTTCGGGTCCGGAGGCTGCGGCGGCCAGCCAGTAGACCAGCACGAAAAAGCACAGGCTGAGCAGGACGCCAGTGATCCGGTGCAGGATCGACAGGGTGTTGGTGTATTGCCAACGGTACTGCATGAACGGGGACAGCGGCCGCTCGGGCTGCGCCATGACGCTACCTCTCCTCTGGAATCCGGTACGCTAGAAGTCGATGCAGCGCCCCGCCTTCTCCCAGTCCCCGAACCGCGTGGGCTCGGGTCCGTCCCGACCTCCGATTTCGCGCGGCAGGGCCGGCGGCTGCGGAGTTGCCTGGGATTGCGGCCCGACCTTGGGCGACGCGGCCGGCGGGTCGATCTGGTGGGCGGTCTGCTCGTCGTGCGAAGGCTTCATGTTCAGCCAGTGATCTTGCCAGATGTTGCCTATGTTCTCCACCGAGCGCTTGGGCTATGGTCCCGCCGTCCAGGCTGAAATCGAACCCGGATTGAACGATGAATGAAGATCCCACGCAGGCCCTGCGCGCAGTGCTGTTGCCCGGTTTCGGCGTACTGCGCATAGGCGGGGCCGACGCCGCGACGTTTCTGCAGGGCCAGTTCACCAACGACGTGCGCCTGCTGGCGGACGGCCGGACCCAGGTGTCGGCCTGCTGCACCAACCAGGGACGCGTCATTGCGCTCGCGCGCTTCCGCCAGACCGACGACGCGATCTACGCGCTGTTGCCCGCGGACATGCTTGGCACGGTGGCTACGCACCTGCGCAAGTTCGTGCTGCGCTCCAAGGTGGAGATTCTGCAGGCCGCAGACCTGAACGTCGGCGCGCTCCTCACCGGCGACGCCGCTGCAGCGGCGCAGGCACACCGCGTGTTCGACGAGGCAGCGCTCACGCTGTCACCCGTGCCGCTCGCGGGCGCGACCGAAGTCGTGACGTTTCAGTACGCGCCCGGCCGTGAAGTCATCGCGGCACCGCCCGTTGCGTGGCGCTCGATCAGCGGACTCTCGCTCAGTCGACCCAGCCTGCGGGGACAGGTCGAGTGGCTCGCCGCGGACATCGCCGCGGGACTGCCGCACGTGTTCGCCGCCACGTCGGAGCAGTTCATTCCGCAGATGTTGAACCTCGACCTGATCGGCGGCGTCAGCTTCACCAAAGGCTGCTACACGGGACAGGAGATTGTCGCGCGGACGCACCACCTCGGGCGCGTCAAGCGGCGCACGCTGCGGTTTCACCTCGCGTCCGGCCCCGCGCCGGCGCCACTGTCGAGCCTGCTGCTCGACGGAGCCAAGGCAGCGGACGTGCTGCTGACGGCCGAGACGGCCGACGGCATCGAACTGCTGGCCGTCACCAATCTCGATGCAGCGGCCAAGCCGCTGCAGCTGGAGGACGGGCGCGTCGCCGAACCGCGGGCGCTCCCATATGGCTTGTAGGGGATAGGGGTTGTTCGGAATCGCGGCATCGCCGCATGCGTTACCTTTCCCGCTACGGCGCGAGATGTCGACCGCAAGGCCGGGGAAGGGCCTTCGCGCAAGCAAGCCGCTTCAGACCAACCGCTAAACCCTTCGCTCTGTCACCAATTCGTGTTGGTGAGCCGCCGACGCTGTTCCGATAGCAGACGTTGCAGGGGCGAGTTCGACCCCGAGCCGACGTTCTCGCTTGGCGACTGCAGCCGTTCACTTCACGCGATGGACACGCGGGTAGCCCGCCCTAGAACTGTCCCTGGTCCACGTCTTTGATGAACGTCGAAGTAGGTTTCCTGATCGTCATACATCGCCATATGGGAGCCGCTGGAACAATAGAGGTTCGCCCTTTGCCCCAGAGTCCGGCCATCTTCTCCATGTTCAGGCGGGCAAACGCGCGATTCACTGGGTCGGGCCACTGATCAGGGGGCATTCGCAGAATATGCGGCGCGTAATGATTCGGGACCAGCAGCTCCAGATAACGCGGGCGCCCCAGTGGACTGTGCGATTGGGCGTATCGTTGCTGGTGCCCGGCAGCTGAGCCAGCCATCGCGAGACTGTCCTTCCTGACAGAGGGGTGACTCGAGCACGCCCGCCCTGCTCAGTGGAGCAAGAGATGCAAAGACCGTTCGCCGGAATACAGGCCAACCCGGGCCCGTGCCGCAGCTCACTGAGGCGGGTCAATTCTCGATGCAAGACCCGGATCAGCTTTCAGTGCAAATCAACAGTCAGCCGCCCGGGGCGAAGGTGAGCGGCGCCGTCGGGCCGAGCGGCAGACCCGTGAAGTACCACACGACCAGCAGCGCGGTCCACGTGACGCCGAGCGCCAGCGAGTACGGCACCATGAGCGAGATCAGCGTGCCCAGGCCGGCGGCGGGCCGGTACCGCTGCAGCACGGCGAGCACGATGAGCATGTAGGAATTGAGCGGCGTGACGATGTTCACCACGGAGTCGCCGATGCGGTAGGCAGCCGTCGTGAGCTCGGGGCTCATGCCGACGATCATGAACATCGGCACGAAGATCGGCGCCAGCACGCCGAACTTCGACAGCATGCCGCTCATCGCGAAGTCGCCGAGCACGACGACCATGACGAACAGCACGATCAGCAGCGGGATCGGCAGCGCCGCGTCGAAGAGCAGCGAGCCGCCCGCGTAGGCAAGCATGCGGTCCATCTGCGAGTAGGCGAAGTAGTTCACGAACTGCGCGAGGAAAAAGAGGATCACGAGCACCGGCACGATCGAGCGGATGCCGTGGTTCAGCGCCGCGACGAAGTTCGCCTGGGTCCGCAGCGTGCCGGTCATCCGGCCGTAGACCATGCCGGGCAGCAGGAACGACAGCAGGATCATCGGCACGATGACCTGCGACCAGCGCGGCCCCGGCGCCTCCACCAGCCGCCCTGGGGCTGCGCCCGCGACGACCGAGAGCGGCTCGCGCGCGAGCACGGTAGCGCCCTCCGCCGCCGGCGTGCCCGCGGGAGCGACGTCGACCGGTTGCTGCACGAGCACCCGTCCGTTCGCGAGCGTCGGCTGCCCCGGACCGTGCAGCGGCGAGCCCGGCGCCCAGATCAGCGCCGCGAACACGGCGAGCACTGCCGCCATCGTCGCCAGCGACCACCTGAGCGCGCGACGTTCGGGGGGCGCGAGCGTCATGTCCGCGAGTTCGCCGTCACCGCCCGCCTGCGGCTCTCCCGGGCGCAGCCGTACGAGGCGCGGCTCGACGACGCGGTCCGTCACCCACCAGCCGACGGCGGTCACGACGACGGCCGAGACGAGCTTGAAATAGAAGTTGTGCAGGATCGTCACCGAATAAGTTGGGTCGATGACGTGCGCAGCCTCCTGCGCGAATCCCGTGAGGACGCCGTCCCCGCCCGTCGGGAACAGGCCGCCGCCGAAGCCGCCCGCCACACCGCAGAAGGCCGCCGCGAGCCCCGCGACGGGGTGCCGCCCCGCCGCAAGGAACAGCGCCGCGGCGAGCGGCGGCAGGATCACGTAGCCCGCGTCGCTCGCGACCGAGCTGTTCGCGCCCAGGAACACGATGACGGGCGTGAGCAGGCGCGCGGGCGTCACGAACGCGAGCTGACGCATCAATGCAGAGAAGAAGCCGAACTTCTCGGCCAGACCGATACCGAGCATCGACACGAACACCAGCGGCAGCGCCGGCATCGTCGCGAAATTGCGCAGCATCGAGGAGAACATGAAGTAGAGCCCCTCGGCGGTGAGGAGGCTTCGGGGCTCGATCGCCGCACCGGCCGCGACGAGCGTGACACTCACGCCCTCGGGTCCCGTCATCGCGACCGGCTTGAGCGGCTGCACGCTCCAGCCGACCGCTGCGCCGAGCGCGGAGCCGAGCACCACGAAGAAGGCGAGCCAGCAGAACAGTATCGGCGGCTCGGGCAGCTTGTTGCCGAGCCGCTCGATCTGGTCGAGCAGCGACGTTCGGGAGCGATCGGACATCGGGGTGTTATCTGGCGATCTTTGGCCCAGCCCAACCAGATCGTAGCGACAAGGGGCCCGGATTCACAGGCCGAACACCCGGCCCGCAGCCACGCCAATCGTCCGGGAATTCGGTATCACTTCGAAAAACCCGAAATCTGGTTCTGTTTATATCTGCTTTCTTCGAATATCAGAAGACCGGATGATCCGCGCTGCCGCTCCACAATCAGGAAACGACCGTGTTCTACGCGATCAGCTGGTCCGTGACGTTCATTCTTCTCGCGCTTTGGTCGCTCGCAGCCTGGGCGTTCCACTCGATCGCGGCATGGACGGTCTCGAATGCGGGCGTCCTGGCTGAAGGTTCAGGGGCGATCGAGAGCTTACGTGTGCCGGATTGGCTCGCGCCCTGGATTCCACCCGAGCTCGCTCTCGCATTCACTTCCATGCTGTCCGCTTCAAGTCCGGCCATTGAAGCCGCTCTCAACCAGGCACCCGCCTTGGCGGGCGGGCTGTCGGTGGCAATCTGGGCAGTTTGGGGAATCGGCAGCGCCGCGATCGTCATCCTGGGCCTGGTGTGCAGCCGATTGATCACGGTACTGCGCCGTCGCGCGTCGACGCGATAATTAAGCCCCTCCAATGGACACCCTGATCCCGTTCTTTGCGGCCGACTTCCTGGGCACGCCCGCCTGGGTCTGGCTCACCTTCATCGGCATCGTCTTCGCATTGCTGGCCTTCGACCTGGGCGTTCTGCACAAGGACGATCACGAGATCGGCGTGCGCGAAAGCCTGCTGCTGTCCGCCGGCTACATCAGCGTCGCACTGATCTTCGGCGCCTGGGTCTGGTGGTACCTGGGCGCGCAGAGCGGCATGGACTACTACACCGGCTTCATGATCGAGAAGTCGCTGTCGATGGACAACGTCTTCGTCATCGCGCTGATCTTCAGCTTCTTCGCGATCCCCCGGCAGTACCAGCACCGGGTGCTGTTCTGGGGCATCCTGGGCGTGATCGTGTTGCGCGCCATCATGATCGGTCTCGGTGCCACATTGGTCAGCCAGTTCAGCTGGATCCTTTACCTGTTCGGCGCCTTCCTGATCTTCACGGGCATCAAGATGTGGATCATCGCCGACCACATGCCCGACATCGCCAACAACCCGCTGCTGAAGTTTCTGAAGCGACACATGCGGGTGACCGATGGGCTGCGTGGCAACGCCTTCTGGGTGCACGAGCCTGACCCAGCCAGCGGCAAGATGGTGCGCTTTGCCACGCCGCTGTTCCTGGCGCTGGTGCTGATCGAGTTCGTCGATCTGATCTTCGCGGTCGACTCAGTGCCGGCCATCTTCGCCATCACCACCGACCCGTTCATCGTCTATACGAGCAACATCTTCGCCATCCTGGGGCTGCGTGCGCTGTACTTCGCGCTGGCGGCGATGATCCACCGCTTCAAGTACCTGAAGTACGCGCTGGCCCTGGTGCTGGTGTTCATCGGGTCGAAGATCTTCCTGGTCGGCATCACCGGCAAGATTCCGGCGGTGATCTCGCTGAGCGTGACCTTTGGCCTGATCGCCGGTGGCGTGCTGGTGTCGCTGTGGAAGACGCGCGGGCAGCCGGCTGTCGTTGAGCCCACATGACGGCACCCATCGTGTTCCGCTTGGTGGTGTAGTAGGCCGACCTCAACACGGCGACGGAGGCGCTACGGCGCGCGCCCGGCCGCGCCCGCCTCGATCTCCTGGAGCAGCGGATGCACATGGCGGCCGGCCGGGCGGATCAGGTACAGCAGCTCACTCAGCTCCGGCACTCGACCGACGCATTGCAGCCCGAACTGCGTGGCGACGTCGGACTCGATCACTGTCGGCACGCAGGCGATGCCGAAGCCGCGCTGTGCGAACACCTTTATCAGTGCGCTGTCGTCGCAGCGCGCCACGACGCGCGGCGTGACTCCGCGCTCGGCGAGCCAGGCATCTATCGCAATGCTGAGCGGCGATTCGGCGGACCTGGCGATCAAAGGTGCGCCATCGAGGCAGGCGGGGAAATCCCCGCTCAGCGCCATGCGTACGTGCGGCGCCGCGACGAGGCTCAGGCCTGACTTCAGCAGCAGCCGCCCGCGCATCGAGCGCGCCAGGTACGGCGGCATGGGCTGGTCCGCCAGCACCGCGTCGAGCTGGTGCGCAGCGAGCCGTCCGAGCAGCCCGGTGACAGTGCCTTCGACACAGTCGAGTTCGATGCGGTCGCAGTGGCGCTCGAGCAGTGGCGCCAGCAGGCGCGCGGTCAGCAGCTTCGGCACGCTGTCCGTGACCCCGAGGCGCAGCCCCAGGCGACGCGGTTCGGCGCGGCCGGCCATCACGCGGCCCAGTTCCGTGCCGAGGGCGAAGATCGACTCCGCGTAGTCGCGTGCCACCTCGCCGTCGGCCGTCAGCACCAGGCGTCGGCCGGACCGCTCCAGCAGCGTCCGGCCGAGCGATTGCTCCAGCTCACGTACCTGGGAACTCAACGTTTGCGGCGCAAGGTGCAGCCGACGCGCGGCCCCCGTGAGCGAGCCCTCGCGCGCGACTTCGTGAAAGTAGTGCAGGTGCTTCAGGTTGATGCGTCCCGGGGATCGTGCGTTCATCAGCTTTTCTCGATGTCTTGAGCATGGATTTTCTCATTTTCTCTGGTTCCGGTCGTGCGTACCATCGGTTCGCAACATCAGCAGGAGTAACCGTCATGAAAGTCGACGTCCATGCCCGCCGCTTTACGCTCACCGAGTCGCTGCGCCATGCGGTCCATCGCGAGATCGCGCAACTGGCGCAGGCGCTCGGCGCCGGCATCACCCGGGTGTCCGTACGCCTGTTCGACGTGAACGGCCTGCGTGGGGGCCCGGACAAGGGCTGCCTGGTGCACGCTCAGTTCACCGACGGCACCTCTATCGTCGGCAGCGACGTGGACGCCGACCTGTACCGCTCGGTACCGGCCGCGTTCGAGAAGGTGCTGCGCAGCAGGCGCATGAACCGCGCGCGCCGCCACACGCTTCGACGGTACGACCCGCGGACGCAGCTGGACCCCGCCTGAGGGGCGCAGCCCGCGCTGGCGCGCCACGGCCGATGGCAGGCAGCATCGGCCGATGACCGACTCGGAACACCGCGCCCATGATCCCGCGACGGCGGAACCTGCGCCGGAACTGCTCGTGGGCGGCAGCGCCGCCTACGCCTGCATGTGGCGCCTGGTGCGGCGGGCACGGACCACGGTCGAGCTCGAGACGTACATCTACGAGGCGGGTGCGGTCGGTGACCGGTTCCTGGCTGAACTGACCAACGCGGCGCGACGCGGGGTCTGCGTGCGGGTGCTGGTGGACGCGTACGGTTCGGACACGCTGCGTCAGGACTATTTCGCGCCGCTGATCGCCGCCGGCGGTGAACTGCGCTGGTTCAACCCGAAGCGACTTCTGCGCCTCAGCTTCCGCAACCACCGCAAGCTGCTGCGTGCAGACGGTGAGGCCGTGGTCGGCGGGCTCAACATTGCTGACGAGTACGACGGCGACGGCCTCGAGGCCGGCTGGCGCGACTTCGCCGTACGCGTCGACGGGCCCGTGGTGGACGCGCTCGCCGAGAGCTTCGCCCGAATGTGGGACCTGTCCGTGTTCGGTCGACGCGAGTTCCGCCTTTTCTGGCGCAGTGCCCCGCTGCTTGCCGCTGGCGCACACGGGCAGCCTGAGTTACTACTCTCCGGGCCGGGCTGCCCGACGGCCGAGCTGCGTCGGCGGCTGCTGTTCGACATCCGTGCCGCGCGCCGGATGCAGGCCTGGGCCGCGTACTTCCTGCCGTCGCGGCGCATCGGCGCCGCAATCCGGGATGCCGCGCGCCGTGGCGAGGCTGACATCATGCTGGGCGAACGCAGCGACGTGCCGGTCTCGCGCTGGGCCAGCGAGCGGCTGTTTACGCGCTTCCTGCGGGCAGGACTGAGGATTCACCGTTACCGGCCGCAGATTGTCCATGGGAAGGCGATGTTGCTCGACGACGTCGTGTACGTGGGCTCGAGCAACCTCGACGTGCGCAGCCTGCTGATCAACTACGAACTGCTGCTGCGGTTGCCGTCCGCTGCGCTCGCGGCCCGCCTGCGTGCCGAATTCGAGACCGACCGCCAGCATGCCGACACGCTGGACCCGGTGCGTTGGCGGCATGGACGTCGCTGGTGGCAGTCGCTGCGATCGTATCTTGCGTACCAGCTGCTGGCGCGTCTTGACCCCTACCTCGCGACACGTAGCCTGAGGTCGCTGCGCTGACGCTCAAGGCCGGTTCATTAGCCCGATTCCCGCGACGCGCAGCGTGGCGCACGGTCGATGGTCCGCTTCTGGCCGAGACTGCGTGAAAACTCGGGGCTCAATTTGCGTACTTTCGATTCTGCGAAATACAACGATCAAAGCCGCTCAGAACTGAATCTACCGGCTTGAAAAGTGCAGCACAAAACCGCTGTGGGTGACGCATCCGGGTTTTCACACAACCTCGGCCGGTCTTTCGCCTTCACGAACGTCCGCTTCACCGCCATGTATCCCGACGTGCCAACAGGACTCGGTGACAGAGCCCGCCCCGACCCTTTCCTGCCCTATTCCGGCTTCATGTGCGGGAACAGCAGCACGTCGCGGATCGACGGCGTGTTCGTGAACAGCATCACCATGCGATCGACGCCGATGCCGAGCCCGGCCGTCGGCGGCATGCCGTATTCCAGAGCACGGACATAGTCCGCGTCGTAGAACATCGCTTCTTCGTCACCGCCGGTCTTGCGCGCAACCTGCTCGCGG
Organism: uncultured Gammaproteobacteria bacterium; assembly: GCA_963700045.1. Classification (GTDB taxonomy): domain Bacteria; phylum Pseudomonadota; class Gammaproteobacteria; order Steroidobacterales; family Steroidobacteraceae; genus RPQJ01. Next base: position 217,101 of record CAVOWK010000032.1, read on the forward strand.
AATCGCGCGGCCTGGTCTTCCGCGTCGTTGAGCTCGGAGAACCCGTTAGCGATCTCGCGGCCGCCGACGAAGAATTCAAAGCGGTCCGTGAGGAACGGATCGGAATCGTTGCGGCGGGCCAGCGGCGAAACCTCGGCCGGGTACGCGTAGACGAACGTCGGCTGCGTCAATCGATGCTCGGCCGTCTTCTCGAAGATCTCGATCTGCAGCTTGCCGGCGCCGTCGTCCGGCTTGACCGGGATATGGAGCTTCGCGCACTCGCCGCGCAGGTACTCGACGTCGCGCAGGCGCGTGCGGTCGATTCCCGGGGTGAAATGCACGACGAGGTCCTCGACCGTAACCCGGCGGAACGCCGAACCGAAATCGAACGTCTCGCCCTGGTAATCGACCGTGCGGGTGCCGCAGACCATGTCCGCGATGCCCTGGAACATCCGCTCCACCATGTCCATCAGGTCGCGGTAGTCGGCGTAGGCCTGGTACAGCTCGAGCATGGTGAATTCGGGGTTGTGACGCGTCGACAGCCCTTCGTTGCGGAAGTTGCGGTTGATCTCGTACACGCGCTCGAAGCCGCCGACGACGAGCCGCTTCAGGTACAACTCGGGCGCGATGCGCAGGTACATGTCGACGTCGAGCGCGTTGTGGTGGGTGATGAACGGTTTCGCGACCGCGCCGCCCGGAATCACCTGCAGCATCGGCGTCTCGACTTCCATGAAGTCGAGCGCGTCGAGGAACCGGCGCAGGTACTGCACGATGCGCGTGCGCGTGCGGAACACTTCGCGGCTCTCGTCGCTGACGATCAGGTCGACGTAGCGCTGGCGGTAGCGCTGCTCGACGTCGGCCAGGCCGTGCCACTTGTCCGGCAGCGGGCGCAACGACTTCACCAGCAGGCGCAGTGTCTCGACCTTGACCGAGAGCTCGCCGGTGCGCGTCTTGAAGAGCGTGCCCGCGGCGCCGACGATGTCGCCGACGTCCCAGCCCTTGAACTCGTCGTAGGTTTCGCCGAGTGCGGCCTGCTGCAGAAACAGCTGGATCGACCCGCTGCGATCGGCAATCCTGGCGAACGACGCCTTACCCATGATGCGCTTCGCCATCATGCGGCCGGCCACCGTGACGCGCGTCGGATGCGCGTCGAGCCATTCGCCGGTGCGATCGCCGTATCCCGTGTGCAGTTCATCGGCCGAGGCATCGCGCCGGAAATCGTTCGGAAACGCCGGGCCTTTCCCGCGCAGGCGCTCGAGCTTCGCCTTGCGCTCGGCGATCAGGTGATTCTCGTCACCGTCGGTGACCGCCGGAGACTTGCGATTTTCGTCAGACATTCGTGCCCTCTCTTGCGAGGGGATAGGGGTCAGGGGATAGGGGTTAGTCGGAAACGTGTACCCGCGCGATGCAGGTTTCTGGCGCTGCAGGCGCTTCCGACTAACCCCTATCCCCTAACCCCTAACCCCTCCTTCTACAGTCCCTGCTTCAGGCTTTCTTCCAGGAACGGATTCAGGTCGCCATCGAGCACGGCCGTCGTGTTGCCGATCTCGACGCCGGTGCGGAGATCCTTGATGCGCGACTGGTCAAGCACGTAGGAACGGATCTGGTTGCCCCAGCTCACGTCCGACTTCGAGTCCTCGAGCACCTTCGCCGCGGCGTTGCGCTTGTTGACCTCGAGCTCGTACAGCTTCGCCTTCAGCATCTTCATCGCCGTCGAACGGTTCTTGTGCTGGCTGCGCTCGCTCTGGCACGCCACCACGATGCCCGACGGCATGTGCCGGATGCGCACCGCCGATTCGGTCTTGTTCACGTGCTGGCCGCCCGCGCCGCTCGAGCGGTAGACGTCGGTCTCGAGATCGGCCGGGTTGATGTCGATGGCGATGTCGTCGTCGATCTCCGGCGAGATGAACACCGACGCGAACGACGTGTGGCGCCGTGCGTTCGAGTCGAACGGGCTCTTGCGCACGAGGCGATGCACGCCCGTTTCGGTGCGCAACCAGCCGTAGGCATACTCGCCTTCGAACTTGATCGTCGCGCTCTTGATGCCGGCGACTTCACCGCCGTTGGCGTCGACGACCTCGGTCTTGAAGCCGTTCTTGTCGCCCCAGCGCAGGTACATGCGCATCAGCATGTTGGCCCAGTCCTGGGCCTCGGTGCCGCCGGCGCCCGCCTGGATGTCCAGGAACGCGTTGTGCGAGTCCATCTCGCCCGGGAACATGCGCTTGAACTCGAGCTTTGCGAGCTGCGCGTCGATTCCACCAAGGTCCTGCTCGACCGAGCGGACCATGCCCTCGTCGGCGTCGGCTTCGGCCATGTCGAGCAATTCCGCAGCCTCGTCGAGGCCGCCGGTCATCTTGTCGAGCGTGGCAACCACGCCGTCCAGCTTGCCGCGTTCGCGACCGAGTTCCTGGGCCCGCTCGGGGTTCTGCCAGACGGCCGGGTCTTCGAGTTCCCGCAGGACTTCCGTGAGTCGCTCAGCCTTGCCGGCATAGTCAAAGGTACCCCCTGAGCGCATCGGTGCGCTGCTTGAGTTCTTCGATCTGGCGGCGTATCGGGTTGATTTCCATGCGAAAACTGTCACGAGTGAGGGGGACGGCAGGAACCGCGAATTCTAGCATTTCCGGCTGCAACCTCGCTGTGGGTCGCTCGGGCCATCCCTGCAGTTGCCGTGGGAGGCCCATGAGGTGAGCACCTGATCCCCGTGCTTCTTTGCCGCCTCCGCGGGCGAGGGTTGCGTCGAGGTTCCTGCGCTCAGAGCTTCTCGACCCACTCCGTCACGAGCTGCAGTTTGCGTGTTCCTGTGTATTCGTCGACGCTCGTGCGGTACACCGCCTGCACGCGGTCGTGCGCCCGGATTTCCGGCGCATCGGCGCCGTCGAGGTGCCTGAAGGCAATTGCATCGACGACTTCGCCGGAAGCCGCCCGCAGCCTCAGTTTGAGATGGCGGTTGCCGACCACCCGCGTGTCGGACACGCCGAAGACCCCGTCGAACATCGGTTCCGGGAATCCCGATCCCCAGGGCCCCCCTTCGCGCAGAGCTGCAGCGGTGTCGACGCTGAACTCGCCGGCCAGCAATTCGCCGTCGGTGTGCAGGTGCCCGGCGAGCGTGTCCTCGTCGATCCAGCGTTCGACTTCGTGCGCGAACTCGGCCTCGAAGACCGGCAGGCTTGCTTCGCGCAGCGTGAGTCCGGCCGCCATCGCGTGGCCGCCGAATTTGTCGACGAGTCCGGGCGTGCGCGTGGCGATCGCATCGAGCACGTCGCGCACGTGAACCCCGGGCACCGATCGCGCCGAGCCCTTGACCCAGCCCGCCTCCGACCGCGCGAACGCGATCACGGGCCGATGCAGCCGCTCCTTCACGCGAGAGGCCACGAGCCCGATCACGCCCTGGTGCCAGCCCGCGTCGTAAACGCAGACACCGGCCGGCACGTGCCCCTTGAGCGACGCAATGCGCGCGTCGATCAGCGACAAGGCCTCGAGCTGCATCTTCGCCTCGAGTTCCTTGCGGTCGGAGTTGAGCCGGGCCAGGTCCAGCGCCAGGGCGCGCGCTTGCGCCGGATCGTCGGCCAGCAGGCAGCGAATGCCACGCGTCATGTCGTCGAGGCGACCGGCTGCATTGAGACGCGGACCCGCCTGGAAACCGAGGTCCTGCCCCGTCACACCGGCAAGCGTCCGGCCCGATGCCTCGAGCAGTTCCCGCAGTCCGGCGACGCAGTGGCCACGGCGGATGCGCTGCAGTCCCTGCGCGACCAGCACGCGATTGTTGAGATCGAGCGTGACGACGTCGGCCACCGTGCCGAGCGCGACGAGGTCGAGCAGGCGCGCCGGGTTCGTGTCGACACCCGCCGGCAGCGCATCACGCTTGCGCAGTTCGTGGGTCAGCGCGGCCATCACGTAGAACGCCACGCCCACGCCCGCCAGCGACTTCGAGGCGAAGCGGTTGCCGGGAACGTTGGGGTTCACGATGCAGGCAGCGGCCGGCAGCTCCCGCCCTGGCAGGTGATGGTCGGTCACGAGCACGTCGATGCCATGACGTCGCGCCTCTTCGACCCCGTCGAGCGACGAAATGCCGTTGTCGACGGTCACGATCAGCCCGGGTCTGCGCTCGGTCGCGACCTGCACGATTTCCGGCGTCAGACCGTAACCGAACCGGAAGCGATCAGGCACGAGGAAATCCGGCTGCTCGAAGCCGAGCGCCGTCAGTTGCCGCATCATCAGCGCGGTGCTCGTCGCACCGTCCGCGTCGAAATCGCCAACGACCAGTACTCGACTGCCGGTGCGAAGAGCCGAGGCCAGCAAGTCGGCCGCACTCTCCGCACCGTCGAGCGTGCTGACCGGCAGCAGCTGGTCGAGACGCAGCGCGAGGTCGTCGGCGCCGGAGAGCGGCCGGGCTCCATACACCCGACGCAGGACGGGATGCAGCGACGCCGGCAGGGCCGCCTGCAACTCGGCGCTGGAGCTGCGCCGCAGAATTCGGCGCATCGCCGTCATGTGAGCCACTGCGAGACGGCGACCGGCCGGCGCCAGAATCGTAACCGGGCGGGCCAGTCGATCTGCAGCGTCGTGCTGCCGACCAGCAGGGCGAGGCTCTGCATCCTGCCAGCGCGCACGTTCGATGCCAGCATCGACAGCAAACCGGCGTCGACGGACGCCAATGACTCCTCGACCCGCTGGGCGGGCGGCTGCGACAGCGCGATCAACGTGTCACCGCGCAGCGTATCGCTCCCGGCGACGGTGAGGTCGCCTGCGTCGCTGCCAAGCTTGTACCCGAGCGCACGCAGCCAGTGGTCATCGCCATGCAGGCGCCACTGACCGATGCCGGCGCTCGGCCCGTCCGTCACTTCGTCGCCGAAACCCCAGAGCCACCAGCCGTTCACCGGCAGCAGACGGGCCCGCTCGCGGCGCTGGTTGACTGGATGCTCGTGCAACAGCATCTGGATCTCGTTCATCAGGCTGCGGACGCGCGCGCCGTCGCGGCCCGCGGGCATGAAGTCGTGCACGTTGTGACCCACGACGGCGTCCGGTGGCTGAGTCGAGCAGTTGATGGGGCGGGTAAAGCGCAGCAGCCATGCGCCCTGGACGAATGCCGCGACGGTCAGATCGTCGGTCGCGAAATGCGAACCCACGAGTTCGCCGAGGGCCCGGGCGTCCTCCTCGGTGAGTGCCGCCTGGGCAAGTGGCGCGAGCCGCAGGTGATCGAGGCCCGCCACCAGGTGCACCGGCTGCGCGACACACCAGGAGCCCGGGCCAGGCGCAGTCAAATCGTTTGCCAGCGCGAGCGCCGGCCCGGCGGGCCACTGCGACAGGAAATCCGCCCCGCCAACGGGTTCGAGCAACCACTCGCGCCAGCCACGGGACTCGCCGGACAGCAGTCTCCCGCGTCCGCCGAGCCAGCGCAGTGCATGCATGGCCGGCAGCGTGTCGCTGGCCGACGTCTCGGCCAGCGCCGCCTGCAACCAGGGCAGCGCAACCCGCACGCGCGCAGTCGCCATCAGGCAACGCCTCCCGTCGGCAACGGGTGCTGCCGTGAACTCGCGCGACGCATGCAGTATCGTAAGGCCATGAAGCTCCAGCTTGAAAACCCGGCCGGCACGAACCTGGTGCGCAGTTACGGCCCGGGACAGTTACGCATCGGCGAACGCACGCATTCGACCAGCCTGATCGTCACGGCGACTGCGATCATCGCGCCCTGGCGGCCCGCGACGGCACAGGAACTGACGGCGGCCGACCTCGAGCCTCTGCTCGGCCTGGCGCCCGAGGTCGTGCTGCTGGGCACCGGCGCGCGGCAGCAGTTTCCCGACCTTCAGGTCCTGCGCATCCTGCACGAACAGCGGATCGGCGTGGAAGTGATGGACACTGCCGCCGCCTGTCGCACGTACAACGTGCTGGTCACCGAACGCAGGAGCGTCGCAGCCGCACTGATCGTCTGAGCTGGCCGCACGGACTGCCTAGGCGAGGCCCTGCAGCAGTGGCACGAAAACCACCGGCCCGAGCACTTCGCGCTCGTAGCGCTCGCCGCGACGGGTGATGCGCAACAGTTGCTGCTCACGGTCGTTGCCGACGGGAATCACGAGCCGGCCACCGTCGGCCAGTTGCTCGAGCAGCGCCGGTGGCACGGCATACGAAGCAGCGGCGACGATGATGCCATCGAACGGCGCGTAGGCCGCCCAGCCTTCGAAACCGTCACCGTGTTTCATGTACACGTTCGCGATGCGCAGGTCGCGCAGGATCTGCCGCGCCTTGACCTGCAGCGCCGCGATGCGTTCGACGCTGTAGAGCGTCGCGACCAGCGGTGCGAGCACGGCGGTCTGGTAACCGCAACCCGTGCCGACCTCGAGCACCTTGCGCGGCTTGCCCGCTTCGAGCAGCGACTGCGTCATGCGCGCCACGATGTAGGGCTGCGAGATCGTCTGGCCGTGCCCGATCGGCAACGCGGTGTCCTCGTAAGCACGACTCGCAAGCGCTTCGTCCACGAACATGTGCCGCGGCACGCTGCGGATGCGCTCGAGCACCTCGTTGTCGGTGATGCCCTGCTCGCGCAGCCGCGCCACCAGCCGCTCGCGTGTGCGAGCCGACGTCATGCCGATGCCGCTGACCCTGCTCTGGTCTTTCAAGTGCGCTGCATCCGCGTCATTCGTTGCGCCCGCCGAGCCACTCGCCGATGTCCGCGATGGCCGCATGGCGCGTCAGGTCGACCTGCAATGGCGTGACGGAGACGCAGCCGCTGGCGACGGCATGGAAGTCCGTGCCTTCGCCGGCATCCGCACCCTCGCCGGCGGGCCCCACCCAGTACACCGGGCGACCGCGCGGGTCCGATGCACGCACGACCGGCGCGGACCGGTGCCGGTGTCCCAGGCGCGTGGACTTGAAGCCGCGCAACTGCTCGTAAGGCAGGTCCGGGACGTTGACGTTGAGGATCATCGACGAATGGAGCGGTGAGCGCTGCAGGCGCAGCAGAATCTCGCTTGCCACGCGTGCGGCCGTCGCGAAATGCCGGCCTTCACGCACGACCAGCGAAATCGCGATTGCAGGCAGGCCGAGGAAGCGCCCTTCCACGGCCGCGGCCACCGTGCCGGAATAGAGCACGTCGTCGCCGAGGTTGGCGCCGTCGTTGATGCCCGAGATCACCATGTCGTGATCGATCTCGCCTTCGAACAGGCCCGAAATCGCGAGGTGGACGCAGTCCGTGGGGGTGCCGTTGACGAAATGGCGACGGGTCCCATACTCGGCGACGCGCAGGGGGACGTCGAGCGTCAATGAGTTGCTGGCGCCGCTGCGATTGCGCTCGGGAGCCACGACCGTCACGTGGGCAAGCGGCTGCAACGCGTCGACGAGGCGCTGCAGGCCCTCGGCACGGTAGCCATCATCGTTGCTGACCAGGATTCTCATGTGGCGTGGGACCGTAGCGATGTCTGGGCCCCAGCAGCAGCGGGGTTGGCCACGAACGCCGCGCAACTATACTGGAATCCCAGGCCGCCTCGGAAGCGAACTCCCACGGCATGACGACTCGAACCCCGCCACCGGGTGACGACGACGGTAACGCCTTCCGGCGTGCGATGGCCGGCGTGCGCCCGCTGCCCAGGCACTCCGCCGCACCTGTGCAATCGCCCCCGCGATCGATTGCCCCATTGACCCGCACCGGGAGCCGGGACCTGCTGCACGAGAGCCATGCGACAGCGGCCGACCCTGCCGTGCTCAGTGCCGGTGATGAGCCGACGTTCAGCCGCACGTACGTGCGCGATGCAGTGATGCGCAAGTTGAAGCGGGGCCAGATTGCAGTCGAGGCCGAGATCGACCTGCACGGGCTGCGGCAGCATGCGGCGCAAGTGGCGCTGCGGCAATTCCTGAACGATTGCGTGCATCGGGGCCTGCGTTGCGTGCGCGTCATCCACGGCAAAGGCCTGCGTTCGGGTCCCGGTGGCCCGGTGCTGAAGCTGGTCGTCCACCATTGGCTGCGCAAGGTCGAGAATGTCGCGGCGTTCGCAGCCGCACGACCCGCCGACGGAGGCTCCGGCGCGGTTTACGTCCTGCTGGCGGTCCGCAAGTGAAGTACGACTCACTCCTCCCCGCCTTCGCCCGCATCCCAGGCGTCCGCGAGCACTTCATGCAGCACGGCGGTGGCAAACGTGCCCCGCGGCAGCACGAACCGCAGGACCAGCGTGTCGTCGTCGCCGAAGGTCCAGTCGAATTCACGAACCGGCAACCGCAGGCTGCGCCGCTCGTGATCGATGCGTTCAGATGCGAGCAACGCTGTCAGGTCGGCATGTGGCGCGATCACGCTGTCCTCGATCTCACGTGCCAGGCCGGTCGCGGGGGACGCGCCGCGGCCCGGCATGGGGCCGCTCGGATGCACGTCCATTGCGACGCCACGCGCTTCGAGTGCGGCATCGGCGTGCTCCGCGATGAAGAAACTGCGGCGGCCGTCAAGCATCACGGCCTCGCCCGGCAACAACCGGTTCCAGTCGCCACGCTCGACCCGTGCAGCGACGACTGAGTTGAACAGGTGGCTGCGGGCTGCCGACAGCGTGAAACTGCGCTGCGAGCGGTCGCGTGGTCCGGCATCACCTCCTGCCCATGCCAGCGCCCGTCGCAGATTGCTGCCTTCGCGCCCGAACCGTTGCGGGCCGAAGTAATTCGGCACGCCGCGTTCGCGGATCGCCGCAAGGGACGCTTCGATCGCGCCCCGGTCTCCGCGCAAGTCACGGATCCGCAGTTCGAACCGGTTCGCGCGATGCGAGCCTGGGCGAAGCTTGCGGCCGTGCCGGTGCGCCGCGCGCACGGCATAGCCCTCGCCCTGCCATTCCAGGCACCGGGCCACGTCGAACAGGACCGGTAACGGCAGCGAGTACGCCTGGGTCGTCAGCGCGTGGCGATCCTTGTGACCGCTGAACCCGACGTCGCGGACGGCCACGCCGGCGTGTCGCGCGAGTTGCGCCGCGACCCAGCCGGTGTTGGCGCCCCGCTTCTCGACGACGAGCAGGCCGTGATTGCCGGTCCCCTCCGGTTCGAAGCCGAGAATCTCGTCGACGACGAAATCCTCAGGCTCGCGGCGGATCGCACCCGTGGCAGGAGGCCGGCCGTGCGCGCACGGCGCGACGCCGAGGCGGGGAACGGCACTCGGATCGCTCAACGTCCGTCGTGTCCGTTCTGGCGCGCGTCATCGCCGTACGCAAGCAGCACGATGGCCTGGCAGGCAAGGCCCTCGCCGCGTCCGAGCGCACCGAGTTCTTCCGTGGTCGTGGCCTTGACGTTGACGCAGTCGATCCGTACCCCGAGGTCGTCCGCGATATTCTGCCGCATGAGCAGGCGGTGAGACCCGATCCGTGGTGCCTGCGCGAGGATCGTCAGGTCGGCGTTGACGACCCGCCAACCCTGCTGCTGCACGAGCGCCCCGCAATGCCGCAGGAAGCGCCGGCTGTCGGCACCCTTCCAGCGGGGATCGCTGTCGGGGAAATGCTCGCCGATGTCGCCGAGCGCCATGGCGCCGAGCAGCGCATCACACAGGGCGTGCAGGGCCACGTCGCCATCCGAATGCGCGATCACGCCGCGGGTGTGTGCTATGCGTACGCCGCCAAGCGTCACGTGATCCCCGTCCCCGTAGGCATGCACGTCGTAACCGATTCCCGCCCTCATGCGACCATCCCTCGTCTCCGATCACGATTGTCCTGACCGCAGGATCGCCTCCGCCAGCGCGGCGTCCTCCGGGTTTGTCACCTTGACGTTGTCGGCGCGGCCGCGGACCAGCCGGGGCTGCAGTCCCAGGCATTCAATCGCCGACGCTTCGTCCGTGACGGGCCGGTCGCGCTCCATGCAGAGCCGGAGCGCGCGCAGCAACAGCCCATAGCGGAACATCTGCGGCGTGAGTGCGCGCCAGAGCCCGTCACGCGCCACGGTCTCACCCGCGCGCTGCTCGCCGACTTCTCGCTTCAGCGTGTCGCTGACCGGAACGGCGAGCAAGCCGCCGACCGCATCCGCATCGAGCACGGCAAAAAGCTGTTCGAGATCGCGACGGCGCAGGCAGGGACGCGCAGCATCGTGGACCAGCACCCAGTCCGTGTCCCGGGCGTCGCCATCCAGCGCGGCGAGGCCGTTCGCGACTGAATGCTCGCGCCGCGCACCGCCGGTGCAGCGGCGAACTCGCGCATCTGAAAACTCCGGCAAACCGTGCCAGAGGTCGTCGTCGTGCGCGAGCGAGACGACGATGCCGTCGATGCTCGGCTCGGCGAGCAGCGCGGCCAGCGTCCAGGACAGCAGTGGCCGTCCAAGCAACGGTGTGTATTGCTTGGGGAGCGCAGCCCCGAAGCGGGAACCCTGTCCCGCCGCTGGCACGATGGCCCAGCGCCGGACCGCAAGGGTCACGGCAGGTCGGCCTGGGCCGTCCTTTGCCCTGTCGTCGCAGCGGCAGGCGCCGGCGTGGTCGCCGTGCCGGGTTGCGCGGGCGGCACAACCTGGAAGAAAGTCTCGTTGGTCTTGACCATGCCGAGGTCGGTCCGCGCGCGTTCCTCGATGGCCTTGCGGCCTTCCTTGAGGTCGCGGACTTCAGCGGCGAGCGTGCGATTGCGGGTTCCGAGCCGCGTGTTTTCGGCGGTCTGCACCTCGATGGCCTGCTCGAGACGCCAGACCTCGCGCATGCCGTCGGGCGACGCCCAGATACGGTACTGGAGCAGCATTAACACGACGGCCAGCAGGCCGGCCATGATCCGGGTGGTCATGGGCGTGGAAGACTAGCAGAAACCAGGTGCATCAGGCACCACTGACGGCAACGGCGACCGGGAAAGCCTCCCGGCCGGCGTAGGATGCGTCGGCTCCGAGCTCGGCCTCGATGCGCAGCAGCTGGTTGTACTTGGCGATGCGGTCGGAGCGGCAGAGCGATCCGGTCTTGATCTGCGTCGCCCGCGTGGCGACCGCGATGTCGGCAATCGTGCTGTCCTCGGTCTCGCCCGAACGGTGCGAGACGACTGCGCTGTAGCCGGCATCGGCCGCCATGTCGATCGCCTCGAGCGTCTCCGTCAGGGTGCCGATCTGGTTGGGCTTGATCAGGATCGAGTTGGCCACGCCGCGGGCGATGCCCTCACGCAGGATCCTGGTGTTGGTCACGAAGATGTCGTCGCCGACCAGCTGGATACGCTTGCCGAGTCGCTGCGTCAGCAGCGACCAGCCGTCCCAGTCGCCCTCGGCCATGCCGTCCTCGACCGTGATGATCGGGAACCGGTTGACCAGGCCTTCGAGGTAGTCGACAAACTGCGCCGGGCTGAAGGTGCGGCCTTCCGATTCGAGCGAATACGCGCCACCCTTGAAGAATTCCGAGCTCGCCACGTCGAGCCCCAGGTACACGTCCCGGCCCGCCTTGAACCCGGCGCGCTCGACCGCCTCGAGGATCGTTTCGAGCGCCGCTTCGTTCGATGGCAGGTCCGGCGCAAAGCCGCCTTCGTCGCCGACGGCCGTCGCGAGCTTGCGCTCGTGCAGCACCTTCTTCAGCGTGTGGAAGATCTCGGCGCCGTAACGCAACGCCTCGCTGAAGTTCGGAGCCCCCACCGGCAGCACCATGAACTCCTGGATATCGACGCTGTTGTCCGCGTGCGCGCCGCCGTTGATGATGTTCATCATCGGCACCGGCATCACCTTGCGGCCCGGGCCGCCGAGGCGGCGGAACAGGCTCTGCTTCGAGGCTCGCGCCGCCGCATGCGCCGACGCGAGCGATATGGCGAGCAGCGCATTCGCGCCCAGGCGCGACTTGGTCTCGGTTGCATCGAGCGCGATCATCTTCGCGTCGATGCCGCGCTGGTCCATCACGTCGTGGCCGAGCAGCGCATTGCGCAGTTCGCCGTTCGCATTGATCACGGCCTGCAGCACGCCCTTGCCCAGGTAGCGCTTCTTGTCGCCATCGCGCAATTCGACGGCTTCACGCGTGCCCGTGGAGGCGCCCGACGGCACGGCGGCGCGACCCATCGCGCCGCCCTCGACGAAGACGTCCGCTTCGACCGTGGGATTGCCGCGCGAATCCATGATTTCCCGGGCCTTGATGTCGATGATCTTGGTCGTCATAGGGTCGATTCCTCGAAGGGTCGCAGTTTTACGGCAGCGTCAATCTGCTGCATCACCTCGAGCAACGAGCGCATGCGATCGAGCGGCCACGCATTGGGGCCGTCCGAGAGCGCCTGAGCCGGATCGGGGTGGGTTTCCATGAATACGCCGGAGACGCCGACGGCGACCGCCGCACGGGCCAGCACCGGCACGAATTCGCGCTGTCCGCCCGAAGCACTGCCCTGCCCGCCCGGCAACTGCACCGAATGCGTGGCGTCGAACACGACCGGGGCGTACTCGCGCATCACGGCGAGCGAGCGCATGTCGGACACGAGGTTGTTGTAGCCGAACGAGAAGCCGCGTTCGCAGGCCAGCACCTGTTCGTTACCCGTGGACCGCGCCTTGTCGATGACGTTCTTCATCTCCCACGGCGACAGGAACTGGCCCTTCTTGACGTTGACGGGCTTGCCCTGGCTCGACGCGCGCAGGATGAAATTGGTCTGGCGGCAGAGGAACGCCGGGGTCTGCAGCACGTCGACGACCGAGGCGACCTCGGCCATCGGCGTGTCTTCGTGCACGTCGGTGAGGACCGGGAGGCCGAGCTGGCGCTTCACTTCCGACAGGATGCGCAAGCCCTCTTCGATGCCCGGGCCGCGGAAGCTCGCCCTGGACGAACGGTTCGCCTTGTCGTAACTCGCCTTGAAGATGTACGGGATGCCGAGCGCGCCTGTGATTTCCTGCATGCGACCCGCGATTTCCAGCACGAGACCCTCGCTCTCGACGACGCAGGGGCCGGCGATCAGGAAGAACGGGCGGTCGTGCCCGACCTCGAAGCCGCAGAGCTTCATGCGCCCGCCGCCACCGGCAGCTTGCCAGCCTTGTGGTCGCGCGCAGCACGGATGAAGCCGGTGAAGAGCGGATGCCCATCGCGCGGCGTCGAACGGAATTCAGGGTGGTACTGGCTCGCCACGAAGAACGGATGCTGCGGCAGCTCGATGATCTCGACCAGGCCGTCGCGCGAAAAACCCGAGAACCGCAGGCCCGCGTTCATCAGGCGCTGCAGGTAGGTGTTGTTGAACTCGAAGCGATGACGATGGCGCTCGCGGATCACGTCGGCGCCGTAAACGGAGTGCGCGAGCGAGCCATGCGAGATCCGGATCTCCTGCGCGCCGAGGCGCATCGTGCCGCCGATCTGCGAGCTTTCGTCGCGCGCCTCCACCGTGCCCTTCTGGTCCTGCCACTCGGTGATCAGCGCGATGACCGGGTGCGGCGAGGCACGATTGAACTCGGTGCTGTGCGCGCCGGCGAGGCCCGCGACGTTGCGCGCGTACTCGATGATCGCGAGCTGCATGCCGAGGCAGATGCCGAGGTAAGGAATCCCGTTCTCGCGCGCATAACGCACGGCTTCGATCTTGCCTTCGATGCCGCGCTCGCCGAAGCCGCCCGGCACCAGGATGGCATCCATCCCGGCCAGCGCCTTCGCGCCGTGCTTCTCGATGTCGGTCGCTTCGATGAATTCGATGTTGACGCGCGTGCGCGTGCGCAGGCCCGCGTGGATCAACGCCTCGTTGAGCGAGATGTACGCGTCCTTGAGGTTGACGTACTTGCCGACCATCGCGAGATTGATCGTGAGGTCCGGGCTCGCCTTGGCAGCCACGACCTGGTTCCATTCCCCGAGGTCGGCCGCGGGCAGGTTGTGCAAGCCGAACTTCTCGCAGACGATTTCGTCGAGCTTCTGCTCGTGCAGGAGCGACGGGATCTTGTAGATGTCGTCGGCGTCCACCGCGGAGAACACTGCGCGCTCCTCGACGTTGGTGAACAATGCGATCTTGCGGCGATGCTCCGGCGGCAGCGGGTCCTGGCAGCGGCAGAGCAGCAGGTCGGGCTGGATGCCGATCGAACGCAACTCCTTCACCGAATGCTGCGTCGGCTTGGTCTTGATCTCGCCCGAAGTGGCAATGTACGGGATCAGCGTCAGGTGCATGTACAGCACGTTGTTGCGACCGAGTTCGACACCGAGCTGGCGGATCGCCTCGAGGAACGGCAGCGACTCGATGTCGCCAACCGTGCCGCCGATCTCGACCATGCAGACGTCGGCGTCGCCCGCACCCATGCGGATGCAGTGCTTGATCTCGTCGGTGATGTGCGGGATGACCTGCACCGTCGCACCGAGGTAATCGCCACGGCGCTCCTTCGCGATGACGCGCTCGTAGATGCGGCCGGTCGTGAAGTTGCTGTTGCGGCCGGTGGTCGTACGCACGAAGCGCTCGTAGTGGCCGAGGTCGAGGTCGGTTTCGGTGCCGTCATCGGTGACGAAGACTTCGCCGTGCTGGAACGGGCTCATGGTGCCCGGGTCCACGTTGATGTACGGGTCGAGCTTGACCATGGCGACGCGGAGGCCGCGGGCTTCGAGGATGGCACCCAACGAGGCGGCAGCAATGCCCTTGCCCAGCGACGAAACGACACCGCCGGTCACACAGATGAATTTGGTCATTGGGGTCCCCGTCGCATGAAGCACGACGGGAGCGTAGTCTAGCGGATCGGAGGGTGTACTGGCCACTTCGATGACAGCACGTCGGCCTCGGTCAACGCGCCACGCCTGTTCCAGGCGATGCGCCACGATGGTTCGTCGGATCGGGCGGCAAATTCCGCCGCAACTCCCAGATCTGCCACGGCGATCAGACGGTTGCCGCGAACAGCAGCGGCAGGGTCTCGCGGCGCCAGGGCAGCACGTCGTGCTCCTGCAGCCACTTGCGCAATGGGCGGTGATGTGAACTGCCCGCAGGCAGGAACGCCTCGCCGCCTGTCCGGCGGCGCAGGTCGATCCGCGCCGGCAGGCGCTCGCGACTGATTCCAACGCCGACATCCGGCCACAAGGCGATCGTTGACCCGGCGGACCAGGCGTAGGTCTCGCCATCGGCCGTCCACCAACTGCCCTCGTTCGGCTCGTCAACGCCTGTCGCTTCGACATGCAGGCGACCGCGGTAACGCCGGACCACCACGCCCGGCCATCGCGTCTCGGGGATGCGGTCCGCCGCCGCGATCGTCATGTCGCGCAGCAGCGCAGCCAGGCTGCGTGCGGGCGCGGGCGGGAGCCCCAGCCCGGCCAGCCAGGCGCGCAGCACGGCACGCCGCCTCGGCTCGGGCAACGCCTGCAGCGCGTCGAGTTCGATCGCAGTGCCGGCCAGGACCCGCGGCAGGTCGTCAGCGACGCAGGCAGCCTCGGCTTCGAGCGCGTCGCGGGCGTAGTGGGCCACTCGTCCCGCGGTCGCCGCGACCGCAGGCCAGCGCTGTCGCAGCGCGGGCAGGACTTCGAGGCGCAGGTAATTGCGGTCAAAGCGACGATCGAGGTTCGAGGGGTCCTCCTGCCAGCACAGACCCTGCTTGCCGGCCCAGGCGGCGAGTTCGTCCCGCGTGAAGTCGAGCAGCGGCCGCGCATGCCATGCCGCTGCGCCGAAGCGGCCGAGCGGCGCCATGCCCGCGACCGAGCGCAGCCCACCACCGCGCAACCATTGCAGCAGGATGGTCTCGAGCTGGTCGTCGGCGTGGTGGGCGGTGAGCAGCACCTCACCCGGTTCGAGCCGGGCCGCAAGCGCGGCATAACGGGCTTTGCGGGCTGCAGCCTCCGGACCCTGGCCCGCATCCAGGTTCACGGCGACCCGGACTTCGTCGCAGGCAACACCGTGCGAGTCTGCCAGCTTTCGGCACGCGCGCGCCCACTGCGCGGAATCAGCATGCAACGAATGATCGACGTGGATGGCCCGCAATCGCGCGGCAAGACTGCCCGCGTCTGCCAGCTGTGCCAGCGCGACGAGCAGGACCGTGGAGTCGAGCCCGCCGCTCAGCGCGATACAGAGCCCTGGAGATTTTCCGCGGCTTGCCGCCGTGACCGGAGCAAGCACGAGCTCGAGGCTTGTCGCCAGTCGGTGGGGGGTGAACACGTGCTGCGAGCCCGGGTGGGCGCGGCGCCCGTCAGTTGGCCGCGCGATAAACGCCCTGGCCCCGCAGGCGCTCGTACCGCTGCTGGAGCAGCGCGTCCTCCGACTGCTGCGACACCTGGTCAAGGTGGCGCACCAGCGCTGCCTTGAGCGAATCCGCCATCTCCTGCGGATCGCGGTGGGCGCCGCCGAGCGGTTCGCGCAGCACTTCGTCGACCAGGCCGAGCTTGTCGAGACGCTCCGCAGTGATGCCCATGGCATCAGCCGCGATTTCCTTCTTGTCTGCACTTTTCCAGAGGATGGACGCGCAGCCTTCGGGCGAAATCACCGAGTAGATCGAATACTGCAGCATGATCAACCGGTCGCACACGCCGATGGCGAGCGCGCCGCCCGAGCCGCCCTCGCCGATGACCGCAGTGATCACGGGTACGCGCAGCGAGGACATCTCGAACAGGTTGCGGGCGATCGCCCCGCTCTGATTGCGCTCTTCGGAGCCAACGCCGGGATAGGCCCCCGGGGTATCGATCAGGGTGATCAGCGGCATGCGGAAGCGCTCGGCGAGCTGCATCAGCCGCAGTGCCTTGCGGTATCCCTCGGGCTTCGGCATGCCGTAGTTGCGGCGCACCCTTTCCTTGGTGTCGCGACCCTTCTGGTGGCCGATCAGCATGACTGGCCGGCCGGCGAGTCGCGCGAAGCCGCCGACGATCGCGAGATCGTCCGCATACATGCGGTCTCCGTGCAGTTCCTGGAACTCGTCGAAGATCGAAACCGCGTAATCGAGCGTGTAAGGGCGCTGCGGGTGGCGCGCGAGCTGTGCGACCTGCCACGCCGTCAGGTTGGCGAAGATGCTGTTGGTGAGCGCGCGGCTCTTGGCCCGCAGTCGCGCGATCTCCTCGCCGATGTTGACCTCGGCGTCGGACGAGACGAAGCGCAGCTCTTCGATCTTCGCCTCGAGCTCGGCGATGGGCTGCTCGAATTCCAGGAAACTCAATGCCATAGTCCGGAAGGATGCCGGACGCCCGGCGCGGGCGCAAATCAGCCGGACACGCGCTGGCCGCGCGATCCGGCAAGCAGCCTGAGTGACAGTTTGTCCGGCAGGTTGCCCCGCGCGGCCGGCTCAGCTGCGCAGGGCCGCCCGCCACTGCGTGGCATTGCGCATGTCGAGCGCGCTGACGATGGTCTTGAGCGCGGCATTCTCCGCATCGGTGCGCGCGGACTTCAGGCCGAGCAGGCCACCGGCCGCGTCGGCGACGTCCTGGCACCATGCGAGCAGCAATTGCTCCTCGTCGGCGCCGAACTCTTCCTGCAGCTTGCGGTCGCTGCGTGCAAGTTCATTGAGCGCTGCAAGGTCGGCCTTCAGCTGCTGCTTCGAGGGAGGCTCGCTGAGCCAGCGCGACAGCGCGTCCTCGCCGCCGTGATCGAGCATGCCGCGCTCGCGCGCAATGTGCAGGATCACGTCGCGTTCGCTCTTCTGGATCTTGCCGTCGGCCCACGCGACGTACACCAGCGGCAACAGCGAGACGACGCGATACGCTTCGCGTGGCACCCGGAGTTCCTTGAGCCAGCCTTCCAGATCCATGTGCCGCCCCCCGCCATTATTGGTTTGGACGCATTCTTACACGGGTCCGGGGAACGACCGCAAGTGCCGTCGGTGCGACGCGGTCGGGCATGCTTCAGGCGTCGCGCGGCGCGTAGTACAGCTCGACCCCTTCACGGCCCATCAGGCTGCCAAGCCGTTCGATGAGCTCGCGCGAAGGCCGCACTTTCCACTGCTCGCCAAGCTGCAGGATGGCCGCGGCATCGCCCGTCGCGTACCGGATGGCGACGTTGCAGCGTCCGCCCTGGCTCGGCTTGAGGGCCTGCTCGAGCGCAGTCACGAGCTTGCCGGCATCCCCGTTCCTTGCCTTGGCGGCCGGCCAGCGCAGAACGAGGTTGCGGGCATATTGTTCGCGCGCCTGGTCGACGTCCATGATCTTTTTCGCGCCGAGGCGCCAGTCGTCGATGAAGTCGTCCCAGCGCAGGCCGCCCTCGACCACGAGGATCGCGTCCTTCGAAACCAGCGAGCGGAACTGCTGGTACACGTCCTCGAACATCGTGACCTCGAGCCGACCACTGCGATCGTCGAGGATGAAGCTGGTGCGTCCGCCGCGCTTGCGGATCTCGAGCACGAGTCCCGCGACGGTCACGTTGCGGCCCGGGGTGCGCCACTGGTTGCCCTTGTCCTCGCCGCCGGTCCCGACCGGTTTCGCCCCGCCAACGTCTGCAATGCGCCCGCTGGTGATCGGCCGCAGCTCGCGTTCGTATTCGGCGATCGGATGACCCGTGAGATACAGGCCCAGCGTTTCGCGCTCGCCCGTGAGGCGGACGGCCTCGCCCCATTCGGGCAGCGTCTCGTGCAGGCCATCCGCGTTCCCGGAGCCCTCTCCCGGCGGGGGACCGTCTCCCGCACCCGCGGTCGTGGTGGCCGCCGGCTCCGCGAGTCCGAACAGGTCCTCCTGCCCCGCCTGCTTCGCCCGGGTCGACTGGTCCGCGGCCTGCATGGCTGCCGGCAACTGGTGCATGAGCGTCGAACGGTAGCGCATGCCGCCCATCGAGTCGGCCGCTCCAGAACGAATCAGCGCCTCGAGCACGCGGCGGTTGACCTTGTTGAGGTCGAGCCGGCGGCAGAGGTCGCGCAGGTCGCGGAAGCGCCCGTTGCCGTTGCGCTCGTCGAGCATGTTCTCGACGGCAGCCTGCCCGACGCCCTTGATCGCGCCGAGCCCATAGCGGATCGACTTCGGCCCGGACACGGTGAACATGTACTGCGAGGCATTGACGTCCGGCGGCTCGACCGTGAGCCCCATGCGGTTGCATTCGTCGATGAGCGTCACGACCTTGTCGGTCTTGTCCATGTCCGACGACAGCACGGCCGCCATGAACGCGGCCGGGTAGTGCGTCTTGAGCCACGCCGTGTGGTACGAGAGCACGGCGTACGCGGCCGAGTGCGACTTGTTGAAGCCGTACCCCGCGAACTTCTCCATCAGGTCGAAAATGTGCGCCGCGACGTTCTCGGCCACGCCTCGGGCGGTGGCGCCAGCAACGAAGATGGAACGCTGCTGCGCCATCTCCTCGGCTTTCTTCTTGCCCATCGCGCGGCGCAACAGGTCGGCGCCGCCGAGCGTGTAGCCCGCGAGCACCTGCGCGATCTGCATGACCTGCTCCTGGTACAGGATCACGCCGTACGTCGGGAACAGGACGGGCTTCAGCTCCGGGTGCAGGTAGTCGATGCCGCCGCCGATGCGGCCGTGCTTGCGGTCGATGAAGTCGTCCACCATGCCCGACTGCAGCGGACCCGGACGAAACAGCGCGACCAGCGCGATGATGTCCTCGAACGTGTCCGGCTGCAGGCGCTTGATCAGGTCCTTCATGCCGCGCGATTCGAGCTGGAAGACCGCCGTCGTCTCGCAACGCTTCAGCAGCGAGTAGGTGGCTGCGTCGTCCATCGGCAGGGTCGACATGTTCGAGCGGCGGCTCGCCGGACGCCACGCGCCCGGCGTTGATCGTGCGCACGGCCCAGTCGATGATCGTCAGCGTGCGCAGGCCGAGGAAGTCGAACTTGACCAGGCCCGCGGCCTCGACGTCGTCCTTGTCGAACTGCGTGACGACGGTGCTGCTGCCCTCTTCGCAATAGAGCGGCGCGAAGTCGGTGAGCACCGAGGGCGCGATGACGACGCCGCCCGCGTGCGTGCCGGCGTTGCGCACCAGGCCCTCGAGCGCGCGCGCCATGTCGATCAGCTGCCGCACGTCTTCTTCGCTCTTGTAGCGCTTGCGCAGCTCCTCTTCCTTGTCGAGCGCATCGTCGAGCGTGATGCCGAGTTCGAACGGGATCAGCTTGGCGATGCTGTCGGCGAAACCGTAGCTCAGGCCCTGCACGCGCGCGACGTCGCGGACCACCGCCTTCGCCGCCATGGTGCCGTAGGTGATGATCTGGGAGACGCGCTCGCGGCCGTAGCGTTGCGCGACGTAATCGATGACCCGGTCGCGTCCTTCCATGCAGAAGTCGACGTCGAAGTCGGGCATCGACACACGCTCCGGGTTCAGGAACCGCTCGAACAGCAGGTCGTAGTGCAGCGGGTCGAGGTCGGTGATGCCGAGCGCATAGGCGACGAGCGAGCCGGCGCCGGAACCGCGGCCGGGCCCGACGGGCACGCCGTTATCGCGTGCCCAGCGGATGAAATCCGCGACGATCAGGAAGTACCCGGCGAATCCCATCTGGCAGATGACGTCGAGTTCGCTCGCGAGCCGGCTTGCGTAGTCGTCGCGGGGTATGCGCGCGCCGAGCTGCGCGGCGATGACTGGCCAGCGCTTCTCCAACCCGAGCTTCGACTCCTCGCGCAGGTGCTCCTCGGTCGTCTGGCCCGCCGGGCACGGGATAGGCCGGCAGTGACGGCTTGCCGAGCTTGATCTCGAGGTTGAGCCGGCGCGCGATCTCCACCGAGTTCTCGAGTGCCTCGGGCAGGTCGGCGAAGAGCGTCGCCATCTCGTCGGGCGAGCGCAGGTACTGCTCTTCGCTGTAGCGTCGTGGACGCGCCGCATCCGCGATCATCGTGCCCTCGTGGATGCAGACGCGGGCTTCGTGCGCCTCGAAGTCCTCCGGCTTGATGAAACGCACGTCGTTGGTCGCTACCACCGGCACGCCGAACCTGACCGCGAGTTGCAGCGAGCCCGCGATGCAGTCTTCCTCGCCCGGCCGGCCCGTGCGCTGCAGTTCGAGGTAGTAGCGATCACCGAACAGTCCGAGCCAGGCCTCGAGCGCCGCGCGCGCTTCCGGACCACGGTTGCCGAGCAGCGCGCGACCGACGTCGCCTTCGCGCGCGCCGGAGAGCGCGATCAGGCCTTGTGTCGTGTCGCGATCAAGCCATGCGCGGTGCAGCGTCGGACCATGCTTGCCCTGCCCCTCCAGGTAGCTGCGCGTGACCAGGCGAGTGAGGTTCAGGTATCCGCGCCCGTCCTGGCAGAGCAGCACCAGCCGCGACGGTTCGTTGCGCTCGTTGTCGTCGCGTACCAGGGCATCCACGCCGATCAGCGGCTTGATGCCTTGCGACTGCGCGGTCTTGTAGAACTTGACCAGCGCGAAGAGGTTGGCCTGGTCGGTCAGTGCGACTGCCGGCATGCCCATGCGTGCGGTCGCGTCGATGAGCCCTTCGCGCACCCGCTGCCCGTCCGACTCCTCGCTCTCGATGCGGACGACGCCGTCGACGAGCGAGTATTCGGTGTGGACGTGGAGATGGACGAACCGGGCTGCCATGGACGGCGGGCTCTGGGATCAGCGGGGAAGGCAGGATTGTACCGGCGCGAAGCTCCTCCGGTGCACCGGGGAAGGCCCCAATCGACGCAGGGCATCGAGATGCTCGGGCGTGCCGTACCCCTTGTGCCCCGCAAAACCGTACCCTGGGTAGCGCAGCTCGAGTTCGCACATGAACCGGTCCCGTGCCACTTTGGCGAGGATCGACGCCGCTCCCACGCAAGTTACGCTGGAGTCGCCGGCGACGACTGCCTCGATGCTGCAGTCGAACGGCAGGCCCGCGAGGCTCGGGCAACGATCGCCGTCGACGATCACGTGCGCCGGAGCGCAGCGCAGGCCAAGCATGGCGCGGCGCATGGCCAGCAGCGTCGCCTGCAGGATATTGATCGCATCGACTTCGCAGGCGTCGGCCCAGCCGAGCCCGCAGGCGATGCTGCGCTGCTGGATTCGCCGCGCCAGTTCTTCACGCACGGCGGGCGCGAGAACTTTCGAATCGGCGATGCCACGGATCGGATGCTTGCGGTCGAGGATCACGGCGGCTGCAACCACCGGACCCGCGAGCGGGCCGCGGCCTGCCTCGTCGACGCCTGCCGTGAGGCCAGCCTTGCGCAGATCGAAGCCGGATTGCCGCGGATCGGTGCGCCTCATCGCGTGCCACTGCGCTGGTTCCGCAATTCCAGGATGGCGTCGGCGGCTCGCGCGCTCGCGTCGCGTCGCAGCGTCGCGTGTATCGCGGTGAATGTCGCGACGAGTTCCGCGTGATCGGGGCGCTGCAACTGCGCCAGCAGCGCCGGACCCAGCACTTCGGGCCGCACGTCTTCCTGCAGGTACTCCGGCACCACCTGCCGTCCCGCCAGCAGGTTGGGCTGCGAGAAATACTCGGCCTTCATCAGCTTCATGCTGCGCATCAGGAACGCCGTCAGCGGCGCGAGGCGGTACGCAACCACCATCGGCCGCTTGATCAGCGCGGTTTCGAGCGTTGCGGTGCCTGAAGCGACCAGCACTGCATCGGCGGCAGCCAGCGCCTCCTGCGCACGGCCGTCGACCACGGTGACGGGCACGGCGGCGGCGTGCTGCGCCAGGCTGTGCTCGAACAGCGTCCGGACCGCGGTGTTGGCCATGGGCGCCACGAAACGGATGTCGGGCCGGCGTTCGTGCAGCCACGCCAGCGTCGCGGCGAACGGGCCGCCGAGCTTGGCAACCTCCGCACGACGGCTGCCCGGAAGTACCGCCACCGTGGGCGCACCAGGGTCGAGACCCAGGGCTGTGCGTGCGGGACCCGGGAGCGATACGAGCGGAATGCGATCGGCAAGCGGGTGGCCGACGAACACCGCTCGTACGTCGTGCGCATCGTAGAAGCTGCTTTCGAAGGGCAGCACGCAGAGCACGAGGTCGACGGACTGACCGATGGTGCGCACCCTGCCCTGCCGCCATGCCCACACCTGCGGACTGACGTACTGCACCGTTGGAATACCCTGCGCCTTGAGCCGGGCCGCGACGCGGAGATTGAATTCGGGTGAGTCGATGCCGACGAAGACGTCGGGTCGCGCTGCGAGCAGTCGCCCGACGAGGTCGCGGCGCAGCCGCAGCAGGCGCGGCAGGTGCTTCACGATCTCGGCGAGACCCATGATCGCGAGTTCGTCGGCCGATACCCAGGCCTCGCAGCCCGCTTCCACCATGCGCGGTCCGGCCACGCCGAAGGCGCGCAGCTTCGGTTGTCGCGCATGCAGTGCGCGCAGCAGCCCACCGCCGAGGTTGTCCCCCGAGGCCTCGCCGGCCACGAGCGCGATATTCAACTCTCCCGTGGCAGCGGGAGAGGTGATGACGGGACTCTCGCTCATGCGCCTCAGCGCACGAGGCTGCGCGTGGACTGCGGGATGAAATCGACCAGCAACTGCACTTCGGGCTGGTCTCTCGCCGCTTCGACCAGGCGCTCTACCGCGTCTTCGAGCCGCAGCCCCGAACGGTACAGCGTGCGGTAGGCGTTGCGCAGGTTGCGGATCTGCTGCGGCGAGAAGCCGCGCCGCTTGAGCCCTTCGGCATTGATGCTGTGCGGCTTGGCCGGACCACCGACGGCCATCACGTAAGGCGGCACATCGCGCGTCACCGCGGCATTGTTGGCGAGGAAAGCATGGGCACCCACCTTGCAGAACTGGTGCACGCCCGCGAAGCCGCCCATGATGACCCAGTCGCCGAGCACGACGTGGCCGCCGAGCGTGGAGCAGTTCGCGAGCACGCAGTGGTTGCCGACGATGCAGTCGTGCGCGACGTGCGAATACGACATGAACAGGTTGTCGTTGCCGATCGTGGTGACGCCGCGGTCCTTGGTCGTGCCGCGATTGAGCGTAACGAACTCACGGATGACGTTGCGGTCGCCGATCTCGAGCCGCGTCGGCTCGCCGTTGTATTTCTTGTCCTGCGGCGCATCGCCGATCGACGCGAACGCGTGGATGACGTTGCCCGCGCCGACCTTCGTGTGGCAGTGGATCGCCGCGTGCGCGCCAAGGCGCGTGCCGTGGCCGATCTCGACGCCGGGACCGATCACGCAGTACGGCCCGACCTCGACGCCTTCGCCGAGAACCGCGTCCGGCGCGACGATCGCCGTCGCGTGGATGGAGCCACTCATCGATGCCTCTCCTTCGCGTGCCTGGGTTTCAACCCGGCATCACCATCATTTCCGCGGAGCAGGCTTCCTGGCCCGCCACTTCGGCCACCGTCGAGAACTTCCAGATCGTGCGAATCCTGCGCTCGAGCACCACCTTCAGCAACAACTGGTCCCCAGGCACGATCGGGTCGGCGGAACCGCGCCTTGTCGATGCCCGCGAAGTAGAACTTCACGTTCTCGTCGGGATAGATGTTGGCGGTGACGAAGCAGAGGATGCCGGCGGCCTGCGCCAGCGCCTCGAGCATGAACACGCCGGGCATCACGGGACGGCCCGGGAAGTGACCCGAGAAGAACTGCTCGTTGGCCGTGACGTTCTTGACCGCGACCAGGCGCTCGCCGGAGACGCATTCGAGCACGCGATCCACCAGCAGCATCGGGTAGCGGTGCGGCAGGCGCCGCATCACTTCGTCGATACCGAATCCACCCTGCGCTTCGCTCATGTGCCCTTCCCGTCGTGTCCGTCCTGGTCTGCGGAACCCGCGCCTTTCTCGAGGGCGCGCACGCGGCGCGCCAGCTCGTCGAGCTGCTGGAACCGTGCACTGTTGCGGCGGAAGCGCCGCGCCTCATCGAAAGGCAGCTGCCCCGAGTACAGGCCGGGCTTGGTGATCGAATGCGACACCATCGTCTTGCCCGTGAGATACACGTCGTCGGTGATCTGCAGGTGCCCGACGATGCCGACCATGCCGCCGATCATGCAGCGCCTGCCGACCGTGACGCTGCCCGAAATCCCCACGCAACCGGAGATCACCGTGTGTTCGCCGATGCGACAGTTGTGCCCCACCTGCACCTGGTTGTCGATCTTCACCCCGCGCTCGATGACCGTATCACCGATCGCCGCGCGGTCGATGGTGGAATTCGCACCGATCTCGACGTCGTCCCCGACCAGCACCGAACCGACCTGCGGGATCTTGACGTAGCCGCCCTGGTCCGGCGCGTGCCCGAAGCCGTCGGCGCCGATGACCACGCCCGGATGCATCAGGCAACGCTCGCCGAGCCGCACGCCGGAGCAGAGCGTCACGTGCGCGACGAGTCGCGTGTCAGCGCCAATTACCACGCGGTCGAACACGACGCTGTTGGGACCGATCTGCACCCGCGCGCCGATCTTCGCGCCCGCGCCTACGTATGCATTCGGGCCGATCCACGCGCTGGGATCGACCACGGCGTCCGCTGCGATCACCGCACTGGCATGGCGACCCGACGGGCCTGCCGCCTCGGAGTACAGCAGCTGCGCGATGCGCGCATACGTGGCGTAAGGATTGGCAGCGATCAGCGCGTTGGTCGGGCAGTCGTCGACGGTGGACGCGTCGAGCACCACCGCCGCGGCCTGCGTGCCTGGCAGGTGGCGCCGATACCTGGAGTTGGCCAGGAACGAGATCGCGCCCGCGCCGGCTTCCTGCAGCGTCGCGACACGTTCGATCAGCGTGTCCGGATCGCCGCGGAGTTCGCAGCCGAAACGTGCCGCCAGTTCGCCCAGGCGCACCGGCATGCTCTTGCGGCTCCCCGGCGTCCTGACCAGGACCCGATCAGGGCTTCGCGGGTGCGCGACCCTTCGCCTGCAACGCCGACAGCACCTGGCCGGTGATGTCGATCGACGGACTGGCGAAGAGTGCGTCGGCGATCACGAGGTCGAGCCCCGCGGTCTTGGCGTAGGCCTGCACTTCCTGCAGCACCGAGCGCTGCAGCTGGCCCAGCGCCTCGTTGCGGCGCACATTCAGGTCTTCCATGAACTCGTTCTGCTTGCGCGCGAATTCGCGCTGGCCGTCGCGCAGCGCCTTTTCCTGGTTGCGGCGGTCGGCCTCGGCCATCGTCGCGCCGTCCTTCTGCAACTTGTCTTCGCGGGCCTTGAGGTCGCGCTCCATGTTCTGGAGGTCGCGCTTGCGCGCGGCGAACTCGTTCTCGAGCGCCTGCGAGGCGGCCTGGGCCTGTGGTGCTTCCTGCAGCAGGCGAGCAACGTTGACGACGCCGATCTTCGTCTGCGCCTGCGCTGCCGAAAGCGGCATGGCAACGGCAGCGAGTGTCAGGAAAGCAAGCAGGGTGGTCTTGATGCGCATGGAACGAGGTACCTCAGAAAGCCTGGCCGATCGAGAACTGGAAACCTTCCGTCTCGTCGGGATATTCAACAGCGTTGCCCTTGAACTCGTTGAGCGGCACGGCATAGCTGAACCGGAAGACGCCGAGCGGCGCCATCCACTGGACTGCTACGCCGGTCGAATAGCGGAGTTTATCAAACGAGAACTCATAATCCACCGGCGTCACGCCGTCGCGGCCGACGAACGCGACGTCGTCGTTGGAGAAGACGTTGCCAGCGTCGAAAAACAGGCTGAAACGCGCGCTGTTCCTCCATTTTGCCGGCATTGGCAGCAGCAGTTCGAGCTGGTTGGTGAACTTGATGTTGCCGCCGTAGGGGTTGCCGAACGAATCCTTCGGGCCCATGCGGCTTTCGCGGTAGCCGCGCACCGTTTCCGGGCCGCCCGCGAAGAACCGCCGGTACGGCGGCATCGACGTCGTGTCGCCGAGCGCCTGCCCGTATCCCGCCTCGCTGTTGAACATCAGCGTGAACCACTTGCTCAGCGGGATGAACTGCAGGTAGTCGTAGTTGAAGCTCACGAAATCGATGTCGCTGAAGGGCAGCGCGTACGAAGCGCTCACGCGGTGGCGTGCACCGCGATCCGCGAACAGCGCGCGGTTGCGCGAATCGAACGACCAGCCGATCGAGTATTCGAAGGTATCGAACTTGGTGCCGTAGTAGGTGAGCCCGATCGGCGGGATGCCGACATTCTGCACTTCGGTGTACGTGTTGCCGTTGTTCTGTACCCAGTAGAGCGCCTCCGCGGCACTCGAGTTGGGGTCGGTGAAGAGGTCGGAGCGCTGCGCCGCGAAGCCCATGCGCACGGACTGGAACTCCGTGAGCGGCCAGGCATAGTCGAGGCCGAGGGTGCCGGTCTCGGTCTCGAAATCCGACGACGACGTCGTGAACTGCGAAATGCTGCGCCAGGTCGCCGAGACCGTCCGCGAGACGCCGTCGATGGTCGTGTACGGGTCGGTGTGCGAGAGGCTGAACACCTTGCTGTACTGGCCGGCATTGATTTCCGCGGCCACGCGGTTGCCGGTGCCCATGAAATTGCTGTGCACGAAGCTGCCGTTCAGCAGGATCGACTGCGACTCCGAGTAACCGATGCCGCCGCTGAACTGGCCCGGCAGGCCTTCCTTGATGTCGTAGGTGACGTCGACCAGGTCGGGCGTGCCCGGCACCGGGTTGGTCTCGACTTCGACCTTCTCGATGAACGGCAGGCGCTGCAGGCGGATCTTGGAACGATCGATCGCCGCGTTGGAAAGATAGCCGCCTTCCATCTGGCGGATCTCGCGACGGAGCACGTCGTCGTTGATGCCGGTGCTGCCCGTGAAGCCGATGTTGCGCACGTACGCGCGATTGCCCGGATCGACCAGGAACGTCAGTTCGATTTCCTTCGTTGCGGCGTTTTCCTTCGGTACCGGATCGATCTTCGCGAAGGCGTAGCCGTCCTGGCCGAGGCGCAGTTGCATGAGCTCGGTGGTCGCAGTGACCATCTTGCGCGAGAAAACGTCGCCGCGGCGCACGGCGACCAGCGACTTCAGCTGATCCTCGGGCACGACCAGGTTGCCCGCGATCTTCACGTCGGAAATGCGGTAGACCTCGCCTTCCTTGACGTTGAGCGTGATGAAGATGTCGTCCTTCTCGGGCGTGATCGCGACCTGCGTCGTCTCGACGTCCATGTTCGCGTAGCCGCGGTCCAGGTAGTACGAACGCAGCTTCTCGATGTCGCCCGAGAGTTCTTCGCGCGAGTAGCGGTCGTCCTGCTTGTACCAGGACAGCCAGTTCGGCGTTTGCAGCTTGAAGTCCGCGAGCAGGTCGTCGTCGCTGAAGGCTTCGTTGCCGACGACGTTGATCTGACGGATCTTCGAGCGCTTGCCTTCGACGATGTCGACCGCGATCTTGACGCGGTTGCCGGCGACTTCCTCGACCTTGGTGTCGACCTGCACGGCGTACTTGCCACGCGAGAAGTACTGGTCGGTGAGGAACCGCTCCACTTCGTCGAGCGTGGACTGGTTGAACGTCTTGCCGCGCGAGAGACCCACGTTGCGCAGCGATTTCTCGAGGTCTTCGGTCTTGATGTCCTTGTTGCCCGTGATCGTGAAGCTCTCGATCGACGGGCGCTCGAGCACGGCCACCACGAGCGTGCCGCCGTCGCGGCGGATCTCGACGTCACGGAAGAAGCCGGTTGCGTACAGCGCGCGCAGCGCTTCGTCGACGCGGCGGTTGTCGAGCCGGTCGCCGATGTTCACCGGCAGGTAGTTGTAAACCGTGCCTTCCGTGATGCGCTGCAAGCCTTCGATCCGGATGTCGCCGACGGTGAATTCCGCGCTCTCGGTCTGGGCGAGAACGGCAGGTACGGCAAGCAGGAAGGCCGGCAGGACGGCCGCAAACTTCAGTCGCATTGTTTTAGGGGAAACTCAGCTGAACAACCGCGAGAGGTCGTTGTAGAACGCGAAACTCATGAGCATCAGCAACAGCAGGATGCCGATCTGCTGGCCCACCGCCTGCGCGCGCTCCGAGAGCGGGCTGCCCTTCACGACTTCGGCCAGCTGGTAGACCACCTGGCCGCCATCGAGGATCGGGATGGGCAGCAGATTCAGCACGAACAGGCTCACGCTCACGACCGCGAGGAAGGAAAGGAACGACAGTATGCCCTGTCGCGCGGAGAAACCGGCGTACTCCGCGATGTTGATCGGGCCGCTCAGGTTCTTGACCGAGACGTCGCCGGTGGCCACATTCCAGATCATACGGACCGTCAGCAACGACATGTCCCAGGTCTTTTCGATGGCATGACCGACGGCGCTGACCGGCCCGAAACGTTCGACGGTCCGCATGTTCACCGGCACGGGCAGGCCCGCGGCCGGCTGAATGCCGATGCGGCCGATCATGCGGTCACCGTCGCGCTGCGCCTCGACTTCGATCGGGACTTCGAGCCGCTCGCCCTTGCGATCGATCGCGAACGTGAGCGTCTTGCCCGGGCTCGGCTGGACGATCTGCACCATCGCCTGGAAATCGGCCACCGGCTGGCCCGCCACGGCCACGATGCGATCGCCAACCCGCAGGCCGACCCGCTCCGCCGGGCTCCCCGGCACGATCTTGCCGATCTCGGTCGGGATGGTCGGGTACCAGAAATCGAAGCCAAGTCCAGACATCAGCGCGCCGGGCTCGGTCAGTGCCCGACGGTCGCTTTCGATCACGAGGTCGAGGTTGCGGCGGCTGCCCGCACCTTCGTCTCCCTGCACTTCGAGTTCGATCGGCGTGCCGTCCATCAGGCGATCGAGAATCGCGAGCACCGCGCCTTCACGCGTCGTGACCGGCTTGCCGGCCACGCCGACGATGGCGTCGCCCGACTGCAACCCGGCGCGGGACGCGATCGAATCGGCAGTCACGTCCCCGATGACTGGCCTGAGTGCCGAGGTGCCAACGACCAGCAGGATCCAGTAGGCGACCGCGGCAAACAGGAAATTGGCGAAAGGACCGGCCAACAGCACCAGGATGCGGCGCCAGACCGGCTTGCGGTTATAGGCCTGGCTCGCCATTGCCGGATCGACCGGACCTTCGCGTTCGTCGAGAAGCTTGACGTAACCCCCTAATGGGATTGCAGAAAATGCATACTCGGTATCATCCGCGCCGCGCCGCGACCAGAGCACGCGGCCGAAACCGATCGAGAAGCGCATGACCTTGATCCCCATGCGCCGGGCCATCCAGAAATGGCCGTACTCGTGCACCGCGACCAGGATGCCGATGGCCACGAGGAAAGCCAGGATGTAAGTCAGTATCGTCATGTTCCTGCCCGGGCAGCCTGTCCCAGCCTCGCCTGCGCGAGGTCACGGGCCCATCGATCTGCCGCCAGAATGTCCCCAATGTCGTTCGCAGGCGCGTTGTGATGCGCGCACATCACGCCATCGATCAGCGCCGGAATGCCGAGGAAGTCGAGCCGGCCCTCCAGGAACGCCGACACCGCCACCTCGTTGGCCGCGTTGAGCGCCGCCGGTGCCGTCCCGCCCGCCTCTGCGGCGGCACGCGCCAGGACCAGCGCGGGAAACCGCGCCAGGTCCGGAGCCTCGAAATCGAGCCGCGCGGCGGCCACCAGATCCAGTGATTCTACACCGGAGCCTATCCGCTCCGGCCAACCGAGGGCGTGGGCGATCGGGGTGCGCATGTCCGGGTTGCCGAGCTGCGCCAGGATCGATCCATCCACGTATTCCACCATCGAATGCACGATGCTCTGCGGATGTACGACCACGCTGACGCGCGACGGTTCCATCCCGAACAGCACGCAGGCCTCGATCAGTTCGAGCCCCTTGTTCATCAGGGTCGCCGAATCCACCGAAATCTTGCGGCCCATGCGCCAGCGCGGATGGGCGCAGGCCTGCTCCGGAGTGACGACTGCCATCTGCTCGCGCGGGGCGCGCAGGAACGGCCCGCCCGACGCGGTGAGCAGGATGCGGTGCACGCCTCGGGGTGCCTCGCCCGTCAGCAGCGAGGGTGGCATGCACTGGAAGATCGCGTTGTGCTCGCTGTCGATCGGGATCAGCACCGCACCACTGCGGCGTGCAGCCTCGACGAGCAACGCGCCCGCCATGACCAGCGATTCCTTGTTCGCGACCAGGACGTGCTTCCCTGCACATGCCGCCGCGAGCGTGGACGGCAACCCGGCAGCGCCGACGATGGCTGCCATCACCACGTCCACCTCGGGACTGGCCGCGACCGCGTTCAGCGCCTCGACACCGCTGGCCACTGCCGTCGGGCACCCGGCCGCACGCAGGTCGAGCGCGAGCATTCGCGCGGCCGCGGGATCCTGCAGGACCGCGACCGCCGGCCGGAATCGCACGCACTGGTCGAACAGCACCGTCCGGTTCGAAGCAGCGGCCAGCGCGGTGACCAGGTAACGATCGGGATGGCGCGCGAGCACGTCGAGCGTGCTGACACCGATGCTGCCGGTGCTGCCGAGGACCGCGACCCGCTTCACGGGACCAGGCCCAGCGCCAGCAGCCCGAGCAGGAACGTCGGCGCCGCCGCGGTGAGGCTGTCGATGCGGTCGAGGATACCGCCGTGACCGGGCAGCAGCCGGCCGCTGTCCTTCAGGCCGACGTGACGCTTGAACATGCTTTCGGTCAGGTCGCCGACTACCGACACCAGCGCGACCAGCTCACAGATGAACAGCCACGGCCAGAATGGCATGTGGAACATGAACGCGCCGGCAACGGCCACAGCGGCTGCGGCCAGCATGCCGGCCGCGAAACCTTCCCATGTCTTGCCCGGGCTCACGTGCGGCGCGAGTTTGCGGCGCCCGAACGTGCGGCCGCCGAAGTACGCGCCGACGTCGGCCGCGGCGATCAGCACCAGCAGGTAAAGCAGCAGTTCCTGACCGTGCGGCTGCAGCGTGACGAGGTGGGACAGGCCGATGCCTGCAGGCACCAGCACCAGGAAACCGGCCACGGCGGCCGCGAGCCGTCCACCCGCCCGCGCCCGCAGCGCCAGCCAGACAAACGCGAGCAGCCACCAGCCGGCGGCGATGCGCAGGATATCCAGGAGCCAGCGCGGGTCGGCTGCGAGCATCTCGGCGCCCGTCAGCGCCAGCAGGATGGCGGCAGCGTACGCGAGCCGGGCCGGCACGGATTGCAGCCGCGCGAACCCAGCCCACTCGTAACCGCCAGCGAAGATTGCGACCGCGATCATTGCCACCGCCACCTCGGGCGGCAGCCAGACCAGAACGACGATGACCAGGGCTGCGAGCAGCAACGCGGTCACTATGCGCGCTCGCAGGGCGGCGTTCATCGTGCGGCCTGCGCGTCGGTCAAGCCGAAGCGTCGCTGCCGGCTGGCGTAGAAACGCAACGCGGCGTCGAGCGCTGCATCGTCGAAGTCGGGCCAGAGCGTGTCGCAGAAATAGAGTTCCGAGTACGCGAGGTTCCAGAGCAGGAAGTTGCTGATGCGCTGCTCGCCGCCGGTGCGGATGAACAGGTCCGGTTCGGGCGCACCCGCCAGCTGCAACTGATCCGCGAACAGGGCTTCGTCGATCGCTTCGGGCCTGATCTCGCCGGCGACGGCGCGAATCGCCAGCCTGCGCGCGGCCTCGACGATGTCCCAGCGTCCACCGTACGAGATTGCGATGAACAGGGTCATGCGCTGATTGGCCGCGGTGCGCGCCTCGGCGGCCGCAATCTTCGCTCCGAGCCCGGCGCGCAACCGCGCCAGCTCGCCGATGAAGCGAATGCGGATGCCGTTGCGGTGCAGCTCATCGACTTCCTTGTCGATCGATTCGATGAACAGCTCCATGAGCCGCGTGACTTCGTCCTGCGGCCGCTGCCAGTTCTCGCTGGAGAACGCGAAGATAGTGAGTGCCTCGACGCCGCGCCGCGCGCAACCTTCGACGGTCGCACGCACGGCCTTCGCGCCCGCCCGGTGACCGAGGTGGCGCGGCAATGCACGGCGCTGGGCCCAGCGCCCGTTGCCATCCATGATGACGGCGACGTGGCGTGGGAGGCCGGACGCGCCCGCTGCGGCTTGCGACACGGCGTCAGACCTGCATCAGTTCCTTTTCCTTCTCGTGCAGGACCACGTCGACCTCGGCGACGAACTTGTCGGTGAGCTTCTGCACGTCCTCCTGGGCGCGACGGTCGTCGTCCTCGGAGACGAGCTTTTCCTTCAGCATTTCCTTCAGGTCCTGCATTACGTCACGGCGCACGTTGCGGATCGCGACGCGCGCGTTCTCGGCTTCGTGCTTCACGACCTTGGTCAGGTCGCGGCGGCGTTCTTCGGTGAGCGCGGGCATCGGCACGCGGATGACGCTGCCGGCCGTGTTCGGCGTGATGCCGAGGTCGGACTTCATGATGGCCTTCTCGATCACCGCGACCATCTGCTTGTCGTACGGCACGATCGTGAGCGTGCGCGCGTCCTCGACCGCGACGTTCGCCACCTGGTTCAGCGGCGATTCGGCGCCGTAGTAGTCGACCCGGATGTGGTCGACCAGGCTGGCGCTGGCTCGCCCCGTGCGCAGGCGCTTCAGTTCGTGCCGGTAGGCAGCAACGCACTTGGCCATGCGTTCGGCGGCGTCTTTTTTCACTTCTTCGAGCATGGAATCTCCCGGTCGAACGGCTCGGGCCGTCTCAGTTCGTGACCAGCGTGCCCACGTCACTGCCAGTGGCAGCACGCACGAGGGCGCCCGGATCGTTCAGGTTGAAAACACGCAGCGGCAGGTGGTGGTCGCGGCACAGGACGATCGACGTCTGGTCCATCACGTTGAGCCGCTGGTCGAGAACCTGGTCGTACGTCAGGCGATCGTACCGCTTCGCCGACGGATTGAGCATCGGGTCGGCGTCGTAGATGCCATCCACCTTGGTGGCCTTCAGCAGCAGGTCGGCCTCGATCTCGATGGCGCGCAGGCTCGCCGCCGTGTCGGTCGTGAAGAACGGGTTGCCCGTGCCGGCGGCGAAAATGATCACGCGCCCCTTCTCGAGATGGCGCACGGCGCGGCGACGGATGTAGTCCTCGCACACCTGGTTGATGCGCACGGCGGACATGACGCGGGTGGCCACGCCCATGGATTCGAGCGCGTCCTGCAGGGCCAGCGAGTTCATGACCGTGGCGAGCATTCCCATGTGATCGCCGGTGACGCGATCCATGCCTGCACGCGCGAGACCGGCGCCGCGGAACAGGTTGCCGCCGCCCACCACCACGCCGATTTCGGTGCCCGTTTCCTGGACGCTGCGGATTTCGCTGGCGAGACGACGGAGGAAGGCCGGGTCGATGCCGTAGTCCGAGTCCCCCATGAGGGCCTCGCCCGACAGCTTGACGAGGATGCGGCGGTTGCGCCGTTGCGGTTCTGCTTTCGGTTCCATCGTCCCTCGCCAGCGGCCCAGTTGCAGGCTGCCATTACCAGGCTGCCATTATAAGGAACCCCGCTCGTGCGGGGTTCCGGGGAGGTCGAACACACCGGGCGCGCCCGGGACTCAGGAGCCCCGAACCGCGGCGGCCACTTCCTCGGCGAAGTTTTCCTGCTTCTTTTCGATGCCGGCGCCGACTTCGAAGCGCACGAAGCGCGCGACCCTGGCGTTGGCCTTCTTCAGGACATCGCCGACCGCCTGCTTGTCGTCCTTCACGAACGGCTGGCCGAGCAGCGTGATTTCACCAAGGAACTTGCGGATCTTGCCGTCGACCATCTTGACCACGATTTCTGCCGGCTTGCCAGCGGCCTTCGGGTCCTGTGCCACCTGGGCGACGAAGATTTCCTTCTCCTTGGCGACCTGGTCAGCCGGCACGTCGTCGGCCGACAGGTACATCGGGTTGATCGCGGCGACGTGCATCGCCAGGTCACGGCCGAGCGCGTCGTCGCCGCCCTGCAGGACCACGACCACGCCGATGCGGGTGCCGTGGCTATAGGTGGCAAGCGGAGCATCCGACCGGACGATCTCGAAGCGGCGCACGCCGATGTTCTCGCCGATGCGGGCGATCAGTTCACGGCGGGTCTCTTCGATGGTCTTGCCCGAGGCCAGCTTCGTGGCCAGCAGCGCGTCCAGGTCGGCCGGCTGCGCGGCGAGCGCAGCCCTGGCGACGTCGGCCGCGAAGCCCTGGAAGTCCTTCTCGCGCGCGACGAAGTCTGTTTCCGAGTTGACCTCGACGACCGCGGCCTGCTTGCCGTCGGCAGAACGCTCGACGACGACCACCCCTTCGGCGGCCACGCGGCCGGCCTTCTTGTCCGCCTTGGCGAGGCCCGACTTCCGCATGATCTCGGCGGCGGCTTCGAGGTCGCCGTTCGTCTCGACCAGCGCCTTCTTGCACTCCATCATGCCGGCGCCGGTGCGCTCACGCAGCGCCTTCACTGCTTCTGCGGTAACGGCCATGATCAGGCGCCTTCGGTCGGAGTCGGGGCAACTTCAGCGGCGCCAGCGGCAGCAGGAGCAGGAGCAGGAGCAGCAGGAGCAGCAGCCGCAGCGGCCGGCTTCTTGCGGGCAGCCTCACGACGGGCCATGAACGCCTCGGCGCTCTCTTCCGGATCGGCCTCGATCAGTTCTTCGGCGCGCTGCTCGGCGGCCGCGGTGTCGTCGGCCGGCTTGCGCTTGGGACTGGCGGCGGTCTTCTTGCGGGCCGGGGCCCTGCGGGACGGCTTCGGCGCGCCCGTGCGCGAACGCGGCTTGCCTTCCTCGTCGAGTTCGACGAATTCGTCTTCACCGACCGGCATTTCGAGGACCGTCGAACGGCCTTCGATGACGGCATCGGCGATGCCCGCGCTGTAGAGCTGGATCGCGCGCATGGCGTCGTCGTTGCCGGGGATCACGTAGCTGATGCCTTCCGGCGAGCAGTTGGTGTCGACCACCGCGACGACCGGGATGCCGAGCTTCTGCGCTTCGTGGATCGCGATTTTCTCATGCCCGACGTCGATGACGAACATGACGTCCGGCAGGCCGTCCATGTCCTTGATGCCGCCGAGGCTGCGGTCGAGCTTTTCGCGCTCGCGACGCACCATCTGCGCTTCGCGCTTGCTGCGCTGGTCGAGCGTGCCGTTCGCCTGCATCTCGTCGATTTCGGCGAGACGGCGGATCGACTGCTTGATCGTCTTGAAATTGGTGAGCATGCCGCCGAGCCAGCGGTGGCTGACGTAGGGCATGCCGCAGCGGGTGGCCTCCTGGGCAATCGGTTCGCGTGCGGAGCGCTTGGTGCCGACGAAAAGCACCTTGCCGCCGTCGGCGACGACGTTGCGGATGAACCCTGCAGCCTCGTTGTAGAGCGGCAGCGAGTGCTCGAGGTTGATGATGTGGATTCGGTTACGTTCGCCGAAGATGAACTGGGACATCTTCGGGTTCCAGAAGCGGGTCTGGTGTCCAAAATGAACACCCGCCTCCAGCATCTGTCGCATGGACATGCCGGTCATAGAAAACTCCTTGAAGGGTTGAACCTCCACACACCCCATGCGGCAACCCAGGAAAGTCTCACGACCTGCCGGGCACCCAGCCACACGTGACGGTGTGTGTGCGGATTTCGTTGTCAAAAAAGGCCGCGCTTTATACCATCGCGGCCTCGGATTTTCAATTACTTACGCGCTTCGTCCCTGCCCACCCTCTCCCGCCTCGGCGGGCGCAGGCCAGGCCGGGGGATCCGGGGCGCGAGGACCCGCCCTAAATGCAGTATTCCCCGACTCCGGCGCCCGCTTCGTCCAAGGACGCCACCGGGCATGTGCTGATCAAGGGTCCGGCGGACCAGGCCGCCATGCGCGTCGCGGGCCGCCTCGCCGCCGACGTGCTCGACATGATCGGGCCGCAGGTCGTCCCGGGCGTCACGACGGACGAGCTGAACCAGATCTGCCACGACTACATCGTGGGCCAGCAACAGGCAGTCCCCGCCCCGCTCGACTACCGTGGGTTCCCGAAGTCGATCTGCACCTCGGTGAACCACGTCGTCTGTCACGGCATTCCGGGCGACAAGAAACTGAAGCACGGCGACATCGTCAACATCGACATCACCGTGATCAAGGGCGGATTCCACGGTGACACCAGCCGCATGTTCCACGTCGGCAAGCCGCTGCCGCACGCGGTTCGCCTCTGCGACCTCACCTACCGGGCGATGTGGCTCGGTATCCGCACCGTGCGGCCCGGCGCGCGTCTCGGCGACATCGGCGCGACGATCCAGAAGTTCGTCGAGGCGAACCATTGCTCGGTGGTGCGCGAATACTGCGGCCACGGCATCGGCCGCGGCTTCCACGAGGACCCGCAGGTGCTGCATTACGGCACGGCAGGCACCGGACTCGAACTGGAGGCCGGCATGACCTTCACCATCGAGCCGATGGTCAACGCGGGCCGGCGTGACGTGCGCCTGCTGCCCGATGGCTGGACAGTGATCACGCGCGACCATTCGCTTTCGGCGCAGTGGGAGCACACGATCCTCGTGACCCCGACCGGCCATGAAGTCCTGACGCTCGGCGCCAGCGAGCAGCCCCCGGCGTGAGCACACCGCTGGCTCCGATCGACGAACAGGACCTGGGCCCGATTGCCTTTGCACCTGCTGCGTGGCCGTTCCTGGCCACGTTGCCCACCGCGCTGGCAGCCTCGCACGACCCGATCGCTGCCTTTCGCAAGGCGCTGGCCGATGGCGATGCCAGCCTCAAGTTGCGGTTTGCCGACGACGAGCCGGTGGAAGGCCTCGTGCGCGATCGCGCGCGCATGGTCGACATCGTGCTGCGCAGCGCCTGGCAACTGCACGTCGGCGCGCACGCAAACGAGGTGAACCTGATCGGCGTCGGTGGCTATGGCCGCGGCGAACTGCACCCCTGCTCCGACATCGACGTCCTGATCCTGCTGCCGAAGAGTGAAATCGTCGCAGCCGAAGCCGGGATCGAGCGCTTCCTGGCGTTCCTGTGGGACATCGGCCTCGAGGTCGGTCACTCGGTGCGCACGATCGACGACTGCCAGCGCGAAAGCGCAGCGGACGTCAGCGTGGCCACCACGTTCATCGAAGCACGCCTGCTCGCCGGACCCGATCACCTGTTCCAGTCGATGCGCCGGGCACTCGCGCAGGACAAGGTGTGGTCGTCGAAGGCGTTCTTCGAAGCGAAGGTCGCCGAACAGCAGTCACGCCATCACCGCTACCACGACACCGGTTACAACCTCGAACCGAACGTGAAGGCCAGCCCGGGCGGCTTGCGCGACATCCAGACGATCGGCTGGGTCGCCAAGCGGCATTTCGGCGCCGAGACGCTCGATGAATTGATCGGCCACGGCTTTCTCACGGACGCCGAATTGCGCAAGCTGCGGCAGGCGCAGGCGTTCCTGTGGAAGGTGCGCTTCGCGCTGCACACGATCACCGGCCGGCGCGAAGACCGGCTGCTGTTCGATCACCAGATCCGCATCGCGAAGCAGTTCGGCTACGAGGACGCGACCTACACGCTCGCGGTCGAGCAGTTCATGCAGCGGTATTACCGCACCGTGATGGACGTCAGCCTGCTCAACGAGATGTTGCTGCAGCTGTTCCGCGAGGCGATCCTGAACGAGGGCGAGAACACGATCGTCCCGCTCAACCCGCGCTTCCAGATCCGCAACGATTACCTCGAGGTGACGGGCGACGACACGTTCGTCCGCAACCCTTCGGCCATCCTCGAACTGTTCCGGCTGCTGCAGGAGAACCCGGACATCCGCGGCGTGCGCGCCACGACCATCCGCCTGCTCGGCCGGCACCTGTGGCTGATCGATGAAGAGTTCCGGCAGAACCCGCGGCATCACCGCCTGTTCCTCGAACTGCTGCGCGCAGCGGCGGGCGTCACGCACGAACTGCGCCGCATGAACCTGTACGGCGTGCTCGGCCGCTACATCCCGGCATTCGGCCGCGTCGTCGGCCGCATGCAGTACGACCTGTTCCACGCCTACACGGTCGACGCGCACATCCTCTTCGTGCTGCGCAACCTGCGCCGCATGGCGCTGCCGCGCTTCGAGCACGAACTGCCCGAGATGTCACGCCTGTTCGCCACGCTGCAGCGGCCGGAACTCGCGTACCTCGCCGCGCTGTTTCACGACATCGCCAAGGGCCGCGGCGGCGACCACTCCGACCTGGGCTCGGTCGATGCCGAGGCGTTCTGTCTCGAGCAGGGACTCACGCGCTACGACTCGCGCCTGGTGTCCTGGCTCGTGCGCAACCACCTGCTGTTCTCGGTGACGGCGCAGAAGAAGGACATCTCCGATCCCAAGGTCATCCAGGATTTCGCGCGGATCGTCGGCGACCAGACCCACCTCGATTACCTGTACCTGCTGACCGTCGCCGACGTGCGCGGCACCAACCCGAAGCTCTGGAATTCGTGGAAGGCGTCGCTGTTCCACGATTTCTACGAGCGCGTGCGCCGCGCGTTGCGCCGCGGCATCGAATCGCCGGTCGACCGTGTCGAGCTGGTGGCCGAGACCAAGGCCAAGGCGCTCGAACTGCTGGCGCACGAACACGTGCAACCCGAACGCGCCGCGACGATCTGGGCGCGCATGAACGACATCTACTTCCTGCGCTATACCCCGGCCGAAGTTGCGTGGCACACGACGTTGCTTGCCGACACCGAGCCCGAGGACGTCTCGCTGCTCGTGGCCGTGCGTACGGCGGTCGAGCGCGGCGGCAACGCCGTGCTCACCTGCGGGCCGCACCGGCAGGAGAATTTCGCTCGCACGACCGCGCTGCTCGACCAGATGGGACTCAACATCGTCGACGCACGCATCACGCCGCTCGATGGCGGCTTGGGGCTGGACACCTACCTGGTGCTCGAGGATACGGGCTTGCCGATCGCCGACAGGCAACGCGCCCATCAGATCGAGCAGCAGTTGCGCCGGGTCCTGCTCAGCCCCGAAGCCGACCTGCCGGTCGTGACGCGTCGCGCACCGCGCCAGGTGCGGATGTTCACGACCCCGACGCAGATCACCTTCACCGAGGACCCGCTGCAGAACCGCACCGTGCTCGAGATCATCGCCGGCGACCGGCCCGGCTTGCTGTCCGAGATCGGCAGGGTGTTCCTCGCCGAACAGATCGACGTCAACACCGCCAAGATCATGACCATCGGTGAACGCGCGGAGGACGTCTTCTACATCACCGACGCGCAGGGCGGCCCATTGACGGTTGCAGCCTGCGATCGATTGCGCGAACGCATCGGCCAGGCGCTCGATCGGCGCGACCAGGCACTGCGCCCGGCTTGACGTGATCGAACGCCGGAGCTGGCCGCCGTGAATCCCCGACTCGACCTGCTGCAGCCCTACCCGTTCGAGCGACTGCGCGCGCTGCTCGCGGGTGCGGTGCCGCCGTCATCGCTGCGCCCGATCCCGCTTTCCATCGGCGAACCCAGGCACACGCCTCCGGCCTTCGTGGCTGCAGCCCTGGTTCGCGCACTCGGCGAGTCGCTCGGCAGTTACCCGGTGGCGCTCGGCCTGCCACAACTGCGCGAGGCCATCGCGCGCTGGCTCGAGCGGCGGTTCGGCCTGCCTGCGCAGATCGTGCGCGCGGATGACATGGTGCTGCCGGTCAACGGCACGCGCGAGGCGCTGTTCTCGTTCGTACAGGCGGCGGTCGACGCTGAATCCGCTGGGCGTGGCTCGCGACCGCTGGTGCTGATGCCGAACCCGTTCTATCAGATCTATGAGGGTGCGGCGCTGCTCGCGGGCGCCGAACCGCGCTTCCTCGACTGCACCGAAGGCAATGCATATCTGCCCGACCTGGACGCGATCGACGCGGCGACCTGGAGCCGCTGCCAGGTGCTGTTCCTTTGCACTCCCGGCAACCCGACGGGCGCCGTCATGCCGGACGCCTACCTGCAACGCGCGCTGGAACTCTCGTCCCGCCACGGCTTCGTGATCGCAGCGGACGAGTGCTACTCGGAATTGTATTTCGATGAAGCGTCACCGCCCACGGGGCTGCTGCAGGCTGCATTTCGCGCGGGCAACACGCAGTTCGAGCGCTGCGTCGTGTTCCACAGCCTGTCGAAGCGCTCGAGCGTGCCGGGCCTGCGTTCGGGGTTCGTCGCCGGCGACGCGGGGATCCTCGCACGCTACCGGCTCTATCGCACCTATCATGGCTGCGCCGTGCCGGCCCACACCCAGCTCGCGAGCGTACCGGCCTGGAACGACGAAGCGCACGTCGTGGAGAACCGTCGCCTGTACCGCGAGAAGTTCGCGCGCGTCACGCCCGTGATTGCGGCAGCCCTGCAGCAGGACATTGCCATCCCCGCGGGCGGATTCTATCTCTGGCCTCGCGTGGGTGATGACGAGGCCTTCACGCGCGGCCTGTTTGCGCAGCAGCACGTGACCGTGCTGCCGGGCCGGTACCTCGCGCGTGAGACCGGATCCGGCAATCCCGGGCTGGGCCGCATTCGTATCTCGCTGGTTGCCAGTCTCGACGACTGCGACGAAGCCGCGCGCCGCTTTGCGAAGTTCGTGCAGGCAGGAAGTCACTGATCGGGCGTCAGCCACCGACCTGGAACGACCCACAAGCACAGTGCTCGCGGCGGAGCCGTAACCTGCAATCCGCCTGTAACCTGCGTGCGCCACCCTGAGCGATCAACTTGGGGGTTGCGGCATGGTCAAAGACAGGCTGATCCAGCGCACGCTGGTCGCGCTCGAGTCGATCCGCACGGGTGCGCTGGAATTCGAGGCCGAATACGCAGCAGTGCTGGCCAACGTTGCTCCCAGGAACCGGGCCAGCGCGAGGAACCTGCTGCACTACCTCAGCCTCAGGCAACGTGACATCCGCCCGTTGCAGCAGGACCTGCAGTCGCTCGGCCTGTCGACGCTCGGCGTGCTCGAGTCCCACGTGCTCGCGTCGTTGAACGCGGTGATCACCTGCCTCGAGGCGCTGGCGGGCGCGCCCGAGTCGGAGGTTCCTGCGCCGCCCGCCGACTTCACCACCGGCCCCCTGCTGCTGCGGGAGCATTCGCGGCGGCTGCTCGGGCCCATGCCACCGTCCCGGTCGACTCGCATCATGGTTACCATGCCGCGCGAGGCGGCGGACGACCCGGGGCTGTTGCTCGACCTGCTGCGCGAAGGCATGGACATCATGCGCATCAACTGCGCGCACGACGGTCCTGCAGAATGGCAGCGCATGGTCGCCAATCTGCGCCTGGCAGAGCGCAGCGTCGGCAGAAGCTGTCGCGTCCAGGCCGACCTGGCGGGGCCCAAGTTGCGCACCGGCGCGCTGGAACCGGCCGGCCACCTGCTGCGCATCAAGCCTCGCTGCGATGCGCTCGGGCGACTGCTGGAACCCGCCCGTCTCTGGTTCACGCCGGAAACAGATCCCGAGCCGGCTCCAGCGGGTGCCACCACGGTGCCGATCGCAGCGGCACACGGCGCGTGGAGGCGGGGCCGGATGCTGCGGATGACCGACCTGCGCGGTCGCAGCCGCTTGTTGCGCGTGCTGGACACGTCGGACCGCTCGTTGCTGGCCGAACTGGAGCGCAGCGCGCACATCGGCGAAGACTCGCGGCTGGACATCGAGGATGCCGAAGGCCCGGCGGGTCATTTCAGCGTCGGTCGCCTGCCGCCGTTCGTGGTCCCGATCCGGCTCAACATCGGCGACACGCTCGTGCTGACGCGCGAGAATCGGCCCGGCACAGCGGAGACCGTGGACCCGACGACCGGCTTGATCGTACCGGCGAGAATTCACTGCACGCTGGAGGCCGCGTTCGAACACGCCCAACCCGGACAGCGTGTCTGGCTCGACGACGGCAAGATCGGCGGCTTCGTCCGGCGCAATCACGGCGACACGATCGAAATCGGCGTCACGCATGCGCCGCCAGGCGGCGCCAAACTGCGCGAGGAAAAAGGCATCAATTTCCCCGATACCGACCTTGGACTCGGGGCGATGACCGACAAGGACCTGGTCGACCTGCGCGAAGTCGTGCGCTACGCCGACATCGTTGCGCTGTCGTTCCTGCGGACCGAGCAGGACGTGCAGCGGCTGCAGGACGAAATGCGCAGGTTGGAAGCCGGGCAACTCGGCATCCTGCTCAAGATCGAGAATGCCCTGGCCTTCCGCAACCTGCCGCGAATCCTCCTGGCAGCGTTGAACGGCCCCCCGATCGGCATCATGGTTGCCCGCGGCGACCTGGCCGTCGAAGTCGGCTTTGAACGGCTGTCGGAACTGCAGGAAGAAATCCTGTGGGTCTGCGAGGCCGCTCACGTGCCCGTGGTGTGGGCCACGCAGGTACTGGAGGGGCTCGCCAAGGCCGGCGCCCCGTCCCGCGCCGAGGTGAGCGATGCCGTGATGAGCAGCAGGGCGGAGTGCGTGATGCTCAATAAAGGCCCGCGGATCGTGGAGACGGTTTCGTTCCTCGCCAATGTGCTCGAGCGCATGGCGGAACACCAGGACAAGCGGATGGCGCTGTTGCGCCGGCTCTCTGTGTCTGAACTTTGAGTCGCGGCGGACCTTCGCCGGTCAGGGAATGTCGAACTGTGCCTTGAAGCGCTGCAGTTCTTCCCACACGACCGGATCGACGGTCTGCGGATTCACCCGGGCGAAAACGCGGGTGAGCACGTCCCGCTCCCTGTCGTCCACGGCGCCGTCCTGCAATGCGAGGCGCTCGAGCATTTGCAGCTCGTCGCGATCGATCAACCCGTCGTTGGCAAACACATGCAGGAATGAGTACTGCATGATCGCGTTCCAGTTGCTGCCGTTGCTTGTCATTATCCAGCTCTCCCCCATCCTGCCCGTGCTCGTGCCTTGGCGAGACCCGGTCCGCCGCAGCTAAAGCCGTGCAATATATGCAATGAATATGACGGTTTCTTGAACGTTCGATGACACCAATTCACGCTTTCGCCAGCAACGCCTGCCCTGCCCGCAGCCGCTGGCCCGGCTGGACACCGTCGGCCAGCCGGTACGACGCCGGTGCGAGGACGATGATCGTCGACCCGTGTTCGAACCAGCCCATCTCTTCTCCCTTGGCCAGGCGGGCAGCGCACGTGATTTCGTTCGGTCCCCGGTAGCGCAGGTGCAAGGTCACGTCCAGGAAGCTCAACCGGATGCTGGCAACCAGGATGGCCGCGACAGGTACCAGCGCAATCACGGCGCCGCTGTTGTCGAGACGGCAGCGAACGATGGCCCGCTCGTTGCGACAGAACAGCCGGGGGATCCGGGCGAGCGTCGCCGGATTGACGTTGAACGCGTCGCCGGCAACGTAAGTGACCCGCGCGACCTGGCAGTCGTGCGGCGAGTGGAACCGGTGATACATCGCTGAAGTCAGTCGCAGCGTGACGTAGGTTCCCCCCTCGAACGAGTCCGCGAGTTCTCCGTCGCCGGCC
This sequence comes from uncultured Gammaproteobacteria bacterium, assembly GCA_963700045.1. Lineage (GTDB taxonomy): Bacteria > Pseudomonadota > Gammaproteobacteria > Steroidobacterales > Steroidobacteraceae > RPQJ01. The sequence goes on from CAVOWK010000032.1 coordinate 260,811, forward strand.
AGGAGATCGACCAGGCCGTAGGTCGATCCCTTCGCCTGCAGCAAAGTCTGGCCGTCGATCGTCCCGCAACCACCCACGATACCGTCACTCGGACTGGCCAGCACCGCGGGCCGCGGGTCCGGCGGCCGCGCACCTTCGCGCAGTTGTCGCGTGAAGCAGGCGTGCATGCTGCGGAAATCGCGGGACTTCGCGTCGGACAGGTCCAGGTCGGCGAAGGCCTGCCAGGCTGCAAGGCACAGGTCGCGCACGACCGGATGCTCAACCTTGCTCAGGCGGCCGACAATCCAGGTGAGCGACTTACGGGGAATCCGGTTGGTCAGCCAGAAATTCAGCGTCGCGTTGCCGGCCAACCAGGCCGCTGCGCTGCGCCCCCACGCAGCAGTCATCGACGTGTCATCCAGCCAAGGTACCTTTGCGGCGGAGGTACGTGGTGGACTTGAACCCGTGGGTCCTGACTGCGATTGCTGGTGGGGTCGCCGTCGCGGCCCCCGCTGCCCGTCGCCGTCTTGAACTTTCTGCCGCCAAGCATCGGTCGCTCGCAGGGCATCCCCGGATTTCCAGGTGGCTGGCGGCGCTGATTCCAAACTACGAATACGACGAGCACGAATTCTTTCGCAGCGATGGCGCGGAGCCCGCGCTGGCAGAGCAGCGTCGCCAGGGGTTGCAGCGCCTCGGCGCAGCACTTGCAGCAAAGTATCCGGCCGGCGACACGTTGAGCTCTGCAGCCGAAGGCGGCATTTCCGACCTGCAGTTCATCAACCGCAATCGCGTGCCTTTCCAGTACCGCGGCATCGTGCGAGCGCAACTCAAGGGCACGGCCTTTCTGCAGTCGTCCTCGGGCGTCACGCTTACTGACGTGGATGGCAACCAGTCCTACGACCTCGCGGGCTCGTACGGGGTCAACCTGCTCGGCTACGACTTCTACAAGGCATGCATCGATCGCGGAATCGCACGAGTCCGTGAGCTCGGCCCGGTTCTTGGCGCCTATCACCCGGTAGTCGCCGACAACGTTGCGCGCCTGAAGCGGATCTCCGGACTCGACGAAGTATCCTTCCACATGTCCGGCACCGAGGCGGTGATGCAGGCGGTGCGCCTCGCCCGCTATCACTCGGGCCGCACGCACGTCGTTCGCTTTTGCGGCGCCTATCACGGCTGGTGGGGAGACGTGCAACCCGGCATCGGCAACCCGATCCCGGCCGACACCACGTACACGCTCAAGGACATGGACGATGCCACCTTGCGAGTGCTCAGTCGCCGCAAGGACATCGCGTGCGTGCTGGTCAACCCGCTGCAGGCGCTGCATCCGAACTCCGCCGCGCCTGGCGACTCCACACTCGTCAACAGCGCGCGTTCGGCACGGTTCGACCAGTCGGCTTACCGATCGTGGCTCGAGCGCCTGCGTGCCGTCTGCACGGAGCGCGGCATTCCGCTGATTTTCGACGAGGTGTTCGTCGGTTTCCGGCTCGCACCCGGCGGCGCGCAGGAGTATTTCGGCGTCCGGGCCGACCTCGTCACCTACGGCAAGACGCTCGGTGGTGGCCTGCCGGTCGGCGTGGTCTGCGGTCGAGCCAACCTGATGCGCCGATTCGACGAAGACAAGCCGGCCGACGTCTGCTTCGCGCGCGGCACATTCAATGCGCACCCTTACGTGATGGCATCGATGAACGAGTTCCTGGTCGCCCTCGAGGAGCAACCGGAGTTGCGAGCGCTCTACGCAGGGCTCGACGACACATGGAACCGACGCGCGGAAGTCCTTAACGCACGGCTGCGCGAAGCGCAGGTGCCGGTTCGCGTGCGCAATCTCGCCACGATCTGGACGGTCTGCTACCAGCAGCCTTCGCGCTACAACTGGATGTTGCAGTTCTACCTGCGCGCCCACGGCCTGACGCTCAGCTGGGTCGGCACGGGCCGGTTCATCTTCAGCCTCAATTACTCCGAGCATGATTTCGAGGAAGTGATGCAGCGCATCGTCGGAGCGGCCCGTGACATGGCGACCGACGGGTGGTGGACAACCCCGCCGGGCCTGACGAACCGCGCGATCCAGCGAAAGGTCTTGCGCGAAATGGTGCGTGCAAGAATCGGTCTGCCACCGGTCAATGCGGCAGCCTCGCCGCGGACGGCCGCTCCCCTCGCAGCAGGTGCAGCGGCGCCTTGTGATAGAGCCTGATGTCGTTGTACGGGTCGGTGACGATTTTCGTGCACCAGACGAGCCCGGTCTGCAGGTCCTTGAGGAAGCACAGGTGCAGCGTGCGGAACAGCAAGCCGCCGACGCCCACGACCAGCCAGATCATGCCGACGTGCTCGAAGAATCCGGCCAGGTTCGTGTGCGGCTCGAAGATGCCGAACAGCGCCGGATCCGCGACCAGCGCCAGCGGCGACAGTGCCCAGACGGCGAGCAGCACGACCTTCCGGCGCAGGTTGTAGCCGACCTTGATTGCTTCCTTGTGCTCGTGGGTGGCCTGGTTCACCTCGTCGTAGCCCTTGGGTTCGAAGAAGAAATGGCCGGCCTGGCGCGAAGTCATCGCGATGAGCCAGGCCACCAGGGCGGCCGCAGCAGGACTGATGAGAAGCAGCGCATAGGCGCAGAGGAAACTGACCGCGCTTACGAAGTGCAGCGACTGGTTGACGACGCTGTGGTGGTAATAGCGATGATCGTCCCAGCGCTGTGTCTGCAGGGCTTGCCGGAAATTCGACATGGTTCAGGCCTCACGAGTGGAAGTCCCTTCCCTTTTACGTCCTCGATTTGACCAACGCGTGACAGTCGAACTGGTCGAGCGCCGCCTCTCCCGATTCGACATAAGGATCTGCCTGTAAGCAATCCTTAATGCGCCTGCCACGGAAACGTCGCAACCGATGGCTATGGTGCGTGCAGCAGGCCGGCGCAATCCAGCCGTGCCGTGCAGGAGGCGCGCATGACACCGACAGTCACGACCGGACTCTGGCACCGCTTCGATCATGCAGAACACGCACTCTGCCTGCGAGTGAATCGAGGCTGCCAACACGTCCCGACGCGCCGGCTGTTCGTGACCGTCAGCCGGCTCGGCGACGGCATCGTCTGGTACGTGCTGATGCTGGCTTTCGCGCTGAGCGGTCCGCAGGGTGCCTTGGTAGCCGCCCAGATGGCGGCCGCTGGACTCGCCGGCACGGCGTTGTACCGGCAACTGAAACATCGACTGGTGCGGGAGCGTCCCTTCATCTCGTACGCGAGTATCCAGTCGGGCACAGCCCCGCTGGATCGGTACAGCTTCCCGTCCGGCCACACCCTGCATGCCGTCAGCTTCACGCTGATCGCAACGACTCACGCGCCGGAACTCGCTCCGCTGCTCGTCCCGTTCGCCCTGCTGGTGGCTACGTCGCGCGTGGTGCTGGGGCTCCACTACCCAACCGACGTTCTCGCCGGGGCGGCGATCGGCGCGGCGTTCGCTCGCGCCGTAATGTCGCTCTGGCCAGCCTGAACGCCGTCTCAGCGCCTGCTCTTGTCCGCCTGGAAAATCGTCACGGCAAGGCCCTAGACCGACAGCCCGTCCTGGATCGCCCGGTGGAGTTCCACGCCGGATGGCTGCACCAAGGCGTTGACGAATTGTCGAGTGCACGCTTCCCACGAATAGCGCAACGCGTGCTCGCGACAATCGACCGGATCGAGGTCGAGCGCGTCCATTGCAGCCGTCTCCAGGTCGTCGTGGCTCAGCACGCCGGTCACACCGTCGACGACAACGTCAATCGGTCCCGTGACTGGATAAGCCGCCACCGGCAACCCGCAGGCCATTGCCTCCAGCATGACGAGCCCGAACGTATCCGTGCGACTCGGGAAGACGAACACATCGCAGGCGGAGACGTGCCGGACCAGATCCTCGCCATGCCGATAGCCGACGAACCTCGCTGCGGGAAACTGCACTTCAAGCGTTGCGCGCGCCGGCCCGTCACCGACCACGAGTTTGGTGCCCGGCAGGTCGAGAGTCAGGAAGTCCTCGATCCCTTTCTCCACCGCGACACGCCCCACGTACAACCAGATCGGTCGCGGCAGCTCGAGAAACTTCTTGCAGAGCGGCCGGAACAATTCGCTGTCGACGCCGCGACTCCACCGTGTGATGTTGCGAAGGCCCCTGGCTTCGAGCCGACGCTGCATCGACGGTGTCGCGACCATCGTGCGTGTGGCGGCGCCATGAAACCACCGCATGAAGGCGTAGCTCACGGAGAGCGGCACCGGTGCACGGGCGCGGATGTATTCTGGAAACTGCGTGTGATAGGCGGACGTAAACGGGTGCCCGCTGCGAAGGCACCAGTTGCGGGCCGCCAGGCCCAGGGGACCCTCCGTCGCGACGTGCACCGCGGCGGGTTGCAGTTCCCGCAACTTTCGACCCACGGCCCGCCCCGCGAAGAGGGCCAGCCGGATTTCCGGGTACGTCGGGCAAGGCCTGGTGCGGAAATCATCGGGAGCGATGACATGCACGTCGATTCCTTCGGCTCGCAAGCGTTCGACCGTTGTCGACAGTGTCCTCACTACTCCGTTGGTTTGTGGCAGCCACGCGTCGGTGACGATCACGACCCTCATGCAGCTGCCCGGTCCGGAACAGCAGGCCGGTCGAGGAAGGGAACCTCCTGCCCGCCCAGCAGCACGGACTGCGTCTCGGTCCACCGCAGCAGGCTCAGCCTGCCGCTGAAATCCTCCACCAGGGCCGTGCAGCTTTCCACCCAGTCGCCGTCGTTGCAGTACAGGATGCCGTCGATCTCGCTGATCTCGGCACGGTGAATGTGCCCGCAAATCACTCCTTGCAGGTCGCGCCGTCTCGCCTCCTCGGCCAGCGCGCGCTCGAAGCCCGCGATGTACTTCACCGCGTTCTTGACCTTGTGCTTGAGGAACGCCGCGAGCGACCAGTACGGGTAGCCAAGTCGGCGGCGAATCCGGTTCAGGTATCGATTGGCGGTGAGTGCGGCAGCGTATGCGTGGCTGCCGATCGATTCGAGCAGCGGGCTGGCCCGGACGATGCTGTCGAACTCATCGCCGTGCAGCACCAGGAAGCGGCGTCCATCGGCAGTCTCGTGCACGGCCTCGCGGCGGAACTCCACGTTGCCCATCACCAGCCCGTCGTGATCGCGGAGAATGCGGTCGTGATTGCCGGGGACGTAGACGACGCGGGTGCCGTGCTTGGCCTTGCCGAGGATCGTGCGGATGACGTCGTTATGTGCCTGCGGCCAGTAGAACGACCGGGTCATCGACCACATGTCGATGATGTCGCCGACCAGGTAGACGGTGTCGCACTCGACGCTGCGGAGAAAGTCCAGCAGGTACTTCGCCTGGCAACCCTTGAATCCAAGATGTACGTCGGAGATGAAGACACTGCGGGTTCGCAACGTCGTGCGCTGCACTGGCCCCTGGTTCATCGCGTGCGAATCTCTGGCCTCGTTCCATCAAGAATGAGGCTCGTGCATGAACAGGCCGTGAACAGACAGAGAATGTTTTGTGACGGGGGCGGCTCGGGTGCCCGCCAGGCCCGCTATCGGGTCAGCCCTTCCCGTCGCAGCTTGTCGGCAATCGCAGCGGCAAAGTCGTGCAGAGCAGCATCTGTCGACTCGAGCTTGGTCGCCTTCGTCTCCAGCGTATAAATCAGGGCCTTGTCCCGCGTCTGGTAAAACCTCGACGAGACCCGGGCTTCGCCCTGGGCAATCGTGAACGCGGGGGCCGTGGCAAACTCGCCATAGATGACCGGCACGCCATACACGCCGTAATACCCGGTCGCGAATCCCGCATCCGTCGCCTTGTAGGATGCGTTGCCGCGCGTGTCCCTGCTGCCGCCTTCCTTCGCTTCGAATTCCCTGGCAACGAGACTGGTCGCCAATACGGCATCGGCCTGGGTGGCGGTGATCGCCTGCTCGATGCTTTCGAGGGTCAGCGGGACCTTGTCCTTGACCGCGTCGCAGCTCGTGACTGCCTGGACTGACTCGCTCGTCAGCTGCGATGCCATGAAGAACTCGAACGCGCAGCGCTGATTGACGTTCGGGCTGACGCCGACGACCAGCACCCGGGAGAATGACTGCTTGCGCGGCGCGCCTTCCTGCCAGGCGCCCTTGACCGTGGTCTTCGCCTGGGCGAACCCGGCGAACAACGCGGCCCCCAGCACGCAGAGCATCGTCCCGACGGCCATGCTCCGGACAGATCGGCCAATGGAGGTCCTGTTAGGCACTGCGTTTTCCTGGTTGGGTGACGGATCGAAGGACGTTGCGCCGCACTCGCGCCGGCTTGGCCCCGATTGCAGTCTACCGCGACCAGCGACGGGTCAGTTGCTGGCCTGCTCAGCGGCCAACGCCTCCTGCAGGGCGTTGGACTCCTCGCGAACTTCCGGATCCGGCTCGCTTGCCAGTTGCTCAATCGTATCTATCGGCCGCTCGGCTTCTCGGCCGTTGGCCCGGTTGATCGTCGACGCGGATTCCCCCGCCGTTGCGTCAGCCGCTGGTGTCACCGCCAGGGTGCGCGACTGACCCGCGGCTGCATAGGCGCTGGCGCCCATCCCTCCCTTGGTGGAACGATCGAACGCACCGACCTGCCAGAGGCCCAGGCCTGCGCCGACCACGACCGAGGCCGCGATCAGCCAGATCTGAGAACGCCGCGCAGTTTCAGTGCGCATGTCCATGCAGGTGTCCCCCGCCTTGCTCCGCCTGAACCCGCATCACGAACGGATCTCGCTCGTGATCGCCCAGGTCGGCGTAGTCGATTATGTCGTAATCAGCGGAGGCCATGGGTTGCCAGGGCGACCTGCCGAACTCGAAGGAGCGCAGCAGCTCGACGGTCTCCACCTGGCGATCGGCGCTGCGCCGTTCGATGCGGGTCGGCAACATCTGGTCGGTGCGGACGGTGATGTCCCACGCAACCTCCCCGATCGCGCCCGTGTACCGACGGTACGGGTAGCCATCGCGCCAACCGCTCTCACGCTCGCGCAGCGTTTCGACCAGGCGTGGATCCAGCAGCGTCGCCAGCGCGGCCCAGTCGGGGGAAGCGTTCAGAATCTGCAGGTCTTCGCTGCGGTATTCGATGCCACGCCGGTCGGCGTGGTACAGGCGCGTGTGGAACAGGGTCCTGTCGTCCCGCACCCAGACATCCCCGGATTGCGCCGCAGGGTTCTCGCGTTCGATCCGATCGTGCGAGCGCCAGAAGCGCCACTGCGCCGACGATTTGCTGCCCTGCGCGGACTCGACGATCGTGCGGAACTCGGCCGCGACCGGCGGCGGCGATTGCGCCAGGTCGAGCTGCGGCACGGGCGGCCGGGCGCCGCAGGCGGCCAGCGCCAGCGTCAACCAGGGCACGACGAAATTGCGTAGCGATGAATTCATGATGTCGTCCTATGCGAGGACGGGAGAGGCCTGCTGCCCCTCCCGTCCGCATGTTTCAAGCCTGGTCGAAGGTCACAGGCCCAGGGCGTTGGCCATCACGTGGTAGATGGCGTTCTGCTCCAGCGTGCCGCGGACCAGGTACGAGCGGGGTCCGTTGGCGTAGATCGCGACCTCCTCGCCGGCATGCGTCTCGGCGCCCAAGGTCGGGATCGCCGACTCCTGCAGGTAGTTCGGGTTCGTCGTGTCGACATTGGTCAGGTCAGGCCGTTCGCCGGCGAATGGAATTTCCGCCGTGTAGGTTTCCGTTGCCGGGTTGAATTCACGACGCGCGCCCTTGCCAGTCCAGCCGCCCGGGCCGTTCAGGTAGCCGAGCGTGGTGTACGGCAGGCCGAGCGAGTCTGTCGCCACGGGCGAAACGCCGAGCAGGCCGAGACCTGTGTCCGCCTTGCCCAGGATCGGATTGCCCCGGGACGGGTATCCCGCGATCGACATCGTGTGGCTGTGATCCGCCGTGACGATGATCAAGGTGTCCTCGTCGTCGGTCATTTCCCGGGCAACCTTCACGGCCTCGGCCAAGGCGATGGTGTCGGTCAGCGCGCGATAGGCGTTGCCGGCATGGTGAGCGTGGTCGATGCGGCCGCCCTCGACCATCAGATAGAAGCCCTTGGGATTCTTCTGCAGCATCTCGATCGCCTTGCGGGTCATCTCGGCCACCGAGGGCTCACCTGCGGCGTCGTTGGCGCGATCGGCTTCGTACTTCACATGCGAGGGCTCGAACAGGCCAAGCAGGCGCTTGGTGCGCCTGGGATCGACGGCGTCGAATTGCGCCTTGTTCCAGACATAGGCCGCGCCTGGCTTGGCCGCCCACTCAGCCGTCAGGTCACGACCGTCCGTGCGGCGCCCCACGCGGGTCGGGTACTCGGGATCGGCCTTCGTGTTCGGCTCGAAGTACGGGCGACCCCCACCGAGCGCGACTTCCAGGCCGTTGCCGACCTTGAAGTCAACCAGCTGCGCTGCGATGTCCTTGACCTTCGTGCAACCCGCCGGCAGCACATTGGCGCCAAGGTCGCTGTCGATAGTGTTGTTCGCTTCCCAGTCGCGGTTGCTGATGTGGGCATAGTTGACCGCGGGCGTCGCATGCGTGATGCGGGCGGTCGACACCACGCCCGTGGACATCCCGCGTTCCTCGGCACGCTCCATGATCGTCCTGACGCTCTTTGCGCGCGTGGCTTCGGCGCAGAACTCCTTGCGGGTAATGCTCTGGTCGACGGAGATGGCCCCATCGTTGGTCTTGATGCCGGCGACCATGGCCGTCGCGGTCGGCGCCGAATCCGATGTCTGCTGGTTCGCACTCGCCGTGACCGACAAGGCCAGGTCGCTGAACTGCTCGAAACTGAGCCGGTTCCACTCGCCGTCGACGCCGCGCTGCTGCCCGTCGAGGATGCGAGCGGCGGTGACGGTGGACACGCCCATCCCGTCACCGACGAAGAGAATGACGTTCTTCGCGCGGCGTGTGTTCAGTTCGCGGTTGACCAGCCTGTTCGCCTCGACGGCGGACCTGCCGGCGCGGAACCATTCGGCGCCCGAGGTGGGTACGGGCGCAGCGGAAGCATTGTCGGCGAGTGCGGGGGCGGCAGCTCCGCCCAGCACGCTCAGGCTGGCGGCGACGACGAACGAGATGCAGGATTTCGACTTCATGTTCGGGAGTCCTTTGCCATCGGCAGTTGAGGAAGTCTGTCGAGGACCCGAACACTAGAGGCCAGTTGCTACAGAGGCATTGCGCTCATATTGAGGTTTCCTTGCAGCCCGACGATGGGTGCTGGCAGCTCGCCCGAGCCTGGACCGGATCGAGATCAGCGGCGGATGCGCTGCTTGGTGCGCTTCATCAGCGTAACGTGCGTGCCTTCGCGAACGATCTTTGGCGCGCGGCTGTTGGTCGTGCACTGCACGTAGCTGCCGTCCGCCTGCATGATCCAGGCGTTGCGCAGGTCGGCAAGCTGCAGTTGCAGCACTTCCCAGAGTCGTTCCTTCAGGTGCCGGTTCTCGACCGGAGCCACCGCTTCGACACGACGGGACAGGTTGCGATCCATCCAGTCGGCGGATCCGAGCAGGAAATCGCCTGCGAGCGGGTCTTCACTGCCGTTCGCAAAATGGAACACCCGGCCGTGTTCCAGGAATCGCCCGATGATGGAGCGCACACGGAGGTTTTCGGTCAGGCCGGCGATGCCGGGCCGCAGGCAGCAGAATCCGCGCACGATCAGGTCGATCGGCACGCCGGCGTTCGAAGCGTCGCAGAGCGCCTCGCAGATCGGTCCGTCCTCGAGCTGGTTCACCTTGACCACGATCCGCGCCGGCCTGCCCGCCCGTGCGTTGGCGGCCTCGCGCGCGATAAGGTCGACGAAGCGGGTGCGCATGTTGAGCGGCGCGACCAGCAGCTTCTCGAAGCGCGGGGAGCGCGAGTACCCGGTCAGGTGATGGAACAACGTGACGACGTCGCGCGTCAGCACCGGGTCGCAGGTGAACAGGCCGAAGTCCGTGTACATCCGCGCAGTCTTGACGTGGTAGTTACCCGTGCCGATGTGGGCATAGCTGCGCAAGCCGTCCCCTTCCTTGCGCACGACCAGCGCGAGCTTGGTGTGGGTCTTGAGGCCGCGGAAGCCGTAGATGACGTGGTCCCCGGCCTTCTGCAGTTCTTCGGCCCAGTGCAGGTTGCGCTCCTCGTCGAAGCGCGCCTTGAGTTCGACCAGGCAAGCCACCTGCTTGCCGTTCTCCGCTGCCTTGATCAACGAGCGGACGAACGGCGTATCGTCCCCGAACCGGTACACCGTCATCTTGATCGTGGTCGTGCCCGGGTCGTCGGCGGCGTCGCGGATGAACCGCTCGACCGAGGCGTCGAAACTCTCGTACGGGTGGTGCACGAGCACGTCGCCCGCCCGGATGGACGAGAAGATGTCGGTATCGGGGTCGATGCCGAACGGCGGCTGCGGGGACCAGGGCGGATCGCGCAGCTCGCTGATCGGCAGCGAGGCGATCTCGAACAGGCCGGAATAGTCCAGCATGTCGGGCAGTTCGTAGACGTCGCTCTCGCGCAGGTCGAAGCGCGCAGCGAGGCTGTCGCGGATCTCGCTGCTTGGACCTTCGCCGAACTCGAGCCGCACGACCGGCTGGAACCGTCGCTGCCGCACCTGCTCCTCGACCATCTCCTTGATGCTGTTGTCGCTGTCTTCCTCGATCGCGATGTCGGCATTGCGCGATACGCGGAACAGCGTGGTGGCTTCAATCTCGACGCCGGGGAACAGGCTGGCAGCGTTGACCCGCACAAGTTCCTGCAGCGAGATGAAGCAGCGCTGCCCGGTCTCGACTCCGGTGCGCACCGGCAGCCATTGCGGCAATTGCGAAGGGACCTTCACCCGCACGAGGAGGCGATCGCCCGTTTCAGCTTCCTTGAGCACGAAGCCCCAGGAGGTCGACAGGTTCGACATGAACGGAAACGGGTGCGACGGGTTGAGGCTCAGCGGCGTGAGCGCGGGCGAGACGTGGCGTTCGAAGTATTCGCGCGCCTCGTGACACTGGGCTGGCGAAAGCTCGTCCCACGCCGCCAGCTTCACGCCATGCCGCGCCAGGCGCTGGCGCAGCTCGGCAAAACACTCTGCGCGGCGCAACAGCAACGGCTGTAACGCATCGCGCAACCGATGGATGTGCGCGTTGAATTCCTCGACGACGGCCAGGTTGCCGCTGGCGTAGGCGCGGGTACGCATGGCACCGACGCGCTTCATGAAGAACTCGTCCAGGTTCGAGGTGAAGATCGCCAGGAACTTGAACCGTTCGAGCAGCGGCACGCGCTCGTCGATGGCTTCCGCCAGGACCCGGCGGTTGAATTCGAGCCAGCTGAGGTCCCGGTCGAACCAGGCCTCCTTCAGCATCCGTGCGCGCAGCTTCGCGTCCATGTCGACGAAAGTCCCCCCGGCGCCCATGCCGGCCGGTGAATCGGGCGGTGACAGGCGATAAGGATATAGAATCTACCGCCGTCGTTACCGAATTGTTGCGGTGTGACGGCTTCTTTTCCCTTTCATGACGGAACGCACATGACGCTCCAGGCCGACCACACGCACCTAGCTGCCCAGATCGACGCCGCCTTTGACGAACGGTCAACGCTGACGCCTGCCAACGCGCCGCCCGACATCGTCGAGGCCGTGCGCCAGGCGATCGACCTGCTTGATTCCGGCACGGCCCGCGTGGCCGAAAAAATCAACGGTCGCTGGCAGGTCCACGAATGGCTCAAGAAGGCCGTGCTGTTGTCGTTCCGGCTGTTCGACAACGTTCCGATCGATGCCGGGTACACGCGCTTCTACGACAAGGTGCCGCTCAAGTATTCGCAGCACGACGCCGAGCGTTTCCGGGCCGAGGGCGTGCGTGTCGTGCCGCCGGCCGTCGTCCGCCGCGGCGCGCACATCTCCCGCAACGTCGTGCTGATGCCGAGCTACGTCAACATCGGCGCCCACGTGGGCGAAGGTACGATGGTCGATACGTGGGCCACGGTCGGGTCCTGCGCCCAGATTGGTCGCAACGTGCATCTCTCGGGCGGTGTCGGCATCGGCGGCGTGCTCGAGCCGCTGCAGGCGAGCCCGACGATCATCGAGGACCACTGCTTCATCGGCGCGCGCTCGGAAGTCGTCGAAGGCGTCGTCGTCGAGGAAGGCGCAGTACTGTCGATGGGCGTCTACGTCGGGCAGAGCACCCGCATTTACGATCGCGAGCGCGACGAGGTGAGTTACGGCCGCATTCCAGCCGGCGCCGTGGTGGTGCCTGGCACGCTGCCGGCGGCCAGCGGCAAGTACGGGCTCGCCTGCGCCGTAATCGTGAAGCGTGTCGACGCGCAGACCCGCGCCAAGGTCGGGATCAACGAACTGCTGCGCAGCACCGACTGAGTCAAGCCCGGGTCGAACGACGTGGCTCAGGCCGCGTCGGCCTGCTGCCGGTCCTGTCCCATCATGTAGAGCACCTGCTCCGCGACATTGGTCGCGTGATCGCCGATACGCTCGAGACCCTTGAGTGCAAAGATCGTGTCGATCGTGGGCCGCAGGAAGCGGTGATCCTGCAGCACGTACGTCATCACCAGCCGGAGCGCCGCGGCAAACTCGGCATCGAGCTCTGCATCGCGCTCCAGCACGCTGCGTGCCAGGCCGGGATCCATCTCGTCGGCCGCCCGTACGGCGTTGCGCAGCATCGAGCCGGACAGCGCCGCCATGTGACGCAACTGGCGGCCGACGGCGAGCACGGGATCGCCATCGTTGGCCTGGTCCAGAGACAGGGCAAACCTTGCGATCTTCTTGGCCTCGTCGCCTGCGCGCTCCAGCTCGCGCCCGATGCGCACGATCGCCCGCGCCAGCCGCAGGTCGTTTGCGACGGGCTGCTGCAGGGCGATGAAAGTGAGGCTGTCGCGGTCGAGCTGCTTTTCGTAGGCGTCCACGCGGCTGTCGCGCGCCAGCACCGCCTGCGCCAGCTCCGCGTCGCGCTCGACCAGCGACTTGACCGCCGCGGCGACCTGTTCGATGACGAGCGCGCCCATCTCGAGCGCGTGCAGCCGCAGGCCGGCCACCGACTGGTCGACGTTGCTCGAGGTGTGCGGCTCGGTCGGATCCGAAGCCTGCATGACTGCGGACTCCATCACCGGCTCAACCGTAACGGCCCGTGATGTAGTCTTCGGTCGCCTTCTTCGACGGGTTGGTGAAGATCTTCGACGTCGCGTCGACCTCGACCAGCTCGCCCAGGTACATGAACGCCGTGAAATCGGAGACGCGCGCTGCCTGCTGCATGTTGTGAGTGACGATCAGGATCGTGACCCGCTGTCGCAACTCTGTGATCAGCTCCTCGATCTTCGCCGTCGCGATCGGATCGAGCGCCGAGGTCGGCTCGTCGAACAGCAGGATCTCGGGCTCGGTCGCGAGCGCACGCGCAATGCAGAGACGCTGCATCTGGCCGCCCGACAGCGCGAGCGCGGAATCGTTCAGGCGGTCCTTGACCTCGTCCCAGATCGCCGCCGCGCGCAACGCCTTCTCGACGCGCTCGGCCAGTTCGGTCCGGCTGCTGAAGCCGCGCAGCCGCAATCCATAGGCCACGTTCTCGAACACGGTCTTGGGGAACGGATTCGGCTTCTGGAACACCATCCCGATCCGCATGCGGACCTCGATCGGATCCACCTCCTTGCCGACCAGGTTGATGTTCTCCGGGTGCAGCATGATGCTGCCCGAGTACTTCGTGTCCGCCTGCAGGTCGTGCATGCGGTTGAAGCAACGCAGGAACGTGCTCTTGCCGCAGCCCGACGGGCCGATCAGCGCGGTAACGTGGTTTTCCGCGATGTTCAGGTTGATGTTCTTCAGCGCCTGGTTCGTGCCGTACCAGAAGTCCAGCTTCGCGGCGACAGCCTTGGCGGAACTTGCAGCCGCGACCTTGCGTTCCTCCATGACGATGGAGAAAGTCGGCGTGGCGGCCTTTTCGGCGAGGGTCGTATTCATGTCGTGGCACTCACCAGTTGATCTTCTTGCGGAAGCGGTAGCGGATGTAGATCGCGATGGCGTTCATCGCCAGCGTCATGCCGAGCAGGATGGCGGCGGCGGCGGCTGCATTCTGCTGGAATGCCTGGTCAGGCCTGGACACCCAGTTGAAGATCTGGATCGGCATCGCCGTGAATTCGCTCCAGAGCCAGTCCCAGTTGAGGAACGGAAACTCGCCCGTCACCGGCGAACCCGGCAGGAACGCGATGAAGCTCAGTGCACCGATCGTGATGATCGGCGCCGTCTCGCCGATCGCACGCGACAGGCCGAGGATCAGGCCGGTGAGGATACCGCCGGTGGAATACGGCAGCACGTGATCCTTGGTGACTTCCCAGCGCGTCGCGCCGAGCCCATAAGCCGCTTCACGAATCGCCTTGGGCACGGCCCGCAGCGACTCGCGCGTCCCGACGATGATGATCGGCAGGATCAGCAGCGCCAGCGTCAGGCCGGCCGAAAGCACGCTCTGGCCGAAACCGAACTGGTAGACGAACAGGCCGAGCGCCAGCAGACCGTAGACGATCGAGGGGACGCCAGCAAGATTGGTCACGTTGATCTCGATGATTCCCGTGAACCAGTTCTTCGGCGCGTACTCCTCCAGGTAGATACCCGCGGCAACGCCCACCGGCAGCGAAACGACGGCCGTGACCAGCATGATCATCGACGTGCCGACCAAGGCCGACAGGATGCCGGCGCGTTCGGCTTTGCGCGAAGGGAACTGCGTCAGGAAGTCCCAGCCAAAGCGCGAGGCGCCATCCCGCACCAGGTCGAGAAACAGCAGCGCGAGCAGGCCGAGGCAGCTCATCATGATCAGCAGCCCCAGGACCACGAACAGCTTGTCGAGGTTCTTGCGCCGCGACAGGCCGCGGCGGAGTTCCTCGATGGTCATCACAGCGGACATCTCAGTAGGCCTCCCGGAACCTGCGGGTCAGGAAAAAGCCGACGAGGTTGAACACCAGCGTCATCAGCATCAACACCAGGCCCGCGGCGAAGATGCTCTGGTAACCGATGCTGTCGTGCGGCAGGTCGCCGAGGCTGACCTGCACGATGTAAGCGGTGATCGTCGCCGCCGGCTCGGTCGGGTTGAACGTCAGCGTCGGCTGCATGCCGGCCGCGATCGCGACGACCATCGTCTCGCCGATGGCGCGCGAGATTCCCAGGATATAGGCCGCAGCGATGCCCGAGAACGCGCCCGGCACGACCACGCGTAACGCGGTCTGCAGCCTGGTGGCACCCATCGCATAGGACCCCTCGCGCATGTAGCGCGGCACGGCACGCATCGCGTCTTCACTGACCGACGCCACGTACGGCACGATCATGAGGCCGATCACGAGACCTGCGCTCAGCATGTTGAAGCCCGGCAGGTCGGGGATCAGTCTCTGCAGGAAGGGAGTAACCATCAGCAGCGCGAAGTACCCGTAGACCACCGTGGGAACCGCACCGAGCAGTTCCAGGATCGGCTTCACCGTCTCGCGCATGCGGTGCGTCGCGAACTCCGAGAGGTAAATGGCAATGATCGTGCCGAGCGGGATGGCGACCAGCAGCGCGACGAACGTCACCGTCAGCGTGCCGGAA
Organism: uncultured Gammaproteobacteria bacterium; assembly: GCA_963700045.1. Lineage (GTDB taxonomy): Bacteria > Pseudomonadota > Gammaproteobacteria > Steroidobacterales > Steroidobacteraceae > RPQJ01. Next base: position 276,263 of record CAVOWK010000032.1, read on the forward strand.
ACCAGCGGCATGATGCCGTAGTGCGCGTCGTCGAACAGCGGCGTCCACTGCGTGTCGGTCAGGAAGTCCTTGATCGAAACGTGCTCGAAGAAGGCCGCTGACTCGTAGACCAGGATGAATACGATCGCGAGCGTCGTGAAGACCGCGACGAGCGCTGCCGCCAGCAGTATCAGTTCTATGACCCGGTCGCGGTTCTTGCGGTAAGCGAGCGAGGAGAACGCCCCCTTCCCCATCGCCGCCGTGCGAGTTGTCGCCGTTGCCGACATGAGCCCTTTCCCAGTGCGGCGCCTCACAGGCGCTCTGTGTCAGACATGAACGGGCCGGAACCTTGCGATCCCGGCCCGGCCCCTGCGGGGTGTGCCCGGTTAGAGTTTACCTTCCAGCGCCTGCAACTGTTCGATCGTGATGCCGACCTGCGGTATGCCGCCGAATACGGTGCCGAGTTTGCCAGCCTGGAAATGCTTCCACGCGAGTTCGTAGGCGCTCTTCGGCAAGGGCAGGTAGCCAACTTCGCCCACCAATTGGCCGTTCGTCATCATGAACTGCACGAACTCGCGGACTTCCGGACGCTTGGCGGCCGTGTCACGCACATAGACGAACAGCGGGCGCGACAGCGGGTTGTAGGTGCCATTGGTCACGTTCTCGAGGCTCGGGCCCACCGGGCCCTTGCCCTTGCCATTGTCGATCGCGACTGCCGTCAACTTGTCCTTGTGCGCGGCGTAGTACGCGTAGCCGAAGTAACCGAGCGCATTCTTGTTGCTCTCGACACCCTGCACCAGCGTGTTGTCGTCCTCGCTGGCGGTGAAGTCGCCACGGCTGGCCTTCGCCTTGCCGTTGATCGCCTCGGTGAAGTAGTCGAACGTGCCCGAGTCGGCGCCCGGCCCGAACAGCATCAGCTTTTCCTTCGGGAATTTCGGGTTGACCTGATTCCAACTCGTGATGCGGCCCTGTGCAGCCGGTTCCCACATCTTCCTGAGTTCGGCCACGGTCAGCGACTTGGCCCAGGTGTTGGCGGGATTGATCACGACCGTCAGCGCGTCGAACGCCACCGGCAGTTCCATGTACTTGATGCCGGCCTTGCGGCAGGCTTCCATTTCTTCGACCGAGATCGGGCGGGAGGCGTTCGCCATGTCCGTCTCACCGCGGCAGAACTTCTTGAAACCGCCGCCGGTGCCCGAGACGCCGACCGTCACGCGGACCTTGCCGCGCTTCTGGATCTGGAACTCCTCGGCGAAAGCCTCGGAGATCGGGAACACGGTGCTGGAGCCGTCGATCTTGATCGCAGCCTGCGCGTCGGCGCGCCCAGGCGCGCCGAAGGCCAGGAGGCCAAGCGCGAGCGCCGGAAGGGTGATCTGCTGCCAGGAAAGCTTCATGAAAGGCATCCTCTGCTGTGGGTCGGTCCAGGGGCGGGCGCCCCTGTCAATGCCGCGCAGTCTGCCGCTCCACTGTGACAGCCATGTGACAAACCCGACGTTGTCGCAAGTGCTTGATCCGACGAGCTTCTATGGCTTTAATGCCGGACCCGGCCCGGGTCCTGCACCGAATCCAGAGGCGAACCCAGCGCGATGTCCCAGACCCTTGCCCTGACCGAAGACCTGCTACGTCGGCCCTCCGTGAGTCCCGAGGATCAGGGTTGCATGGATGTCATCTGCGCCCGGCTCGAGCCGCTCGGGTTCAGCAACGAACGGCTGCGTTTCGGTCCGGTCGAGAATCTCTGGTCACGACGCGGCAACGGCAGCCCGGTGCTCTGCTTTGCCGGTCACACGGACGTCGTGCCGACCGGTCCGCGCGAAGACTGGCGCACCGATCCCTTCGAGCCCGTGATCGTCGACGGGGTACTCTTTGCGCGCGGCGCCGCCGACATGAAGAGCAGCCTCGCAGCCATGGTGACGGCCACGGAGCGGTTCATCGCGCAGCATCCGAACCACGCAGGCTCGCTCGCATTCCTGTTCACCAGCGACGAAGAAGGCCCATCGGTCGACGGCACGCGCAAGGTGATGGAGGTGCTCGAGGCCCGCGACGAGAAGATCGACTGGTGCATCGTGGGCGAGCCGACCAGCGCCGACGTGCTGGGCGACACCGTCAAGGTGGGACGTCGCGGCTCACTCTCCGGCCGCCTGACGGTACACGGCGTGCAGGGTCACATCGCCTACCCGCATCTCGCCGACAATCCAGTCCACGGCTTCGCGCCTGCGCTCGCGGAACTGGTCGCAACGCACTGGGACGAAGGCAATGACTTTTTCCAGCCGACCACGTTCCAGGTTTCGAACATCTCGGCCGGCACGGGCGCGCCCAACGTCGTGCCCGGCGAGTTGAAGGCTCGCTTCAACTTGCGTTTTTCAACGGAACAGACCGTCGAAAAGCTGCAGCAGCGCGTGCTCGAAGTGCTCGACCGTCACCGTGTGAAGTATTCGCTGGAATGGTTCGTCTCCGGCCTCCCCTTCCTGACGCGCCCCGGCGCGCTCACGGCAGTCGTGGAACAGGCCGTGCGCGAGACCATGGGGCGCACGCCTGGACTGTCGACCACCGGCGGTACCTCCGATGGGCGTTTCATCGCGCCGACCGGTGCGCAGGTGGTGGAGCTTGGAGTCATCAACGCAACCATCCACAAGGTAAACGAGTGCGTGCGGATCGAGGACATCGATACGCTGAGCCTTGCCTACGAGCGGATCATGGAACTGCTGCTGACCTGACTCCCGCTCCCGTTTCGGCGGGAGAGGTGCGGGGCGTTCGATCCGGGACCTCTCCCAGAGCTTGGAAAGGCAGACACGCGCTCTGGGAGAGGTCCCGGGTCGAACGCCTGACGTTACGCGCCTGAGCGGCTCGTCGGGCGGAAACGAGAGCCGGCACTCGCGGCCAATGGTTCACGCCCGACGACCCGCACGGCGCACGTAGCCGGTAGGGCGCGCGGCACGCCACCCACAATAAGGTGAAGCGGAATGGGTCCAGCCAGGAGCGCGGTGATGTTGCATGCGCCGTGCGCCTTTTCCGCCTTTGCGGAAAAGGCGCTCAGGCGCGGCGTGTCAGACGTCCGATCCGGCATGTCCTGGCGCGCGCGTGTCTGCCTTTCCAAGCGCGCCAGGACATGCCGGATCGGACGCCAAGACCCTCGCCCGCGCCCTTCGCGACCTCTCCCTCTGCAGCGGGAGAGGTGAGTATCAGCCTTTCCGCCAGTTCGCGAACAGGCCGAGCGCGGCGACACCGAGCAGGTTGAGCAGCACCCAGAACGGCATGCTGAACCCGAGGAACCGCCAGGTGACCTTGGCGCACTCCCCCGACCCGCTCAGCACCTTGCCCAGCACTTCATGCAGTGGCAACACGTCCATCATGTACTCGAGGCTTGCGCCGCATTCCGCGACTGCGCCTGCCGGAGCATTGATGACGTAGAGGTGGCGGGCCGCGACGCCGATACCAGCCAGTGCGGCGAGCACGATCAACGTGCCGTAGACGCGCCGCATCGCGGCACCGGCCGGGTTGTGCAGCCACGCGAGCAGGAAAAGCACGCCCGCCGCGATCACCGCGACCCGCTGCAGGACGCAGAGCGGGCACGGTTCTTCGCGCAGTCCGTACTGGACGAACAGCGCGTAAGCCATGAGGCCGGCACACCAGGCCAACCCCGCGAAATTCAGCGTGCGGGTCTGCAGCCACCAGGGCCGCCGGGAATCGAAGGTTAGGTTCAAGCGCGCACTCCACGTCCCGGGAACGGGACGCTCAGCCTTCGCCGGCCTGCTTGGACGCGCGGGCCGCCACGATCTGGCGCTCGACGTCCTCGATCGACAGGTGGCGGATGTCCTTGCCCAGCACCATGTAGACCACGTATTCGCAGATGTTCTTGGCGTGGTCGCCTACGCGCTCGAGCGCACGCGCGAGGCTCAGGATGTCGAGCGTGCGGCGGATCGCCCGCGGGTCTTCCATCATGAACGTGATGCACTGGCGCTGCAGCACCTCGTACTCTTCGTCGATCACGCGATCGCGGCGGGCCACGTTGAGCGCCGCCTCGGTGTCGAGGCGGGCAAAGGCATCGAGCGCGCCGTGCACCATGTCGGCAACGAGTTCGCCGATGTGCTTCAGCTCGCGGTAGCGATCAGCCGTACGATCGGACTTGGCAAGACGCGCCGCAGCGTGCCCGAGTTTCTCGGTCTCGTCACCGATGCGCTCGAGGTCGGTGATGGTCTTGATGACCGCCACGATCAGGCGGAGGTCCGACGCGGTAGGCGCTCGCGTGGCGAGGACGCGGCTGCAATCTTCATCGATCGCAACTTCCATGGCGTTGACCTTGTGATCCTGCCGGGCCACCTCTTCACCAAGGCGACTATCCCCGCCCACGATCGCCTTCACCCCGTTCTGGAGCTGCTGTTCGACGAGGCCACCCATCTGCAGCACGCCCGTCCGGATGCCTTCGAGTTCGGCGTTGTAGCGGCTGTGGATGTGGTGCGAAAGGTCGGAGGTGTCCATCACGGTTATTGATCTCCCGAAGCTGCCGTCTTGTACAGGACGCCCCGGACTGCGGCAAGTTCAACCGGGGCGGAAATAAAAGACCCTCCCCGCGCCCTCGCCCGGGGGATGCTGGCGAGGGGGGCCCTTACGGGCCCGGGGGAGGGTTCCACGGAGGACTGTCGGATCAGAACTTGTAGTTCAGGTCGACCTGCAGGCGATCGTAATCGAGATTGTCGTCCACGGCGAAAGTTGCGTCGCGGGTCTCGTCCTTGTTCAGCGTGTTCATGAAGTAGGTCGCCTGGATGGTGAAGTTGCGCACCGGGGCGTAGGCGCCGCGAATAACTATGCCCTTGGTGTCCGTGCGCCCGTCGCCGAAGTCCGAGTCGACGAACTGGCCGAAGAGCGAGTCGGCGTCGAGTTCCTGGTACCAGATCGCGGCGTTCCACGTCTTCGGGTTGCTGGCGCGGCCCAGCGAGGCGCCGATGGCGTAGGCGGTGCTTTCGTCAACGCCCGACGCCATGTTCTCGGCGTAGTTCGCCCACAAGGAAAGCGGCTGGTTGAACACGGTCAGACCCATCTCGCCGCTGAGCTCGAGAATTTCGTAGTCGTACCTGAGGTAGTTGGCGTTGCTGGTGGAAACGACGGACACGGCGGGTGTCGTATTGGTTGCACCCACGGTGGTCGTGACACGAACGGGGTAGGTCGTGTTGCCGTTGCCACTGTTGCCGAACAGGATCGAAGTCTGGTCCTGGCAGGCGCCACAGTCATAGTAGTGGGCCGAAACACGCGTCTCGCCGCCGAACAGCGCAAACTTCAGGCCCAACTGGGCGCCGACGACGTTGCCGTCGGAGTTCTCGCCGACCGGATTCGCGTTGAACTGCTCCGAGAGCCACCAGCCGTAGGCGCTGCCAAACAGCAGGCCGCGGTCGAACTTGACCGCGCCGCCTTCGGGGTTGTAGTCGCCGTCGTAAAACAAGCTGTTGCCCGGACGCCAGAAGGGCCACGGCTGCTTGCCGAGGACCACGTTCACGCCGCTGTACGCGTTCCAGTCGATATAGGCCATGTCCACGCCAATCGACTTGCGGGTACTCTGCGCGCCGAGCGTCTGGTTCGACGAACGCGGGTCGTCGGCGCCGGTCGCAAACAGGAGCGTGCCGTTGACGTGATCCGTGATCTTGGCATCGAAGCCGAGACGTGCGCGGATGCGATGGCGATAGCGGTCGGCGGCGTCGTCGACGAAGGCAGGTACAGTCGGCGTGGCGGCGACCACGCGCTCCGTCCAGATGTTCTCGGAACGGTAACGGAGGTCGCCGCGGCCCTTGATCTTCGCGGCCCAGTCGGCGCCTTTCACCTTGGCGATCTCGTTCGATGCGACCGCGCCTTCTTCGCGCAGCTCCTTGGTCTGGGATTTCAGGTAGTCCATTTCCGCCTCGCGGCGGTCAGCCAGGGCCTGCAATTCCGAATTCTGCGTCTTCAATTCGACATTGGCCGCTTCGAGACGGCTGAGACGCTCGGCGAGCGCCTGCATCTGCGACTGGATGGACTGAACTTCGGCCTTGGTGGCCGCGCCCTTGGTCTGCGCGGACGCGTCCGCGGCACTGAGCGTCAGTGCGGCGGCGACAGCGGTCGCAAGCACGGTCGATTTCACATTGATCCCCTTTCGGTGGTTTGCCCGTCGGTTTCGGCTGCGCCGGGGTCGTGCTCGTGAACACTAACCCGGCGTTTCCTTGGCGCACTTTGTACGCCGGGAATGTGACAGGCAGATTGCAGTGCCGCGACAGAATTACTGCGCCGAGCAGCGCTGGAACGCGCCGTCGACGTGCAGTTGCAGGTGGGTGATGTCGCCTCAAGGCCCCGTACGCCGCTGGCGCGTGCCGGGCAGCGAGTTCAACGAAGTCAGGCGACTCCGGCCGCCGGTCTTTCACGCTGCTGGACTCGCGCGGGCGGGAAATGGCACGTGAACGTGCTGCCCTTGCCCTCCTCGCTGGTGATTTCGAGCTGTGCGCCGTGCCGCTGCAGGGCGTGCTTGACGATCGCGAGCCCGAGCCCGGAGCCGCCCAATTTGCGTGAACGCCCCGCGTCGACACGATAGAAGCGCTCGGTGAGTCGCGGGATGTGCGCAGCCGGGATACCGATGCCCGTATCCGCGACCGCAACGTGGCCGCCGAGGCCATCCGTCCAGTAACGCACAGACACCCTGCCTGCCGACGGCGTGTACTTCACCGCGTTCGTGATCAGGTTCTGGAAAATCGAGTGCAGTTCGGGTTCGGCACCGAGCAGCAGCGCGTCCGATTCCAGGTGCACGTCGAACTGGGCCGGTCGATCGGGGCGCGCGAGTACTTCCTTGCGCATCAACGCAAGCAACCCCGCGACGTCGATGGGTTCCCGCTCAGCCTCGCTGCTGCCTGCCTCGAGACGCGACAGCTCCAGCAGGTCGGAGACGATGCCGTGCATGCGTTCGGACTGTCGCTGCATCTCGCGCACGGGCTCGCGCCAGCCCTCGTCCAGGACTGGATCTTCGGCGAGCGTATCGAGATAGCCACGCACGACGGTCAGGGGCGAGCGCAGTTCGTGCGAGGCATTGGCCACGAAATCCCGGCGCATGCTTTCGAGCCGCGCTTCGCTGGTGACGTCGCGCACGATCAGCAACTGCAGGTCACGCCCGCTGGTGGTGATGAGGTTGAAGGCGAACCAGCGATCACCGAGGTTCGGCATGTGGATGCGGGGTCCCGGACCGCTGCCACCCCCGGCAACGTATTCCACGAACTCCGGCTGCCGGATCAGGTTCTCGATGCGGATGCCGTAGTCGAGCTTGCGGCGCAATCCGAGCCAGTCCGCCGCCGTCGGATTGAACCAGAGGATTTCGCGCATGGGTCCGAGCAGGATCGCGCCGTCCGGCATCGCCGACGTCATGCGCCGCAATTCCCGCAGCAGCGTGAGCGCGCGGCGCTTGTGGAATCGCTTGCGCTGGTAGAGACGGTTGGCGGTGGCCACCGTGTTGCCCCACAAGCCATCCATGTCTGGCGGCTTCAGGATGCTGCGCAAGCGCAGCCAATGCTCGAAACGGATGAGGTTGCGCGCCTGCCACGCGACGATGACGGCCAGGTAGAGCGAGGCGCACAGCCCCGGTCGATCGATGATCCAACCGCAAGCCAGGGCAGCCAGCAGGCCGCCGAATATACCGAGGAGATGCTGCCAGGCAGGTCGGGACACGCGCTGCGAACCTCGGGCCGTCGGTCGACCCGCCTATTCGGGCCGCGTCGAGAAACGATACCCCGAACCGCGGACCGTCTGCACCAGCGAGTCGCACGCGAACGGCTCCAGGGCCTTGCGCAGCCGGCGGATATGGACGTCCACCGTGCGCTCCTCGACGTACACGTTGCCGCCCCAGACGCGGTCGAGCAGCTGGCTGCGCGCATACACGCGATCGGGGTGTTCCATGAAGAACTGCAGCAGGCGGTATTCCGTCGGGCCGAGCGACACTGTCTGTTCGCCGGCAATGACCCGGTGGCTGACCGGGTCGAGCTTGAGCGCTCCCGCCTCGATCGCTTCGCCCGCTGCCGTGGGCGACGACCGGCGCAGTACCGCCTGGATTCGCGCCAGCAACTCCCGGGGGCTGAACGGCTTGGTGACGTAATCGTCGGCGCCGCCTTCGAGACCCGCCACCTTGTCCTGCTCTTCGGCGCGGGCCGTCAGCAGGATTACCGGCAGGTCCTGTGTCTCCTTGTTGCGCTTGATCGCGCGAGTGAGTTCGAGGCCGCTCTGATCCGGCAGCATCCAGTCCACGAGCATCAGGTCCGGACGCGAATCGGCAATGCGGGAACGAGCCTCGCTGCAATCCTCGGCCTCGCTGACCGTGAAACCGGCGCGACGCAGTCCGAACGCGATCATGTCGCGAATCGGCTTTTCGTCTTCGACGATCAGGATCTGCTTGCCCGTCATGACTGGTCCAGTTGCGGTGTATGCCATTACAGGCGCATTACATGCGCCAATTATGACAGTCCCGTGACGGCCGATCGTGCGGGGCGCGCAACATCGTCACGAATGTAGACCGGCAGTGCCTCAGCGGCATCCACGCCGTCACCCTGCTGCAGCATTCGCTCGCCGAGGCGGGCAATCGCGTCGGCGCGTGGATACACGCCCGGCCGGTAGCTGAGTCCGGCGGATTCGAGCCGGGCCTGCAGTGCCGGATACCGCGCGATGCCATTGCCCGCGAAGCGCGTGACGGCGGGCGCCGGCTGCACGCGATCTGCGGGTCCAACCGCCTCCCTGGCCAGCACGATGGGTACGCACGGGTCGTCGGGATCGAATCGATAGCAGCCCCAGTACACCTCGTTCATGCGCGCGTCATTGCAGATGAGGATGCCATCAGAGGAAGGGGAGGAAGTGCAGGAAGTAGAGGAAGGGGGAGAAGTGGCGAGTAATGCGACGGCAGCGAGACTCGAGACGGGCGCAACCGGCAAACCCGCTCCGTAAGCGAGCCCCTGGATCACGCCCGCCGCGATCCGCAGCCCGGTGAAGCCACCGGGTCCGCGACCGAACGCGAGTCCATCGAGGTCCTGCAGCCGGCAGCCCGCTTCCACCAGCAGCTCGTCGATCATCGGCAGGATGAGCTCGGCGTGGCCGCGTTCCGTCACGATGAACCGCTGGCGCACCTCGCCGTCGGACCACAGCAGTGCGGCCGAGCAGGCTTCGGTCGAAGTGTCGATCGCCAGCAGGCGGAGCTGCTTCATCCGAGCTTCTCCCGCAGGAAGGCCTGCACATCCTCGAGTGCGCGCGTGCGCCGCATCGGCGGCAGGCTGTTGATGAACTGACGTCCATAGCCCTTCGTTACCAGGCGAGTATCGCAGAGCATGACCACGCCGCAGTCGGTTTCGTCGCGGATCAGCCGGCCGACACCCTGCTTCAACGCAATCACGGCCTGCGGCACCTGCTCGTCGAAGAACGGGTTGCCGCCCTGCTCACGGATCGCCGCGAGCCGCGCCTTGAGCAACGGATCGTCCGGTGCCGCGAACGGCAGCTTGTCGATGATCACGACACTGAGCGCATCGCCTTTCACGTCGATGCCTTCCCAGAAACTGCCGGTGCCGAGCAGCACCGCATTGCCGGCTTCCCGAAACGCGCGCAGCAGGTGATCGCGCGAGGCGCCGCCCTGGATCAGCACCGGGAACGGTGGCGTCGCGCCCCACTGCCGGTAGAGCTCTTCGGCACCTTCGCGCAAGCCACGGTGGCTCGTGAACAGGATGAACGCACGGCCGCCGCTTGCTTCCAGCACTGGCAATGCGGCGTTGATGACGTTGCGCGCATGCTCCGGCGCGCCCGGTTCCCCGAGGCCCTTCGGCAGGTACATGAGCGCCTGGGTGGCAAAGTCGAAAGGGCTCGCGAAACGCACAGTCGTCGCGCGTGTGAGCCCGCTGCGGCGTTTGAAGTGGGAGAAATCGTCGCCGACCGCGAGCGTCGCCGACGTGAGGATCCACGCGCACGGCTGGGTTTCCAGCAGCGACGAGAGCTGACTTGCGACGTCCACGGGCGCGAAATGCGCGCTGACGTTGCGCGCACTGGTTTCAGCCCAGCGCACGCCGCCGGGCGCTTCCTCGGTCGTCAACGAATGCAGCCGGTCAGCACTTTCCTCGAGCCGCTCCTGCAGGCGCTTGAACGCGGCCTGGCCGTCGGCGCCGAGTGGTGCGATGGCAGCAGCCAGTTCCCTGGCCCGGGCGCCGAGCCCGTTCAACGCTTCGAGCAGCCGGTCCGGCCATTGTGCGTGCTCGAGCCGGGTGTCCTGGCCACCAGTGAGCGCCAGCACGGCAGCGATCTGCGCATCCAGCCCGCCGATTGCGCCGTCGACCTTGCCCGCCATCTGTTGCGCGAGCAGCAGTTCACCGGCAACATCCTTCGAAATGGCGGCGAGCTGACGCGTGCTGACGCTGTAGCCCAGGAACTGCGCCGCGACGTCGGGCAACTGGTGTGCCTCGTCGATCACGATCGCATCGGCGCCGGGAAGCAGGTCGCCGAACCCCTCCTCTTTCAGCACCAGGTCTGCCATCAACAGGTAGTGATTGACGACGACGATGTCGGCGGCCTGCGCCTCGCGTCGTGCCGCGAGCACGAAACACTCCTCGAACTTCGGGCAATCCGCACCGAGGCAGTTCTCGCGTGTCGACGTCACCCACGGCCACACGGGATCCTGTTCGCCGATGCCGGGCAATTCCGCAATGTCGCCCCGCTTGGTCGTGTACGACCATGCGCGAACCCTGGGCAACGCAGTCGCGACTTCCTTGCGCAGTCCGCGCGCATAGGCCTGTTGCTCGGTCATGTCGAGCCGGTGACGGCAGAGATAATTGGAGCGACCCTTCAGCAGCGCGATGCGCGCGGGTCGACCGATCGCGGCGCAGATCGTCGGCAGGTCACGGTGAAACAGCTGATCCTGCAATGCGCGCGTGCCGGTGGAAACGATGACCTTGCGACCCGACAGCAGTGCAGGCACGAGATACGCGAAAGTCTTGCCGGTACCGGTGCCCGCTTCGACCACCAGTTGCATGCGTTCCTGCAGCGCGGCGGCCACGTGCTCCGCCATCTCGATCTGCTGCGGACGCGCCTTGTAGCCCGGCAGCGCGCGGGCCAGCGGACCGTCGGGGCCCAGGATTTCAGCCAGTGGCAGTGCCATGCGCGTCAGGAGAACGTCGCACGAAAGCGCAGCAGCGCGGTCGAGGCCGGGCCGAGCGGCTTCTTGAGCACCCAGCGGACGTGCGTGTAGTCGTTCTCGAGCAATTTTCGCTGGCCCTTCTTGCCGCCACCTGCAGCCGGCGCCAGCATCTCGGGCGTCGCGAAGGTCTCGCCGCCATCGATCGAGAACTGCACCTCGGCGGCGGGACCCGTGGCCGAGCCACGCAGGTAACGCACGCCGAACGGCAGTCGCTTGGTGACGACGATCGTGTCTACCGCTTGCTTGCCCGGGTTGTGGACGCGCACCGTGTAATGAATCTCGTCGCCGGCATTGAGCCGTTCGGCGGGGACCCAGCGACGAATCTCCTGCCCGCCCGGGCCCTCGCTCACCTCGAGTTTCTGCACTTCGATCGACGTCGCCAGCGGCCCGGACCCGGTAGCCTCGGCAACCTTCGGGTTCTCGGTTGCGCCCTGGGCCAGGGCCCGGCCCTGCCAGTGCGGCATGCCCAACAGCAGGATGGACGCCGCGAACGCCGCCAACAGGGCCCGTCCGGGCCGAACGGTGCTCGGGCGCAGACAGAATTCGCCTTCGATCAGGTGGGCAGGCATCGGGGGCGGACTCTGCGGGACGGGCGGGTTCGAGGCAAGTGACATACCGGGCGTGGATGCCCCGAAATACCCTCGTGGCGCAGCGAGTTCCAGCGCGCCTGCGTGGTCCCGGTCCGGGGCTGGGCATATCTACCAATTTGACAGTGGCGGCCAGCTGGACTATTGTGCAATGCAGCAATGCTGCGATGCAGCAGATATGGACAACCAAGGAGATCGCCATGATCGTAGATATGCAGGAATACATCGCCGAAGGCGGTGATCTGCTCACCGGCAAGGTGCGCAACTTCCGCAAGAATTCCGCTGCAACCGTGCGCGAAGCCATCACCGGCTCCGCCGAAACCCTCAAGGCCCTGAAGAGCCCCGTCCGCATGATCGCCCGCTCCGGCGTCAAGCTGACGTCGGTCTCGCAGACTGCCGTGCAGAGCCTGATCGAACTGCAGTCGGACGTCGTGACGTCTGCCCTGACGGACGTGGCGCTGCGCCTCGAGCGCGCGACGCGTGCGGAAAACATCGTCGAACTCGTGCGCGAGCAGATCGAGCTCACGCCCGCCACGCGCGCGCGCATGGTGGAGGACGCGACCCGCGTCGTGACCATCGTCAAGGTCGCAGGCCGCGATTTCCGTAACGTCGCCAGGCACGCCTACGAAAGCATCGTCGAGAAGGAAGTCGAGGCGCCGAAGGCTGCCGTGCGTCGCAAGACCGCTGCCGTCAAGCGTGCGGCCCGCAAGACCGTCAAACGCGCCCGCAAGGCCGCGTAACCGCCTGATTCAGGACGAAAGCCGGGCTCGCAACGCCAAGCAAGACCAAGACGCGGGCCCTGGCCACAGGTCTCCCCCTGATTGCGCCCTCCCCGGAGGGCGCTTTTTTTGGTGCGTAAATACCCGCATGCACGGGCTATATCGCGACTCAGCGCAACAGGGGTCTGGCAGCTATAATTTGGCGACTGGGTTGTGGCAGAAGGCTCCTTAATGACTACGAATACATCCTTGCGCGATTGGGTCGAGCAGACAGCAAAACTGACGCGACCCGACCGCATCCACTGGTGCAACGGCTCGGACATCGAGCGCGATGAAATCGTCCAGCAGATGCTCGGCACCGGTGACCTGATCGAACTGAACCAGGCAACCTTCCCCAAGTGCTACCTGCACCGCTCCAACCCGTCGGACGTCGCGCGGGTCGAGCACCTCACCTTCATCTGCACGCCGGAGAAGGAAGACGCCGGCCCGAACAACAACTGGATGGACCCGGCGACTGCGCATGCCCGGATCGATGCATTGTTCGCAGGCTGCATGCAGGGCCGCACGATGTACGTCGTGCCCTACTGCATGGGCCCGATCAACTCGCCCCACTCACGCTGCGGCGTCGAGATCACCGACAGCCCCTATGTCGTGCTCAACATGCGGATCATGACGCGCATGGGCACGCCGGCTCTGCACCGCATCGAGCAGGACGGTACGTTCGTCAAAGGCCTGCATTCGATCGGCGATCTCGATCCCGACAAGCGCTTCATCATGCATTTCCCCGAGGAACTCTCGATCAAGAGCATCGGTTCGGGCTACGGCGGCAATGCGCTGCTCGGCAAGAAATGCCACGCGCTGCGCATCGCAAGCTTCCAGGCGCGCACCGAAGGCTGGCTCGCCGAGCACATGCTGATCGTCGGCATGGAGAACCCGCGCGGCGAGGTGCACTACGTCCTGGGCGCTTTCCCGTCGGCCTGTGGCAAGACCAACTTAGGGATGCTGATCCCGCCCGACACGATGCCGGGCTGGAAGGTGTGGACGATCGGCGAGGACATCGCCTGGCTGCACGTCGGCAGTGATGGCCGCCTGCACGCGATCAATCCGGAAGCCGGTTTCTTCGGCGTGGTGCCGGGCACCAGTCCGAAGACCAACCGCAACGCCTACGAGATGATCCACCACGACACGATCTTCACCAACGTGGCGCTGACGGCCGACAACGAGCCGTGGTGGGAAGGCCGCACGTCGGGTACGCCGGTCATCGACTGGCAGGGCAAGCCGTACGACAAGGCCACGGCAACGACGCCTGCCGCACATCCGAATTCGCGGTTCACCGTCTCGGCCAAGCAGAACCCGGCGTACTCGCACCTGATGGAGCATCCCGAAGGCGTGCCGATCTCGGCGATCCTCTTCGGCGGCCGCCGCCGCGAGGTGGCCCCGCTGGTGTACGAAGCCCGCGACTGGGCGCACGGTGTGATGATCGGTGCCGGCATGGCGTCGGAGACGACTGCAGCGGCCGTCGGCCAGGTGGGCGTGGTGCGTCGCGACTCGATGGCGATGAAGCCGTTCTGCGGCTACAACTTCGCCGACTACTGGTCGCACTGGCTGAGCTTCGAGGGCCGTGCGAAGCAGTTGCCGAAGGTCTATCACGTCAACTGGTTCCGCCAGGACAAGGACGGCAAGTTCCTGTGGCCGGGATTCGGCGACAACCTGCGCGTGCTGTCCTGGATCGTCGATCGTTGCGAGGGCCGCGCGCAGGCGAAGGAGACGCCGATCGGTTTCCTGCCTCGCCCCGAGGACATCGACCTCAATGGCATCAAACTGAGCAACGACGCCCTGCAGCAGCTGATGAACATCGATCAGTCCGCGTGGCACGCGGAGATCGACGACATCGGCAAGTACCTCGAGAGCTACGGCACGCGCATGCCGCAGCAGCTCAAGGACAAGCACCGGCAGGTGCAGCAGGCGCTCGGCTGAAAGGAAGGACAGGAAGGACAGGAAGGGGAGGAAGGGCAGGAAGTATAGGAAGTGACCCTTCCTGTCCTTCCTCCCCTTCCTGTCCTTCCTCCCCTTCCTCCCCTTCCTCTAGTCCTCGATCGCAAAACGGATGACGTCCGCGGCATTCGGATCCGGCATTTTCCCGAGCCCGATGCACCCCTCGCCCTGCAGCGTGACGGAGTCCCGGCGCACGAACGACTCCTTGCCATCCGCATTCAGCACGAACGTGCCGTTCGTGCTCTGGTCCACCAGCAGGAAACGGCCGCGCACCAGTTCGATCCTGGCGTGCAGGCGCGAGATCAGCGTACCCTTCTGCACGACGCTGTTCTCCTCGGCCCGTCCCATCGTGATCTCGTTGCGGCTGTCGTCGAGCACGATCTCGCGGTCGAGGAACCGGACGCGAACACGGCGGGCGCCGTGCATGCCGCCCATGGCAATCGAGGGCAGCATGCTGGTCGCGTCCTCCTGCTGCCAGAGGACCTCGTAGAGCTCCATTTCCTCGTTGAGACCACGCAGCGAGGTGACGTCCACGCGACGCGAAACCGCGCGCCACTCCGGTGAACAGCGGCGGACCGCATCGGCCGAAAGAATGATCTGCCCGGCCTTGGCCTGGCTGGTCATGCGGTTCGCGGTGTGGACGGACCCGCCGAAGATGTCCTTGTTCTCCAGCACGACCGGCCCGAAGTGACAGCCGATGCGGATTGCCACGTGCTGGCCCTGCACCAGCAGCTCCGGCCGGGCGCCGATGTCCTGCTGCATTTCGCCACCGGCGTTCACGGCGTCATCGACGGTGGGAAAGATCGCGAGGATTTCATCGCCGATGGTCTTGATGACGGTGCCGCGGTTACGCCCGGTCGCGTCGCGCATGATTTCGACGCAGAGCTGGATCAGCTCGCGCGCGCGCTGGTCGCCGAGCAGCTCGTACAGGCGCGTGCTGCCCACGACGTCGGCAAAGAGGACGGCAACTTCCGTCTCGGTACTGGTCACGCTCGGCAAGACCCCGCGGCGCCCGGTTGCGGGCAGATTGATCCGGATCGACTTTACATTATAGCGGGTGTGGCCTGTCGCGCCGCGCTTGCCGGCAGGAGCGGGCCGGCCCCGGATGGCCGCTAGGCCGCGTCCCGGAACATCTTCAGGGACTCCCGCAGCACTTCCGGGCCCGCACCGGGTCGTATCGCGTGCTCCGCGAGGTAGCGACGCCACGCGCGGGCGTTTGGCAGGCCCGAAAAAAGGCCCTGGACGTGGCGCAGCATGAGCGGCAGGCGATGGCCCTCCGCCAGCATGCGCTCGACGTAGTCGGCATAGCGATCCACCACCTGTTCACGCGGCGGCGGCACGAAACCCGGGCCGAGAAAGTGCGCGTCGAGTTCGGCCAGCAGGTAGGGCTCGTGGTAGACCTGTCGGCCGATCATCACGCCGTCGAACTTCGGCAACCACTCGCGCACCTGCGGCACGGTCCTGATCCCGCCGTTCAGGATCACCGTGAGCTCCGGGTGCTCGCGCTTGAGCCGCTCCGGCACGTCATAGCGCAGCGGCGGGATCTCGCGGTTTTCCTTCGGCGTGAGACCCTGCAGGATGGCGTTGCGCGCGTGCACGACGAACACGTCGACGCCCGCTTGCCGGACGGCCAGCACGAACCACTCGAAGAAACCGTAGTCCTCGAGCTCGTCGATGCCGATCCGGCACTTCACGGTGACGGGAACGCCTACGGCCTCACGCATGGCGATCACGCAGTCCGCGACGATCTCGGGCTCCGCCATCAGGCAAGCCCCGAAGCGGCCGCTCTGCACGCGATCGCTCGGGCAACCGACATTGAGGTTGATCTCGCGGTAACCGTACTGCTCGCCGAGCTTCGCTGCACGGGCGAGCAGTGCAGGATCGGATCCTCCGAGCTGCAGCGCGACCGGATGCTCGAAGTGGTCGAACCCCAGCAGGCGATCGAGGTGCCCGTGAACCAGCGCATGGGCCGTCACCATTTCCGTGTAGAGCAGCGAACGCGGGCTCAGCAGCCGCAACAGGTAACGGCAGTGACGATCCGTGTAGTCCATCATCGGGGCCACGGACACGCGCCGGTCGAGCTTGCTTTGCGTCATCGCGCTGTTTCCGCCACCAGCCAGTCCACCACCGCGCTGAACGCTTCCTGCTGGTCGGCACCGGACTGCAGCGCGCGCTCGAAGATCCTGAGCTGTCGATGCGCGCTCGTGCCGCGCCCGAGGATCTCGCGCAGGCCTGCAATCTCGGGCAGGCAACCTAGCTCGTTCGCATCTTCGCGCAGCAGCTCGATGAGCTCTTCCACGAGCTGCGCGAATGGAACGATGCGCTGGCGGCCGAGGTCGAGCAGGCCCGCATCGCAGGAATAGCGCATTGCGCGCCAGCGGTTCTCGCCGATCAGCAATTCAGGGTATGGACGCCACTGCTGGTTGTCACGACGCAGGCGATACAGCTTGCGCATCAGGCACAGGTTGAGCGCCGCGAGCCGCACCGAATCTTCGAGCGAAGTGCACGAATCCATCACGCGGGTCTCGAGCGTGGGGTACCGCGCGCTCGGCCGCAGGTCCCACCAGATCCGCGACGTGTCGGCGAGGATGCCGGTCTCGATCAGCATGTCGGTGTGACGCCGATACTCATTCCAGCTCGCGAATTTCTCGGGCAACCCGGTGCGCGGAATGCCGTTGAAGATCATCAGGCGGAACGACATCAGGCCGGTGCGCTCCCCTTCCCAGAAAGGCGAGCTGCACGAAAGCGCCAGCAGGTGCGGCAGGAAATACCGTGCCTGGTTCATCAGGTCGATGCGCAGTTCGTCGTCGTCGATGCCGACGTGCACGTGCATGCCGCAGATCATCATGCGACGCGCCACGCCCTGCATCTCCTCGAGCAGCGCAACGTAGCGCTCCTTGTCGGTGCGCTGCTGCTTGGACGACAGCGAAAACGGATGGCTCGCCGACGCGATCGGCGCCAGCCCGAACCTGGCGGATTCCTCGACCACCGCGCGTCGCAGATCGATCAGCGACGCGCGCACTTCGCCGATCGTGCGGCACACCGGCGTGGCGACTTCGATCTGCGAGCGCAGGAACTCCGGAAATGCGCGGCCCTCGGTGCGGTCGTGCAGTGCCGAGAACAACTCGGGCGGCGGATCGTTCGCGACCGCGCGCGTTTCGACGTCGACCAGGAGGTATTCCTCCTCGACGCCGATGGTGAACGGTGGTGCGTAATCAGGCATCGGGCGCCACCTTCGCCAGCAACTGCAACGACTGCGGCTCAGCCAGGATGTCGCCGACGATGCGTGTCAGCAGGCGCACCCACCGCTCGATGCCCGCGGGTGAACTCAGCAGGTCCTGCCGCACCTCGATACAGACATGGGGCAGGCCGTGCGCCTTGGCATGATGGTCGATCGTGTAGTTGGCCGGGTGCTTGCCGCTGTAAGGCTCGTTGTCGCCGATCACCAGCCCCTTCTGCGACCGGAGTCGATGCAGGAGTCGCCGCGCATTGGCCTCGTCCCGGTCCCACAGTACGCCCGCGTGCCAGGGTCGCGTGCTGCCGGCCAGGGTCGGCGAAAAACTGTGCACGGCGACCAGCAGCGGCACGACGCCGCGGCTCCGGAACCCGCCCACCATGGCCTCGATGCATCCGTGGTACGGATCAAAGAAGGACGCGAGACGCACGCGGCGGTCGCAATCGGTCAGATGCTGGTTACCGGGGATGATCCAGCCGTCGCTTTCCTTGCGGAAGGCCTCCTCGTCGTCCGGTGAGCGATTGCAGTCCACGACCAGGCGCGAGTAGCCCGCCAGCACCGCCGGGGCACCCAACGCGTGGGCAAGGCCCCTGGCGAGCTCGCCCGCCCCGATGTCCCAGGCGATGTGCTGCCAGCTGGGCAGTTCGGGCAGACCGAGCCGGTCCAGGGCCTGGGGAAACGCCCGGCTGGCATGGTCGCAGACGACCAGTACCGGCGCCGACCCATGCTCCTCCAGCAGCACGAACGGCGCGGGGTCGTGCGGTCCGGACCGGGACACGGAGGCAGGCGTGTTGGGCGGCGTGGCTTTCATCGGGCACGAAGTTTACACGGGCTCCCGCCTCCGCTCCCGGCTGGACGGCCGACCTCGCCCGGCGTCATGGGGGAGGTCCAAAGAGGTGACGCCCGTCACAACAGGTTCTTTCACTACGGTCATAACATTCGGCGGTGCCCGTCTGTCCGGGCGGAGGGTTGTTTCGTTCCATGAGCTTGCACCCGCTACTGAAGCAGCAGTTCGACGAATCCCGCGAGGATGACGGGCTACTCGACCTGCGCAAGCTCCTGCACACCATCAGTGCTGCGTACGCGGAATGGGACGAGGAACGCAATGGCGTCGTGCGTTCGATGCGGCTGCTTGCGGACGAGACGAGCGCGTTCACGCGCGAAGTGCGCGAGAGCGCAGCGGCGCAGCTGCAGGTCGTGCTCGATCACGTCAAGGACGCGATCATCACCGTCGACGGAACGGGCCGCATCGAAACGCTGAACACCACCGGCGAGCGGGTCTTCGGCTACGGCGAGCAGGACGTTCGCGGCAGCGAGCTCGACCTCCTGATTCCGTCGCTGGCGAGTCACCCCCGCATCGTCGAGACGCTCGAGGAACTGTCCGCGTCGGCCGAGAACACCCAGGCCGACCTCAAGCCACGCGAGACCAGGGGGCGGCACCAGAACGGCACCCTGTTCGACGCCGAGATCGGCGTCAGCAAGGTACGGCTCGACAGCCGCGAGCTCTTCGTCGTCTGCATGCGTGAGACCACCGCACGCAAGGCGTCGGAAGCGGCGATTCGCGAGAGCGAGGCCCGCTATCGCACGCTGGTCGAGAACGCGCCGGAGGCCATCGTCGTGCTCGACATGGATGCCGGCCGGTTCGTCGAGTGCAACGAAAACGCCGTGCGCTTTTTCAAGATGACGCGCGATGAGCTGCTCGCCGTTGGCCCGGAGCAGATCAGCCCCCCGACCCAGCAGGATGGCTCGCCGTCTTTCGGGGTTGCCCGCGGTTACATCGAGCGTGCGCTCGCTGGCGACGCGCCTGGCTTCGAATGGCTGCACCGCGATGCGCTCGGGCACGACATTCCCTGCGAAGTCCGCCTGGTCCGCCTGCCCTCCTCGGGCAGGCGTCTCATCCGCGGCAGCATCATCGACATCACCGAGCGCAAGCGCAGCGAACTGCTGTCCGCAGGCGACCGGCGCGTGTTCGAGAGAATCACGAGCAATGCTGACTTGAACGTCACGCTCGAGGCCATCACGGAGACGGCCGAGAGGGTCACCCCGGATGCGCTCTGCACGGTATCGGTATACGAAGCCGAGACCAACACGCTGCACCACGTTGCCGGAATGCGCCTGCCGCAGGACTACCTGAGTGCGAAGCGGCGCCTTGAGATCGGCCCGCGCAACGGATCGTGCGCCGCCGCGATCTTCCTGCACCGCCAGGTAATCGTCGCGGAAATCACGCGCGACGCGCTCTGGGAGCACCTGCGCGCGCCCGCCGTCGAAGCCGGGTTGCGGGCGTGCTGGTCGACGCCGGTCCGCGCTTCGGACGGCCGCATGCTCGGCACGGTCGCGCTGTACTTCAAGCAGCCGCGCAGCCCCCTGCGCCGGGACTTCGAATTGATGGGACGGCTGACGGCGCTCGCCGCAATCGCCATCGAGCGCAAACGGTCCGAGGAAGCGCTGCGCCACAGTGAAGCGCAGTACCGCAGCCTGTTCGAGAATGTCATCGAAGGCGTGTACCGCTCGACCGTGAAGGGTCGTTTCGAAGCGGTGAACCCGGCGCTGGCGCACATGCTCGGGTACGGCACCGTCGAAGACCTGCTGACAGTCGTGGACATGGCCACGCTGTTCACGGACTCGAACGAGCGCGACCACGTCATCGCGACCCTGCACCGCGACGGTGTCGTCCGCGAGGCGGAATGCCAGCTGCGGCGGCGCGACGGCACGCAGGTTACGGTGCTGATAAATGCACGCGTGATTCGCGGCGAAGAATCCGCGATCACTGGCTACGAAGGCACGATCACCGACATCACCGTACGCAAGCGGGCGGAACTGCAGCTGTACGAGGAAAAGGAAAAGGCGCAGGTCACGTTGCAGTCGATCGGCGACGCAGTCATCACGACTGACGCCGGCGGGTGCGTCGAGTACCTGAACCCGGTGGCCGAGGAACTCACGGGCTGGGATTCGCAGGAAGCCCAGGGCCGCCCCATCGCCGAAGTGTTCCATGTCATTTCGGAGACGACGCGCCAGCCGGTCGACAGCCCGATCACTCGCTGCCTGCGCGAAGGTCGCATGGTCGAGATGACCGAGCCGTCACTGCTCGTGAACCGTCGTGGGCACGAAATCTCGATGCAGGACTCGGCCGCACCGATTCGCGACCGGGCCGGCCGATTGATCGGCGTCGTCATGGTCTTCCACGACGTCAGCCAGGAGCGCCGGCTGCAGCGCGCGCTCTCCTACCAGGCGACCCACGACGCCCTCACCGGCCTGATCAATCGCCGCGAATTCGAGCATCGAATCAACGAGACCCTGCAGGGTTCGCGCTCCGATCGCGAGACGCGCCACGTCGTGCTCTATCTGGACCTGGACCAGTTCAAGGTGGTCAATGACACCTGTGGCCACCAGGCCGGAGACCGGCTGCTGAAACAGGTCACGAGCGTACTGCAGACCCGCATCCGCACGTCCGACACCCTCGCCCGGCTCGGCGGCGACGAATTCGGCGTGCTGCTGCTCGACTGCAGCCTCGACATGGCGCAGCGCATCGCCGAGGGCTTGCGTCAGGCAATCCGCGATTTCCGTTTCGTCTGGCAGGACCGGATCATGAACGTCGGCGTCTCGATCGGCCTCGCCGAGATGAGCGGCGACGCGGAAACCCTGTCGACGATCATGAGCGCCGCCGACGTGGCGTGCTACGCGGCAAAGGAATCGGGCCGCAACCGCGTGCACACGTACAACCAGGGGCACGCCCCCGACCGCCTGCGCGAGATGCAATGGGTTTCCCGCATCAATCGCGCGTGCGAGGAAGACCGCCTGGAACTGCACTGCCAGCCGATCGTGGCGATTCGGGCCGGCACCGAGGCCTTCCGCCAGTTCGAACTGCTGCTGCGCATGCGCGACGAGAACGGGCAGCTCGTGCACCCGGCGGAATTCATCCCGGCGGCGGAACGATTCAACCTCATGCCCGCGCTCGACCGCTGGGTCGTGCGGCAGGCGTGCCAGCACCTTGCGCACAAGCGTTCCGATGACCTGTCGCGGGCACCGTACACGATCACCATCAACGTCTCGACGACGACGATCAACGACGAGCAGTTCCTCGATTTCGTCATCGCCGAGATGGCCACTGCGGACCTGAGCCCCGGCGCGCTGTGCTTCGAGTTGACCGAAAGCACGGCCATGTCCAGCCTCGCCGCGGCGACGCGCTTCATCCACGAGCTGCGCAAACGCGGCTGCAAGTTCTCGCTCGACGATTTCGGCAGCGGACTGTCGTCGTTCCTGTTCCTGAAGAACCTGCCGGTGGACTACATCAAGATCGACGGCAGCTTCGTGCAGAACGTGGCACAGGACGTCATCGACCGCAGCATGGTCGAGGCCATTGCCCAGATCGGCCGCACCATGGGCATCGCCACCATCGCCGAGCGCGTGGACTCCGCCGAGGTGCTGAATCAACTGGCTGAACTCGGCGTGCAGTACGCTCAGGGTCACTACATCGCTTCGCCGCAGCCGGTCGAAGCGCTCGCGTCGCTCGTGGCCTCCGCGCCCGCAGCCCCGATGGCACGGCCGGGAGCCGACTTCGACCTCAAGGTCGGCTGAGTCCTCACGTACCCCGCTTCGACCGGAGCGGTCACGCAGCACGTAGCCCCAGTTCCAGTCTTCCTTCGCGCCCCGAAGTCTCACGCGCCTCGTGAATCGCGCGGAGGAACCGCACGATTCACGGCGAACCTTGCTCGAGCGGGTGTTCGGCGATGGTGCCAGCGGCTGGTCGGATGGGTTTACGCCGCCTCACACCAACGCTCGAGCTGCGGCGTTCGACACGGGGCGCGAAGGAAGACTGGAACTGGGGCTACGTGCTGGTGTTGGCGCCCTTGGCCGGTACGTACTTGTCCGCCGATGCCCGTGTCACTGCAACCCCGTGGCTCGCCGTTGCAGCGGGCTCGGCCTTGGTCCGTGCTCCGTGTCGAACGCCGCAGCTCGAGCGCAGGAGCGAAGCGGCACTGCTGCCAAGTCGGTGCTGCGCTGACACCATCGCTTCGGTCCCGCTCGAGCAAGGGTCGCCGCAAACAAGCTTGCTTGTTTGCGATGCGCGGGAGACTTCGGAGCGCGGACCAAGGCCGAGCCCGCTGCAACGGCGAGCTGGCGTTGCTTCCTGGCAGCGATAAACGACCTGCGCGCCGTGCGACCTCTCCCATTGACACGGGAGAGGTGACCGCACGACCGACGAGACTTACTCGGCCTCGGAGGCCCGACCCGAACGCTTGCGGTCCTGCTCCTTGAGCGCCCGCTTGCGGATGCGGATCGACGACGGCGTGATCTCGACCAGCTCGTCGTCCTCGATGAACTCCATCGCCTGCTCGAGCGTGTAGCGGATCGGCGTCGTCAGCACGATGTTCTCGTCCTTGCCGGCCGCCCGCATGTTCGTGAGTTTCTTGCCCTTGAGCGGGTTCACGACCAGGTCGTTCTCACGGCTGTGTATGCCGATGATCTGGCCTTCGTAGACCTCGTCGCCGTGCGCGCACATCAGCTTGCCGCGCTCCTGCAGGTTGAAGAGCGAATAGCCGAGCACGGTGCCCTGCCCATTCGAGATCATCACGCCGTTCTGGCGACTCGCGATCTCGCGCTCGGACACCGGGGCGTAGTGATCGAACACGTGGAACAGCAGGCCGAGCCCGGAGGTCATCGTGCGGAACTCGGTCTGGAAGCCGATCAGGCCACGCGCCGGGATGATGTAGTCGAGACGCACGCGGCCCTTGCCGTCCGGGTGCATCGCCTGCAGCAGGCCGCCACGGCTGCCGAGCGCCGTCATCACGGCGCCCTGGCTCGAGTCTTCGATGTCGACCGCGAGCACTTCGTACGGCTCGTTCTTGACGCCGTCGATCTCCTTGATCACGACGCGCGGACGCGAGACGGCAATCTCGTAGCCTTCGCGGCGCATGTTCTCGAGCAGCACGCCGAGGTGCAGTTCGCCGCGGCCGTAGACCTGGTACTTGTCCGGGTCGTCCGTTTCCTCGACGCGCAGCGCGACGTTGGTGAGCGCCTCGCGGAACAGTCGCTCGCGGATCTGGCGGCTCGTCAGGTACTTGCCTTCGCGACCGGCGAACGGCGAGGTGTTGACCTCGAACGTCATGCCGATCGTCGGCTCGTCCACCACCAGCGGCGGCAGCGCCTCGGGTTGTGCCGGATCACAGATCGTGTCCGAAACCGCGGGAATCTCGATTCCGGCGAACGCGACGATGTCGCCCGCACTGGCGGAATCGACTTCCATGCGGTTCAGGCCATGGAAGCCGAGCACCTGCGAGATCTTCTCGGTGCGCGCATGCCCCGTGCGGTCGACGACCGTGACGGTCTGGCCACGCCTGATGACGCCGCGCTTGATGCGGCCGATGCCGATCGCGCCGACGTAGCTCGAGTAATCGAGCTGCGACACCTGTAACTGCAGCGGACCGTTCGGATCGACGTCCGGCGGCGAGCAGTGCTTGATGATCGTCTCGAACAGCACCTTCATGTCGCCGCCACGGTGCGCGGGATCGTAGGTCGCGAAACCCTGGATGGCCGACGCGTAGACGACCGGGAAGTCGAGCTGCGCTTCGGTGGCGCCGAGGCGGTCGAACAGGTCGAACGTCTGGTCCAGCACCCAGTTGGGGCGGGCCTCGTGACGGTCGATCTTGTTGATGACCACGATCGGCCGCAGGCCGTGCGCGAACGCCTTCTGCGTGACGAATCGCGTCTGCGGCATCGGGCCGTCGACGGCGTCGACCAGCAGCAGCACGGAGTCGACCATCGACAGCACGCGCTCCACTTCGCCGCCGAAGTCCGCGTGTCCCGGGGTGTCGACGATGTTGATCCGGTACTCGTTCCACTTGATGGCCGTGTTCTTGGCCAGGATGGTGATGCCGCGCTCTTTTTCGAGCGCATTCGAGTCCATGACGCGTTCAGGCACGACCGTCCGGGCGTCGAACGTGCCGGATTGCTTCAGGAGCTGGTCGACAAGGGTGGTCTTGCCGTGGTCGACATGCGCGATGATCGCGATGTTGCGAAGGTACTGCGTGGGGTTCGAGGACACTTGGTGCGCCAGGGGCCCGGAGGGGCCCGAAAAAGGGCGCGAAGTATAGCGGATTCAGCCCGCGATTGCTGCGCTGCAGAAAGGCAGCCGCCCCGCCCGCTTCAGCGGGAGGGCCGGGGCGAGGGACGTCGCTGCAGGGCCCCGCAGCGAAGGGCGCTCGCCTGCGATCCACGCGATCTCCCGTTGACGCACGGGGAGATGAAGCCCTTGCAGGGACTTACAGGCACTACTTCGGTTCCTGCGCCGGCATCGACTGCACCGCCTGCCCTGTTGCGTCCTTCGCCGGCGCGGGTTTCTGTGCCGAGGGCGGGTCGCCGATCACGACGGGAATTGCAAAGGCGCGCGTCTCCGTCTGTACTTTCGTCGACATCTTGGCGATCACGCCGAGGTAATAGAGACCCGGGTTGTCGCCCTGGACCAGCACCTTGCTCGCATACGACTGCCCGTGTTCGACCGGCGCAAACGCTGCGGTCTTCGCGCCGACGATCGTCAGGCCGGGCGCTTCGGTGATCTCCACCTCGAGCTTGTCCGCAGGCAGCCGTGCGGAGAATGTCATCTCGACCTCGAACGGCTGGCCCAATTCCGGCTTCGCCAGCAGGTCGTACTGCATGTCGACTGGCGCCGTGGTCTTGCTGTCCACCACCGCCGCCGCCAGGCGCGCGTGCTTTTCGTCCGCGTTGGCGGGCGGCGCGGCCGGAGCGGTCTTGTCCGCCTTTGCCTTCTCGCCCTTCGCTGCCGCAGCCTGTTCGTCCTTGCCGCCACCGCAACCCGTCACCAGCGCAATCGCCAGCAGCGTGACAGCTCCGGTGCCGGCCAAACGCCGGAAGCCGGTGATCCGGACATCGTCATTCAACATCGTGCGCATGCCTGCCTCTGGGTTCCGTGGGACCGTGTCAGCCCGTGACCGATACATTGAAACACGTATCGCCGCGGCGTTCCGCTGCCGAGTATGTCGGATCGAGATGACTCCACTCGTAGACCTCGATCACGTATTCGCCCGGCTGCAGCGTGCGCGCGAGCGTCTCGTCGCCGCTGGTGGTGGACTCCGCGATGTCGAGGAAGCCGTTCCCGTACAGCACGATATCCGGATCGGACTCCGGGGAAAACGGGGCTGTCGACCCGGCCGCCGAGTACTGCGCCCGGACCGTGACCGCACGCGCGGCTGCAAGCGAGAATCGCAGGAATAACCGGTTACCGATCTTGTTGTACGTCCCGACCGCCGTCGTGCCGCAAACGGGCTGCGCCCCGCCATTCAGCGTGAGTTGCGCGTAGAGCGGCAGCCCCCCCGGCACCGAGCCGTCGTTCGTCTCATTCGTACCCCACTCGTCCACCACGAGAATGTTCTGCGAGGTGACGAGCGTATCGATGGCCGTGACTGGCGCGCCTGCGCGTCCCTTCAGGTCGGTGACGAACGGGTAGACGCTGGTGAGCGCCGGACCGGTGCGGAGCCCGCCCGTGAACGCTTCGTACAGCGGCTTGTAGCCGAGTGCAACGATATCCGAGCCATCCGACGCCGCGTCGTACAGATCCCAGGTGACGGACTGGATCGAGGCTTCGTTGTACCAGCCCGCCGGCGACGCCGCGTTGCTCTCCATGTTCAAGGAGAAGCGCCGAGACTGCTGCGCACCCAGGGAGTCGCTGTAGAGCGGGTCGTTCAGCACCATCGCCGAGAACGCGTTGGCAAAACCCTCGCTGAAGGCAACCCGCAAGTCGAGCCGATCGTTCGGCGCATGCGGGCCGCCCGGCGATTCGGTGCGACTGATCGTGTCTTCGAGGAAATGCTGGAACTCGTGTGCCAGCACATGCTGGTCGTATTCGTCCGTGTCGACGTTTTCCGCGCCAAGCACATAAATGCCCGGCTCACGCCCGTCGGACGCTGCGTTGCTGTAAAGCGTGGAATCGATCTGCCCCAGCGTCACATCACCCGACGACGAGTTGTTCTGCGGGCTCCAATAGACATCGAGCGACGGAAGATCGAGCGTCGCGTTGCCGTTCGCGACGACGAATTCCGCCGCCGCCAGCAGCGTGTCGAGGATCGCGAACGGGGCCGCGCTGCGGGCGCCGGTGTAGCTCGTGCCGCCCCAGCCCGAGCCGGCGAGCAGGTTCTTCGTCTGGTTCGTCGCCCCGGAATTGAAAACCGCACTGTCGAGCACATACAGCGCGTTGCCGTTGGTGTTGTTGAGCACCCGAATGCTGCGCGCCGGAGTCGTCGTCTTGCGCAACTGCGCCTGTACGCGTACGAACACGCTGGTGTTCGCGGGCGCAGTGAGCGCGTAGTTGCCATTGCTGTCGGTCGTGGTCGTCGCAAGCGTGTTGCCGCCCGACTGAATCAGTTCGACGATCGCCTCGCGTATCGGCTGTTCCGCGGCGTTGGCATAGCTCAGCCCGAGATTCGCATTGGTGGAGAACGGCACGCGCTGGTAGGTGGCCTTGCCACTGATCGTCACGCTGGTGGGGCTGGGGCCGCCACCGCCACCACCGCCACCACCGCCACCGCCACCACCGCAGGCGACCAGCAAGGTCGACGCCAGCGCCAGCACGGCGCAACGCCAGATCGTGCGCAGGCTTCGGGACCAGGGCACAGCCACAGATTCGTCAGCGCAAAGGGTCACGAAGGCACCGGGCAGGTCTGCAGGGTCGGGCCTTGAAGAATATCACGCGTCCCCTGCCGTGCGCCCGGCGCTTGCCGGCCTGCGGCGAGCAGTGAACCTAATTGCGCGTCAGGCCCGGTTCGCGCTGCAGCCGGTATTCCCAGTCCAGTTGATTGCGGACGATCGTCTCGAGGTCGTCGAACCGCGGCGTCCACCCCAGCACCTGACGGATTCGTTCGGCTCGGGCGACGAGGGACGGCGGATCACCGGCCCGGCGCGGGCTCTCGACGACAGGCAGCGACCGGCCGTCATTGACGTGCTCCACCATCTTCACGACTTCGCGCACGCTGTAGCCATGGCCGTACCCGCAGTTGAGCGTGGTCGACGCACCGCCCCTGTCCAGGTAATCAAGTGCGCTCAGGTGCGCCGAGGCGAGGTCCTCGACATGGATGTAGTCGCGCACCCCGGTGCCGTCCGGCGTCGGATAGTCGGTGCCGAAGATCGCCAGCGAGGGCCGTGCGCCGGCGGCCACCTGGCACGCCACCTTGACCAACAGCGTCGCCGTCGGCGCGCTGTGCCCGATGCGCCCGCCCGGGTCGCTGCCCGCAACGTTGAAATAGCGCAGCACCACGTACCGCAGTTTCGCGGACGCCGCCGCGAGGTCGCGCAGCATCCACTCGCTCATCAGCTTCGACGTGCCATACGGATTGATCGGCACGGTCGGTGAGTCTTCGCGCGCGAGACCCTCGGCGGGAATGCCGTAGACCGCGGCCGTCGACGAGAACACGAAGCGGCGCACGCCCGCGATGTCGCATTGCTCGAGCAGGTTGCGCGTCGCGCAGGTGTTGTTGCGGTAGTACTTGAGCGGGTCGGACACCGACTCCGGCACGATCGTGTGCGCCGCGAAGTGCAGCACGGTGTCGATGGCATGCTCCTGCAGGACTCGCGCCACGAGATCGTGATCGCTGGTGTCGCCGACGATCAGCGGCGCGCCGAGCACGGCGCTGCGGTAACCCGTCGAGAGGTTGTCGAGGACCACGACACGCTCGCCGCGCTCGACGAGCTGGCGGACCGTGTGGCTGCCGATGTAACCGGCGCCGCCGGTGACGAGTATGGACGCAGATGACACGTGCTGACCCTTCTTTCAGACTCAATACCGTAACGCCTGACTCTCGAAAGCACAGGCACAGGCCAGCACCTCGGCGATCGGGTGCTGGCTGCAATTGTAGCGAAGCTCATTCTGCGCAGGCGGCGGTGCCCATTCTGTGCGCAAGCTCGCAAAGTGCCCGGCTACGAAAACGGCTCTTCCATGGCCGAAACCTGCTCCCGCAGGTTCAGCACGTGTTGCTCCCAGTATTTCGGCTCCTGGAACCAGGGGAATGCGCGCGGGAAGGCCGGGTCGTCCCAGCGCCGGGCCAGCCATCCGGCGTAGTGCATGATGCGCAGGGTGCGCAGGGGCTCGATCAGCGTAGCCTCATGCTGATCGAAGTCGGCGAACTCCTGGTAGCCCTCGACGATGTCGTCCAGCTGGGCGCGCATTTCCTCCGGCCGCCCCGACAGCAGCATCCACAGGTCCTGCACCGCGGGTCCGGTCATGCAGTCGTCGAGGTCGACGAAATGCGGGCCCTTCTCGGTCCACAGCACGTTGCCCGGGTGGCAGTCGCCGTGGAGGCGCAGCGTGCGCAGCGGCATCGCCTCCTCGAAGCGCTGCTCGACCAGGCTCAACACGTCCTCGGCCAGCGATTCGTAGGCCACTTCGAGGTGCGACGGAATCCATCCGGAGTCGAGCAGATAATCGGCCGTCTCCTGCCCCAGCACGCGCCAGTCCAGGCGCGGTCGATGGCGAAACGCGCGCGTACGCCCGATCGCGTGGATGCGCGCCAGGAAGCGACCCATCCACTGGCGGTCGTCCCTGGTGCCGAGTTCGGGCCAGCGCCCGCCCGCCCGGGGATATACGGCGTAGCGGAATCCTTCGTGTTTGAAGAGACTGCGTCCATCGTGGACGTCCGGCGCGATGACCGGGATCTCCGCGCGCGCGAGTTCGAGCGCGAACTCGTGCTCCTCGAGGATCGCAGCATCTGGCCAGCGTTCGGGGCGATAGAATTTCACGACGACCGGGGTGCTGTCCTCCCGGCCAACCTGGTAGACGCGGTTCTCGTAACTGTTGAGCGCCAGGATGCGGCCGTCGCAGCGGTGCCCGAGCGCCTCGACCGCACTGACGACGACGTCGGGGGTCAGCGCGGAGTACGGGTGCGGGGCATTCATTGCTTCGATTGTACGGGGTCACGTACCCTTCCCGGCACTTCGCCATGACACGCTTCCCCTTCCGCCCCCGCTCCCTCACCGGCCTGATTCTGCTCGGCTTCGTCATCGTTGCCCTGCCCGCCCTGCTCGGCACCATCAGCGCCGCCATCGAAATGCGCAATTTGTCGGCCGCGAGCGAACGCCTGGTGGTCAATGGCGTGGCCGCCACGCAGTACACGCAGGCCCTCGTGCGACAGGTTTCGTCGCTCGAAAGGACAGCGCGGCTCTACCAGATCATTCCGCGCCCGACCCTGCTCGACACCTTCCGGCAGAACCGCGACCTGCTTCTCAGGACGCTGGACGATTTCTCGGCGCTGACGGGCGGCAACGACGAGCGCGCACGAGTCATCGAGAGGATGCGCGGCACTATCGACCTGATCGCGCGTGCCCTCGAGTCGCAGTCATCCGCGGGCATCTCGCGCACGCTGCGCGAATTCACCGCGCTGGCACGCGATGCCGGGCAGCTCTCGAACCTGGCAAGCGCACAGACTGACCGGGAACTGAAACAGCTCCAGGCCGAGACCGAGAAGGTTCGGCGCCGCCTGTACTGGCAGTCGCTCGCTCTGGTCCCGATCACCGTCGCGCTGATCGTGATGTTCGCGCTGGTCCTGGCGCGACCGATCCGCCAGATCGACGCGGTGATCAGTTCGATCGGGCACGGGCAGCTGAGCGAACCCGTCAGGGTGCAGGGACCTTCCGACCTGCAGGCACTCGGTCGGCAACTCGAGTGGCTCAGGGTACGGCTGCAGGACATCGCCGAGGAGCGCAACCGATTCCTGCGCCACATGTCGCACGAGCTGAAGACGCCGCTCGCCAACATCCGCGAAGGCACCGAACTGCTGATGGAGGGCGCGGTCGGCTCGCTCAATGGCGAGCAGCGCGAAGTAGCTGGGATCCTGCGCGACAACAGCCTGCGGCTGCAGCGCCTGATCGAGAACCTGCTGTCCTACAGCGAGTGGCAGGCGAAGCGCAGCGACCTGGAGGTCGGTGAGATTCGCCTGTTGCCGCTCGTGAAGTCCGCGATCGAGACCTACCAGTTGCCGCTCAATGCGCACCGCCTGCGACTCGACCTGCAAGTGCCGGATCTCACGCTGGCCGCGGACCGCGAAAAACTGCAGCTGATCCTCGACAACCTGATCTCGAACGCCGTCAAGTTCACGCCGGACGGCGGTACGATCACATTGCGCGCGGCCTATGACGGGGCGGGCAAGAACCTCGTGCTGGACGTTGCCGATACGGGGCCGGG
The DNA here is from genome assembly GCA_963700045.1 of uncultured Gammaproteobacteria bacterium. Classification (GTDB taxonomy): domain Bacteria; phylum Pseudomonadota; class Gammaproteobacteria; order Steroidobacterales; family Steroidobacteraceae; genus RPQJ01. The sequence goes on from CAVOWK010000032.1 coordinate 307,122, forward strand.
AGTACCGCTGGAAGAACGTCCGCGGATCTTCGCGGCGTTCTACCAGGGTGCCACACCTCAGGGTGGACTCGTCCGAGGCACGGGCATCGGACTGTCCGTGGTGCAGGAATTCGTGCTTGCGCATGGCGGCAGCGTCGAGATCGTCGACGGTGAGTTTCCGGGTGCCCACTTCCGCGTGCGGTTACCTCTTACCCCCACTCCGGCGGTGGGCGGGACAAGGCTGGGGTGAGGACGAGCGCCGTGCCCGGCCGATCCTTGATTCGGACTATCATTCAGGGCTTGCACCGCGCGGGTACTTCCATTCTCCGGCAGCTTTGCCACGCAATGACACTCATCCTGCAACCGACCCTCCGTAAAGCGCTCGTAACCATTGCCGCGATCGCCCTGACCGCATGCGCGGGCCTGCAATCTGCCAGCAGGCAAGGCGCGCCCGGCCAGCCCGCTGCAGCGCCTGCGCCCAAGCCGCCCGGTGCCGCTTCGTATTTCGAAGTGCTCGACCTCATGGCGCCCGGCGACGCCGTCCGCCAGTCGACCGAACTGGCTTCGACGCTGACCCAGGCACAGCAGAATCCGACCTCATCGAATCGCCTGCGTCATGCGATTGCGCTCGGCGCAGCCGGTCACTCGTCGAGCAATCCTGTCGAGGCCCGGCGACTCATTACCGAACTGCTCGCCGGCCAGCACGACCTGACGCCGCAGGAGGTCTCGCTTGCCAACGCTTTCCTGCGTGAATTCGACGCGCGGGTTGCGCTGTATGCCGACCTGGCGCGGCAGCGCGAGGAATCGGAGCGCCAGATGAAATCGATGGGCGCGGACGAAGACCGCCGCTACAGCGCGCTGAATGCCGAGACGCAGCGGTTGAAGAAGGCGCTGGCAGAAGCCGAGCGCAAGCTCGAGGCCGTCGCGGAAATGGAGCGTACCCTCACACCGGAAAGCCAGTGAGCACCTGACCTTGGCCATGTCGCGGACCAGCAAGCGCACGCCAAAAATCCTCGTCGTCGACGACGATCCTGGACTGCTGCGCCTGCTCACGATCCGGCTGCGCTCGCAGAAATACGAAGTCGAGCCCGCCGAGAATGCCGCCAAGGCGCTCTCCGTCATCGCACGTTTCCGTCCCGATCTCGTCATCACCGACCTGCGCATGGCCGAAATGGACGGGATCGCACTGCTGCGTGAACTGCAGCGTCGCTGGCCCGGCCTCAACGTCATCATGCTCACCGCGCACGGCACCATCCCGGATGCGGTGAAGGCCACCCAGTCGGGCGCCTTTGCGTTCCTGACCAAGCCGGTAGAGAAGGAACAACTGCTCGAGGAAGTGCGGCGCGCGCTCAAGACATCGGGTTTCGCGGACGCGGCAGAGGAATGGCGGACGGAGTTCGCCACCCGCAGCCCCCTGGTCGAGGACCGGCTGGCAAAGGCCCACCTGGTCGCGGGGACGGATTCGTCGGTCCTGATCACGGGCGAGCCCGGCACCGGCAAGGAACTGCTGGCCCGGGCGATCCATCGGGCCAGCGGTCGCCGCGAGGGAGCCTTCGTATCCGTTGACTGCAGTTCCCTGGACGGTGGCGCAGAGCACCTGGCGGCCTGTGAGCAGGAACTGGCTCGAGCCGCACAGGAAGCCACGGGCGGGACGATCTTCCTGCGCAGCGTCGACGACCTCGCCCTGAGCCTCCAGACGCGCCTCGCGAGCCTGCTGCGCGGTCCGCGGGATGTGAGGGTGCTGGCGACCAGCGATCGCCGTCCCGAGGAACTCGCGGCCGATGGGCGTTACTCCACCGAATTGCTGGAAAGGGTGAGTGCCGTCCATATCGACCTGCCGCCACTCAGCCGGCGCCGGGAGGACGTGCCACTGCTGGCTGCGCAGTGCCTCGAAGATCTGGCGGCCGAAACCGGGCAGACCAAGCGCACGCTGTCGCCGGAAGCCATGGAAGCCCTGGCGAGCGCCAAGTGGCCGGGCAATGTCCGTCAGCTGCGCATGGTCGTACGCCAGGTCGCGTCGCTGGGTGCCGGTCCGGTAATCACGGTCGAACAGGTGCAGGAGGCACAGGGACAGGCCACGCAACTGCCGAGCTTCGACCAGGCTCGTGATGAGTTCACACGGAACTATCTCGTGCAACTCCTTCAAATTACTCAAGGAAACGTCAGTCAGGCGGCACGGATGGCGAAGCGGAATCGCACCGACTTCTACAAGCTGCTGACGAAGCACGATCTGAAACCGGAAGAGTTCAAGGACTGAATTCCAGCCTCTCCCGCGCGCAGGGGAGCCTTGAATGAATGGCAGGGGCTGGCCGGTGCCCGGCCCGTGACGCCATTTGGCGACATTCTTGCGGCCCTTTTGTCACTGCCGTTGACCATAATCCGGGGAGCCGAGAACGGCGACCGGTTTCCCAACCGCGTCCCGCGCAGAGACCTTCCAGAACCCTGCACGGCATCACGTAGCGAACCCAATGACCGCCCTGCAGCGGCGGTCGGCGCTCGCCCGCCGTTTCACGCAAGCACACTGCCGAGGTTTCGATTTGTCGATCAGCAGCCTGACCAAGGCGGCCGGGCACCCCGCTCGTTTTGCCGTCGCCTGCCTCGTTTGTTGTACCAGCATCACGCAGACCGGCTGCGGCGGCGGATCGCATTCCGCCTCTGCGACAGACCGCGTCGAGACCACCCTGCCCCCTTCCGGCACTGGCGCCAACGACGCCCCGGTCATCAGCGGCAAGCCGCATCCGACCGCCGTCGTGAACGTTCCCTATTCCTTCCGACCGGATGTGCACGATCCGGACGGCGACGTACTCGTATTCCAGGTCGCCCGGAAGCCCGCGTGGGCCACCTTCGATCCCGCGACGGGTGAATTGTCTGGAACACCGCCTGCCGGCACCACCGGCACGTACGCCGACATTGCCATCGTCGTCAGTGACGGCGAACTGCAAACCGCACTGCCGCCATTCTCGATCGAAGTGACGACATCATCCGCGACCGGGTCGACGTCGTCTGCATCGCTGTCCTGGTCCGCACCGACAGAGAACGAGGACGGCTCGCCACTCACCGACCTGGCCGGCTATCGCATCTACTACGGCACGTCGCCCAGCGACCTGAGCCAACGGGTCGATGTCGGCAACCCGGCGACGACCAGCACGGTGGTCCAGAACCTGACGCCGGGAACATGGTTTTTCGCGATCAGCGCATACACGCAGACGGGCGTGGAAAGTTCCCGCAGTCAGGTCGCCTCGAAGGTCATCGGCTGACCGCAGCGGCACGGCGTTTCGAAACGCGAACCACTGCACGTTTCGGAACTCTACCGTTGCGGCGCGGGCGTACCGGGACGACACTCGCCCTTGGTTAGTAAACGGCAAACCCGTCGCGAGACGGGGACGCAAAGCCTCCGGTCCACGGCTGCAAAGCACAGGGATAGCGGGGTTGCCAGCCAGGCGACGGACGTCGCGCGCGGAACACCGCGCGGACATGCGAGTCGCCGCTGCCAGCCCAACCGCATTCCCACCGCTCCATCCGTCGGGCCACCAAACTGCTCGGTGGAGTTGTGGAATGACGATGATCAATGCCAGGACACGCGCGCTCGCACTCTCGTTCCTGATCTCTGTTTCGCTGACGGCATGCCTGGGCGGTGGCGGTAAGTCCAGTACCTCCACCACGACCCCGCCAGTGGCCAGCCCCGCTCCGGTGCCCACTCCGCCGACGCCCACTCCGCCGCCGACTACTCCGCAGAACCAGCCGCCGGAGATTTCCGGCACGCCGCTGACTTCGGCCAAGACCAATCAGCCTTACGCTTTCCAGCCGACCGCCAGCGACCCGGACGGTGACAAGGTCACGTTCAATATCAATAACAAGCCTGCCTGGGCGACGTTCGATACGACGACCGGCAGGCTCGCGGGTACGCCGTCCAGTTCGTCGACCGGGAAGTTCAGCAACATCACGATCGTCGCCTCCGACGGCACGAACAGCGATCAACTCGGGCCGTTCGAGATCACCGTCGCATCGACGGCCACGACTGGCTCGGCGACACTGAGCTGGCAGCCGCCGACCGAGAACGCCGACGGGTCGCCGCTCACCAATCTGGCGGGATTCGTGATCCGCTATGGCAAGCGGTCCGACGCCCTCACGACGGAACTGAAAATCGGCAATCCCGGCATCACGACGGCGATGATCGAAGGTCTCGCGCCGGCCACGTGGTATTTCACCGTCAGCGCCTTCACATCGACAGGCGTAGAGAGCGCTCCGTCGGCCGTGGGATCGAAGACCGTCACGTGAGGCGGCCCGCCGCGGCACGGGCCTGCCGGCGTCGAACCTGCAGTGTACGTTTTCGAACTGGCGCTGGACGAGCGCTGCTCGCTCGCCCCGCGATCCTGGCCTCGCGGCGCAGACGCGATGCCGCTATCGGCTCAATCTGACGGGGTCCATCCTGTCGCTCAGATCCCTGGGTGAAGTCCGCAGCCGCCCGCGTTGCGACCGCCGGGTTACAGGATGGTCTTCTGCACGACGTTCGACAGGTTGCTTTCGACGTTGGCGAGGGTGTACGCATTGACGGCGAAATACCACGTTCCCGCCGTCAGGCTCTCGATCATCGCTGACGTGATGCCCGGATTCGCAATGGTGACGATCTGGTCGAGGTTGTCGGCAGCCGTGCCATAGCGGATCTTGAAGCCCGCAAGGTCCTGCAGCGGCAGGCCATCGACGTACTCGGTTGGCGGTTGCCAGGACAGCGTGGCGGCTCCGACTGTCGCGGGATCGCTGACCGTAATCGAGAACGGCGGCAGCGAGGTGGTGTTCGTGCCATCGGTCACGCGTACCGTCACGTTCGAATAGGTGCCGACGTCGGTTGCAGCCGGCGTGCCACGCAATCGTCCGGTGATCGTGTCGAACGTCGCCCACACCGGCTTGTTGAGCACCGAGAACGTCAGGACTGCGCCTTCGGGGTCCGCCGCCGTCGGCCGGAAAAAATAGACGCTGGCTGCCGTTGCGGACTCCGGTGGTGAGCCCGAGATCGTGGGTGCCGCATTGACGCTGGTCGCCGCGCGGACAGTAATCGTGAAGCTCGCCAGGGTCCTCGTCAGTCGGCCATCCGAGACCGCGATCGCGATGGGGCGGGACTTCCCGACATCCCCTGCCCCCGGCCGGCCGTAGAGCTGGCCGGTGCGCCTGTTGAAACCTGCCCAGCGCGGCAAGCCACCCACGCCGAAGGTGAGCTTGTCGTCGTTGGCATCGCTCGCCGTCGGTGTGAACGAATAATAGCGGCCGGCGGTGACGGCCGCGCGCGGCGACCCGGCAATCGTCGGCGCGACGTTGCCTGCGTACGCAGCGCTGACGCAAGTCATGCTGCCGAGACCAGGGATGAAGCTAAGGAGCAGCATTCGTTTCGACAGCATCGCCAACTCTCCTCACACGGGATGCCTTCGGGCCCCGGGCGGAGAACCTGGCGCAGCTGGTCGCTGAACGATTCGCGATCGCGCGTTGCGGCAGAGGAAAGCCGCGCGCAACCCCGTGAAGGTTCCGGCAACCCCGCTGTCCCAGGCACTGGCCGTGGACCGGAGGCTTTGCGTCCCCGCCTTGCGACGGGTTTGCCCTTGAACGAAAACAGTTGGGGAGTCTTCTACGCGGTGTCGCCGCAGTAAAGCTCGCGATCGTTGATTTGCGTCATACGCAGCAGAACAAGACTGACGACTGGAATGGCTGCGAGCTTTGCGAAGTGCGTCACGGCGAAGCCACCCCGGCTTGGTGGCGCGCGGAGAATTGGCGTCCCCACGGGGATTCGAACCCCGGTCGCGACCGTGAAAGGGTCGTGTCCTAGGCCTCTAGACGATGGGGACGTCGTGGTGGAGCCAGACGGGATCGAACCGTCGACCTCCTGCATGCCATGCAGGCGCTCTCCCAGCTGAGCTATGGCCCCACGAGGGCCGCGAATTGTCCAAGTTGCCGTCAGGCTTGTCAAATGGACTTTGCCAGCGGCCCCCGTTACGCGGCGCAGGCAGCGATGGCCCGGTCGATGCGATGCAGCGTGGTGTCACGGCCCAGGATCTCGAGAGTGACGTCGATCGGAGGGGACACCGAACCGCCCGACACCGCGACCCGGATCGGCTGCGCGACCTTACCCAGACCCGCTCCGCTCTCCGCCGCAACGGCCTGGACGATCGCGTGCAGCTTCGACGCTTGCCAGTCGTCCAGCGCAGCCATGCGATCGCGCACGGATTGCAGCAGCGGCGCTGCCTCGGCGGTCAGGTTCTTCTTCGCGGCTTTCTCGTCGTAAGTCGTGACGTCGCGGAAAAAGAACAGGCTGTTCTGCGCCATCTCCTTCAGCGTCCTGGCACGCTCCTGCTGCGCCTTGGCCACGGCAGCGAGTTTCGCCAGGTCCGCAGTCTCGATGCCGAGCGCAGCCAGCTGCGGCTGCAGGTACTGCGCCAGACGCTCGGGCGTCGCGCGCATGATGTGCTGCTGGTTCGTCCACAGCATCTTGTCCACGTTGAGCGCCGAAGCGCCCTTGTTGACGTCGTTGATGTCGAACAGGCGCGTCATCTCCTCCAGCGAGAAGATCTCCTGGTCGCCGTGCGACCAACCGAGGCGACCGAGGTAATTCAGCAGGCCTTCCGGCAGGAAGCCATCGTCGCGGTACTGCAGTGCGCTGACCGCCCCGTGACGCTTGGAGAGCTTGGCGCCGTCCGGGCCCAGGATCATCGGCACGTGCGCGTACAGCGGCGGCTCGACGCCGAGCGCGCGCAGCATGTTGATCTGGCGCGGCGTGTTGTTGATGTGGTCGTCGCCACGAATGACGTGGGTGACCCGCATGTCGTAATCGTCGACGACGACGCAGAAGTTGTACGTCGGCGTGCCATCCGAGCGCGCGATGATCAGGTCGTCGAGTTCGCCGCTGTCGAACGTGATCGGTCCATGCACCACGTCGTTGACCACGACGGACCCCGCATCGGGATTGCGGAAGCGCACCACCGGATTGACGCCCGGCACCGCTTCCCTGCGCTGACGGCAGCGACCGTCGTATCGTGGCTTTTCCTTGCGCGCGGTCTGCCCGGCGCGCATCTCGTCGAGTTCTTCCTTCGAGCAATAGCAGTGATACGCCTTGCCCTCGCGCAGGAACTGCTGGATGACCTCGCCGTACCGGTCCATCCGCTGCGTCTGGTAGAACGGGCCTTCGTCGTGATCGAGGCCCAGCCACTGCATGCCCTCGAGGATCGCCTTCACCGCCTCGGGAGTCGAGCGCTCGCGATCGGTGTCCTCGATCCGCAGGATGAACTTGCCGCCGTGCCGCCGCGCGTACAGCCAGCAGAACAGGGCCGTGCGAACCCCGCCGATGTGCAGCATTCCGGTCGGGCTGGGGGCGAAGCGGGTACGGACGGTCATGTGATGGGTTCCGAAAATGATTACGCCGGCTGCTGGAGCCGGCGTAGGTGTCTGGTGGGCGGTACTGGGATTGAACCAGTGACCCCTGCCGTGTGAAAGCAGTGCTCTACCGCTGAGCTAACCGCCCGATAGAAGGCCGCGTAGTTTAGGGGGCCTGATCGGGAGGGTCAAATCCGTCCCCGATCAGCCCGGTTCGCCACCCACCAACGCGAGCAACTCCGCCGTCTTGTCGCGCATCAGCGCTTCGTTGCCACGGCTCTCGACGTTGAGGCGAATCAGCGGCTCTGTGTTCGACGACCGCAGGTTGAAGCGCCACTGGTCGAACTCGACGCTGACGCCGTCGGTGTGGTCGAGGGCCTTCGCCATCGGGCCGTACTTCGCGAGCACCTCGGCAATGGTCTTCTTCGCATCGGGCACCCGGCGATTGATCTCACCGCTTGCCGGGAACATCCGGATGCGCTCACCGACGAGTTCCGACAGAGGCTTGCCGCTGACGCACATCAACTGTGTCACGAGCAGCCACGGAATCATGCCGCTGTCGCAGTACGCGAAGTCACGGAAGTAGTGGTGTGCGCTCATCTCGCCGCCGTACACGCCGTCCACGTCGCGCATCGTAGCCTTGATGAACGCGTGGCCCGACTTCGACTGCACGGCCTCGCCGCCCATGCGTTGCACGATGTCGAGCGTGTTCCAGGTGAGACGCGGGTCGTGCACGATGCGGCCGCCCGGGTTGCGCTGCAGGAATGCGGCCGCCAGCAGGCCGACGATGTAATAGCCCTCGATGAACCCGCCCTTCTCGTCGAAGAGAAAGCAACGGTCGTAGTCGCCGTCCCAGGAGATGGCGCAATCGGCGCCGTGCCGTCGCAGCGCCTCGACCGGTGCCGCGTGGTTCTCGATGAGCATCGGGTTCGGCACGCCGTTGGGGAACGTCCCGTCCGGTTCGTGATGCACCTTGATGAACTTGAATGGCAGGTATTGCTCGAGCTTGTCGATGATCAGGCCGGCACCGCCGTTGCCAGCGTGCACCACGACCTTCAGCGGCTTGAGCTTCGAGCGATCGACGTACGTGAGCAGGTGCTCGATGTACTCCGGCATGATGTCGACGGCGAAGCGTTCGCCGACGCGCGACGGTTTGGTGAATACACCCTGCTCGGCAATGCGCCGGATATCCTGCAGGCCATTGTCGCCGCTGATGGGCCGCGAGCCCTCGCGGACGAACTTCATGCCGTTGTAGTCCGGCGGATTGTGGCTCGCCGTGACCATGATGCCGCCGTCCATCGCGCGCGCGAACGTCGCGAAGTAGACGACTTCGGTACCGCAGAGGCCGATGTCGTAGACGTCGACGCCGGAGTCGAGCAGGCCCTGCTCCAGCGCCTTGCCGAGCAGCTCGCTCGAGAGCCGGATGTCGCGACCGACGATGACGCGCTGCGGCTTGACGAACTCCGCGTAGGCGCGGCCGACACGATACGCGACGTCCTCGTTCAGTTCGTCCGGGATGCGACCGCGGAGGTCGTAGGCCTTGAAACCCTGGATCGTAATCGGATTCACTTCGTCGTCCCTTCCCTGCCGTAGATGTCCTCGAAACGGACGATATCGTCCTCGCCGAGGTAGCTGCCGGACTGCACTTCGATGATGTGGAGCACGACTTTACCCGGGTTCGCGATCCGGTGCTTCGTGCCTACCGGGATATAGGTGGATTCGTTCTCGCCGAGCAGGAAAGTCTCCTCGCCGCGGGTGATCTGCGCCGTTCCCGACACGACGATCCAGTGCTCGGCCCGGTGGTGATGCAACTGCAGCGACATGGTTGCACCCGGCTTCACGACCAGGCGCTTCACCTGGAAGCGATCGCCGTGGTCGATGCTGTCGTAACTTCCCCACGGGCGGAACACCTCGCGGTGCAGCGCCGACTCGCCGCGGCCCCGCGCCTTGAGGTGAGTCACCAATGCCTTGACGTCCTGCACGCGGTCGCGCGGCGCCACCAGCACGGCATCCTTGGTCTCGACGACGACGTGATCCGTGAGGCCGACAGCCCCGATCAGGCGGCTGGTCGAATGCAGGTAACAGCCGCTCGAATCCTCGACCAGCACGTCGCCTGTCACGACATTGCCTTGCTCGTCGCGCGGCAAGGCGTCCTGCAATGCCGACCAGGAACCCACGTCGCTCCAGCCGGCATCAAGCGGCACGACCGTCGCCGAATCCGTTTTCTCCATCACGGCATAGTCGATGGAGTCGCTGGGGCAGGCGCCGAACTCCGCCGCGGGCAGACGCGTGAAATCGAGATCGCGTGTCGCGGCCGCGACAGCGTCTTCGCAGGCCGAAAGCATCGCCGGTGCGTGGCGCTTGAGTTCGGCGAGATACACCCGGGCACGGAACATGAACATGCCGCTGTTCCAGTAGTACTCGCCCGATTCGACGTACGCCTTCGCCTTGGCAGCGTCGGGCTTTTCGACGAACTGCTGGACAGGGTACGTCGGGCCGTCGCCTCTGGCGCGGCGAATGTAACCGTAGCCCGTTTCCGCCCGATCAGGCACGACGCCGAACGTGACCAGCTTGCCCTCTGCCGCCGCGGCACTTCCCGACACCACTGCCGACTGAAACGCGCCCACGTCACGGATGACATGATCAGCGGGCAGCACGAGCAGGATCGGGTCGGCATCGTTGCCGCCCTTGCTCTTGCGCGCACGATCCAGCGCGACGAGCGCGGCAACCGCGACGGCCGGCGCCGTATTGCGGCCGACCGGTTCGAGGATGATGGCCTGTGGAGTCGTGCCACACTCACGCATCTGCTCTGCCACCATGAAGCGATGGCTTTCGTTGCAGACGACGATCGGCGCCGCGAGGTCTGGCAGGCCGCTCACCCGCGCGGCCGTCTCCTGCAGCATCGTGCGCTTGCCGATGAGCGGCAGCAGCTGCTTGGGATACATCTCGCGTGACAAGGGCCAGAGGCGCGTGCCGGAACCGCCCGACAGGATCAGCGGAATGAGCATGTTGGATTCCCAGGTCAGGAATTCCGGCCGATGCCGAAATACTGCAGTCCGAACGACTTCACGAGGCCCGGATCGTAGATGTTGCGACCATCGAAGATGACCGGGTTCGACAGCTTGTCGCGAATGGTGTCGAAGTCCGGGCTGCGGAATTCCTGCCACTCCGTGATGATCGCCAGTGCATCGGCGCCGTCGAGCGCGGCCGTGGCATCGGCGACGAGCGTGAGGTCGTCGCGCTTGCCATAAATGCGCTCGGCCTCGCCCATGGCGACTGGATCGTAGGCACGGACGGTCGCCCCGGCGGCCCAGAGCGCTTCCATCAACTCGCGAGCAGGCGCCTCACGCATGTCGTCGGTATTCGGCTTGAATGCCAGGCCCCAGAGCGCAACGGTCTTGCCCTTGAGCTTGCCGCCGAAGTAGTCGTGCATCTTGCGGAAGACGACGCGTTTCTGGTTCTTGTTGACGGCTTCGACGGCACGCAGCAGCTGCGCGTCGAAGTTGTGCTCGCCGGCACTGTGGACCAGCGCCTTGACGTCCTTGGGGAAGCACGAACCGCCGTAGCCGGCGCCCGGGTAGATGAAGCTGTACCCGATGCGCGGATCCGAGCCGATGCCGACCCGGACTTTCTCGATGTCGGCGCCCATGCGCTCGGCCAGGTTGGCGATCTCGTTCATGAAGCTGATCTTGGTGGCCAGCATCGCGTTGGCGGCGTACTTGGTGAGCTCGGCCGAGCGCACGTCCATCACGATCATGCGGTCGTGGCTGCGCGTGAACGGGTCGTACAGCGACTTGAGCAGCTCGGCAGTGCGCGGATTGTCGGTGCCGACCACCACGCGGTCGGGCTTCATGAAGTCGTTGATCGCAGCGCCTTCCTTGAGGAACTCGGGGTTCGAGACCACGTCGAATTCGAACTTTGCGCCGCGCTCGCCCAACGCCTGCTCGATGCGCTCCCTGACCTTGTCCGCCGTGCCCACCGGCACCGTCGACTTGTCGACGATGATGCGGTACTCGGTCATGTGACGGCCGATCGTTTCTGCGACGGCCAGCACGTGCGAAAGGTCGGCCGAGCCGTCCTCCTCGGGCGGCGTGCCAACGGCGATGAACTGGAACAAGCCGTGGCGGATGCCCTCTTCGGCGTCGGTCGTGAACTTCAACCGACCTTTGTCGAAGTTGCGCTTGACCATGACGTCGAGACCCGGCTCGTGGATGGGAATCTCGCCCGCCTGCAGGCGTGCCACCTTGTTGGCGTCGATATCGACGCAGACGACCTGATTGCCGGCTTCTGCGAAGCAGGCGCCCGTGACCAGGCCGACGTAACCCGAACCAAAAACCGTAACTTTCACGCGTAAACCCTTGACTTTGCTTGGTTTTATGGCGATACAGATCGCCTGCTAACGAGCAATTCTAGCAGACGGGTCCGCCCGGACGATGGCCCGACCGTGCGCAACGTCGCAATTTTGCCGAGCAGCAAAGCGTAATGGCGCTTGCGACACGCGGAACGATCACTGAATGCGCGATTTCCCAGATAGAGCCCGGCTGATTTCGCCGATTGATACCACCGTGGATCGGAGGTCGGCGGAGCCGCAGGCGACGATGTTTACTTGTCTTTGTGGCTCCCCGCAAGTTTGCGTGCCCGGACACCGCGGTAGCTCTCGCCGGTGATGGTCAGCGTGAGCGCGGCGTGCTGCAGGCGATCGCGGATCGCATCGGCGATCACGGGATCGGCGATCACCTCGGCCCAGTGATCGAGCGGCAGCTGCGTGGTGAACACGGTGGCCTTGCCGAACGATCGCTCTTCGAGGATCTCGCAGAGGTCCTGCGCCTCGGTGGCGGTGAGCTTGCGCATGCCGAAGTCGTCGAGGATGAGCACGTCGGGCTTGGCGAGCTTCTCGCGGTAGCGCAGATATGTGCCGCTGGCGCGGGCGAGCGCGAGGTTCTCGAGCCAGGTAGTGAGGTTGAGGTAGAGCGCCGAGCGGCCGTGCTGGCAGACCTGCAGGGCGATGGCCTGGGCGATGAACGACTTGCCAACGCCGGTCTGGCCGATCAGCAGCAGCGGGCGTCCGTCCTTGAGCCAGCCGAGGCTCTGGATCTCGCGGATCTGCGCCTTGGTGATCGAGCGGCGCGCGGTGTAGTCGAAGTCGTCGAGGCTGACGCGGGTGGGAAGCTTGGCGGCCTTCAGGCGTCGCTGCGCGACACGCTCGCCACGGTAGTCGGCCTCGGCCTGCAGCAGCACGTCGAGGAACTCGCTGTAGCCGAGCTGGTCACGGGTGGCATCGGTGACGGTCTTGTCGAACGCGGCGAGCATGCCGCCGAGCTTCATCTCGGCCATCAGGTTACGGGCGATCGCGGTACTCACAACAGGGCCTCCTGGGGCGATGGAACGGGATCAGTCGCTGCGGCATAGCGCAGCAGTGGGTTGCCGGGACGGCGAACGATGTCGCGCTCGCCGTCGATGGCGGGACTGGATACGGGGCGTGCGAGCAGCTCGGCGAACAGCGGCACGCGGATGCGGCCGAGGTGGCGCATCTCGGCCACCGCGGCGACGATCTTCGGCACGGCCGCCTCGTGGCCGACGGCGTGCAGGTGCTTGGTCGCCGAGCGCAGCAGGCCTTGGACGCGACGCAGGTGGCCGTAGACGTCGGCGTTGAACAGATCGATGACGAGCTGGTGGAAGTCGGGGTGGATGAAGCGCGACTGCGACAACAGCTGCTGCGGGGTGGCCTCGTAGTAGGCGAGCGAGTTGGCCGGGAAGTGCGCGTCGATGCGCACCCGCCGTCCGCTGCGGCTACGGTCGCGGGGGTGCACGGCGAGCCGCTCGCCGTTCAGGAACAGCTCGACCTGGTTGAGCGTCAGCCGCACGCGCAGGCGCTTGCCGCGGTGGATGTGCGGCGCGCTGTAGTAGGTGGCCTCGACGACCACGTAGCAGTCGGGGTGGAGCTTGGCGTCCTTCCACTCGGCGTCGTCGAAGTCGGCGGTCGGTAGCGGCTTGAGCGCCGCCCGCTCGCCCTGCTCGAAGCGCTCGCGGCGCGAGACGCCGAAGCGCCGGTGACCTCGCTCGTTGATGCGCCGCACGCACTCGGCGAGCGCGCGGTTGAGCTCGGCGAGCGAGGTGAACCGATGCCGGCGGTGGCGGAAGCGCACGTAGCGCATCAGGATCTTCACCAGCCCCTCGACGATCGCCTTGTCGCGGGGATGCCCGGGCCGCGCCGGCACCATCGCGGTCGCGTAATGCGCCGCGAGTGCCGCGTAGGACGGGTTGAGGTCGGGGTTGTAGCGATGGCACTTGAGCACGCCCTGCTTCAGGCAGTCCGGCACCGTCACGTGCGGCACGCCGCCGTAGAACGCATACATGCGCTGGTGGCTGTCGAGCCAGTGGCGGCTCTTCATGTCCTCGGCCGCCCAGGCAAAGAGCAGCTGGCTGCAGCCGAGCGCGGCGACGAACACCCAGGCGGGGTGGATCTCCCCGGTCCGCAGATCGACCCACTCGAGCGGATCGCCGGCGTAGTCGACCTCGACTCGCTCGCCGGGGGCGAAGTCGCGGGCCGTCACCGTCGCCTGCCGGAGCTCGGGGAACTTGCGGTAGAACTGCTTCCAGAAGTTCGGGTAGGTCGTCAGCGCCTGCGCCCGTTCCTCCCAGATGAACTTGAGCGGGTGCCCGAGGCCAAGCTCGTGCAGCACTGCCGGCCACTCCACCTGCGACATCCACAGCGGGTCGCCGGCCGTTCGCCCGGGGGCCGCGCGCAGGCCGTCACGGACCTCCCGCACCGTCCGTCGCGAGCAGCCGAGCGCCCTTGCAATCTCCCGCAGGCTGCGACTGGCGCGCAGCCGCCGCTCGATCTCCGTATACCGATCCACCGTGAACCTCCGCCGTGCCATGCGCCCCTCCCGTTCGTGGTTGCCCACGACGGTACAGGGCCGAACCGCCTCCTCGGGCGGCTCCGCCGGTGGTCCCAATCCAGGAAATCGGTGGTCCCAATGCGCGAAATCGCGTGGGGCCTATCCCGGGAAATCAGGTGGTCCCAATCCAGGAAATCGACTGGTCCCCATCAGAGGAAATCCCGCAACTGAACTAACCTTGGTTTACCAAGGTACAGGTCCGGACATGGCTACCCCCACCGTCATCAATATCCATCACGCCAAGACACACCTGTCCCGGATCGTCGAGGAGGTTGCGGGCGGGGGCACGGCGTATGGTGGCTTCGTGACCTTGGGATGATCTCGCGCTGTGCTTCCCTGCGGCTCCAGACCAGGTCGGACATTTTGCACAGCGCCAGCCGGCGCGGTCCGAAAGCGAGGCGCGCGTGACCGTGCGGTCCAGTCAATGCCTTCTGGCTGCAACCGATCTGCGGAGTCTCCGCAGCGGGGTAAGCTTGCCTCGGCGCAACGATGCAGGCAAACGACCCGCCAGAACCTTTGCATTGTGCATGCCGACCAGCCAGACGGCAGACAGTGCCAAAAAGACGTAGAACAGCACAGGTTCGCCCACGCCTGCTTTCCACAACCAGAGCCCGGCGACGGCCGAAATCACCGAGACGCCGAGGTAGAGGATAAAAACGGCCCGGACCGAGAACCCGGCATCGAGCAACCGATGGTGAAAATGTCCCCGATCCGCCTGCATCGGCGACAAACCGGTGACTGCCCGGCGCACCGTGCTGGTGAACAGTTCGAGGATCGGCACGGGCAACAGCCACAAGACCACAGCCGGCGGCATCCCAGCACCACGCGGCTGCACGGCCAGGAGAGCCAACCCGGCCAGCATGAAGCCAAGCATCGTACTCCCGGCATCACCCATGAATGCCAGGTAAGGCCGGTTGAACCTCGCCGGCATGTTGAACCCCAGGAAGGCAACGATGGATCCCACCAGTCCCAGGGACACTATCAACGCTGTGCCATTCGACCCGCCGATGAAATAAAACGAAAACCCAATCAGGGCGACAAGCGCGACTCCGCCGGCAAGTCCGTCCAGTCCGTCCAGCATGTTGAAAGCATTGATCAGCGCAATCGCAGCTACGACCGTGAATATCAGGTCGAACTGGCCAAGACCGATATCGCCGAGCCCAAGCAGATCGCCGAGGCCCTCGACGCGGTGGCCACTGGCGAGCACCAACGTCACCGCCGCCGCGATGTGCGCGAGCAAGCGCGCGTAGGGCGCGAGGTCGAAGCGGTCGTCCAGGACGCCGACAACGACCATCAGTCCCGCCGCAACCATCAACGCCGCCTCGTGAGGCGACGAGACGTCGACTGCCAATACCGCGACCAGCAGTCCCAGAAACATGGCAATGCCGCCGATCACGGGCACTTCACCCGCATGGCTCTTGCGGCCCCCAGGCACGTCCACCAGACCGAATTGGGACGCCACCGGCCGCAGCGCCAGCATCAGCGTCATGGTTACCAGGAATCCAATAATCAGCGGCGCAAAAGCCGTCAGCATGAACGCTCCATGTCTTGTGGTCGCCGAGACATTGTCACCTTACGACCACGATCCGTTAACTCGACAAAATGTCGCCATTCGGGGCGAACTGTATCGTGCAATATGTTACTCCAGTTCTGAATCGTTCTGAACCGCCCGCTTTGGCCGACCGGAGATACACGTCGGTGCAGCAAGGTAGTCGTGGTCGCGAAACTGGCTACAATTGGTAGTTTACCTACCCCTCCCCGGCAATGCAGCGGACGAGCGAAATGATCCTGGTTACCGGCGGTGCCGGATTCATCGGCAGCAATTTCGTGCTGGACTGGCTGGCCAACAGCGACGAGCCTGTGGTCAACCTGGACGCCTTGACCTATGCAGGAAATCTCGAGAACTTGTCCAGCATTGACGGTCTTCCCGGCCACCTTTTCGTGCACGGCGACATCTGCGATCGGCTGCTCGTTGACAGCCTCCTAGCGAAACACCGGCCGCGGGCGATCGTGCATCTCGCCGCCGAGAGCCATGTAGACCGAAGCATCCACGGCCCCAAAGCGTTTATGCAAACAAACGTCACTGGCACGTTCACTTTGCTGGAAGCCGCTCGGAGCTACCTTGCGTCGCTCGATGATGAGTCGCGAGGCGCTTTTCGATTCCTGCACGTCAGCACCGATGAGGTGTACGGGTCGCTGGGCCCGAAGGACCCCCCGTTCACCGAGACTCATCCGTACGAGCCGAACAGCCCATATTCGGCAAGCAAGGCGGCCAGCGATCACCTCGTGCGCGCCTGGCACCACACCTATGGGCTGCCCGTGCTGACGACCAACTGCAGTAACAACTATGGTCCATACCACTTTCCGGAGAAACTGATCCCCCTGATGATCGTGAACGCGCTCGCTGGCAAGCCGCTGCCTGTGTACGGCGATGGCCTGCAGGTGCGCGACTGGCTCTATGTCAAGGACCATTGCTGCGCCATCCGAACTGTGCTGGCGCGGGGCAAGGTGGGAGAGACTTACAACGTCGGCGGCTGGAACGAGAAGCCCAACATCGAGATCGTGCACAGCGTGTGCCGACTGTTGGACGAACTGCGGCCGGACCCGGCCGGATCGTATGCTCGGCTCATCACCTACGTGGCCGACCGGCCGGGCCATGACCGCCGCTACGCAATCGATGCGCGCAAGATCGAGCGTGAACTCGGATGGCGCCCCGCAGAGACGTTCGATTCCGCCATCCGCAAGACGGTCGAGTGGTACCTCGATCATCCCGAATGGGTGGCGCACGTGCAGTCGGGCAGCTATCGCGACTGGGTCGGACAAAACTACGGCACTAGGGCTTCGCATTGAAGTTCCTGCTGCTGGGCAAGAACGGGCAGGTCGGCTGGGAGTTGCAGCGATCTCTCGCACCCCTGGGTGAAATCACTGCCCTCGATCGTAACGGCTCGACGCCGCTGTGCGGTGATTTAGGCGACCTTGGCGCCCTCGCCGAGACGGTCCGAATAGTCCGACCGGACGTCATAGTGAACGCGGCGGCGCACACGGCCGTAGACATGGCGGAATCGGAACCGGACCTCGCGCGTACGGTCAATGCGACTGCACCAGGCGTGCTCGCGCGCGAAGCAGCCGCCTTGGGCGCGTGGCTGGTCCACTACAGCACCGATTACGTTTTCGACGGAACGGGCACTCGTCCCTGGTCGGAGCAGGATCCGACGGGACCTCTGTGCGTCTACGGCCGAACCAAGCTTGAAGGCGAAGAACTCATTCGCGCGAGCGGATGCTCTCATCTGATCCTTCGCACAAGCTGGGTGTATGCGGCCCGTGGCCAGAATTTTGCAAAGACAATGCTGCGACTCGCGACGGAACGTGATGCGCTGAAAGTCATCGACGACCAGCACGGCGCCCCTACAGGCGCCGAGTTGCTAGCCGATGCGACCGCGCAGGCGATCAGGACGGCGGCACAACGGCCAGATGTCTCGGGCACCTACCACATTGCCGCAGGCGGCGAAACAACTTGGCATGGGTACGGCACGCATGTGATCGAACGGGCGCGGGCGGCGGGCCGTCCCATCCGGGTTTCGCGTGACGCGATTCGGGCGGTGCCGACTTCTGCTTTTCCGACGCCCGCGAAACGCCCATCGAATTCCCGGCTCGCCACCTCGAAATTCCGGCACACCTTCGGCCTCACGCTGCCGGATTGGCGGGCCGGCGTCGACCGCATGCTCGACGAGATCCTCGGGCACTGAGAACAGGGACAATTCGATGCAACGGAATACCATGGAGCGCAAGGGCATCATTCTCGCCGGTGGTTCGGGCACTCGGCTGCATCCGGCCACGCTGTCCGTCAGCAAGCAGTTGCTGCCGGTCTACGACAAGCCGATGGTCTACTACCCGCTCAGCACGCTGATGCTCGCGGGCATCCGCGACGTGCTCGTAATCAGCACGCCCCAGGACACGCCCCGTTTCGAAATGCTGCTCGGCGACGGCAGTCGCTGGGGCATGAACATCAGTTACTGCGTGCAGCCGAGCCCCGATGGCCTCGCCCAGGCTTTCATTCTCGGCCGGCGGTTCGTTGACAACCATCCCAGCGCGCTGGTGCTCGGCGACAACATATTCTACGGCCACGATTTCGCGGCGCTGCTCCGTCGGGCTAGCTCCAGGACGGCCGGGGCCACCGTATTCGCGTACCACGTAACTGACCCCGAACGGTACGGCGTGGTGGCGTTCGACGACCGGCAGCGTGCGATCTCGATCGAGGAGAAGCCGAAGGCGCCGCGGAGCAACTACGCGGTGACGGGTCTCTATTTCTACGACGAGCATGTGTGCGACATCGCCGCGAGCATCAAGCCGAGCGCACGAGGCGAACTCGAAATCACTGAGGTCAATGCGCGGTACCTGGAACAGGGCAAACTGCGACGTGGAAATCATCGGTCGTGGTTATGCGTGGCTCGACACCGGCACGCACGACAGCCTGCTCGAAGCCAGCCAGTTCATCGCCACGCTTGAGAAGCGACAAGGACTGAAGGTGGCGTGCCCGGAAGAGATCGCGTTCCGGTCCGGATGGATCGATGCAGCGAAACTCGAGTCGCTCGCGGCCCCAATGAGCAAGAATGGCTATGGGCAGTACCTGATGTCGCTGCTGCGTGAGCGGGCGTTCTGATGAAGATTATTCCGACGAACTTGCCCGAAGTGCTGATTCTGGAGCCCACGGTATTCGGCGACGAGCGCGGCTTCTTCATGGAGAGCTACAACCGAAGGGCGTTCAACGAAGCCGTCGGGTACGAAGTCGAGTTCGTGCAGGACAACCATTCGCGATCAGCACGCGGCGTACTGCGCGGCCTGCACTACCAACTGCCACCGCACGCGCAGGGCAAGCTCGTGCGCGTGACTTCCGGTCGTGTGTTCGACGTTGCCGTGGACATTCGTCGCAGCAGCCCGCGATTCGG
>CAVOWK010000033.1:0-92732 GCA_963700045.1 uncultured Gammaproteobacteria bacterium
GCCGAGACGATGGCGCGGTCGCCGACGTTGTGGTCGGCATCGCCTCCCAGCAGCAAGATTCGCGCCCCCGCCCTCGACATGGTCGCCTGGTTCCTCGGGCCCGGCATTCCAGCCCAGGCCGATTCGACGCCGATTGCTGCCTTGCCGGACCCTTATGAGGCACAGATGCTAGTCGTCATATGACTGCCGACTGCGGACGTGCATCACAGTTTCCGCAACGCTCGAGCAGCATTGCGGCTACGGCATCCACATTAATTACCGGCCGTAACCTACTGATATGTATATTTTTTGATAAGGACGGAGGAAGCCGTTGCGCTGCAGCGATCCCACGCGACGACTTAAATCACTGTCCGGTAACCCCAAAAGGGTGCCGGGGCTGGCGTGAACCCCCGCCGGGGTCTACAGGTGTTGCTCGAACATGTGCCCGATCGACTTGCGGAAGCGTTCGATCACGTCCTCGGGTGCCTCGAACTCCGCCGCCTGCGCCGGCGTCACCTCGCGGCTGTAGCTGAGGTCGTTCCTGAAGAACGCATCGCGGAGTTGACCTGACAACTCTGGCTGTTCGACAACCAATGCCGACTCGCTGTTCAGCTGCTCGCTGCGCGGGTCGAGATTGTAGGAACCAACCAGGCTGCGGCGACCGTCCTCCGATCCCGGTGAAGCGGATGCTGCGGATCTACTTCCTGCAACTGTGGTTCAATCTGTAGGATCCAGCGGTCTAGGAATCGCTGTACGACTCGGTCGCGATGCGCACTCTCGTCGGCATCGACCTCGGCGTCGAAGGCACGCCGAACTCTACGAAGAGCAAGGACGGCGAGCGCAACCCGGAGATGCATCAGACGGCGAAGGGCAAGCAGTGGTACTTCGGTATGAAGGCGCACATCGGCGTCGACAGCCAAACCAAGCTCGTGCACACGATCCTGGTGTCGGCCGCCAACGTGCACGATCGCGAGGCGCTGCCGTAGTCGAGCACGTGTTCGGCGTGATCAAGAACATCTTCGGCTTCAAGAAGACCGACTATCGGGGTCTGGCGAAAAACCTGCACCGGCTGGAAGTGACCGCTGCGCGGATCCGTTTAATCGATCAACCTGAGGTCCGTCAAACGGGGGCCACACCAGGTTGCCGGCGCAGGCCTCCCAACGTACGCTCTCGGCTACCCACTGCCACGGACGCCGGCGGAACGGCCCTCACGGATCATCCGCCCGTTGTGTCAACGGCTCAAGAACGCGATGGTCACGATCGAGGGCCGCATGAGTGACGATTTCAGATACCGGGCCTTCATCAGCTACAGCCACACCGACGAAGTGTGGGCGAAGTGGCTGCACAAGTCGCTCGAGACCTACCGACTGCCGAGGCACCTTGTCGGACGCGAGACGGAGTTCGGCCCGGTGCCCGAGCGGCTCGCCCCGGTCTTCCGTGATCGCGACGAACTGGCGACCGCGACCAGCCTCGGCGAGACGCTGACACGGGCGCTGCAGCAGTCCGCGACGCAGATCGTCATCTGCTCCCCGGCGGCCGCGAGATCGCGCTGGGTCAACGAGGAGATCCTCACCTACAAGCGGCTCGGCCGCGAGCACCGGATCTTCTGCCTGATCGTCGGCGGTGAGCCGGGCGACCCGCAGCAGGAGTGCTTTCCGCACGCGCTGCGCTTTCAGATGGGGGTCGACGGCGAACTCACGCAGACCCCCAGCGAGCCGATCGCAGCCGACATCCGCCCCGGCAAGGACAGCAAGCTCGACGGCAAGCTGAAGCTCGTCGCAGGCATGCTCGGTGTCGGGCTCGACGAGCTGAAGCAGCGCGAGGCGCACCGCCAGAAAGTCCGCATGACGATCGTCGTCGGCGGGTCGCTCGCCGGCATGGCGATCACCTCCACGCTCGCGGCGGCCGCGTGGTTCGCACGTAACGAGGCGGAACGCCAGCGGTTCCGCGCCCAGGAGGAGACCGAGACGGCGCGCCAGACCACGCAATTCATGATGGACATGTTCAAAATATCCGATCCGAGCGAGGCGCTCGGCAACAGGATTACGGCACGGGAAATCGTCGACAAGGGCACCAAACAGATCGATAAGGGACTCGCGGATCAGCCGGCCGCCCAGGCCGCGCTGATGGACACGATGGGTACGGTGTACACGAGCCTGGGCCTGTACGATCCTGCGATTTCACTGCTCCGACAAGTCGCTCGATCAGCGAAGGATGCTGTCCGGCGACCAGGACGACAGGGTCGCACAAAGCCTCCACCACCTGGGCGAGGCCCTGACCCTGAAGTCCGACTACGAGGCAGCCGGGCAGCGTCTGAGCGAAGCGCTAGCCCTCCGGCGGAAGTTGCACGGAGACATGCACCCCGACGTGGCCGCCACGTACTCGTCCCTGGCCGACCTCATGTCTCAGACCGGCGAATTTGCCAAGGGCGAGTCGCTCATACAGGAGGCGCTGCGGATCAGGCGTTCGCTTTTTGGGGAGGTGAGCGCCGAGGTCGCCGAGAGCATCGGCGACCTGGGTGTGAACCATGGCGAGCGCGGAGATTTCGCGCAGGCTGCGGTCTACCTGCGGCAGGCGCTCGAGCTGCAGCGAAAGCTGCACCCAACCGGTCATCCGGATCTCGCCGAGGCCATGAACAAACTCGGCTGGGCACTGATGGGCCTGAACCAGCCGGCCCAGGCCGAGCCGCTGTACCGGCTCGCTCTGCAAATGAAGCGGACAGCGCTGGGTGACACTCACCCGGAGCTGGCTGCTGACCTGAAGAACCTGGCCTTCGTACTCAAGAAGCGCAACGACTTCAACGGCGCGGCGAGCGCCTATCGCGAGGCGCTGGCCATGAATCGGAAGCTCCACGGCGACAGCCATCCGGAGATTGCGCGGACAATGGGCAACCTGGCCATCGCTCCTCTACGAGAAGGGGGATCGTCGGGCCGGGATCGCACTCCTGCGAGACTCGCTGAACATGAGCGAGCGTGAACTGGGTCCCGAGCACCCGGACGTCGCAGCCACCGTATCGGATCTGGCTTACCTCCTGACAGGGGAAGGCGCCTATAAGGAGGCGGAGCAATTCGTGGACGAGAGTCTGGCGATTCGCCGCAAGGTCCTGGGCGACGAGAATCCCAAGGTAGGCAGCGCACTCTGCGTAAAGGCGAATCTGCTGCTGGCAATGCGCCGCTACGAGGAGGCCGGACGGACGGCCGCAGAGGCGCGGCGAATACTCGAATTGAGCCTGCCGCAGGCCGACTGGCAGGTGGCGATGGCGAAGAACCTCCAGGGCGCGGCATTCCTCGGGTTGCGTGACTACGCCGGCGCCGAGCCGCTGCTGCTCGCGAGCCTCGGTGGACTTTCCGGGGCGGCGCTTCCCGGTCTGGAGACGCAGGGGCGGGGCCGGCTCGCCGAGCTCTACATCATCCTGGGCAAGTACGCAGAGGCGAAGAAGTACGCAGGCACCTAGATGTCACTAGTCTCACTGCCTGTGCCGCGGCATGGGAGGCGCACTAGGGCATTCTCTCCATCCAAAAGAAAAGGGCCCCGAGACAGAGTGTGTAAAAACACTTGAGCCGAGGGCCTGAGTTGAAGAGGATGCCCGTGACGTCAGTCACGGGCATCTTCGTATAGGCAGGCACGGGGTGATCGTGGCGCACGCGGTGACCGAGGAGGCGACCGACAACCGCTCACTGCAACCGATGGCGGAGGCGGCGCGCGATGCGCTCGGGGCCGAGACGCTGAAGGTCGTGGCCGATGTGGGCTACTCCAACGGCGCGCGAGTCGAGGCGCTCGAGCAGCAGGGGATCGAGGCGTACTTGCCGGTCAACCGCTCGATCAACAGCCACGGCGACGGCGAGTTGTTCGACCGCAGCCAATTCACGTACGAGGCTGAGTCCGACCGTTATCGCTGCCCGGCCGGGCAGTGGCTGCTGCGCAAGCAGCTGCACCGGAAGGACCGCACGGTGACCTACGCCGCACCGGCGGAGAGCTGTGCGGGGTGTGCGCTGAAGGCTCGCTGCACGGGCGCTGCCCGGCGCCTTTTCACCCGCCACCTCCACGATGAAGCACTGCAGAAAGTGGCGGCCCGAACGACCGCAGCACACATGCGACTGCGGCGAGAGACCGTCGAACAGTCATTCGCGGAGCTCAAGTGGCGCACCTTCGGCCACCCACGGTTCCTGATGCGGGGGCGCAGCGGTGCAGGCAGTGAGATGGCGATCGGCGTCCTCGGCTATAACTTGAAGCAGGCGCTGCGGGCGCTGCGCCCGGTCGGGTTAATCGCGGTGCTGGCGACCTGAACCAACCGTACAAAAAACAACGCCCCTCACGGGGCGTTGTCTTGGGCGTCATCGCCAGCCCGCTTTGACACGGACTGGAGAGGGGCCCTTTTCAGCTGCAGCGCAGACGCGCCGGTATCATATCTCCCGGGAAAGGCGGAAGCGCAGCCGTGATGTCCGCCGGAACGGTATACGCCAAGTCGCCTGCCCTTGGGGAACAAGACGTACCGGTACGCCTGGTAGGTGATTGCCAGCAAGTCGGGACACGAACTGGCCTTCGGCATTCTTGTTATAACCCGCCAGACAATTGTGCTTGTAGTCGTACGCCAAGGCGGCCCGAGTCACGTTCTCCAGCTTGAGCACATTGCTCGGCGAGTTCGCCTGCACTTGCGACGTACGTCCTTGATAGCCGCATCGAAGTCGGCTCGCAGCTGATCAAGGAACGGCACGATGGCGGTGTTCGTGCAGACCCCACGCACCGAATTGACGGCCTGGCGGAAGCCGATTGCCTCCGCTTCGAGCTGAAGAAGCCCGTCCGCCAACGCCGGGACACGATTCTTGATCGGGTAGGCGTACAGCTGGTCGGAATACCTGCCGCCACTCTTAGGAGCATTGCAGAAGAACGTCGCGTTCGTCGCGAGCGTGCCCTCCTCACCGGACATGTTCACGCGAACCGTCGTAGGCGCGACACCTGCGTCGACGAAGAAAGGATAACCAGTATCATTGGGAACCTCAGATTGTCTGCAGTCATGACTGTCGACGTTGAAGAGCCCGGGGTTCTCCTCCGAAATCACGACACCTCGCGTCAGATCCGCGGGCGTGCCGTCAAGATTCGTCGACCTGATCAGCGTCAGGACGATGTCCTTCTTGCCGGCATTTGGGAACGAATTCTCGAACGCGCGCTGGTAGGTCCGGAGATAGGCGCTGACCCCCGTCGGGAGGTTCGCAACGAGCTCCGCGCACCCCGAGGTGTTCTTTGCAGACTTGATCAGATCCAGCAGCTGCAGCGCGCCCCGGTTGGCCGGCTCCTGGATGACACAGGAATACTGCGTGATCCTGCCGGGAGCCACGACCTCCTCCACGACCGACACGACGGGCTGGCCGGGCTCATTGAAGACGACCACGTCGTTTCCGGGCGCGACGCCATCGCACTCGACGACGTAGCCGCCAATGTTTCCGGTGTCGGTTCGTCGTTCCATTGGCGCGTAGTGGCGGAACCGACCCAACCGACCCCCAGGTAAAACTCGGCTCCGCCAGCGTCGTTGGGTTCAACCGGTGACCAGTTCGCGTACTGGCCTGGGATGTTCACGTTCGTGCCCGGTATTGGCCCTTCGTCGTTGAGCCAGAACCAATTCGCACCGGCAGCAGAATCCGTCGGATCCTGAAAGCCGCCGACCTAAACCTCGCCCGGCGAAACGCCGGATGCGCCAAGCGAAGGTCCTCGATGAACTCATTTTCAGCCTGCGACGTGATCGTCGCCAGGTAGCACGCCTGAACCGGCTCCGTCGTGGAGGACATACCCGCAGCCGCATCCTTGGCGGCTATCCAGGAAATCTCTGCGGACTTGACGACCTTGTAGGAGGATCCGTTGAAGGTGCCCTCTCCTGCCGTCTGCGCCGACGCAACGCCTGCCGCAAGACCGACCGCGAGCAGGACCCCACCAGAGAACTTTCGAATTGTGTTCGACTTCACGATATTTGCTCCTGCAGGTGAAGAACCCTTATTGACATTTTCTTCTTAACCATTTGTCAATAAGGCGGTTGCGGCGCAGTCTCCTCGCGCGACTGGTCGAAGTCAAATGTCCCCTGAGTGAGAGCGACACGACTTTGCACCCTTACGCGCTGCCATTATGTAAACTGAGGTGGCAGCCGGCCAAACGCTACGCTACAGCGCGAAAATACATTCTGAAAACTACATTCTTATGACTCGCCGACGGCAGTCAGACTTGCCGCGGCGCGGTCTGGCTTGTCCCAGGAATTGTAAAGTTCGGCAACGTATTTCTGGGTCGCCTGGACTCGGAGGACGCCGGCGCTGGGGCTGGTCTCAATCACGGCCAGGCCGGCCTTCAACAGCGGTTCGGCGGCCGCATACTTCTTGAGCCGCGTCAAGGACGCGCCTTCGATTACCCCCGCCCAAGCCGTCCGCCAGTGGTCCGGGGACAGCGATTCGGCCAGTTTCAAGCGGGCCTCCTTGGACGTTGCCGCACCATCCGCGAACCGTCCCTTGGACAGGTACAGGCGCGCGAGCTCCGTCTGGGTCACCGCGACCCGCTGATGGTCATCGCCGAGCAGATTCCGTTGCATGGCGAGCGACTCAAGCAACATCGCCTCGGCCTCGTCGTAGTCCTGCTCGTCGATGAGCCAACGCGACAGATTGGTCAGGCTCGCCGCGAGATCCGGGTGGCCTTCCGGGAACAGGCGCCGGTACATGCCCAGCGCCTCCCGCTGCATCGCTATCGCCGCCTTCCGATCGCCCTTGTCATCGAGCACGAACGCCAGGTTGTTCATCGTAATGGCAACCTCCGGGTGCTCCTCGCCCAGACCCTGGCGGCGCAGTCTGATCACGTCCCTGAAATCCTTTTCTGCCGCGTCGAGTTTGCCCTGATCGTGTTCCACCAGGGCGAGGTTGTTCAGCGTGACGGCAATCGTGGGGTGCAGCTCGTCGTATAGCTTCCGGCTCATCGCGAGGGCTTCGCGGTAGAGCGCCTCGGCTTCGTCGTACTTGTTGTCATCCCAGAGGAGCAGGGCCAGGTTGTTCAGGCTTTCGGCAAGGTCCGGATGGTCGCCGCCATGGAGCAGCCGTCGCTGCATGACAACGGCGTCCCGAAGCATGGACTCGGCCGCCTCGTTCTGGCCCTGGTCATAAAGGTTGACTCCCAGTATCTCGAGGCCGTTGGCGACCTCGAGGTGTTCGTTGCCGTAGATCCTGCGGCGAATCTCGAGTGACTCGCGCAGCGGGACCTCCGCATCCTGGAAGCGGCCTTCGCTCGTCAGCAGTTCCGCGAGCCCGACCAGCGTTTCGGCGACCTGCGGCGCGCTGTCGCCAAGCTGCTGCCGCTGGATGCCGAGCGCCACACGGTACATCGGCTCAGCCGCCCGGTACTTCGCCTGCAGGCTCAGCACCTTGGCCAGATGCGCCATCGTCTGTGCGACGTCAGCATGCTGGTCGCCAAACTCGTGACGACGCTTGTCCAGCGCCTCCGCGAGCAGCCGGCCTGCCTCGGCATACAGACCGAGGCCCTCGTACACGCTGCCGATGGTGTCCATCAATTTCGCCTGGATCTCCGGCTGGTCGTCCAGCTCGGTCGCGATCCGTCGGGCACCGTTGTCCAGTACTTCGCGCGCGGTGATCGTGTTGCCGCGCTCCTCGCTCGGGTCCTTCACCTTGAACAGGCCGACCATGAACTGTGCGGTCCGCGATGCGGTCTCCGCCTCCTGCTGCGCGATGACGCGCTGGCGTTCCGCCTCGTTACGTGCGAACCACGCGGCCGCCGCGAGCGTGGAGGTGATCGCCATGCCGGCGAGCGACCCGCCGACGACGATCGTCATGCGGACTTTCTGGCGGTGCGCCTCGCGCTGCTTCAGCTCGTCGAGCCCGACACCGAGCATGCCTGCGACGAGCTTCAGCTTGCCGTCGAGCTTGCTGTCCTTGCCGGGGCGGATGTCGGCTGCGATCGGCTCGCTGGGGGTCTGCGTGAGTTCGCCGTCGACCCCCATCTGGAAGCGCAGCGCGTGCGGAAAGCACTCCTGCTGCGGGTCGCCCGGCTCACCGCCGACGATCAGGCAGAAGATCCGGTGCTCGCGGCCGAGCCGCTTGTAGGTGAGGATCTCCTCGTTGACCCAGCGCGATCTCGCGGCCGCCGGGGAGCAGATGACGATCTGCGTCGCGGACTGCTGCAGCGCCCGTGTCAGCGTCTCGCCGAGGCTGGTCGCGGTCGCCAGTTCGTCGCGATCACGGAAGATCGGGGCGAGCCGCTCGGGCACCGGGCCGAACTCCGTCTCGCGTCCGACAAGGTGCCTCGGCAGTCGGTAGGTCTCGAGCGACTTGTGCAGCCACTTCGCCCACACTTCGTCGGTGTGGCTGTAGCTGATGAAGGCCCGGTATCTGAAATCGTCACTCATGCGGCCCTCGATCGTGACCATCGCGTTCTTGAGCCGTTGACACAACGGGCGGGCGATCCGTGAGGGCCGTTCCGCCGGCGTCCGTGGCAGTGGGTAGCCGAGAGCGTACGTTGGGAGGCCTGCGCCGGCAACCTGGTGTGGCCCCCGTTTGACGGACCTCAGGTTGATCGATCAAACGGATCCGCGCAGCGGTCACTTCCAGCCGGTGCAGGTTTTTCGCCAGACCCCGATAGTCGGTCTTCTTGAAGCCGAAGATGTTCTTGATCACGCCGAACACGTGCTCGACTACGGCAGCGCCTCGCGATCGTGCACGTTGGCGGCCGACACCAGGATCGTGTGCACGAGCTTGGTTTGGCTGTCGACGCCGATGTGCGCCTTCATACCGAAGTACCACTGCTTGCCCTTCGCCGTCTGATGCATCTCCGGGTTGCGCTCGCCGTCCTTGCTCTTCGTAGAGTTCGGCGCGCCGATGATCGTCGCGTCGACGATAGTACCCCGGGTGATCTTGATGCCCGTCCGAAACAGGTGGTCGTTGACCGCGGTCAGCAGTGTTTTGCCGAGCTTGTTGCGCTCGCTCGGTAATGGACCTTGCTGCAGACTCCGCCGGTTAATCAGAGTTTCTTTAAGTATCGACCGCAACCTGCTAATGGGCCGATGACTTCACGATTCCGCGCCTGGGTGCACGGGTCCCGCCGCCGGTCGTAAGCGGTGTCGACGTTCTATAGATGCTGTTCGAACAGGTGCCCGATCGACTTGCGGAAGCGTTCGATCACGTCCTCGGGTGCCTCGAATTCCGCCGCTTGCGCCGGCGTCACCTCGCGGCTGTAGCTGAGGTCGTTGTTGAAGAACGCGTCGCGCAGCCGGCCTGACAACTCTGGCTGTTCGAAAACCAATGCCGACTCGCTGTTCAGCTGCTCGCTGCGCGGGTCGAGATTGTAGGAACCGACCAGGCTGCGGCGACCGTCGATCACCGCGTACTTGGAGTGCATCGTGCCCTGCCTGCGCTCGGCTTCGGTGGCGGACTGCCCGACCCACTCCCAGATCCGCAGCCCCTGCTCGGCGCTCTTGCAGGCGATCACCTCGGGCGTCTGGTTCACCGCCAGCAGGTCCTTGTAATGCCCGCGACCGACGAGGCTGATTTCCGGCAGGTCGTTCGTCTCGGGGCTGTTCGAAATCAGCCGCACGGCCACGCAGCGCTTCGCCGCGTCCTGCAGTGCGAGCTTGATCGTCGGAGTCGGCACGAAGTATGCGTTCGCGATCAGCACCTCGGACCTGGCGCGCTCGATCAGCTTGACGTAGGCCTGCTGGATGTAGGACTCCTTGAATCGGGGACGGCTCTGGAAAAACCGGCAGGTCGCGCCCGAATAGGTGAGCAGCGGCTGGCGCGCCTCGATCTCGGCCACGTGCGCCACCACGTCGGGATTCGTCGTGAACTTCACCGGCACCTTGCCGGTCTTGTCGAGCACGTGGCGAGTCGCATCCCAGTACAGGTTGGTATTGAAGACGCCGCGGCTCTTCTTCACGCCGACGAAGTAGTCGAAATTGCGGTCGAATGCGGTGACCAGATCCTGCACGATCGCGCCGCGCACGACCACGTCCTGGTCGCGCCAGGTGAAGTCGGGATCGGCCGGGTTGGCGCGAAAGTATTCGTTGCCGATGTTGAGGCCACCGGTGACCGCCACGGCGTCATCGGTTTCCCCGTCGACGATCCACATCTTCTCGTGGAACCGCTTGTCCGGCTGCTGCGGGTCGTAGTGCGGCGTGAGGTGCGGAACGGGCACCTCGTTGAGCCACTGCAGCGCCATCGCCTCGTACCCTTCGACCTCGATGCCGTGCTGCTTCAGGTCGAAATACATCCACTGGGTCTGCAACCACGGATTCGAGAATGCGTCGACGATGATCCGCACGTCGAGACCTGCGGCCTTCTTCTGCTTCAGGATCTCCGCGACGCGCAGACCGGATTCGTCGCCCTTGAACACCAGCGCCTGGATGCGGATCGATTTCTGCGCGGCCTTCAGCACCTCGAGGCGCACGGCGAGGGAATCCTCGCCATTGGCGAGCACCGCGAGACTGCAGTCGGCGGGGCCGCGCGGCGGAAAGAGTCCCGACGAGCCGACGTCCGCGTACGGACTGCCGACGAATACGCTGTCCGGCCCCAGCACCGAGGTGGCGCTGGCCTCCTCGACGAATGCCCTGGGTGCGCTGGTTACCGCCGGCGCATCGGCCGGCGGGCTTGCCGCGCAGCCTGCAAGCAGGGCCGTGGCTGCTGCGAGCAGCAACCTGGATGGAATACGCATTGTCGATGACTGGTCCGGACCGCGATCCCCGGAATATAAGTTACAGTCCGCGTCGTGCGCGAGCGACAGGCACGGGCGGGCATCCCTGCCCAAAAGGTCGCCAGCGCCCTGGGGGTTCAAACGCATGACATGCTGGTCCTGGCCGCGAGTCGCCGTCGAGCGCCACCGTCAAGGTGATTGCGCTGCTGCTCGCGGCATTGGTGCCCGCGCTGGCTGGCGCCGCTGCGGAAGTCCCGCCCGCGGCTGCGAGCGCCGAGGCGCAGGCGCCAGTCATGGCCCAGGCGACTGCCGAGATGCAGAACGAAACCGCAGGCCTGCCCCTCCATCTCGGACGCCTGCGGACACTGCAGCAGCACGGCGTCACCGTGCATCTTGCGATCCCCACCGAGGAACAGGCGGCGAAATTCTTCGGCGTGCCGCTCGCCGCAGCCGGCATCCAGCCGATCTGGCTGCGCATCGAAAACACCAGTGACCACGACTACTGGCTGCTGCCGGTCTCGATCGACCCCGACTACTACTCGGCCGATGAGGTGGCGCTGGTCACGCTGAAGAAGGTGCCGAGAGACCAGCGTCCCACCCACGCGGACCTGTTCCGCAAACACGCCCTGCCCTTCTTTTCGCCCGCGCACTCGACCAACGAGGGTTACGTCTACGCGTCGCACATGCGTGGAGGCCGCTTCGTCGACATCCGGATGACGGGCGACCAGCAAGGCATCCGCATGCGGTTCGCCGTGATGCTGCCCACGGAGGGTTTCGACTACGAGCGATCGTCGCTCAAGGCGCTCTACGAGAAGGTGGACGAATTTCCGGATCTCGGGCCCGATGAGCTTCGCGCACGACTGCGGGAGCTGCCGTGCTGCACGACGAGCACGGCCGGTGACGGCGAAGGCGATCCACTCAACGTCGTCATCGTCGGCACGGGCGAAGAGGCCATCTCTGCACTTGCCGCGAGTGGCTGGAGCTTCACCGAGGCGATCACTGCGGACAGCGTGCGGCGCATGGTGGGCGCGGCAATCGCCGAAAAGTCGTTCCTGACCGCACCGGTCAGCTCGCTGCACGCCTTCGGCCGCAAGCAGGACATCGCGTTGCAGCGCGGCCGGACCACGATTGCCCAGCGCAACCACATGCGCCTGTGGCTGGCCCCGTTCCGCAGCGAGGGTCGGCCGGTGTGGGTCGGCCAGGTCAGCCGCGACATCGGCGTCAAGGGGACTACGAAGTCGCCCACGCTGACGACGCACGTGATCGACCCGGTCATCGACGAGTCGCGCGAATACCTGCTGCACAGCCTGCTGCACCACGACGCGGTGAGCCGGTTCGCTTTCGTGCGCGGCGTCGGCGAAGCCACGCACGAGAACCCGCGCCACAACCTCACGGGCGACCCCTACATCACGGATGGCATGCGCCTCGTCGTCTGGATTTCGAGCGAACCCGTCGACCCGAACGAAGCGCACAATCTCGGCTGGAACCTGTCGACGGATCCCGTGCTCGAGGGACGCGGCGAGTATTCGAAGGTGCCGCCGAAGAAGAACTGATCCTCAGCTGATCATCCGCCGAGCTTCATCCCTTCCTTCTCGTCGATCGACCGCTCGCGGTGGATCAGGATCCACTGCGCGTGTTCCTCGAGCGCCGAGTCGCCCAGGACTTTCAGGATGCGGCGCTTGTCGCCGTCGTTGTCGGCGTCATCGATGCGCCGGCGCGCATTGCGGAAGATGCGGTACATGAACTCGTACTGCTTGATCAGTTCGGCCTCGGCCGTGGTCTTGGCGTACGACTGCCGCACGCCGACCATCAGCATCACGATGCCCATCAGGTAGACGACCGGGGTCCGCACTTCGTTCGACAGCGCCGAACCGACGAACAGCAGCGTCGCGAGCGCGATGATCGTGGTCCAGATGCCGAGCCGGCCGATGCGCATCGTGGAATCGTGCTCGACGATGCGCAGGGCGGATTTCCTGCGGTAATAACCGAGCTGGCCGGACTTGTCGTCGCCGATCCACTCCTGCACCGCGAACTGCACGCCGCGCGGCTCGAGGTTCGGCGCCACGTCGCACTCCATGCCGGCCACGCGCATGACGTTGCGGATCCAGCCGAGCTCGGTGTCCTGCATCTGCAGGAAGTTGTCGTGCGCGTACTTCGAAACGCTGCCACTGGTGACGCCGGCCGCGGCCCAGTAGAACTGCACGCGCAGGCCCTCCGCCAGCGTGCGGTAGTCGAGGTACTTGCGTTGCCAGCTGCCGCGCACCGCGAGCGCGTTGTTCACGACGGCGAACAGCATCAGGCAGATGATGCCGCCGATCATGATCGGCGTGGACAGCAGGTCGGTGTACGTCAGGTAGCCCACGGCCGTCAGGAAAGCTGCCACGTGACCGGCTTTCAGCGTCGTCACCACTTTCTTCTGGTAATGGATCGCCAGCCAGTCGGCTGCGCAGAACGCCTGGTTGATATCCCAGAGGCCGGCCGGCAACGTGGCCGCCTGCTCGCCGTCGAGCAGCGAGTAGCGTTCCTTGTCGATCGCGGCGGCGTGGTTCTGCGCTTCGCGGCTGAACTCGTTGGTGTACTCGAATACCTTGCGGTGCCGCGCGGAAATCTCGGCGGTCCGCGGGTTGGCCTCGTCGGTCGTGAACCATGACGTCTCGAATGGCTTCAACCCGGGCGCAGGCTCGCCGTCCGGCCGGTCCCGCGAGCAGACGATGTGATAGACGAGGTCGCTCTCGTCCTCGGTCAGGTTGAGCTTGCTCGAGGTCACGCGCGGCGTGTAGCCGGGCATCACGTCGTGGTGATGGAACTGGATCGTCGCCGCCGTGCCGCCGAGCAGGTCGCTGTCCTTGCCGTCCCAGAGCGCGAGCAGCACGTGGCAGTGGGCGCTCAGAAACACGCCGAGCTGGGCGTACTGGCGCGTGCGGTTCGGCCCGCTTTCCGCGATGGACCGTGGCGTCGCACCCGGCAGCAGGGGCAGCTCGAAGATCTCGGCGGCCTTGTCGCAGAGTTCCGCAAACTGTTCGAGCGACTCCGGCGTGAAGTCTTCCTCGTACAGCACCCGCGGCATCGGCAGGACGACGCTGAGCGGCATGCCGAGCTTGAGCGCCTCTTCCGCCACCAGGCGGTCCGCGCCGTCGGCCAGCGAGGACATCACGACGATGATGCGGCTGGGGTACTCGTAGCGCAGGCTGAACAGGCAGTCGCGCACGCGCGACCGCAGGATCGGGATCTCGTCGGCGACGAGGTCGCGATGGCCGGTGACGGCGACGATGAAAGGGACGGCGTAGCTGCGCGCGCCCGCCCGGCGGTCAGGGCCGGCGGTGAAGGGAGCCTCAGCGGGTACTGCGTACTCGGGTGCCGTCGCCATGCGCGGGGATGATACCCATCCATCGCACCGGGCGCGTCGATTGGTGCGAATGTCGGAGGGCGGCAGGCGGGCCGCCTGCTGCATCCGTTAACGGAACAGCGTCGCCAACCTGCCAAGCGACTCCCAGCCCAGGTAGATGGTGACCAGCCACGCCGCCAGGCCCAGCGCCGCCAGGTGGCGCGGATAGGCGTAGCCGCCCATCAGGTCGGGCCGCCGGGACGCCACCCACAACAGCACGGCAATGCCGAGCGGCAGGATCAGGCCATTGAAGGCGCCGGCGAACACCAGCAGTGGCACGGGCGCCGCACCCGCTGTCAGGAACACCGTCGCCGACAGTCCGACGAACGCCACCACCAGCAGGTTCCGGCGTCGGGCAAAGCGCTCCGACGTGCCGACGAGAAACGATACCGATGTGTAGGACGCACCGATGACGGAGGTGATCGCCGCGGCCCACAGGATCAGGCCGAACACGCGCCGGCCAGCCCCACCGGCCGCCGCCTCGAAGGCCGACGCGGCTGGGTTGGACGGATCCAGCCGCACGCCCGCCGCGACGACTCCGAGCACCGCGAGAAACAGCAGCACGCGCATCAGGCCGGTCACCAGCACGCCGATGACGGATGCGCGCGAAATCTCCGCGACACGGTCCGGACCGCGCACGCCGGCGTCGAGCAGCCGATGTGCGCCGGCATAGGTGATGTAGCCGCCCACCGTGCCACCGACCAGCGTCGTGATCGCGAGGAAGTCGACACGCTCGGGCAGCACCGCGTTACGCAGTGCGGCGCCGACCGGAGGATGTGAGACGAAAGCTACGTACGCCGTCAGCGCGATCATGACGAAGCCGAGCACGACGACGATCCGGTCCATCGCGACTCCGGCCCGGCGCGACAGAAAGACTGCAATCGCCAGCAAAGCCGAGGCCGCCCCGCCCCACTTCGGCTCGAGTCCCAGCAGCGCCTCGAGCCCGAGCCCGGCGCCCGCGACATTGCCGACGTTGAAGACGAAGCCGCCGAGCACCACGAAGAACGTGAGCACGTGCCCGAGACCCGGAGCGACGCGGTTGCCGAGTTCCTGCGCCCGCAGTCCCGACACGCCGATCACGCGCCAGACGTTCAACTGCAGCGCGACGTCGATGAAGATCGAGACCAGGATCGCAAAGGCGAAGGCCGCGCCGAGCTGGGCGGTGAACTGCGTGGTCTGGGTGATGAAGCCGGGACCGATGGCGCTGGTGGCCATCAGGAACATGGCGCCGTACAGGCGCTTGTCGAACCGGCGGCCGGTCATGTCTGCACTGGGACGCTGGGGTCAGCGGCCCAGCGCGCGAATCCACGCGCGTGGAATCCCATCAAAGCGCAACGAACACAACTGAAGGCCCTGATCTAACTCGAGCGCACCCGGTGCCCCCGAGATGCCTGCTGCGGTGCTGGTCTTGGCCAGCCACCGCAGCAGGGCGACTTGGAGGTCTCAATCCGTTCAGAGCGCTGGACAGTTCCTGTATGGAGGACTGCTGAGCGCGGTCCATTCCCTGCAGTAACCGGTCGGCTTGATGGAAGGCCTGAATCGCGTATCGAAAACGTGCAGGAACGTCTCGACGCGCGCCTTCTGTTCGCCGAGGCGGTTCGCCACGTCCGGGCCGGTGGCGCTGGCGGGCAGCGCGTTCTGGTAATCGATCACGTATTTCCTGGCGAGGTTGCACAAAGCCGTGCCTGTCGCATTCTGTGGGTAGAAGGCGGCGTTGACACACAGGTCGAGCTTGAACTTGGCGGCGTTCCAGATTCCCGCCAGCGTGTTGCAGACCGGGCCCGGTAGCGGCGCGGCGCCGCCCGCCGGCAGTGTGTCGGCCTGTTTGCACGCGAAATCACGCCGCAGGTTGCCGACGTCGTCCCAGAGCGACTGGACCAGCCGGGCGAACACCGCGTCGTTGTTAGTCGTGACCCGCGGGGAGAAGCTCCTGATCGTCGGGCCGTAAGTATCCGGTGCGACCTCGAGAATTGGGAAGAGCGAGGTACGGCCGCCCGAGATCTTGGTGGGGTTGCGGCAACCCACGTTGGTGATGGTGTCAATGTACCGCCCGCCGACACCCTTGTAAGTCTCCGATACCGTCGTGATCGCATCCCACGTGCGCAGCACGGAGGTCGGCACATTGTTGGTTGTTGGCAGATTGCAGCCGAGCTCAAAGCCGCTCAGCTTGCTGACGTCGATTTCGCCCTGGTACGTGTCAAGGAAGACGACGCCCGTCTCGGTCTTGAAGAACAAGGCTTCGATACGGAAATCCCTGGACTGCTGGCCACGGTATTGCCTCGAAACATACAGTGGCGGCAAACCGCCAGGCGCAACACCACTGCTGTCGAACTGTGAGGTCACGTCCTCCGGCAGCAAGGGCGTCACGTTGAGCAACTGCGCGGCCGGATTGCGCTTGTTCGGACCGGAGGGATCGAGGGGCACGATCACGCCGATATTGATCAATGCGTCGACTGCGCCGTTGACGCTCGGGCTCGAGGGGCCAAGCCCGAGGACGTTGAAGCAGACAATTGGCACGTAGCGGCAGTCCGGGACTCCGGTCACCTGGAACAACCTCGCGCCGGAGGGGCCCTCCTTGAGATTCACGTTGCCGAACGTTGCCGCAGGGTCGCCGTTGGCGTCCGCGACCAGCACGCAGCCGCCATCGCCATCCGAGCTATCGGCTCTCCGCAAGGCCCATCTGGATCGAGATCGATGCTGATACCGGGCGCGACAGTGAGCCCATCCGGCTTCTCGGGCGCGGTCGAAAGAAGATGTCGCCATCCACCAGCAGTTGAGTGAACGCTGGACTGTTCGGCAGCAGCGCTGTGACCGTTTTCGCATCACGGTCCGACAGGTAGGCGCGCCAGGTCTTGAAACTCGATCGGACACCGTAGACGCCGTAGACGCCGGCCTCGATCTTGCCAATCGAGAAATCCGACGTCGCGTTGCCCGATGCCGTGAAACTCAGATTGACCGGGACACCCGGGGGGAACGGATTCGTGATCAGAAAGCAACCCGTGCCGCTGCTCGTCGTGGCGCCGCAGTTCGATACCGTGCCCGGACCGGTCCAAACCGCCGTGTCTTCACCGGACGCCGTAAGCGTATAGGTGATCGTCTCGTTGGTAGCCTGATCCTTCGTCGTGATCGATGCCTGCTCCATATTGTCACCAAACTCCGGACCGTTGAAGAGGAACAGGATCTGCAGCGTGGTAACTGTGTATCCGGCAGGCAACTGCACGTCCAATTGCTCGCCGATGTCAATCTCGTTGCCGGCGCTGCCACCAACAACGCCAAGACCTTTGGCCCCGTTGACGGTTTTCTCACCGATCTTTTTTCCGTTGGCCGCGGTCAGCGTCGCGGCACCAATGGCACAGGTCGAGAGCGTACCGCTTGTGCATGGCCCCCAAGTGCTCTGGTCGATTGTGATCGGCGGCTGCGGCGAGGCATCGAACACCTGTTGCGTGGCCCCAGGAGTGGGAGCCGCCTTGGACAGGATTCGACCGCTATTGGTCGCAGCGAGGATGTAATTGGAGAAGACCGGCGCGGCGTTAGGCGGGACCGGTTGGGGAACCTGCAGCAGTGTGGTGCTGAGCAGTCGCTCGGGCGGTTGCACGCCCCAGCCGGCAAAATCGGCCAGTGTTGCGCCGGGATTTTCAGGTCGAAATAGATCGCGGCTGCGCCGTCCTTGAGCGCCAGGATGCCTGGGCCAAGAGGCCAACGTGACGGGTCGGCCACCTCGCCGTCGATGGCGTCGAGGTCAGACAGCAGGCCAGCGCCCGTTGCGAATTCCAGTGCGCACAGTGGCGCCGGCAGATCGTTGCTCAAGTCGGTCCAGCCACTGCCGCCTGGGCAGCCGCCGATCAATGACGCCTTGTTGACCACCTTGACCAGGCTATAAGACGCAGGTGATGTCGCCTTCCTGCCGGCGACCCAGATGGCTCCGGACAAGTCCACCGTGAGCCCGGTGCAGGTTCCGTTCTGTACAATCCCAAGACTGGGTCATCGCACTGGAATCGATCGACGAAGGCCGGATTCTGCGGCTCCTGCCACTGGCGAACGACCTGTTTCACATCGCCGTTTTTTCTCGAGGCAGTAAAGCCCGCTTGCGGTGAGCTTGCACGCGGCAAGTTCGCTGCCAGAGATGGGGAGTGCCGTGGCATCCGGCAAGCTGGGCCGGTCGAACGCCATCTCGAGGACGGCTTTTGAGTTGAACGCATCGACCTGATCGAGAACCTGGTTGGGTTGCGCTTGGCCCCAGGCGTTCGCGGCACCGAGGAGCGCGACGAGAGCCAACGACACCGACACTGAACGTCCATTTGGCGGCGGCAACATGTCAGTTCCCTCGAGTTGTTATTGCTTGTGGCGCGGAATCACCAGACTGTGCGGCACATCACGGATTTCCTTCGCCGAGCGCGGATCCTAGCACTCTCTTGATGAAACGATTATTACTTCGAGCCGCATTCGCATTATGTCTAGTCGCAAGGCTCGCCTGCGATCAGCGGAACCAATGAAAATAACGACTTGGACGAGATTTACCTCGCTTAGTTGTTTCTGTATTTGCCCGCCTCGACCGGATTGCCCAGGGCGGTGTACAAGTCGGCCAGCCGGGCCCGTCCAGCCTTCGCGACACCAGGCAAGGCGGCCCTGGACAGCCCTTCCTGGCTGTCGAGCAGCAGTCGCTCGGCGTCCTTGTAGTCACGCAGACCGGCAAGCGCCGCACCCTCCAGGTTCTTGGCCATCGCCAGCTGCCAGTGATCCGCCGGCAGGCTGAGCGCGAGTATTCGCCCCGCCTCCGTGGCCGTTTGCCTGGCTTCCTCAAAGCGACGCGTGGCGAGCAGCAGGTTCGCCTTGACGTTGAGCGCGCTGCCCACTTTCGGATGTTCGTTACCGAGCAACTTGCGGCGAATGGCCAGGCTTTCGTCCACGAGCGGCTCCGCTTCGGAGTAGGCACCCTCCCCGGTCAGCAGATACGCCAGATCGGATGCAGTGGCCGCGACGTCCGGGTGCTCTGAGCCCAGTTCATGCCTGCTCATGATCAAGGACTCCTTGAGCAGCTTGATGCCGGCCTGGTGATCCCCTTTCTGGTAGAGCACGAACGCCAGGTTGCTCATCGTCATTGCGATATCAGGATGGCTGTCGCCGAGGAGCTTGCGATTCATGGCCAGGGCCTCGCGGTACGCCTTCTCGGCACCCTTGAAATCGCGGCGCGTCTCCAGCACGAAAGCCAGGTTGTTCAGGCCGGCCGCGAGCTCCGGGTGGGCGTCGCCTAGCATCTGCCGCTTCATTTCGAGCGCGAGACGGTACAGCGGCTCTGCCGCGACCGGCTGGTTCAATCCCATCAGCGCCCAGCCGAGGTTGTTCATGGCCTCGGCGAGGTCCGGATGCACCGTGCTGTGCAGTCTTCGCTGCAGTGCCAGCGCCTGTCGCAGGTAGATCTCGGCCTGCTTGAAGTCTCCGCGCTCACCGTAGTTGACACCCAGGTCGCCAATGCTCTCGGCCACGTCCGGGCTGACGTCACCGTAGAGGGCCTTCCTGATGCGCAGCGCCTCCTTGATCAGCGGCTCACCTTGCGCATAGTCGCCGGTATACGACATGACGTCGGCCAGCGCAGTGTAGGTCGCCGCGACATCGGGGTGCACGTCGCCGAGCAGCTGGCGACGGATGACGAGCGCCTCACGCAGGCGTTGCTCCGCCTCCGCATAATCGGACTTCAGCGCCAGCACCTCGCCCAGGTTATTGAGACTCTGCGCGACCACGGCGTCGCGCTCGCCCGACAGCGACCTGCGCTTGTCGAGGGCCTTGCGGATCAAGGGAATCGCCGACCCGTACAGGCCCAGGCTCGTGTAGACCGTGCCCATGGTCTCCATCAGCGTGGCCTGGATCGCAGGCTGCTTCGCCAGCTCCGTCTTGATTCTCTGCGCGCCCTTGTCGAGGATTTCGCGCGCTGTAATGGAGTTGCCGCGCGCCTCGTTCGGGTCGGAGACGGCAAACAGGCCGACGAGAAAGTTCGTGGTCTGCCGGGCGGTCTCGGCCTCGGACTCAGCGCGCACACGCTCTCGCTCTGCTTGATTGCGGGCGAGCCATGCCGCCGCCGCCAACCCGGAAGTGATGGTCATGCCGACGATCGACGCCGTGACCAGCATCATCATGCGTCGATGCCGTCGATGGGCCTCGCGCTGCTTCAACTCGTCGAGGCCGACGCCGAGCATCCCCGCGACCAGCTTCAGCCGGACGTCCTGCTTGCTGTCCTTCTGTGGCCGGGCGTCGGCGGCGATCGGCTCGCCGCGAGTCTCGGTGAGCTGCCCGTCCTCCCCCATCTTGTAGATCAGTGCGTTGGGGAAGCACTCCTGGTCGGCGGTGGCCGCCGATGAGGAAGCGCCCGGCTCGCCGGCAACGATCAGGCAGAAGATCCGGTGCTCGCGGCCCAGGCGCTTGAACGCGAGGATTTCCTCGTTCACCCAGCGCGACTTCGCGGCGGCCGGCGAACAGATGACCACCTGGAACGCGGACTGCTCCAGCGCTCGCGTCAGGGTCTCGCCGAGGTTGGTCGCCGTCGCGAGTTCGTCGCGGTCGCGGAACACCGGCGCGAATCGCTCGGGCACGGGACCAAACGCGGTCTCGGTGCCGACGAGGCGCTTCGGTACCGAGTACGTCTCGAGCGACTTGTGCAGCCACTTGGCCCAGCGCTCGTCGCTGTGGCTGTAGCTGATGAAGGCGCGATACTTGAACTCGGCATCCATCCGTCGCGCTCCAGTCCCACAGCGGCCGGGATAGTCGCTGAACCGGACAGGTTCTGTCAAAACGCCATTCCGGCCTTGGCCGGCGCCCTTTTGTCATTCGCCTGATTTGCGGCGACCATACGCCTCGGGCTTCGCCTCCATGCAGACGGGAAACACGTTGACAGCCTTCTTGCGCTGCGTCGTAGCACTGGCTTCGCTGGCGATCGCCGCTTGCGGATCGGATCGCAATCCATCCCCGCAGAACGCAAACCTGCCTGTGGCTGCGGACCCGCACCGAACCCTCACCCGCGCCTTGGGCGGCGAACCCGCCACCCTCGACCCGCGACTCGCCGAGGACAACGCCGCGCTGGCACTCGCGCAGGAACTCTTCGAGGGCCTGACGGCCGAGGCAGCTGACGGCCGCATCGTTCCCGGCGCAGCGGAATCCTGGAGCGGTCTCGGAGGACGGCCGCACCTGGACCTTTCACCTGCGACCAAACCTGCACTGGTCCGACGGCACTCCGCTGACCGCCGCGCAGTTCGTCGCCGGCCTCGATGCGGCGAGGGTCAAGGATTCGCAGGCGCCCTATTCCGCGCTGCTGCACGAGATCGCGGCAGCGCGCGCTCCTGATGTCCAGACGGTCGTGCTCGACCTGGCCCAGCCGGTGCCCTACCTGCCTGCCGTGCTGGCGCTGCCCGTTGCCGCACCGCAGCGCCGCGCGACCAGCGCGCAGGACGCATCAGTCGTCGGCAACGGCCCTTACCGGCTGCTCGTGCGTCGTCCTGGCGAGAAGATCGAACTCGAGCGCAACCCGCACTATCACTCCGCGGGTGCGGTGGCGATCGAACGCGTGACGTACCTGACGCTTGACGACCTCAACACCGAACTCAACCTCTATCGCACCGGCGAGCTCGACATCACCAGCGAGGTGCCGAATTCGCAGATCGATTGGTTGAGGAAGAACCTGTCGAGCGAATTGCACATCGCGCCGTATCTCAGCACCTACTCGTACGCCGTCAACCTGCGCCGCGTGCAGGATCGCGACGTGCGCGCCGCGTTGTCACTGGCCATCGATCGCACGCAGATCACCGACAGGGTGACGGGCGCGGGTGAACTGCCCGCCCAGAGCTGGGTGCCACCGGGAATCCCGGGGTATACGCCCGCTCGAGCGGGCTGGGCGGAGCTGGATACGAGTGTGCGTACGAAGCAGGCACAGGAATACTGGAGTGCGGCCCGCAAGCGCGGCACGGCTCCACCGCAGCTGACCCTCTGCACCGACGCCAGTGCCAACCATCGCCGCACGGCGATCGCGCTTGCCGATCAGTGGCGCCAGGCGCTCGGCGTCGAGGTCGCCATCGTCGAGATGGAATGGAAAGCTTACCTCGTCATGCGCGAGCAGCCGGGCGACTGCGACCTGGTTCGCTTCGGCTGGTCGGCCGACTTCGTCGACCCGGAGGCATTCCTCTCGCTCTTCACGTCGGGCCACGCACAGAACATCGCGGGTTATTCGAATCCAGCCTACGACGCACTGCTGTCGAAGGCGGGCATCGCCGCCGGCGCCGGCGATCGTGCAGCCACTCTCGCAAGCGCGGAACGGCTCCTGCTCCACGACGCCGTCGTCATTCCGGTCTTCCACCGCGTTTCCAAACGCCTGGTGAAACCCGGCATCGAAGGTATCGCCGCGAACCCGCTCGGTCACCTGCCCTCCCGCTACCTGCGGTTGCGCGAGACAAAAAAATAGGGCGGGAGGCTTGCGCCATCCCGCCCAAGGGGTGGACCGGGAGGTCCG
The DNA here is from genome assembly GCA_963700045.1 of uncultured Gammaproteobacteria bacterium. Lineage (GTDB taxonomy): Bacteria > Pseudomonadota > Gammaproteobacteria > Steroidobacterales > Steroidobacteraceae > RPQJ01. The sequence continues at coordinate 22,518 of CAVOWK010000033.1, forward strand.
GGGTTCAGTTAATCGATCGTGTTACGGATTCGCTGCCGTGACGGCCGCTGCAATGGCCTGCACCTCGGCCGCGGTCAGCGACGAGAGGAAGCCCATGCCGCCCTTGTTGTTGTTGATCGCGGCCTGGATCTTCGCTGCATCTCGCGAGTTGCGGCTGAAGATCGGCTTGATCGCACCGTGGCAACTCTGGCACTTCGCCGTGTACAGCGCCGCACCGTCGAGGGACGGAGGCGGAGGCGGAGGCGGCGCCTGGGCCGTGATCACAACGCTGGCCGACGACGTGAGCGCACCATCGCTCACCGTCAATGTCGCGGTATACGACCCGGCGACGTCGGCCACGAAGCTCGGCTGGCCGCTGGTGGCGCTCGACAGGCTCGCGCTGCTGCCACCCGGAACCTGCAACACCCACGCATAAGAGAGGGCCGCACCTTCCGGATCGGTGCTGCCGGTGCCGTTGAGCGCCACGGTAGTCCCCGTCGAAACGCTGCGCGGCGTGCCCGCATTGGCGACCGGCGCTTGGTTGACTGGTGGCGTCACTGGCGGCGTCACCGGTGGCGTCACCGGCGGTGTCACCGGGGGCGTGACCGGCGGCGTAACCGGAGGCGTAACCGGAGGCGTGACGACAGCGCCGCCCTCGCGCTCGATCTCCGCCTTGTCGGCGACCAGCGACGTGCCGTTCCAGCTGCCGTCGACTTCGACCGTCTGGCCGACCGCGCGCGCAAGGAACTCGCTGGCGGTGATACGGGTGTCTTCGTCTTCGTACTCGGTGCCCGGCAGCAATTCGACGCTGACGCCCAGTACCTTGAGGCTCGTCGCTGCGATGTCGGTCGCTGGGCCGCGCAGTTCGACTTCGTCTTCCGGTTCGTCACGCTCGAGCCGGGTCGCAATCAGCTTGCCGGTACCTGCCGGATCGACATAGCCGCCCACTTCGACCCAGTCACCGACGCGGAGGTCGTCCAGGCTGAAGAAGTGATCGTCGCTCTCGTGGTCTTCCTTGCGCGTGGTGGCGGACACCACGACGGTCACGCCCAGCGCGCGGAAACTGCCGCCGGCAGCGTCGACGCTTTCGACCATCGCCGCGAGCCGAGCCGTCGACTGCCGCTTGAACGCGACCTTGGCCGCAACGAGCGCATTGGACGAATCGAACCTGCCCTCGACTTCCACCTTCACGTTGAGTTGCAGGTCGGCCGCGGTGCCGTTGACGAAAACCGTCGCGGAATTGGTGATGACCTTCTGGCCGTCGACGTCGAAGTCCGTCGCGGAGCCGAAGCGCGTCACGAAGCCCTCGACTTCGCTGTCGTCGCCGCTGCGGCCGTCAGAATTGTGGCCCTCTCGCTCCACCTTCGTAGCGCGCAAAGCGCCGTCTGCCAGGAACGACGTTCCCTTGACCTCGACGAGGTTGCCGGCAGCAAGGCCCGTCGAGCCGAAATCCTCGAGCGTGGCCGCCGAGTAGTCGACGACGAGGGTGCCGACGTTGAAGCGCTTCAGGCCGGTATCGAGGTTGCTGACCACGCCGGTCACCTCGACCTCGGTCTCGCCCGCGCCCCCCTTCTCGATGCGGGTCGCACGTGCCGTGCCCCCGGCGCTCGCGAAGCCGTGCACCTCGATCACGTCGCCGACGACGATTCCCGCCAACGTGCGAGTCGGGATCGAATCGTCGAACATTGTCTCGTTGTCGACGGTGACCACCTGCCCGGCGATCGTGAGCGTTCCCGCCACGGTGTCGACTGCCTGCACGGCACCCTGGATCAGGTGATCCTGCTGGATCGACTTCGCGCGGGCGACGCCCTGCGCATCGACCTCTGCCGTCAAGTGAATGACTTCGCCCACCCTCAGCTCGCCCGCAGTGGCCGGCTTGTCCTCGATGCTGACCTGCGCCGAGTCCGTGTCGTAACGGACGCCATTGACGATGACGCTGCCGAAGCCGGCAATCGCACCCGTGACAAACGTGGTCGTTGTCGTGGTCGAGCCGGTCGCAGGCGGCGGGTTCGAGGCCGTGCCGCCATCGGTCGTACCTCCCCCGCCGCCGCAGCCGGCGACCAGTAAGGCCACCGCTGTCACCTTCAGGAAATTCAATTGCACTGCTTTCATCTCACACCTCTGCACAGCTCGGTACTGATCGGTATCGGACCCGTCATTGCAGGCCCGTCTTTACCCCGGAACTCCGGTCAGTCTTCGAGTTCGGCCCTCGTGGCCAGCACGACGTTGCCCACCAGCGTGCCGCGCGCCTTCACCTGGCGGCCCGGGGCCGCCTGGAAGAACGCCGCGGCGTTGACGGTCACGCCATTGGTATCCCTGAATTCGGTATTGCCATCGGTCGTGACGGCGACGCCGCCGACCGTGAAATTCGGCGCGGCCACGTTCTGGGCGACGCCCTCGAGCTGGACTTCGCCCTGGTCGTCGTCGCGTTCGAGCTTCGTCGCGACCAGGCCGCTGCCGTCGTTGTAGGCGTCGACTTCCACGTAGTCGCCGACCGCGATGTTGGCGAGGCTGAACCGCTGCACGTCGGCGCCACTGTGGTCCTCGAAGCGCGTGAGCGAGTTCACGCGGACCGTGATGCCGAAGACCACCAGGCTGTTGCCTGCTGCGTTCACCGAGTCGACGCGACCCGAAAACTCCGTGTCGCTGCCGCGGCGGAACTGCACCTTGGTCGCGACGATGACGCCCGACGCGTTGAAGCGGCCCTCGACCTCGACCGGCACGTCGAGCGCAAGGCTGGACGCCGTGCCGCCCTCATACGTGGTCGACGCCGTCGTCGTGACGCGCTGCCCGGCCACCGCGAAATCCGTCGCCGACACGAAGCTCGTGACCAGGCCTTCATAGTCCGCCTGCTCGTCGGCGTTGCCGGCGGCGCCACCGCTTTCCCGCTCGACGCGGGTCGCGACCAGCACGCCATTGGCATCGACCGAGCCGAAGGCCTCGACGCGGTCGCCATTCACCGGCTGCCCGCTGGCGAAGCCGTTCAGCTGTGCGCTTGCATAGGAGACCGTGAGCTGGCTCAGCGCAAAGCTGCGTGCGTTCGTGTCGAGCGAACCGACGGTGCCTTTGACCTCGACGCTCGACTGCGCGGCTTTACGTTCAATGCGCGTTGCATCGACGACGCCGGTCGTCGCCACGCGCCCGCTGACCTCGATGCGGTCGCCGACGGCGACGCCTTCGAGGCTGCGCGGCGAGATACTGTCGTCGAAGGACGTCTGCGTGCTGACCTGGACCGTGCGCCCGAGCACGACGAGTCGCGAATTCACGCGATCGATGCTCTGCACCGGACCTTCGACTTCGTCGTCGAAGATGATGCGCGTTGCCGTGCCGTTGACGCCGCCCTGGTCGATTCGACCTTCGATACGCACGACCTGGCCGACGCGCAGGTCGGATTCGGCGCCAGGGTTGTCGTCGAGCGTGATCGTGGCGCCCGTAGTCACGTAGTGCACGCCATTGACGTGCACGCTGCCGAAGCCAGTGATGGTGCCTGTGGCCGTCACTCTGCCGCCGCCATCAATGCCCGCGGTCATGCCGCCCGAACTGCCTCCGCCACCACAGGCAGCGACGAGGATCGCGACCCCGACCATCGTCCAGCGACTCACCGTTACACGTGCATGCATCATCGTCGTTCTCCGGCCATCCGTTCCTGAATTGCAAAGACCCCTACGCCCAAACGCAGAGTGTCAGCCGACGCCCCTGCGCCCTGTTGCGCCTCGTGCGCGCTCAGCCATTCGTCGCAGCGCTCCAGGAAGGCCTGGCCCTCGCGCTCCATGAACGCGCGGAAAGCCGGCAGCTGGCGCGGATCGATGTGACGATTCTGGGCGCGACGCTCGAAACGGGGCGGCTCCGCAGCATCGCGCGACAGGTTGTGTTCGATGGTCGTCGCGAGGTCAGCGATCACTGCGCCCGAACGCTCGACGGCCTGCCCGTCCATGGCACGCGGCATGTAGAAGCGGCGCAGCGCGCGATAGCGGCCGTCTTTGGTACGCTCGATCGAACCGGAGCGCACCAGCTCCTTGGTCAGCGCCGTCACCGGGATGTCGCCTGCATAGCGGCGCACCAGCTGCTCGAACGTTGCGCCCTCGCCCTTGGCATCGAGCGCTCGCGGCTGGCCGAGCTCGTCGATGAATTCGCGATCAAGGTGCCAGCCTGCCAGCACGCGGCTCGCGTGGTTGAGATCGTCCTCCGCTCGTACTTCCTCGCCCAGAATCTCAACCTTGGACTCGCGATAGCGACGCACCTCCCGGCGAGTCATGCCCGTGAGCAGCGCGATGCGCGACACGTTGGTGGGGCGACCGCGCAGGCCAAATTCCTCGGCTGCGACGCTGACAAACACACCGCGCGCAAGTTCGACGAATTCCTTCCAGGTCACGCCGGATTTCAGCAGCCAGCGCGCGATCGGCCGCAGCCAGCGCAGGCTGGCGATTACGATAGAGCGCTGGGACTGAACTGCCATATGTGAGACATTCTGTCCCATATGCGGATACTTGGCAAGCCCTAGCCGACCAGAAATCGCCCGGGCTCGAACTGCGAGGCGGGTCACAACCTGGCGAACCGGGTCACGGGAGGGTCCGCTTGCCCGCTAGACTCCGCCTACGGGACGGGGTTCAGGCACGATGTCGACGACGGACAAGCGCGTGGAGGAGTTGCTCGATCGCTGGTTGGCGAGCGTCGACCTGCACCTGCGTTACCTGAAACTGGACGACGCCGCGTACGCACGCGCCGAGACCTGGCCGAAACACCAGCGACCGAATGCGCTGGTCGTCAATCTCGCCCGCACCCGCCTGCTGGACCTGAAGCGGCACCTGAACGAACGCCGCGACGCTGGCGACACGAAATTTGCCGAGTCGCTCGAGTTGATGTCGTTCCTGACGAGCCTGCTCGGCTCGGAGCACATCGAACGCTTCATTCCGCTGGCAACCGGCAAAGCGCCGGATTCCGGCGCGTCGGCAACGGTCGAGCAGCCACGAATTCGCGCCGTGACCAAGGCTGCCCCCAGTCCAGCAAGCGCCGCTGCCGCGCCCGTCGCGGCGAAGGCAGCGCAGACGAGCGCGACCCACAAGTCCACGACCGGGTCGCACAAGCGGCCGACACGGCCACGGACAGCCCCGGTATCGGCAGCTGCTCCGAAGCCCGCTGCTCGTCCTGGTCCCGCCACGGCGTCGCCGTCCACAGCCAAACCCACGGACGCGACGACACAACGGGTCATCGCCGATGCAGTTCGCATGCTGGAGTGGGGCCGCGAATGGCCAGCACTCGCGGGCCTGATCGCCCGCATGGCCGATCGCCCGTCCGAGACCGAGATCTGGAAGATCCTGCGCGCGTATCGCGCCGACATCCTCGCCACTTCGCGTCGCACGGGTTGATTGCCAGCATTGCCGTCGTGACATCGTCACGCGGCCTGCGGTACCTTCGCGGCTCCCCCGAGGACCGCCGCTTGAAGGAGCGCCCGACCCATGATTTTTTCCCGTTCGTTCGCAGTTGCCTTGCTCACGACCTCGTGCCTGTTCGCCGGCGCCGTGCAGGCCGACGACCCGCCATCGAAGGGCGAGCAGGCCCTCAAGTACCGCAAGTCGCTGTACCAGGTGCTGGCCTGGAACTTCGGCCCGATGGGCGCGATGGCCCAGGGCAAGGTGCCCTACGACGCCGCCGAGTTCACGAAGCGCGCCGACCGCGTCGCCGCGATCGCGCCGATGCTCGAGCGAAGGGTTCCCCGCGGAGACCAAGGGCCTGCCACATTCGGAACTGAAGCCGGAAATGTGGGCCAACCGCGCGGACTTCGACGCGAAGATGAAGGACCTCGTCGACCGCAGCGCAACACTGGCGACGGTGGCGAAGTCAGGCGACTTTGCGAAGAGCAAGGCGGCGTTCTTCGACACGGCCAACACCTGCAAGGCGTGCCACGACAAGTACAAGACCGACTGACCGGCCTCTCTGCAACGGTCCGCTTGCTAGAAGAAGGCGACCGACGCCTCTGGCGCCGCACGGATCGCGAGCGCCAGGGCGACGACCAGCGCGATCACGATGACGAGCGCGAGTCCGCCGCGCGAGGAACGGATGCCTTCCGCCCCTGCCTTGCGGCCCGTCCAGAACGCGCGCACCAGGCCAAGCCGCCGCCGCCAGTCGTACCACGCGATGGCGACGAGATGCGCGACGATCAGCGCGATCAGGATGCTGGAATTGAGATCGTGCAGCGCGGTGAGACGGTTGCTGGTCGCCTGCGTAACCCAGCCATAGAATGGACCGGCGTTCGCGATTTCATCGTTGGCGTACAGTCCCGTGCCCACCTGCATCGCCAGCGACCCCAGGAACGCCAGTACACTGACCGCACCGACGGGATTGTGGCCCGCTGTCGGGTACGGCTGCCGGCCACGCAGGTGTTCGATCACCACGCCTGGCCCGCGCAGGAACGACGCGAACCGCGAGTACCGCGGACCCACGAAACCCCACGCGAGCCGGAATCCGACCAGTACTGCAACGGCATAGCCGCAACGGCGATGCCAGTCGAACCACTCGATCCCGGCATAGTGCGTCGCGAACGAACCTGCGACGGCGAGCACCAGCGACCAGTGAAACACGCGCAGCGGCCAGTCCCAGACCAGTGCTGTCGCAGTCGTCGAATCGTGAGCTGCAGCCGGACTCATCGTCGCCTCGTTCGTCCCTGGCCAAAGGCCGGATTCCACCCTGGAACACCGTGACGCGCATGGCATCTTCGCCTATCGTTGCGCCCGAGGCGCAGCGGGCCTGCGCACCGCAACTGGATTTTCATGCCGAACCTGGATCCCGTCATCCTGTTCTTCCTGCTCGGTGCCTTCGCGGGCCTGGCCAAAGCCGAACTGCGCCTGCCGGCATCGATTTACGATTTCGTCAGCACCCTGCTGTTGCTGGCAATCGGCCTGAAAGGCGGCGTCGAACTCGCGCGTGCCGGCGAGGGCATTCCCCCCGTCGAACTCGCGGCCCTGCTGGCCCTCGGCTTCGGCATGCCGATCCCCGTCTTTCTCGTAGCGCGCCACCTCGGCCGGCTCAGCCGCGCCGACGCAGCGTCCCTCGGCGCGCATTATGGCTCGGTGAGCGTCGGTACGTTCGCGGTCCTCGTCGGCCACCTTGCGGTACAGGGCATTCCGTACGAAGCGCGCGCCCCGGTGTGGGTCGTGGTGCTCGAGGTGCCGGCAATCCTCGCCGGCATCGTGCTGGCGCGTGGCTTCTCCGGCGACGTCGCCTGGAAACCGCTGCTGCGCGAACTGCTGCTCGGCCGCAGCATCGTCCTGCTGCTGGGCGGCCTCGCGATCGGCTGGCTCAGCGGGCCCGAAGGCACGGCATCGATCCAGCCACTGTTCTTCGGCCTGTTCAAGGGCATCCTTGCGTTGTTCCTGCTCGAGATGGGACTGATCGCCGCAACGCAACTCGGCGCGCTGAAACGCAACGCCGTGTTCCTGGTGCTGTTTGGCATGCTGATGCCGCTGTTCGGCGCCGCCGTCGGCGCCCTGCTCGGCCGCGCGATCGGCCTGTCGCCGGGCGGCATCCTCGTCCTCGCCACGCTCGCTGCCAGCGCTTCGTACATTGCCGCGCCCACCGCAATGCGCACCGCAGTGCCCGAAGCCAATCCGGCACTGTCGCTCACGGCGTCGCTCGCCGTCACCTTCCCCTTCAACATCATCATCGGCATTCCGCTCTACCAACGGCTGGCGACCCTCGTCGCCTCATTCTGAGACCGCCCAAGTGCAGCACTACACGCGACGCATGGTCACGATCGTCACCGAATCCGCGCTCGAGCGCACGCTGGTAGCCGAACTGGAAGCGCTCGGCGTCCGCGGCTTCACGATTACCGATGCCCGCGGCAAGGGCAGCCGCGGGCTGCGCCAGTCCGACTGGGCGCAGGAAGGCAACATCCGCGTCGAGGTCATCTGCGATCCGGCCGTCGCGGACCGGCTTGCCGCGCGAGTGCGCGAGAAGTTCTACGATCATTACGCGATGATCCTGTTCATGCAGGACGTGAGCGTGCTGCGCTCCGACAAGTTCTGATTGCTGCCGACCGCAACGCCGTGACCAGCCCTGACGACGATTCCGTGAGTTCCACCGCGCTGTGCTGCTGCGTGCGAGCTGCCGCCCGCCGGATTGCCGCGACGACTTGCGGCGATGGTCTACGACGGCCTGCTGGTGCTGGCCGTGCTGATGATCGTCACCGCGTGCTTCCTGCCGTTCACCGGCGGCGAGGCCGTGACCTGGGCTCGCTTCCCGCTGCTGGCGGTGCCGTACTGGGCGGCGCTCGCCGTCGCCATCGTCGCCTACTTCGGCCTGCCCTGGACCCAGCGCGGGCAGACGCTGGGCATGGCGTCGTGGCGGTTGCGCGTGCAGCGCGACGATGGATTCCTGTTGACGTGGCGGGACGTGGTCGTGCGACTGGGTGCGAGCGTTCTCTCGTGGCTGCCGGCCGGTCTCGGCTGGGTGTGGGCGCTGTTCGATCGTGAGCGCCGCACCTGGCATGACTCGTTGTCGCACTCACGGGTCGTTGTGCTGCCGAAGGGGCGGAAGGCGGGGAAGTGACAGGCGTTCGATCCGGTTCAGTTTCCGAATCGCGGGAGGAAGACACGCGATTCGGAAACTGAACCGGATCGAACGCTCGACACGCCGCGCCTGAGCGAGCCGTTCGACGGACCGAACGACTCGCACGGCGCAAGTAGATTCACGCAAGAAGGACGGCGCTCCACTTCGCGGCCAGCGCACAGCCATCGAGACACGCGGCATCCATCGAGACAACCCGAGGGTTGAGGCGCGAACCAAGTCCAAGGTCTACGAACGTTGCGTGCCCGGCGGTGCGAAATCGGCACAGAACGGAGCGATCGCCGACGCCGAAATTTTGGCAGACCGTCCGTGCCATGGGCACATCGCGTTCGATTCCGAGTACCGCTTCGACGCCGCTGCGCCGTGCAAATTTTCGGTCCACCGAAAATTTGCTCAGGCGCCTGCCCGCAGCGCCCGGTGTCGGTTGTCCTTCCGCACCGCGTGTCTGCCTTTCCGCGGTGCGGAAGGACAACCACACCGGGCGCCCTGCGTCCGTCGCCTCCTGCGGATCCTCGGCGATGTCCGGAAAACAAGCGGCACCCGCGTCGCAGCGAGGCCAGCGAATCGAACCGCGACTCAGCGGTTACGCCAGAGCAACGTCCCCGTCACCAGGCCGAGCAACGCCGTCGGGAACCAGCCCACCACCCAGGGAGGCAGGCCGAACAACTCCCCGCTGCTCTCGAGCGTCTGGCTCAGCAGCACGAATCCAGCACCGATGAGAACGCCGATCACGGTGCGCGCGCCCTGCCCCGAATTGCGCAGCGACCCCACGCAGAACGGCAGCGCCAGCATGATCACCAGCAGCACGGCGACGAACCGCGCAAGGCGTGACCAGTAAGCCATCTCGAACCGGTCCGATTGCAGTTCGTTGCGCTGCAGGTGCGCGATGTAATCACGCAGGTCACGCAATCCCATCGTCTCGGGTTCCGCGATGGCGAGACCGAGGAATTCCGACGACAACGACGTGCGCACGTCGCGCTCGCCGGCGCGATCGACGGTGGCCGTCAGCGAATCCCGCGCGAACGAGGTGCCGACGTACTTCTCCAGCCGCCAGACCTTGTCGCCCTTGACGCTCGCCGACTCGGCGCGGCCGACGCTCACGAGCCGGCGCTCGCGATCGACCTGGAACACCTTGATGCCGCCGAAGCGCGTCCTGGCAGACTGCTGGTCGACGCTGATGATGGTGTCGCCGTCGCGCACCCACGTCGCGCGGTTGCCCGCGAGGGCGAACTCGTCGAACTTGGCGAAGACCTTGAGCTGCCGCGCGTACTGCCCGAGCGGCGGCGCGACGTACTCACCGATGACGAACATCAGCGACGACAGGATCAGGCCGGCCGTGCCGAGCCACAGGCAGAAACGCAGCGTCGTCACGCCCGCGGAACGCATGACGATGAGTTCACTGCCACGCGCCAGGTTGCCGAGACCGAGCAGCGAGCCGATCAATGCCGCCACGGGCAGCAGCTGGAACAGGTAGCTCGGCAGGTTCAGGGCAACGAACAGCAGCGCCTGCGTGGCCGTGTAGTTGCCGACACCGATGTCGTCCTGCTGGCCGATGAACATGAACAGCGCGCCAAGCGCGAGCAGCACGATCATGACCAGCGCCGTATAGCCGAGCACGGTGCGGATCAAGTAACGGCTGAGAACTCCCATGACGCTGACGCGGCCTCAGCCAGCCGCCGCGGCGCCGGCCGGACGTCGTTGCCAGCGCATGCGCCATGGTTTGCCGGGGTGGATTTCGCTCCAGAGCAACCATGCGGCGAGCGCGAGCGGCACGAGATGGACCCACCAGAGGCCGAGTTGCCCGCCCGTCGCATCCTTCTGGATCCAGACGCGCACCGCCGCCAGCAGGTTCGAATACAGGAAGTACGCGAGCACCGCGTAAGCAACCCGGGCGAACCGTCCCTGGCGCGGGCGCAGGCGGGCGAGCGGCACCGCGAGCACCATCAGCACGAGTGCCATGACGGGCACCGCCGTGCGCCACGCCAGCTCGGCGCGATCCTTCGGCTCGTCCGACGCCATCAGCGTCGCCGTGCTCTTCGCCTCGATCTTGTCCTTGCCCGCTTTCGCCTCGGGCAGGCGTACCGGAATCCCGTGTTCGCGGAACTCCACGATGCGCCAGTTCGGCGTGCCCGGCACGCCTTCGTAGCGGCGCCCGTCGAACAGGATGAACATCTGCTCGGGCTGGCCCGCGCCGCGTTGCACCGCCTTTTCGGCCATTGCAACCTCGATCTTGTCACCGACACTGCGCTGCACGAACACGCCGTACAGCTCGCCCGTCTTCTCGACACGCTCGGCATAGAACACGGCGTCACCGCCGGCGAAGCTGCGGAAACGTCCGGGCGCGAGCGCGCCGAACTGCGCGGCCCGCGTTGCCTCGAGCCGAAGATCGCTCGATTTGATCCAGGCAGCCGGCACGATGCGGTAGGACAGCACCGCGAGCAGGGCCGCCACGACCACCGCCAGCAGCGCAATCGGCCGGTAAATCCGCAACGGCCCGACGCCACAAGCCGTCATCGCCGTCATTTCGCTCTCGTGGTACAGGCGGCCGAGTGCCAGCACGATGCCAAGGAACAGGCCGATCGGCACCAGCACGGTGAGCTGCTGCAGCGTGGTGAGGCCGATCAGGGTCAGCACGATGCTGGCGGGAAACCCGCTGGCTGCTGCCTGCCCGAGCACCCGCGCGAACTGGTTGGAAAGCAGCACGATCAGCAGCACGCCGGTGACCGCGACGAAGGTCACGGTCACTTCGCGCAGCAGGTAGCGGTCCAGGCGACTGAGCAAAGTTCGCGGGCCTCGGCGGGAATCGGTAAACTCGCCCGTTCAGTTTAACGGGCGAACCGGCCACCGGGTACCAAAGTCGACCCGCGCCCAAGGGTTTAGGGATAAAGGACTGACCGATGCGCCTATTCGTCGCCACTGCCGCTCCCCACCGCCAGAAGACCGATTGCGCCATTGTCGGCCTGCATGAAGGCAGCGGCGGGTTCACGGGCGCGGCCGCGGCACTCGATTCCGCACTGGCAGGACGCCTCGGCCGGCTGATCAAGCGCGGCGACGTGCATGGCAAGACCGGCGAGCTGCGCCTGATCGATACCGAAGGCGCCGCCTGCGAGCGCGTCCTGGTCGTTGGGCTCGGCAAGAAGGGCGCCTTTGGCCGCAAGCAGTACCGCAAGGCGCTGCTTGCCGCGCTGGGCGCAATCGCCAAGACCGGCGCGCGCGACGCCGTGAGTTACCTGGCGGAATCGGTCGCCGAGCCCGACGCGTATTACGACGCCCGCCTCGCCGCCGAAGCGATGGGCGCCGCGCTCTACCGCGTTCCCGCGATCCGCAGCGCGCGCAAGCCCGTGGAACCGGCACTGAAGTCGTTCGGCATCGCCATCGCCGAGGCCGGCCAGAAGTCGGCCACGCAGCGCGGCCTCGACCATGGCCAGGCGATTGCCGCGGGCTCGGCCCTGACGCGCGATCTCGCCAACCTCCCGGCCAACGTCTGCACGCCGGGCTACCTCGCGCAGCAGGCGAAGGAACTGGCCCGGTCGTACAAGTCGGTGCGGACGCAGGTGCTCGAAGAACGCGACCTGAAACGGCTCAAGATGGGTTCGTTCCTGTCCGTCACCAGCGGCACCGACGAGCCAGCCAAGCTGATCGTCATGCGCTACGACGGCGGTCGCGCGGGCCAGGCGCCCGTCGCGCTGGTCGGCAAGGGCGTCACGTTCGACAGCGGCGGCATCTCGCTGAAGCAGCCGCCGGGCATGGACGAAATGAAGTTCGACATGACGGGTGCTGCCAGCGTCTTCGGTGCAATCAAGGCGGCGGCCGAAATGGACCTCAAGCTCAACGTCATCGGCATCGTTCCGGCCTGCGAAAACATGCCGAGCGGCCGCGCGACGAAGCCGGGCGACATCGTGCGCAGCATGTCGGGCCAGACCATCGAGGTGATCAACACCGACGCCGAGGGCCGCCTGATCCTGTGCGATGCGCTCACCTACGCGCGCCGCTTCAAACCGGCGGCGGTCGTCGACATCGCGACGCTCACGGGCGCCTGCGTGATCGCACTCGGCGCGCACATCAGCGCCGTCATGAGCAACGACGACGAACTCGCGGGCGAACTCACCGCAGCCGGGCTGCGCGCGGAAGACCGCTGCTGGCACATGCCGATGGCCGAGGAATACCACGAGCAGCTGAAGAGCAATTTCGCGGACTTCGCCAATGCCTGCGGCCGCGACGGCGGCGCCATCACGGCCGCATGCTTCCTCGCCAAGTTCACCGACGGCCTGCACTGGGCCCACCTGGACATTGCGGGCACGGCGTACCTGACAGGATCGCACAAGGGCAGTACCGGTCGCCCGGTGCCCCTGCTGATGGACTTCCTGCTCGGCCGGGCCTGACGCCGCCCTGCACGCACCGTGGGCGCAGTCAAAGTCGACTTCTACCCGCTCGGCGAACCCGACCGCCGGGCTCGCCTCGTCACGGCGTGCCGCCTCGCCGAAAAGGCCTACGATCAGGGCCTGCGGGTGGCCGTCCGCACCGCCAGCGCCGCGGAAACCGCGGAATTCGACGAGTTGCTGTGGACGTTTTCCGACCGCAGCTTCGTGCCGCACGTGGTCTGGCCGACCGAGCCGGACGTGGTCGCGGCGACTCCGGTCGTGGTGGGCAGCTCCAGCCTTCCTCCCAGTCACCGCGACGTGCTGATCAATCTCGCGCCCGATGCACCCGCCGACTTTTCCGTCTATGCTCGAATCTGCGAGGTGGTTGGCGGCGACGAAGACGCCAAGAAGGCGGGCCGCCTTCGCTGGCGAACGTACCGTGACGCAGGCTGCGCACCCGAGGCGCATCCGCTCTGAGCGAGGCTCCACTGCACCATGAACAGCCTGCCCACCGACCAGATCCCCGTCCTGACGGACATCGTCGAGCCGAACATCGGTTCAGCCTCGGCCTTCATCAACGACACCAGCCGGTTCCTGGGCGAGCTCGAATCGCACCTGACGGCCGTGGTCCACGAACATGCCGACGAGCTGGTCCATAACGCGCTGCGCGAAATGGAGGCCCTGCTGCTCGAGCAGGTCTCGGACCGCCTCAAGGCCGAGTTGCCGCGATTGATCTCGCGGGTCATCGCCGAGCATTTCAGAGGGCCGGGTCTCTCGAACTGAGACGGGCAGGCGCGGGACTACCGCTATAATCGACGGCTCGAGCACGAGGCCGTCGATGGACAAGAGCTACTCCCCCAGAGACATCGAATCCCGCATCTACGCCGCCTGGGAAGCGGCCGGCTGGTTTGCGCCCGCTGGTGACGGCCCGCCCTACTGCATCGCCATCCCGCCGCCGAACGTCACGGGCACGCTGCACATGGGGCACGCCTTCCAGCACACGCTGATGGACGTGCTGACCCGGCTGCACCGCATGGACGGCGATCGCACTCTCTGGCAACCGGGCACCGACCACGCGGGCATCGCCACGCAAATGGTCGTCGAGCGCCAGCTCGCCGCCGACGGCAGGACGCGGCACGACCTCGGCCGCGAGAAATTCGTCGAGCGCGTGTGGCAGTGGAAAGAGGAATCGGGCGGCACGATCTCGCGCCAGATGCGCCGGCTCGGCAATTCGGTCGACTGGTCGCGTGACCGCTTCACGATGGACGCAGGGCTCTCCGCGGCCGTGCTCGAAGTCTTCGTGCGCCTGCACGAGGACGGGCTGATCTATCGCGGCAAGCGTCTGGTGAACTGGGACCCGGTGCTGCACACGGCGCTGTCCGACCTCGAAGTGATCGCGGAGCCCGAAGCCGGCAGCCTGTGGCACCTGCGCTATCCGCTCGCGGACGGCAGCGGCCACATGGTCGTCGCGACGACCCGTCCGGAGACGATGCTCGGCGACACGGCCGTCGCCGTGAACCCCGCGGACGAGCGTTACCAGCACCTCGTCGGCCAGCAGATCCGGTTGCCGCTCACCGGCCGGCTCGTGCCGATCATCGCCGACGACTATTGCGATCCGGCGTTCGGCAGCGGCTGCGTCAAGATCACGCCGGCGCACGACTTCAACGACTACGAAATCGGCAAGCGTCACTCGCTGCCGATGATCAACATCCTCACGGCCGATGCGGCGCTCAACGACGAAGTACCGGCGCAGTACCGGGGCCTGGATCGATTCGAGGCGCGCAAGCGCGTGGTCGCCGACCTCGAAGCCGCCGGGTTGCTCGAGAAAATCGACCCGCACACCCTGCCCGTGCCGCGCGGCGACCGCAGCGGCGCGGTGCTGGAGCCGTGGCTCACCGACCAGTGGTACGTGCGCGTTGCGCCGTTGGCGGCGCCGGCCATCACTGCCGTTGCAGATGGCCGCATCCGCTTCGTCCCGGACAACTGGTCGAAGACTTACTTCCAGTGGATGCACAACATCCAGGACTGGTGCATCAGCCGGCAACTCTGGTGGGGCCATCGCATTCCGGCGTGGTACGACGACGACGGCAACATCTTCGTCGCTCGCAGCGAGGCGGACGCGCAGGCCGCCGCAACCCGGCAGCACGGCAGACCCGTCGCGCTGCGCCAGGACGAGGACGTCCTCGACACCTGGTTCAGTTCGGCGCTGTGGCCGTTTTCGACGCTCGGCTGGCCGCAGCGGACGCCGGAACTCGCGGCCTTCTACCCGACGTCGGTGCTGGTCACGGGCTTCGACATCATCTTCTTCTGGGTCGCCCGGATGATCATGCTGGGCCTCAGGTTCCAGAATGAGGTGCCCTTCCGCGAGGTCTACATCACCGGACTCATCCGCGACGAGCACGGCAACAAGATGTCGAAGTCGAAGGGCAACATCATCGACCCGCTCGACCTCATCGACGGCATCGACCTCGAGGCGCTGGTCGCCAAGCGCACCACCGGCCTGATGCAGCCGCAGATGAGGAACGCGATCGAGAAGGCGACGCGCAAGCAGTTTCCGCAGGGCATTCCATCCTTCGGCACCGACGCGTTGCGCTTCACCTTCGCCGCGCTCGCGACCATGGGCCGCGACATCCGCTTCGACCTCGGCCGGGTCGAGGGCTACCGCAATTTCTGCAACAAGCTGTGGAACGCGGCGCGCTACGTGCTCATGAACACCGAGGAGCATGCGGCGGACATTGCGGGCGGCCCGTGCGAGTACTCCGTCGCCGATCGCTGGATTCGCGGCCGCCTCGGTGCCGCCGTGGCCAGCGTGCGCTCGAATCTCGCGGCCTATCGCTTCGACCTCGCTTCGCAGGCGATGTACGAGTTCGTCTGGTACGAATTCTGCGACTGGTACCTCGAGCTGTCGAAGCCCGTGCTGCAGGCCGCGGACGCCGACCCCGCCGCACGGCGTGGCACGCGTAGCACGCTGCTCGAGGTGCTCGAAGGCACGCTGCGCATGCTGCATCCGCTGATGCCGTTCATCACCGAGGAGATCTGGCAGAAGGTCGGGCCCCTCGCGGGGCGAACGGGCGGCACGATCATGCTGCAGCCCTATCCGGCGACCGCGGAGTTCGCGCCAGACGCGCTGGCCGAGCGCGACATCGCGGCACTGCAGGCCGTGGTGCTCGGCATCCGCCAGATCCGCGGCGAACTCGACGTGCCGCATTCGCGCGCGACACCGGTGTACGTGCGCAGCGACAAGGCCGGCGACGCCGCAGCGATCGGCGCGCTGGCCGCGACGATCCGCAGGATCGCGAACCTCGAGTCGGTCGAACTGGTGCAGTCGGAAGCCGACCTGCCGCCGTGCGCGATCGCGATCAGTGCCGGGCGCACCGTTCTCGCGCCGTTCGACCGCCTGGTGGACGACGTGTCGGCGGAACTGGCCCGGCTCGAGAAGCGCAGGTCCCGGACGCAGCAGGAGCGCGACAAGTGCGCCGCCAAGCTTGCCAATGCGAATTTCGTCGCCAACGCGCCGGAGAGCGTCGTCGTGCAGGAACAGGACCGCATCGCAGAATTCGAACGCCAGCTCGGCCAGCTGGACGAGCAGATGCGACGGCTGGCGGCGCTCGCGGCGCCGGCGGGAGGCTGACGTGTCGAATGCCATCGAACCGGTCGCAACCGCCGAGCCGTCGCTGAACGAGCTGATCGATGCGGCCGTGGCGGGCCTCAACGAGATCATCCTCGGCAAGGAAACGCAGGTCCGCCTGTGCCTTGCGTGCCTGTTTGCACGGGGACACCTGCTGATCGAGGACATCCCCGGGGTCGGCAAGACCACGCTCGCCCACGCCCTCGCCCGTTCGCTGGGTCTTTCGTACCAGCGCATCCAGTTCACCAGCGACCTGCTGCCGGCGGACATCATCGGCGTCTCGGTCTTCGAAGCCGACACCGGGCAGTTCCGCTTCCATCGCGGACCCGTCTTTGCACAGCTGGTGCTGGCGGACGAAGTGAACCGGGCAACGCCCAAGGCACAGAGCGCGCTGCTCGAGGCGATGGAGGAACACCAGGTCACGGCCGACGGCCAGACCTATCCGCTCACGGAACCGTTCTTCGTCATCGCGACGCAGAACCCCTCGTACCAGGTCGGCACGTATCCGTTGCCGGAGTCGCAGCTCGATCGCTTCCTGATGCGCATCGCTCTCGGTTACCCGGCAGCATCGCTCGAGCGGCAATTGCTGCTCGGTCGCGACCGGCGCGACCTGCTCGCCGAACTCGCGACCGCGATCACGCCGCAGCAACTGTTGCGGCTGCAGGGCGCCGTGCCGCAGGTGCACGCGTCCGCGGCGCTGCTCGATTACGTGCAGGCGGTGGCGCGCTACACGAGACAGGCCCCGGAGTTCGAGGCCGGCCTCTCGCCGCGTGCGGTGATCGCCCTGTTGCGCGCCGCGCAGGCCTGGGCCCTCATGCACGGTCACGAAGGCGTGCTGCCGGAAGACGTGCAAGCCGTGCTGCCCTCCGTCGTCGGCCACCGCCTCGCTGCGCGTGACGAGGCGCGTTTCCGCGACGCCGGCGAGATAGGCCAACACGTGCTGGCGGCCGTCGCCGTCCCCTGAGCGCGATGCGCCGGCTGCTGCGGGACTTGCGGGCGCGCATCGAACGGCGCGCGCACGCCTGGATCCGGCGCCGGCAGGGTGCTGACACGGATCCTGTCGAACTGCGTCGCCAGCGCATCTACATCCTGCCGACGCGGCTCGGCGTCGCTTACGGCGCAATGCTCTGCGCGATGCTGCTCGGCGGCATGAACTACAACAACAACCTGGGACTCGGCCTCACGTTCCTGCTCGTGAGTCTCGGTCTCGTGACCATGCATCACGCGCACGGCACGCTGGCCGGAGTGCGGCTGCGCCTGCTCGAGGCGGTACCCGGCTTCGCGGGCGGCGAGGTCCGGTTCCGCCTGCTGCTCGAGCATTCGTCGAACGTCGCCCGACCCGCCCTCGAGATCGGTTTCGCCAGGGAAGGGCCGGGCAACGTCACGGCCGACCTGCCGCCCCGGGGCTCGAGCGACGCCACACTGGTCCTGCCTGCGCAGCGTCGCGGCCGTGTCCCACTCGAGCGCTTCGTCGTTTCGACCAGCCATCCGTTCGGCCTGTTTCGCGCCTGGGCCGTCGTGCATCCGGCGTACTCGGCGATCGCCTGGCCCAGGCCCGCGGAGCGCGCGATGCCGCCGCCGCTCACCGCGACGGATACAGGAGGCGCGCAGACAGGAGCCATCGGTGCAGAGGACTTTGCCGGCCTGCGGCCGTTCCAGGCCGGCGACTCGCTGCGGCGCGTGGCATGGAAGGCGTATGCACGCGGCCAGGGCCTGTACACCAAGCAGTTCGCCGGCACCGACGTCGTCTCGCACGTCTTCGACTACGAGAGCCTGGCGGGGCTTCCCGCGGAGTCGCGGCTCGAGCAACTCTGCCGCTGGGTACTCGACGCCCAGCAGCGTGGCGAGGCCTTCGCCCTGCGCCTTCCTGGCACGTCCATCGAGACCAACGTGGGTCCGGCCCACCGCGAACGTTGCCTGAACGCGCTGGCACTGTTCGAGGTGCGGGAGGCTGCACGTGCGTGAACCGAACGCGCCGTCGCGGCTGCGCGGACTGGCCTGGGTGATGGCTGCGCTCGCCGCCGCCGTCGGACCTCACGTGCCGCACTTGCCGGCGTGGGTCACGCTGCTGCTGCTCGCCGTGTGCGCGTGGCGCTGGACGGCCGACCTGCGGGGCAGGAGGCTCGCACCTCTGCTCCTCCGCGTCGTCGTGGTGCTGGTGTCGACCGCCGCGATCTTCGGCACCTACCGCACGCTGAACGGCATCGAGGCCGGGACGGCGTTCCTCGTGCTGATGGCAGCCGCGAAGCTGCTCGAGACGCGCACGTCCCGCGATCTCACCGTCATCGTCTTCATCGGCTGGTTCCTGCTTTACGCCGCGCTGCTGCGGGAACAGTCGCTGTCGCAACTGCCCTGGCTGCTCGGCAGCACGTTCCTCACGGCGGTAGCGCTCATGCGCGTGCACGCCTCGTCGGCGCAGGCGCCGGCACGCCACATCGTGCGACGCACCCTGCGGCTGTTGCTGCTGGCCGCGCCCTTGGCGCTGCTGCTGTTCCTGCTCTTTCCACGGCTGCCCGGGCCGTTCTGGGGCATCGATTCGCGCACTGAGGCCAGGACGGGTCTCGATGACGAGATGACACCGGGTGACGTCTCTGACCTGAGCGCATCCGGCGAGGTCGCCTTCCGCGTCCGCTTCTTCGGCCCCACGCCGCCACCCGAACAACGCTACTGGCGCGGCCCGGTGCTGCACGAATTCGATGGACGCAGCTGGCGGCGACCAAGCGCGCAAGCGTTTCCACAGCCGCAGGTCACGTTCCGCGGACCCGCCATCCGCTACCAGGTCACGCTGCAACCCCACGCGCGGCGCTGGGTGCTGGCGCTCGACCTGCCCTCGGCATGGCCGGAACGCGAGATCACGCAGTCGTTCGACCTGACGCTGCTGTCGGCGCGCCCCATCAACAACGTCGCTGCCTTTGAGCTCACCTCGCACATGGATTTCACGGCGGGCGCGTCGCTGGCGGCATCGATGCGGCGCAAGGACCTTGCGCTCCCGCTCGATGGCACCAATGCACGCAGCGTGGCGCTTGGGCGCGAACTCGCGGCCCGCCATGCCGGCAATCCGCGCGCCATCGTGGGTGAGTTGCTGACCATGTTCCGCCAACAGCCGTTCGTCTACACCATGCAGCCGCCGCTGCTGGCCGACAACGCGGTCGACGAGTTCCTGTTCGATACGCGCAAGGGCTTCTGCGAGCACTACGCCTCGGCCTTCACGGTCGTCATGCGTGCGGCCGGCGTGCCGGCGCGCGTCGTCACCGGCTACCAGGGCGGCGAGTTCAATCCGTTCGGCGGTTACCTGATCGTGCGGCAGTCCGACGCGCACGCATGGTCCGAGGTCTGGATCGAAGGCCGCGGCTGGTCGCGGGTCGACCCGACTGCCGCCGTAGCTCCCGAGCGCATCCAGGGCAGCCTGATCGATGCGGTCGCCGAGGACGAACCCGTCCCGGGCCGGCTGCGCGACGCGAGCCCCATCTGGCTGCAGATGGAACTGGGATGGGACGCGGTCAACGACTTCTGGAACCAGCGGGTCGTGCGCTTCGACGCACAGTCGCAGTTCGACCTGCTCGACAGGCTCGGCGTCGACGATCCCGACTGGCGCGCGCTCGGCCTCGGTCTGGCCGGCAGCCTCGCCGCCTTCTTCGTCGTGTTGTCGACGTATCTCGCCTGGCGTTACCGGCCACCCCCGCGGGACTGGCCCGGCCGACTGCACGATGTCGTCGTCGCGCGTCTGCGCAAGCGCGGACTGACGCCGGGCCCCGCCGAAGGTCCGGTTGCGTTCATCGAGCGCGCCGAGCGGGACTGTCCCGACCTGGCACGGACGCTGGCCGACATCCGCAAGCTCTATGCCGCACTGCGGTACGGACCCGCACCGCGCGCAGACGACCTGCAGCGCCTCAAGCACGCCGTGAACTCCCTGCGGGTCTGATGCCCCGGAGGCGCGAGGAGCGCAGCCTCGGGTATGCTGCGCACATCTCAGGGGGAACCGACGATGGCCGTGACCGACAAGAAGTTCGAGGCAGCTGCGAACGACATCAAGAAGCTCACCAAACGTCCCGACGACGAGGACATGCTGCGGTTGTACGCGATGTACAAGCAGGGCTCGGAGGGCGACGTGCAGGGCGAGCGCCCGGGCGCTTTCTCGTTCGTCGACCGCGCCAAGTACGACGCCTGGGCCAAGCTCAAGGGCACCGACCAGGCGAAGGCACGCGAGAATTACGTCAAGCTGGTCGAGCGGCTGAAGAAGACCTACGGCTGAAACGTACGTGAGCGCTGCGATCGCTGCCATCCTGGCGGTCGCCCTCGCGGTGCTCGCTGGCCTGCTGGCGCCACCGCTGCTGCGCCGGCGGCGGCGGCGACTCGCCTTCGGCCAGGCCTTGCCCGAGCCGATGCGCCTCGCGATCACACGCAACGTTCCCGTCACGCATTCGCTGCCGCCGGACCTTGCGCGCCGGCTCGAAGGGCTCGTCATCTGCTTCCTTGCCGAGAAGCAGTTCGTCGGTTGCAACGGGCTTGTGATTACCGATGAGATCCGCGCGACGATCGCCGCGCAGGCGTGCCTGCTGCTGCTCGGCCGGCCCGGGCTGTACGACGAACTGCAATCGATCCTGGTATACCCCGGCGCGTTCTGGGTCGAAGACGAAGTGCACGACGACGATGGGCTGGTCACGCACCGCCGGCGCGAACTCTCCGGTGAAGCCTGGGACTCGCACCGGATCATCCTGTCGTGGGAAGACATCGAAGATACCGCGCGCCGGCCCGCGGACGGCTACAACGTGGCGTTGCACGAATTCGCGCACTACCTGGATGCAGAAGGACGCGGTCTCGCGCCTCGCGCTGCTGACGCTTCGCGGGAGAGTCCGTCCAGCGGCAAGCCGAGGGCCAGCGACGACTGGCATAGGGACCTGATTGCAGAATATGAAGCACTCTGCGACACCGTCGATCGCGGCGAGCCGACGTTCCTCGATCCCTACGCCGCCGAGGACGAGATCGAGTTCTTCGCGGTGGCCAGCGAGGAATTCATCGAATGCCCCGCGGAATTGCGGACAGCGCATCCGCGCCTGTATTCACTGCTGCGCGAGTTCTACGGCATCGATCCCGCCGCTTGGGCGGCGGGTCGGTGAGGGCGTTCGTTCCGGGTCTTTCCCGGGCGAGCGGAAAGGCAGACACGCGCCGATTGCGAGCGGCAATATCCAAGGCTCAGCCACCAAGCCGTCTTGATGGAGCAAGAGGCAAGCAGAACGTCACGACGGATCTACCGCTCGAGGGTTGCGTCGGCCCGTGCGCTGCGCGCCGCGATCATCAGCATCCAGCCGCCACTGAAGAACAGCAGCAGGATCGAGAGAATCGACAGGCGCTGGTCGTGCGTGACAGCCGCCGTCACGCCCACGAGGATCGGGCCCACGATCGCCGAGGCCTTGCCCATCATGTTGTAGAAGCCGAAGAACTCCGACGACTTGCCTTCCGGTACCAGGCGCCCGTAGTAGCTGCGGCTCAATGACTGGATGCCGCCCTGCACCAGTCCGATCACGACGGCGAGCAGGAAGAAGTCGGACACGTCGCGGACAAAATACGCGAAGCACGTGGCCGCGATGTAGACAGCCAGCGCGATGAAGATGCCGTTGAGCGCGCCGATCCGGCGCCCGAGCCAGCCGTAGGCGAGCGCCGCGGGAAAGCCGACGAACTGCGTCAACAGCAGCGCCTTGATCAGGCCGCCCTGGTCCAGGCCCAGCGACATCCCGTAGTCGATCGCCATCTTGATGATCGTGTTGACGCCGTCGATGTACAGGACGTATGCGATCAGGAACAGCATCAGGGGCTTGTAACGGCGAATCTCACCGAGGGTGTTGCGCAGTTCGCCGAAGCCGAGCCGCACCGCTTCGCGTGCGCTGACGGCTACCCTCTCCGACGCCTTCTCTTTGACGAAGAATACGCACGGCAGCGCGAACACGAACCACCAGATACCCGTCATGACGAACGACACGCGCACCGCCTCGCCCGCATCGGCCAGCCCGAAAGTCGCGGGCTGCAGCGTCATGAACACGTTCACGGCGAACAGCAGTCCGCCGCCAAGGTAGCCGAGGGCATAACCGAAACCCGAGACGACGTCGTATTCGTCGGGCTCGGCCACGTGCAGCAGCAGCGAGTCGTTGAAGACGATGCCGCCCCAGAAACCGAGCGAGGCCACGATGTAGAGCGCGGCCGCGCCCAGCCAGTGGCCCTGCGCGACCAGCGCGAGCCCGGCCGTGGCGGCCGCGCCCAGCACCGTGCACATCAGCAGCAGTCGCACACGTGAGCTGCTGCGGTCGGCGATCGCACCGAGCACGGGCGCCAGCAGCGCGACGATCAGGCTCGCGATGCCGCTGGTGACGCCGAGCCGGAAGGTGCTTTCGGTGGCGACGACGCCCGCATTCCAGTACTGCTTGAAAAAGACCGGGAAGAAGCCGGCCATCACCGTGGTCGCGAACGCGGAATTGGCCCAGTCGTACAACGCCCAGGACAGGACTGGCCGGCGGCGCAGGACGGCCTTGCTGGTCACTCCTCGCTCACGCCGCGCTCGCCAGGTGTTCGCGCGTTTCACGGAAGGCGACGTCGGGCCAGCGCTCGAGCGTCAGCTGCAGGTTGACGCGTGTCGGCGCGAGATAGACCAGCGCACCGGAATGATCGAGCGCGAGGTTGTCGTAGGCCTTGTCGCGGAACTCCGCGAGCTTCTTCGGGTCCGCGCAGTACACCCAGCGCGCGGTGTAGACACTGATGGCGTCCCAGCTGGCCTGCACCGAGTATTCGTCCTGCAGGCGGAACGCGACGACGTCGAACTGCAGCTGGCCGACGGCGCCGAGGATCAGGTCGTTGTTGCGCAGCGGCCGGAAGAGCTGCGTGGCACCCTCCTCGCACAACTGGTCGAGGCCCTTCTGCAGCGCCTTCATGCGCAAGGGATCCCTGAGCACCACGCGACGGAACAGTTCCGGCGCGAAGTTCGGGATGCCGGTGAACATGATCTTCTCGCCTTCGGTGAGCGTGTCGCCGATGTTGATCGTGCCGTGGTTGTGCAGGCCGATGATGTCGCCGGCGTAGGCCTCGTCGGTGTGCTGCCGGTCGGCCGCGAGGAACGTCACGGCGTCGCCGACGCGGATTTCCTTGCCGTGGCGCACGTGGAAGAGCCGCATGCCCTTGCGGTAGCGACCCGAGCAGATGCGCATGAACGCGATACGGTCGCGATGGCCCGGATCCATGTTCGCCTGGATCTTGAAGACGAAGCCCGCGAGCGCGTCCTCGTGCGGGTCGACCTCGCGCGTCGTCGTCTCGCGCGCCTGTGGAGCCGGCGCGATCTCGACGAACGCGGACAACAGCTCGGTCACGCCGAAGTTGTTGATCGCGGAACCGAAGAACACCGGCGTCTGCCGGCCTGCGCGGTACTCCTCGAGATCGAACGCGTGCGACGCGCCCCGCACGAGCTCGACTTCGTCGCGGTACGCCTGCGCACGGTCACCCAGGAATGCGGAGGCTTCCGGGCTGTCGAGCCCCTCGATGATTTCGTTGGTGCCCGCCCGGCCCTTCTCGCCCGCCTGGTAGGCATAGATGCGGTCTTCGAGCAGGTGATAGATGCCGGCCAGGGCACGACCCATGCCGATCGGCCACGTGACCGGTGCGCACGTGATCTTCAGCACGCGTTCGATTTCATCGAGCAGCTCCGTCGGCTCGCGGCCTTCACGGTCCAGCTTGTTGATGAACGTCATGATCGGCGTGTCGCGCAGCCGGCAGACTTCCATCAGCTTGATGGTTCGCGCTTCGACGCCCTTCGCGCAGTCGATGACCATGAGCGCCGAGTCGACCGCCGTGAGCGTGCGGTAGGTGTCTTCGGAGAAGTCCTCGTGACCTGGCGTGTCGAGCAGGTTGACCATGCGTCCCTGGTACGGGAACTGCATGACGCTCGAGGTCACGGAGATGCCGCGCTGCTGTTCCAGCGCCATCCAGTCGGAGGTCGCGTGGCGCGTGGCTTTGCGGCCCTTGACGGTGCCGGCCAGCTGGATCGCGCCCCCGAACAGCAGCAGCTTTTCGGTGAGCGTGGTCTTGCCGGCGTCGGGGTGCGAAATGATGGCGAAGGTGCGGCGACGCGCCACTTCGTCGAGCGGTTGATTCATCCGCCGGATTTTAGCGGCATTGACAGCTTGAGGACCAACGCATCCTCGCGACCGACCTCGGCCTGGTAGTAACCGCGCCGGCGCCCGACCTCGACGAACCCGAGCGACTGGTAGAGCGCGATCGCATGCAGATTCGACGGCCGCACCTCCAGGAACACGTCCTGCATGCCCGCCTGGACCGAACGCTCGATCAGCAGCAGCAGCATGCGGCGGCCGATGCCGCGGCCGCGGACGGCCCCGGCGACACACAGATTGAGCACGTGCGCCTCGCCCGCGCCCATGGCCACGACGCCGTACGCGACGATTTCACCCGCGCTTTCCGCCACGCGGCAGAGATAGCCGACACGCAGGCAGTCGCGGAAGATGCTTTCGCTCCAGGGGAACGGATACGAGGACCGCTCGATCGCACCGACGCTGGTCACGTCGAAGGGCGTCATCGCGCGAAACCGCACGAGGTTCCCGGCATCGGCCGGGGGCGTGATCTCGGCCGAACTCACGCCCGGCCGCCGCTGGCTGACTCCTGCTCCAGCCGGCCGAACAGCTGCCTGGCATGCAGGAGGTCCTGCCAGGACTTGCGCTTTTCGCCGGGACTGCGCAGCAGGTAGGCCGGGTGATAGGTCACGACCACCGGCCACGCTTGCGCGCCGAACGAATGCACCTTGCCGCGCAACTTGGCGATGGGCGTCTCCGTGGCCAGCAGGTTCTGGGCCGCGATGCGGCCCACCGCGATCACCAGCGTCGGATTGACCAGGGCGACCTGCCGTTCCAGGTAGCGGCGGCAGCTGGCCGCCTCGCTCGGCTTCGGGTCACGATTGTCGGGCGGACGGCACTTGAGCACGTTCGCGATGAACACGTCCTCCCGGCGCAGGCCGAGCGCGCGAATCATCGACGTCAGCAACTGCCCCGCACGGCCGACGAACGGCTCGCCCTGCTTGTCTTCCTCGGCGCCCGGCGCTTCACCGATGAACATCCAGCGGGCGTGGCGATTACCCACCCCGAACACCGTTTGGGTGCGCGTGGCATGCAGATCGCACAGATGGCAGGCCGCGACCGCGGCTCGCAACTCGTCCCAATCGAGGTTCGCCGCGTCGTCCGGGTGGGGTGCCGGCGCGCTGCGCGGCACGTAGACGTCCACGCCGAGCGCCTGCAGGTACGCGACCTGGCGGGCATCCACCATCCGCTCAGCCTCCCTGCTCCGGGCGCGTACGGCGGCCGCGGCGCAGCCTGCGCCATGCCCACCACAGCGGGCCGGAACTGGCGTAAACGGCGAACAACGCAAACAGCATCTCCGGCGGACTGGATCCGACCAGCACGAACCCGAGCGGCACCAGCACGGTGAAGGCGACCGGGATGCGCATGCGCGGGTCGAGGTCCTTGCCGCTCAGGTAACGGGAAGCGGCTGACCATCAGGCTGCCCGCGATCAGCGCCACCGCAAAGGCCAGGATCAGATCGCGCAGGCCCTCACGCTGCAGGGACTCGAGCATCCAGACGAATCCCGCGAGCACGGCCGCGCCCGACGGACTCGGCAGGCCCTCGAAAAACCGCTTGTCGGCCGTGTCGACCTTGGTATTGAAACGTGCAAGCCGGATGGCGACGCAGGCGGTGTAGAAGAAGGTCGCCAGCCAGCCGAGTCGTCCCCAGAGATAGCCGTACTCGGCGATCCGGGCCACACCCCACTGGTACGCCACGACGGCCGGCGCCAGGCCGAAGGCCACCATGTCCGAGAGGCTGTCGAACTGCGCGCCGAAGTCGCTCTGCGTATTGGTCCAGCGCGCAATGCGGCCGTCGAGACCGTCGCAGACCATGGCAATGAAGATCGCCATGCCGGCACGGTCGAAATTGCCGTCCGTGGCAGCCACGATCGCGTAGAAACCCGAGAACAGGACCGCAGTCGTGAACAGGTTGGGCAGCAGGTACACACCGCGGCTGCGTGGACGCGGTCGATCGGCGCCCGTCGCGGGAGATTCAGTCGTCATGGATGGCGCCACCTGGCGGGTGTGAGCGGCCTCCATGATAGGTAGCGCGGAGTCATCGCACAACGCAGCCTTGCAGGGCGCCCCGGTGGCGCCGGGGAATGCGGCCCGCTCTGGTACCATGGACGCGTTTTTTCTGCTGCCCGGACGCGAAATGCGACTCTCGACCTATCCTGTCACGACCCTGCGCGACGTTCCTGCCGATGCCGAGGTGGTGAGCCACCAGCTCATGCTGCGCGCCAGCCTGATCCGCCGCCTCGCGGGCGGCATGTACACCTGGCTGCCGATCGGCCTGCGGGTGCTGCGCAAGGTCGAGAACATCGTCCGCGAGGAAATGAACCGCGCCGGTGCGTTCGAAGTGCTGATGCCGACCATGCAGCCCGCCGAGTTGTGGGTCGAATCCGGCCGCTGGGACAAGTTCGGCCCGGAACTGCTGCGCATCAAGGACCGGCACGACCGCTCGTTCTGCTACGGCCCGACGCACGAAGAAGTGATCACGGACATCGCGCGCCGGGAACTGAAGAGCTACCGCCAGCTGCCGGTCAATTTCTACCAGATCCAGACCAAGTTCCGCGACGAGATCCGCCCGCGCTTCGGCGTGATGCGTGCGCGCGAATTCACGATGAAGGATGCGTATTCGTTCCACCTCGACGACGCCTCGCTCGCGGAGGGATACCAGGCCATGTACCGCGCGTACACGGCCATCTTCGAGCGCCTGCAGCTGAAGTTCCGCGCGGTCCGCGCGGACACCGGCAGTATCGGCGGCAGCGCGTCGCAGGAATTCCACGTACTGGCAGATTCTGGCGAGGACGCCATCGCGTTCTCCGACGGCGACGATTACGCCGCGAACCTGGAAATGGCCGAAGCGCTGGCGCCGGCGACGCCGCGGGGCGCAGCGACAGCTGCCCTGCAGAAGGTCGCGACGCCGAAAGTCCGCACGATCGACGACCTGGCGAAGTTCCTCGGCGTCACGGCCGACAGGTGCATGAAGACGCTGCTGGTCGAAGGCGACCAGGGTGGCGCCGTCGCGATGATCGTCCGCGGCGATCACGAGCTGAATGCCGTGAAGGCGCAGAAGCTGCCGGGCGTGGCGTCGCCGTTGCGCATGGCGAGCATCGAAGCGGTGCTCGCGACAGCCGGCTGCGAACCCGGCTTCATCGGGCCCGTGGGATTGAAGTGCAAGGTCTACGTGGACCGCTCGGCGGCCCGCATGTCGGACTTCGTCTGCGGCGCCAACGAGCGCGACGTGCATTTCACCGGCGCGAACTGGGGCCGCGATCTGCCGGAGGGCGAAATCGTCGACCTCCGCAACGTGATTGCCGGCGACCCGAGCCCGACCGGCAAGGGCACGCTCGGCATCGCGCGCGGCATCGAGGTCGGCCACATCTTCCAGCTGGGCCGCAAATACAGCGAAGCCATGAATGCCACCGTGCTCGACGAACAGGGCAAGTCCGTCGCCATGGCCATGGGGTGTTATGGCATCGGTGTGACGCGCGTCGTGGCGGCGGCCATCGAACAGAATCACGATGAGCGCGGCATCCTCTGGCCGGAACCCATCGCGCCGTTCGACGTGTCGATCATCCCGATCAACCTGCAGAAGTCCGCCCGCGTCCAGGCAGCGACAGAAGCGCTGTACGCGGAATTGACCGCAGCCGGCTTCGAGGTCGTGCTCGACGACCGCGACGCGCGGCCCGGCGTGAAGTTTGCCGACGACGAGCTCATCGGCATTCCGCATCGCATCGTCATCGGCGACAAGGGCCTCGAACGCGGCATGCTCGAATACAAGCGACGTCGCGATGGCCTGGCGGCCGACGTGCCGCTGGCCGAAGTGGCGGCCTTCCTGCGCGAGAAGCGGGGCAACCCACGCGCCTGAGCGTCATGCGCCGCACGAAGACAGTCGCCCTGCTGCTGCTCGCCGCGTGCGCCCTGCCCTGGGACGTGGCCCGCGCCGACCGCCAGATGGACCCTGAGTTGCGCGGCGTCATCGCGGCGGCCATCGAACCCGCGCGCTGCTTCGACGACAAGTACGAGCGCGCGGTGTGGTTCGCGACGATGGAGCCGCGGCTGACGCGCTACGTCGCCGACGCGCAAGAACGCGAGCAGATCCTGCACTCCGTCCACTGCGAGGCGAAGCGGGTCAACATCCCGCCCGAACTCGTGCTCGCCGTGATGGACGTCGAAAGCCGTTTCGACCGCTACGCGGTCTCGTCCGCTGGCGCCGTCGGCCTGATGCAGGTCATGACGTTCTGGCCGCGCGAACTCGGCATGACCAACGATCAGCTCGTGCGCATTCCGGATAACGTGCGCATGGGCACGACGATCCTCGGCTATTACCTGCGCAAGGAACGCGGCAACTACCAGCGGGCCCTGCAGCGCTACAACGGCAGCCTGGGCCGGCCGCACTACTCGGACCTGGTGATCGACCGGTTGGCGTCGCGCTGGACAGTCGCGAACTGAATTGGCGCCGGGCCCGTCAGGACGTGCGGAACACCTGCGGCCACGGCTGGACCGATTCCGGGGCGAGTTCTTCGCTCGCCACTGCAGTCACGCTCGAACCGGGCGAACCTTGCCAGAGCCAGGCGCAGAGCGCGTCGATAGCTTCCGGTGTGCCACAGGCAAGAACCTCGACCCGTCCATCCGGCAGGTTGCGGGCATGCCCTGTGACACCCAGCACTTCGGCACGGGCACGGGTGCTGGCCCGGTAGAACACGCCCTGGACGCGCCCGGCAACGAAGCAACGGCGCGCGATCAAGGCTGCTGCGACGCCTTCGCGGCTTCGGCGAGGCTGCGGGCCTCGACGGCCTTGGTGCGGGCAAGCTCCGCCTGGTCGCGGGCGCTACGGTAATCGCCGCGCCGCAGGAGGCTTTCCGCGCTCTTCAATAATTGCCTGGCCTCGTCGAGGACCTCGGGCGCGGTGGCGGCGGCGCCTGCGTGCTCTGCGGCACGAACCGCCTGCCGGGCATTGCTCATCTCCTGTACCGGCGCACCGGCGCAGCCGCTTACGACTGCCCCGGAAAGCAGTGCAAAGGCCAGCAGGAGCGGCAAAATGATGCGCGGCAAGCGGGGAAAGCCCTGTAAGAAAAGGCAGGACGCAGGTGAACGTAACAAGCGGTCCCTGTACCGTCAAGGCTCGTGGACCTAGAATCCGCGCGCCACACGCAGGACGCAACGAGTCGTCCAGACCCGAGGACGGCTACAGACATGACCGAAGTGCTCGTTCTTTACTATTCCAGGCACGGTGCGACGGCCGAAGTGGCCCGTCACATCGTGCGGGGCATCGAATCGGTCGCGGGCGTCACGGCCCGGTTGCGCACGGTACCGCCCGTATCGCCGACCACCGAAGCCACCGACGCGGCCGTGCCGGAATCGGGGCCACCGTATGCGACACACGACGATCTGACCCAGTGTGACGGCCTGGCGCTTGGCAGTCCAACCCGCTTCGGCAACATGGCAGCGCCGCTCAAGCATTTCCTGGATGGAACCAGCTCGCTCTGGCTGAACGGCGCGCTCGACCGCAAACCCGCGGCGGTCTTCAGCTCGACCTCGTCCATGCACGGCGGGCAGGAATCCACCCTGCTCACGATGATGGTTCCGTTGCTGCACCACGGCATGTACCTCGTCGGCCTGCCCTTCACCGCGCCTGCGCTGAACCGGACGCGCACGGGTGGCTCGCCGTACGGTGCGACTCACCTCGCGGTGCATGGCGCATCCCCGCCGAAGCTGAGTGATGACGAACGCGAGCTGGCGCAACTGCTGGGCACGTCGTCTGGCAGAAATGGCGGTCGCCGCGCGAGCCGTGCGCATGGTTGACGAAAGTCTCGACTTCGCGACAGGCGCGGGTCGCGCACGGGCTCGTCGCGCTCGCGCTCGTCTGCGATGCTGGCCGGCGTTTCGCTGCTGGCGGCCTACCGGTGAACGCAGTGCGGTGACGTTCTGGTTGCTGGTGCTGTTCTCGTCGCGCCGCTCGTGGTCGCGGTGCCGGGCATGTTCGCGCCGCAACCGGCGAACTTTCGCGTGGGCCACGCTTTGCGTCACGCCCCACTTCATCTATGCGCTGACCGAATCGTCGCGAACCCCGTCGATCCGCTGCTTGCGGCATTGATGCTCGGTACTGAGCCTGGCGCTGGTGGTGGCGCTCGTCGCGTACTTGCGGCTTACAAGGGCGGGCGGATCGGTGAGGGCGTTCGTTGCGGGTCTTTTCCGGGCGAGCGGAAAGGCAGACACGCTCGCCCGGAAAAGACCCGCAACGAACGCCTGATCGACCGCGCCTGTGCGAATTCTCGTCGAAGCCCGAGAATTCGCACGGCGCATGCAACGTCGACGCGGTCACATCGCATGAACGCCTGCCGATGAGCAGTGACAGAGCCAGAAAGAGCCTCTGGCGCGAACGCGCTGCCGACTAACCCCTAACCCCTATCCCCTATCCCCTTCTCCAGCGCATTCCGCAGGAACGGCACGGTCAACCTGCGCTGCGCCGCGAGCGACGCCGCGTCGAGTTGATCGAGTACGGCAAACAGGGAATGCATGTCGCGCGGCAGGCGGTGCACGAGGTACAGCGCCGCCTCCTCCGACAACTCGAGTCCCCGACTGGCTGCGCGCAGGCGCAATGCCTCGCACTGCCCCGCTTCGTCGAGTTCGACGAGTTGATGCACGTCGGCGGCCAGCAGGCGTGAACGCAGGTCGGGCAGCGTGAAGGGCAAAGCTCGCAGGCGGGGCATTGCTCGCGACGACGAGCCGGCCCATGCCGTCCTGCATCAGCGTGTGCAGACGAAAGATCGCCGCGTTCCAGTCCGGATCCGCGGCGACGGCCTCGAGCCCGTCGAGGCAGACGAGCCCCAGCGTGTCGCACCCTTCCAGCATCGCGCTGGAGGATGCCAGCGCCAGGTCGATGTAGGCCGCAGCTTCGTTACGCTCGCCAGCCGCCGCGCACGCGGCCTGCAGCAGATGCGACTTGCCCGTGCCCGCGCGGCCCCACAGCCAGACGACGAGCGGCGCCGACGGTCGCGAACCCTGCAATGCGGCGCACGCCTGCGCATTGCCGCCGACGACGAAACTCGCCAGGCGCGAGGTCTCGCGCAACCGCATGCGCAGGGGCAGCTGCTCCATCATTGCCGGCGCAACCGGTCAGTGCCTGTGTGACGCGCGTTCGCGCACGACTGCCTGCGCTCGGCGCACATAGATCAGGGTGTAGTCGATGCCGCTGACGCAGGTGGAGAACAGCACGAACGCGCCGAGCGTGATCACGGCCCATTGCGGCGGCCACTGGTAGGCGGCAGCGGCGACGACCGCGAGGCAATAGACGATCTGTGCCAGCGTGTTGATCTTGCTCGCGATGGTCGGGTTGCCGTTGACCGGGCCGAACAGCAGCTTGTAGGTGACGGCGCCGAAGACGATCACGAGGTCGCGCAGCAGGACGAGCCCCGTCAGCAACCAGGGCACGTCGCCGTTCAGGCTCAGGCAGATGAACACCGTGACCAGCAGCAGCTTGTCGGCGAGCGGATCGAGCAACTTGCCGAGCTTGCTGGTCCAGCCGAAACGCTTGGCGAGGAAGCCGTCGAGCGCATCCGTCGATGCGGCCACCGCGAACAGCAGCATCACGTCGGCGTAACGCTCCTGCAGGATCCAGTGCGCGACGGGATACACCATCAGGATGCGCAGGACGCACAGCAGGTTGGGCAGGTGTCGCAGGCTCATGGCTGCCAGACGAAGTCCGGTGGCTCCGGCCCGGTCGTTGTGGCATCGGTGCGCGGAGCCGGCGTGAGTCGCCCGTCCAGCGCAAGGATTCGTCGCAGCAACTCGAGATCGCCGCGCACGCCCAGGTCGAACAGCGCCGTGCTGCCGGACAGTTCGCGCAATGACACGCTCCGCACGAGGCTCAGGCCGTCGAGATACGTGGTGAGCGCGGCATAGGAGCGTACGCCCTCCAGCCCGCCGATCCGGACGGGTACCGCGCTGAGCCCGCGAGTGGAGCCCGGCGCGTAGCGCGCTGCCAGGGTGTCGGCCGCAAGTCCCAGGCCCGCCACGGGGCCGCCCTGACCGCGAGCGGTCTGGCCGGCGTGCCCGAAGATCCAGTCATACCCGCCCGCCCCCGCCGTTCCCAGCAGCACGGCCCCGGTAACGCCGGCGCTGGTCGCACGGCTCCGCGCAGTGCCTGCGTCCACGGTCTCGGCTGGCCAGGTCACCGGCACGCCCCGCACCTGGGCTGCCCGTTCGATCTCCAGGCGTTCCGGCGGCCGCTCGGCCGCAGTCACCGCGCGGGCGCCGCCCGCGATCGCGGGAACGAACAGGAGCACGGTGGTCGTGGGCCGCTCCGACGGCCACAGCGGCAAGCCAGCCTGCTGCAGCAGTTGCTCCATGGCACGGCCATCGAAACCGACCTTGAGCATCCGGTCGGCCGTAGTCGAATACTGCTGGACGTAGCGGGTGGGGTCCGCCGCCGCGGCGGCAATGGCCGCGGCATCCCCGGCGTCCCGTCGGCCCGACGCGCGCACGGCCGCGATCTTGAGAGCCTCGCCGAAGGCGGCGGCCCGGTCGGCCTCGGCCGTACTCTTCAGCGGCACCGCGGCCTGGTAAAGCGCTACGTCGCCCCGGGCAAGTGGTGCCGCCAGCAACAACAGGCAGAGCAGCCCGCGCGCGATTTTTCGCGCCGGCCCCTCAGTGACGACGTTGGTGCGGTGGTCAATCATGTGATGGAGGAAGTCGGCACCGGCGG
This sequence comes from uncultured Gammaproteobacteria bacterium, assembly GCA_963700045.1. GTDB lineage: Bacteria > Pseudomonadota > Gammaproteobacteria > Steroidobacterales > Steroidobacteraceae > RPQJ01. The sequence goes on from CAVOWK010000033.1 coordinate 55,869, forward strand.
CCAGTGTGTAAAATACCACAGCCTCGAGCCAGACCCCGGGGCGCCACCCCCGGGAGCGTGAGAAAAATGGCCGAGAGCCCGACCAGCAGCACCACCTACCGTGACGCCGGCGTCGACATCGAAGCGGGCGACGCGCTCGTGGACCGGATCAAGCCCGCCGTGAAGCGTTCGATGCGCCGCGAGGTGCTGGGCGGTATCGGCGGGTTTGGCGCGCTGGTCGAGGTACCGCTGGACCGCTACAAGAAGCCCGTCATGGTCTCGGGCACAGATGGCGTGGGCACCAAGCTCCGCCTGGCGATCGAGACTGGCCGCCACGACACCATCGGCATCGACCTGGTCGCGATGTGCGCCAACGACGTCGTCGTGCAGGGCGCGGAACCGCTTTTCTTCCTCGACTACTACGCGACCGGCAAGCTCGACGTGGACACGGCCGAGCGCGTGATCAAGGGCATCGTCGAAGGCTGCCTGCAGGCGGGGTGCGCGCTGGTCGGCGGTGAAACCGCGGAAATGCCAGGCATGTACGAGGGCGAGGATTACGACCTCGCAGGCTTCTGCGTCGGTCTCGTCGAAAAAGACCAGATCATCGACGGCACCCGGACGCGTGCTGGCGACGCGATCATCGGCCTCGCCTCCTCGGGCGCGCACTCGAATGGCTATTCATTGATCCGGCGACTGCTTGCGCTGAGCGGCGCCGGTCCCGCCACGCAAATCGACGGCAAGCCGCTCTACGACCTGCTGCTCGAACCCACTCGCATCTACGTGAAGTCGGTGCTGCAGCTGCTGCAGCAGTCGGTGCCGGTGCACAGCATCGCGCACATCACCGGCGGCGGACCGACCGGCAACATCCCGCGCGTCATGCCGGCCGGGCTCGAGGCCGTGATCGATGCCCGGCTGTGGCCGCGTCCCGTCGTGTTCGACTGGCTGCAGCGCGTCGGCAATGTCGCGCGCGACGAGATGTATCGCACCTTCAACTGCGGGCTGGGCATGACGATCTGCGTGCCCGCGGGCGAAGCCGATCGCGCGCTCGGAATCCTGCGCGCCTGCGGCGAAACGGCAGCCGTGATCGGCGCGGTCCGTTCCGGCAGCCGCGAGGTCGTCATCGTCGAATGACGGCCCCAACCCCGCTGCTGCGCGTCGTCGTGCTGGTGTCGGGGCGCGGCAGCAACCTCAAGGCCATCGCGGCACGCGCCGATGCGGGCGAGCTTCCCGTGCGCATCGAGGCGGTCGTCAGCGACCGTGCGGATGCCGGCGCGCTCGAATGGGCCCGCGGACGTGGCATCGCCACCTCCGTGCTGTCGCCCCGGGACTTCCCCGATCGTGAGGCTTACGGCCGCGCCCTCGGCGACATCGTCGAATCGCATGCGCCGCAACTGGTGGTGCTCGCCGGTTTCATGCGCATCCTGAGCGACGAGTTCGTGCTGCGTTTCTCCGGCCGCATGCTCAACATCCACCCTTCCCTGCTGCCGCGGTACGCCGGCCTGCACACGCACCGCCGCGCGCTCGAGGCAGGCGATCGCGAGCACGGGGCCAGCGTCCATTTCGTCACGCCCGAACTCGACGGCGGCCCGGTGGTCCTACAGGCCAGGGTCCCGATAGTGGTGGGCGACGACGAAGACTCGCTCGCCGCACGCGTCCTGCGCCAAGAGCACGTGATCTACCCGCGCTGTATCGGCTGGTTTGCGGCGGGTCGCCTCGCGTTCCGTGATGGGGCGGCCTGGCTGGATGGCAAGCGGCTCGACGCACCGGTGGTGTGCGGCTGCGAAACGAAGGAAGGTGCGTGATGGGGCAGCTATCGAATTGGTGCGTCCGGACAGCCGCGGTCGCCGGAGCGTGGTTGTTCGCCGTGCCAGGCATCACCCTGGGCGATCAGGCCGCCGCCCCCGCAGGACTCCAGCCTTACACCGCCCGCTACCAGGTCAGCTACCGTGGCCTGAACGGCGGCGAAATCGAATCGAGCTTCAAGCGCGGCGCCGAGGCCGGCCAGTGGCAGTACGAGACGCGGGTGTTCCCGACCTTGCTGGCGCGTGTCGCAATCAGTTCACAGGCGCACGAAAAGAGCGTGATCCAGGTGAGCCCGGCCGGAGTTCGCCCGCTGTCGTTCAACTTCGACGACGGTTCGGCCAGCGCCGCCAAGGACGTCAGGCTGGCCTACGACTGGAACGAGCTGACGGTGACCGGCAGCGTCGAAGGCAAGCCGGTGGCGCTGGCGATCACGCCCGGGACGCACGATACGTCGTCCGTACAGGCGGCAATGATTCTCGAACTGCTGGCCGGCCGCAAGCCGCAGGCCTTCAAGATCATCACCGGCGGCAAGCTGCGCGAATACCGCTACTGGCCGGAGGGCAGGCAGCAGGTCATGACGCCTTACGGCCAGGTCGAAGCCGAGGTCTGGGCGAGCCAGCGCACCGGCTCGAACCGCGTCACGAAGACTTGGCACGCGCCTTCACTGGGGTACGTGCCGGTGCAGGCAGTCCAGTACCGGAAGGGCAACCCGGAGGTACAGATGAAGCTGGTGAAGCTGACGAGGGGTTAGGAAGGGGAGGAAGGTCAGGAAGGGGAGGAAGGGGAGGAAGGCAGGCCGCCTGCAATTCAGACTAACATCTTCATACACTTCCTGACCTTCCTGACCTTCCTGACCTTCCTGACCTTCCTGACCTTCCTGACCTTCCTCCCCTTCCTCGCCTTCCGTCGCAGGCTACGCCTTCGGCAACGTCACGCCTTTCTGCCCCTGGTACTTCCCGCCGCGATCCTTGTACGAGGTCTCGCAGACTTCGTCCGACTCGAAAAACAGCATCTGCGCCACACCCTCGTTGGCGTAGATCTTCGCGGGCAGCGTCGTCGTGTTCGAGAACTCGAGCGTCACGTGCCCTTCCCATTCGGGCTCGAGCGGCGTCACGTTGACGATGATCCCGCAGCGCGCGTACGTCGACTTGCCGAGGCACACCGTCAGCACGCTGCGCGGGATGCGGAAATACTCGACCGTGCGCGCCAGCGCGAACGAGTTCGGCGGGATGATGCAGACCGGGCCGTCGAAATCGACGAACGAACCGTGGTCGAAGTCTTTCGGGTCCACGATCGTCGAGTTGATGTTGGTGAAGATCTTGAATTCGGCCGCGCAGCGCACGTCGTAGCCGTAGCTCGAGGTGCCGTATGAAACGATGCGCTGGCCGTCGACGACGCGCACCTGGCCGGGCTCGAAGGGCTCGATCATGCCGTGGCTTGCGGCCATGCGGCGGATCCAGCGGTCTGATTTGATACTCACGGCTTGATGCTCAAGGTCAAGTGTCCTCGACGGTGATCCTGGGAAAACCCGCCGCGCCGAGCGCGGCAATGGAAAGCCTGGCCGCCGTGCGGCGGGCTGTGTCCAGGTAGGCGGTGCCGATGCGTCCGCCCGGATCGGCAACCACCGTGGGACGGCCGCCGTCCGTCTCCTCGCGGATGCGGATGTCGAGCGGCAGCTGGCCGAGCAGGGCGACGCCGTACTGCTCGGCCATGCGCGCGCCGCCGCCGCTGCCGAAGATCGGCTCCTCGTGGCCGCAGCTGGAGCACACGTGGGTGCTCATGTTCTCGACGATGCCGAGCACCGGCACGTTGACCTTCTGGAACATCCGCAGGCCCTTGCGGGCGTCGAGCAACGCGATGTCCTGCGGCGTGGTCACCACCACCGCGCCGCTCACGGGCACGCGCTGCGACAGCGTCAGCTGGATGTCCCCGGTCCCGGGCGGCATGTCGACGATGAGGTAGTCGAGCTCACCCCAGTCGGTATCGTTGAGCAACTGCTGCAGGGCCTGCGTGACCATCGGGCCGCGCCAGACCATGGGCTGCTCTTCTTCGACCAGGAAGCCGATCGACATGACCTTGATGCCGTGCGCCTCGAGCGGCGCGAGGCGCTTGCCGTCGTGGCTGACCGGCCTTTCACCCTGCAGACCCATCATGCGGGGCTGGCTGGGTCCGTAGATGTCGGCGTCGAGGAGCCCGACGCGGGCTCCATCGAGCGCCAGGGCCAGGGCCAGGTTGACCGCAGTGGTGGACTTGCCGACCCCGCCCTTGCCCGAAGCCACCGCAATCACGTTGCGGATGCCGGGCAGCGGCTGCAGCTGGCCCTGGGCGACGTGGGTCGCGACCTGCCAGCCCACGGTTACCGTGGCGTCCCCGAGCCCGGGAGCCTGGCGCAGGAGCGCCTGCAGTTCGGCGGCCAGCGTCCGGGCATACCCCCCCGGTGGGAAGCCCAGTTCGACCTCCACCAGGGGTCGGCCGGACTCGAACCGGACGGACTTCACAGCTTTGGCTGCGCCAAGAGGCATCCCCAGATAGGGTTCGACATAATTCGCGACCAGGAGGCGGGCCTGGGCGAGGCGATCATCCTGCATTCGGGGATCCGTCAAGGTAGTGGGAGCGGCATGCGCCGGCGAGCAAGGATTGTAGCGGAATCAGGCAGCATTCAGCGCCGGGTCGGCAGCCCGCGAGGCGCCGGGTCCGCGTGGCATAATGCGCCGGCTTTCGCCCCACCGGAGGCGACGGCGCGACGTTCAACCGTATCCACCGGACGGATAGCCGTCCCCGCCCGTGACGAGCAGATGATCTACCCACGTCGCCCATGAGCTTTTTCACGAACCTGCGCGCTGACCGCCTGATCGCCGAGATCAAGGCCGCCGACGACAGCGACGATCACAGGGCGTCGCTGGAGAAACTCGCGCGCCTCGGACCATCCGCCATTCCCCGCATCCTCGACGCACTGGCAAGCGCCGACAAGCGGGAAACCACCGGCTTCGTCGCGGTGCTTACCGCCCTGCTCGACAACAAGACGTTCCCGGTCATTGCCGCCGGACTCACGGAAGGCAACCAGCGCACCGTCGCCGGGGTCGCGACCGCGTTGTCCAATTCGCGCAATTACGCGGCCAACCTGCTGTTCGGCCTGCTCGACCAGCCGACGATGCCGAAAGGCACGGTGGTCGGCATCCTCGCCGCGCAGAAGGCGCGCCTCAACGCGCGCGACGTGCTGCAGCGCGCCTACAACCAGGACGCGGCCGAGAAGGCGGCCATGTTCCGCATCGTCTCCGACATCGCCGACGCCAGCATCGTCCCGGAATTACTGAGCCGCCTCGAGGGCAAGGACCCGATCGCGCGCACGCACGTCATCAACATCCTCGCTCGCTTCAACAGGCGCGACGTCGGCGTGGCGCTGCAGCGGCAACTCAAGGACACCAACAAGTTCGTGCGGCAGGCCGTGCTGAATGCACTGACCGGCCTCGAGGGCAACGTCGACGTCGGCCTGCTCTGCGACGTCCTGCGCGACCCCGACGTGGAGACGCAGCAGAAGGCGATCGATGCGATCGTGCGCGCCAACGACCCGGACACCATGCAGCACCTGATCGGCGTGCTGCGCGACGAGGACGAAAATGTCCGCCGCGCCGCGGTCGAGGTGCTGAACGAAATCGGCACGCCGGCGCACGTCAAGACCCTGCTGCAGACGATCAAGGACGACGACTGGTGGGTGCGCAGCCGCGCCGCCGACGCGCTCGCGAAGATCGGCGGCCCGCGCGTGATCGAGGCCGCGCTCGAACTGATCCGCGACCAGGACGAGGAGGTCCGCCGCGCGGCCATCGAGATCCTGAACCAGACCAAGGACGAGCGCGCCATCGGTTACCTGATCGAAGCCACGCGCGACAAGGACTGGTGGGTCCGCGAGCGCGCGGTCGACGCGCTTGCCGAAATCGGCAGCCCGCGCGCGCTGCCCACCCTGCTCGACCTCCTGCGTGCGAACGACGCGCGTTCGCTGCCGACGGTGACGCGTGCCATCGGCAAGCTCGGCAATCCGACCGTGATCCCGCAACTGCTGCCGCTGTTGCCGGGCGCGTCGAAGGAAGCACGGCTCGAGATCATCACCGCCCTGGCGCGACTGGCGGACGACAAGTCGGTCGACGTCGTGCGCGCGCGGCTGGAATCGTTCAGCGGCGAATCGGCCGACCCGACGGTCAGCCACGCGGCGATGCGCGCGGTCGAGGACATGGATGCGCGTTTTTCGACGGGCGTGCGCGATGCGCAGAAAGGAGCGGCCCGCATGGCCGAGCCGTCGCGGACATTGCTCGCCGAGAAGCTGGATTTCGACGGCCTTGCGCGCGAAGCCGCGCCGTCGCAGCGTCTCGACATTTCCGCCCTCGCGCCGGGCGACGTGCTCGAAGGTCGTTACAAGTACCTGCAGAAGATCGGCAAGGGCGCATTCGGCACCGTGCTGCTCATGGAAGACACCGTCGTCGACGAGCGGCTGGTGCTCAAGTTCCTGAACCCGAACGTCTCGCAGGACGAGGAGATGATGAAGCGGTTCGTGCACGAGCTGCGCTACTCGCGCAAGATCACGCACCGCAACGTCATCCGCATCTACGACTTCCTGTTCATCCGCGGCAACTACGCGATCTCGATGGAGTACTTCCCGTCGCATACGCTTGGCCACGAGATCAACGACAAGCCGCTGCCGGTCGACAAGGCCGTCCGCTACGCGATGGACGTGGCCACCGGCATGGCCGTGGCCCACCAGTCGGGCATCATCCACCGCGACCTGAAGCCGGCCAACGTCCTGATCGACGACACGGGCCTGCTCAAGATCGTGGACTTCGGCGTGGCCGCCGCGCAGCACCAGGGCGACACCCAGCTCACCAAGACCGGTTACGTGATCGGATCGCCGAAATACATGGCACCCGAGCAGATCCTGGGCAAGAAGGTCGACGAGCGCGCCGACGTCTACTCGCTCGGCGTGATCCTGTATGAGATGCTCACGGGCGAGCCGCCCTATCACCGCGGCGACCACATGGCGGTCATGTACCAGCACGTCCAGGGCAAGGCGAAGCCACCGATCGAAGTGAATCCCAGCATTCCGCCGGGCCTGTCCGACATCGTCGCCAAGGCGATGACCGTGGACAAGGCGCGGCGCTTCCAGACCATGGACGAGCTGCGCTCCGCGCTCGAGCGTTACCTGTGAGGCTGCATTGGCGCGCATCGACGCATTCCTGAAACTCGGCGCCTCGCAAGGCTGCTCGGACGTCCACCTCGCGGTCGGCGTGCCGCCGATGCTGCGCATGAACGGCGACCTGCTGCCGATCAAGTTCCGCAACCTGGCCGAGGCCGAGCTCGAAAGCTACGTCACGGAGATCCTGACGCCCACGCACCAGGAGCAGTTCAGGAAGGGTCACGACGTCGATTTCTCGTACGTCTCCGAGGACAACGCGCGTTTCCGCGTCAACGTCTTCCGCAAGGAGACGGGCGTCGGCGCGGTGTTCCGCGCCATCCCGAACGACGTGCCGTCGCTCGATTCGCTGAATCTCCCGCCGGTGGTCAAGAAGTTCTGTGATTTCCACCAGGGCATGGTGCTGGTCACGGGTTCCACGGGTACCGGCAAGTCGACGACGCTTGCAGCGATGATCGACCACCTGAACCGGACGCGCCGGCTGAACATCATCAGCCTCGAGGACCCGATCGAGTTCGTCCACCGCAGCAAGCAATCGCAGGTGGTCCAGCGCGAACTGCACACGCACCTGCCCTCCTTCGCCGATGGCGTGCGAGCTGCAATGCGCGAGGACCCCGACGTGATCCTGGTCGGCGAGCTGCGCGACGCCGAGACGGTGCGCTGGGCGATGACCGCGGCGGAAACCGGACACCTCGTGCTCGGCACGCTGCACACGACCAGCGCGGTGAAGACGATCGACCGCATCGTCGACGCGCTGCCGCCGGAGGAGCGCGAGCAGACCAAGAGCTTCCTGTCGCAGAGCCTGCTCGGCGTCGTCACCCAGTTCCTGGTGCGCACACCCGACCTGCGCGGTCGCAAGGCCATCTGCGAGGTGATGGTCATGAACCGCGCGATCGGCAAGCTCATCACGTCCGAGCAGTCGCACATGATCCCGTCGCAGTTGCAGACGGGCCGCGAAGTCGGCATGCAGACACTCGACCAGGCGCTGCTCGCCGCCATCCAGGCGCGCGAGATCGATCCGGAGGACGCGTTCGGTTACGCCATGGACAAGAAGCCGTTCGCCCGCTACGTCCCCGAAGGCACGGCGATTCTCAAGGCCGACGTGACGCAGGGACTCTGATGTCCACCGAGACGACGACACAGGTCACCACTGCCGAGGTGCCGCAGCACACGCCGCGGCGCATCGATGAATTCCTGCTCGACGTGATCAAGCGAGGCGGCTCCGACCTGCATTTCGTCGCCGGCGATCCGCCGCGCATCCGCCACAACGGCGAGCTGCAGTCGCTGCGCGATGCACCACTCGACAAGCAGTTCGTGCAAGACACGATCATGGACTTCATCACCCGCCGCGCGCAGCAGCAGCTAGAGGAAAAGGACGGCGCCGATTTCGCCTATTCCATCCCGGGCGTTTCGCGTTTCCGCGTGAACGTCTTCCGGCACATCGGCGGGCTCGGTGCCGTGCTGCGAGCGATCCCTTCGAAGGCGCTGACGCTCGAGCAGCTCAACATGCCCCAGGCCGTGCGCAGCCTGTGCCGCGTCAACAACGGCCTGATCCTGGTGACGGGCAAGACCGGCTCGGGCAAGTCGACGACGCTCGCCGCGATGATCGACGACATCAACGCACGCGAGAAAGGCCACATCCTCACGATCGAGGACCCGATCGAGTTCGTGCATCCGCGCAAGAACTGCCTGGTCAGCCAGCGCGAGGTCGGCCTGCACAGCCCGGGTTTTGCCGAGGCACTGCACTCGGCCCTGCGCGAAGACCCGGACATCGTGCTGGTCGGCGAAATGCGCGACCTCGAGACGATCAGCATCGCGGTTACGGCGGCCGAGATGGGCATCCTCGTGATGGGCACCCTGCACACCAACGGCGCCGCACCCACCGTGGACCGCATCGTCAACGCCTTCCCCGCCGACAAGCAGAGCCACGTGCGGACCATGCTGTCGACCTCGCTGCGCGGCGTGATCTCGCAGCAGCTGATCATGCGCGCCGACAAGCGCGGGCGGGTCGCCGCGCTCGAGATCCTCATCAACACGCCGGCCGTCTCCAACCTGATCCGCCAGGGCAAGCTCGACCAGCTCGAGAACGCGATGCAGAGCGGCGGCGCCCACGGCATGCGGGTCATGGACTCGGCGATCAAGGAACTGTTCGAGAAGGGCGTCATCAGCGGCCGCTCGGCTTACGAAAAGGCCATGAACAAGCCGCAGTTCGAGCAGTTCAAGGACATGGGTTGAACGGGGCCCAGGCATCGCGCTAGCGACTGCGCTCCGGCAGGACGCCGCAAATCGTTCGTCCTCAGCCTGCGCATCGAGCCGGGTTTCGGGTACGTCCTCCGCGCCTTGAAAAGGCAGACACGCGGCGCGGAAGACGTACCCGAGACTCGCTGCAATGCGCCTATAGCGCGGTGACAGCGGACGCTGCTGCGGCGACGTACCCTAAAGGGCATGAATGCGCCGTGCGAGCGCTCGCCCATGGCGAGAGCGAGCTCAGGCGCGGCGCGCTGGCGGCCGATCCGGAGCCTTCTCCCGAGCGCGTGTCTGCCTTTCCAAGCGCGGGAGAAGCACCGAATCGGCCGCTTGCACCGCGCGCGGGAGACGCACCGATCCGCCGCATGGCCCACCGTGACGCGTGTCTGCCTGCCCAATGGGTGTGCGGCGAGCCAAGCCGTCCGGGGGCTCGACTGGCATAATCGACGGTCATTCGACCCGGACCCCGCCGCCCCATGACCGCCCCCGTAAAGCGCACCCTGCTCGTCACCAGCGCGTTGCCGTATGCCAACGGCGCGCCGCACCTGGGGCACATCGTCGAATACGTCCAGACCGACATCTGGGTGCGGTTCCAGCGCATGCGCGGCCACGACTGCCTGTTCATCTGGGCGAGCGACGCGCACGGCACGCCGATCATGCTCAAGGCCCGGCAGGAAGGCATCACGCCCGAGCAACTGATCGAGCGCGTCGGCGCCGAACAACGCCGCGATTTCGGCGAGTTCGACATCTCGTACGACAACTTCCACACCACGCACTCGGACGAGAATCGCGAAGTCACGTACGAGATCTATCGCCGGCTCGTCGCGGGCGGCCACATCCGGCGCGAGACGATCGTGCAGGCCTACGACGAGCAGGCGAAGATGTTCCTGCCCGACCGCTACGTGCGGGGCACGTGCCCCAGGTGCGGCGCACTCGACCAGTACGGCGACAGCTGCGAGGTCTGCGGCGCCACCTACACGCCCGCCGACCTGCTGCATGCGGTCTCGGTCGTGAGCGGCACGCCACCCGTGCAGAAGGAATCGGAGCACCTGTTCTTCAAGCTCGGTGACTTCGAGCCGATGCTGCGCGCCTGGACCAGCGGCAATCGCCTGCAATCCGCCGTCACTGCCAAGCTCGGCGAGTGGTTCGACGCCGGCCTGCGCGACTGGGACATCTCGCGCGACGAGCCGTATTTCGGCTTCGGGATTCCGGGTGAAGCCGGCAAGTATTTCTACGTCTGGCTCGACGCTCCGATCGGTTACCTGTCGAGCCTGCTGCAGTACTGCCGCCGCACCGGGCGGGATTTCGACCGCTACTGGAAGCCGGACAGCGACGCGGAGGTGTATCACTTCATCGGCAAGGACATCGTGTACTTCCACACGCTGTTCTGGCCGGCCGTACTGGTGGGAGCGGGTTACCGGCCGCCGACGTCGGTGTTCGCACACGGCTTCCTCACCGTAAACGGGCTGAAGATGTCGAAGTCGCGCGGCACGCTGATCTCCGCGCGCACCTGGCTCGATCACCTGCCGGCCGAATACCTGCGCTACTACTTCGCCTCACGCCTCGGTGACGGCGTCGAGGACCTCGACCTCAACCTCGACGACTTCGTGGCCAAGGTCAATTCCGACATCGTCGGCAAGCTCGTCAACATCGCGAGCCGGTGCGCCGGATTCATCGCGCGGGGCTCGGCCGGCAGGCTGGCCCCCTCGCTCGCGGACACGGCCCTGCAGGACGAATTCGCCGCGGCCGGCGAACGTGTCGCCGCACTGTACGAAGGCCGCGATCTCGCCGGTGCAATGCGCGAAATCATGGCGCTCACCGACCGCGCCAACCTCTACATCGACCAGCAGAAACCCTGGCTCATGGCGAAGGATCCGGCGCGGGCCGCTGCAGTGCAGGCCGTCTGCACGCAGGGCCTCAACCTGTTCCGTGTGCTCGCGATCTACCTGAAGCCCGTCATGCCGAAGCTCGCTGCGGGCGCCGAGAAATTTCTCGGCCTGCCCCCGCAGGCCTGGGCCGACGCCGCAGCGCCGCTCCTCGACACGGTGATCAATGCCTACGAGCCGCTCGCCACGCGGGTCGACCCGGCCGCGGTCAAGGCGCTGCTGGCCGCGTCGGCGGAGAGCCTGAAGCCTGCGGGCGTACCTGCAGCGGCTGCCGCGACGGCGCCTGCTGTCGTGGCGAAGGCCGACGGCCGGAAGCCCGCCACAGGCGCTGCGAAGGTTGCAGAACCAGCGGCCGCGGCGACGGAACTGTCGATCGACGATTTCATGAAAGTCGACCTGCGCGTCGCACGCATCGACTCGGCCGAGCTGGTCGAAGGCGCAGACAAGCTGCTCAGGCTCGAGGTGGATCTCGGCGAGCTCGGCAAGCGGCAGATTTTTGCCGGCATCCGTTCGGCGTACGAACCGTCGCAGCTCGTCGGCCGCCTGACGGTCGTGGTCGCGAACCTCGCACCACGCAAGATGCGTTTCGGACTGTCCGAAGGCATGGTGCTCGCGGCCGGGCCCGGCGGACAGGAGATCTTCGTGCTCTCCCCCGATGCCGGCGCGACGCCCGGCATGAAGGTGAAGTGACACCGGCGACGAGGAGCCCATGACCGAGCTGCTGCTGCTCGCGCTCGGAGCGAGCCTGGTCAACAACTTCGTCCTGTCGAACTTCCTCGGGCTATGCCCGTTCATCGGCGTGAGTCGCCGTTTCGAGGCCGCGGCCGGCATGGCCCTCGCGACGCTGTTCGTGCTCACGCTGGCCTCGGGCCTGAGCTTCGCACTGTGGCAATGGGTGCTGGTGCCGCTGGGACTCGAGTACCTGCGCACGCTGGTCTTCATCCTGCTGATCGCGGGGGTCGTGCAGTTCACCGAGATCATGGTGCGGGCGACGAGCCCCCTCCTGCACCAGCTGCTTGGCATCTTCCTGCCGCTGATCACGACCAACTGCGCCGTGCTCGGCGTGGCATTGCTGAACGTGAATCGCCAGCACGGCTTGCTCGAGTCGCTGGTCTTCGGTGCGAGCGCCGGCGCCGGCTTCGGACTGGCACTGTTGCTGTTCACGGCACTGCGCGAACGCCTGGACACGGCCGACGTGCCGCAAGCCTTCCGCGGCGCGCCCGTGGCGCTGGTGACGGCGGGCCTGATGGCCCTCGCCTTCATGGGTTTCGCAGGGCTGGGCGCGCGGTGAACCCCGACGCGGTGGTCATTGCGGTGCTGGTCGCAGCGGCGCTCGCCGTCACGCTCGGCGTTGCGCTCGGCTGGGCGGCGGCGCGCATCGAGCCGGACGCCGACTCGCTGGTGGAGCGCATCGACGCACTGCTGCCGCAGACGCAGTGCGGTCAATGCCGATTCCCGGGTTGCCGGCCCTACGCGGCCGCCATCGCGAGCGGTGCGGCGGAAATCGACCGCTGCCCTCCAGGTGGCGAGGAGACGGTACGCGCGCTCGCCGCGTTGCTTGATCGTGCGCCACGCCCGCTCGATCCCGCGTTCGGCACGCCCAAGCCGGCACAGGTGGCATGGATCGACGAAGCAAGGTGCATCGGCTGCGCGCGCTGCCTTCCCGCCTGCCCGGTCGACGCCATCGTCGGCGCACCCCGACAGATGCACACGGTGATAGCGGCGCAGTGCACAGGCTGCGAGCTCTGCCTGCCGCCCTGTCCTGTCGACTGCATCGAACTGCGCCCCGCCCCGGCTGTGTCGCGGCGCTATCGCCAGCCTCGTGCCGCGTGATGGCCGCGCGATCCACGTTCCCCGCCGGCCTCGTGCTCGACGCGCACAAGCAGCAGGCGTGCGATTCGCCGATCGTCGAAATGCCGCTGCCCCCGCACGTGGTGCTCGCACTCGATCAGGGTGCGGGGTACAGCGCCGAACCTGTCGTGGCCGTGGGTGACGCCGTCGCCGCGGGCACTCTCGTCGCGCGCGCTGACCACCCGTTTGCATCCGCCGTGCACGCGCCGCTCGCAGGCATTGTCGTCGCAATGGAGACACGCGCAGCCGCCGTCCAGGGCGGACGCAGCTTCTGCATCGTGATCGAGGGCGACGGCTCGGACCGGATCGATGACCGCGTCCGTCCCGTCACGGATCCCGCCTCGCTCGGTCCGGAGGAACTCGTCCAGCGAATGCGCGACGCGGGAATCGCCGGACTCGGCGGCGCCGGCTTTCCGACCCCGACCAAGCTGGCGTCTGCACGCGACCTCGGTGCACACACGCTCGTGCTGAACGGCGCGGAGTGCGAGCCATGGATCTGCTGTGACGACGCGCTGATGCGCGCCGCCGCAGACGACGTCGTGCTCGGCGCGCTCATCCTGCGACGCGCTGCGGGTGCGGTGCGTTGCGTGATCGCGATCGAGGACGACAAGCCTGCAGCCATTGCAACCGTGGCAGCTGCGATCGAGCGCCTGCGTGACGATGGCCTGACGCTCGCGGTGGTCCCTGCGGTGTATCCACAGGGCGCCGAGCGTCAGTTGATCACGGCGGTCGCCGGCGTCGAAGTGCCTGCGGGCGGACTGCCGGCGGACGCGGGCGTGATCTGCCAGAACGTGGCGACCGCAGCGGCCGTCGCGCGCTGGGTCACGCGTGGCGAGCCCATGCTCTCGCGCATCGTGACCGTCACTGGCAGCGGCGTCGCGCGACCCTGCAACGTCCGCGCGCCGATCGGCGCCCCGCTCGCTGCACTCATCGCGGCGTCCGGCGGATATCGCGGCACGCCGCTACGCCTGCTTGCCGGCGGCAGCATGACCGGTCGGGCCTTGCCATCCGACGAGATCGGACTCACCAAGGCGATGAACTGCGTCCTCGTCGCGACGCGGGACGACATCGGTTCACGGCTCGGGGCGGTCGAAATGCCGTGCATCCGCTGCGGCGATTGTGCCAACGTGTGCCCCGCCGGACTGCTGCCGCAGCAACTGCTCCGGGCGGCGCTCGCCGACGCTCACGACACGTTGCGCCAGTTCGGCGTGCACGACTGCATCGATTGCGGCCTTTGCGACTACGTCTGCCCGAGCCAGATTCCGCTGGCCGATCGCTTTCGTCACGCGAGGCGTCGCTTGCACGAGGCCGAGGCGATGGCGAGCAAGGCAGCGGCTGCACGCGAGCGTCACGAACTGCACACGCGCCGGCTGCAGGAAGCCGCGACGGCCGAACAACGGACATTCGAGAGCGTCCGCAGTCGCGCACGACAACCCGGCGACGGCTCGGCGGGTGATGAGGACTGACATGCGCTTCGATACTTCGCCCGCGCCGCATGTCATCGCCGGTTACACCGTGCCGCGCGTCATGTTCCAGGTGCTGTTCGCTCTGTTGCCCGCAGGCATTGCTCACGTCGTGCTGTTCGGTCCCGGGCTGCTGCTGCAACTGTCCGTCGCGTGCGTCACGGCGTTGCTCGCGGAGGCCGCGGCGCTGCGGTGGCGCGGTCGTGACGCAGCACCTGCACTCAAGGACGGCAGCGTGCTGGTCACCGCGTTCCTGCTGGCGTTCTCGATCCCGCCGCTGCTGCCCTGGTGGCTCGGTGCGCTCGGCACGGCGCTGGCCGTGCTGCTCGGCAAGCACGTCTTCGGCGGGCTCGGCCAGAATCCATTCAATCCTGCGATGGTGGGTTACGCGATCCTGCTGGTGTCGTTCCCCGCGGAGATGACGCGCTGGCCCGTGCCGATGGACGTCGACGGCACCCGCACCTGGTCCGAACTCGCGCAGATGTCGTTCGCGGGCTTTTACGGCGCGGACCTGACGGCGCGCTGGGACGGGTACACCGGGGCGACCGCACTCGACTCGATTCGCAGCGGGCTCGACCTGCGCTACACGCTGCCGGAACTGCTGGGGCGTGAGGACATTGCCGGGACGCTCGGCGCGCGCGGCTTTGCCTGGCTCAATCTCGCGGCGCTCGCGGGAGGCCTGTACCTGATGGCCCGCAGGATAGTGCGCTGGCAAATCCCGGTGGCCGTGCTCGGCGGCCTGCTCGTGCCGTCCTTCATCGCGCACGGCCTGGATTCCGGGACCGCACTGGGACCGGCAATGCAGGCATTCTCCGGCGCCACGATGCTGGCCGCATTCTTCATCGCAACGGACCCTGTCTCCGCGGCGACGAGCGATCACGGACGGCTGTGGTACGGAGCCGGGATCGGGCTGATCGCCTGGATCATCCGCACGTGGGGCGGCTACCCCGATGGCTTCGCCTTCGCCGTGCTGCTGATGAACCTCGCCGTGCCATTCATCGACCGCTACACCGTCCCGCGAATCTATGGCCGGCAATCCTGAGCGGCCTGCGCGTCGCACCGTGCGCGCCGCAATCATGCTGGCGGCCGCGGCGATCGCAGCCTTCGGCCTCGTGGCGGTCGTGCACGAAGCCACGCGTGACCGGATCGCTGCGGCGGCACGAGCGCGCGAACTTGCCCGCTTCGACCAGGTGCTCGGCGGACTGCCGCACGACAACGACCTGCTGGCCGACACCGTGACGTTGCGCGATCCTGAATTGCTGGGCACGACGGCAGCCGTCACCGCGTACCGCGCCCGGTTCCACGGCCAGCCGGTCGCAGTCTTGCTCGAGTTCGTCGCGACCGATGGTTACTCGGGGTCCATTCGACTGCTGATCGCAGTCGCGCCCGACGGCACGGTTCTCGGCGTCCGCACCGTGAGTCACCACGAGACGCCCGGGCTGGGCGATTTCATCGATGCCGGCAAGTCGGACTGGATACGACGATTCAGCGGCAAGTCACTGGGCGACCCCGCAGCGGCGCGCTGGCGGGTCCGCAGGGACGGCGGCGATTTCGACCAGTACACGGGCGCCACGATCACCTCGCGCGCGGTGGTCGGGGCCGTCGGTCGCACGCTGCAATTCTTCACTCGTCATCGCGACGAACTGCTGGCTGCCCCGGCTACAATTCAGCCATGACGCCAATTCAGCCATGACGCCTGCCGCCATCCTCCGCGCCGGATTTCGCGACCAGAACCCGGGGCTCGTGCAACTGCTCGGGCTGTGCCCGCTGCTGGCGGTCAGCACATCGCTCGGCAGCGGCCTCGGGCTCGGACTGGCGACCCTGGCGGTGCTCATCGCCAGCAACGGCCTGGTCTCGCTGGTGGGTCGGTCGTTGCCCGCCGAGATCCGTATCGCGGTGTTCGTGCTGCTGATCGCCGCGCTGGTCACTGCGGTCGAACTCGCACTCGCGGCGTGGCTGCCCGGGCTGCACGCCGCCCTCGGCATCTTCCTGCCCCTGATCGTCACCAACTGCCTGGTGCTGGCTCGCGCGGAAGCCTTCGCGTCGCGGCAGCCCGTCGGCGACGCGCTGCTCGATGGCTTCGCGATGGGCGGCGGCTTCCTCGTGGTACTGGTCGCGCTGGGCAGTGTGCGCGAAGTGCTCGGCCGCGGCAGCCTGGGTGGCGACCTGCACGTGCTGCTGGGCAGCGACGGGCCGACATCGGGGTTGCACCTGTTCGACGGGCAGCACGGGTTCTTGCTCGCGCTGCTGCCGCCAGGCGCATTCATCCTGCTCGGCCTCGGCCTGGCCTGGCGCCAGTCGCGCCTGGCAGCTGCCGCGGTGCCGGTTTCCGGCACTGGCGTGACCAGCGGCAAGCCGGGCGAGGCCGCATCGTGAGACCGGCGCAGGTCCGTGAACTCTTCGAGCGGTTGCAGTCGCTGAATCCGGATCCGGTCACGGAGCTCGAGCACGCGAGTCCGTTCGAACTGTTGATCGCAGTGATCCTCTCGGCGCAGGCCACCGACAAGAGCGTGAACGTCGCGACGCGCAGGTTGTTCCCCGTCGCCAACACGCCGCAGCAGATCCTCGCGTTGGGCGCTGACGGGTTGACGTCCTACGTGAAGTCGATCGGCCTCTATCCCGGCAAGGTGAAGAACATCCTCGCCACGTGCCGATTGCTGATCGAGCGCCATGGCGGCAGCGTACCGGCGGAGCGGGAGGCCCTCGAGGAACTGCCGGGCGTGGGACGCAAGACGGCGAACGTCGTGCTCAACAGTGCCTTCCGTCAGCCCACGATGCCCGTGGACACGCACATCTTCCGTGTCGCGAATCGCCTGGGCCTGGCCCACGGTGACACACCGCGGGCAATCGAGGACGGCCTGCTCGAGGTCATTCCCGCGCAGTACCTGCTCAACGCGCATCACTGGCTGCTGCTGCACGGCCGCTACGTCTGCAAGGCACGCAACCCGGAGTGTCAGCGTTGTGCGCTGGTCGACCTGTGTGCGTTCAAGGACAAGGCGTTGCCGCTGCCGACCGCCCTGCCGCTGGCAAAACACAAAAAGCCGTCAGCGGCCGCTCGCCGCCGCCCCTGATGCCGTTCTTCCACGACCAGGGCCGCGCGTCGCTGCGGCGCATGTACCTCGAGGCCTGGCGCAAGCACCGCGAGTCGCTGCCGGTCGAGCCGGTCGAGGACCAGATCATCCGCGTCGTCTCGCTGCATCCGGAGTACGCGCAGCTGCTCGAGTCGGAACCGGCAGCACTCGACCGCGAATACACGCCCGAGCAAGGCCAGACGAATCCGTTCCTGCACATGGGACTGCATCTCGCCATCCGCGAGCAGGTTGCAACGGATCGACCGGCCGGCATCGCCGTCGTCCACCGCTCACTCGCCGCCAGGCTCGGCGACGTGCACGAGGCCGAACACGCCATGATCGAACGCCTCGGCGAGGCGCTGTGGAACGCACAACGTGCGGGATTGCCGCCGGACGAGGCGCAATACCTGGAGTCGCTGCGCAGACTCCTGTAGAGCGCGGTGTCGCTCGGGCGTTGCCCGAATGCCGGGCGCTCTCGCGGGCGACGACTACCAGCGTACCGGCCGGCCCAGGACCTGCGCCAACGCCGCATCGTGCGGCACGAAGTAGTCCCGCAACCGTTCGGCCGTTGCCGGATCCAGCGGCGGATACTTTCGCGTGTGGCGCGGTTCAAGCTTCGCGCCGCTCATCGGCAACAACCCGACGTACGCCAGCGTCTCGTTCGTCACCTGCAGCGGATCGCGCGCCAGGTCTTCGAAGCGCAGGACGAGCAACTGCTCGCGTGGATAGAACCGCAGCCAGCGCTCGAGCTGCTCCGCATAGCGGCTGCGCGCGAGGTAGCTGAAGTACTGGTGCGCTTCGCTGATCTCGATTTCACCCAGGGCGAGTCGCTGGTGGTCGCGGTCGATCCTGTCGGACTCCGCAGCGATCGCGTCCTCGAACGACAGTGACTCGCGCCCCTTGTCGCGCTGGTGCCAATAGTGCGAATACGCACGCCGCACCGGATCACGCAGCAGGACGACCAGCTTCGCGTTCGGCACCAGCGCATGCGCTCGCTGCGGCACCAGGGGATGGAACAGGTAATAGGGACTGCTGTCGATGTTGATGCCGGCCCGCCCCTCGCGGCCGAAGTTGGCCCGATACCAGGACTCGCCGCGCTCGAAGTTCAGGTCGAAGTAATGCACTTCCTTGCGCAGCGGCGCAATGACCTGCGGGTGCTGCGCCAGGTAGTAATGCAGCGAACTCGTGCCCGACTTCATCGCGCCGATGATCATCGCGTCGGGCAGCGCACACGCGTCACGCGATCGCAGCTTCAGCTCGACCCGCCGACCCGTTTCGAGCAGTCCGAACCAGCGCAGCGTGCGTGTCAGTGCCGGGTGCATGGATCGGTACCGCCCCGCCGCAGGATCACCGCGACGGCGCGCAGGTCATTTCCTGGCGGTCGGTCGCTTCGGGACATACAGGTCGGTGAGCGTGCCGTCGAACGCCTCGGCGGCCATGGCGACGGTTTCGGACAGCGTCGGATGCGGATGGATCGTGAGGCCGATGTCGGCCGCGTCCGCGCCCATCTCGATCGCCAGCATCACCTCGCTGATGAGGTCGCCGGCGCTGGTGCCGACGATGCCGCCACCGATGACGCGATGCGTCTGCGGATCGAACAGCAGCTTGGTGAACCCTTCGTCACGGCCGTTGGCCAGCGAACGGCCGCTCGCCGCCCAGGGGAACACCGCTTTCTCGAAGGCGATGCCCTGCGCTTTCGCCTCGGTTTCCGTGAGGCCGGCCCAGGCGATCTCGGGATCGGTATAGGCAACCGACGGGATCGAGCGCGCATCGAAGAAGCGCTTGTGGCCGGCAATGACTTCCGCCGCCACCTTGGCTTCGTGCGTGGCCTTGTGCGCGAGCATCGGCTGCCCGACGACGTCACCGATGGCGAAGATGTGCGGCACGTTGGTGCGCTGCTGCCGGTCGACGGGAATGTAGCCGCGTTCGTTGACCAGGACGCCTGCAGCCTCGCATTGCAGGCGCTTGCCATTCGGCGTGCGGCCGACCGCAATGAGCACCTTGTCGTACAACTGCGGCGCAATGGCCTTCTCGCCCTCGAACGTGACCCGGAGGCCCTCGCTGAGCGCCTCGATGCCGGTGACCCTGGTGCGCAGCATCACGGTCTCGTACCGGGTCGCGATGCGCTTTTCGAGCGGACGCACGAGGTCGCGATCGCAGCCGGGCATCAGGCCGTCCGTCAGTTCGACGACTCCGACCTTCACGCCGAGGGCGGCGTACACCGTCGCCATCTCCAGCCCGATGATGCCGCCGCCCACGACGAGCATGCGGCTCGGCAGGTCGAGTTCGAGCGCGCCGGTGGAGTCGATGATGCGCGGATCGTCGGGCAGGCCGGGCAGCCGCAACGACTCTGAACCCGCGGCGATGACGCAATGCGCGAAAGTCACGCGCCGGCCGGTGCCGTCTTCGCCGTTCACGTTGACGGCATGGGCGTCGGCAAACACCGCGACGCCATGGATGACGGTAACCTTGCGCTGCCTGGCCAGGCCGGTGAGGCCCGTCGTCAGGCGCCCCACCACCTTGTTCTTCCAGTCGCGCAGCCTGGCAGGGTCGATCTTCGGCGCGCCGAATTCGATGCCATGCGCGGCCATCGCACGCGCGTCCTCGATGACCTTTGCCGCATGCAGCAGCGCCTTGGACGGAATGCAGCCGACGTTGAGGCACACGCCGCCCAGAGTCGGCCAGCGCTCCACCAGCGCCACCTTGAGGCCAAGGTCTGCGGCGCGGAACGCCGCGGTGTATCCCCCGGGGCCCGCACCGATGACGAGCACGTCGTAATCGAAACTGGTCGGTGCGGGCGACGGCACAGCCGCAGGTCTCGGGTCCGGCACTGCAGCGTCATTCCCTGCCGTCGCATCCGTCTTGAGCGGCCGGATCGGAACGGTGTCGACGTAAGGTTCACCACCGTAGGGCTCACGCTGGCGCGGCGTCGCCTGCGCCGGAGCCGCGGGCACCGGGGCCCTCCCACCTTCCTCGGCGACGACCCGGCCGGGTCCTTCGAGTTCGAGCACGGCCGTGCCCGTCGATACCTTGTCGCCCGACCGCACCAGGATTCGCGACACCTTGCCAGCGGCCGTCGCCGGCACGTCCATGGTCGCTTTCTCGCTTTCGAGCGTGAGCAGCGCCTGCTCCTTCTCGACCAGGTCACCGACCTTGACCAGCACGTCGAGCACGGTGACTTCGCCCGGCGTCCCGAGATCCGGCAAGCACACTTCGATCAACGGTGCCGCGGAAGGCTTGCCGCCGGTCATGGGATTGCCCTCAACAGGCCATCCACGTCGTTGAGCGCAGAAGCGAGGAACGACGTGAACCGGACAGCCGCGGCACCGTCGATGACGCGGTGATCGTACGAAAGCGAGAGCGGCATCATCAGGCGCGGCACGAAACTGCCGTCCGCGTAGACGGGTTTGTACGCTGAGCGCGACACACCAAGGATCGCCACCTCGGGCGCATTGATGATCGGCGTGAAGGCCGTGCCGCCAATCCCGCCCAGGCTGGAGATCGTGAAACAGCCGCCCTGCATTTCGGCGGCGGAGAGCTTGCCCGCGCGGGCCTTTTCGCTGAGATCCGCGAGGTCGCGCGCGAGTTCGAAGACGTCCTTGCGATCGGCATCGCGCACGACCGGCACCACGAGACCGTTGGGCGTATCGGCCGCGAAGCCGATATGCACGTATTTCTTGTAGACGAGTTCGCCGGCATCGGCATCGAGCGATGCGCAGAACTGCGGAAACTGCTGCAGAGCCTGCACGCAGGCACGGATCACGAACGCGAGCGGTGTCAACTTGAGTCCGCGTTCCGTCGCCTGCTGCTTCAGGTTGGCGCGGGTCTGCTCCAGCTCGGTGATGTCGGCCTCGTCGAACTGCGTGACGTGCGGCAGGTTCACCCAGCTCGCATGCAGCCGCGGGCCCGCAATCTTCTGGATGCGCGTCAACGGTTTGCGCTCGATCGGTCCGAAGGCCGCGAAGTCGACGACCGGCACGCGGGGCAATGCGGCACCGCCCGGAATCGCAACGCCACCGGACGACAGGATCCGCTTCACATAGGCCTTCACGTCGACGTCGGTGATGCGACCCTTGTCGCCCGAGCCCTGGACCTGCGTGAGATCGACGCCCAGTTCACGCGCGAGCTTGCGGATCGACGGGCTCGCGTGCGCGCGAGCGAATCCGGGTTCGTCGATGCCCATCCTCTCGGCTGTCTTCGCCGGCAAGGCCTGGGTGCGGCTTTGCTCCCTCCATCACTGCGCGCGAGCGGTGCGGCGGCTTTGCGCCCTCTACCGCGCTGTCGCGGGAGCGGCGGGAGCCGGTGCCGACGCGATCGCCTCGACGACGGCAATGACGTCGCCCTGCGACACCCGCGCGCCGCGTTTCACCTTCATTTCCCTGATCGTACCCGCGGCGGTGGACGGAACGTCCATGGTCGCCTTCTCGGTCTCGAGCGTGATCAGCGTGCCTTCCACGCCGATGCTGTCGCCCGCCTTCACCGCCACCTCGATGACTTCGACGTCCTGGTAGTTGCCGATGTCCGGGACGCGGATTTCGATGAGTCCGTTGTTTGCCACGTTGCTCACCCCGTGCTCAGACCGTCACCGGGTTCGGCTTCTCGGGATCGATCCCGAACTGCTCGATCGCACTCATCACCGTCGCGCGGTCGAGCTTGCCTTCGTCCGCCAGCAACTTGAGCGCAGCCAGCACGATGTAGCGGTAGTCGACTTCGAAGAAGCCGCGCAGGGCCGCGCGCGAATCGCTGCGGCCGTAACCGTCCGTGCCCAGCACGTGGAACGTGCCCGGCACCCACTGGCGGATCTGGTCGGCCACGATCCGCATGTAGTCGGTCGCCGCGACGAATGGACCCTTCTGCTCGCCCAGCACCTCCTGCACGTAGGGCACCCGCGGCGGCTGGTCGGAATGCAGCAGGTTCCAGCGCTCGGCATCGAGTGCTTCGCGTCGCAGTTCCGAAAAGCTCGTCACGCTGAAGACGTCGGCTGGAACGCCGAAATCCTGCTCCAGCACCGCGGCGGCCCGGATCACTTCGCGCAGGATCGTGCCCGATCCGAGCAGATTGGCGCGTACCTTGCCCTTGCCGCCGCGCTGGAGCAGGTACATGCCCTTGAGGATGCCTGCCTCGGCGCCCTGCGGCAGCGCCGGCTGCAGGTAGTTCTCGTTCATGCAGGTGATGTAATAGAAGATCGACTCGCGCTCCGCGTACATGCGGCGCAGCCCGTCCCACACGATCACCGCGAGTTCGTAGGCATACGCCGGGTCGTACGCGACGCAGTTCGGGATCGTCGTCGCGACCAGCTGGCTGTGACCGTCCTGGTGCTGCAGGCCTTCGCCCGCCAGCGTCGTACGGCCCGCCGTGGCGCCCAGCAGGAAGCCACGAGCCTGCATGTCGCCCGCGGCCCACGCGAAGTCGCCGATGCGCTGGAAACCGAACATCGAGTAATAGATGTAGAACGGCACCATGTTGACGCCGTGGTTCGCGTAGGCCGTGCCCGCCGCGATCCAGCTGCACATCGCGCCACCTTCGTTGATGCCTTCCTCGAGGATCTGGCCCTTCTTGTCCTCGCGGTAGTACAGCAGCTGGTCCGCGTCCTGCGGCGTGTAGAGCTGGCCCATCGACGAGTAGATGCCGATCTGGCGGAACATGCCTTCCATGCCGAAGGTGCGCGCCTCGTCGGGAACGATCGGCACGACGTGCGAGCCGATCTCCTTGTCCTTGAGCAGGATGCCGAGCAGCCGCACGAAGGCCATCGTGGTCGAAATCTCGCGCTCGCCCGAGGATTCGAGCAGCGGCTTGAACGCTTCGAGCGCCGGCGTCCTGAGCGGCGGCGCGCGGTCACTGCGCTGCGGCAGGTAGCCGCCCAGCGACTTGCGCTGGCCCTGCAGGTACCTGGTTTCTTCGCTGTTCTCCGCCGGCCGGAAGTACGGCAGGCTCCCGATGTCTGCGTCCGACACCGGGATGTTGAAGCGGTCGCGGAATTCGCGCAGCGCAGCGTCGTCGAGCTTCTTCTGCTGGTGCGTGATGTTCTGTGCTTCGCCGCCGGTGCGGCCGAGACCGAACCCCTTCACCGTCTTGGCGAGGATGACGGTCGGCTGGTCCTTGTGCCTGATGGCCGCCTGGTAGGCGTTGAAGACCTTGCGCGCGTCGTGGCCGCCGCGGTTCAGGTGCCAGATGTCCTCGTCGGACATGTTGGCGACCATTTCCTTCAGCTCCGGATACTTGCCGAAGAAATTCTCGCGCGTATACGCGCCGCCCTTGGCCTTGAAGTTCTGGTACTCGCCGTCGACGCATTCCATCATCAGCCGGCGCAACAGGCCTTTCGTGTCCTGCTGCAACAGCGGATCCCAGCGCGAACCCCACACCACCTTGATGACGTTCCAGCCCGCGCCGAGGAACGCGGCTTCGAGTTCCTGGATGATCTTGCCGTTGCCGCGCACCGGCCCGTCGAGCCGCTGCAGGTTGCAGTTGATGACGAAGACCAGGTTATCGAGCTTCTCGCGCACGGGCATGGTGATGGCGCCGAGCGACTCCGGCTCGTCCATTTCGCCGTCGCCGAGGAAGGCCCAGACCTTGCGATCGCTCGCCGGCACGATGCCGCGGTGCTCGAGGTAGCGCACGAAGCGCGCCTGGTAGATGGCCATCATCGGGCCGAGGCCCATCGACACCGTCGGGAACTGCCAGAAATCCGGCATCAGCCACGGGTGCGGATACGACGACAGCCCGCCGCCCACTTCCTCGCGGAAGCGGTTCAGCTGGTCCTCGGTCAGGCGGCCTTCGAGGTATGCCCTGGCATAGATGCCGGGCGCCGAATGTCCCTGGATGAAGACCATGTCGCCGGGATGCTGCTCGCTCGGCGCGCGCCAGAAGTGGTTGAAACCAACCTCGTACAGCGTGGCGGCCGAGGCGTAACTCGCCAGGTGCCCACCGAACTCCGAGCTCTGCCGGTTGGCATGCACGACCATGGCCATGGCATTCCAGCGCAGGTAGGCCTCGATGCGTCGTTCGAGCGCGCGATCGCCGGGATACTCGAGTTCCTGCCCGGTCGAAATGGTGTTGACGTAGGCCGTGTTCGGCTTGAACGGCAGGTACGCACCGGAACGGCGCGTGAAATCGATGATGCGCTCGAGCAGGTAGTGCGCCCGCTCGGATCCGTGCGTCTTCAGCACGGAATCGATGGATTCCAGCCATTCGCGCGTTTCAGCGGGATCGGCGTCGTCGATCTTGGACGTTTCGAACATCAGTCAGGGTCTCCATCCGTGTCGAAAACGCGACGCCGGCCGCTGGGCGGTAATGATTTGCCCGGCACGGCCTGTTAGCATGCCGCCGCGCCGGAGCGCGCGTAATCGGCTCGCGCGCTGCACGCAGAATGCGTGCGGCAATGATCCGGTCCGGGCCGATCAGGGTCAAGGTTTTCCCCATGCAGAACGTGATTCCGCCCGAACTGAAAATCGACGTGTCGGTGAAGCCGCTCGTCCTGTCGGACACGACGCTGTCGCGTGCCGACGGCGCGGTCGTGCTGCTCGAAAAGGCGGCCAGGCTGGGCCAGGCGGTCGACCAGCTGCCACAGGCGGCCGTGTGGCGAAAATTGCTGCGGGCGCAGCAGCGCAGCGGCCAGGAATCGCCGATCCTCGTGACGCGACTGCCAAATCGCAGCCAGACCCTCGTCGTCGTCGGCTTCGTCAAACCCGGTGCAACGGGCTTCGAGCGGCTGGATCTCGCTGGCAAGCTGGCGCGAGAGGTGCTCAGGCCCGGCGTGGCACGCCTGCACATCCATGCAAACGAATTCACGGGACCCGGCGAGCGGGCTGCCGCGCTCGAAGCCGTGCTGAGCGCCGTGCTCGCTCACGCGGCACCGATGCCTGAGCAGAAATCGAAAGCCACCGTTGCGCACGATCTCGCTCAAGTCCACGTCGCGGATCGGGCGTCGGCGTTGTACGACCGAAGCCGCGCCATCGCGGCGGGCAACCACCTCGCGCGCTGGCTGGCGGCCCTGCCGCCCAACGTGCTCGACTCGATTGCGTATCGTGCCGCGCTGCAGAAGCTCGCGCGCCGCGAAGGCTGGTCGTTCAGGTTCTACGGCATCGGCCAGCTCGAGAAGCTGGGTGCCGGCGCGTTCCTCGCCGTAGCACGTGCCAACCCGCACCGTGACGCGGGCATCGTGCGGCTGAGCTATCGGCCAAGGCGATCGCGCCCCGCGGGGGCAAGCAAGGGTGCGACCGGGATTGCGCTCGTCGGCAAGGGCATCTGCTTCGACACGGGTGGTATCAACCTCAAGCCACATCGCAGCATGTACACGATGCACGGCGACATGCAGGGCAGCTCGGTCGCGGTCGGTTCGCTGCTCGCGCTGACACGGCTCGAAGCGTCGTATCCGATCGACTGCTGGCTCGCAATCACCGAGAACCAGATCGGTCCGAGCGCGTTCCGCCCGCAGGAAATCGTGCGCGCGCTCAACGGGGTGACCATCCAGGTCGTGCACAGCGACGCCGAGGGCCGCATGGTGCTGGCGGACACGCTGACGCTCGCCTCGCGCGAGAAGCCGCGTTTCGTGCTCGATTTCGCGACGCTGACCGGCGCCTGCGTCAACGCCCTGAGCGATCGCTACGCCGGCGCGTTCACCAACCGCGCGGGACTGCACGACTGGCTGCAACAGACCGGGCGCCACAGCGGCGAGCGGGTCTGGTGCTTCCCGATGGACGAAGACTTCGACGTGGATCTCGAGTGTCCCGGCGCTGACGTCTTACAGTGCACGCTCGACAGCAAGGGCGATCACATTCTCGCGTCACGCTTCCTGAGCCGGTTCGTCGAGGCGTCGGTGCCCTGGGTGCACGTCGACCTGGCTCCGTCCGAACGCAAGGGCGGACTGGCGCACGTGCCGACGGAGATGACGGGCTTTGGCGTCCGCTTCGCCGTGCACTTGCTGGGCGACGCCACCGAACTGGACAGGCAGTTGCGGTCCCTGCCGTGAACACGACCCCGCAAACACTGACCTTGCGCCGGCCTGACGACTGGCACCTGCACGTGCGCGACGGCGCGCAACTCGCGGCCGTGGTGCCCTTCACGGCAAGGCAATTCGGCCGCGCGCTGGTGATGCCGAACCTGCAGCCGCCGATGACGACCACGGACGCGCTGGCGGCGTACCGCGCGCGTATCGTGGCGGCCGTCCCGGCCGGCCTGGCGTTCGAACCGCAGATGACGCTGTACCTGACCGACAGCACCTCGCCTGACGAGATCCGCAAGGCGAAAGCCAGCGGTTTCGTCGTCGGCGCCAAGCTCTATCCGGCAGGTGCCACGACGCATTCCGACGCCGGCGTGACCTCGATCGACAAGGTATGGCCCGCGCTCGAAGCGATGGCCGAGCACGGGCTCGTGCTGCAGGTGCATGGGGAGGTGACGGCGGGCGACGTCGACGTTTTCGACCGCGAGCACGTCTTCATCGACCGCGTGCTGAGCCGGGTCGTCGAACGCGTGCCGCGCCTCAAGGTGGTGTTCGAGCACATCACGACGCGCATCGCCGCAGAGTTCGTGCAGGGCGCGCGCAAGGGCATCGCCGCCACCATCACGCCGCAGCACCTGCTGTTGAACCGCAACGCGCTGTTCGAAGGCGGCATCCGCCCGCACCACTACTGCCTGCCCGTGCTCAAGCGCGAACGGGATCGCGAAGCCCTGCTCGCAGTCGCGACGAGCGCAGACCCGCGTTTTTTTCTCGGCACCGACAGCGCGCCGCACGCCCGGCACGCCAAGGAAGCCGCCTGTGGCTGCGCGGGCATCTTCTCGGCTCACGCGGCCATCGAGTTGTATGCCGAAGCCTTCGAAAGCGCTGGCCGCCTCGACCGCCTCGAGGCTTTCGCGTCCGAGCGCGGGGCCGATTTCTACGACGTGCCCCGCAACACGGGCACGCTCACCCTGAGCAAGGAAACCTGGAAGGTGCCGGACAGCTACTCTTTCGGGCCGGCAGACGAACGGCTGGTGCCTTTCCGCGCCGGCACGACGCTTGCGTGGCGCATGCTGGACCCGGCATGACCGAGGACTTCGAATCGTACGAGCTGGTTGAACCGCGCATCGCCGACCGGTTCCGCGGCTTCCTGCCCGTCGTGGTCGACGTCGAGACCGGTGGTTTCAATCACCAGACCGATGCGCTGCTCGAAATCGCCGCGGTGATGATCGAGATGACGCCGATGGGGGAACTGCGTCCCGGTGCGACGCACCGCTTCCACGTGCAGCCGTTCCATGGTTCGCGCATGGATCCTGCCTCGCTCGCCGTGAACGGCATCGATCCGCATCACCCGTTGCGGCCGGCACTGCCCGAGAAGGAAGTGCTGACGCAGCTGTTTCGCGAGATCCGCAAGGAAGTCCGCGAGCGTGAGTGCACTCGCGCCGTGCTGGTCGGGCACAACGCGTCGTTCGACCTCAATTTCCTCAATGCGGCGATTGCGCGCACGGACATCAAGCGCAACCCGTTCCATCCGTTCTCGAGCTTCGATACGGCGACGCTCGGCGGCGTCGCATTCGGCCAGACAGTCCTGTCACGGGCGATTGCGGCCGCGGGCCTCGAGTGGGATCCGAATGCCGCGCACTCGGCGATCTACGACGCGCAACGCACGGCCGCGCTCTTCTGCATCATCTGCAACAAGTTCCGCAGCCTGTACGAAGATGCGTGCGAACGCGCGCCGCAGCTCACCCGGCCTGAGCCGCACCAGGCCGACGAGGAGATCGTGTAAACAGCAGGTTCGCCGGCGCGGTCAGGCCGTCTTGACCGTGGCGCCCGCTTCGGTCAGCACTTGCTGCAGCTCGCCCTTCTGGAACATCTCGGTGAGGATGTCCGAGCCGCCGAGCAACTCACCCTGCACGTAGACCTGCGGGTAGGTCGGCCAGTTCGAGTAGCGCTTGAGCGCCTCGCGCAGCTCCGGGTCTTCGAAGATATTCACGTACGCGAACTCCGCGCCGCAGGCTTCGAGCGTGCGCACGGCCGAGGCGGAGAATCCGCACTGCGGGAAGTCCGGGGTACCCTTCATGTAGAGCACGACCGGGTTCGACTTGAGCTGTTCCTGGATCCGCTGAGTAACGTCCACGTCCTTAACCCCTCGGCCGCAAGACGCGGCCTGTTCGCCGGCACACCTGCCGACCCTGCAAATGACACCAGAACGCAGCGGGCGTTCCATCCGCGACGAACTCGTTCAGTTCGCGGGGGCGGGACTTGCCGTTGCGACCTCCTGCTGACGGACACGCTCCAGGCGCGCGATGACCTGCCACTGCTCGGCAGCGCTCATCCGGCCCCACCGCGCGATCTCATCCAGCGTGCGGCCACACCCGGTGCAAGTCCGGGCGGCATCGAGCACGCAGATGTTCAAACACGGTGAAGTTGGTGCAACCTGGGTCATGAAGCCTCCTGCGCCTGCCGCGCAGGACGTTGAATTATGGGGGTCCGTCGCCTATTCTTCAAACTCATTCCAGGATGCCTTGGAAGCGGTAAGCTCCGGTATCCACAAGATTTTTCCCGAGGAATCCGTAGCCATGAACCCACTGAACACCGTCCGCGGAGCCATTACGACCGGTTTCGCGGCGGCCATCGTGCTGAGCCTGCTCATCGCGCCGACCACGTTCCACGAGCTGGGCCTGGCCCGCTGGCTGCACATCCTGACCGGCATCACCTGGATCGGGCTGCTCTACTATTTCAACCTGGTGCAGATTCCCGGCCTCGCCGCTGCCGCAGCGGACAAGGGCGGCCCTGGCGGCGCCGGCATCAGCAAGTACATCGCGCCGGTCGCGTTGTTCTGGTTCCGCTGGGCCGCGCTGGCCACCTGGCTCACGGGCGCCTGGTACCTGGCACGTTCGCGCAACTTCCTTGGCGCGTTCTCGCTCGGCCTGGGCAGTGACCCGCTCAACTACTACCAGCTCGTGATCGGCATCGGCGCCTGGCTCGGCACCATCATGCTGTTCAACGTCTGGGTGCTGATCTGGCCGAACCAGAAGAAGGTGCTTGGCATCGTGGCCGCGACGGACGAGGAAAAGGCTGCCGCGCGCAAGACTGCAATGCTCGCTTCGCGCACGAACTTCGTGCTGTCGATCCCGATGCTGCTGTGCATGGGTTCGGCGACGCACGGGTTGCCGTTCTGATCGCGACTACCCGCAGGCACCGCTCCCACGACCCGGACGCGGCGATCGTTCTGCCTGCAGATCTCCAGGAGACCGTCGCCGCCGCACTCAAGGAAGACATCGGCAGCGGCGATCTCACGGCGGCGCTGGTGCCGGCCGGTCGCATGGGACGGGCACGAGTGATCACGCGGGAAGCAGCGGTGGTCGCGGGCCGGCCGTACGTCGACGAAGTGTTCCGCCAGGTGGACGCTGCGGTCGTCGTCGAATGGCACGTCAGCGACGGCGATGCCGTGCAACCGGGCCAGCTGCTCTATCGACTTTCCGGCCCGGCCCGCTCGCTGTTGACCGGGGAACGCACGGCACTCAATTTCCTGCAGGTGTTGTCGGCGACGGCAACGGCGACGACGACGCCATGCAGACGTGCTGCGCGGATTGCCGTGCCGCGTGCTCGACACGCGCAAGACACTGCCTTGCCTGCGCAACGCACAGAAGTACGCCGTGCGCTGCGGCGGTGGCGTCAACCACCGCGTCGGCCTCTACGACGGCATCCTGGTGAAGGAGAATCACATCCTGGCGGCCGGTTCGATCGGTGCCGCGGTGGTGGCGGCCAAGGCATCGCCCGCGAAGGTGATGATCGAAGTAGAGGTCGAGTCGCTCGACGAACTGCGCCAGGCGCTCGACGCCGGTGCCGACATGGCACTGCTCGACGAGTTCTCGCTCGCGGACCTGCGGGCGGCCGTCGCGCTCAATCGCTCGCATCCGCATGGACCGATCAAGCTCGAGGCGTCCGGCGGCATCACGCTCGAGACGTTGCGGGCGGTGGGCGAGACGGGCGTGGACTTCATCTCGGTCGGTTCGCTGACGAAGGACGTGCGGGCCATCGACCTGTCGATGCGGTTCGAGTACGCGGATTAGGCGGGCACTTCGCACAGATCGACCGGACGGCAATGGCGGGCAGTTCCGTAGTCTTGCCGGCGAGCGGAAAGGCAGACACGCTCGCCGGCAAGACGACGGAACTGCCCGCTTGCGATTCGGCGCCTGAGCAAGTTTTCGCCAGGGCGCGAAAACTTGCACGGCACATGCATCGTCGACGGTCCTGCGGCAGCCGCTGCACCCGGCCGTTGCGGATAGCCGAGACAGCGTCTGCCCGGTCAGGGCGCTTAGACTGGACACCTGACTGGCGCCGGGGCCTTCGCGCCCGGCCGGGAGTCAATTCCGTGCACCTGCCGCCCGACCATCCATTGCGCATAGAACTCAACGACGAGGCACACGCCCGTCCGTCGGAGGCCCTGCAGGCCCCACTGCGACTGACCTTCCTCGCGATCTACTCCGACCCGACGCAACGCAATCGCGAGTGGCAGCACGTCTGCACGCTCGCCCGTCGGTTCGGCCACGAACCGCCGCCACGCGCCAGTCACTACAGCGCCGATTTCGGCCCGTTCCGCCTCAAGTGGGAGCGTCACTCGGAGTTCACCCGCTACAAGTTCATCGTCGGCGGCCCGTGCGATGACCCGTTCGCCTCGCCGGCCGTGCAGACGGTCCCGGCAGACTGGCTCGCCGGACTGCCGGGCGAGGTGATGGTCGCAACCCATGCGGCGTTGCTGATGGTCGGCGCGGAAGCGCCGGATTACGAAGCACTCGCGACCAGGCATTTCGGCGGCAACGTGCTGGTGGGCGCCGGCATCGCAGCGGGCGCTGGCCTCGCGCTCACCGACTTCCGCATTCGCGATGGCTTCAGCCGCCTGCTGGTCCTCGACCGCAGCATGACGGCGCGCCAGACAGGGCGAATGATGCAGCGGTTGCTCGAGATCGACACCTACCGGTTGATGGCGCTGCTCGCGCTGCCAATCGCGCACGGACTCACGCCCTGGCTGAACGACGCCGAGCGCGAACTGGCCCAGATCACGGCAGCGTTGGTGGAGTCCAACGAGGCGGCAGAGCCGGTGCTGCTCGAGCGACTCACCCGCCTGGAGGCCGAGATCGAGAGTCGCGAGTCCGCGCACCACTTCCGCTTCAGTGCGGCCGAGGCTTATCACGAACTGGTGGAACGGCGCATCGAAGAATTGCGCGAGGTACGCATCCAGGGACTGCAGACATTCCGTGAATTCACCGAGCGGCGGCTGGCACCGGCGATGAGCACCTGTGCATCGGTGTCCGCACGGGTCGAGTCGCTGTCGCAGCGCGTGGCACGCGCCACGCAACTGCTCTCGACCCGCGTCGCCGTGTCGCGCGAACGCCAGAACCAGCAGGTGCTGGAGTCGATGAACCGGCGTGCAGAGGCGCAGCTGCGCCTGCAACAGACGGTGGAGGGCCTGTCGGCTGCTGCGATCACCTACTACGTGGTGGGGCTGGTGGGCTACGCGGCCAAGGGCTTCAAGGCGTTGGGCTGGCCGGTGAACGTCGATCTGGCCATTGGCGGGCTCGAGCATTCCGCTGGTTGCGCTGGCGGAGCCGTGCTCGGCGTGCGATACCACGGATCACGTGCGGCCTCAAGGTGGTGACGCGGACCGCGAGCAGCGGACGAGCCCGCGGGACTCGCGACGCGACTTCGCCCCAGGTGCGGCCGCCGGGGATGCCGTGACTAGCTCGTGCCCTGCAGGCGTGCACGCACCGCAGCCACGAACGCGGGCGTACCCGCCTCTCTCTTCGCAGCGATCGCCTTGACGTGCGGATTCTCGCCCAGCAGTTGCAGCAGCGTCTTGGCCGCCGGCAGGTCGCCGAGCAGGTCCAGGCCAAACAGCTGCTTGCCGACCGTGGCCGCGAGATCGACGCTGTACAGGAAGACGATATCGGCCAGCGTGAAGGTGTCGCCCGCGACGTACGGCGCGAAGCGGCCATGGCGCTTGAGCGTGGCAAACCCCGCCAGCAGATCTTCACGGGCCTTGCTCTTGATCGCAGCGGGCACCGAACCGCCGAAGAACGCTTCGGCAAAGCAGCTGCGCGCCGGCAACTCGATGTACAGCTCGATCTCTTTCATCAACGCACGAACGGTGGCCCGCGCCTGCGGGTCTTCCGGCAACAGCCGCCTGGTCGGTCCGATGTCCTCCAGGTACTCGAGAATCGCATCCGTCTCATTGATGAAGCCCTGCGACGTGCCGAGGAAAGGCACCTTGCCGCGCGGGCTCCTGGCGAGAAATTCCGGGGTCGGCTCCGGAAACGTCAGCACGTACTCGAAGGGCAGTCCCTTCTCGAGCAGGGCGAGCTCCACCATGTTCGTGTAGTTGCTGACGGGGAATCCATAAAGCTTGAGCATCGGTCGAGTCCTCGTGTCGTGCCGGCGGCCCGGTTCAGGGCTGTGAGCTGCGGAGCGCGCAAGGTACTCCGAATGCACCGGCATTGGCGAGCCACTGGCCTCACGCCGGCCCGGGTCCGGCCGCAGGGCAACCTCAAGGTCGACGTGAACGCCTGCAGTGATCGTCTCGCACCTTGCCGTTACCTGCGCCGTGCGCAGTCTTCGGTCACGAAGACGTAGCTCAGGCGCCGTCGCACAGCGGGCGATGCCGTGTCTTTTCGGGCGGGCGTGTCTGCCTTTCCGCCCGCCCGAAAAGACACGGCATCGGCTGCTTGCGCACCCCGGTCCCAGAACTTTCGTGTAACGGAAATGCACCCGGCGCGGAACGCGCCAGGCACGACGACACTCAGCCGTTCGCGGCGATCTTGAGGATGCGCGTCGGCGCCGAGATGCCGTAGCCCTGCGCGTAGTCGACGCCGAGCGACCTGAGCATGTTGATGATCTCTTCGTTCTCGGCGAACTCCGCGATCGTCTGCTTGCCCGTCAGGTGACCGATCTCGTTGATCGACCGCACCATTTCGCGGTCGATCGGGTCGCGCAGGATTTCCTTGACGAAACTGCCGTCGATCTTCAGGAAGTCGACGGGGAAGTGCTTCAGGTAACCGAACGACGACAGGCCGGTGCCGAAGTCGTCGAGCGCGAACTTGCAGCCCTGCTCTTCCTTGAGCGCCGCGATGAAGCGGTTGGCCTGCGAGAAACTGGCGATCGCCGCGGTCTCCGTGATCTCGAAGCAGATCTTGGTGCCGTCGATGCCGCTGTTCTTCAGCAGCTTCTGCACGAACGGCAGGAAATCCGCGTCGCCCAGGCTCTGGCCGGAGAGATTGATCGAACACAGCGCCAGGCGCTCGCGCTCATCGGCCTCGGAGACCAGCCAGCGCAGCGCGTGCTCGACCACCCAGCGGTCGATCTGCGGCGTGATGCCGTAGCGTTCGGCCGCGTTGATGAAGTTGTCGGGCGAGACGATCTTGCCGGTCTCGTCGCGCATGCGCAGCAGCAGTTCGTAGTGCGCGCCGGGGTCGTGCTTCTGCAGCGGCTGGATCGTCATCCGGAACAGCTCGAAGCGCGACTCCTCGAGCGCGTTGTTGATGCGCGCGGCCCACTGCATTTCGCGGCGGCGGCGCATGAGGTCGATGTCGTTGTCCTGGAAACTGAAGACGCGGTTGCGGCCGCCCTCCTTCGCCGCCTGGCAGGCGCTGTCGGCCGACGACAGCACCGTCGCCACGTCTTCGCTGTCGCCGGTGATCGGGACCACGCCAATGCTGCAACCGAGGCGGAACGTGCGTTCCTCCCAGACGAACTTGTAGTTGCGCATGGTCTCGCGCAGCTGCTCGGCCATCACCAGCGCGTCGTCGAGCGAGCAGCTCTCGAGCAGCACGCCGAACTCGTCGCCGCCCAGGCGCGCGAGCGTGTCGCGCCAGCGGATCTTGGTCTTGAGCAGCGCGCCGACCTGCCCGAGCAGCGCGTCGCCCGCACTGTGGCCACAGGTGTCGTTGATGATCTTGAACTGGTCGACGTCGAGGTGGCAGAGCGCGTACTGCGTCTCGCGCGCCTTGGCGCTGCGCAGCGAGCGCTCGAGGCGGGCCTCGAACTCGCGGCGGTTGACCAGGCCGGTCAGGATGTCGTGGCTCGCGTGGTAGGAGAGCTTGCGATTGAGCTCGCGGCTCTCGCTCACGTCGTGGAACACCAGCACGCCACCGCAGACCGCGCCCGAACCGTCACGGATCGGCGAGGCGGTGCTCTCGATGTACATCTCGTTGCCGTCGCGCTTGATCAGCAGCGTCGGACGCACCGACTTGATGGCGCGCGCGCGACGGATCGCCACGGACAGCGGATTCTCGAGGGGCTCGCAGGTTTCCTCGTGGAAACCGCGGAAGATCTCGTCGACGCCCTTGCCCTGCGCCTCCTCGAACTTCCAGCCGGTGAGTTCCTCGGCGGTGGGGTTCAGGTACTCGACGACCATGTGCCCGTCGGTGGTGATGACGCCGTCGCCGATCGACTGCAGCGTGATCTGCGCGCTCTCCTTTTCCTTGAACAGCGCGTCTTCGTAGAGCTTGCGCTCGGTGATGTCGAATTCGACGCAGACCAGGCGGCGCAGGCGGCCGGAGGCGTCGACGCGCGCCTGGGCGCGGCTCACGACCCAGCGCCAGTCGCCCTTGACGTGCCGCATGCCATCGGCGTGGACGCGGGGCCGATTGAGCAGGCGGCGCGGGCCTGGGGATTCCGTGGGACCGGGAGGCGATGAGTTGGGGACTGGGGACTGGGGACTCGGGACTCGGGACTCGGGACTCGGGGCCAGTGGTTGGGGACGAGAGGCATCAATCTGAAAGTGAAAATGCGAGACCACTCGACGAGCAGCGTCCCGCAGCCAGATATGGCCTGTCGCTGACGCTCGGCGGGGGAGAAGTGCGTCTGCTCGACCTGACCGCTGCATACGCCGCGTTCGCCAACGGCGGGTCTCGCATCACACCCTACAAAATTGCGCGTGTGGAGACATTGGATGGGGACGTGATCTGGGATCAGGGACTAGGTGCCAGCAGCAACACATCACTCGCGACATCACAAGTCCCCGGCCCTCAATCCCTAGTTCCTAGTACCTCATCCCTCAATCCCCGCGTCGCCTACCTCATCACCGACATCCTCAGCGACGAGCGTGCGGGCGTGCCCACGTCGGGCAGGGTAACACGCTGGAGATCGGGCGTCCCCCGGCGGCCAAGACTGGCACAACCACCGACTGGCACGACAACTGGACGCTCGGCTATACGCCCGATCTGGCCGTGGGCGTGTGGGTGGGCAACACGGACAACACGCCGATGAAGGGTGTAAGCGGCATCAGCGGCGCGGAACCGATCTGGCATGATTTCATGGTCACGGTGACGCGCGACCGTCCGCGCTTGACTTCACCCAACCGGATGGGTAGGTGCGCGTGGAGGTGTGCGCGGATTCGGGGCTGCTGCCGGGTACGGCAGACGAGCAGAGGAGAAAGGAGCAGGGAGATTGCCCCCTTACCCATTCCTTGCCCACAGCGGCGCTACGAATGGTTCATCACCGGCACAGAGCCAAGCGAAGTGGACCGCTTGACGTGGAGGCCGCGGTGGACGCTCGCTCGGGGCGGCCGGCCGAGGCGTTTACACCGCCGGAATACGTCCAGCGGCAGACGATCTGGCTGCTGCCGCCGGAGTACGCTGCGTGGGCACGGGAGTATGACGTGCCGCAGTTGGCGCGACCAGGGGTTCCGCAGGAGACAACGAGAAAGGGGAACGCACCCCTGCTCGCCCGCACCCCTGCTCCTTTGCTGAGTCTCACGAGCCCTGATCCCAACCGGGTCTATGCACTCGACCCTGGCCTGCCGGCAAGCGCGCAGCAGGTGCGGCTAACAGCATTGCCCCAGGACGAGTTGTCCGCCGGGACGAGGGATCACGCTGCTGGCGGACGACGTACCCCTTGCCATTGTTGCTGACCCCGGACTATACTGCCTGGTGGTCGCTGACGGCAGGGCGGCATACGTTCCGCGCCGTCGCGACGCGGGCGGATGGGAGCCGGATCGAGAGCGAGCCGGTGACGGTGTTGGTAGAATGATGGTTCAGCCCGGAACCCGCCGCACCGCTGAATCGTCCAATCGCTGAATCGCCCGCCAGAAGAAGGCAATCAGATCTCTTCATTTGTTTATCCGCTGGTCTGCACGCAGACCCAAGCTAGATGGAAGCACTTATGCGAAACCGTGGATTCCTTAACCTGGCCGTGTGCGTCCTGGTCATTCTCAGAGCCTGCTCGGCCGAGGCCATCGCCGACGCCTGCATCTTCGCCCGTGACTGCGCCCACCCTGGCGCCTCCAGCCACTCCGCCACGAACCGGCGGTTCCGCCAACCGCCGCGCCGCTCCCCACGCCGCGCGCCGCCGCTGCCGCCCACCGTGGTCAGCGCGACGCCCGATCACGGCGAAGAGGCCGCCCTGGTCGCGCCCGTAGTCGTCACCTTCGACCAGCCGATGGATCCCGCCA
>CAVOWK010000034.1:0-26664 GCA_963700045.1 uncultured Gammaproteobacteria bacterium
AAGTGAGGGGACGCGGGCTCAAGCGTTCGAATGGCCGCACGTTAGACAGCCTCATTGTCGGGGTCTCCTGGCTGCCGCACGATCGATACTTCACGATGTAGGCGCCTTCGTTGCCGCTCTGCTTGAACTCAACGTCGAACAGCTTGGACACCACAAGGACGTCGACGAGCCTGGCGAGCCCGTACTCTTTGGGGCTGAGGTCGGCAGCGTTCCTGCGGATGTAGGCACCAGCACTCGATAGAAAAGTCATGCCATCTGGTGACTTCGATTCCTGCTCAGCCTGTTTGAGTAGTCGCACGATACGTGTGCGACCCCAGGCTGTTCTTTCCGGGGTGGTTACATTGATCACCTCAAGGTCGGCAGGTAGCGACGCTTCAAGTGCCTGTCGGTGCTGAGCAAGGTCTGTATTGTCGTAAGCAGGTTGAGACAGGACCTGATATAGCGCTGCCGCCGCCTGTCCATGAACGACGTCGTAAATAAACGATGTGCTTTCGAATTGCTTATCTAGGTACTCGATGGCGACATTGACAGTTCCGGAAGACATCCAATCAAATTCGGGCAGCCGCATAAAGTGGTGCACCAAATCATTGCGGCTCTGTAGCACCTTTTGCAGCTCAGCATCGAAAAGCTCCGGCGGGTCGAACTTGCTGGACTCTATGAATCGAGCAATGAGATCGCCGAGTGTCTTATTCGTTACCTCACCCTTGATCTTGCTGAAACCGTCAAGACCATCGGCGTGCGCCTTGGGATGGATATACGGCATCAGAAACTTCAGATCGTGTTCGATCTGTTGAAATCGCAGTAAGTTACGTCCGATCCGGCGGTGCATTTCGCCAATCCGGTTGGTGAGATCGATATCGTGGCTCACAAGCAGTCCTTGCTCTTGGGTCGTTAAAGAAGCCGCATTCCTGCCGACTCTAGTCGGGCGAATGTCTCGTCCATCCGCCGATCGTCCGGCACATACACCACCGTCCCATCCCGTCCCCGCGTCATCAGCACGCGGTAGACGTTCTTCCTGACGGTCATCGGATCCTTCAGCGGCGGCCGGTTCTTGCCGGAGAACTCGATCGACCAATCATCCCCAGCCCACAGCAGATCGGAGCCCCAGGCGAGCAGGGCACAGTCGAGTTCCAGCCCCTGCGATGAAAATTCGGTCGCGACGGTCTCCAGTTGGCAGCACGACTGCGAATCTGTCGGGGCAGCGTTATACCAAGGACCGACGCGCAGCTGCTTGGTCGTCTGGAAGGTGTTGTCCACGCCGAAGGAGGGCAGCCACTTGTCCTTTGACGAGGCCACCAAGCCATACCGTGCGAACTTGGCGTCGGCATACCGCTCGCGAAGATAGTCTCGTGCCAAGTCCAGGCTGCGGGTGAGCAAGAAGCGGTGTCCGCCCTCGTGCAGTTCATCGGCCAGCGTGGACAGGCCACTGGCGGATTGTCCGTCAAGCAGTCCTGCCACGAACTGATGCACCTTCGGCGTCAGGTGGAAGCGGATCTCGGTGTCGAGGCTTAGAACGGGGTTCCAATGTGACGCCCCTGGCATCGCATGGAACACCTCCGAGAACGCCGGTGCCGCGTGCACTGTCCACTCCGCAGCCTTGTGCGAACGGTGGATGGCATCCCTCCACAGCGGCACGCCGCCTTCCTCGCCAACGTGAATGGCTTGCCCGTTACCGATCAGCGCGACGAGCACGCACCATTCGGGGATACGCTCGCAGAACTCGATCAGAAGGTCAGCTTCTGACTTGTCGACCTGACCGCCATGGACATGTGCCACACGGTCGGCATCGTGGGCGCGTTGCGCCTCGTCGAACACGATGAGGTGTTCCGGTGGTACTGGCCGTCCCGGCCGGCTGTGATACTCTACATAGTTCTTGATCGCTTGAACGAACGTCTTGCCGCCGCCGCCGCCGTCCTGCAATGCATGCTGCAGGACCTGCACCAATGGGCCATTCCCCGACAGGTATACGGCCGGGTGTCGACGGCTTGCCATTAGCCCGAGGCACCGATAGGTCGTCGATCCAATGGGCGTGCACCAATTGCAGTCCCACCAGTGTCTTGCCAGACCCCGGAACACCGCTTAGCAGCACCAGATGCCGTGACTTGGTTCGTGCCGCCTCGCGAGCGATGTCGGAGATGTACTGCAATGCCGGGTCTGTCGCTGCCCGGGCGCGCTTGATCATCGGCAGTTCGCGCTTGTGGAACAGTTCGCGGGCGGCCTGGACGATCGTCGGCAGCGGCGCATAGGCATCGGGCGCCAGGAAATCGTTCACGCTGATGATCGGTTCGCCGGCAACGGACAGCTGTTCCAGCAAAGAGTCCAAACCTTCGGGCCCAACGACGAATACGCCGTCCCGGAGTACTGCCGTCGGGCCCCCACCCCGAACCAGTAGGACAGGGGTCACGCGACGACCTGCGCATGCTGCGTGATAGGCGGAGAGGTCGCGCGCGTAGCCTAGCGCTTGGTCTAGAGCAGCGCGAGAGGCGTAGAGAGCCCCCTTGAGTTCGAGGACAGCAACGCAGCCGCGCTCCAGGACGATGACGTCCGGGCGCCGTGAGTCGCGAGGCAACTCGTACTCAAGGATCGCGGTGTATTCGTGAGCTGCGGTGTCTCGGACTTCGAGTTCGCGGCATTCGCGTTGGAGCCAGGGAATGGATTGATCCCAAGCGCGGATCTGTTCAGGCGACGCGTCCGCAACGAATTCCTGCAATTGCAGGCGCACGACTCGGGGCTCTGACTGCGAGAATTCTGAGAGGCTGGATCGCCATCCGTAGCGGTCGTACGGTTGTCTTTCTTCCATGGAACCAGGATACCGAACTGCTAGCCCAACTCCCACATTGGTGCCTGCTGGTCGTGTCGGATACGTGCGCACTGCAGGCGCAGAGCGTCGAAGACGTCGTCTGGTTGGCACGCATAGAGATCTAAGGAAGGCAGTGTTGAGCGCGCCTCGGCAACGAAGACTTCTCCAAGCGCGGGCTGGTCAAGGTACGCTCCCTGCCACCACGACTGGATCCGTTGCTGCGAATCGCTGAGGCGCGCGGGGCCTGGCAGTCGATCGCGCTTCATGTGCTGGTTCACCCGGCGGTCCGCAGGCATGAGGTTCCACAGGTCGTCGCACGGCCAGATCGCCCAAGGCAAGCAATGGTCGATGTCGAGGGTTTCCGCGGTGAGTCGCTTGTCGGTCCACACGCAGCGAATTTCGTGATCGGAGTTCAAAAGGCGCAATGCCTGCGTTCTGGCTCGGGCTACGACTCGCGCCGGGTCGGTCCAGCGCAGGCAACGCTCGATCGCCTGCGGATCAATAGAGCGTGCTTGGCTCTGGGCATAGCCATGCATGAGGGCAGACCATTCCGTGAGAAGAGCTGGCTCGATCCAGACTGCGTAGCGTTGGAACGCAGTCCACAGGTTGAGCGGAATGCGGAACTCGCCGAACGACCAGAGATAGTCCTCCGAAAGCACAACGCAATTCCTTGGACGGGTGACGCGCAACGAGGTCGCGTCAAACACTTGCCGCCCGTCGGCCAGAGTGGTGTATCGAACCGGCATATTACGGATGGTCGTGCACGCATCGCGAATCGCTCGGTGTACTGCGAAGCCAGAATCGACCCCGAAGGTATTGCCTACCCGGAGGTCCACAGCGGAAAGGTCGAGTTGCGCGATTTCGCGGAAGCCATCTCTAACGAACCCGAGTCTGTCCATGCCCCGGTTCAGCGAAGACTGCGGCATGTCTGCAAGCAGAAGCGCCTGGAACGCACGTACCCAATACAAACCGACCAGCCCGAACGGCAGATCGACGTAATCGTCGCCAATGTAGCGAGCCAAGCCGCTTGCGCCGCTCGCAACGCGGCACAGCACTCGCAGCAGGGCGAGCTTGTAGGTCGATGATTTGTCGTCATTGAGCGTTATATTGCGCAGCAGGGGCAGAGCCCCTGTACCGTCGTCGGGCAGACGGATCAGCATGTGCACCCACGAAACGTCCTTCCGGCCCAACTGGTCCGGGGCAGCGGAGACATGCTCGACGTAGGCTCCGTGTGCCTGAGCGAGCCGCTCAATCTCGGTTTGGGAGCACTCGTACAAGTAACGTTCGGGCTCGACGGGCCCTTGGCGCAGCGTCAGCGCCATTCGGCCACCCGGGTTTAACATCGAGACAAGTTTCCGGAAGGCGCGCTGCCGGTCGTGCAGGGCAACGTGCATCCAGACGGCGCTGAGCAGAATCAGGTCGAACCCCCCGCCGAGTCGCACAGTTCTTGCGAGCGAAGGCAGACTGTCGTCCAACCACTGGATGCGGAAGCCCCTGTGCAGCCGTTGTGCCTCCGCGATCATGTTTGGCGCCGGTTCGACGGCAACCACATCGAACCCGCGGGAAGCGAGCCAAGCGGCGTCGCGGCCGGAGCCGGCGCCAACATCTAGCGCTCGGCCGCAGAAAGAGGGCAGTCGATCGGCGAGCCACGCGTGAACGGAGGCGGCGGACAGTGACTCGTAACGCCGACAGAGTTCGGCGGCGCGGGAGTCGTACCAGGCGGATCCCTCACTCACGGCGTGCGCACCTTACACGGCACGAAGAATGCTGAATTCGCGAAATAAACGGATCGGCAGCAGGATGCGGGGCCGCCAGACAGTACTCATCGACTTCCGTCCTTGAGTGCTTCGGCTATTAAGAGGTCGTCTAGGCCTTTCTTTAGAGCCATGTCCTGTCACAACAGATAGCCGCGGAGTGGGTAGATAAGACATGAAGGGTGCTTCTTGAAAACTCGCAGGTTCGGCCGCCATATGCAACTTTCAGCGAGCGGTTAGGTGCTGTTGGCGTCTCCCGACCAACACAAAGTATTCACCAATGCGATTTCCCCCGGCGTCTTGCACCGCACATCCAACAGCCTGGGATTCGCCACGACAATACTCAAACACCTGGCCCGCGATATCGCGACGTTCAGCCGATTCTTGCTGAACAGAAACTCCAGATGTCTTGGCAGGTCCTCCTCGCTCGAGGTCGTCATCGAGACGATCGACACCGCCGCTTCCTGGCCCTGGAACTTGTCCACCGTGCCCACGCGCGCATTCGCCGGCAACGTCCGCTGCAGTAGCTTCACCTGCAGGTTGTAGGGCGCGACGACCAGGATGTCGTCGGGCGTGATGCGGCGCTTCACGCCTTCGCGATCGATCCATGACGCCTGCTTGAGCAGGCTCTGGTAGATCCGCTCGATCTCCTGCGCTTCCTCCGTCGACTTCTGCGCGCAGCCGGCATGGTCCATCGGCCAGAACACCACGCCCGTGGGCTGCAGGGCAGGGTGCGGCTTGGCGCCCAGCACCAGGGTCTGGTTCGCGTTCTTCGGCTCAGGCTCCAGGCGCCCGTCGTACACGGCCTCCGAGATGAACCGGCACACGTCGGGGCACATGCGCCACGTGGTGGGCAGGAAGATGCCGCGGTCGGGCGGCACGGTCGCGAGCCCGTCCAGCAGGTACTCCAGCGACGACTCGCCCGAGCGCCCGGGGTGCGTGCCCTGGATCGGTTGGCCCAGCTGCATCTGGTCGCCCAGCAGCACGATGTTCTTCGCGCACGTGCCGATGGCGGCGAGGTTGGCCACGGACACCTGGCCGGCCTCGTCCACGAACAGGTAGTCGAACTGCTGGTCGGCGCCGGGGTCGGCGAACAGCCACGCGGTGCCGCCCATCAGCTGCCAGTCCGGGTGCAACGCGGCTGGGGTCTCGTCCACGTCCACGATCAGGCGGCCGTTGAGGTAGCTGCTTTCGTCTCGTGCGGATGACTTCTTGCCGGCCCGCACCGACTTCATGTTCTTCTCGATCAGCACCTCCTCGACGGCCTCGAGCAGGTTGTTGATGGCCTTGTGGCTGTTCGACGAGACGGCCACGCGCTTGCCATCCGCGAGCAGCGCCGCGATCACGTGCGAGCCGGTGTACGTCTTGCCCGCGCCGGGCGGCCCCTGGATGAACAGGTAACTGCCGTCCAGGCGGCGCACGGCGTCGATGGTCTGCGCCAGCGGCGCGCTGGGGTCGCTGACGATCGGCTCGCCGGGCGAGCGGCCCGTGAGGCGCGGCACCTGCTTCTCGAAGAAGGCCTCGAGCGCACGGTAGCGATGATCGCCATCGGCCACGCTCTGGCCGACGCGGAGCAGGGCTTCCTTCAGCACGTCGGAATTGATGGGCCCGGCCTGTCCCAGGCTCAGGCGCTCGGGCAGGGGCCGATGCTTGCTGGCCACCGAGAGGCGCACGCGGCGCCGG
Organism: uncultured Gammaproteobacteria bacterium; assembly: GCA_963700045.1. Classification (GTDB taxonomy): domain Bacteria; phylum Pseudomonadota; class Gammaproteobacteria; order Steroidobacterales; family Steroidobacteraceae; genus RPQJ01. Next base: position 6,238 of record CAVOWK010000034.1, read on the forward strand.
TCCTCGTCCACTTCGAGCAGCGTCACCTTCGCGCCCGCGGGGTGCTCGAGCCAGACGGCCTGCTTGCCCGCGTCGAACTTGATCTCCTGCTCGGGGTACTCGTACTCGTCCACCGTGCTGCCCGGCACGCGCACCAGGCCCGCGATCGCGTCCACGCTGTCGAGCAGGTCGTCGAACGGCAGCTCGGCGCGCGCGAACATGTCCCACCACTGCGGCTTCTCGGCCCGGCGGTGGAACTCGAGCAGGTCGGCCATCACCATTCGGGCCGCGGACGGCCGCGTAAGCAACGCGCTGCGCACTGCATCGACCCGGTCGAGGTACGCCTGCAGCTTCGGCGAGGGCGGATTGAAAGGCGGCAGCGATCCCGCCGCAGTCGTGTCGTCCGTGCCGCCGCGGTACAGGATGTCTGCCGGGAACATGCTCCACAGCCAGTCGTGCAACTGCTGCGTCGACTCGACGTCGTCCTGGTTGTAGCGCTCGATCTTCGCGAGCAACTCCTTGTCGCCGGTCTCCAGGTAGCGCTCGTAGTAGACGATGCTGGCGCCGGCGGTCTGCACGTCGCCGCTGCGCTTGCCGCGGTAGAACGTCTCGATGTCCTTGATCGAGTACGACGCGGTCGAGGCGCGGATCGATTCGCGAGTGACGCGGTACAGGTCCACCAGCCGCTTCTCTCGCAGCAGCCGGTCGAGGAACGCCTCGCGCGTGGCGTGGCGGGCGGCGAGCTTCTTGAGCGCGGTGTCCTCGTAGGCCGCGTAGTGGTAGACGCGCATGTGGCAGTGCTTCTCCACGCGGGCCTCGAGCCAGTCCATGAAGGATTCGAACGCGTGCTTTTCCTGCGCGCGGTCGTGCGCCCAGAACGCCTTGAAGACGTAGCGGCCGTGGCCGCGCTGCCGGTACCACACGCCGAACAGGTACTCGAGCCCATCGTCGCCGTAGAGCGGGTCGCCTTCCATGTCGAAGTAGACGTCGCCGTCGTCGGGGTCCGGCAGTTGCAGTAGCCCGGTGGGGATGCCGGTGGGACCCTCGATGAGCTTGAACTGCGGCTTGCCCGTGTCGCGACCCAGCTGCTGCATCGCGGCCTGGTCGCGCAGCTTGGCGAACGACTCCGCGGCCAGGTGCGGCACGGTGTGCGTGGGTTCGAGCTGCGCGAGTTGTTGAAGTGTTCGGATGCCAGCGGCTTCGAGCTTCTGGACCTGGCTCGCGCGGATGTTGGCAACCTGGTGCAGGCTGTCCTCGGCGGCGAGCTGCGCGTTGCAGTGGTCCTGCCAGTGGCACTGGGGGCACTTGGCGCAGGGTTTGGGTCTGGTCGGATCGGCGGTTGCCCGGTCGTCGATCGTGTTCCTGAATCGACCGAGCAGCCGGCGGAAGTACCGTGAGTACTCGTTGCAGGTGAACGTCACCTGCTCGCGCGTGCCGAGCACCACGTGCATCGCGTGCGGGTCGAGCTGCTGCAACCTGGCCAGCAGGTCGCCGTAGAACGCGAGCTGCAGCACGTACGACGCCTTAGGCGTCCGGCCGAGCTTGGTGTCGATGACTTCGTAGCTGTAGTCGCCGAGCGCGGAGGGGCGCGGCACCTTTCGCAGGAAGTCCGCATGGCCGACGAGGTCGCCGTCCAGGAAGGTGGCCTGGTAAATGAGGTCGGCGCCGGACTGGAGGGCGAGGAGGGTCTGCGCGGCCGACTTGGCTGGGTTGCCCAGGTGCTTGGCAATTTCGACGACGGTGCTGCCAGTGCTTTCCGCTTGGCGCTTCAGGTCGGCCAGGTACGCAGTCTCGAACTCGTTGCCGCGCTTGAAGAGCAGCTCGGTGTGCTCGTCGGGCTTGGTCTTTTGCGCCTTCAAGGCCTTGTCGTCTAGAGCACGCAGGTCGAGCGCGGTCAGGTGTCCGCACTCGTGGAAGTTCACGAGGTCGGTGGCGGAGAGCAGGAGTTGCGGGCCCAGGCGCTGCATTCAGTAGTGCTTATTTTTCATCAGGTTATACGCGAAAGTTAAAGCGTTCGCGTCACCCAGTTGGGCGAGCTGCCGTGAGAGTCTGCAGGGGCGGAGGCTCGTGGGGTGAGCTTGTACCCTGGATCTGCTGGCCCAGCTGCATCGTTGCGGCAGGTCCCGTACGCTGCGGTGGCAACCGCCCAGGTGCTCTCATGGTGGCCGAAATGTCGGCGGTGCACAGACAGGAGGCATGAGCATGAGCATGAGCACGGCACTCATCACCGGCGCAGCCGGGGGTATCGGCTACGAGCTGGCACGGCAACTGGCGGCGCGCGGCACGACGGTCATCGCCGTCTGTCGCAAGCCCGGTGCCGAACTCCCGCGACTGCCGGTGCGCGTGGAGGCGGACATTGATATCGCAACCGATGCGGGGTGCGCTGCGCTCGCCACGCGCGTGGCCGGCGTGCCCCTCGACCTGGTCATTCACAACGCCGGGGTACTGTCCGACGAGTCGCTCGATGCGCTCGACGAGGAGGCGGTCGCCAACATCCGTCGGCAGTTTGAAGTCAATGCGCTGGCACCGTTGCGACTGACGGCCCTGCTGGCGCCGCAGCTGGTGCGGGGCGGCAAGCTGGTCCTGATCACCAGTCGCATGGGCTCGATGGCCGACAACACCTCCGGTGGCTGCTACGGGTACCGGATGTCGAAGGCGGCGATGAACGCGGCGGGCCGTTCGCTCGCGCACGACCTCGCCCCGCGTGGCGTGGCGGTGGCGATGCTGCACCCTGGCTTCGTGCAGACGCCGATGACGGGTGGCCGCGGTGACGTGGACCCAGCCACTGCGGCACGCGGTCTCCTCGCTCGCATCGACGAGCTCACGCCGGCGAGCAGCGGCCGCTTCCTGCACGCCAACGGCTCGCCGCTGCCGTGGTAAGGGTGCAGGGTCCGGGCTCGACGTGCTGCGGGTCGGAGGGATCCGTGGGGCGGACGCGACCGGTGGTCGCTCGCGCGATCACTGATCGCGCCTCGGATGGTTGTCCGTGGTGAAGAGTGCCGAGACGGGTGTTGCTGCTTTGTGTGCCGCGCAGCGACGAGAGCTGCGCTCCGGCTCTGGGGTCGGCAGGGGTTGGGCAGGGGATCGGAAGTGAAGAGGGATGCTGCGGCCCGGTAGCGACTTCTCCGAATTGTGGTTGCCCGCAAGCCGGAGTCAGATCGGCTAGAAACGCGTTGCTGGTCGCCATATCAGCCGACATCTGACCAGAAACTCGGGGGTGAACCATGGGACACATGGTCGCGAAGGACATCTACGGGGCGCTCGGCGACAAGATCGACAATCTGCACGTTCGCACGCCGCAGACCGAGGCGTTCTACGCCATGTTGCGGGAGCTGTACTCCCCGGACGAGGCCGAGCTGATCGTCGCAATGCCGTTCGGGCTGTCGACGCTCGAACGGATCGCGAAAGTCACGGGACGCGATCGCAAGGAGCTGGAGCCGATGCTCGCAGCACTGTGCGACAAGGGCCTGGTGGTGGATGTTCGCCTGGGCGACAGCTACCACTACATGCCGGCGCCGTTCGTGATCGGCATCTTCGAGTTCACGATGATGCGGATGGACAGTTCGGATCCGGACATCGGCAAGGTCTCGAGACTGTTCGTCGACTATCTCGAGAGCGGCGAATTCTATGCGGCCAATTTCAAGAACGGGCAGCAAGTCTCCGTCGCGCGGGCGCTGCCTCATCTCGAGCATCTCGGCGATCACGTGGAGATCCTCGACTACGAGAAGGTCGAGCGGATCGTCGATGCCGCCGAGACCTTCTCGTTGTCCAACTGCTCGTGCCGGCACAAGAAGCATCACGCCGGCGGCCAGGTCTGCAAGGTTCCGCTCGAGACCTGCACCTCCTTCGGCAGCGCGGCGGACTACCTCGTGCGTCACGGCATGGGGCGCGCGATCTCGAAGTCAGAGATGAAAGACGTGGTGCAGCGGTCGAAGGAGCTGAAGCTGGTCTTTTCCGTGGACAACGTGCGCAACCAGCCGGCGTTCCTGTGCCACTGCTGCGGGTGCTGCTGCGGAATCCTCGAGGGCATCAACAAGCACGGGTACCCGAATGCGATCGTCTCCTCCACGCTCGTGCCGCAGGTGAGGATGGAGGACTGCAACGGGTGCCAGAAGTGCGCCAGGGCCTGCCACGTGTCGGCCATCACGCTGGTGCCCGAGCCGAAGAAGGCAAGCAGCAAGAGGATGTTCATGCCGCAGATCGACGAGACGGCCTGCATCGGCTGCGGCGTGTGCAGTCTGGTCTGCGAGCCGGACGCGATCGAAATGCACAAGCGCGAGCAGCACGTGATTCATCCGGAGACGACATTCGAGCGCGTGATCCTGCAGTGCCTCGAGCGGGGAACGCTGCAGAATCAGCTGTTCGACGATCCCGGGCGCCTGACGCACAAGGCGATGCGCGGCATCGTGGGAGGATTCCTGCGGCTGCCACCGGTGAAAAGGGCGCTGATGTCGGACACCCTGCGTTCGAGGTTCCTGTCGGCCATGGCCGCTGGCGCTGCCAGGACCAGCCAGGCGGATGCGGTGGAAGCGTAGAGGATCCCCGAGGGATAGGCCGGAGAGGGGACGCTGGCGGATGCCAGCTCGCGCTGCGGTAGCAGCGCCTGGTAATCGTTTCGCGGGGTAGGATTGCCGAGGCCGCGGATCGGACTGTTAGAGCACTTCGGGCGTAAGCTGCAGTTGGTGGCCTGGGACGGACGCGCAGCGCAAACCGCTGGTCCGGGTCACGCAAAAACCAACGCGCTGGAAGCAGACCAATCAAGGGGAATCATTATGGCCAAGTTCCTGATCAAGGGCTCGTACACCGTTGAGGGCGCAAAGGCGCTCGTAAAGGAAGGCGGTTCACGACGTAAGGCCGCCGTCGAACAGATGTTGGGTGGCTTGGGCGGAAAGGTCGAGGCGTTCTACTTCGCGCTCGGCGACAGCGACGTCTATGTGATCGTGGACGTACCCGATACGATATCGGGAGCGGCACTGAGTCTCGCCGTCAACGCCTCCGGCACGGTCAGGCTCAGCACGATCATGCTGATGACGCCCGAGGAGGTCGACGCGGCCTGCAAGAAGACCGTGAGTTATCGGGCCCCGGGCCAATAAGCAATACTCGACCAACGGCGCGGCCGGAGATTATCCGGCCGCGGCTTCTATATTCAGTCGAGGGTTACCTTCCTCCATTTTCGAATCGGAGAGAACCGTGGCCGAAAGTGCGGAGAACGTCGTATGCGACGTGCCGTGCGCAGCGACTGAGGCTGCACTCGGGGTCCTCGGGGCGGCAGGGGTGGGGAGCCAAGAGCAGAGTTCGGGCAGACGCCGCTCTGCGGCTCGCGTCGCGCTGGCTTGTGCACTCGGCGTATTCGCCGTGTTTGCGTTCCTGATCGTGTGGCTGCAGGAATGAATGGACGTCGGAGTGGGATGCCCACGGTACCGGTCGCGCCGCTGGCACGGTGGTCTTTGATGGCGGCCCTAGTTCGCGCGCACCCGAGGGTCGAGGAGGGACTGGCACACGTCGACCAGCAGATTCGCCGCGACCACCAGCGCCGATGACAGGATCGTTACGCCGATGATGACCGGCAGGTCCTGCTTGAGAATCGCCTGGACCACCTCGCGCCCGAGTCCGGGCAAGCCGAAGACGACCTCCGTGACGATCGCGCCGCCCATCAGCGTGCCGAGGTCGATGCCGAACTGCGTGACGACGGGCGTCAGTGAGCTGCGCAGCGCATGGAGCAGCACGACGCGCCACTCGGGAAGACCCTTCGAGCGAGCGGTTCGAATGTAGTCCTCACCCAGCGCGTCGAGCATCGCGCCGCGCGTGAGCCGGGCATAGGCGGCGCCCGTCACCAGGGCGATCGTGAACCAGGGGAGTATCAGGAAACGCGCCCACTGCAACGGGCTGTCCGTGAATGGCACGTACGAGCCGGGTGGGAAGAACTCGAACCCCACCCGGTAGAGCTGGAAGAACAGGAAGTAGAGCAGCAGCTGCCCGACGAGGAACGTGGGCATGGAATAGAAGAACAGTGCGAGCGCCGTGATGGACCGGTCGGTCCGCGACCGCGGCCGAATCGCCGCCACGACGCCCGCGCCAACACCCAGCAGCAGCCAGAGCGCCGAGCCGCCGAGCGCAAGCGAGGCGCTGACAGGGATGTCGCGCGCGACGATCGACACGACCGACTCTTGCGTGATGAACGACTCGCCGAGGTCGCCGTGCACGAGGCGACCGATGAAGCGCCCGTACTGGACGAGGATGGGCTGGTCGAGGCCGAGACGCGCACGCACGACCACAAGCGTTTCCTCACTTGCCTGCCTGCCAGCGATGAGCCGCGCCACGTCCCGCGGCACGGCGAAATACACGACAAAGACCAGCGTCGCGACGAGCCAGACGACGAGCGTGCCCCAGGCGATGCGGCGCAGCAGGAAGCCGATCACCCGGCACCTCCGCGACCCGCGCCAATGGTCTGGTCGTGCCTGGGGTCGAGTGCATCGCGCACGCTGTCGCCGAGCACGTTGAACGCGTAGGTGATGCCGAGCAGCGCCGCGCCCGGGAAGACGAGCAGCCACCAGGCAACCTTGTAGTACGCCATTGCGTCGGTGAGCATGTTGCCCCAGGTGGGCGTCGGCGGCGGCACGCCGAGGCCCAGGAACGAGAGCGTCGCCTCGAAGGCGATCGATGAGGGAATCAGGAGCGTCGCGTAGACGATCACCGTCGCGCTCACCACCGGCAGCATCTCGACGAACATGATGCGGGCACTGCCGGCGCCGAGCGCGCGGGCGGCCTGCACGTATTCGCGCTCGCGAATGGCACGCGCCTCGGCGCGCACGATGCGTCCGACCGAGGCCCAGCTGAAGAACGCGATCAGGAAGATGCTCACGCCGAGTCCGGGTCCGACGAGCGCCGCCAGTGCCAGCGCGAGGATCAGGAAGGGCAGCGAGAGCACGACGTCCATGAAGCGGGAAAGGAGGGTGTCAACGGCGCCGCCATGCCAGCCGGCGGCGATGCCCACGATTGCGCCGATCAGGACGGCGAGCCCGCTTGCCAGCACGCCGACCAGCAGCGAGACGCGCGTACCGTAGGCGATGCGGACCAGCACGTCGCGTCCCAGCCCATCGGTGCCGAGCCAGAATTCGCGGCCGGGTCCGACCGGAATGCCCGTTGGCGAGAGACCGGTTTCGGTGAACTGCTCGATCGGCGAGTGACCGGTCAGCTGCGCCAGCAGCGGCGCGGCGAGCGCGATCGCGAGGGCGAAGAGAATCGTGATTGCCGAGGCGATCGCAGCGCGGTCGCGCCGCAGTCGCTCGAAGGCGAGCTCCCACGGGCCGCGGCCGCGAATGGGCGGGGCCGCGCTCATGCTGTAACGCTTCGCGCTGCGTCAGTCGACATAGTCTCGCCGTCGGCCAGCGGGAAGTGACAGGCGGTCGTATGCTCGGGCCCGTCGCCGGCCCGGGGGATGAGTTGCGGCACCTCGGCCGCGCACCGCGCCTGTGCTCGGGGGCAGCGTGGGTGGAAGCGACATCCGCGCGGAGGATCGAGCGGTGACGGTGGATCGCCGGTGAGCAGCACACTCGCGTGTGCTCGTCTCTCGTCCGGATCGAAAGCCGGGACCGACGAGAGCAACGCCCGTGTGTAGGGATGTCGCGCCCGCTCGTACAGCGCCGCGGAGGGAGCGACCTCCGCGATCCTGCCGAGGTACATCACCGCGACGCGATCGCTGACGTGCCGCACGACGGACAGGTCGTGCGAAATAAAGAGGTAGGTCAGGCCGAGCTCGTCCTGCAACTCGTCGAGCAGGTTGAGAATCTGCGCCTGGATCGAAACGTCGAGCGCCGAAACGGGCTCGTCGCACACGATGAGTTCGGGGCGCAGCGCGATTGCGCGGGCGATTCCGATGCGCTGGCGCTGGCCGCCGGAGAAGTCGGCCGGAAAGCGGTTGTAGTGCTCGGGATTGAGCCCGACCAGCGCCATCAGGTCCTGCACTTTGCGCCGGCGCTGGCCGGCCGGGCCGATGCCGTGAATCTCGAACGGGTCGCCGATGATCGAGCCCACGCGCCGACGGGGATTGAGGGAGCCGTAGGGATCCTGGAAGATCATCTGCATGCGGCGGCGGTAGGGTCCGAGCTCGGCGTGCGAGGCGGTCGAGATGTCGTGGCCGTCGAACAGGACCTGGCCGGCGCTCGGTTCCAGCAGGCGCACGACGCAGCGGGCCAGCGTCGATTTGCCGCAGCCCGTCTCACCGACGAGTCCGAGCGTCTCGCCGCGCCGCAGCTCGAGGCTGACGCCCGCGACGGCTTGCAGCCGCTCGCTGCGCCCGCCGAAAGCAGCGCTCGACTGCACCGGAAACTCCTTGACGACATCGCGGAGCTGGACGAGCACCTCGGTGGTCACGGCGCGTCACCTCGTTCCGGCAGCCAGCAGGCCGAACGATGCGCGGCACGGTCGCCAGCGACGTCAGCCAGCGGTGGAGGAGTGCTCGAGCAACGGTCGATCGACCATTCACAGCGCTCCTGGAACGGACAACCGCGCGGCGGCGCGATCAGGCTCGGCGGCTGGCCGGGAATCGGCACCAGCCGGCCACCGATCGCGTCGAGCCGCGGGCGCGAGCGCAGCAGCCCCTGCGTGTACGGATGGCGCGGCATTCGCAGCAGGCTCTCGCGCGGCGCCTGCTCCATCGCCCGGCCGGCGTACATCACGAGCACGTCGTCGGCCGTCTCCGCGATCACTCCGAGGTCGTGGGTGATCATGATGATGGCCGTGCCGAACTCCTCCTGCAGGCGCCGCAATAGCCGGAGGATCTGCGACTGCACCGTAACGTCGAGGGCGGTCGTGGGCTCGTCGGCGACGAGGATGCGCGGATTGAGCGCGATGGCCATGGCGATCATCGCGCGCTGCAGCATGCCGCCGGAGTACTGGTGCGGATAGTCGTCCACCCGTCGCTCGGGCCGCGGTATCCCGACGTGGCCGAGCAGTTCAACGGCGCGCGCGCGCGCCTGTGCCGTGGAGACGGGCTCGTGGGCGCGGATCATTTCGGCGATCTGCCAGCCGATGGTGTAGAGCGGATGCAGGCTCGACAGCGGGCTCTGGAAGATCATCGCGATGCCGCGCCCGCGAACGGCGCGCAGTTCCGCCGCGGGCAGCGCCAGCAGGTCGCGTCCCTCGAACAGCGCTTGCCCGGTGATTCGCGCGCCGCGCGTGAGCCCGACCATGGACTGCGTGGTGACGCTCTTGCCGGAACCGGATTCGCCGACGATGCCGAGTGTCCGGCCGCGAGCAAGGCCGAAGGAGACGCCGCGCACCGCTTCGAGCACACCGTCCGGCGTCTTGAACGAGACCGCGAGGTCATGGACTTCGAGCAGGGGGGCAGCGCCTGGCGATGCGGTCACTGCCGGTCTCCCGCTTTGGCAGGGGCGGCATCGGCGAGCCACACGGCGGTGAGGATGCACTGCTGCCCGAGGACGGACCAGACGCAGTTACGCAGGCGCGAGGAGCGCATCCAGCCATTCTTGCGCTCGATCAGCGGCACGATCGCCACGTCGTCCATGACATGGACCGCAGCGTCGGCCCAGGCGTCCTCGGCCAGCTCGGCCGTGGGTGCGGCGAGCGCCCGATCGATGGCGTCGTTCACGGCTGCGCTGTTGTAGAGGCCGTAGTTCTGCGAGAGATTGCCAAACGGGCGGCCGTCGAACAGCGGCATGATGACCGAGCGGCCGTTGTTGCTGCCGAACCAGTCCGGAACCCATGAGGTGTAGGCGATGTCCCATTCACCGCGCCGGGCGTTCTGGGCATTGGGCAGCAGGCGGCCCCAGAAGTCCCCGGCCGAGTAGGGGAACAGCTCGGCGTCGAAGCCCGCACGCCGCAGGCTGGCCTGCGCCGACTGCGCTTCGATCGGAAATGTCGAGTCTGTCGGGAAGGCGACGCGCAGCCGGATGCCGTGCGGGTATCCCGCTTCCGCCATCAGCCGGCGCGCGGCCTCGGGATCACCACGGCCGTTCGGCGTCACGTGACGATCGGCACCGGGCCGAAAGCCCGCAATCGAACTGGAGACCGCCTGATACAGCGGTCGCGAGATGCCGGGTCCTCCGGAGAGCTGCGCCAGCGCGCGCTTATCCACCGCGAGCGCGAGCGCCTGGCGCACTTTCAGCTGCTTCAACGCCTCGCCATTATTGGGACCGACCAGGTTGATGACCAGGTAGTGCTGAGAGCCGTAGTGATCGCCGTCGGGCGCGAGCATCACGCGTGGATCGCCGATCGCAAGCAGCGACGCTTGGTTGGCCGTGAGCATCGACATGTCGAAGGACAGGTCGGCCGTCCCGGCCTCCAGCTGCAGCTGGGTCAGCTCGTTGTCGATCCCGAGCTGGATGCTGATTCGATCCACCCAGGCGGCGCGGTTGGGGTCGCTTGTCGGGTCCCAGGCGGGATTGCGGGTGAGTTCGATCTCGCGGCCCTGCACGTAGCGCGTGATGGCATACGGGCCGTCCGAGAGCGTGTGTTGCCGGAACTGCGGACTGTCCGGGAGATAGTCGAGATACTCCTTCGGCACGGCCGAAGCGAAAGGCACCGCCAGCAAGTTGAGGAAGTCATGCGCCGGCGCGACGAGTTTGAAGACCAGTGTCGAATCGTCGAGCGCGCGCACGCCGTCGAGGTCGTGCGAGGCGATGAACTGGCGGATGTCGGCAACCGTGGCCGGGACCTTGGTGAAGGCCGTGCAGTACTCCGTCATGCCCGCGATCGTGCTGGTGTAGTAGCGCGGCGCGCCGACCGGACTCACCGGGTTGCAGAACAGCTTGAACGCGCGCACGAAATCGTGTGCCGTCACCGCGCGGGGTGGCGAGCTGTTCCAGCGCACGCCGCTGCGCAGGTGAAAGGTGTAGAGGCGTCCGTCGGCGCTGATGCCACCGTTCGAGCGGGTCGGCAGCCCCTGCGCCAGGTCGGGAACGACTGCGGTCTTGGTTGCGTAGTCGGCGGCGGGCGGATACATGACGAGTTGCCGCGCGAACGCCTCGGTCAGCCACATCGAACCGGTGACATACGCGCTGGTGGGCCAGAGGTGGTCGACGTCGGAGTTGCCGACGACCTTGAGCGTTCCACCGCGAACGGGCGGCGCAGCGTCAGCCGCGGCGTGCTGCGCCGCGTGCTGCGAGCTTCCGCAACTCACGCACAGTGCGCTCGTCAGCACAAGGAGGCCGCGCTCGAGACGGCGTCTCACGCTTATGGTTGCTCTGGGTCCCTGTGGAAAGGGCGGGCGATTGCCAACTTCAATAGACCCCCGACTTGCGGTTGTTAGGTACCCAGTCGCTGGCCAGAGTAGCCGAGAACCTGGGCCCGGTCACGCGAGTGCCTGGGAGGTGACGGTGCATTGCGGAGGGCAGACGCCGCGTTGCGGTTACTCGACCCGTCCTGGGCCTCGCCCTGCGGGTCGCTACGCTGCACCCTCCTTGGCTTCGCTGCGAGCCGGCTGACACCGTTACGCTTCGCTGTCCTGCTCCGCTAAGGACCAGCCACGCCATCCGCGGCGTGGCGTTCGCTGCATGCAGCTCACCCGTGTGCCGGCGTTCGTCGCATTGCGACTCATCCTGCGGCGGTTCAGAAATCGTTCCCGCGATTTCTGTCGCATCGCACTGCGATGCCTCGGATGGTTGTCCGTGGCAAAGAATGTCGAGGAAGCGCTTTTCTGTGCGGTTCGACGCAGCGACTGAAGCTGCGCTTCGGCTCCGCGGTTCCGGGTGGGTTGGAGGGGAAGGGAGCGAAGGGGCGTAGACTCCCGACGATTGATTGGTGTTCGGTCGCCCGGTGCCTGCAGATCGGGGCGACTGGCGCCATGACCGATACCCCGGCAAGGCAGGTCCCGCCTGCATCCGGCCTTGAATGCACGCAACGCCGATTAGGATTGCCATGAGTTCAACGCCGGAAGACGACCCATCTGCGAACGAATCACGCGAAGCGTTCCTGGCGGGAATGAAGACGCGGCTCGAGCAGGCCCAGGCGAGCGGGCAATCGTCCGAGCAGATCCGGGCGCTGGCGAGCAGCTACGCGCGGGAAGAGATGCAGCGGCAGGCGCCGCAGGTCGTCGCGCGGGCACGTTCATGGTGGTCCGGCTTTCGCAACGTCCTGATCGTCGGCGCGCTGGCGTCCGGTGTGGCGATCGGGCTGGCGCTGTTCGTCGAGCATCGCTATGCCGCTCCGTTGTGCGAGCAATATGCGGCTCAACATGGTGGACTACGTTACGAAGGCATCGACTATCCTACGGTCGGCAGGAGCAGCAGCACGACATCACCGCCGCGGTGCATGTTTGTCGACCCGACTGGTCATCGAGACACCGTCTCGTTGGACGAGTTGCAGCCGAACGCAGCCATTGCCTTGTTGGTGAGCTTCGCTCTGCAGATCGAATTCATCGTGCCGGTCGCCTTCATCCTCATCGCCTTGATGGCGGTGGCCGTGCGCCGAAGTCGGACCCGACGCAACTAAGGAGACCGTCATGAAGAGAGTGTTTACGGCCCTGGTCCTCACTGCATTGCCGCTCGTCAGCCAGGCTGCCACCCTGGACATCAAGACCGGCGCCTGGGAAGTCACGACAACCACCGCGATGTCGGGCATGCCGATGCCGAAGGAGGCGCTGGCGAAGATGCCGCCCGAGCAGCGCGCCAAGGTCGAGGCGTCGATGCGCGCGCAGGCGGGCCAGGGCAAGCCGCAGACCAGCCGCAGCTGCGTGACCCGCGAGGACCTCGACCGTGGCCAGCTGGGGCACAGCGACAAGCCGAACTGCAAGCGCAAGGTGATTACGCAGAACGCGGGGCACCTCGAGATGGAAGAGGTCTGCACGGGGCCCGAGCCGTCCAAATCGCACTTCAAGTTCGACGCGACATCGAACGAGCGCTACACCGGCAGCATCGACATGCTGCGGGGCGACAGCAAAGTGCACGTCGACCTGAGCGGCCGCTGGCTTAGCGCGACCTGCACCAAGGGCGTCGACGACTGAACCGCGAGGCGGTGGTCGGCAGCCGACTGGATGTCAGGGGACCTAAGCGAACGCCGGCACGCCGGTGAGTCGCGCTGCGACGAACGACACGGCACGGACCCGTGCCGGGCCCGACCGTGAAGCATGGACAGCGAGAACGAGGAGGGCCGTGCCGGCGGGTCCGCAGTGGGTGAGTGGAGAGATCGACACCGGCTGACTCAAGGTCAGGCGGTCTCCGCGAACGTCCGAGCGGGAGCGAAGGCCGGGGCCATGGACAGCGGAACGTCGCGGGTTGTCCGTGGAAAAGAGCTTCGGAGCTGGTGTTTGATATGCGACCCGCGCAGCGACTGAAGCTGCGCTCCGGTTCCTGGGCTTGGGGTCGGCAGGGGTGGGGAATCGAAGCCAGAAGAGGGGAGGGCCGCGCAGCGGCCTCGCGCTGCGGAGGCAGCGCCTCGGAGGGGTTTTGCGTGGATGGGACCGATGGCAATCAGCAAATCAAAGCGCGTAGCAAGCCGACCGTATCGTCGAAGCATCTGGCGGCACGATGAACGGTACGACATCGACCATTTCGCGCTTAGCGCGAGCGAGGTTGCCGCGATCTGTCGGCTGAGTTCGGTGGATGCGGCCAAGAAGCAGGTGCCGCCGGTCCCCCCGAAAGGACTGCTCGCCATCGCCAAGGCGGCCCGGGCGCTGCCGGCGGTCGGCCGAGTGTCGGCGAATCAGATCGTTAAGTTTCTGGAAGACACCGTGTCCATTCACGGCGCCGGTATTCCAACGGTTGTGTGCATGCTCGCGGTCGAGAGCGAGGGCACCTATCCGCCGATGGATCGCAGGGTCGTCGCTGGTTTGCGCAAGCTGGGCCGTATCAGCCAGACCGACGCGGACAAGCTCGAGTCCGGCGAGCTCGCCGATTTTGCGGACGTCTATGTGCGGAAGGTGATTCCGGCGTGGATCAAAGAGCGGAAGAGTCAGAGTGCCGAAGCCGTCGATCATGGCTGGGGATTGGCTGGTATGCGGGGCGACTGAAGCCCCGCTTCGGAGGGGTTGGGCAGGTTAAGACCGAGATTCGGCAGTAGGGCAGACGCCGCAGTGCGGTTACTCGGACCGTCCATGGTTCTCGCCCTACGGGCCCGCCTCCGGCGGTTCAAAAGTCGTGCCCGCGACTTTTGTCGCGCGATTACGGTTCGCGCCTAGGATGGTTGTCCGTGGCGAAGAATGCCGAGACTGGCGTTTGCTTCGCGACCCGCGCAGCGACTGAAGCGGCGCTCCGTCGCCCGGGCCTGGGGCTCAGCGTGCGATGAAGGGATTGACGATGCGCAACTGGCGATCGATGAGCTGGTAGTGCTGCAGGTCCTCGCAGTACAGGCGCTTGCTGCCGGCAAGCAGCGCCGCTGCGATCAGCAGCGAGTCGTACAGCGAGAAGCCGTAGCGCTCGACGATGGCTAGCGCCCGGTCGTGGGTCTCGACGGTCACCGGAACCACGTCGCAGACCGCACGGATCGTGTCGAGGACTTCCCTGACCTCGGGCAGCGGCATCTTGAGCTTACGGAGGGCGACCGCCGCAAATTCGTTCAAGACCTGGACGCTGATGGTGCCGCGTTCGGCGAGCAGCGCTTCGACGCGATCGGCCTTCGCCGAATCCTGCGACAGCAGATACAGCAGGACGCTGGTGTCGAAGAACGCGTCAGCGCCGCTCATTGGCCTCGAGACGGTCGAACTTGAACGAGGCGGGGAGCCGGCCGCGGAACTTGTGCAGCCGCGCGAGGAGCTCCCGGGCATTGGGCGCCCTGGACACCTCGAACGCCTTCCTGCCCGCGACCTGGATCTCGAGCTGGTCGCCTTCCTTCAGACCCAGTGCCTCGACCACCGCGGCGGGAAGGCGAACCGCGAGGCTGTTACCCCATTTGGAGACCTGCATGGCCTGACTCATCTAGATATACAATTAGAAAGAGTATATCCGCGCCAGCGGACAGGCGCAACGTCCGGGCGGCACCGTTACGCTTCGCTGTCCCTGCTGCGCTAAGGACCGGCCGGGACGTCAGTGTCCCGGCGTTCGCCGCACGCGACTCACCCATGGATCTCGCCCTGCGGGTCGCTACGCTTCACTCGCCACGCTCTGCTATCCCTGCTCCACTGCGACCCAGCCAGTGCATCCGTGCACTGTCGCTTGTCGCGATGCGACTCACTCCTGCTTCGCTGCGAGCCGGCCGGGCCTCTTGGCTGCCGGATTTGTCAGACGAGGGCCGCCGGCGGTAGGCTCGGGCTGGCCATGAGGCCCGTTACGCGAATCGACCGGGCCTGGAAGGTGGTTTGTATTTCCTATCCGCGGGCAGACCGAGCAGGGCTCTGCTGACGAGCTCAAGTACCTGGCGGATCATCTGCGCTCGCAGAATTGAATCGGCGGCAGCCCGCACGGACTTCGGCCGGACAATACAAGAAGACACCCTGGAGACGACTTGAACCCATTGCAAAGATTGATCCTTGCCACGCTGCTGGCCCTGTTGGCCGGATGCGGCAAGAACACCGGCGTCGGCGGCACCGCCGGTGACGCCATGCCGGCCACGCTGCAGGCCAACGAGCAGATGGCGACCGAACTCAAGCTCGACGACCCGCAGGATTTCGAGGACGCCAAGCGTGGTCTGATCGCGCGCCCAGAGGGCAGGATCATGTCGGCCGACGGCTCGACGGTGCTGATCGACTTCGATGCCTACAAGTTCGTCGACGGCAAGGCGCCACCCACCGTCAACCCGAGCCTGTGGCGGCACGCGGTGCTGAATGCACAGATCGGGCTGTTCAAGGTCACCGACGGCATCTGGCAGCTGCGCGGCTTCGACATCTCCAACATGACGCTGATCGAAGGCAAGACCGGCTTCATCGTCGTCGACCCGCTCACCGCACGCGAGAGTGCCTCCGCGGCGCTGGCGTTCGCGCGCAAGCACCTGGGCGACAAGCCGGTGTCGGGCATCGTCTTCACGCACAGCCACGCCGACCACTTTGGCGGCGCGCTGGGCGTCGCCTCGGCGCAGGAGGTGGCCCAACGCAAGATCCCGGTCGTCGCGCCCGCGGGCTTCATCGAGGAGGCGACCAGCGAGAACGTCCTCGTCGGCACGGCCATCGCGCGGCGTTCGATGTACCAGTTCGGCAAGAACCTCGAGCGCTCACCGAAGGGTAATGTCGACACGGGCCTGGGCAAGAACGTCGCCTACGGCGCGATCGGCGTGCTGATGCCCACGCAGCTGATCACCACGCCCGAGCAGGAACTGGTGATCGACGGCGTGCGCTTCGTGTTCCACAACGTCCCCGGCGCCGAGGCGCCGGCCGAGCTCACGTTCTCGATCCCGGACAAGAAAGCCTACGGTGGCGCCGAGAACCTGGCGCAGACCATGCACAACCTGCTCCCGGTGCGCGGTGCCAACGTGCGCGACTCGCTGCAATGGTCGACCTACCTGCAGGAGGCCATCGACAACCTGGGCGACGCCGAGGTCTATTTCGGCCAGCACAACTGGCCGGTGTGGGGCAACGCGCGCATCGTCGACTTCATCACCAAGCACCGCGACGTGTACAAGTACATGCACGACCAGACCGTGCGCCTGATCAACGCCGGCCACACGCCGCGCGAGATCGCCGAGCTGGTCAAGCTGCCGCCGTCGCTGGCGTCCTTCTTCGGCGCGCGTGGCTACTACGGCGACCTGCGGCACAACGTCAAGGCGATCTACCAGTTCTATCTCGGGGCCTACGACGGCAACCCCGCCAACCTCAACCCGCTGCCGCCGCAGGAATCGGCCAAGCGCTGGCTCGATCTGATCGGGGGTGCGGACAAGGCCGTCGCCGCCGCACAGACGGCTTACGACCAGGGCGACTACCGCTGGGCGGCCGAGCTGCTGAACCATGCGGTCTTCGGCGCCCCCGAGCACAAGGGCGCAAGGGAACTGCTCGCGCGCACCTACGAGCAGCTGGGCTACATGGCCGAGGCCGCGACCTGGCGCAACAGTTACCTCACGGCGGCGATGGAGCTGCGCGAAGGGCCGCCGCAGAAGGGCATCGATCGCTCTTTCCTGATCGACATGCTGCAGCAGACACCGATCGAGCGCTTCCTCGAAGCCATGGCGGCAGGGCTGGACGGTCCCGCCGCCGATGGCAAGAACCTGAAGGTCAACCTGGTACTGACCGACATCGAGGAGTCCTACGTGCTGTGGATCGAGAACGCGGTGCTGCACTTCAAGAAGGCGGCCCCCGCGACCGATGCCAACGCGACCCTGACACTGACCAAGCCGATCTTCATCAAGATGATGACCGGCACGGCGGGCGTCGAGGACACCCTGCTCAGCGACGACCTCGAGATCGATGGCAGCAAGATCGACCTGGTGCGCTTCTTTACGCTGATCGACAAGGCGCCGGGCACCTTCGCGATCGTGACGACGGAGTAGGGTGCGGGCGCTGCCGCCAGACCTCTCTCGGTGTGGTGCGGACAGTCCCGCGTTGGCCGCGGCAGGGGTGCGAATGTCAGGCGGCGCGACGCCTGCGGACCGTGACGCTCGTGCGCAACTCGAGTTGCGCCGCCATGTCGATCAATGCGTCGAGCGAGAAGAGATCCAATCTTCCGCGCATGAGATCGGAGATGCGCGGCTGCGTGACGCCGCAGATTACGGCCGCTCGTGCCTGAGTGAGCTTGCGACGGCGGGTCTCTTCGATGATGGCATTGGCCACTTCGGCGCGGAGCCTGAGACTAGCAGCGATCTCGCGGGAATCCTCGATGGCATCCCATACGGAGGCGAAGTTTGTGCGCTTGGTCGTCGTCATCGTTGCGTCCTCATCAGTTCTGACAGTCGCCGCCGGGCAAGGTAGATCACCCGGAATGCTCCGCCCTCTTCACGGACGCGGATCTCCTGCACGCCAGCTCCGATCGACGGCATTGGTTTCCAGTCGAGGGCCTCGAGTCCGCGCTGCAGCCGATCGAGCTGGAATCCAGCGGCGCGCCGCGCGCCATCGGGAAAAGCCCTCAGGACGTCCAGGGAATCACCGAGAAAGTCGAGCGGCTTCACGCGAGAAAGTATATCGATATTTATATAATATCTCAACTGGGCGCTGACGTTGTCACCCGGATCATTGTAAAGATCCTCTGCACGTTTCAGCTGAAACGTCTGAGTAGCTACCACTGAAGCGCAGCTTGAGAGAAAGCCGTACCAAACGTAGAGTCTCAGTCAGACCGCAGGCTCTCATGTCAAACCGGCTTGGCTGCCGCGGAGTACAGTCCTGGTGGTCGACACGACACCGCAGCAAGTAAGGATTCTCATGCGACTGACCCAAGTCCATGCAATCGCGCTCGCCGCGGCGGCGTTCCTCGCGCTGGTTCCACTGCGGCTCTGCGCCGCGCCGGACATTGCGCTGCAGATGACCGTCGATACGGTCGTGCCGACAGCCGGGCAGCCGGTCCAGTTCACGATTACCGCCAGCAACATTGGCACGGATGAAGCGAGCGGCGTGCAGGTTACGAACCAGCTGCCGGCGGAATTGCGCATTCCAACGGGCACGGCGGCGTTTCCGAGCACCGGGACATTCGACGCGGCCACGGGCGTCTGGTCGATTGGCTCACTGGCCGCGGGTGCCAACGCCACATTGGTCATCCCCGCCATCGTCGCGAGTGCGACCCAGCCGCAATGCAGCGTCAATGTGGCGGTAAGCAGCCTCGCTCTCGATACGCAAACAGCGAACAATCGCGCGGTCGCCGCGGTGAAGCGCTCCGCTGCCGACAGCTGTGTCGACTTGGGGCTCACCACCAGCATCACGATCGTTCCTCCCTGCAGTACAACGCGGCGCCTCGACGCGTTCGTGAGCGTGGCCAACAGGGGCCCGGACGTCGCGAGCAACGTGTTCGTCGACATGACCCAGGTGCCGACGTCGATTCCGGGAGTCCGTTTCGACAGCGCCGGCTGCACGGGCACGCGCTGTACGGTGCCGGCCATCGCCGCCGGATCGACCGTCTCGCTGCGCTTGACCTCCAACGATTTCAGGAACACCCGACAGCAGGCGGCGACGTTCACTTTCGCAACGTCGAGCAGCGACGTCGACTACCAGACGACGAACAACCAGGTCACTACGACGGTGGATGTCCCGGTGTTCACCGACTGCTCGGAGGTGGTGCCGGACGAAGGTCTGAAAGTGAGCTGCTTCATCGCCACGGCGGCCTTCGGCTCACCCATCGAGCCGCACGTCATGGCATTGCGGCAGTTCCGCGACCGCTACCTGCAGAACAGCACGCTCGGCCGCGCGTTCATCCGCTTCTACTACCGTCATTCGCCGCCCATTGCCGCCGTCATCGCGGAGCACGATTGGTTGCGGCTCCTGGTGCGGATGCTGTTGACGCCGCTGGTGCTGGCGATCGCGTTCCCGCTGCGTGCGCTGATGCTCGCGGCCCTGTTGGCCGCGATGCTGCTCGCCATGAATCGACGGCGAGGGTCGCTGCGCGGCACGTGAAGCCGCACGCCCGGGAGCAGCCTGGTGCAAGGGGCGGTGATATGCCTTTGTCACCATGGGCAAACCCAGGCTGATTTGCTTCGACGCCCCCGTCAGTCGCGGGGAAGAGTGTCGCCTCGCGTGCGACTGCAGCAAGGTCGAAATCACCGAAGACGAGCAGGGCGAGCCGCTCGATGTCGGCCGCAAGACCCGCAGCATTTCGCCGGCGTTTCGTCGTGCACTGGCCGCGCGCGACAAAGGCGCGTGGCGTTTCTTCAATGCCAGGGGCGAATCGCTGCACGGTTGCGCGCCGGGCCATACGCAGCCACTGGCGGATTGGCGACAGCTGCCGGCCGAACATGCCGAGCGTGGCATTCATACGAGCGTGGCATTCATATTAGTGCGAACACGGCCGCCACCGGCTGGCGCGGCGAACGCATGGATTACGGCATTGCCATCGACTCGTTGCGGTTCAGGTCAGCGGCGGATAAACCGCTGGAGTGGGAGCGTGCAACCTAGGTGGTTCAGGTGGGATGTGCCTGGGCTCAACTCGGCAGATCGTTTCGACGATCAGGAGTTTGCAGATCGCCGTCACCGCTCGGCGCAAGTTTCGTTGCGGCCCAGCGCCGGAGCTCACGCACCTTGTCGGGTCCAGTGCCCGGTCGACGGATCAGGTTCTCGATGCTGCGCAGGACCGCATCGACTTCTGATTGAGGCACGTCGACGCCGGGCGCCGCGGCGCCCCACAGGTCGATCCGGTGTTCGCAGCGCTCGCATAACCGCAGCACGGCGTGAAACCAGCGCGGCCGGCGCCAGTTCCCCAGCAGCAGGTCCGCGCGGCTGGTCACGGTGGAGGGGTTTGGGTGATTTGCAGCGGCTGCAGTCTCCATTGCCAACATCCACGATTTCAATCGGGCGCTCGGGCGTCCAGGCTGATCTCACGATCAGACCCGAGTCAACGGGTTCCGTGTGTGCACCGCTCGGGCCGGACCGCAGCAAGGAGGGGTCCTCATGCGGCTGCATCTCGTTCGCGTGATCGTTCTCACCGCGGTCGC
>CAVOWK010000035.1:0-22190 GCA_963700045.1 uncultured Gammaproteobacteria bacterium
CTGCAATGCGTTCTGCGACACGACCGTGAACTTCACGCCCGAGTGCGCGACCATGCGCACCGGACTCTTCAGCGACTTGAAGCTCTCCGCCGAATCAACGAGGGCCTTACGCATAAAGCCGACCGGATTCTTGCGGAACTTCTCGACCTGGTCAGCCAGGGCCTGCGATTGCTCGCTCATGAATTCCTGCATTTCGACGATCATTTGGCTTCTCGGTGGGTAGGCTGGTCTACAGCCTTTGCTGCATTGCAGCATACCGCGTCTGTCATAACGTCACATCAGGGCTTGCCGAGGGCAGCAGAAAACGGGCCGCCCGGGATCGGCGCACTCGACCGCGCCTTCGCTGCGGCTCAGGGCGCCTGGGGCGCGCGACTGTAGACCACGCGCCCGGCCAGCACCGTGTGCAGCACCTTCGCCGAGGCGAGTTCGGCGTCGGGCACGCGCAGAATGTCGCGATCGAGCACCACGAAATCGGCCAGCTTGCCGGGCGCGAGGCTGCCCTTGAGGTCCTCCTCGAAGCCGGCGTAGGCGTTATTCCA
The DNA here is from genome assembly GCA_963700045.1 of uncultured Gammaproteobacteria bacterium. GTDB lineage: Bacteria > Pseudomonadota > Gammaproteobacteria > Steroidobacterales > Steroidobacteraceae > RPQJ01. The sequence continues at coordinate 540 of CAVOWK010000035.1, forward strand.
GGTGTAACTGGCGAGCGCCTCCTGGCGCGTCATGCATTGCTCGGGGTGAAAGCGCTGGCCGTTTACCATCTCGCGCGTGACCGAGGCGCGGAAGCTCGCCAGCGGGTCGATGTCCTCGACCGGCACGTCGGTGCCGTTGCCCACCAGCGCGCCGGAATCGATCAGCGAGCGCCACACGTAGGTACGCTCGCCGGCGCGCGGCTCGCCGAGGCGCTTCGGTACCCACGGTCCGTCCGAACTCGCGTGGACGCCTTGCATCGCCGCAATCACGCCGAGCTTGGCAAAACGCGGCACGTCGGTAGGGTGCAGATGCTGCGCGTGCTCGATGCGCCAGCGCAGCGCCCGGCCGTCGCGTCCGCGCAGCGCGCGCTCGTACAGGTCGAGAATCTCGCGATTGGCGCGGTCGCCAATCGCGTGCGTGTTCAGCTGGTAACCGTTGGCAGCCGCGAGCTCCGCGGTACGCGCGATCGTCTCCAGGCTGTCGACCACGAGCCCGGTGCTGTCGGGCGCATCCGTGTACGGCTCCAGCAGCCAGGCGCTGCGGGAACCGAGCGCGCCGTCCACCATGCGCTTGATCGCGCGCACGGTGAGGAAGTGATTCGCATGTCCGACCAGTCGGTAACGCGGCAAATCCCGCGCCAGGCGCTCGTTGCTCTCGCCGCCCACCATTGCGTAGAGCCGGATCGGCAACTCGCCGGCCTCCGCCAGCTCGCGATAGAGATCGATCGTCGCGAACGACGCACCCGCATCGTGGAACGTGGTGACGCCCTTGGCGAGCGCCTCCTGCCCGGCCCGGCGGACTTGTTCGACCTGCAGTCGACGCTGCTCCGCGGCGGGCAGCGCGGCCAGCGCGCGTTGCTGTGCCGCATACACCGGATCAGCTGCGGTATCGACCAGCCAGCCGGTCGGCGTGCCTCGCGCGTCGCGCACGATCTGCCCACCGGTGGGATCGGCCGCGCTTGGCGTCGATGCCGGCCAGCGCCAGCGCCGCCGCATTCACGATCACACCGTGGCCGCTCGCGTGCTCGAGGGCCACGGGATTTCGTGGTGCCACGGCGTTCAGCGCCGCGTTGGTCGGCACGCCGCCCACCGCATCGGCCGGCAACCCGCGCCATTTCTCCTGATGCCAGCCACGGCCGACGATCCAGTCGCCCGGCGCGGCGGTGGCCGCCGCCGCCTTGACCTGCGCGACGATGTCCTCCCACCGCTCGGCACCGCGCAGGTCGAGCGTGCCGAGCGACTCGCCGAGTGACATGAAGTGCCCGTGCCCCTCGATGAAGCCCGGCACGACGCGGCGCCCGCCAGCCTCGAGGCGGCGCGTGCCGGGTCCAACGAACGGAGCGATCTCGGCATCGCTGCCGACGGCCACGATGCGGTCGCCGCGCACGGCCAGGGCCGTGGCCTCCGGCCGGGCCGGATCCAGAGTGGCGATCGCGGCACCGACCACCACCAGATCGGCGGCTGGCTCTGCAGCGCGGGCGATGCCCGCCGCCAGCCACAGTGTCACGGCAGCGACTCGGATCAATCGCGTGTTCATGCGCAGCCCCCCAGGCGTGCAGTCAGCCGTGCGCAGTATTGCCGATCGGCCGGCCGCGTGCGACGCGTCCGACAGCTGTCATGCATGGCCCATCAGCTCGTCGCACGGGGCAGGCTCACCCCCTGCACCTGGTTCGAGCGCACGCTCCGCGCATGCCCTCCCCCATCCACCTGCACACGGTCGCGGATCTCCTGAGCCGCGATCACACCTTGCAGCTCTACTGCTTGCGCTGCGATCGCTGGCACCCGTGGCGTCAACGGCTATCGACAGTGAACCCGGTCGCAGGATCCAACGGCCACACTACTGAGCGGCCGTTCGCGTCAACCACATTCGACGCCAGTCGTTTTCTTCGTTTAACGACGACCGAGCAAGGCAACTCATGCGTACATTCTTCAAGCTGATTCCGTTGTGGCTGCTGCTGGCCGCCTGTGGTGGCGGTGGCGGCTCCAGCGACGGCGGCACCACACCTCCGCCGCCTCCGGCGACACCTGGGCTGGCGAAAACCAGCTGCGGCGACTATCAGGGCAACGATCGCGGCAACGGCTGGTCGTTTCTCGGCATCCGCTATGCCGCGGCGCCCGAGCGGCCCGCGGCGCTGGCGCTCCCCTGAATCACCCGCCTGCCCCTCGGGCACCGTGACCGCCAACGCCTACGCGCCGGTCTGCCCCCAACTCGACCGCGACAGCGGCGCAGCCCGAGGGTGACGAGGACTGCCTCGCGGTCAACGTGTTCACGCCGAAGGCCACGTTCCCGGCGGGCCGCAAACCCGTCATGGTCTTCATCCACGGCGGCGGCAACGTGGTGGGTTCTGCGCGCGAGGAAGTGGTGCCCGGCCGCCTGCTGTACGACGGCGCCGCGCTCGCCGAGGCCTCCGGCAATGTCGTCGTCACGCTGCAGTACCGCCTCGGACCGCTCGGCTGGCTCGTGCATCCCGCACTCGACGCCGAGGCACCCGACACACGCTCCGGTAACTACGCCCTCGAGGACCTGGTCGCCGCGCTCGAATGGATCCGGCGCGACATCGCCGCCTTCGGCGGCAACTCAGACGCGCGTGATGATCTTCGGCGAATCCGCCGGCGGCGTGAACGTCTGCGCCCTGCTCGCCTCGCCAGCCGCCGCTGGGCTCTTCACCTCCGCCCTGATCGAAAGCGGCGGCTGCGTCGCCGACACGCGCAGCACGGCACTCGCCACCGGCGCAACGCTGGCTGGCAACGTCGGCTGCAGCACCGCAGCGGACGTCGCTGCCTGCCTGCGCGCGAAATCTTCGGCCGAACTGCTGGCGGCGCTGCCTCCCGTGGTGAGCCTCACCGGCAGCCAGGCGCCTTACCAGCCGACTGTCGACGGCACTCTGCTGCCGACCGCGCCGCTCGATGCGATCCGCAACGGTCAGCACAACCGCGTGCCTACCGTCATCGGCACGAACGCCGACGAGACGGGTCGCGACGTGCCGCTCACCTTCAGCGAGGAGCAGTACCAGCTCATCCTCGCCAGCACCTTCCCCAACCCCGTGGTGCGCGCGCAGGTCGCGAACGTGTATTCGTCCGGCCGCCTTCGGCTCCGCGCGCCGCGCCTACGTCGCGCTTACATCCGACATCAAATTCATCTGCCCGTCTCGTACGATCGCGCGCGCCCTCGTGAGCGCGCAGTCCGAACCGGTCTACCGGTACTTCTTCACCGAAGTTCCCGACGCCCCCACCTCAAGCGTTTACGGCGCCGTCCATGGACTCGAGCTGCTGTATGTATTCGGTGTGCTCGACATCCAGGGCTACACGCCGACCACGGCCGAACGCTCACTGTCGACCGCCATGCAGTCGTACTGGGGCAGCCTGTCCGCCAGTGGCACCCCGGGCGCCAGTGGCGCGCCGACCTGGACGCCGTACGACGCCGCTCGCGACAACCACCTGGTGTTGGACGCCGCCGCCCTCGCCATGGGCGAGGGGGTCAACACCGCCCGCTGCGATTTCTGGGCAACGTTCGGCGTGTAGGGTCCGTCACGGCCTGGCGGATCGACTGATCACGGCCCTGCGCATTCGCTGAATTTGGTGCGGCGGTCGCGCCCAGCGCAAACCGCGCCCGAGACTCCAACGACTGGCACAGGTGTCGGATGTCAGACGGCCCGGGACGGAGCCCGCCGAATGGATCGTGAATACTCACTGATCACTGATCTCTGATCGCTGATCAATGGTCGCTGATCACTGGTCGCTGATCACTGGTCGCTGACCACTTCCTCTCGCCTACGCTTTCTTAAGGAAACAGGTCTTGAGGACCACCATGTTGCGGCCCTGCCCGCATTCGATCGCTTCTTCGTCGTCGGTGAGCCGGATGCTCTTGAACACCGTGCCGCGCTTCAGCGTCTCCGACGATCCTTTCACCTTCAGGTCCTTGATGACCTGCACCGAATCGCCCTCGGCCAGCGTATTGCCGTTACTGTCTTTCACCGTCATGTCGCAACTTACCTCGTAACTCGCCCGCAAGGATGAGCGCTGGTCACTTCGTCCGCAACTTCGTGCGTCGCCCTTCGCGCGCGGCGTAACGCGTCCTGGCGTCGAACTCGTCGAGATCGAGCTCGACGTTCTTGCCGGCATAGACGGTGTCGCGCAGCCACGCCAGTTCTTCCTGCACCGCTTCCTGCGACCGCACTTCGACCGACCAGCAGCGACGGCCCGCATCCCACCAGTAACCGCGCTTCTTGAGCACGTCCTTGGTTTCGAACGGCGAATTGTTCGCCCACAGCCGGAACGACGGGCTGCGCGCGGAATCGAGCAGCGACTTGAGCGCCGTGCCTGCGGACTCGCCAAAGGGTAGTGCCAGCACTTCGAGCAATGCATGGCAATCGGCTTCGGCGCGGTGGCCGTCATAGAAGAAGCCGTACCGATACGCGAGGTACTCGAGCTTGGAACTCGCGATCCCGGCGTCGCTCCACGGCACTTCCTGCCACGAACAGCCCCACGGCAGCATGGCGAACACGGGCAGGCGGGGCTCGAGGAACTTGCGGTCGAAACCAGCGTTGTGCGCAATCACGATACCGACGGACTCAAGCAACTGACCGACGCGCGCGTCGTCGATGCGCTGGCCCGCGACCATCTCGTCGGTAATGCCGTGAATGGCGGTTGACGCGGGCGGGATCGGCATGCCCGGATCTTCGAGCGCATCGTAGGTCTCGAGCACACGCCCGACGGCCCCCGTAACGTGACAGTACTCAACCACGACGATCGCGAGTTCGATGACTTTATCGACCGTCGGATCGGTACCGGTGGTTTCAGTGTCTACGATCGCGGCGTGCCGCACGGCAGGCCCTTCGAGGGCGGGTCGCTGGCGCGTCGTATCCAGCCGTCGCAGCACCCGGTAGTCCGGATGAGCCGCGAGCTTCGCCGCCATCGCTTCCAGCTCTTCCCGCTCTGTCACTTCTCTGCCTTCCCCCGGCGCGTGCCGCAGAACCTTCCGCAACAACCGCACCTCCGACTAACCCCTATCCCCTACCCTTCCTACCCTTCCTACCCTTCCTACCCCTTCTCCTCCAGCCTGTACCCTGCCCCCGCCGCGGTCTGCAGCACCTGCGGTGCCGCCGGATCTGCCTCGATCTTCTGCCGCAGCCGGTGCACCAGCTGCTTGAGCAATTGCCGGTCGCCGCTGCCACGGTGCCCCCACACGTGAGTGAGCAGCCGTTCGGTGCCGACGACATGGCCGGCATTCGCTATCAGGATCTGCAGCAGGCGCGACTCGAGCTTGGTCAGTTTGACAGGCTGTGCCTCGCCTACATGCAGCACGTGCGCTTCCAGGTCGAGGCGCAACGAGCCGACGGTCATCGAACCGCCCGCTTCGAGTCCCGCACGTCGCAGCAACGCCCGCGCTCGCGCCAGCAGCGTGCGCGGACTGAAAGGCTTGGTGAGGTAGTCGTCCGCGCCGAGGTCGAGCGCCCGCACCAGGTCTTCCTCCTCGCCGCGCGCGGTCAACATCATCACGGGGATACGCGACTGCCGGCGAATCGCCGTGCAGATGTCGAAGCCGCTGCCGCCGGGCAGGTTGATGTCCAGGATCGCAAGGTCGGGCGATTCTGCTGCAAAGACCTGCAATGCGGACGGCACGTCGGCCGCCTTGACGACGACGAATCCTGACTGCGTCAGCGCGAAGCCGACGAGCGACAACAGGTCGGGATCGTCGTCGACGACCAGGATCTTCATGACGCGCCCGTCCCTCCGACAGGCAACCGGACCACGAAGCGCGTGAGCCCCTGCTCGCCGCGCATGGCCGCCACCGTGCCGCCGTGACGTTCCACGATCGACTTCACGATCCACAGTCCCAGGCCGAGACCGCGCGGCTCTGGTTCTTCCGCCGAGGCACGATGGAAGCGCTCGAAGATCGAGCCACGCTCGCTCTCGGTAACGCCGGGCCCGGCATCGTCCACGGTGGCCTCGAGCACGCCATCGACGAGTCGCGCGCCAATGCTGACCGTGCTGCCCTCCGGCCCGAACTTGTTGGCGTTGGCCAGCAGGTTGACGAAGACCTGCGTCAGGCGCGGCCCGTCACCCACCAGCGCAGGCAGCTCTTCCGGCACGTCCACCGCGAGCGTCTGGCCGCGTTGCGTGAACAGGCTGCCCACGAGTTCCACCGCGTCCTGCACGATCTCGTGCAACTGCAGGTGCTGCTGGCGGATCGCGAGCTGCCCCGACTCGATGCGTACGCTCTCGAGCAGGTTGTCGATCAGCCGCGTCAACCGCAGCGAGCCCCGGCGCAAAGAGGTCACGAGTTCCTCGAGCTGCTCACGCGGCAGCACGTGCAGGTTCTCCTGCAGCAGCTCGATCGACGCGAGCTGCGCGGCGAGCGGTGTCCGGAACTCGTGCGAAATGTTGGCGAGGATCGTGTCGCGGGCGCGGCGGGCCGCCTCGAGGTCGGTCTCGTCGCGCATGACCTGCACCTGCAGGCCGTCGACCATGCCGGCACTGGTGATGATCACCGTGCGCCTGGCGCCATCCGCGCGCTGGAGCAACTCTGTAACCTGCGCCTGGCCGTGCTCGCGCGAGGCGACGATCGGGCACGCGCTGTCGCAGGGTCGCGTGCCGTCCGGCAACGCGCAGGGCTTGAGCACGTCGCCGCAGAACTTGCCGACGGCCGTGCCGGAATCAACGCCGAGCATGCGCTCCGCCTGCGGGTTGAGGTACTTCACGTTGCGGTTGGAGTCGACGGCATACACGCCCTCGACGACTCCGCGCAGCATCGCCTGCGCGTCGGCCTCGCGACGGCGCAGGGTCGCCGTGAGCTCGACCAGGTGGCGTCGCATGTCCTCGAGGGTCCTGGCGAGTGCAACGACCTCCGGGCCACCACCCGCGACGGGAATCGAGGCGGAAAAGTCGCCCCGCCCGAGCCGGGTCGCGGATTCGGCCACGAACTGCAGCGGCCGCACGATGCGCCGTGCCAGCAACAGTGCAACAGCAACAGCGCCGAGGCTCAGCAGGAAAGCCGTCAAGGCGAGGCGGCGCACGAATCCGGCCACTTCCGAGTCGCTCTCGGACGCTGGCAGTCGCGCTTCGAGCAGTGCAATGCCCTCGCCGGTCGACGCGAAGATCGGGGTGCTCGACGCAAACAGGTCGCGCGGCTCGATGCGGCGCGCCACGCTTTCGGCGCGCGACAGCGCCGTCGAATGCAGTTCCTTGAAATCGGGCTCGACGTTGTCGAGCCAGTTCGACAGGCGGACGAGGCGGATCGGCACGCCCGCCTGCTCGGACAGGGCAACGGCCAGCCGGGCGTCGAAATAGCGCAACGCGACGACGCGGGTCTCGACGAGGTTGGGCACCAGCGCCGCGGCGCCGATCAGGCCGTCCGGCTGCCAGGACGGGGCCAGCATGAAGCGTTCGCCCTGTTCCGTCACCGCTTCGAGCGTCTCGTTCCACGCCACGTTGCGGCCGGTGCTGGCGATGACGTTCGTCCCGACGATGACGGCGCAGGCGCCGAGATTGAGCGCGCCACAGCTGCGTCGCAGGAACAGCTCAGTCTGCTCGCGGCTGCCCGCGCGAATCAGCCGCTGCAACGGCTGGCGATCCGCGAGCACGCGCGTCGTCGTGAGCGTGTCTTCGCTGAGGCGACGCAACTCCTCGCGCGCGGCGACGCCGGCGAGCTGGACCCGGGCGATCGCCTCCTGTTCGGCCTGCTTGTGCAGCAAGCCGACGGCGCTGATCGCCAGCACCAGGATCGCGGCGAGCACGAGTCCGCCGAGCGTGAGCGTCAGCGTGCGCTCGAGCGTGGCCGGCCCGGCCGCCAGCCGCCTGAGGCTCGCCATCCAGTCTTTCAGCAATGCAGGAATCCTGTCCATCAGCCTGTGCGCCTGTCGGCACGCCACTCCACGAGTGTCTTGATCACGAGCGTCACGATCGCCAGCAGCGCGAGCACGGACGCCACTGCGAAGGCTGCCACGAACAGGTACTCGTTGTAGAGGATCTCCACCTGCAGCGGCATCGTCGTCGTCAGGCCGCGGATGTGCCCGGACACGACGGAGACCGCGCCGAATTCACCCATGGCGCGGGCGTTGCACAGGATCACGCCGTAGATGAGGCCCCAGCGGATCTTCGGCAGCGTGACGCGCAGGAAAGTAGTCCAGGCGCCGGCGCCGAGCGTGATGGCGGCCTCCTCTTCCTCGCTGCCCTGCTGCTGCATGAGCGGAATGAGCTCGCGCGCGACGTAGGGAAACGTCACGAACATGGTGGCGAGCACGATCCCTGGCACCGCGAAGATGACCTGGATGTCGCGATCCTGCAGCCACTGGCCCCACCAGCCGTGCGCGCCGAACAGCATGACGAACACCAGGCCCGCGATGACCGGCGAAATGGCGAACGGCAGGTCGATCAAGGTGATCAGCAGGCTCTTGCCCTTGAACTCGAATTTCGCGATCGCCCACGCGGCCGCGATGCCGAACAGCGTATTGACCGGCACGACGATCGCCGCCGTGAGCAGCGTCAGCTTGATCGCGGCGAGCGTGTCCGAATTGTCGAACGATTCGAGGAAGACGCGCCAGCCCTCCGCGAACGCCTGCCCGAGCACGGCACCGAGCGGCGCCAGCAGCAGCAGGGCCAGGAAGCCGATGGCCACCGAGATCAGCGCGATGCGCCCGGCACGCACGCCTGGCGGCACATGCTTGCGCTGCTCGAACCGCGGGGCTGCGCCAGCCACGTCAGGCCCCGACCTTCTGGGTGCGCGGGCGCGCGCGCCGCTCGACCCTGCGGCCCGTGTCGGCGGGCCCGACATGTCGCCGCCGGCTCCACGACTGCACCAGGTTGATGGCGAACAGCATCAGGAAGGACACGAGCAGCATCATGAAGCCGAGCGCTGCGGCGCCGTTGTAGTCGAACTGCTCGAGCTTGATCACGATCAGGAGCGGCGTGATTTCGGTCTTGAGCGGCAGGTTGCCGGCAATGAACACCACCGACCCGTACTCGCCGACGCCGCGCGCGAACGCCATCGTGAAGCCCGTGACGAGCGCCGGCAGCACCGCCGGCAGGATGATGCGGCGGAACACCGTGAAGGGGCTCGCGCCGAGTGTTTCGGCGGCCTCCTCGAGGTCACGCTGCGCTTCGACCAGCGCCGGCTGCACCGAGCGCACCACGAACGGCAGGCCGATCAGGATCAGCGCGACGACGACGCCGAGCCACGTGTAGGCCACCTGGATCCCGAACAGCTCCTGCAGCCTCACGCCGAGCCAGCCCGTCGGCGAGAAGACCGTGGCGAGCGCGATGCCCGACACGGCCGTGGGCAGCGCGAAAGGCAGGTCGATCAGCGCATCGACCAGGCGGCGCCCCGGAAACTCGTAGCGCACGAGCGACCAGGCGACGATGAAGCCGAAGAAGGCGTTGACGACCGCGGCGATGAAAGCCGCGCCGAAACTCAGCCGGTAGGACGCAAGCGCTCGTTCGTCCAGCACCACGTCGAGAAACTCCGACCAGGTCAGCGACGTGGTCTTGAAGACCAGCGCCGCGAGCGGCAGCAACACGAGGGCGCTCAGGAAGAACGTCGTGAACCCGAGCGTAAGCCCGAAGCCCGGGAGGATGCTGGGCTGGCGGAACCAGGAAGCAGCCATCTCAGGAATCCGCTGCCGGCTCAGCGCGCGCCGAGTTGACGATCAGCACGGGACGCTCGGGCGTCCCTTCGAGCAGCGACTTGAGCCAGTCCCACTGGATTGCGTCCGGGTTCGACGTGCCGAGTACCAGCATGCTGCGCTCGTACGCCGCGAGTTCCTTCTGCAGTTCTTCCGCGACGATCGCCGGGGCGCAGTTCGGTCCGCATGTCGAGGCCGTGATCGGCGAGCGCGGCCGAACGCGCGTCCAGCAGGTTGCGCATGTGCGCCCCCCGCTCCGACTCGCCGGACGTCTCGGGTTGGATACCCAGGTAGATGGCCTCGGCCGCGACGTGGCGCAGCAGACTCGCCGCGACCGCGAGCGTCGCGCGGCGCGACTCGGCGTCGAGCGTGTGGATCACCACGTGGTTCGGCAGCGGTGCCGTGGGCGGCACGCACAGCAATTGCACGGCGCCGTGCGTCAGGTGCCACTCTGCCGCTGCCGCGCAACCGGGTCCGGTCGCGATCGCGGGCATGCCGGGCGGCGCCCGCTCGAAGCGGCCGATCCGGGTCGCGACACGCGTCTGCATGCGCGTGCCGAGAGTCAGGAGCAGTGGCGAATCGCGGAGTTCGCGGGCGGCCGTTTCGTCCGCAGCGACGGCGGTAAAACTCGAAATCGGCGTCGGCAGGACGTGGATGCTGCGCGCGCCGACGGCGACTCGCTGTCCGACCGCGACCGGGAAATCGCGTTGTTCGGGCAGCGTGCGCGACACCTCGAGCAGGGAGCCCTGTCCGGCAGAACCTTCGCGTCCCGGCGCGACCGGTACCGGACCGTCGCTGGCCATGCGGACACGCAGGCGCTCGACCGCGCCGCCGAACAGTACTTCCTCGACCTGTCCGTGGCTGACGAAATTCGACTTGACCGCCAGTTCGTCGGCGCAGAGTTCCACTTCTTCCGGCCGCAGGATCGCGACCACTTCCCGCGGCACCTCGCCACCCGCAGTCGGCGCGGAGCTGAAGCGCACGCCGCGCGGCGTCCGGTAACCGAGCAGCAGGTTGGCCGCGCCCAGGAACGTGGAGACGAAGCGGGTGGCCGGGCGCGTGTAGAGGTCGTCGGGCTTGCCGCATTCGAGCAGGCGGCCCTGGTGCATGACGCCGATGCGGTCGGCGAGCGCGAAGGCTTCTTCCTGGTCATGGGTGACGAGGATCGTCGTCATGTCCAGCTCGCGCTGGATCTGGCGGATGGTCCGGCGCAGCTCCTCGCGGATCTTGGCGTCGAGCGCGCCGAACGGCTCGTCCATCAACAGCACCTCCGGCCGGTGCGCGAGCGCCCGTGCCACGGCAACGCGCTGCTGCTGCCCGCCTGAGAGCTGCGCTGGGAGCCGGTCGTCCATGCCCTCGAGGGCGACGAGCTTGAGCAGTTCCTTGCGGCGCGCGCGTCGGTCCGCGCTCTTCACCTTGCGGACACGCAGCGCGAACTCGATGTTCTCGCCGATGGTCATGTGGCGGAACAAGCGCATAGTGCTGGAAGACGAAACCCACGTGGCGCTCGCGCGAGTTCACGTGAGTCACGTCACGGCCGTGAAGCGCCACCCGGCCGTGGTCGATCTCGGTCAGCCCGGCAATGGCGCGCAGCAGCGTGCTCTTGCCGCTGCCGCTCGGGCCGAGCAGCACCAGGAACTCGCCCTGGCGGACGTTCAGGGAAACGTCGTTGACGACCGGGACGCCCTGGTACCGCTTGGTTACCTGATCGAGAACGATGGACATGCGCAGGCCACGGAGTTGATTGGAGTTTTCACGCCATCCTAGGGTCGCGAGGTTACGCCGTCAGTCGCCCCGGGGTGACATTTCGGTAACATCAGCCGCACCCAGCCATTGTGCGCGCCCTGACCCAGGAATCTGTGATGTCGCTTCCGTCTTACGAAAAGCTCGGCGTGTTCTACCTCGGCCGCGAGTACGACCCCGCTACGCAACAGCTCGGCGACGAGCTGCTGTACGACTCGCGCGACCTGACGACGCACGCCGTCTGCATCGGCATGACCGGCAGCGGCAAGACCGGCCTCTGCGTGTCGCTGCTCGAGGAGGCCGCGATCGACGGCATTCCCGCCATCGTCATCGACCCGAAGGGCGACATCGCCAACCTCGCACTGACCTTTCCGCAGCTGCGGCCGGAAGACTTCAAGCCCTGGGTCGACGCCGGCGAAGCCTCGCGCAAGGGCCAGAGCGTCGACGAGTTCGCGGCGGCAACCGCAGCGACCTGGCGCAAAGGACTCGGGGAATGGGGCCAGGACGGCGAACGTATCCAGCGCCTGCGTGACGCGGCCGTCGTGGACATCTACACGCCCGGCTCGAACGCGGGCCGGCCGCTGTCGATCCTCCGTTCGTTTGCAGCGCCCGATCCAGTGGTCGCGAACGACGCCACCGCGCTCAAGGAGCGTGTCGGCTCTGCCGTCGCCGGATTGCTCGGACTGCTCGGCATCGACGCCGATCCGATCCGCAGCCGCGAATTCATCCTGCTATCCGCCCTGCTCGACGCCGCGTGGCGCAAAGGCGAGAGCCTCGACCTCGCCGCCCTGATCCGCTCGGTACAGAAGCCGCCGTTCGACAAGGTGGGCGTCTTCGACGTCGAGAGTTTCTTCCCGGCGAAGGACCGGACGGAACTCGCGCTCCGCATCAACGGCCTGCTGGCGTCGCCCGGGTTCGAGGCCTGGCTCGCCGGGGATGCGCTGGATATCCAGTCACTGCTCTACGACGCGAACGGCAAGCCCCGCATCGCGATCGTCTCGATCGCGCACCTGAACGACGCCGAACGCATGTTCGTCGTGACGCTGGTCACGAACGAGCTCGTCGCGTGGATGCGCCGCCAGTCCGGCACCACCAGCCTGCGCGCGATCTTCTACATGGATGAAGTGTTCGGTTTCTTCCCACCGAGCGCGATGCCGCCGTCCAAGCTGCCGATGCTGACGCTGATGAAGCAGGCGCGCGCGTTCGGCCTCGGCGTCGTGCTGGCGACGCAGAATCCCGTCGACCTCGACTACAAGGGCCTGGGCAACGCCGGCACCTGGTTCATCGGCCGTCTGCAGACGGAGCGCGACAAGGCGCGCGTGATCGAGGGCCTGCTCGGCAGCGATTCGGCCGGTGGCATGGACAAGGCGCAGCTCGAAGCGGCGCTGTCGAACCTGCCGCAGCGCACGTTCCTGATGCGCAACGTGCACGATGCAGCGCCCGTGCTGCTGCGCACGCGCTGGGCACTTTCGTACCTGCGCGGTCCGCTGACCTCGGCCGAGATCGCGAAGCTGGCCGCGTCAGAGGGGAAAGTGTCCACCCCGCCTGCACCGGCTCCAGTGACCGGCCCTGCTCGTGCCGCCACACCGCACGCGCCGGCAAGGCGTCAGGCAGTCGCCCCATCGTCCCGGCGGGCGTGCCGGAGAAATTCCTGGCGGCCGCAGGCAACCAGGGCGTCGAGTACGAGCCGCGCATCGGCGCACGCGTGCGTGCGCACTTCGTCGACGCGAAGGCAGGGCTCGATGCATGGGAAAACTGGTACTACCTCGCGCCACTGACCGCGCAGGGTCCCGACTGGGAGGCAGCCGAAATCTGCAACGCGGACGCCATCCAGCTGCTCGATGCGCCAGCTGCCAACGCGACATTTGCCGACGTCGCCGGCAGCATTATTGCGGCCAAGGCCTTTGCGCAGCACGGCAAGTCGCTGGCAGATCACGTCTACCGCACGTCCTCGCTGTCGATCATGCGCTGCCCCGACCTCAAGCTGACCTCTGCGCCAGGCGGCAGCGAAAGCGAGTTCCGGGCACACCTGGCATTGGCCTTGCGCGAGAAGCGCGACGCAGCGGTCGATGGCCTGCGCAGGAAATACGCGTCGAAGCTCGACACGATCGAGGACCGGGCGCGCAAGGCGGAACAGAAACTCGTGCGCGAAAAGGAGCAGTCGAGCCAGCAGACGATGTCGTCCGCGCTCAGCGTGGGGGGCAGCCTGCTCGGTGCGCTGTTCGGCGGCCGCCGCGGCAGCGCGTTCGGCAAAGCGTCGTCCGCCGCGAGGAGCGTGGGCCGCATCGGCAAGGAGCGGACCGACGTCGCGCATGCCGAAGCCGACTTGACCGCGCTGCAACAGCAGCACGCCGCGCTGGAGGCGGAGCTGGCCGACGAGATCGCAGCACTCGAATCGAAGTTCGACGCCGGTGCGATCGCCGTGGAACAGTCGGCGATCAAGGCCCGCAAGTCCGACACCGAAGTGACGGATCTGGCGCTCGTCTGGCAGCCGGCTTGACGTAGAATCGGTCCGGTTCGCCCCACCCCGAGTGACAGCGATGGACGACCTGATCCGCAAGATCACCAAGAACCTGGGAGTCTCCAGGGAACAGGCCCGCGGTGGCGTCGTGGCGCTGCTGCGTGCTGGCCAGCAGAACCTGAGCCCGACGGACTTCAAGGCATTCGTCGCAGACGTCCCGGGCGCCGACACGTTGCTCAAGAACGCCCCGCCGCCGAGTGCCCTGAGTTCGCTCGCCGGTGGCATCGGCTCGTTGTTCGGCGGCCGCAAGTCATCCGCTGGCCGCTGGGCGGGTCTCGCCGCATCGTTCGCAGAACTGGGCGTCGACATCGACACTGCGAAAAAATTCGGACCGATCGTGATCGAGCACGTCCGCGAGCACGGCGGCGAGGACCTGGTCGACAAGATCCGCGTCGCCCTCAGAGTCTGACGGCCCCACGGCCGAACCTGCCGCATGAACCGACCCAACCTGCCCGTCGCGGGTCGACAGCGAGCATATCGCGCTACCGCCTTGGCTCTCCTGGCAGCAGCGCTTGCGCTCGCCGCCTGCTCGAAACCCGCGAGCCGCGAACTGCAGGCCGGCAGCTACCGCGCGGCCCTCGAGCTGCCCGGCAGCAAGACGGCGCCCTTCGGCCTGGACGTGGCGCAGGAAGAGACCGGCATGGTGCTGTACGTCATCAACGGCGATGAACGTATCCGGCTCGACGAAGTGACAGTCACCCCGGGCCAGCTGCAAGCCCGGTTCCCCGGCTATGAAACGACCCTGTCGGCGAAGGTGAGAGGCGGCGAACTGACCGGCGACGTCACGCTCGTCCACACGGACGGCAAGGTCCTGCAACTGCCGTTCACCGCGAAGCTCGGCGAAACATGGCGCTTCTACCCCGACGCCCTGCCGGACAACGCGGATTTCGCAGGACGGTGGGACGTGACGTTTACGGACGGCACCGGTCGTCGGACTGCCGGCGTCGCAATTTTCGACCAGAGTTTCGACGACGTGACGGGTACGGTGCAGATGCCGACCGGCGACCAGCGTTTCCTGGCCGGCGAGGCCCATGACGAGGAGTTGCGCCTGTCACGTTTCGATGGCGGTGCGGTGGTGCTCTACGAAGCAAAGCTCGACGCCAGCGGCAAGCTCGTTGGCGAAACGTGGTCGGATCGGGGCGGCTCACAGCGCTTCGTCGCGACCCGCAACCCGGATGCCTCGATCGAGGCAGTGGCACTGGCCTCGCAACTACGTAATCCCGATACACAGTTCACGTTCGCGTTCAGGGATCTCGACGGCAGGACCGTGTCGTCCGGCGATGCCCGCTTCAAGGACAAAGCGCTGCTGGTCACGCTCGCGGGCAGCTGGTGTCCCAACAGCCATGACGAGGCACGGTTGCTGGTACAGCTCGACCGCAAGTACCGGTCGCGGGGACTCGAGATCGTCAGCCTGATGTTCGAGCAGCACGCGGAAGTCGACCGTGCCGCTGCCGCCGTGCAGCGCTTCCGCACGGCATACGGCATCACCTACCCGACATTGATCGCGGGTATGGCCGACAAGACGAAGGCTGCGGCCGCGTTGCCGCAGCTCGACGCCGTGCTCGCTTACCCGACTGCGATCTTCATTGACCGCAGGGGCCGCGTACACGCAATCCACACCGGGTTCGCGGGCCCGGCCACGGCTGTGCAGCACGACCTGCTGGTGCACGAGTTCGAAACCCGGATCGAAGAGCTGCTGCAGGCTGGCGCAACGCCCGCCGAGTCGAACGCGCCGACGACGGAGCCGCCACTCAGTCCCTGAAGTTGGTGAACTGCAGCGGCAGCTCGTACTCGCCCTTCTTCACCAGCGCGATCGCATCCTGCAGGTCGTCCCGGCTCTTGCCGGTCACGCGAACCTGCTTGTCCTGCAGCGCCGCCTGCACCTTGAGTTTCGAATCCTTGATCTGGCGCTGGATCTTCTTGCCGAGCTCCGTCTCGATCCCCTCGCGCAGCGTCACGGCCTGTTTCGCCGTCTGGCCGGTGATCACCGGCTCGTCGATCTTCATGCAAGCCACATCGATCGTGCGCTTGGCGAGCTTGAGCTTGAGGATCTCGATCATTTGTTTTAGTTGAAAATCCGCAGGCGCAGAGAGCGTGATGACATGGTCTTTCAATTCAAACTTGGCATTCGTCCCCTTGAAGTCAAACCGCTGGCCGACCTCGCGCGAAGCCTGGTCGACGGCGTTGATCACTTCGTTCATGGGGATTTCGGACACGATGTCGAACGAGGGCATGGCGGTGGCTCGGGACGCTGGTACAGGCCGTTAGCCTAACGCGCCCGCGTTCGGTCGAGACAGATCCCGCTAACCTGATTCGGTATGTACTTAATACGAATGCGAATGATTTGCATTGACATCTAACGACACATTCAGCAGAGTCGCGGCCAACACCGCATCAAGAACGTCGGACCCTGCATGCTCGCTTCCACCCGCCCGGCCGTCTCGCCCTCCCGTCCCGCGGCGCGAGGTCTTCGTGCCTCGCCCAGCGCTGCTCGGCCTGGTCGTGACGGCCTCCCTGATAGCTGCGTCCAACGCCCGGGCCGACGACGCCCCGGCGTCCGGCAGCGACGGGCTGGAACCCGTCATCACCGTGCTCGGTGACCGCATCCGCCTCGACTCGATCCCGGGCTCCGCTACCGTGATCGACGCAGACGTCCTGATCGAGTCCCGCGTCTTCACCATCAACGAAGCGATGCACAAAGTGCCCGGGGTGTTCGCGCGCGACGAGGAAGGGCTCGGCCTGCGGCCGAACCTGGGCGTCCGCGGCCTCAACCCGACCCGCTCGGGCAAGGTGCTGCTGCTCGAGGACGGCATTCCAATCGCCTATGCCCCGTACGGCGACAACGCGACCTACTACCATCCGCCGGTCGATCGCTTCGAGCGCATCGAGGTCCTGAAGGGCTCCGGCCAGATCGCCTACGGACCGCACACAGTCGGCGCGGTGATCAATTACATCACGCCACCGGTGCCGGACGTCCGCGCAGGCCGGCTCGTCGGTTCGTTCGGCAACAAGGACTTCCGCGAGATCCATGGCCAGGTGGGTGACACCTTCGGCGAGACCGGCTTCATCGCGCACGGCACCTACAAGGAAACGGACGGCGCGCGCGACAACATGCATTTCGAAGTCGGCGACGTGAACCTGAAGGTGGCGCACGCCCTCACTGAGCGGCAGGCCGTCACCTTCCGCGCGAGCTATTACGACGAGACTTCGCAGGTGACGTACTCGGGGCTCACGCTCGCCGAGTGGCAGGCCGACCCGTACCAGAATCCATTCAAGCACGACGCGATGGATGCGCAGCGTTTCGGCACGTCCGCCACGCACCGCTTCGAACCGGGTCCTGCGGTGACCTTCACCACCAACGCCTACTACACGTACTTCAACCGCGACTGGTGGCGGCAGTCGAGCAATTCGGCGCAGCGCCCGAACGATGCGAGCGACCCGGCGTGTGCCGGCATGGCGAATCTCTCCACGACGTGCGGCAACGAGGGCCGCCTGCGCCAGTACTGGACGGCCGGCCTCGAGCCGCGCGCAGTGGTGGAGCACGGGCTGTTCGGCGTCGACAACGTCACCGAGGCGGGCATCCGCTATCACCTCGAGGACCAGTACCGCGTGCAGGCGAACGGCGACAGCCCGACCTCGCGCGAACCGGGCACTGGACGCAATGCCGGCATCCGCGAGGACAGCGACCGCACGGTCGAAGCGATGTCGGCTTTCGTGCAGAACCGCTTCGACTTCGGCCGCTGGACCGTCACGCCCGGCGTGCGTTTCGAGCACGTCGATTACGAGCGCACGGACAACCTGACCGGGGCTGCGGGTAAGTCGACCATCGACCAGGTCGTGCCCGGAATCGGCACGACCTATGAAGTGCTGCCGGAAACGGTGGTGTTCGCGGGCGTGCACCGTGGCTTCGCCCCCCCGGGCGTTGCAGACATCGTGACGGCTGCCGGTGGCAGCGTCGATCTCGATGCCGAACTCTCGTGGAATTACGAACTCGGCGTGCGCGCCAATCCGCGCGACGGGCTCTCGTACGAAGCCACGCTGTTCCGCATGGACTTCGAGAACCAGATCGTGCCAGCCAGCGTCGCCGGCGGCTCGGGCGCCGCGCTCACCAGCGCCGGCGAAACCCTGCAGCAGGGCCTCGAGCTGTCGGGGAATGCATCGAGCACGGGCCTGGTCGACTGGCCGGTCGAGGTCTTCGTTCGCGCGTCCTACACCTGGCTCGCGGATGCGGAATACGTCGGCGAGCGGTACAGCAACATCGCCGGCTTCAGTACCGTCAGCGTGACGGGCAACCGCCTGCCCTACGCGCCCGAGCACCTGCTCGCCGGCACGGTCGGCGTGCGCACCGGCTTTGGACTCGGGGTATCGCTCGAAGGCGTCTACACCAGTTCGTCGTTCACCGACGATCTCAATACCGTCGCGATCGTCGCGAACGGGCAGCGCGGCGCAATGCCCAGCTACACGGTGTGGAACCTGACGGCCAATTACGACCTGCCGCTCTGCGACTGCACCGTCTTCGCCACGGCGAAGAACCTCGGTGACACGCTGTACGTTGCCGACATGAGCCGTGGGTTGATCCCGGGCATGCCGCGCCTGGTGCAGGCGGGGTTCGAAGTCCGGTTCTGAGCGTTGCGCAGGTCCGCAACGCTAACCACGAAACTGCTCCGCGTGTTGCTTGCCGGCATCGCCGATTTCGTCCCAGACGGCCTTCGAGCCCACCCAGACGTGGTGGGCGACCCTGAGCGCGTCACCCCCTTCGGTCAGGGAACCCGCTGGCACGAACATTCTTGTCGGGTCGTTCCGGCCAGGAACCGGCGAGCCGCAGATCCTGCAGAACCAGGTCTGCCAATCTGAATCTGGCTTGCTCCACATCACGATGTGATCTTCGCCCTGGATCCACCGCAGCCTGTCGTTCGGAAGGACAACGACTGCGATGCCATTGCTCCCCGTGGACCTGCGACAGATCGAGCAGTGGCACACGAAGACATCCGTAAGATCCGCGTCGATCTCGAATTGGACCGCGCCGCAATTGCATTCGCCTCTGGCCATGGGTTCCGACTAACCCCCAACCCCTGTCCCCTGACCCCTTCGGTCAGACGGCGAGCGACGCCTTGCTCATCGCGCGCAGGCGGCGGCGCTGCAGGTGCAGCCCCTGCTCGATCTGCTTCAGCTGCAGGCGGAAGTTGGTCTCTTCCCAGCGCTGCAACAGGCGCTGCTTGCGGTCCGTCACCCACTGGTCGCGTACCTTGCCCCATTCCTCGACCGACTTGCGGAACGCCGCGTATTCTTCGGCGACGCGAGCCTTCAAGCGATCGACTTGCTCGTCGCCCGGCCGATTGCGCCGCGCCTCGAGCGTCCGTTCGACGCGCTTGAACTGCATGGCGACCTGCGACCGCTGGATCCAGAGATCCGGCACGCGCTTCAGGTTGTCAGCGAGACCCACGTACGACAGGCCCGCGATCAGCCACTTGGTCGGGTCGTACTGCCACCACTTCACGCCGTTGCGGTAGTCGTTCTGGAAGATGTGGTGAAAGTTGTGATAGCCCTCGCCGTACGTCAGGAACGCCAGCACCGGGTTGTCGCGCGCCGTGTTCTCGTCGGTGTACGGCTGGGTACCCCACATGTGCGCCAGCGAATTGATGAACCACGTGAAGTGGTGATTGACCACCAGCCGCACGATGCCGGCGAGCAGGAACACGCCCCACACGTCGCCCACGGCCCAACCCGCGAGCAGCGGCACAGCCGCGTTCATGAAGATCGTGAGCGGGATGTAGAAGCGGTGCTGGAACATCACGATCGGGTCGCGCTCGAGGTCGCGCGCGTTCGAGAAATCGTTCCTGCCGCTCGGGTAGTCCCGCAGGATCCAGCCCATGTGCGAGAACCAGAAGCCGCGCTTTGCGCTGTAGGGATCCTTGTCCCAGTCGTCGACGAAGCGATGATGGGTGCGGTGCTGCGAGCCCCAGACCAGGATGCTGTTCTGCAGCGCCATGGCGCCGAACAGCATCAGGAAGGTGCGCACGGACCAGTGCGCGCTGTAGGCACGGTGCGCCCACAGGCGGTGGTAGCCCGCCGTGATCGCGATGCCGCATGCCCACAGGGACACGAGCGCCAGGACCCAGGCCGCGAGGCTGAATCCATGCGTGAAGCCATACCAGGGCACCACCGTAACGGCGACCAACGGCAATGCCGTGAACAGGATCGTGGTGACCCAGTTGATTGGAGCATGCTCAGGCGCGCGCGCGACGGTGTCGGTGTCGTTTTGCATCAGGGGGTTCCGTTCCGCTTCGATGGTTACGGTCAATAGCCCGGCAGTGTAACGGCCGGGGCTGGCCCAAGCCTAGTTACTTTCGACCAACTATCTGATCCATAAGCGTTCTTTTCCGTGCGTTGGCGCATGAAAACGAACTCCGGCGAAGCCATGCGCGTGCGGCGGTGCAGCAGGAAATCCGCCCGACGGGCAGCGAAACCGATTGCAGATCTGTTGCCGTACGGTCAACGATGTCAGCGCTCGACCGTTGTCCGGATTGGACGTCCCAGAACCGCTCGGAGATCCCCCATGCGATCGTTTGCCCGTCCGTTCCTGGCTGCCCTGCTTGCGGTGGCCGCTTCCGTGCCTGCGTTGACGCGAGCCCAGGAAGGCGCAGCCAAGGCTGCGCGTGCACCCGTCAACCAGCCAGCGCTCAAGCAGGCGCCCGCGCCGCAGACTCGCTCCGCCCAGGGCGACTGCGTGCGCGAAGCCAACCGGCGGGGGTTCACGGTGCTGGACACGAGCAACTTCCAGCAGTTCCGCGAAGGCTGGTCGATCGATTTGCGCGTGCGCAACCAGCGCGGGCAAGTCACGAACGGTTCGTGTTTCGTCGAAACCCGCACGGGCGACGTCAACCTCTATGGCTTCGGCTGGGGTTACGACGACGAAGGCGACGATCGCATGCAGTTCAACTGCGCGTCGGTCGACATGAAATACCGCGAATGCCAGCTGCCGGTGAACGGCCGCGCCGTGCTGGTGAAGCGGCTGTCCGACGCGCGCTGCGTCGAAGGCCAGAGCTGGGGCCAGCGCGGCGATCGCGTCTGGGTCGCCAATGGCTGCCGCGCCAGGTTCGAGGTCACCCGCGGCGGCTGGGGCGGAGGGGGCGGCGGCGGAGCGAACGTGCTGGACTGCAACTCGGATGGCGATCGCTACCGTGAATGCGCGATCGGCGCGGGCTACTTCGGCCGCTTGTTGCGCGACAACAGCAACGGACGCTGCCGCGCGAACTCGACCTGGGGCACGCGCAACGGCGTGATCTGGGTGACGGCCGGCTGCCGCGGGCGTTTCGAAAAGGTGCGCGGCAACAGCGGCGGGTCGGGCAGCTCGGGCCAGGTGCAGGCGGAGCGTGCCTGTAGCAACGAGGTGCAACGCCGCGGCGGGCGCGTCCTGCAGCAGAACGCGGCGGCAGCAATGCCGGGCGGCTACCGCATGCAGCTGCGGGTGCGGATGCCGCAAGGCGAAACGCGCAACGTGAGCTGCACCTACTCTTCGCAGAGCGGGCAGGTTCGCCTCGACGTGCTGTCCGGCACCTGAGCCGAATCAGCGGCGGCAGAGTTCCAGCAGTCGCGGCCACGCGGCCTGGCTGGCGCGCTCGGTGTCGGGGGACAACCCCGCGCCAAGCTCGAAGTGATGGGCACGCACGCCGAACAGCAGCGCCGGCGGCGGGCTGGCGCCCGTGACTCGCCGATACGTCTCGAGCACCTGTGCCGGCGCGAGCGAATGGCTGGTGTGCGCGAAGC
>CAVOWK010000036.1:0-30310 GCA_963700045.1 uncultured Gammaproteobacteria bacterium
TCGATACGCTGACTCGCGGCAAAGCCCGCGCGCCGCAGGACGAACGCGGCAAGACCCTGAAGCCGGAAGGTGCGCGTGGCCCGATCGTCGCGCCGCGCGTGCAGCGACCGGCACCGGTGGCGCGGACGGCCAAGCCGAGGATAGGGAACCCGCGGACCGATAAGCGGGGCCCGGCTAAGGAACCTGGGCCCGTGCGCGGCGAAGGGCGCCGCAGAGCCAGGACAACGGGAGGCCGGTGAGGCCCGTCGGATCGATCGATTCGATCCGGTCGAAAAGGGCGATCCCTAAGGACTCGGCTTTGAAGCCGCCGGCGCAGTCGAGCGGACTGTCGCGTTCGATGTAGCGGTCGATTTCGGCATCCGACAGCTCCCTGAACTTCACGACCGTGCGGTCGACGTGCGACTCGGTGCGACCGGCGGCGCCATCGATGACGTGCACCGCGGTGAGGAAGATGACTTCGTGGCCAGACGACGCCCGTAGTTGTTCGCGGCAACGCTCGACGGTGCCGGGTTTGCCAAGCACATCGGTACCGCGCAGGGCGACCTGGTCCGAGCCGATCACGATCGCTGTCGGGTACTTCGCGGCGACTGCCTCGGCCTTGACCCGCGCCAGGCGCGCGGCCATCGCGGCGGCCGGTTCGCCGGCCAGCCGCGCTTCATCGGCATGGGGGGCGACGCACTCGAACGGCAGTCCGAGCCGCTGCAGCAGGTCGCGGCGGTAGCGGGACGTCGAGGCGAGAATCAGGCCCTTGGAAAACAAAGATTTAGGCTCGTTTTTTCTTTGACAGGGCGGGGCAGCGTCACTATCATACGCGCCCCATGTCGCCCGGCCCGGCCGATCAGGTTAACGCCAAGGAGCTGTCGGCGCGAGCCGCCGTTCTCGAGCGCCATTTCGACCTGGCACAGCTCGAGCGCGTAGCGGAGGCGGGCGGCCTTCCCGGCACTCGCATCGATGCGCGGTTGCATTTCGGCGCCTTCGAAGGCCGGACGACGGTCGACGTCCGCGTCGAGGGCACGGCAGTGCTGCAATGCCAGCGTTGCCTGCGGCCTTACGCGATCGCGATGGACGAATCGGCGCTGGTCGCCATCGTCCGCGACGAGCTGGATGACGTGCCGGGCGGCTATGAGCCGTTCGTGGGAACGCCGGAGCAACTGTCGCTTGCGGCGCTGGTCGAAGAGCAGGTGCTGCTCGCGTTGCCGCTCGTGCCCGCGCACGAAGCAGGCAGCCCGGAGTGCCTGTCGTCCGAGGCGGAAGTGGTGCCGTTGGCGCCCGCTTCCGTGGTCGAGATCGCTGCTGAAGAGGCAGCGGTGGATGAGAAACAGACGCCCTTTGCGAATCTGCGGGAGCTGCTCGAGAAGAACAACGAGCGCGGTCCCGCTTCAGGAGAGTAGATCATGGCAGTCCAGAAAAGCCGCAAGACCCCGTCCAAGCGCGGCATGCATCGTTCGCACGACCACCTGAGCGGCCCCGCGCTGTCGGTTGACCGTACCAGCGGCGAAACCCATCTTCGTCACCGCATCACCGCCGACGGTTTCTACCGTGGCAAGAAGGTGATCGACAAGCCGGCTGCCGACGAAGGCCAGGAGTAATCCCGTCCCGACGGGCCCGCGCATGACCGCCGGCCTGACCGTAGCCGTGGACGCGATGAGCGGAGACCACGGCGCCGAAGTCGCCGTTCCCGCGGCACTTGATGTCCTCGCGTCCACGCCCGACCTGCGACTGATCATCGTCGGTCGCGGCGAAGTCGTGCGTCCCTTGTTGGGCGCCGCGCTCGACGACGACCGCTGTCGTTTCGTCGAAGCGACCGAAGTCGTGGCCATGGACGAGCGTCCGCAGGACGCGCTCCGCCGCAAGAAGAACTCTTCGATGCGAATCGCGATCAACCTCGTCGAAAAAGGCGAGGCTGCCGCGTGCGTGTCTGCGGGCAACACCGGTGCACTGCTCGCGACTGCGCGTTTCGTGCTCGGGATGGTGCCCGGCATCGACCGTCCCGCGATCGTCTCGGCCCTGCCTTCGGCCGGCGGCTACACCGTGATGCTCGACCTCGGCGCCAACCCCGACTGCAACGACGACCACCTCGTCCAGTTCGCGGTGATGGGCTCGGTGATCGCGTCCGACCTGCACGGCATCGAGCGCCCCCGCGTGGGCTTGCTGAACGTCGGCGAGGAAGACATCAAGGGCACGGAAGAGATCAAGGCGGCGCACAAGCGGCTCACCGGCTCGGCGCTCAACTACATCGGCTTCGTCGAAGGCGACAAGATCTTCTCGGGCGACATCGACGTCGTCGTCACTGACGGCTTCACCGGCAACGTCGCGCTGAAGTCGATGGAGGGCCTGGCGAAGTTCATCACCGGTGCGATGAAGGAAGAGTTCACGCGCAATACAGTACGCAAGATCGGCGCGCTCGCCGCGGCGCCGACGCTCAAGGCGCTGAAGGCGCGACTCGATCCGCGCGTCTACAACGGCGCGAGCATGGTCGGATTGAAGGGCGTCGTCATCAAGAGCCACGGCGGCGCCGACCGCATGTCGTTCGCCAATGCCGTGCGCGTAGCAGTCACGGAGGCGCGCAACGGCGTGCCGGACCAGATCGTCAACCTGCTGGCGAGAGTGTCAGCGAAACCCGAGACTGTTGCACCCTGATTGGGGGCTTGTGAATTCCGCTCGGCAGGAACCGGAGCGCGCCGTGATCCCGGTGGCGGATCACTGATCACGCATCACTGCTTGCTCTTGCGCCGGCGCCGCATGCGCGCCATCAGCTGTACGCGCCGCCTGGCGATCTTCTCGGCGACGCCCGGCGCTGCCTTGCGCAGCACCGAGCCTTTCGTCAGCGATTCGCGGTAGGCACGGAAATCTTCGTACGCCTCGAGTTCGTGCCGGAGTTCACGGAAGACGAGTTCGATCATCACGGCGTCGTCGAGCATGCCGATGCCCGGGATGTCGTCGGGAATCAGGTCCTCCGGGTCGCACAGGTAGGCAAGCCCCGACAGCACCGGGTTCCGCTCATCGTCGTCCAGCGGCCAGTCCTCGTCGGTGACCATGGCAATCAGGGTGTCGAGCTGCTCGAGCCGTTCGGCCACGAAGTCGGGCAGTTCGGTGCCTTTCATGGCTTTCACCATGTCGGCCGCCGCGCCGAGGATTTCCTCGTCGTCTGCGATCCGGACCGAATCGCGCGCCTTGTTCAATTCCCGGCGAAAATGGCGCAAATCGCGGTCGGAGAGCTCGATCGTCAGCTTGTAAGGCATGGGGGTCCCTCGCGGCCGCAAGGCTACGGGCGGTGCCGTGGTCGGGTCAATGCGTGCGGGCAGCGTGTGGATCGTCGCCATGACGTTAGAATAGATGCAGGCAATGGAAGGAAGGTTGCATGCAGGATATCCGTGTCGGCCAGTGGTTCGCCGCGGCGCTGGTCGCAGCGTTCGCACCGTTCGTCGCCAATGACGTCCGGGCAGGCGAATTCCTGTTGCCGCTCAATGGCGACAACGTGATCGGCGCGGTCAGCATTGCCGTCGCCGAGCACGAGGACACGCTGCTCGACATCGGCCGGCGCTATGGTGTCGGGTACGAGGAAATCATCGCGGCGAACCCCGGTATCGACCCGTGGCTGCCCGGGGCGGGCACCGAGATCGTGATTCCAGGCCGATTCCTGCTGCCGGATGCCCCGCGCGAGGGGATCGTGGTCAACCTGCCCGAGCACCGTCTTTACTACTATCCGCCCACGCAACCGGGTCAGCCTCGCGTCGTGCGCACGTACCCGATCAGCACCGGCAAGATGGACTGGAAAACGCCGCTTGGGGCCACCAAGGTCGCATCGAAGCAGGAGCGCCCCAACTGGTATCCGCCGAAGTCGGTCCGGCTCGAGCACGAGGCGAAGGGCGATCCGCTGCCGCCATTCATTCCGCCGGGTCCGGACAACCCGCTCGGCGAGTATGCCTTGCGGCTCGGCATCCCCGGCGGCTCGTACCTGATCCACGGCACGAACCGTCCCGCAGGCGTCGGCATGCAGGTTACGCACGGCTGCATCCGCATGTTCCCGGAGGACATCGCCGAGTTCTACACGATGATCCCGGTCAACACGAAGGTGAACCTGATCGACCAGACGACGAAAGTCGGTTGGTCGCGCGGCACGCTGTTCATCGAGCGCCAGGCGCCGCTGGAAGGCACGGACAATCCTGCGCACATGGATCCAGCTGAACTCGACCGGGTGGTGAGGGCCGCCACGGCAGGCGTCGATGTCTCGATCGACTGGGACACGGCACGGCTCGCTTTCCAGCAGGCGTCGGGCGTGCCGGTGCGAGTCGGCGAGCGCAATTTCTCGCGTGCGCCAGCCCCATCGCCGGAATCCGCGCCCGCGCCAGTCGCGGATGCGGCACACGCTCCGGCTCCGTAACCCAACGCTCGGCGATCTGCCGCCATGTCAGTGCAACGCTGCCCGCACTGGCTGGCCCGCAAGCGCTGCTGAAAAGAAAACGCCGCGGAGGTCCGCGGCGTCTTCATATCGCAGAAGCGACTGGGTAAGTGGATTACTTGCCCATCGACTTCTTGAACGCGCGATCGATCTTCTCGTTGGTCGCGTCGCAGCAGGACTGCGAAGCCTGCGCGGCCTGCAGGGCCTGGTTGGCCGTGCTCTGCGCGCTGCTCGCGTTGCTGGCGGCGCTCGAAGCCGAAGCGGCAGCGGCGTCGGCAGAAGCCTTGGCGGCGGCGGCGTCAGCAGCGGCAGCCTTGATGGCCGCATCGGCGCTGGCCACATGAGCGTCAAACGTCGACTGGCTGACGCAGCCCGTGGCTGCAGCGAGCACGACGGCGGCGGCAGTGGCGGTCAGGATCTTGGCGATAGCGGTCTTCATTGGTGATCTTCCTCGGTTTTTGAATCAGGCAAGACAGTGTGGCGGCGGCAACTCCACGACACCCTTCCGTGTGCGCAGCGCAGCCGAACAGCGAGAGACTAACTCATTCGAAAACGACGATAAAGATTACTGTGCTGTACGTCGCATGCGAGGGGTTCGCATTCGACAACCGGGGGAGCAGCCACTGGCCGCGTGCCGCCGCTGACAAGCGTTGCAGTTGGCTCTGGATTTCCCGGCATTCGCCGCAGGACGCGGTTGCCGGAGTTCGCGCAAGAGTGTGGTGTGGCCGCCTTGCCCGGGGTGTCGGTCTTTACCCGATGATCTTTTTCCTCCCGCTTGCCAACAGACGGCTGGAACTGTATATATAAACAGTCACTGTATGGGTATACAGGGAGGGACGACCGATGGAAGACCTGACACCGCGCCAACGCCAGGTGCTTATGTTCATCCAGGACAGCCTGGCCGAACAGGGCCTGCCCCCTACGCGGGCCGAAATCGCCGAAGCCCTGGGCTTCAAGTCCGCGAACGCGGCCGAAGAACATCTGCGCGCCCTGCAGCGCAAAGGCGTCATCGAACTGCGCCCCGGGGCCTCCCGCGGCATTCAGCTCAAGGATTCCCTGCGTGACCAGATCGGCCTGCCGTTGATCGGCCGGGTCGCCGCCGGCCGGCCCATCCTGGCCGAAGAGAATATCGAAGCGCGCTACCAGATCGACCCGGCGCTCTTCCAGCCGCGGCCGCATTACCTGCTCAAGGTCAAAGGCATGAGCATGCGCAACGTCGGCATCCTCGACGGCGATCTCGTCGCAGTCCACCGCACACCCGAAGTCCGCAACCGCCAGATCGTCGTCGCGCGCCTCGAGAACGAGGTCACCGTGAAACGCTACCGGCAGGACGGCTCGATCGCCTGGCTGCTGCCCGAGAACGAAGACTTCGAACCCCTGCGTATCGACCTGCGCGAGCAGTCGCTCACCATCGAAGGCCTCGTCGTCGGCGTGGTGCGGCAGGACACGCACCGGTTGTCCTGACTGCCCCATGATAATTTTTGCGGATCAGCGATCCCACCCGCAGTCATGCCAGAAGTTATGAAGCGTTTCCGTCGAACAACTGCTGCAACGGAATTCCGCGCATCTGTGGCGCGCGCGGGAAACAGGCAATGGCACGGCTGCGGCCGTGCCGTCAGGACTGCCCACGGGCTACGCCGCACTCGACCGTTGCCTGCCGGGCGCGGGCTGGCCGTGGCAGGGTCTCATCGAAATCCTTGCCGATCAGCGGGGCATCGGCGAACTCCGGTTGCTGCTCCCCGCACTCGCTGCGCTTTGTCGGGACGAAGGCGCAGCCGGCGAGATTTATCCGCCACCGCGCCCCGATCATGCGGGGTCTGCCATGCCATCGCATGACCGGGGCAGCGGGGGTTGGATCGCCTGGGTCTCGCCGCCGTTTCGACCGTATGCGCCGTCGCTTGCGGCGTGGGGCATCGATGTCGGGCGCATGCTCATCGTCAATGGTGCAGGTGCCACCGAGTGGGCGATGGACCAGGCGTTGCGTTCGGAGTCGTGCAGCGCCGTGCTCGGCTGGGCCAATCCCCGCGATCCACACGCGTTGCGACGGTTGCAACTGGCGGCAGAGGCGTCGCGCAGCCTTGCGGTGCTGTATCGCCCGCTGCAGGCAGGGCTCACGCCTTCGCCCGCCGTGTTGCGGCTCGCGCTGCTCGGCGGCACCGAAGGCCTGCAGGTGCGCATCGTCAAAAGCCGCGGAGGCCGTCCTGCCACGGTGAACCTGGGGCACTGAGATGGCCCCGCTCGCCAGGCCCCCGTCTCCCCGCCGTGTGCGGGTCACGCCGGCATTCCGCCCATCTTCGCTTTCCGTTCCCGGCCGCGCACCGCTTGCGCGGTCGCGCCCGCGTGAACTCTGGCTCGCGATCCACCTGCCGTCATTGCTGTTCGATTCGCTGCGCGACGTGGCGCTGGCCCTGCCGGGTCGGCCGCCCGTTGCCATCGTCGATCTCGAGCGCAACGGCAAGGTGGTGCGCGCCTGCGCAGAAGCGGTACAGGCCGCCGGCGTGCGCGAAGGGATGTCGATCAATGCGGCGCTCGCACTGGTGCCGGGCTTGCACGCATTGGCGCGCAATGCGCGACGCGAACGCCAGTTGCTCGAGGCGGTGGCGCAGCGCGGGGTGCGCTTCACGCCGCGGGTCAGCCTCGAGCCGCCCGACGGCGTATTGCTCGAGGTGCGTGGCAGCCTGCGGCTGTTTGGCGGCGCCAGGCAGCTGTGCCTGCGCTTGCAGCAGGAACTCGTGGATGCCACGGGCGCGGCGGTTCGCTTCGCAATTACGCCGTCGCCGCTGGCATCGTTATGGTTCGCGCGCACGGGTCCGCTCGGTGCGCGACCCGTGTTCGTCCGCCACCGCGACGAGCTGGCTGCGCGGCTTGCGTCGCTGCCGCTCGGTTGCACGCGGTGGCCCGCACGCAGCATCGAGGTGCTCGGCACCATGGGTGTGCACACCGTGGGCGAGTGCCTGCGCCTGCCGCGCGATGGCTTCGCTCGTCGCTTCGGCCAGGAGCTGCTGGCCACGCTCGATCGCGCCACGGGTCGTGTACAGGAGCCGCGCGCGGCGTATGCCGCAAGCGAACGCTTCGCCGCACGGCGCGACGTCGAACCCGAGATCGCCGACACTGCACGACTCGGCCTGGCGCTCGATCCGCTGCTCGAAGAACTGTGCCAGTTCCTGCGCGAGCGCGGCCGTGGCGTGCAGGCGATCGAAGTGCAGCTGCGTCATCGTGCTGCTCCGGTCACGCGCGTGCGGCTGCGTTTCGTGCAGCCGGTCGGTGCGCAGCGGCGGCGCATGGCGGAGCTGCTGCGCGAACGTTTGTCACCGCTCGTGCTGCCGCAGCCCGTGCGCAACGTGCGCCTGCTGAGCGGCCCGCTCACCGACCTGCAGGCCGACGCGATCGAGTTGTTTACGCACGACCGGCGCGAATCCGGCGAGAACCTGCCGCAGCTCGTCGAACGGTTGCGTGCACGGCTCGGCAACGATGCCGTGCACGGACTCGCCTGCGTTCCCGAACATCGGCCCGAGGCGGCGTGGCGTGCGGTCGAACCCGCGGCAACGAAACCCAGGGCGCGGAAGAAAGCGTGGTCACGCAGCGCTGCACCGAGCGAGCGTCCGCTCTCCATGTCTCCCTCATTTCGCTGGGAGGAGTCGTCCGCAAGGCTGGGCGCGGGTCGGCCGCTCTGGCTGCTCGACCGGCCAGAGCCCTGCGACGTCGACCGGCTCATCCTCGAAGAAGGCCCCGAGTGCATCGAATCCGGCTGGTGGGACGGTCACGACGTCGCGCGTGATTACTACGTCGCGCGCAATGCGCAGGGTGCCAGGTTGTGGGTGTTCCGCAACCGCCGCGAGACGACCGCAGGCGCCCGCTGGTTCCTGCACGGCTGGTTCGCATGATCCGCTCACCCGCCACCCGCTACACGTGGCACTGAGCCGGGCTCGATGCGATTGCCGTGTACGCCGAACTGCATTGCCTTTCCAACTTCAGTTTCCTGCGCGGCGCCTCGCGCCCGGAGGAACTGGTCGAGCGCGCGGCGAAGCTCGGGTATGCCGCGCTTGCGCTCACCGACGAGTGCTCGGTGGCCGGCGTGGTGCGGGCGCACGTCGCTGCCCGCGAGCACGACCTCAAGCTCATTGTCGGTGCGGAGTTTCGTCTCGAGGACGGCCTGCGTTGCGTGCTGCTCGCGCGGGATCGCGCGGGGTACGGTCGTCTCTGCCGGCTGATCACTCGCGGGCGACGCGCCGCGAAGAAGGGCGAATACCGGCTGTGCCGTCGTGATTTCGAAGAAATCACGGCAGGGGATAGGGGTTGGGGGTTAGGGGTTAGTGACGCAGCTGGCGTTGCCAGCGAATTCCGACTATCCCCCAACCCCTATCCCCTAACCCCTTTGCTGTGCCTGTGGCTGCCCGCAACCCAACCCGACGCTGCCGCAGCACGCTGGCTCACTACGCTCTTTCCCGGCCAGCTCTGGATTGCAGTCGAACTGCTGACGACCGGACGTGATCGCAGGCGACTCGAACAACTGCAGAGCCTCGGCCGCGAACTCGAATTGCCCCTCGTCGCCGCAGGGGACGTGCACATGCACTCGCGCGGTCGCCGCGCGCTGCAGGACGTCCTCACCGCGACGCGCATCGGCACCACGGTCGAGCAGGCGGGGCTCGCGCTGTTTCCAAACGGCGAACGTCATCTGCGCCCGATCCCGCGCATCGCGGAGCTGCATCCGCCCGAGCTGCTCGCCGCTGCAGTGGAGATCGCCTCGCGCTGCACGTTCTCGCTCGACGAACTGCGTTACGAGTATCCGCGCGAGATCGTGCCGGAAGGGTACACGCCGGCCGCGTGGTTGCGGCGCCTCACGGAGGAGGGCGCAAGTCACCGCTGGCCGGAAGGCGTCCCGGCCCCGACGCGACTCGCGATCGAGCACGAGCTCACGCTGATCGCCGAGCTCGAGTACGAGCCGTACTTCCTCACCGTGCACGACATCGTGCGGTTCGCACGCTCGCGGCACATTCTCTGTCAGGGCCGCGGCTCGGCAGCCAACTCGGCGGTGTGCTTCTGTCTCGGCATCACCGAGGTCGATCCCGCGCGCATGTCGCTGTTGTTCGAGCGCTTCATTTCCAGGGAGCGCAACGAACCGCCGGACATCGACGTCGACTTCGAGCACGAGCGGCGCGAAGAAGTCATCCAGTACATCTATGCAAAGTACGGCCGTGAGCGCGCTGCGCTGACCGCAACGGTCATCAGCTACCGGCCGCGCAGCGCGCTGCGCGACGTGGCGAAGGCGATGGGACTCGACCCGCTGCAGGTCGCGGCGCTGGCGCGCTCGATGCAGTGGTGGGACGGTTCGCGCATCGATACGACACGGGTGCGTGAAGCAGGCCTTGATCCCGACAGCCCTGTGCTCGCAAGGGTATTGACCCTCGCACGGACCGTGCTCGGGTTCCCGCGCCACCTCTCGCAGCACGTCGGCGGGTTCGTCATCGCGCGCGACCTGCTGGAAGAACTCGTGCCCGTCGAGAACGCCTCGATGCCGGACCGCACCGTGATCCAGTGGGACAAGGACGACCTCGACGCGCTCGGCCTGCTCAAGGTCGACGTGCTCGGGCTCGGCATGCTCGCCGCGATCCGCCGCGCGTTCGACCTCGTGCACGGCTGCCGCGGCCAGCGCTGGACACTCGCGACCGTGCCCGCCGAAGACCCGGCGGTCTACGACATGATCGGCCACGCCGACACCGTGGGCGTGTTCCAGATCGAGTCGCGCGCGCAGATGGCGATGCTGCCGCGGCTGCGGCCGCGCTCGTACTACGACCTCGTCATCGAAGTCGCGATCATCCGGCCGGGTCCCATCCAGGGCGACATGGTGCATCCCTACCTGCGCCGGCGCGCGGGCGAAGAGGCGGTCACGTACCCGAGCGCAGAGGTGGAGGGCGTGCTGAAGCGCACGCTCGGCGTGCCGATCTTCCAGGAACAGGTGATGCAGCTCGCGATCGTCGCGGCGGGATTCACGCCGGGCGAAGCGGACCAGTTGCGGCGTGCCATGGCGGCGTGGAAGCGCAAGGGCGGCCTCGGGCACTTCGAGGAGCGATTGATCCACGGCATGCGCGAGCGCGGCTACTCCGAGGAGTTCGCGCGGCGCATCTTCCAGCAGATCCTCGGTTTCGGCGAATACGGCTTCCCGGAGTCACACGCGGCCAGCTTCGCGCTGCTCGTGTACGTCTCGGCGTGGCTCAAGCGGCACGAGCCCGCGGCCTTCGCGGCCGCGCTCATCAACAGCCAGCCGATGGGCTTTTATGCGCCGTCACAGATCGTGCAGGACGCACAGCGCCACGGCGTCGAGGTGCGCGGGATCGACGTGCGCAGCAGCGACTGGGACTGCACGCTGGAGCTCCGCGCCGGTGAATCGCCCGGTCCCGCGCTGCGGCTCGGCCTGCGGCTGGTGAAGGGGCTGGCGGAGGAGGCGGCGCAACGGCTGGTCGATGCGCGAGCGCGCAGGCAGGGAGTTGCGTTCGAGAACGCGCAGCAACTGGCTGAGCAGGCCAGCCTCGATCGTCGTTCGATGGGCTGCCTGGCGGCGGCAGGCGCGCTGGCGGGTCTCGGCGGGCACCGTTACCGCGCGGCCTGGCAGGTGGCCGGTCTCGAGGGCGCGCTGCCCATCCTGCCCGAGGTGCGCATCGCCGAAGGAATTCCGCTGTTGCGTGCGCCCCGCGAAGGCGAAGACATCGTGGCCGATTACGCGCACACGGGCCTCACGCTGCGGCGTCACCCGATCGCAGTGCTGCGTGACCAGCTCAGTGCCCGCGGTTTCGTCGATTCCGCGCTGCTGCGTTCGCTGGCGAACGGCTCGAACGTGCGCACCGCGGGCCTCGTCATCACGCGACAGCGGCCGGGCAGCGCCGAAGGCGTCACGTTCGTGACGCTCGAGGACGAGCATGGCTCGATCAACCTGATCGTCTGGCGCGACGTGGCCGAACGGCAACGCCAGGCATTGATCGGCTCACGCCTGCTGGGTCTGGCCGGCAGGCTGCAACGGGAAGGAGAGGTGATGCACGTGATCGCGCACCGGCTCGTCGACCTGAGCCGCTGGCTCGGCCGGTTACGCTCGGCCTCGCGCGATTTTCACTGACCTCTGCGCGGCCGCGGGCGGTCGCCCACGTCGTAGTCGTCGAAGTCGCTCAGCAACTCCGACGTGCGCTTCTGTTCCATCATGCGTTCGAGCTTGCGCCAGGCGGGCTCCGCGCCTTTCGGCGCGCCGCGCTTGCGCTTGTCGAGGTCTTGCATGAGGCGATCGACGTCGAGCGCTTCATCGCCCCCGACGACTTCCTCGGTGTCTTCGTCCTCGAACTCGTCCGCTGATTCCGGCTTCTCGTGCATCGAAAAACCCAGTGGGCAAGGTGCGCGTTTTTATACTTCGGTCGTGGCGAGTCGCGCAAGGCGGTATTTCACGCTCAGCAACCGGAGGCATCAATGCAATAAGCTCGCCATGCGGCGCCGGTATTGCGTGACGAGCGGGTCCTGCTCGCCCAGGACCTCGAACGCCTGCAGCAGCGCCCGGCGCCCGGCGTCGTCACCGAACTTCCTGTCGCGTCGCATCAAATCCAGCCACTCGGCCAGGGCCGTCCCGTAATCGCCTGCCAGCGCATGGTGCGCCGCCAGCGCATGCCGTGCCGCCGCGTCGGACGGGTTCGCTTCCAGGGCAGCACGCAGCGACATGACGTCCGGCCGGGCATTGGCGGCCTGGACGAATGCGAGCCGTGCGCGCAGTGCTCCCAGTTGCGGATGGTCGGCCCGACTGTTCGCCAGGGTCTCGATCGCCTCTGCCGCCCCTTCTGCTTCGCGCCGATCCAGCAGTCGTGAGGCGAGGTCCTCTGTACGCTCGGACGCCGGTGCCGAGGCGGCCGATCTCGTCAACCTCGCCCGCAGGGCTGACGTACCGGTCGAGCAGGGCCTTGATGGCCGGTTCCGGCTGCAGGCCCACGAACTGGTCGACCACCTCGCCCTGGTGGATGAGCAGGACCGTCGGGATGCTGCGTATCTGGAAATGCGATGCCAGTTGCGGCTGTTCCTCGGTGTTGACCTTGGCAAGGATGAAGCGGCCCTCGTAATCGTCCGCAATCCGGTCGAGCAACGGCATCAGCGTGCGGCAGGGGCCGCACCAGGGGGCCCAGAAGTCCACCAGGACGGGTTTCGTGTTCGAGGCCTCCACGACGTCGGTCATGAAGTTTGCGACGGTGGCGACGATTTTCTGCGCGGCTTCAGGCATCGGGTGCGTCCGGGCTCGGTGGCAGTGAAGTCTTCGCGTACCGCGCAGCCGATGCAAGCTCGGTTCAGGGCGAATCAACCCATGGACGGCCATATATGGCTCGACGGGTTGGGCGGCTATACTCGCGCCCCCATTTTCCCCACCTCAAGCGCGGCCAAGGAGCCTTCGATGTCGATGATCCGCTTTCCACAGCTTTGCGTGGCCCTCGCACTCTGCAGTGCCGCCACCCCCGCCCTGGCCCAATGGACCGGCAAGGGCAACGTCGGTGCGTCGGTTGCCACCGGCAACAGCGAGAATCAGGCGGCCAGCGCCGCGCTCGAACTGAAGAACACGGTCGACAAGTGGCAGCACACGTTCGGCTTCGCTGGCAACTACGGCAGCGAAGGCGGCACCACCAACGCCCAGCGCTGGGAAGTCCGCGGCCAGACCCAGTACGCCCTGACCGAGCGCGCGTATGCCTTCGGCGCCGGCCGTTACGACGATGACAAATTCAGCCAATATGACTACCAGGCCTCACTGGCCGGCGGTCTCGGCTACAGGATCATCGACAGCGAGCGCACGAAGCTTTGGGTGCAGGGCGGCCCGGGCTACCGCTACGCCGAAATCCTCGCCACGGGCGAGTCGGAAGACGGCGTCATCTTCCGTGGCGACCTGGGTTTCGACCACCAGCTCACCGACACGACCAAGATCGTCGACCGTCTCCTCGTTGAAGCAGGTTCGGACAACACCTACGTGCAGAACGACCTCGGCCTCGAGGTCACGATCTCGGGTGCGCTTGGACTGCGCGTGGGTTACCAGGTGCGTCACAACACCGACGTGCTGCCGGGGGTGGAAAAAACCGACACGCTGACCACGGTCGGCTTGCTGTACGAGACGAAGTAGGCGCTCTGTATCGCAGTGCAACACGGCCCGCGGCAGGGGAACCCCGCGGGCCGTCTGCTTTTTTATATAGAATCCGGGGATCATTTTTGCAGGCGTATCCCCCATGTCTGGTCCGAATCGCGAAGCGCCGTCGTCGCGCTTCCTGTTTCCCGATGTCCATGACTTCCTGACCCAGGTCGGTCAGGCGATCAACGACGATTTCCTGGGTGACGAGGAAGCGCTGATCCGTTCGCTTGCGGACATCGCGCGCCTCGACCCCGCGCAGCACGACGAAGTGCA
The DNA here is from genome assembly GCA_963700045.1 of uncultured Gammaproteobacteria bacterium. Classification (GTDB taxonomy): domain Bacteria; phylum Pseudomonadota; class Gammaproteobacteria; order Steroidobacterales; family Steroidobacteraceae; genus RPQJ01. The sequence goes on from CAVOWK010000036.1 coordinate 13,809, forward strand.
GGCCACGGCACGCAGGCTCGTCGAGGCGGTGCGCAGGGCGCCCGCCGCCAAGACCGGGCTCGACGCGTTTCTCCGGCAGTACGACCTGTCGTCGCAGGAAGGCGTCATCCTCATGTGCCTCGCCGAGGCGCTGCTCCGCATCCCCGATGACGAGACAGCCGATCGCCTGATCGCGGACAAGCTCCGCGCCGGTGACTGGGCCAGCCACCTGGGCGACAGCCAGTCCCTGTTTGTCAACGCCTCGACCTGGGGGCTGATGCTCACGGGCCGCATCGTGCGGCTCGATCCGCACGACGTCGCCGCGCCGGAAGGCGTGATGAACCGCGTCGTCGGCCGCATGGGCGAACCCGTCGTGCGCACGGCGATGCGCCAGGCGATGCGCATCATGGGCCATCAGTTCGTGATGGGCCGCACGATGAAGGAGGCGCTCGACAACTCGTTGAGCGGCGCCAACAGGCGCTATCGCTACACGTTCGACATGCTGGGCGAGGCGGCGCTGACCACGGCCGACGCCACCCGGTACTTCGACGCCTATCGCACGGCCATCGGCGCCCTCGCGGCGCGCGTCAACGAGTACCCGGATTTCGAGTCGCGTCCGAGCATCTCCGTGAAGCTTTCGGCGATGCACCCGCGGTTCGAGCGGTCGCACCGCCAGCGCGTCCATCGCGAACTGACCCCGCGCCTGGTCGAGCTGTGCCGGCTGGCTCGCGATGCGGGCATCGCGCTGACGCTCGACACGGAAGAGTCCGAGCGGCTTGAACTCACGCTGGAACTGCTGGCTGCGGTCTGCCGCGATCCCGCGCTCGCCGGCTGGAACGGCTTCGGTATCGCCGTGCAGACCTACCAGAAGCGCGCGCTGCCGATGCTGAAGTACATCGTCGGCCTGGCACAGGAGACCAATCGCATCCTGCACGTGCGTCTCGTCAAGGGCGCGTACTGGGACGCCGAGATCAAGCGAGGCCAGGAGCGTGGCCTGCCGGGTTACCCGCTGTACACGCGCAAGCCCAACACGGACGTGTCGTACCTGGCGTGCGCGAGCTACGTGTTCCAGCAAGGCAGGAACGTGCTGTATCCGCAGTTCGCGACACACAACGCACACACTGTTGCGGCTGTTGCCAGCATGGCAAGCAAGGCCGGCTTCGAATTCGAATTCCAGCGCCTGCACGGCATGGGTGAGGAGCTCTACACGCACGTGACGGACCCGAGCGGCCTCGGTATTCCGTGCCGCGTGTACGCCCCGGTCGGCGAGCACGAAGACCTGCTGCCGTACCTCGTGCGCCGACTGCTCGAGAACGGTTCGAACACGTCGTTCGTCAACCGCATCGTCAACGAGAACGAGCCGATTGACGCGATCATCGCGGACCCGGTGCGCACCGTGGACGGCTTCGACCAGGTCGCGCATCCGCGCATCCCGCAGCCGCTCGACATCTACCAGCCGGAACGCAGGAACTCGCTGGGCGTGCACCTCGCGAACGGCGCGGTGTGCCAGGCGATGGCGGATCGCATGGAGCGCGTGTCACGTCGTGCCTGGGTGGCAGCACCCCTGGTCGGCGGCGAGGAGAAGAGCGGGGTGGCCGACACCATCCGCAATCCAGCCAATCATGCCGACGTCGTCGGCAGCGTGGCGAACGCGACGGCGGAGCACGTGCGCAAGGCGGTCGACATCGCGGTGCAGGCGCAGCCTGCCTGGGACGCCACGCCCGCAGGCTTGCGCGGCGATACACTGGACAAGGCGGCCGACCTTTTCGAAGAAAGCACGGCTGAACTCGTCGCGATGTGCGTGCGGGAGGCAGGCAAGTCGGTGCCGGACGGCATTGCCGAGGTGCGCGAAGCCGTCGACTTCCTGCGTTACTACGCGGCTCGTGCCAGGCAGGAGTTCGCGAGCCCGCAACGAATGCCGGGGCCGACCGGCGAGAGCAACGAGCTGAGCCTGCATGGGCGCGGCGTCTTCACCTGCATCAGCCCCTGGAATTTCCCGCTGGCGATCTTCGCGGGGCAGGTCGCTGCCGCATTGGCCGCCGGCAATGCCGTGCTGGCGAAGCCGGCCGAGCAGACGCCGCTCGTGGCGGCGCACGCTGTGCGCCTGTTGCTGCAGGCGGGCGTGCCAGCCGACGTGCTGCATTTCCTGCCGGGCGACGGCGCCATAGTGGGTGCCGCCGCGGTGGCCGATCCGCGCATTGCGGGGGTCGCTTTTACGGGCTCCACCGATACTGCGCGGATCATCAATCGCACGCTGGCCGCCCGTAACGGACCGATCGGCGCGCTGATAGCGGAAACCGGCGGCCAGAACGCGATGATCGTCGACAGCTCGGCGCTGCCGGAACAGGTCGTCATCGATGCGGTCCAGTCCGCGTTCAACAGCGCGGGACAGCGCTGCTCGGCACTGCGAGTGCTGTGTGTGCAGGAAGACATCGCACCGAAGGTGAAGCGGCTGCTGGCCGGCTACATGGAAGAACTGGTGGTTGGCGATCCCGCGTACCTCGAAACCGACGTCGGCCCCGTCATCGACGAGGCGGCGCGCGCCATGCTCGAAGGCCATGCGCACGAAGTCATGCAGTCGGCTGCCTGGCACCATCGCATCGCGCTGCCGGCCGCTACGCGGGCCGGCACGTTCGTCGCTCCGCTCGCGGTGGAGATCGCGTCGCTGTCGATGCTCGAGCGCGAGTGGTTCGGCCCGATCATGCACCTCGTGACCTACAAGGCGCGCGACCTCGAGGCGCTCGTGGACGCGATCAACGCGACCGGCTTCGGCCTCACGTTCGGCATTCACAGCCGCATCGACGGCACGGTGCGTCGCGTGGCGAGCCGTGTGGCAGCGGGCAATGTCTACGTCAACCGCAACATCATCGGCGCGGTCGTGGGTACGCAGCCGTTTGGCGGTTCGGGCCTGTCGGGCACGGGACCGAAGGCTGGCGGGCCGTTCTATCTTCACCGCTACGCGCACGAGCGCACGGTGACGGTCAATACGTCGGCGGTGGGCGGCAACGCTTCGCTGCTGGCGATGGAGTAGGCGGGCACTCCCGCGCAACAAGCGCATGAACCTCAGCGTCCTCGACATCTTCAAGGCCGGCGTCGGCCCGTCGAGTTCCCACACCATGGGGCCCATGAACGCTGCCTGCGCATTCGTGCACGACCTCGAGCGGATGTCGCTGCTCGGATCCGTCGACAAGGTCGCGGCGCAGGTCTATGGCTCGCTGGCCCTGACCGGCCACGGGCACTGCACCGATCGCGCGATACTGCTCGGACTCGAAGGCAACCAGCCGGCTACGATCGATCCGGCCGCGATGGAGCCGTCGCTCGAACGCATCCGCAGCACAGGCCGCATCCTGCTCGCGGGCAGGCACGAGATCGCCTTCGACGAGCCGCTCGACCTGTTGTTTCACCGTGACCAGACTCTGCCGCAGCACCCCAACGGCATGCGTTTCACCGCGCTCGACGCGGCGGGGACCGTGCTGCACCGGGAGGAGATCTTCTCCACCGGTGGCGGGTTCATCGTCCGCGCCGGCGACTTCGGCAAGCCGGATGCAGGCGGACCGCAGGTTGATGTTCCGCATTCGTTTGCTTCCGGGCAGGAACTGCTCGAGGTGGCGCGCAGTCGTGGTCTCGAACTGCACGAGCTGATGCTCGAGAACGAGCGAGCCTTCCGGCCCGATGCCGAAACGCGCGCTGCCTTGCTCAACCTCTGGTCGATCATGGACGGCTGCATCCAGCGCGGGTTCGCAGCGAATGGACTGCTGCCCGGCGTGCTCAAGGTACGTCGTCGCGCGTCACGCATGCAGCGTGTGCTGCTGGAGCAGTCGTCACAGCAGCGCCCGCTCGATGCGATCGAGTGGGTCAATGCCTTCGCGCTGGCGGTGAACGAGGAGAACGCTGCCGGCGGGCGCGTGGTCACGGCCCCGACGAACGGCGCCGCGGGCATCGTCCCGGCCGTGCTCGCGTACTACCGCAAGTTCGAGCCGGGTGCGAGCGAAAACGGCATCGTGCGCTTCCTGCTGGTGGCTGGCGCCATCGGCATGCTCTACAAGCGCAATGCCTCGATTTCGGGCGCCGAGATGGGTTGTCAGGGCGAGGTCGGCGTCGCGTGCTCGATGGCCGCCGCGGGTCTCGTCGCCGCGCTCAATGGCACCAACGAGCAGGTGGAGAATGCAGCCGAAATCGGCATGGAGCACAACCTCGGGCTGACCTGCGATCCGATTGCCGGCCTGGTGCAGATACCCTGCATCGAGCGCAACGCGATGGGTGCCGTGAAGGCGATCAACGCGGCCCGACTGTCGATCCGCGGCGATGGCACGCACAAGGTGTCGCTCGACCAGGTGATCAATACCATGCGCCAGACCGGTCACGACATGTCGACGATCTACAAGGAGACCAGCCAGGGCGGCCTGGCGGTCAACGTCCCGGAATGCTGAGCCGACGGTAACGCGGAGACATTATGCAGCCAGCCGATTCGGTGGTCGTGGTCACGGGCGCGTTTGGTGCGCTTGGCTCGGCGGTCGCGCGTGCCTTTGGCCAGGGCGGAGCCAGGCTCGCGCTGGTCGACGTAGCGCAGCCGTCCGCCGAACTGCAGAGGGATTTCGGCGGTGCGGGGCACATGCTGCTCGGCGGGGCGGATCTCGCCGACATCGATGCGACGCGCAAGGCGATGGCCGCCATTGCGATGCGCTTCGGCGGCATCGACGTGCTGGTCAACGTGGCTGGCGGATTCCGCTGGGAAAAAATCGAGGACGGCGACATCGGTACCTGGGATTCGCTCTACTCGATGAACCTGCGCTCGGCCGTCGTTGCGTCGAAGTGCGCGCTCCCGGCCATGCTCGAGCGCGGCGGCGGTCGCATCATCAACATCGGCGCCGGTGCTGCGGGCAAGGCGGCGCTGGGGATGGGAGCCTATGCTGCGTCCAAGGCGGGTGTGCAGCGCTTCACCGAGGCGCTGGCCGAGGAACTGAAGGATCGCAACATCACGGTCAACGCGATCCTGCCAGGCATCATCGACACGCCACGCAACCGGCTCGATATGCCGAAAGCGGACTTCACGCGGTGGGTGAGTCCCGAGGCGATCGCCAGGGTGATCCTTTTCCTGGCGTCGGCGGAGGCTGCGCCAGTGACCGGTGCCGCCATTCCCGTGTTCGGGCGCGGTTGACGCCGCAGCCCGCTAAGCCAGGTTGCGCGGGTAGTCGAATTCCGCTTCGAGGCCGCTCGCCCAGTCGAGCTGCGACCAGTCGTTCACCGTGAAGCACGCAGTGAACACTCCGCAAGTCGGCAACGTGTCGATCTGCTCGCCCGCCGAAAGCTTGTTGGCGCAGTCGGTGATGCCCGGGTTGTGCGCAAACACCATCACGTGTCGCGCATTGCCGCCCAGTTCACGAACGACCTCCACGATCCGCTTCGGGTCAGCCAGGTACAGGCGCTCGTCCTGCGCAATCCTGTCGGCGTGAACTTTCAGTTCGCGGGCCATGATGCTGGCCGTCGACAGCGCACGCACGGCGGGGCTCGACAGGATCAGGTCGGGCTTCAGCTTGCGCGCGCGGAGCCGGCGCGCCATTTCCGGGGCATCCTGCTGGCCGCGGCGGTCGAGAACCCGGTCCCAGTCCTGCTGCCCCGGCAGCGACGTGTCCGCCTTCGCATGCCGGACCAGCGTCAGTCGCCGCATCGACCCAGTGTCCAGGCGGTCCGCCGCCAGGCGCTGCACCTTGCCCTTGCTCAGCTTGCCGAGGCTCATTCGCTCGCGACCTCGACGCAGCCGTCGACAACCCGCGTTGCGTGACTCTTCACGGCCTCGTAGGCGGGCGGGGTCAACGCCCTGCCGGTGCGCAGGCAGAAGCGTGCGCCGTGGCGCGGGCAGATGACCTGGTGATCCTCGACCACGCCGCCGGCGAGACCGCCGCCGTCGTGGGTGCAGACGTCCTCGATCGCGAGGAACTCGCCGTCGATGTTGTAGACGGCGACGAACGCGCCGTCGACTTCGGCCGAAGCGTAGTCGCCCGGCTCGATGTCCGCGGCGGGTGCGACGCGGATCCAGGTGGTCATATCCGGAGCCCGTGTGCTGCAGCGGCCATGACGGCAGGCGGACACCCGGGCCACAACATGATTCGCCGGGACGCCGTAAACCCGTCCTTGGGGGCTCTGTATAGCTCGGCGTCCATGCCTCGCACAGCCCGGCGAATCAGTTCTGGCCCGAATATTCTCGCCGTCAAGTGGCCGATGGGACGTTGCCTCACATCATCCCCGTCTGCAGCCGCGCTGCCTCGGACATCATCGACTGGTCCCACGGCGGATCGAACACGAGTTCGACGTCCGCGTGCTTCACTGTCGGGATGACCCCGACCTTTTCCTTGACGTCGGCGACGAGCACGTCACCCATGCCGCAGCCTGGCGCAGTCAGCGTCATCTTGATCGAAAGCACGCGGCCATCGCCGTCGGGGATGACTTCGCATTCGTAGACCAGGCCGAGGTCGACGATGTTGATCGGGATCTCCGGGTCGTAGCAGCCCTTCATCTGCTGCCAGGCGACCTGCTTCACGTCGTCGTCACTCGCATTCGGCGGCAATTCGGGCGACTCTGCCGGTTCCTTGCCCAGCGCGTCCGCGTCCTTGCCCGCGATGCGGAAGAGGTTGCCCTCGACGTAGACGGTGAAGCTGCCGCCGAGGGCCTGCGTGATGTAGCCCTGCTGGCCCTGGCGCAGCTTCACGTTGACGCCCGCAGGAACGATCACTGCGTCCACGTCGCGGGTGAAGCTCACAGGTTCGTTGTCGGCTCGGTACAAGAGCGGACTCCTGTCGATCGATGGCTATTCGGTCGAAACCTGTTGCTGCTGATGCAGCGCCGCGTCGAGCGTGTGCCAGCAGAGGCTGGCGCACTTCACGCGGGCCGGGAATTCACGGACGCCTGACAGCGCTCCGAGCTTGCCGAGGCTGGTCACGTCGATGTCGACGTCGTCGCGCGTCAGCAGCTGGTGCATCTGCGAGAACAGGCCTTCGGCCTCCGCAACGGTCCTGCCCTTGACGCTCTCGGTGAGCAGCGAGGCCGACGCGATCGAGATCGCGCAGCCGCTGCCGTTGAAGGACACGTCGCTGATGCGATCGCCGTCGAGTTTCACGAACATCGTCAGCTTGTCGCCGCACAGCGGGTTGAAACCGTCGGCGCGGCGATCCGCGTCCGGGATCTCGCGGAAATTGCGGGGATGCCGGTTGTGGTCGACGATGATGTCGCGGTACAGGTCCTTGAGGTCCATCAGCCGAGCATCTCCCGCGCGGTGTGCAGGGCCGCGACCAGCCGGTCGATCTCGGCACGCGTGTTGTAGAACGCGAACGACGCACGCGCCGTCGCGGGCAGCCCGAAGAAGTCCATGACCGGCATCGCGCAGTGGTGGCCCGTGCGGATCGCAACACCCTCGTGGTCGAGGATCGTGCCCAGATCGTGCGGATGCACCCGGTCGATCGTGAACGAGACGACGGCGGCCTTCTCCGGTGCCGTGCCTATGAAACGCAGGCCGGGAACGGTCGCGAGTTGTTCGTTCGCGTAGACGAGCAATGCCTGCTCGGCCGCTGCAATGCGCTCCATGCCGAGCGTTTCGAGGTAATCGATCGCTGCGCCGAGACCGATCGCGCCCGCGATGTCCGGGCGTGCCGGCCTCGAACTTGTATGGCAGGCCGTTGTAGACAGTCTTTTCGAACGATACGGCCAGGATCATGTCGCCGCCGCCCTGCCAGGGCGGCATCGTGCTCAGCAGCGACTCGCGGCCGTAGAGCACGCCGATGCCGGTCGGACCGCACATCTTGTGGCCGGAGAAGGCGTAGAAATCGCAATCGAGCGCCTGCACGTCCACTGTCATGTGCGGAACGGCCTGCGCGCCGTCGAGCAGCACCGGCACGCCACGCGCCCTGGCCGCCGCGATGAAACGATGCACCGGGATGACCGTCCCTAGCGCATTCGAGACGTGGGCCAATGCCACCAGCTTCGTGCGCGGGGACAGCAGGGCGGCGAACGCGTCGAAGTCCACTTCGCCCGACTGCGTGATCGGCGCGACCTTGAGCGTGGCCCCGGTTTGCTGGCACAGCATCTGCCACGGCACGATGTTCGCGTGGTGCTCGAGCCACGAAATCAGGATCTCATCGCCCGGGCCGAGGGTCGGCCGGCCATACGACTGTGCGACGAGGTTGATGGCCTCGGTGGTGCCGCGCACGAAGATGATTTCTGTCGTCGACTTCGCATTGATGAAGCGACGCACCTTCTCGCGCGCACCCTCGAACAGGTCGGTCGCTTCCTGGCTCAGCGTGTGCACGCCACGATGCACGTTCGCGTGGGACGTCTCGTAGTAATGCGAGATGGCGTCGATGACGGCGCGGGGGCGCTGGCTCGAGGCCGCGTTGTCGAGGTACGAGAGCGGCAGGCCGTGGACCGTGCGCTCCAGTACCGGGAAATCACGGCGGATCGAGGCGACGTCGAGCGCGGTTGAACCGCCGGCGACGGCGTGAACGGCGTTCATACAGACCCCTCCAGCAGGCGTACCAGGCGCCGATCGAGTTCGTCATGCACGTGCCTGGCCAGGACCGGCTCATCCACTCGCGCCATGACGGCTCCGGCAAACGCCCGCGTCAGCGCGCTGCGCGCTTCGGGCTCGCTGAGTCCGCGCGAGCGCAGGTAGAAGAGGGCATTCGGGTCCAGCTGGCCCGTGGTCGTGCCGTGGCTGCACTGCACGTCGTCCGCGTAGATCTCGAGGTCGGGCTTGGTGTCGATCTCGGCGCCGGGCGTCAGCAGCAGGTTGCGATTGACCTGGCGCGCATTCGACTTCTGCGCGCCTTCGTGCACGATCGCCTTGCCGTTGAACACGCCGCGGCCCTTGTTGGCCGCGATGCCGCGGTAATCCTGCAGGCTCGTCGTTTCGATTGCACGGTGGTCGACGTGGATGTGCGAGTCGAGGTGTCGCGCGCCGTCGGCCAGGAAGACGCCCGTGATCTCGGTGCCGGCCGCGCGACCGTCCAGGCTGACACGGGTATCGAGGCGCGCCAGGGCGGCGCCAAGCTGCGAATCCCGCATCACGAAGCAGGCGTTCTCGCCAACGCGGGCTTCGATCCGTTCGATGTGGAAAGCACGCTCGCCCTGGCGCTGCAGCCGATACAAGGTGAGGTGCGCACCGGGGCCGAGTTCGATGTCGAGCACGGCATTGGTGAAATGTTCATGCGTGCCGTCGTCGACATGGTCGATCAGCAGGCGTGCTCGGCTGTCCGGCGCCATGCGCACGGCAATGCGGGGGCTCGCAAGAGTCGGGCCGGTGCCCGTGGTTAGCAGCGACAACTGCACGACGCCGTCGCTCCGCTGGCCAGCCGTAGTGGACAGCAGCAGCGGGCCGATGGTCAATGCGGCGTTGAGCGCTGTGAAGCGCTCAGTCCCGCCGCCGACGAAAGTGCGCAGCAACGGATCTTCAGGTGCGCCCGTCAACGTGCCGAGCGCAAAGCCGCCGAGCGTCGCCGGCACTGGGCCCACCGCCGATCCGTTGGCGAGCACCAGTCGCTGCGCAACGAACGCAGCCGGCACATCGGCCGGTGCTGTCGCCGGTGTCGCCGGCATGAATCGCCGCGATTCGAGGCGGCGGAGGCTCGTGTACTTCCAGGCTTCTTCCCGTGCGCCGGGGAACCCGAGTTCGGCAAAGCGTTCCATCGCCACTGCGCGACGCGAAGCGCTGCCGCCCAGCGCGGATTGCAGCCGCTCGAACGCCTCGCGGTAGTGCGCAATGGCCGCGGCGGGAGCGATGGCGCTCATGCGGCGCTCGCCTCCTGCTTGACCCAGTCGTAGCCGCGCTTTTCCAGCTCGAGTGCGAGCGACTTGTCGCCCGTGCGCAGGATGCGGCCGTCCGAGAGTACGTGCACGAAGTCGGGCTCGATGTAGTCGAGCAAGCGCTGGTAATGGGTGACCATCACGATGGCGCGCTGCGGCGAGCGCAGGCTGTTGACGCCGGTCGCGACGACGCGCAGCGCGTCGATGTCGAGGCCCGAGTCCGTCTCGTCGAGCAGCGCGAGCTTCGGCTCGAGCACCGCCATCTGCAGGATTTCGTTGCGCTTCTTTTCACCGCCCGAGAATCCTTCGTTGACGCCGCGGCTGAGGAAGCTCTCGTCCATCTGCATCAGCTTCATCTTGTCCTTGATCAGCGCCAGGAACTCGAAGGCGTCGAGTTCCTGCAATCCACGCTGCTTGCGCACCGCGTTGAGCGCCGCCTTCAGCAGGTAGGCGTTGTTGACGCCGGGAATCTCGACGGGGTACTGGAATGCGAGGAAGACGCCGCGACGGGCGCGTTCTTCGGGCTCGAGCGCGAGCAGGTCATCACCGAGGTAATGGGCCGTGCCCTTCGTGACTTCGTAGCCGGCGCGGCCCGCCAGCACGCTGGCCAGCGTGCTCTTGCCGGAACCGTTCGGTCCCATGATGGCGTGCACTTCGCCGGGCTTCACCTCCAGGTTGACGCCCTTCAGGATTTTGCGAGCGCCGATCTGGGCGTGCAGGTCGCGGATGCTGAGCATGTCTGTTGTTCTCTATGGACGCGGATCAGCCAACGGAGCCTTCGAGGCTGACAGCGAGCAGATTCTGGGCTTCCACCGCGAACTCCATCGGCAGTTCCTTGAATACCACCTTGCAGAAACCGTTGACGATCATGTTTACCGCATCCTCTTCGGACACGCCGCGGCTGCGGCAGTAGAAGAGCTGGTCATCGGCAATCTTCGAGGTCGTGGCTTCGTGCTCGACGACTGCGGACGGGTTCCTGATCTCCATGTACGGGAACGTGTGCGCGCCGCACTTGTCCCCCATCAGCAGGGAGTCGCACTGGGTGAAATTGCGGGCACCTTCGGCCGACGGCAGGACTTTCACCAGGCCGCGATACGTGTTCTGGCCGCGGCCCGCGGAAATGCCCTTGGAGACAATCGTGCTGCGCGTATTGCGCCCGATGTGAATCATCTTGGTGCCGGTGTCCGCCTGCTGGTAGTGGTTCGCCAGCGCGACCGAGTAGAACTCTCCAACCGAGTTGTCACCGGTCAGCACGCAGCTCGGGTACTTCCAGGTAATCGCCGAGCCGGTTTCCACCTGCGTCCAGCTGATGCGCGAATTGGCGCCACGGCACTCGCCGCGCTTGGTCACGAAATTGTAGATGCCGCCGACGCCGTTCTCGTCGCCGGGATACCAGTTCTGGACCGTCGAATACTTGATGTTGGCGTCCTTGAGCGCGACCAGTTCCACCACGGCGGCGTGCAGCTGGTTCTCGTCGCGCATCGGCGCGGTGCAGCCTTCGAGGTAACTCACGTGGCTGCCTTCGTCGGCGATGATCAGCGTGCGCTCGAACTGGCCGGTATTGGCCGCGTTGATACGGAAGTAGGTCGAAAGCTCCATCGGGCAGCGCACGCCCCGCGGCACGTAGACGAACGAACCGTCCGAAAACACTGCCGAATTCAGGGTGGCAAAGTAGTTGTCCGCATAGGGGACGACGCTGCCGAGGTATTGCTCGATCAGCTCGGGGTGGTTCTGCACCGCGTCCGAGAACGAACAGAAGATCACGCCCGCCTTGGCGAGCTTGTCCTTGAAGGTGGTCGCGACCGAGACGCTGTCGAACACCGCGTCGACCGCGACACCGGCGAGACGCGCCCGCTCGTGCAGCGGCACGCCGAGCTTCTCGTAGGTGGCGAGCAGCTTGGGGTCGACCTCGTCGAGGCTCTTCGGGCCGTCGGTCTTCGCCCGCGGAGCCGAGTAATACGAGATCGACTGGTAATCGATCGGCGCGATGCGCAGGTGGGCCCAGTCCGGGTTCGCCATCGTCTGCCAATGCCGCAGCGCCCGCAGGCGCCAGTCGAGCATGAACTGCGGTTCACGCTTGATCTTCGAGATGACGCGGACCACGTCCTCGTCGAGGCCGGGCGGCAGCGTGTCGGATTCGACGTCGGTGACGAAGCCATGCTGGTATTTCTGCGCGACGAGCGCGTCGAGGTCGGTCGGTGTGCTGGCCATCGGTGATTTCCTCAGAGCCGGCCTGGACCACGCGTCGCGGCGGGTGTGCGGACCGCGGCGGCCAGGGCGGGGCGCCAGACGGCAACGGCCTCCTGTCCCGACAACTGCGCGAGCGAGATGTCATCGAGCGAGCGACGAATGGCGCCGTTGATGCGTTGCCATGCATTGCCGGTGCTGCACGACAGTTCGAGGTCGCAGGCGCTGTGGTTGCCGCTGCACTCGGTGATCGCCACCGGGCCTTCGATCGCATCGATGATCGCGGCCGCGCTGATCGCGGCTGCCGGACGGGCGAGCTGATAGCCGCCCCGCGAACCCCGCGTGGAGGTGAGCAGGCCGGCCCGATGGAAATTCTTCAGGAGCTTGCTGACCGTGGGCAGACCGAGCCGCGTGCGCTCGGCCACCTCGGTCGCCGTCAGTCGGCGGTCCGGGGCGGTGGCGAGGCAGGCCAGGATGACCGTGCCGTAATCGGTGAGTTTGCTGATGCGAAGCATGGCGGGTTTTCCAATTGGGACGATTTTAGTCCTATACGGTCCCCGCGCCAACCCCGGCGCAGGCCGGGGCGGGGAAAACCCGACAATCTGCTAGACTCGCGCGCTCTCGCGGGCCGTGGCGACCTTCACCGACGGTTCGCGACCAGGGAACTCGAGCGGACCGGCGCGGTCCGTTGCCAACAAGCGACCAAACGATCAACTCGTGAATAAACAGTCCGGACCTGCCGCAGCCTCCGCTCCGGCGGTCCAATCGCCGTCGATTGCCGTCCTGCGCGATGTCCATTTTGCCGTGGATTCGGGCAAGACCGTGTTCAGTGGGCTCGACATCGAGATCCGCCGCGGCGCCGTCACGGCCATCATGGGGCCGAGCGGCACGGGCAAGACCACCCTGTTGAAGCTCATTACCGGGCAGGTGTGCGCCGACCGCGGCCAGGTGGTCGTGGACGGACTCGACGTGGCCAGGCTCAAGCGCAAGCAGATTTTTGCCCTGCGTCGGCGCATGGGGATGCTGTTCCAGAACGGGGCGTTGCTGACGGACCTCGACGTGTTCGAGAACGTCGCATTCCCGCTGCGCGAACACACCCGGCTGCCCGAGCGCCTGATCCGCACCATCGTGCTGACGAAACTGCACGCCGTCGGCCTGCGTGGCGCCGCCGCGCTCTACCCGCAACAGCTCTCCGGCGGCATGGGGCGACGCGTCGCCCTCGCGCGTGCCATCGTCATGGATCCCGAGATCCTCATTTACGACGAGCCTTTCGCCGGACTCGATCCCATTTCGATGGGCGTGGTGCTGCGGCTCATTCGCTCGCTCAACGACGCGCTCGGCATCACCAGCATCGTGGTGACGCACGACGTGCGCGAAATCTCGCAGATCGCCGACTCGAGCTTCATTCTTTCGGAAGGCAAGGTCGTGGCAAGCGGCACGACGGCCGAGTTGCGCGACCACCCTTCGCCGATCGTGCACCAGTTCGTCGACGGCCTGGCGGACGGGCCCGTGCCGTTTCATTACCCGGCGGCCGATTATCACGAGCAGTTGCTGGGCGGAACGGTGTTCGCATGATCACGATCCTGCGCGAGTTCGTGCAGAGCTTCCTCACGTTCCTCGAGCGCGTCGGTCTGCTCGTGCGTTTCGCGCTCCGCCTGGCCGCGATCCTGCCGACCGGCATGCTGCGCCCCCGGCCGATCATCGAGCAGGTGTACAACACGGGTGCGATGTCGCTGGTCATCATCATGACCTGCGGCCTCTTCATCGGCATGGTGCTTGGACTGCAGGGCTACGACCTGCTGACGCGCTTTGGCTCCGAGGAATACCTCGGCACCGCGACCGCGATCAGCCTGCTGCGGGAACTCGGCCCCGTCGTCACGGCTCTCCTGTTCGCTGGCCGGGCAGGCACGGCGCTCGCGGCCGAACTGGGCCTGATGCGCGCCACCGACCAGATCGCCGCGATGGAGATCATGGCCGTCGATCCGATGCGTCGCGTCGTCCTGCCGCGCTTCCTGGGCGGTGTCATCGCGATGCCGCTGCTGGTCTCGATCTTCATCGTGGTCGCCCTGTTCGGCGCGCAGCTGGTCGGCGTGGAGTTCTTCGGCGTCGACTCCGGCAGCTACTGGTCGCAGATGCGCAGTGCCGTGGAACTCAGCGACATCCGCGAAGGCCTGGTCAAGGGCCTGGTGTTCGGCGTGGCCTGCAGCCTGATCGCGGTCTACGAAGGTTACAATGCGGTGCCCACGGCCGAAGGCGTCGGGCGTGCGACGACACGAACGGTGGTCATCTCCGCCGTCGTCACGCTCATCCTCGATTACATACTCACGGCTTTGATGCTGTAGGACGAACCATGCGTTCAACGCGCACGATCGACATTTCCACCGGGCTGTTCGTGTTGCTCGGCTTCGCGGCGATCCTGTTCATGGTCACGCAGATCACGAACCGCGGCTATTCGCTGAAGAGCGACTCGTACCGGCTCATGGCCTCGTTCGAGAACATCGGTGGCCTGAAGACGGGCGCGCCGGTCTCGATGGCTGGCGTGACGATCGGCCGGGTCGAAGACATCCAGTACGATATCAACCTGTACAAGGCCATCGTGACGATGCGGATCAGCGACGAGTACCGCGCCATCCCGAACGACAGCGACGCCAGCATCTACACCGCCGGCTTGCTCGGCGGTCAGTACATCGGCTTGACGCCCGGCGGCTCGGACGTGCCTTACAAGGACGGCGATCAAGTCATCATGGCCAACGATGCCATCGTGCTCGAACACCTGATCAGCAAGTACCTCTTCAATTCGGCGGCCACGAAGCCGGGTGAGTCGACGCCCGCGCCGGCCCCCGCCGCACAGGAGTGAGCCTGGACATGACAGCGATGCGCGGCAACGCCGCCTGGTCGAAGTTGATCCTCGTCGCGCTGGTTGGACTCGCGCCGCTGGCGCTGCCGGCACAGACCACGCCTGCCGCCAGGCCGGCCGTCGCGGTGCCCGGGCCCGGTCCGCAGGAGATGATGCAGAAGATCTCGCAGGACCTGCTGCACGAGCTCGACGCGAACCGGGCTGCGATCACCAAGGATCCGACCAGGCTGCGCGGTCTGGCCGACAAGTACCTGCTGCCGCACTTCGACATCGACTACGCGGCGCGCCTGGTGCTGGGCAAGCATTGGCGCACTGCGACCGAGGCGCAGAAGAAGCGTTTCATCGACGCTTTCTACCAGTCCCTGATGCGTAATTACGGTGACGCGGTGGCCGAGTTCACGGAGGACCGCCTGACGTTCCTGCCGTTCAAGGGCGACCTCTCCACGTCGGCGCGGCAACGATCCGTTCGGAGGTGAAGCGCAGCAACGGCACGCCGGTGCCGGTCAACTACACGATGCGTGCGACGCCCCAGGGCTGGAAAGCGTGGGACATCACCATCGAAGGCATTTCGTACGTGAAGAATTACCGCACTGACTTCGGCGCCGAAATCGACCAGAAGGGTATCGACGCGGTGATCGAGCGGCTCGAGGCGCAGAACGCAGCCGGCAAGCCGGATGCGCCGGGGACGACCCCGACAACCAAGGGTGGTCGCTGAGCCGGCGGCGGTCAGCACGTACGAAGTGGATCAGTTCAGCATTCAGCGCGTGGCCGACGGCCGGCTCGAGGCGAGCGGGGTGCTCGGCTATGTCACCGCCGGTCGTGCATTGCCCGCGGGGCTGGCTCTGATCACCAAGGGTTCGACGTGCACGATCGACCTGTCGCGCGTGACCGAGGCCGACAGCGCTGGTCTCGCCGTGCTGGTCGAATGGCTGGCGACGGCGAAGTCGCGCGGCACGCTGATCCACTACGAAAGCATCCCGGCGCAGATCCTCGCGGTCGCGCGGATCTCGGACCTCGAAAGCCTGCTTACTGACGGGCACTGAGTTTTTCGCGCATCGATCGCTTTGGTGCGCGCGTCGGACGTCGAGGTCCTTTCCGCCGCTCCGGGGTCTCACGCGCTTCGTGAATCATGCGGCGGAACCGCACGATTCACGGCGACCCTTGCTCGAGCGAGAGCGAAGCGATGGTGCCAGCAGAGTAGCGACTTGGCCGCAGTGCCGCTTCGCTCTTGGCGCTCGAGCGGCGGCGTTCGACACGGAGCGGCGGAAAGGACCTCAACGCCCGACCCGCGCATTGACTCCGCATTCGCGCGCGGAACTCACTGCTTCGGCGTCGGGCCTTCTTCTCGGTTGGAGGCTCCGTCGCATCGTCTTCATCCACCGCCGGCTCCTCGCTTTCCTTCAGCGCTTCCTCGGCCCAGTCCTCGTCTTCCCCGGGCAGCTTGCTTTGCGGCGGATTGCCGTCGAAGACCAGGTACAGCCGGCGCTGCAGGTAGGCGTCGCGCACGAACACATAGGGGTCGTACATCTGTGCCAGCGTCTTGTCGAGCGGCAGGTATTGCACGCGCCTGTCCAGGAAGCTTAGTCCCAGTGAAATCCAGCGCTCCGAACCCGCGTTGTACCAGCGGAACGGCTGCGAGAAATCGTCGGCGACGCGAGCCGGCGCATCGCGCAACGTTGCAGGACCA
>CAVOWK010000037.1:0-30427 GCA_963700045.1 uncultured Gammaproteobacteria bacterium
ATGCGCCGAAGGCCGTGCAGAAGCTGGTCATCAGCACGGGACGCAGGCGGATCGCCGCGGCCTCGATCACGGCCTCGGTGTATTCCACGCCCCTGTCGCGCAGCTGGTTGGCGAACTCGACGATGAGGATGCCGTTCTTCGCGGCGAGCCCCACCAGCATGATTGCCGCGATCTGGCTGTAGACGTTGATCGACATGCCATACAGCCACAGTCCGACGAGCGCGCCGATGATGGCGAGCGGCACGGTGGTGATGATGATGAACGGATGCAGGAAGCTTTCGAACAGCGCGGCCAGCACCAGGAACACGACCAGCAGCGTCAGCAGGAACATCCAGTACAGCTGCGAACCCGACTGCTTGAATTCACGCGACGGGCCGTCGAACGCTAGCTTGACCGACGGCGGCATCTCTTGCTCGATGATGTTCTCGACGTACCGCAGGCCATCGCCGAGCGGGTATCCCGGCGTGAGCGCGGCGCTGACCGTGATCGAGCGCAGACGGTCGAACCGGTTGAGGCGTGTCGGACCCGCCAGCTCGGTGAGCTTGACCAGGTTCGACAGCGGGACGAGTTCGCCCGTGCGGTCGGAGCGCACGTACAGGTTGTCGAGATCGGTGGGTGTCGCACGGTCCTCGGCGCGGCCCTGCAACATCACGTTGTACTCGCGGTCACGGTCGATGAACGTGGTGACGATGCGGGACCCGAGCACGGTTTCGAGCGTGCGCGACACGGTCTGCAGCGAGATGCCGAGGTCGGCCGCGCGGTTGCGGTCCACCGCGACACTGAGCTGCGGTTTGCGCTCTTCGTAGTTCGACTGGACGTTGGTGAGGCCCGGGTTGTCGCCCATGCGCTGCATCAGGAGGTCGCGCCACTGCACGAGGTCGGCGTACTCGGTTCCCTGCAGCACGACCTGCACCGGCGCGCCGCCGCCGCCGAACCCCCCCGGTACTGTCACGAAGCCGCGCACGCCCGGCACGGCGCTGAGCGGTCCGCGCAGCGCCTGCGCGATCTGGTCGGCGGTGCGCGTGCGCTCGCTCCAGGGCGCGAGCAGCAGGAAGCCGCGCGCCTCGTTCACCTGGCTGCCGGCACCGCCGAAGCCGCCCGGCACGCGCGCGCTGACGCGCACCACGTCGCCCGTCTCCATCTGCTTCGCCGCCATCCCTTCGAGGATGCGCAGGTGGCGATCCATGTATTCAAGCGACGAGCCTTCCGGGCCGTTCATGCCGATGAAGACGAAGCCGCGGTCTTCCACCGGGGCGAGTTCGCTCGGCAGCACTTTGAGCAGCACAGCGGCCATCGCCGTCGCCGCGATCGCGCCGCCGATGACGAGCCATGGCCGGCGCACGGCGCGCCGCAGGTTGCGGTCGTACCATGCGGACAGGCGCTGGAAGAAATCATCGACGGCGACGGCCATGCGCGAACGATGCACGCCGCTGGCGAACAGCTTCGACGTCATCATCGGCGTCAGCGTCAGCGCGACGAGCGACGAGAACGCAACCGCTGCCGCGATGGTGAAGCCGAACTCGCGGAACAGCGTGCCGACATTCCCCGAGAGGAACGACATCGGCAGGAACACCGCGACGAGCACCATCGTCGTTGCAATCACGGCGAAGCCGATTTCACGCGAGCCGTCGATCGACGCGATCAAGGCGGGTTCGCCGTTTTCCATGCGCCGGTAGATGTTTTCGAGCACCACGATCGCGTCGTCGACGACGAGGCCGATGGCAAGCACCAGCCCGAGCAGCGTGAGCGTGTTGATCGAGAAACCCAGCGCACCCATGACGATGAAGGCTGCGATGATCGAAACCGGGATCGTCACCGCCGGCACGAGCGTGGCCCGCAGGTTGCCGAGGAAGAGGTAGATGACGGCGATCACGAGGGCCATCGCGATCAGCAGCGCCTTGACGACCTCCATCATCGACGCTTCGATGTAGACGGAACGGTCCAGGTTGATCTCGAGCCGGGCGCCTGCGGGCAGGTCGGGGAGGATGCGCTCGCGCTCGGCTCGGACCGCCTTGGCGACTTCGAGCGTATTTGCCTTGGAGATCTGCTCGATGCCGATGCTGATGCCCGGCACGCCGTTGGTACGCGAAATGGTGCGTTCGTTTTCGGCAGCGAGGCGCACGTCGGCTACTTCGCCAAGGCGCACCAGGTAACCGGCCGCGCCGCGGCCGATGACCAGGTCGCGGAACTCCTGCTCGGTGTTGAGACCCGTCTCGGTGCGCAGCGTGAGTTCGCGCTGCGACGACTCGAGGCGTCCGGCGGGCAACTGCACGTTCTCGCGGCGCAGCGAGGCTTCGACGTCGGCGACCGTAAGCTGGCGCGCGGCAAGCGCTTCGCGGTCGATCCAGACGCGCATCGCATAGCGACGGGCGCCGCCCATGCGCACGCGCGCAACCCCGGGCAGCACGCTGAAGCGATCGACGAGTTCGCGCTCGGCATAGTCGGTGAGTTCGAGCACGTTCATGGTGTCGCTCGACAGCGCCAGCCAGATGATCGGATCGGCACCGAAGTCGACCTTGCCGACCTCGGGCGGGTCGGCTTCCGGAGGCAGGTTGTTGGCGACTCGCGCCACGCGATCGCGCACGTCGTTCGCGGCTTCGTCGACCGAGCGGCCCGGGTCGAACTCGAGGTTGATGCTCGAACGGCCGTCGGTGCTCTGCGAGGTGATCTTGGTGATGCCCTCGAGGCCCGCTACGCGCTCCTCGATCACCTGCGTGATCTTGGTCTCGACGACGTCGGCCGCCGCACCGAGGTAGTTGGTGTCGATCGAAACGATCGGGGCCTCGACGTCGGGAAGCTCGCGCACC
This sequence comes from uncultured Gammaproteobacteria bacterium, assembly GCA_963700045.1. GTDB lineage: Bacteria > Pseudomonadota > Gammaproteobacteria > Steroidobacterales > Steroidobacteraceae > RPQJ01. The sequence goes on from CAVOWK010000037.1 coordinate 2,808, forward strand.
GCCAGTCGCGAGGCCGACAGCAAACCGAGAATCACCAGCATCAGGCTGATGACCGCGGCGAAGACCGGACGCTGGACGGAGATCGCCGAAATTTTCATGGCGCGGGGCCGTCACCTGCGCCAGCCGGGGCGGCGGATCGCCCAGGTGCCGCGGTCGGTTCGCTCACGCTGACGCTGGCACCGTCACGCAGTTTCTGCGTGCCTTCGGTGACGACGATTTCGCCGGCCTGCAGTCCATCCGTGACCTGCACGGTGCCGACGGCGCGCTGGCCCGTCTGGATCTTGCGCTTCGACGCCTTGCCGTCCTGCACCACGTAAACGAACACGTCACCCTGCTCCGGCACCAGCGATTCCTCCGGCACCACCAGCACGTCGGCCGTGCCGCGCGAAAGGTGCACGTTCAGGAACATGCCTGGCTTCAGCAGGCCGTCGTCGTTCGGCACCAGGGCGCGCACGATGACGGAACGTGTGTTGGGATCGACGCGCGAATCGACGCTCGCGACCTTGCCCTCGAACACCTGGTCCGGGTACGCGACGCTCCTGGCTTCGAGCGTGAGGCCTGGCTTCATGGCCGCCACGACACGCTCGGGCACGGTGAAGTCGAGCTTGATCGTGCTGGTGTCGTCGAGCGTGGTGATGACTGTGCCCGGGGCGACGAGGCCGCCGACGCTGGCGCGGCGCAGGCCGACCCGGCCGTTGAACGGCGCGCGGATGATCGTATCGCTCAGGCGTGAGCGTGCCGCGGCGACGCGCGCCACGTTGGCCGAGTATGTCGATTCGATCTGCTCGATCTGCTGGTCGGAGAGCACCTTGGTTTCATACAACTCACGGCTGCGCTGCAACTGGCTCGCGCTTTCCTTCAGCGCGGCATCCGCCACCGCCAGATCGGCCCGGGCCTGCGCACCGTCGAGCTCGACGAGGATGTCGCCCTTGCGGACCTGCTGGCCCTCGGTGAAACGAATCGCCGTGACAAGATTGGATACTTTGGCAGTGACGTCGATGGATTCGCTGGCACGCGCGGTGCCGAGCGCTTCGACTTCGAGCGAGAGGTGTTCGGTCCGCGACGGAGTCGCCACGACCGGGATGACAGGGCCGCCGCCTGCGCCACCACCACCCGGCTTGCCTGCAGACGCTCCGGGCTTACCACCGGTCGTCGCTGCACCAGGCGGACCGCCCATTGCGGCGGGCGCGCGCTTGGCCCGCTCGCCGGCGATATGCCAGGCAAAGCCGACGACGAAGGCGCCAATCAGGGTGCCGAGCAGCACCTTTCGCAGGGAATCAGGCATCGGGTCTTGGTGGCGCGACAGCGCGAATCAGGGGGGCACCGGATTATCCCTGATTCGCACGTCTGCCGCTCGCGGATGTCGGCTGCTGAGCATCCGCCGCGTCTCCACTCAGGGTTCCTGGTCGGAGCCCTCGGCAATGCCCTCGAACAGCGCCGTCGACAGGTACCGCTCGGCGGTGTCGGCCAGCACGGTCAGGATTACGGAGCCCGCGGGCGCCTTCTCGGCGACCTTCAGTGCTGCCGCAACGTTTCCGCCCGACGAGATACCACAGAAGATGCCTTCCTTGCCGGCGAGCGCACGCGAGCAGGCGATTGCTTCGTCGTCGGTGACCGGAACGATTTCGTGGGGAACGGAACGGTTCAGGACCTTCGGCACGAAATCGGGCGTCCAGCCCTGGATCTTGTGCGGCTTGAACTCGGCCCCGGACAGCAGCGCGGCCCCTGCTGGCTCGGTCGCGACGATGCGCACTTCGGGTCGCGCAAGACGGATCATCTCGCCCGCGCCGGTGAGGGTGCCGCCCGTGCCCCAGCCCGACACGAAGAAATCGAGCCGGCGGCCCGCGAAATCGCTGAGGATTTCCGGGCCTGTGGTCTGGCGGTGATACGCCGGGTTCGCGGGATTCTCGAACTGCCGTGCGAGGAACCAGCCATTCTTCTTCGCCAGCTCTTCCGCTTTGCGCACCATGCCGCTGCCGCGCTCGGCGGCGGGCGTCAGGATCACCTTGGCGCCGAGCATGCGCATGATCTTGCGGCGCTCGATCGAGAACGTCTCGACCATGACCGCGACGAACGGGTACCCCTTCGCGGCGCAGACCATCGCCAGCGCGATGCCGGTGTTGCCCGACGTCGCCTCGACCACGGTCTGCCCGGGCTGCAATGCGCCACTCTTCTCCGCGTCCTCGATGATCGCGATCGCGAGGCGGTCCTTGACGGAACTGCCGGGATTGAAGAACTCGCACTTCACGTAGAGGTCCACGTGCTTCGGCGCGATGTGGTTGACACGCACGATGGGCGTGCGGCCGATGGTATGCAGGATGCTGTCGTAAATCATGGCTGGATCCTTCGCCCCCCGGGCATTGGTTGCGACTATAGCCAACACGGGCGGCAATACGTCATGCCGCGCGGGAATCTCGGCAGAAGCGGAAATAGGGAAATAGGGGACGCTCACCTATTTCCCATATCCGTCAGAAATACGCCCGCATGATCGCTTCGGCGACGCAGGCAGGTTTCGGTTCACCCTCGATCTCGACCGTGTACTGCTCGGTCAGCTGCAGGCCGCCCGTGACCTCTTCGAGCTTGAGCAGCACGCAGCGGGCACGCACGCGGCTCCCCGATTTCACGGCATTGGGAAACCGCAGCTTGTCGAGGCCGTAATTGATGACGCGCGTGACGCCCGGAAACAGCGGCTTGCCGGCATCGACCAGGCCGCGGAGCATCGGGTACAGCGACAACGTCAGGTAACCGTGGGCGATCGTCGTTTTCCACGGCGACTCACGCGCGGCCCGGGCCGGGTCCGTGTGAATCCACTGGTGATCACTGGTCGCCTGCGCGAACTCGTCGATCCGCTGCTGGGACACGAGCAGCCAGTCGCTGCAGTGAATCTCCTGGCCGATTCTGGGCTGCAGGTCCGCCAGGACCCGCTGCGCCGCCGACTGTTCGCTCATGGTGTGCCCTTGTGTGCTGGTTGCAGGCAGGAGTATCGCCCAGGTGGCGATGCCCGGCACCCGCTTCGTTCGAAGCTTGTATGCACCGCAACATTGTTTCGTGAAATCCCTAGAAAACCCGCAAAATTTTCTTGTTGCAGTGCAAAATTTCCGCTGTTACGATGCCAACCCGGAACCGACCTGCCTGTCACCGAGGACGTACCATGACCACCGCCAAGAAGACGACGGACTACACGGATTTTGCCAAGCGCGCTTTTACGCCCGCCACCCGCCTCAATGAGGTCATGGTCGGCAACATCGAGCGCATCGCCCGCTTCCAGTACGAACTGACGGGTGACCTGATGCAGTTCGCACTCGACCAGATGAACGCCACGGTCAAGGCGAAGGACCTGCCGACGCTGCTGTCGAAGCAGCGTGAAATCGCGACGAAGTTCGCCGAAAAGGCGACGACCCGGCAGCAGGCGCTGGCCGAAATGGCGACCGAGTCGCAGGCCGGCTTTGCCCGGTGGATCGAGGACGCGACGTCCCTGACGAGCGGCAAGGCTGCCTGATAGCGGCGTCTGACAGCAGCGGTGGCTCCCTCCGGGGCCACCGCCAGGCGCACCGTTCTGCATCGCCTTTTTGCACTGCATTTCATGCACCGCACAACGGCTCAGGTACACTCGCGCCCATGAGCCAGGAACGCCTGATCAAGAAGTACGCGAACCGTCGTCTTTACGACGCTTCGCAGAGCCGCCACATCACCCTCGACGACATCCGCGGACTGATCGTCAAGGGCGAAAAGATCCGGGTCGTCGAAGACAAGACCGGACACGACATCACCCGCCACATCCTGCTGCAGGTCATCGCCGAGCAGGAGCAGTTCGGCCGGCCGATCCTGAGCACGACGGTGCTCGAGTCCATCATCCGCTTCTATGGCAACCCGATGCAGGGCTTCCTCGCGGGCTTCCTGGAAAAGAGCGTGGAGACGTTCCTGCACCAGCAGGAATCGCTGCAGGCGCAGATCTCCAAGATCGTCGCGAGCACGCCGCTCGCCACCGTGGCCGACCTGACGCGCCAGAACATCGAGGCGCTCGCGAAGATGCAGGAGTCGATGCTCAGCGCGATCCTGCCGAAGCGGGAGAAGTCGAAGGACGACGACGAGAAGCGTTCCTGACCGAGCGGGCCAGTTCCCACGCGAGCATCGCCCGCTTGCGCTCGACTCCCCAGCGATAACCGCCCAGCGCGCCATTGGCCCGCAGCACGTGGTGGCATGGAATGAGCCAGGCCACCGGATTCGCACCGACGGCAGAGCCCACGGCACGGCACGCGGACCGGCGACCGATCGATTCCGCGAGCGCCGCATAACTCAGCGTCCGGCTCTGGCCTGCCGCGAGCAGCGCGCGCCACACCTGCAGCTGGAAGTTGCTGCCATGTACCCAAAGCGTGAGTTTGCGGTCGGCGCGCCGGGTCGTCCGCCAGATTGTGTCGGCGATCTGCTTCGCGCCCGCGTCGTCCTGCTTCCAATCGGCATCGCGCCACGTCGCGCGAAAATCGTCGAAGCCATCGAACACGCCGTTTTCGTCGGCAAACGCCAGGAACGCGATGCCGCGGGCCGAACGCACGATCAGTGCCTCGCCGAAGGGCGATTGCGCCGTCCCGAACCACAGCGTCAGACCGCGGCCCCGCGACTTGTATTCGCCGGGCGTCACGGCTTCGAGCGTCACGAACAGATCGTGCAGACGGCCTGGACCCGAAAGACCGGCATCGATTGCCGCCTGCAGCACGGACCGCTCGTCGTCGAGCGCCTGCTTCGCTGCCGTCAGCGACAACTGCTGCAGCCACTGCTTCGGCGAAATGCCCGTCCAGCGGCGGAATTCGCGTGCGAAGTGATACTCACTCCAGTTCGCGGCCGCCGCCATGTCGGCCAGCGACGGCTGCTGGCCGGCATTCGCCGCGACGAATTCGATCGCCCGTGCAATGCGCCGGAATTCGGGGGCGACGGCGGGGCCGTCAGCGACGTGTGCTTTCATGGCGCAAGGATACCGACGCCGCGCATGCCATCCACCCGGATCGTGCTGAGGCGACGGGGCACTGTGGCAAACTAGGCGACGCATGCCCCGCCAACGCATCTGCTTCCTGACCGCAGAGATCTCGCCGTTTGCCAAGACCGGCGGACTGGGTGACGTTGCGGCCGCGCTTTCGCGCCACCTGCTGCAGCGTGGTCACGACGTCCGCGTCTTCGTTCCCCTGCACGCGCTCTCCGACCTGCAGGGTTGCGAACAACGTCCGGTCGCGGCGCTGCAGGGCCTGTCGGTACGGGTCGGCACCAACGAGTACCACTACGACGTCCGGGAAGCGCGGCTCCCGGGTTCGGACCTCTGGGTGCAACTCGTGGACTGCCCAGCCGTGTTCGACCGTCCATTCATCTATTCGGACGCGCACGACGAGCACTTGCGCTACCTGATGCTCACACGCGCGGCGCTCGAATGCTGCCAGCGGCTCGCCTTCGCGCCGGATATCGTGCATTGCAATGACTGGCACATGGCGTTCGCGCCGCTGCTGCTGCGCACGGCCTATGCATGGGACACGCAGATCTTCGGCTCGACCCGCAGCGTATTCACGATACACAACATCGGTTACCAGGGCGTCTTCTCGGCCAGCGCCGCCGCCGACGTGGGACCGGGCGTGAGCATCGAGGCCTTGCACCAGGCCGATCTCGGCCTCGGCCGCATCAACCCGATGCGGCACGGCATTCTCTACGCGGACGCGGTGACGACGGTCAGCCCGACGTATGCCAGGGAGATTCGTACGCCCGAGGGCGGATACGGTCTCGATGCGGACCTGCGCGCCCGCCGCGACTCGGTCAGCGGCATCCTGAACGGCGTCGATTACGACGACTGGAATCCGGCGATCGATCGCTACCTGCCCTTCCACTACGACGCGAACGATGTCACCGGCAAGATGCGCAACAAGGAGGCCCTGCTCGACCTGCTGCGCATGCACGCGGCGGCCTCAGTGCCGCTCATCGGCATGGTGACGCGTCTCACGCGCCAGAAGGGCATCGACCTGCTGCCGGAGGTGTTGCCGCGGCTGCTGCAGGAACGCGACATCCGTTTCGTCGCGCTCGGCAGCGGCGAGGCGCAATACGAGCGCTTCATGCACGAGCTGCAGCAACGATTCCCCGGCCGCGTCGTGTTCTACAGCGGCTACAGTGAGGAACTCGCGCATTTCATCGAAGCGGCGGCAGATATCTACCTGATGCCGTCGCTGTACGAGCCGTGCGGCCTGAACCAGATGTACAGCCTCAAATACGGGACGGTGCCCGTAGTACGTCGCACCGGCGGACTTGCCGACAGCGTGCAGCATTTCGACCCCGCGACCGGCCAGGGCACGGGAATCGTGTTCAACGATTTCGACGCCGGCGGCCTGCGTTGGGCGCTGCAGACCGCGCTCGAGTGGTACGGCTGGCCCAGCGTGTGGCACCGCCTCGTCCAGAACGGCATGCAGCAGGACTTCTCGTGGGACGCACGCATCGGCGAGTACGAACTGCTCTACGAGCAGCTCTCGACGGGCTAGGTTTCGCCGCTCCTCGGCTGCCCCTGCGCCCGTGAGATGTCGACGGTCCCCTGGTGGTTGAACGGGATCTTGCGAATGATCCCCTTGTCGACGAGCACCTCACCCGCGATTTCATAATGCAGGTCCTGCAGCTTGCCGCCACCGACGCGGCTCAGCAGGCGGCCGAAGCTGCTCACGAAATTGGTCGTCACCAGCATGTCGAATTCGGCCTCGCCCTTGGCAGGCAGCAGGAACTGGTCGTTGCTGACGCCCTCGGCGAAGCTGTCACCCATCAGGATGATCGTGTAGTCGATCCCGCGGACAGGGATCTCGAGATCGTTCGGGTTCTTGACCAGCACTCGCACCTTGAACTTCTGCGCGAACATGTCCGTGGACAGCATCTGGATGCCGACGAGACTCAGTTCCGGCGACTCCAGTTTCTGGTTGAAGGTCGAACAGCCCGCCAGCGCGACCAGCACGGCGCACAGGCCGGCCATCCGCAACAGCGCATTTCGCAGCAACATCGTCGATATCCCTCGCGCAAGGTCCTGGAATGCGATGCCGGCCGGGCCGTCGTCAGCCGGCGCTACCGCGCGCCGGGGCACGCAGCATCGACGCGGTGACGAGCGTAACGCCGTTCTCGCTCACGTAGAAGCGCTCGCGATCCTGCACCGGGTCGACGCCGATCGTCGTGCCGTCCGGCACCACTGCGCCTTCGTCGATGATCGCGTTGCGGATCACGCAGTGCTCGCCGATGTGCACTCGCGGCAGGACCACCGAGCGATCCACCGTCGAGTAGTCGTGCACACGCACCTGCGAGAACAGCAGCGAGTTCGACACGCGCGAGCCCGAGATGATGCAGCCGCCCGACACCATCGAGTCGATCGCGCAGCCACGGCGGTCCGCGTCGTCGAACACGAACTTGGCGGGCGGCAGCTGCTCCTGGTACGTCCAGATCGGCCACTGCTCGTCGTAGATGTTGAGCTCGGGCGAGACGCGCACCAGCTCCATGTTCGCTTCGTAGTAGGCGTCGATCGTGCCGACGTCGCGCCAGTAATGCTGCGCCTTGCTGCGCACGTCCTCGAACGGGTACGCAAACACGCGCAGGTTCTCGATCGCCTGCGGAATGATGTTCTTGCCGAAGTCGTGCGCGGAGCCCGGATCCTCGGCGTCGGCGCGCAACAGGCGCTCGAGCAGCCGCGGGTTGAAGACGTAGATGCCCATCGATCCGAGTGCCACGTCGGGCCGTCCCGGCATCGGTGGCGGATTCCTCGGCTTTTCCAGGAAGCTCAGCACGCGGTTCGATTCGTCGATGCCCAGCACGCCGAACTCGCGCGCACGCTCGAGCGGCACCTCGACCACACCGACGGTGATGTCCGCTTCCTTCTCGACGTGGAAGCCGATCATCGGGCCGTAGTCCATCTTGTAGATGTGATCGCCGGCGAGCACGAGCACGTGCAGCGGGCGGTGCGCGCGGATCAGTTCCATGTTCTGCCACAGGGCGTCCGCGGTGCCCTGGTACCACTCGGGGCCGCGACGCTGCTGCGCGGGAATGATTTCGATGAACTCACCGAACTCGCCGCGCAGGAAACCCCAGCCCTTGCCGATGTGCTGGATCAGCGAATGGGCCTTGTATTGCGTCAGCACCGAGATCTGCCGGATGCCGGAATTGAGGCAGTTCGACAACACGAAATCGATGATGCGGAACTTGCCGCCGAAAGGTGCGGCTGGCTTGCAGCGGTCTTCGGTGAGTTGCTTGAGCCGCTCCCCGCGTCCGCCCGCCATGATCACGGCGAGCGTGCCGCGGGTCAGGCGGCTCAGGTATCGACGTGGCGCACCAATGCGTTGTTGTTCGGTCGACATCCGGCGGCTCTCCGACGAGTACAGGCAGTAAGAATGTTACAGAGTCGACACGGCGTTGGATCGCTGTTGCGGTGCATCAGTATAAGGCATCAAACTATATTGTTGACTTCATACTACTGTTTGATGCCTAATATGGATCACTTACCAAGGAGACGGACCGCCATGTCGCGGGACGACGAAGAAACCACTGCCACCTCGCCCGGGGACGAGACGCCGGCGGAGGCGCAGGCCCGCAAGTTCCAGCGGGAACTGAGTGCCGGCCTGACTTCCCTGGTGCTGCTGTCCGTGCTCTCCGATGCCGACACGGATCTTTACGGCTATGAGATTGCCCGCAAGCTCACCTCGGACGTGGCGCCAACGGCTCCCTTCAAACAGGGCGCCCTCTATCCGGTGCTGCGCAACATGAGCGGCGCCGGGCTGCTGTCGAGCCGGGTGGTCCCCTCCTACTCCGGACCGCCGCGCCGCTATTACCGGATCACGCCGCTCGGGCGCGAGGTGCTCGCCGCCTGGCGCGAGACCTGGCTCGGCACCCGCGCCTTCGTCGACACGATCGTCCAGCATTCCACGTCCGCCGCACAGGAGATGCCGTCATGACGGCCGCGATACCCCGCACCGTCGAGGAATACCTCGACCTGCTTCGAGCCGAATTGCACGGCGCCGATCGCGCGCTGGTACAGGACGCACTCTACGACGCGGAGGAGCACCTGCGCGCGGAGCTCGCGCAGCATCCGGAAGAAACGGACGCAACCATGCTGGGACGGATCGTGGCGAGTTATGGCGCACCCAGCGAAGTCGCCGACGCCTATCGTTCGAACGAAACCCGTGTGCAGGCCGCGTTGCGCACGCCGCCGCCGAAGCCGAAGCACACGACGCTCGGCCGCTTCTTCGGCGTGTACTCCGATCCGCGCGCCTACCTGAGCATGGCTTACATGCTGCTCGCGCTCGCCACCGGCATCTTCTACTTCACGTTTGCGGTGACGGGCTTGTCGCTCTCGGCCGGCTTCGCCATCCTGATCATCGGCATCCCGTTTTTCCTGCTGTTCATCGGCACGACGCGCGTGCTCGCGCTGGCCGAAGGCCGCATCGTGGAAACACTGCTGGGCACCCGCATGCCGCGCAGGCCGGTGCATCCCGGTCCGCCGGTGGGCTGGCTGCAGCGGGTGCTCGAAATGCTGAAGGATCCGCGCACCTGGGGGACGCTGCTGTACCTGCTGTTGATGCTGCCGCTTGGCCTCTTCTACTTCACGTTCGTCATCGTGGGCGTGGTCTGCTCGCTCGCGTTGACGATCGCACCGATCGCCGTGCTGCTGTTCCACGCCGGCGTGATCACGATCGACGGCACCGTCGAGTCACCGCACCCGGCATTGTTGCCTCTGGTTTCGATCTTGGGGATAGTGCTGCTCACCGTCACGCTGCATCTCTCACGGGGCATCGGTTATCTCCATGGCCAGCTGGCTAAATCGCTGCTCGTCCGTGCGCCACGCACGGCGGACGAGCCAGCCGTCGCTTGAACCTTCGCCGCGGGCTGCGGTCGCGGCGTGCTGCGCCCTGCTCGTCGCAGGGTGCGGCCACGCCGATACCACCAGCGGCACGCCCGCTCCCGGATCACCGGCGGAAGTCTTCTGCGCACCCGCGCCTGAGGGGTTCCTGCGCGCGCGCCTGCAGGGTTCGATCGATGCCGAGATCGACTGGTCGGCACCCGCGGTCGCGCAGTGCCTTGGTGGCCCGCGACCGGGCGGCGATGGCGTGCGACTGGTCTTCAAGGGTGCGGTGGACGACGCCCCGCTGCTGATCGTGATCGGCGTCGCCAACCTCCTGCCCGGCACATCGGCGCGCAACGTAGCGGCCAACGTGACGCTGGTGCGCGAAGGCGCAGGCGCGTTCTATTCGACGCAGGGCGACGACAAGTGCGCGCTCGACGAGGTCCGCCAGGAACCTGTCGCCGGTCGCGATGGTCGATACCGGGTGTCGGCGCGCGGCTACTGCACGCAACCGGCGCGCGCACTCGGAGCGAACGACGCGGGCTCGGTGCTGGTCACGCGTTTCGACGTTTCAGCCCTCGTCGATTACCCAAAGGACTGATTCATGACCGCCCGCCTCCCGGCCCGCCTGTTGTGCATGCTCTGCGCCGTCCTGCCGCTCACGCTGGGCGCCGCACCCGCGGGCACTGTGCCGCTCAGCGCATTCCCGCGCGAACGCATCGCGGTCGAAACCCGCGCCAGTTTCCGCCGTCACCTGTTCGAAGCCTGGCGCGCCGAAACACCGCAGACGCGTGAGCAGGGCTTCATGTTCGTCGAGGACCGCGCAGTGCGCCCCGACCAGGCGATGATCTTCATCTACGACCCGCCGCAGTACGTGGCGATGTGGATGAAGAACACGCTGCTGCCGCTGGACATGCTGTTCGTCGACCAGCGCGGCTGCGTCGTCACGATCAAGCAGAACGCGAAGCCCGGCTCGCTCGCGCACGATCGTGTCGCGCGTGCCCGTGGTGCTCGTCGTGGAACTGAAGGCCGGCACAGTCGCTGCGCAGGGCATCGCCGTCGGTGATCGCGTGCTGCGGCTCGATGCGGGCTGGCCGGCAGCCGACGTAGCCTGTACCGCGCCAGGCTGAATTAGCTACGATGCTCGATCGATGGCGCCGGATGGCCGCGCCTGCAAGAAGATCGGGAGATCGCGGCGATGAACACCCAGGCCAACCCCGCCCTCGATTCGATGATCCATGACGCCCGCGAGCTGGCGAAGGCGGGACGGGCCGCCGACGCCGAGGCGCTCTGGCGCAGGGTGCTCGAAGCCTCTCCCGGACATCCCGAAGCCACGCTCGTGCTCGGCATGGCCGCCATCACCAAGGGCGACCCCACGCGCGCCATCGAGGTGCTCAAGACCTCGACGGTGCGCAACCCGATGCTCGAGCTGTACATGGCTCTCGCCCACAAGCAACTCGGCAACTCCGACGAGGAGATGGCGGCCGTCATCCGCGCCCTCGATCTCGACCCGTATTTTTTCCCGGCCCTGCTGCACAAGGGCATGCTGCTCGAGCGGCTCGGCCAGCGGCGCAATGCGGCGAAAGTATTCCGCGATGTGCTCAAGATCCTGCCGCCACGGGAGCGGCTCAACGAAGCCTTCCGCACGGCCGTGCGTCACGCCGAGGCCAGCATCGCGCAGAACCAGCAGTCGCTCGAGCAGCACCTCGACATGGTGCTTGCGGACCTGCGTGCCAGGCACGGGCACGGCGTCGACCGCTTCGAGCGGTCCGTGGACGTGCTGCTCGGCAAGAAGAAGATGTACCACCCGGAACCGATCGCGCTGCACTACGCCGACCTGGCTCCGATCCAGTTCTACGACCGCGAACTGTTCCCGTGGCTGCCCGAACTCGAAGCGCGGTCGGATGCGATCCGCGACGAACTATCCAGGTGCTGGCCGAAAGTCGACCCGATTTCCGGCCGTACATTCAGTACCCGGCGGGGGCGCCGGTGAACCAGTGGGCCGAGCTCAACTACTCGCCGCGGTGGAGCACGTACTTCCTCTGGGAGAACGGCCAGCGCAACGACGCCCATTGCGAGCGCTGCCCGCAGACCGCGGCCGCCCTCGAATCCATCGTGCCCATGGCGCGCCTGCCGAATTTTTCTCCGACAGCGATGTTTTCCTGCCTCGAACCCCGGACGGCGATCCCGCCGCACACCGGCGAGACCAACACCCGCCTCATTGTGCACCTGCCTTTGATAATTCCGCCGGCCTGCTCGTTCCGCGTCGGCCACCAGACCCGCGAATGGCAGTACGGCGAGGCCTTCGTTTTCGACGATTCGATCGAGCACGAAGCCCGCAACGACAGCGGAGAACTGCGCGCCGTGCTGATTTTCGACGTCTGGAACCCGGCGCTCTCCACCGCCGAACGCGAACTTGTGGCGGGTTTGATGAACGGGGTCAGCGAACTACTACCAGGACGAAGGCTGACCCAGCCGTTGCTGGTGACGCAACAAATTTCCGGCAGCCAACGTTGCCATAGCACCACAGGCGCACCCCGATCCAATACCAAACCTCGTACCGAATACGCGAAAAACATGGGACTGGCAGCGTTGCCCGGATCGTACAATGGCTTTCCGAACGGCTCGCAGCATTGGTATGATCCACGCACTCGCGATCTGGCCGTGGCCTGCAAGAGCATGGAAATGATCCGATTGTTCGTGTGGCGGTCGAGCAACCACCGGGTTGAGGGGTCGATCACCGCAATTTTTTCTTCATGAGTCCAAGAACTCTCAGGAGTCAACTGATGGCCAATCCCAATCTCAAGCGCGCAGTGCGCGTCGCGTTGCTTGCGGCGAGCGCTGGCAGTGCTTTCTATGGCACTGCTTCCGTTGCACAGGATGCAGAACTCGAGCAGGTGATCGTCACCGGTTCGCGCATTCCGCAGGCGAACCTCGAGGGCGTGAGCCCGGTGTCGGTGCTTGGCGCCCAGGACATTCAGCTCGAGGGCACCGTGCAGGTCGAAGACCTCATCAACAACCTGCCCCAGGCCTTCGCCGATCAGGGCGGCAACATCTCGAACGGCGCGACGGGTACAGCGACGGTCAACCTGCGCAACCTCGGCACGGACCGGACCCTGGTGCTCGTGAACGGCCGCCGCATGCCGGCCGGTAGCCCCCAGGACGTGGCTGTTGACCTGAACGCGATCCCGGCCTCACTGATCGAGCGCGTCGAAGTGCTCACCGGCGGCGCCTCTGCGGTGTACGGCTCCGACGCCGTCGCCGGCGTGGTGAACTTCATCATGAAGGACAACTTCGAAGGCGTGCAGGTCGACCTGAATTACAACTCGTACTGGCACGACAACAGCGACAGCTTCTCGCAGGGGCTTGTCTCCGATGCGGGCTTCAGGTCGGCCCCGGGCGAGGTTTGGGACGGCAGCGAGTACTCGCTCGGCATCACGATGGGTTCGAACTTCGCCGACGGCCGCGGTAACGCGACGCTGTACTTAGGCTACACCAACACCGATGCGCTCCTGCAGTCGGAGCGCGACTACAGCGCCTGCGCGATCTCGACCAGCGGCCTCTACTGCGGCGGCTCGAGCACGAGCTACCCTGGCCGCTTCCGCGTCGCGAACCTCAACGGCATCGGCACATACTCGCGCACGATCGACGCCGAGACGGGCCAGATCCGTCCGTTTGGGGGCGCGGACCTCTACAACTACGGACCGCTGAACTACTACCAGCGTCCGCAGGAGCGCTATCAGGCCGCAGTGTTCGCCCATTACGACATCAGCGACTCGGCAGAGGTTTACACCGAGTTCATGTTCATGGACAACAGCACCGTGGCGCAGATCGCGCCGTCGGGGTCATTCGGCAGCGTGGCCTCGACCATTCAGTGCTCCAATCCGCTGCTGCTGCAGGATGGCGGGCAATGGTTGAACGAACTCTGCACCAGCGCGGGCATCCCGCTCACCGGCTCGCGGAACGTCACCATTCAGCGGCGTAACGTGGAAGGCGGCGGCCGCCGGGACGACCTGGGCCTGACTTCCTACCGCGGCGTGGTTGGCATCAAGGGCTCGTTCCTCGACGGCAACTGGAACTACGACGTGTCCGGCCAGTACGGTTCGGTGCTGTTCGCCGAGACCTACCAGAACGACTTCTCGATAGCGCGGACGCAGAAGGCGCTCGACGTGGTCGCAACGGCGAACGGCCCCGCCTGCCGCTCGTTCGTGGACGGCACGGACCTGTCCTGCGTACCGTGGAACATCTGGAGCCTCGGCGGCGTCACGCCTGAGGCGCTCGGCTACGTTTCGACGCCGGGCTTCACGCGCGGCGACACGACCCAGACGGTCGTGACGGCGTCGATGTCCAGCGACCTCGGCAAGTACGGCATGACGTTGCCGACCGCGAGGGACGGTATCGGCATCGCCTTCGGTGCCGAGTATCGCGAGGAAGGCCTCAACTTCGAGACCGACGTGGCGTTCACCACCGGCGACCTCGCCGGCCAGGGCGGCAATACGCTCGGCGTGAGCGGCGGCTACAACGTCACCGACCTCTTCGCCGAGGCGCGGATCCCGCTGCTGCAGGATATCTTCCTGGCGCAGGACCTGACGATGACCGCCAGCTACCGCTATTCGGATTACAGCCTCGACGAGACGACCGATACCTATGGTATCGGCCTCGACTGGTCGATCGTCGACGACGTCAGGCTCCGCGGCAGCTACCAGCACGCGGTGCGCGCGCCGAACGTGATCGAGCTGTACTCGGCGGCGTCTTTGGGTCTGTACGACATGACCCGCGATCCCTGCTCGACGAACCCGACCGCGACGCTCGCTCAGTGCCAGAACACCGGCCTGTTGCCGGCGTACTATGGATTGGACCTCGACAGTTCAGCCGGCCAGTACAACGCGATTTTCGGTGGCAACACGGAGCTCAAACCGGAGACGGCTGACACGTGGACAGCGGGCATCGTGTTCACGCCCACGTTTATCGACGGCTTGGCGGTAACGATTGACTACTGGAACATTACGGTCGAGGACACGATCGGCACCGTGCCGCCGGCGACGGCGCTGGACCAGTGCCTGGTGACGGGGGCCGCCGAGTACTGCAACCTGATCACGCGCGACAGCCAGGGGACGCTGTGGCTGCTGAGCGAGGCGCAGATCGTCGCGACCAATGTCAACATCGGCGAGACGAAGACCTCGGGCTGGGATATCGGGTTGAACTACTCACTGCCCATGAATGAGATGGGCACGCTGAGCTTCGCCTTCATGGGCACGTACCTTGACGAGTTCATCAACACGCCGCTGCCCGGCGTTTCGGAGTACGACTGCGCGGGTCTCTATGGCCCCTCGAACTGCGGCACGCCGCTGCCGGAGCTGCGCACGCGCCTGCGGACGACCTGGGCAACGCCGTGGAACGTGGACGTGTCCCTCAACTGGCGTTTCTTCGACAGCGTGGACATCGAGTACACGTCGAGCGATCCGGACCTGGCGGACCCCGCCTCGGTGTTCGACTGGAGCAAGACGCTGGACTCGCAGAACTACCTCGACATCTCGGCGGTTTATACGTTCGCGGAGAAGTACACCTTCACCGCCGGCGTCAACAACTTCCTGGACGAGGCTCCGCCGCTGAGCGGCCAGGTCGGCACGGGCTTTGGCAACGGCAACACCTTCCCGCAGGTGTATGACGCGCTGGGCCGCTACGTGTTCTTCGGACTCTCGGCCAAGTTCTAACCGGCTGCGGATCCCACGAAGACGTGGTAATAGGACGGCGGGCTTCGGCCCGCCGTCTTTTTTTATGAGCAACGCAACCAGGCCAGGCAATGGGGTCGACGTCGCACTGCAGCGGGTCCGGGCCCTGCTGCGCTCCGACCCGGCGCTCGCGGTTCGGGAGGCAGAAGCCATCCTGCGCGTCGCGCCTGGCCAACCCGTGGCGTCGCTGTTCCTCGCCATGGCCCTGCGGCAGCTGGGCGACCTGCAGGGAGCGCTCGCGATTCTCGAGCCATTGTCCCGGCGCCAGCAGGATGCGGCGGCGGTGCAGTACGAACTGGGCGTGACTCTCGGCCTCGCCGGCCGGCGCGCCGCGGCGCTCGCGGCACTGCGTCGCGCCGTGAAGCTCAAGCCCGACATCGGCGAGGCCTGGCGACTGATCGCCGACCACCTGATGGAGTCAGGCGATCCCGCGGGCGCCGACACGGCCTGGGCCAGCTACGTCGCAATCACGACGGCCGGGCCGTTTTTGCTCGCGCCCGCGACAGCCCTCATCGAAGGCCGGCTCGCGGACGCCGAGCGGCTGCTGCGCACGCATCTCTCGCAGCGACCCCACGATACGGCCGCACTGCGCATGCTCGCCGATCTCGCGATGCGCGCGCGCCGCTGGGACGATGCGGGCGCGCTGCTCGAGCGCTGCCTCACTTTCACGCCCGGCTTCACCGCGGCCCGGCACGATCTCGCCGTTGTACGCCACGAGCAGCACCGTCACGACGACGCGCTTGCTGAGCTCGAGCGGCTGCTGGTCACGGAACCTCGCAACCCCGCGTATCTCAACCTCAAGGCCAACGTGCTCGGACGCGCCGGCGACCACGTCGGTGCCATCGAGGCTTTCGAGGCCGTGCTGGCCGACTACCCGTCGAATCCGCGCATCTGGATGGCTTATGGCGATGCCCTGAAGACGGCGGGCCGTACGGACGACGGCATCGCGGCGTACCGTCGCAGTCTCGCGCTCGCGCCCGGCTTCGGTGAGGCCTGGTGGAGCCTCGCCAACCTCAAGACAGTCCACTTCGCAGCGGCGGACCTCGAGGCCATACAGTCACAACTCCGGCGCAGCGACATCTCCGCCGACGACCGCCTGCACCTGCACTTCGCGCTCGGCAAAGCCCTGGAGGACGCGGAGCAGTTCGCAGCGTCCTTTACTCACTACACCGAGGCCAATCGCCTCCGGCGCGCGACCATTCCCTACGACGCGACAGCGACTACCGCGTACGTGCAGCGTGTATGCGCGCTCTTCACGACGGAGTTCGTCGAATCACGCCGTGGCTGGGGCTGCGAGGCCGAGGACCCGATCTTCGTCGTCGGCCTGCCACGCTCCGGCTCGACACTGGTCGAGCAAATCCTCGCGAGCCACGGCGCTGTCGAGGGCACGATGGAGCTGCCCGACGTCACGGACATCGCGCGGTCGCTTGTGACACGGACCGGCCCGTCCGCGGCGCCCGGCTACCCCGACGTGCTGGCACGGCTCGACGTCGCGGAGCTGCGCGCGCTGGGCGAGGACTACCTGCGCCGGACGCGGCTGCATCGCAGGTCGGGCACGCCGCGCTTCATCGACAAGATGCCGAACAACTGGATGCACGTGGGCCTCATCCACCTCATGCTGCCCAACGCACGCATCATCGACGTGCGTCGCGAGCCGATGGCCTGCGGTTGGTCGTGCTTCCGGCAGCACTTCGCGCGCGGCCAGCACTTCACTTATTCGCTCGAGGATATCGGGCGCTACTACTGCGACTACGTCGAGCTGATGGCGCACTTCGACACGGTGCTGCCGGGGCGGGTATTCCACCTCCGCTACGAGCGGCTGATCGAGGACACCGAGGCCGAAGTGCGCCGCCTGCTCGCACACTGCGGCCTGCCCTTCGAGCCGGCTTGCCTGAGCTTTCACGAGACCGCCCGCGCCGTCGCGACCGCGAGCTCCGAGCAGGTGCGACGGCCGATCTACCGCGAGGCCCTCGACCAGTGGCGGAACTACGAGCCGTGGCTCGAACCGCTTAGTCGGGCGCTCAGTCCGCGTAGCCGAACTTCCTGACCCAGGGGTCGAGCACCGGCAGGACTGGCGCCATCTGTTCCCGGTAGCGTTCCCACTGCCGGGTCCCATCGAAGAGGCCCCTTCGCACCTGTGGTGCGCTCACCGTACGGACATCGCGGGCGGCAGCGGTACGACTGAATTCCCGCGCCGCCTCCGTCCACGGCACATCGACGAACTCCGCGAGCGAGCGCGTGGATGCGTCGAAATCGGCCACCAGCGCGGCGTAGTCCACGACGTGTACCGGCAGCGGCAGAATCGCTACGTGCAGATCGATGAGGCGCATCACGGCGTCGTAGTGCCGGGCCGCGCGCTCGAGGCCGGCCATCTGGTAGGTCGAGGCGTTGACGCGGAAGTGCCTGCGGAAACAGCTCAGCACCACGTCGCGCGGATCGCGGCGGCACAGCACGACGACGGCGTCCGGGAACAGCCGGGCGATCATCGGCAGCTTGATGCCGTTCAGAGGCGCCATGTCCACGAACACCTTGCCGTCCACATCCGGCACCTCGGCACGCACGCGACGCCAGTAGGCTTCGCGCTGCCTCTCGGCCAGCGCCGGGTCGAGGTGCGTCAGTTGGTCGAGCGTGCTGTCGTCGCGCAAGAATGCGAGGTCCGAGTCGGCTAACGTCGGGCGCTCCTCCAGTGCGCGCACTTCGGGCAGGCTCGCCAGGATGTTCTCGACCAGCGTGTTGCCGGAACGTGGATAGCCGAGCAGGAACACGTGGCGACGCACCGGGCTCGCCGCACCACCCCGGGCGACCGGTTCTCGCCAGACGGCCGGATCCTGCTGTTCGAACCAGCGCGTGAGGCGGAGGACCAGCTCGAGATGGTTCTCGATGCGCCCGCCGTCGTCGAAACGCGCTGCGTTCACCCGAACTGTCTCTTCGTTCATGCGCTTATACGCGTCGAACGCTTCCTGGATCCGGCCAAGACGGTCTAGCGCGTCGCCGAGGCGCCCCAGCGCCACCGGAAGTTGCCGCTCGTCCAGCACTTTGCGGGCGAGCAGCGCCTCAAGAGTTGCCAGTGCCTCCACGGTGGCGCCGCGCTCGAGATCCGCGCTGGCCAGCACGAGCCCAGCGCCCGGGTGGTCGGGTCGGCGTCGGGCCGCCTCCTCTGCGAGTGGACGCGCCTTCTCGACGTCGCCGCGGCGCAGGGCGATGGTCGCGAGGGCTGCCCAGGCTTCGGCGTCACCCGGGATCAGCGACCTCGCCTGCTCGTAGGCTGTGCGCGCCCCGGCGTCGTCGCCTACGATGTCACGCGCCGAGCCCAACTCGAGCCACGCCGCCGCGAGTCCCGGACGCACGGTGACGGCGGCCTCGAACGCGCCGATCGCCTCGTCGACACGGTTCTCCGCGACCAGCACGCGGCCGATGTCGGCGATGGTCAGGGCGTCGTTGGGAGCGAGCGCCAGCGCACGGTTGAGCAGCTGCCCTGCCTCGGAATAGCGGCCTGCCACTGCGAGCGCCTCGGCCTGTACGCGCAGCAGCAACGGATGCACGAGCTTCTCGTGCGCCGCCTGCCCCGCGATGGCGACCGCCTTGGCGAAGTCGCCCGTCTGGCGGGCCCGCGCAGCCTCACGGACCAGTGCCTCGAGTCGCGTCGCTTTCAGATTCTGCATCCGATGTCCCCGCCAGGCGGCGGCCGTGCGGCCACCGCGAAAAGTATATCCGTCGCGCTCGCGGCGCCCGGCCGCGTCACCTCACGCGGCGGACCCGGGTCGCGTAGCGACCCTGGGTCTCGAGCAGGTGCGATCCGAGCGCGGCCTTCTTGATGGTCACTGTGTCTCCGGCGGCCACCCTTGCGCGCTGATCCACCGTCACCTGCGTCCAGACCTGGCCGTTCTCAAGTGTCACGATCAGTTCGCCAGTCGGCCGACGCCCGACGGAGGCGACCGTGCCCGTGATGCTCTCAAGTATCTCCTGCTGCGCCTTCTGCGGATCAAGAGCGCGCTTGGCAGCCTCAGTGAGGCCGAAGTCGGTTTCCGGGCTGGCTGCGGCGGAAGTTGCGACCGTTCCCGCAGCGGCGGGAACGGCCGTGCTCTCCGCCGATGCGGCGGGTTTGCGGAAGATCGCGTCGTAGCACGCGAGCCGGGAGCGGTCGTCGCCGATCCCGGCGCAGCGCTGTGGCGCATCGCCGCCCGCGGCCTGCGCGGAGAGCACGGCAAACGCTAGCGGCAGCAACACCCAGGGCGGGCACAGATTCGGACCTCTCACCGTCGCATCTCCTCGAGCCAGGCTGCGCGGGCACGTTGCGCCCGCACGGGGAGGCGACATGTTACTGCACGCGCCCGCCCCCCGCCGCCGCTTCGGGCAGCATCCCGGCCCCGGGCGCGTTCGCCGCTGCGACCCCACATCTGGCCGCGCCGGTCGTCGCATCGTCATAATGCCGCCCTTGCGTACCGGGTACGCCACGCAGCGAGCGCGACATGAGCGTCGAGCACTGGGAAGCTTATTACCGCGGCGGCGCGATCGCGACCTGCCCCATGGGGCCGGGCACCACCTACACGCTCGAGCTGCGCGACCTGTGGCTGGCGTTCTTCGGCGCGCTAGACGACGGGGCGCGCGTGCTCGACGTCGGCACCGGCAATGGCGCGATCACGCTGCTCGCGAAGGAGGCCGCGGCGGCCGCCGGCCGGCGCCTCGAGATCCACGGTGCCGACCTCGCCGCGATCGACCCGGCGCGCCACGTGCCGAACGGCGCCTCGCTGTTCGCTGGCATCACGTTTCACGCCGGCGTACCCAGCGAACGCCTCGGCTTCGCCGACGGGAGTTTCGACGCGGTCAGCGGGCAGTACGCCCTCGAGTACACGGACACGCCGCGCGCGCTGGCTGAGGTCCACCGCGTGCTCCGTCCAGGCGGCCGCGCACTGTTCGTGCTGCACCACGAGCAGTCGGTGCTGATCCGCAACGCGCGCGAATCGCTCGCGCAGGGCGCGCTGGTGCTTGAGGACACGAAGATCCTGCGCAAGCTGCGACGCCACGCCGCCGCGGAGCGCGAGTCGGCGGCCGCGCCGCGTGCGACGTGGGCAGAGCTCTCTGCCGCGACCACACGACTGCAGCAGGCCGCGGCCTCGAGCGCCTCACCGCACCTGCTGCACGTCGTGATCGACGGCGTGCAGAAGCTGCTCGGCTTGCGGCGCGAATTGGGTGCCGCAGGGTTCGAGCGCGAGGTGGATCGCTTCGAGCGCGAGGTGCGGGCCAGCGTGCGTCGCCTGCAGGACCTCGTGGGCTCCGCGCAGTCGGCAGAGCAGATGGAGACCATGGCGGCCACCGCCCGACGCGCGGGCTTCGACTGCCCACCCCCCGGGCTTCAGCACCACGCGGGCGAAAACCTCGTCGGCTGGCGGCTTGCGCTGACGCGACCCTGAGACTTCCCACCGGTGACCCGGCAGGCGCTCAGGCCTCGGGCGGAGGAATGCGCGTGTTGCACTCGATCCCGCCGCAGCGGCGCAACATCGGCTGTCCCGAGGAGACCGGTTTCAGGTGGAACTCGCGGCGCGAGTAGTCCACGACGAACTGCTCGAGCGTGCCGAGCAGGTCCATGCCGATGAGAATCGCGGGCTCCTCGAGCAGCGACCAGATGTTGAACACGTGCAGGTCGCCGAAGGTGACGGTAAGGTTGTTGAGGCGCGCCCCGCCGATGTCGATCGCGGGCGCCTCGAACGACAGCCCCTGCGCGATCTGGGGCGTCGCCCCGATCACGGTCGTGGCCACCATCTCGTGCGGCCGGCGCGCGCTGTCGACGAGCGCTGCCCGCAGCGCCTCGTTGCCCAGGCTACGCTCGGCGCCTGTGTCCACGATCGCCTTGACGGGCACGCGACCGACCTGCCCGTCCACGAGCAGCAGTCCGCCGTTCTGCAGCCACGCGCGCACGACCAGGAAGCCCTTCGGTGCTCGCCGCCCGCTCGAGCGGCGGATGGTCACCCGGTCGCGGCCGAAGTCGACCTCGATGCGGGCATCCTGCAGTGCGTCCACACCGAGAATGCCGTCCATGCCGGCGAACACCGCGGGCGGCAGCACCGGCAGGCGCTGGTTCTCGAGCAGCAGTTCGCCCGCCCGCAATGTCGCGACCTGTACCGCCGGCAGCGTGGCGGAGCCAGTCACGCCATGCACGTTGATCACGGCCCCGTCGAACGGCACCAGCTCGAGCGCCAGCGCGGTCGCTTCGGAAATGGCCGAACTGTTCGCACCCGTGTCGAGAATGAACCGGAATGGTCCGCGGCCGTTGATCTCCACCGGAGCCACGATCCGGCCTATACGATCGTGCGTGGTGCGCGTGGCAAACAGCGGGCCGGGTTCCGGCGGAACGGGTGGCACGACCGCCAGCGCCGAAGGCGCGACGGCGACCGGTGCAGGCTCGGGCGGATCGGCCGCCCGGGCCGGTCTGCCGGAGAGCAGCAGCAATAGGGCCGACGCCACTGTGGCGCAGGCCCGGGCGATTACGAAGCCTGTGGTGCCCATGTCCCTTCTGACCGCACCCGCGGCCAATTGGTTGCGGCGGTCGAGCTGCATTCGAGCATTCTGCACTGAAATGCTGGATCCGGCACATTTCACGGAGCGCATCGGTGTGCCCAGGGAAATCCAGGACAACACGACGAGGCCCAACGTTGAATGACGTTCGTCGGACGAACGGCCCCACCCACCGTCCGGCACCGCCGGCAATACGCGTCCGGTGCAGATGTCTCAGCGCCGCAGGTAGTCGTCGGTGCCGCTCAGCCAGTCCTCCCGCAGCGGCGTGAACGCGTCCATTTCCGCGACGTCGCCGATCATCCGCACCTCGTGCCGCAGGTTCGACGGGATGACGAGCACTTCACCCGGGCACACATCGATGACCTGCTCGCGGCTCCGCGGCCTCGTCCGCAAGCTGCTGGGCTGCGCGCACGCACGTGGCGTCGAGTTCGGTCAAGCCGTCCGCGTCGTGCGTCGTGAACAGCACTTCGCAGTAGTTGTAGCCGACCTTCAGGTCCGGATGATGATTGTGCGCATTGGCCACGCTCGCGAGCCGGTTCACGTACGCCATCGTCGCATCGAAGTCGGCGAACTTGAATCGACGCGAGATCGATTTGCCATCGGCAGCGAGTTCCCAGCCGGGCACGGAGACAACGAGAGCCTCAGTCGACGTGGCATCGAGTCTTGCAGGTCGAGTGGCAGGTCGGGTCATGCGTTCTCCTTGGCAAAGGACGGTTGGGGCTGCAGGGCCGAGCGCAGCATCAGGATCGCGGCATACAGCACGACGATCACGACCAGCCAGTACAGCAACTGCATCGGCAGGGACTTGACGACGAACGCCGCGAGCAAT
This sequence comes from uncultured Gammaproteobacteria bacterium, assembly GCA_963700045.1. Taxonomy (GTDB): domain Bacteria; phylum Pseudomonadota; class Gammaproteobacteria; order Steroidobacterales; family Steroidobacteraceae; genus RPQJ01. The sequence goes on from CAVOWK010000037.1 coordinate 25,711, forward strand.
ACGCCTGGGATGCCGCCAATCGCAAGTCCGATCGCTGCACGCCTGTCGAACTTACGCTCACGGATGAATTTGAGACTGCCGACGGGCATCAAGCACGCGCACGAGGCCATCATGATCGGGAACGCAGCCATAGGATTCATGCCCAGCAGGCTCACGAGCATCAGGCACGGAGCGTACAGGCCAATACCCAACTGCATCAGTGCACCGAGCACGAAGTTGACGACGACTGCAAAGATCAGCACGCCGCCACTCAGTCCGAGCGCATTGCCGCCGGAAGGCAGCACGCCGACGATCTTCATCACGAACAGGGCAGCGGCGATGAGCAGCGCGACTCCCATGCCGATCTGGATCCTGCGGCGCGACAGCTTCGACACGATGCCCGCCCCCAGATAGCCGCCGGCCACGGCCGCAGCCACCATCGACACGAGCGTGAGCGGCGCCACGGCGATCGCGGTCGTGAAGATGATGGCCTGTGTGATCGTCGGTAGCGTGTGGCCGACGTTGAGCGTGCCGGGAATCAGTTCGTCGGGGATGAGGCTGCGGAACTTGATCCAGGCGGTGGTCGACGCAAACGAGCCGATGCCGAGCGTGTCGAAAAAGTTCGCGTACGAAGCCGAGCAACACGTTTTCGATCCGCGCCATCGGCTTCGCCAACCCCCGCGCCACTCTAAACGCTATCTCTTTGTGAATCCGCTGTCAGCGCGAAGTCGCAAAGAGATCGCGTGGATTACGAACAGAAGGCTGAGCAAGCGTCAAGTGCCGCCACAACCCCCGGTGCCGCAGACGGCCTGACTCTGGCGGAACTCCTGCCGCTCCCGATCTGTCCTGCGCGCCAGCTCGTCGGCCTGAGCGGCCGTCATACACGTCTCTGTCGCCAGGTTCGAACCGATTCGCGCGACCTTTTTGCAGTAGACGGTCTCGCCGTTGCGGGTTTTCGCGCTGTAGCCAGACGGCACCTTGGCCGTGACGACAGCGTTGCGCTTCGCGTCCGCGGTGGCAGGGGCCGCCGGCTTCGAAGCGGCGGCCACAGCAGCAGTGGCAGGCACCGTCGGAGCGGCGGGTTGCGAGGCACATCCGGCAGCCAGGGCGAACACAAAAACAATTGCAGGAACACGCATATCCACTCCAGAAAACCCAGTTGACCGCTATCCTGCCTCGTTGTTTCGGCGGGATCCAGTCAATCACGCAACGGCAGTTCGTTGCCCTTGCGTACCGTACGCAAGGCGAAGCTCGATTGCACGCGCGCGACGCCGGGCAGGCGCGTGAGGTGCTGGCTGTGCAGGCGCTCGAAGTCGGCGGGGTCTGACACCACGACGCGCAGCAGGTAATCCTGCTGACCCGTCATCAGGTAGCACTCCATGACTTCGGGGACGCGCTTCACGGCTTCTTCGAAGGCGGCAAGATCGGCCTGTTCCTGCCGGTTGAGCGTGATGCTCACGAACACGTTGCCCGGCAATCCGACCCTGGCCTGGTTCACGAGCGCCACATAGCGGTCGATGACGCCCGCCTCTTCCAGCGCGCGCATCCGGCGCAGGCAGGCCGACTCGCTCAGGTGCACCTGCTCGGCCAGTTCGCGATTGCTGAGGCGGCCATCCCGCTGCAGGGCGGCAAGGATCTGGTTGTCGACCCGATCGAGCTTCATTTTCGCAGTATCTGCTGATTTTTACGCTTTTAAAGCAGTAACTTGCTTCGATCGCCTCGTTCGAGCCCGAATTCGCACGATTCCACGCCTCGCCGACCACTATGCTTCCTCGATGCGCCTGCTCATGGCGCACCACACAATCAAGGCGGGGAGACAGTCATGCGCATCGGCGTGCCGAAAGAAATCAAGGTCCACGAATACCGGGTCGGCCTGGTGCCGGCAGCGGCTCGCGAACTGGTCGAGGCCGGACACGAGGTGCTGGTGCAGACCGGCGCGGCGGAGGGCATCGGCTTCTCCGACGCGGACTACCTGCGCGTCGGCGCAAAGATCGCCGCGACGGCCGCAGAGATCTTTGCGGCGAGCGACATGATCGTGAAGGTGAAGGAACCGCAGCCGCAGGAATGCGCGATGCTGCGCAAGGGACAGATCCTGTACACCTACCTGCATCTCGCGCCGGATCCCAGGCAGACCGAGGCGCTGGTGAAATCGGGCGCGACCTGCATCGCGTACGAAACGGTCACCGCGCCGGACGGCTCGCTGCCGCTGCTCACGCCGATGAGCGAGGTCGCGGGCCGCATGTCGATTCAGGTCGGCGCCTACTGCCTGCAGAAGGCCAACGGCGGCCGCGGTATCCTGCTCGGCGGCGTGCCGGGCGTGGCGCCCGCCAAGGTCGTGATCCTGGGCGGCGGCGTGTCGGGCACGCATGCGGCCGAGATGGCCGTGGGCCTGCGCGCTGACGTCACGGTGGTCGATCGCTCGGTGAAGCGATTGCGCGAACTGTCGTCGATCTTCGGCGCGACGCTGCGCACCGAGTACTCGACTCAGGAACACATCGACACGCTGGTGATGGAAGCGGATCTCGTGGTCGGCGCGGTGCTGATCGCCGGCGCCGCCGCGCCCAAGCTCGTCACGCGCGACATGGTGCGCCGCATGAAGCCGGGCTCGGTGCTCGTCGACATCTCGATCGACCAGGGCGGCTGCTTCGAAACCAGCAAGGCGACGACGCACGCCGATCCCACTTACGTCGTCGACGACGTCATTCACTACTGCGTCGCCAACATGCCGGGCGCAGTGCCGCGCACGTCGACGTTCGCGCTCAACAACGCGACGCTGCCATTCGCGCGCAAGCTGGCGGACCTCGGCTGGCAGAAGGCGCTGCGCGCCGACCCGCACCTCGCGAACGGCCTGAACGTGCACGAGGGCCAGATCACGAATGCGGCCGTGGCGAAGGAACTGGGCTACAAGCACGTCCCGGTGGCCGCCGTCCTGCAGTAGGCAGCGGTCTAGGAGCCGTCCCACGAACGCGCTAGGCTTCGGTCATGAAACTCCCAGCCCTGCGCTTCGACGGCAAGACCGTCCTCGTCACGGGTGCCTCGAGCGGCATCGGCCGCGAAACGGCGCTCGCTTTCGCCACTGCCGGCGCCAACGTCGTGCTCGTCGCCCGCCGGGCCGCGGCACTCGCCAAGGTGGCGAGCCAGGCGCGCACGGCCGGCGCCGAAGCGCTTTCGGTCGCAACCGACGTCACGAACCCCACGGCCGTCGCCGCGTGCTTCCGCAAGGCCGTGCAGCGCTTCGGCAGCGTCGACATCGTCGTCAATAACGCGGGCGTGCTGCTGCCGGCGAAGGTCGTCGACCTGGACCCCGCCGACCTCCAACGCATGCTCGACGTCAATCTCTTCGGTGCACTGCACGTCCTGCAGGCGGCCGTGAAGCAGATGCAGAAACAGGGCTCGGGCGGCCACATCGTCAACGTCGCGTCGCTCGCGGGCCGTCGCGGCTTTTCACCGCTCGGCGGTTACTGCGCGAGCAAGTTCGCACTCGTCGGGCTGACCGAAGCGCTACGCACGGAACTGATGGGCAGCAACGTCGGCGTGTCGCTGGTGCTGCCGGGCGTCATCGACACACCGATGGCCGAAGCCGCGGCGCTCGACCCGACGACCGAAGGTTTCTGGCCGAAAGCGCTCAACATGCCGGCCGCGTGGGTCGTGTGGGCCGTGTTCGCGGCCGTCCGCCTCAAGCTGGCTGAAGTGGCAGTGCCTCCGGGTGGCGCACTGCTCGAAAAGCTGGGCGCGCTAGCACCCGGCGCCACCGACATCCTGGTGCGCGGCGCGATGGGCCTGGCCCGTCGCTCGACGCGCCGTTCGACGCGAGGACGCACGAACTAGTTCGCGCCTCCTTCCGACCCTTCCGACCCTTCCGACCCTTCCGACCCTTCCTGACCTTCCGACACCCTGAGAAGACCGCCCATGCCTGAGCCCTTTGCCAACCTCGCCATCGAGCGTGACGGCGGCATCGCCACGCTGTTCCTCGACCGTCCCGAAAAGCTGAACGCACTGCATCGCGCGCTGTGGCACAGCATTCCCGAGGCAGTGGCTGCACTCGATGCCGACGCCGACGTGCGCGTGATCGTGCTCGCCGGCAAGGGCAAGGCCTTCTGCGCCGGCATCGACCTGATGGACCACGCGCAGGGTCTCGGCGGTGGCGGTTCGCTGACGGGCGGCGCAGGCTCGGCGGTCGCCAGGCGGCGCCAGCTGTACGACGACATTCGCGCGTACCAGGACACGTGCTCGTGTTTCGCCAATACCAACAAGCCGGTGATCGCGGCCGTACACGGCGCGTGCATCGGCGCGGGGATGGACCTGATCACCGCGTGCGACATCCGGCTGGCTTCGGCGGAAGCGACGTTTTCGGTCCGCGAGACGCGCATCGCGATGGTGGCCGACGTCGGCTCGCTGCAGCGACTGCCGCGCGTGATCGGCGACGGCGCCGCACGCGAATGGATTTTCACCGGCGGCGACTACAGCGCGCAGCGTGCGCGCGAGGTGCAGCTGCTCAACGACGTGCTGCCTGATCCGGCGGCACTGATGGTGCGCGCTCACGAACTGGCGGCTGCCATCGCGGCGAATTCACCGCTCGCCGTGCAGGGTTCGAAGCACGTGCTGGGATACGCATCGCGCCGCGAAGTGGACGCCAATCTCGATTACGTCGCCGTGTGGAACGCCGCGTTCCTGCACTCGGAGGACCTGGGCGAGGCGATGCAGGCTTTCATGCAACGGCGACCGCCGGTCTTCCGCG
>CAVOWK010000038.1:0-37638 GCA_963700045.1 uncultured Gammaproteobacteria bacterium
TGCTTGCGCCGTGCGATGTCTTCGGCGCGCCGACGACGAGTCCGGCGCCGCGTATCAGGCGGTCGATCCAGTCGTTCTTCCCGAGCGCGTGTCTGCCTTCCCAGCTCGGGAAGAACGACTGGATCAGCCGCCGGAGGCTGCCCCTCTGGCCGCTCCCTGCGCCGCGCAAGAGCCACCCAACGCGAGGAAAAGCAACGACGAAAGCCGCAGCTTTACAGTTCTTCCCAGGGTTACGCCCCGATGAAATCGGGGTCGCGGTCCCGGCGGTGCCATCGGCGCTTGCGGGTAAGCCTGCTGCAGGGCTGCCACCGCTGCCGCGCGCCGAGCCTCGAGGCCGGCGAAATCGAACGCCTGCGGATCCGCGAGGTGCGAAGTCGTGACGTTGCCCAGTGCCGAGAAGATCGCCTCGGTTCGTCCCGGAAACTCGCGCTCCCAGTCCGCCAGCATCTTCTTCACCGCGACGCGCTGCAGGTGCTGCTGCGAGCCGCAGAGCGTGCACGGAATGAGTGGAAACTGCCGCGCTCGCGCATAGCGTTCGATCTCGTTCTCCGGCACGTAAGCCATCGGCCGGATCACGATATGCCTGCCGTCTTCCGAGAGCAGCTTTGGCGGCATCGTCTTCAAGCGGCCGCCGAAGAACATGTTCAGGAACAGCGTCTCGACGATGTCGTCGCGATGGTGACCGAGCGCGACCTTCGTGATACCGTTCTCCGCCGCATAGCGATACAACGCACCGCGCCGCAGGCGCGAGCAAAGTCCGCACATCGTGCGGCCCTCGGGAATCAAGCGCTTCACCACGCGGTACGTGTCCTGCTCGATGACGTGGAATGGCACGCCGAGCGCGGTCAGGTAGTCGGGCAGCACCTGCGCTGGAAAGCCCGGCTGCTTCTGGTCGAGGTTGACCGCGACGAGTTCGAAGCGCACAGGCGCACTTCGCTGCAGCGAGAGCAGCACGTCGAGCAGCGTGTAGGAATCCTTGCCGCCGGACAGGCAGACCATCACCCGGTCGCCGTCCTCGATCATGCGGAAGTCTTCGATGGCCTTGCCGACGAGACCGCGCAGGCGCGCCTGCAGTCGCTTGAACGTCGAGGACGAGGTGGCGGGCCTGGCGAGGGGCGCCGCCGAAGGTGGAACGATGACCGCGCTCATGCCGTCAGCTGGCAGTCGCCACAGGTGCGGCAGCAGCGGATTCGACAATGGTCGCGGCTCCCGCCTTGCCGGACGCCTCTGCTGCCGTTTCGAGGTACTTGGACTCCACGTAACGCATCCACGGCGCCGCGGAGAGCGCCTTGCCGGTCGCATCCCTGATCAGTTCCTGCGCACCAACGCTCGCACCGCGGCCGTGCACGTTCTGCCGCAGCCACTCGAACAGCCCGCCGAAGCGGCCGCTGGCGATCTCCTCGTCGAAGTGTTCGCTCTGCGTGCGCAGGGTTTCGTGCAGTTGCGCGGCAATGAACGAGCCGAGCGCGTACGACGGGAAATAACCGAATTGCCCCAGCGCCCAGTGCGGGTCCTGCAGGCAGCCTTCGGTATCGTTCGAAGGGCGCAAGCCAAGACGACGGTCGAATCCGGCGCGCCACGCCTCGGGCAGGTCGCGCACCGGCATCGTCCCGTCGAAAATCTGCTTTTCCAGGTCGTAGCGCAACATGATGTGAACGGGATACGTGAGTTCGTCCGCGTCGGCGCGGATCGCACTGCGTCGCACCCGGGTGAGCGTGCGGTAGAGATTCTCGACGTCCCATTCGGGACCGGTGCAGCCGAAGTGCTTCTCGAGCAGCGGCCGCAACCACGTGAGGAACGGCCGGCTGCGGCCAATGATCATCTCCAGCAGCAACGACTGGCTTTCCTCGAGCGCCATGCCGCGGTCGCGACCCACCGGCTGGTCGCGCCATGCGGCGGGCAGGCCGAGGTCGTACATCGCCTGCCCGGTTTCGTGCAGCACGCCCATCAGGCCAGTGAACGGTTCGTTGACGTCGTAGCGGGTGGCGATGCGCACGTCGCCCCACACGCCTTCCGTGAATGCACGGCTGCTCTCGTCGAGGCGGCCGCGGTCGAACGGGAAGCCGATGACGCGCATCACTTCGTGCGCCAGCGCGCGCTGCTTCGACAGGCTCACCTTGCCGACGATCGGCAGCGGCGGACGTTCCGCCTGCAGTTCGATTGCCTCCCGGATCAGGTTCGGCAGGCGCCGGATCATGACCTTGAACAACTGGTCGATGTCCGCGCTGAGGAAGCCCGGGCTGAAGCCGTCGATCAACGAGTCGTACGGCGCGAGCCCGAGAGCCTGCGACAGCACCTGTGCCTTGTCGCGGGTCAGCGCGATCACTTCTTCGAGGTGCGGCGCGAAGAGCCCGAAGTTGTTCTCCTGGCGCGCTTCGAGCCAGCTCACCTCAGCGAGCGACGTGGCGCGCGCCAGGCGGGTGACCAGCGTGAGGGGCGTGGCGATCGCGTGATCGCGTTCGCGGCGCATTTCACGCAGGTTGGCGAGTTGCCAGTCCTCGAGCTGCGACTGGTTGGCCTGTGCGCGCTCGATCAGGCGCGACACCTTTGGTGAGGTCAGTAACGCGTGGCTTTCGGAATCGAGCACCGCGAGCTGTTCGCCGCGGACGTCGGCGCTGCCCCGCGGCATCATCACGGCCGAATCCCAGCGCAGCAGGCTCGCCGCGCCCTGGAACGCGTGAAGGCGGCGGAATTCCTGCTCGAGTTGCTGGTAAGGACTCTGTGCCATGGCCGGTCGCGGACGTTCTGCCGCTCCCCCGCAACTGCGGAAGAGGCCGCGCAATGCGCGGGTCGAGTTGCCCCGGGGTCGGGTGCCGATTGTAGCAAGCCGCCGGGCCGGTCGCGGAATGGACCCGAAAGAATGCCGCTTTTTACTTATTATTCAACTGGTTGGGTTCCGTCCGCCGGACTGCCGCCGGTGAATTTCCGGCGCAACTGCTCGAGCCGGTGCGCCACGTCCTCCGGCGACCCGGTGTTGCGCGCAACCAGCGCATAGACAACCGGGACGACGATCAGCGTCATCAGCACCGAAATCACCACGCCGTAGAAGACGACCACGCCGATCGACTGCAGCGAGCCGGCGCCCGCGCCGGCCGCGAGCATCAGCGGCAATGCGCCGAAGGCCGTGCAGAAGCTGGTCATCAGCACGGGACGCAGGCGGATCGCCGCGGCCTCGATCACGGCCTCGGTGTATTCCACGCCCCTGTCGCGCAGCTGGTTGGCGAACTCGACGATGAGGATGCCGTTCTTCGCGGCGAGCCCCACCAGCATGATTGCCGCGATCTGGCTGTAGACGTTGATCGACATGCCATACAGCCACAGTCCGACGAGCGCGCCGATGATGGCGAGCGGCACGGTGGTGATGATGATGAACGGATGCAGGAAGCTTTCGAACAGCGCGGCCAGCACCAGGAACACGACCAGCAGCGTCAGCAGGAACATCCAGTACAGCTGCGAACCCGACTGCTTGAATTCGCGCGACGGGCCGTCGAACGCTAGCTTGACCGACGGCGGCATCTCTTGCTCGATGATGTTCTCGACGTACCGCAGGCCATCGCCGAGCGGGTATCCCGGCGTGAGCGCGGCGCTGACCGTGATCGAGCGCAGACGGTCGAACCGGTTGAGGCGTGTCGGACCCGCCAGCTCGGTGAGCTTGACCAGGTTCGACAGCGGGACGAGTTCGCCCGTGCGGTCGGAGCGCACGTACAGGTTGTCGAGATCCGTGGGTGTCGCACGGTCTTCGGCGCGGCCCTGCAACATCACGTTGTACTCGCGGTCACGGTCGATGAACGTGGTGACGATGCGGGACCCGAGCACGGTTTCGAGCGTGCGCGACACGGTCTGCAGCGAGATGCCGAGGTCGGCCGCGCGGTTGCGGTCCACCGCGACACTGAGCTGCGGTTTGCGCTCTTCGTAGTTCGACTGGACGTTGGTGAGGCCCGGGTTGTCGCCCATGCGCTGCATCAGGAGGTCGCGCCACTGCACGAGGTCGGCGTACTCGGTTCCCTGCAGCACGACCTGCACCGGCGCGCCGCCGCCGCCGAACCCGCCCGGTACTGTCACGAAGCCGCGCACGCCCGGCACGGCGCTGAGCGGTCCGCGCAGCGCCTGCGCGATCTGGTCGGCGGTGCGCGTGCGCTCGCTCCAGGGCGCGAGCAGCAGGAAGCCGCGCGCCTCGTTCACCTGGCTGCCGGCACCGCCGAAGCCGCCCGGCACGCGCGCGCTGACGCGCACCACGTCGCCCGTCTCCATCTGCTTCGCCGCCATCCCTTCGAGGATGCGCAGGTGGCGATCCATGTATTCAAGCGACGAGCCTTCCGGGCCGTTCATGCCGATGAAGACGAAGCCGCGGTCTTCCACCGGGGCGAGTTCGCTCGGCAGCACCTTGAGCAGCACAGCGGCCATCGCCGTCGCCGCGATCGCGCCGCCGATGACGAGCCATGGCCGGCGCACGGCGCGCCGCAGGTTGCGGTCGTACCATGCGGACAGGCGCTGGAAGAAATCATCGACGGCGACGGCCATGCGCGAACGATGCGCGCCGCTGGCGAACAGCTTCGACGTCATCATCGGCGTCAGCGTCAGCGCGACGAGCGACGAGAACGCAACCGCTGCCGCGATGGTGAAGCCGAACTCGCGGAACAGCGTGCCGACATTCCCCGAGAGGAACGACATCGGCAGGAACACCGCGACGAGCACCATCGTCGTTGCAATCACGGCGAAGCCGATTTCACGCGAGCCGTCGATCGACGCGATCAAGGCGGGTTCGCCGTTTTCCATGCGCCGGTAGATGTTTTCGAGCACCACGATCGCGTCGTCGACGACGAGGCCGATGGCAAGCACCAGCCCGAGCAGCGTGAGCGTGTTGATCGAGAAACCCAGCGCACCCATGACGATGAAGGCTGCGATGATCGAAACCGGGATCGTCACCGCCGGCACGAGCGTGGCCCGCAGGTTGCCGAGGAAGAGGTAGATGACGGCGATCACGAGGGCCATCGCGATCAGCAGCGCCTTGACGACCTCCATCATCGACGCTTCGATGTAGACGGAACGGTCCAGGTTGATCTCGAGCCGGGCGCCTGCGGGCAGGTCGGGGAGGATGCGCTCGCGCTCGGCTCGGACCGCCTTGGCGACTTCGAGCGTATTTGCCTTGGAGATCTGCTCGATGCCGATGCTGATGCCCGGCACGCCGTTGGTACGCGAAATGGTGCGTTCGTTTTCGGCAGCGAGGCGCACGTCGGCTACTTCGCCAAGGCGCACCAGGTAACCGGCCGCGCCGCGGCCGATGACCAGGTCGCGGAACTCCTGCTCGGTGTTGAGACCCGTCTCGGTGCGCAGCGTGAGTTCGCGCTGCGACGACTCGAGGCGTCCGGCGGGCAACTGCACGTTCTCGCGGCGCAGCGAGGCTTCGACGTCGGCAACCGTAAGCTGGCGCGCGGCAAGCGCTTCGCGGTCGATCCAGACGCGCATCGCATAGCGACGGGCGCCGCCCATGCGCACGCGCGCAACCCCGGGCAGCACGCTGAAGCGATCGACGAGTTCGCGCTCGGCATAGTCGGTGAGTTCGAGCACGTTCATGGTGTCGCTCGACAGCGCCAGCCAGATGATCGGATCGGCACCGAAGTCGACCTTGCCGACCTCGGGCGGGTCGGCTTCCGGAGGCAGGTTGTTGGCGACTCGCGCCACGCGATCGCGCACGTCGTTGGCGGCTTCGTCGACCGAGCGGCCCGGGTCGAACTCGAGGTTGATGCTCGAACGGCCGTCGGTGCTCTGCGAGGTGATCTTGGTGATGCCCTCGAGGCCCGCTACGCGCTCCTCGATCACCTGCGTGATCTTGGTCTCGACGACGTCGGCCGCCGCACCGAGGTAGTTGGTGTCGATCGAAACGATCGGGGCCTCGACGTCGGGAAGCTCGCGCACCGCCAGTCGCGAGGCCGACAGCAAACCGAGAATCACCAGCATCAGGCTGATGACCGCGGCGAAGACCGGACGCTTGACGGAGATCGCCGAAATTTTCATGGCGCGGGGCCGTCACCTGCGCCAGCCGGGGCGGCGGATCGCCCGGGTGCCGCGGTCGGTTCGCTCACGCTGACGCTGGCACCGTCACGCAGTTTCTGCGTGCCTTCGGTGACGACGATTTCGCCGGCCTGCAGTCCATCCGTGACCTGCACGGTGCCGACGGCGCGCTGGCCCGTCTGGATCTTGCGCTTCGACGCCTTGCCGTCCTGCACCACGTAAACGAACACGTCACCCTGCTCCGGCACCAGCGATTCCTCCGGCACCACCAGCACGTCGGCCGTGCCGCGCGAAAGGTGCACGTTCAGGAACATGCCTGGCTTCAGCAGGCCGTCGTCGTTCGGCACCAGCGCTCGCACGATGACGGAACGTGTGTTGGGATCGACGCGCGAATCGACGCTCGCGACCTTGCCCTCGAACACCTGGTCCGGGTACGCGACGCTCCTGGCTTCGAGCGTGAGGCCTGGCTTCATTGCCGCCACGACACGCTCGGGCACGGTGAAGTCGAGCTTGATCGTGCTGGTGTCGTCGAGCGTGGTGATGACTGTGCCCGGGGCGACGAGGCCGCCGACGCTGGCGCGGCGCAGGCCGACCCGGCCGTTGAACGGCGCGCGGATGATCGTATCGCTCAGGCGTGAGCGTGCCGCGGCGACGCGCGCCACGTTGGCCGCGTAGGTCGATTCGATCTGCTCGATCTGCTGGTCGGAGAGCACCTTGGTTTCATACAACTCACGGCTGCGCTGCAACTGGCTCGCGCTTTCCTTCAGCGCGGCATCCGCCACCGCCAGATCGGCCCGGGCCTGCGCACCGTCGAGCTCGACGAGGATGTCGCCCTTGCGGACCTGCTGGCCCTCGGTGAAACGAATCGCCGTGACAAGATTGGATACTTTGGCAGTGACGTCGATGGATTCGCTGGCACGCGCAGTGCCGAGCGCTTCGACTTCGAGCGAGAGGTGTTCGGTCCGCGACGGAGTCGCCACGACCGGGATGACAGGGCCGCCGCCTGCGCCACCACCACCCGGCTTGCCTGCAGACGCTCCGGGCTTACCCCCGGTCGTCGCTGCACCAGGCGGACCGCCCATTGCGGCGGGCGCGCGCTTGGCCCGCTCGCCGGCGATATGCCAGGCAAAGCCGACGACGAAGGCGCCAATCAGGGTGCCGAGCAGCACCTTTCGCAGGGAATCAGGCATCGGGTCTTGGTGGCGCGACAGCGCGAATCAGGGAGGCACCGGATTATCCCTGATTCGCACGTCTGCCGCTCGCGGATGTCGGCTGCTGAGCATCCGCCGCGTCTCCACTCAGGGTTCCTGGTCGGAGCCCTCGGCAATGCCCTCGAACAGCGCCGTCGACAGGTACCGCTCGGCGGTGTCGGCCAGCACGGTCAGGATTACGGAGCCCGCGGGCGCCTTCTCGGCGACCTTCAGTGCTGCCGCAACGTTTCCGCCCGACGAGATACCACAGAAGATGCCTTCCTTGCCGGCGAGCGCACGCGAGCAGGCGATTGCTTCGTCGTCGGTGACCGGAACGATTTCGTGGGGAACGGAACGGTTCAGGACCTTCGGCACGAAATCGGGCGTCCAGCCCTGGATCTTGTGCGGCTTGAACTCGGCCCCGGACAGCAGCGCGGCGCCCTGCTGGCTCGGTCGCGACGATGCGCACTTCGGGGCGCGCAAGACGGATCATCTCGCCCGCGCCGGTGAGGGTGCCGCCCGTGCCCCAGCCCGACACGAAGAAATCGAGCCGGCGGCCCGCGAAATCGCTGAGGATTTCCGGGCCTGTGGTCTGGCGGTGATACGCCGGGTTCGCGGGATTCTCGAACTGCCGCGCGAGGAACCAGCCATTCTTCTTCGCCAGCTCTTCCGCTTTGCGCACCATGCCGCTGCCGCGCTCGGCGGCGGGCGTCAGGATCACCTTGGCGCCGAGCATGCGCATGATCTTGCGGCGCTCGATCGAGAACGTCTCGACCATGACCGCGACGAACGGGTACCCCTTCGCGGCGCAGACCATCGCCAGCGCGATGCCGGTGTTGCCCGACGTCGCCTCGACCACGGTCTGCCCGGGCTGCAATGCGCCACTCTTCTCCGCGTCCTCGATGATCGCGATCGCGAGGCGGTCCTTGACGGAACTGCCGGGATTGAAGAACTCGCACTTCACGTAGAGGTCCACGTGCTTCGGCGCGATGTGGTTGACACGCACGATGGGCGTGCGGCCGATGGTATGCAGGATGCTGTCGTAAATCATGGCTGGATCCTTCGCCCCCCGGGCATTGGTTGCGACTATAGCCAACACGGGCGGCAATACGTCATGCCGCGCGGGAATCTCGGCAGAAGCGGAAATAGGGAAATAGGGGACGCTCACCTATTTCCCATATCCGTCAGAAATACGCCCGCATGATCGCTTCGGCGACGCAGGCAGGTTTCGGTTCACCCTCGATCTCGACCGTGTACTGCTCGGTCAGCTGCAGGCCGCCCGTGACCTCTTCGAGCTTGAGCAGCACGCAGCGGGCACGCACGCGGCTCCCCGATTTCACGGCATTGGGAAACCGCAGCTTGTCGAGGCCGTAGTTGATGACGCGCGTGACGCCCGGAAACAGCGGCTTGCCGGCATCGACCAGGCCGCGGAGCATCGGGTACAGCGACAACGTCAGGTAACCGTGGGCGATCGTCGTTTTCCACGGCGACTCACGCGCGGCCCGGGCCGGGTCCGTGTGAATCCACTGGTGATCACTGGTCGCCTGCGCGAACTCGTCGATCCGCTGCTGGGACACGAGCAGCCAGTCGCTGCAGTGAATCTCCTGGCCGATTTTGGGCTGCAGGTCCGCCAGGACCCGCTGCGCCGCCGACTGTTCGCTCATGGTGTGCCCTTGTTTGCTGGTTGCAGGCAGGAGTATCGCCCACGTGGCGATGCCCGGCACCCGCTTCGTTCGAAGCTTGTATGCACCGCAACATTGTTTCGTGAAATCCCTAGAAAACCCGCAAAATTTTCTTGTTGCAGCGCAAAATTGCCGCTGTTACGATGCCAACCCGGAACCGACCTGCCTGTCACCGAGGACGTACCATGACCACCGCCAAGAAGACGACGGACTACACGGATTTTGCCAAGCGCGCTTTTACGCCCGCCACCCGCCTCAATGAGGTCATGGTCGGCAACATCGAGCGCATCGCCCGCTTCCAGTACGAACTGACGGGTGACCTGATGCAGTTCGCACTCGACCAGATGAACGCCACGGTCAAGGCGAAGGACCTGCCGACGCTGCTGTCGAAGCAGCGTGAAATCGCGACGAAGTTCGCCGAAAAGGCGACGACCCGGCAGCAGGCGCTGGCCGAAATGGCGACCGAGTCGCAGGCCGGCTTTGCCCGGTGGATCGAAGACGCGACGTCCCTGACGAGCGGCAAGGCTGCCTGATAGCGGCGACTGACAGCAGCGGTGGCTCCCTCCGGGGCCACCGCCAGGCGCACCGTTCTGCATCGCCTTTTTGCACTGCATTTCATGCACCGCACAACGGCTCAGGTACACTCGCGCCCATGAGCCAGGAACGCCTGATCAAGAAGTACGCGAACCGTCGCCTTTACGACGCTTCGCAGAGCCGCCACATCACCCTCGACGACATCCGCGGACTGATCGTCAAGGGCGAAAAGATCCGGGTCGTCGAAGACAAGACCGGACACGACATCACCCGCCACATCCTGCTGCAGGTCATCGCCGAGCAGGAGCAGTTCGGCCGGCCGATCCTGAGCACGACGGTGCTCGAGTCCATCATCCGCTTCTATGGCAACCCGATGCAGGGCTTCCTCGCGGGCTTCCTGGAAAAGAGCGTGGAGACGTTCCTGCACCAGCAGGAATCGCTGCAGGCGCAGATCTCCAAGATCGTCGCGAGCACGCCGCTCGCCACCGTGGCAGACCTGACGCGCCAGAACATCGAGGCGCTCGCGAAGATGCAGGAGTCGATGCTCAGCGCGATCCTGCCGAAGCGGGAGAAGTCGAAGGACGACGACGAGAAGCGTTCCTGACCGAGCGGGCCAGTTCCCACGCGAGCATCGCCCGCTTGCGCTCGACTCCCCAGCGATAACCGCCCAGCGCGCCATTGGCCCGCAGCACGTGGTGGCATGGAATGAGCCAGGCCACCGGATTCGCACCGACGGCAGAGCCCACGGCACGGCACGCGGACCGGCGACCGATCGATTCCGCGAGCGCCGCATAACTCAGCGTCCGGCTCTGGCCTGCCGCGAGCAGCGCGCGCCACACCTGCAGCTGGAAGTTGCTGCCATGCACCCAAAGCGTGAGTTTGCGGTCGGCGCGCCGGGTCGTCCGCCAGATTGTGTCGGCGATCTGCTTCGCGCCCGCGTCGTCCTGCTTCCAGTCGGCATCGCGCCACGTCGCGCGAAAATCGTCGAAGCCATCGAACACGCCGTTTTCGTCGGCAAACGCCAGGAACGCGATGCCGCGGGCCGAACGCACGATCAGTGCCTCGCCGAAGGGCGATTGCGCCGTCCCGAACCACAGCGTCAGACCGCGGCCCCGCGACTTGTATTCGCCGGGCGTCACGGCTTCGAGCGTCACGAACAGATCGTGCAGACGGCCTGGACCCGAAAGACCGGCATCGATTGCCGCCTGCAGCACGGACCGCTCGTCGTCGAGCGCCTGCTTCGCTGCCGTCAGCGACAACTGCTGCAGCCACTGCTTCGGCGAAATGCCCGTCCAGCGGCGGAATTCGCGTGCGAAGTGATACTCACTCCAGTTCGCGGCCGCCGCCATGTCGGCCAGCGACGGCTGCTGGCCGGCATTGGCCGCGACGAATTCGATCGCCCGTGCAATGCGCCGGAATTCGGGGGCGACGGCGGGGCCGTCAGCGACGTGTGCTTTCATGGCGCAAGGATACCGACGCCGCGCATGCCATCCACCCGGATCGTGCTGAGGCGACGGGGCACTGTGGCAAACTAGGCGACGCATGCCCCGCCAACGCATCTGCTTCCTGACCGCAGAGATCTCGCCGTTTGCCAAGACCGGCGGACTGGGTGACGTTGCGGCCGCGCTTTCGCGCCACCTGCTGCAGCGTGGTCACGACGTCCGCGTCTTCGTTCCCCTGCACGCGCTCTCCGACCTGCAGGGTTGCGAACAACGTCCGGTCGCGGCGCTGCAGGGCCTGTCGGTACGGGTCGGCACCAACGAGTACCGCTACGACGTCCGGGAAGCGCGGCTCCCGGGTTCGGACCTCTGGGTGAAACTCGTGGACTGCCCAGCCGTGTTCGACCGTCCATTCATCTATTCGGACGCGCACGACGAGCACTTGCGCTACCTGATGCTCACACGCGCGGCGCTCGAATGCTGCCAGCGGCTCGCCTTCGCGCCGGATATCGTGCATTGCAATGACTGGCACATGGCGTTCGCGCCGCTGCTGCTGCGCACCGCCTATGCATGGGACACGCAGATCTTCGGCTCGACCCGCAGCGTATTCACGATACACAACATCGGTTACCAGGGCGTCTTCTCGGCCAGCGCCGCCGCCGACGTGGGACCGGGCGTGAGCATCGAGGCCTTGCACCAGGCCGACCTCGGCCTCGGCCGCATCAACCCGATGCGGCACGGCATTCTCTACGCGGACGCGGTGACGACGGTCAGCCCGACGTATGCCAGTGAGATTCGTACGCCCGAGGGCGGATACGGTCTCGATGCGGACCTGCGTGCCCGCCGCGACTCGGTCAGCGGCATCCTGAACGGCGTCGATTACGACGACTGGAATCCGGCGATCGATCGCTACCTGCCCTTCCACTACGACGCGAACGATGTCACCGGCAAGCAGCGCAACAAGGAGGCCCTGCTCGACCTGCTGCGCATGCACGCGGCGGCCTCAGTGCCGCTCATCGGCATGGTGACGCGTCTCACGCGCCAGAAAGGCATCGACCTGCTGCCGGAGGTGTTGCCGCGGCTGCTGCAGGAACGCGACATCCGTTTCGTCGCGCTCGGCAGCGGCGAGGCGCAATACGAGCGCTTCATGCACGAACTGCAGCAACAATTCCCCGGCCGCGTCGTGTTCTACAGCGGCTACAGCGAGGAACTCGCGCATTTCATCGAAGCGGCGGCAGATATCTTCCTGATGCCGTCGCTGTACGAGCCTTGCGGCCTGAACCAGATGTACAGCCTCAAATACGGGACTGTGCCCGTCGTACGTCGCACCGGCGGACTTGCCGACAGCGTGCAGCATTTCGACCCCGCGACCGGCCAGGGCACGGGAATCGTGTTCAACGATTTCGACGCCGGCGGCCTGCGTTGGGCGCTGCAGACCGCGCTCGAGTGGTACGGCTGGCCCAGCGTGTGGCACCGCCTCGTCCAGAACGGCATGCAGCAGGACTTCTCGTGGGACGCACGCATCGGCGAGTACGAGCTGCTCTACGAGCAGCTCTCGAGGGGCTAGGTTTCGCCGCTCCTCGGCTGCCCCTGCGCCCGTGAGATGTCGACGGTCCCCTGGTGGTTGAACGGGATCTTGCGAATGATCCCCTTGTCGACGAGCACCTCACCCGCGATTTCATAATGCAGGTCCTGCAGCTTGCCGCCACCGACGCGGCTCAGCAGGCGGCCGAAGCTGCTCACGAAATTGGTCGTCACCAGCATGTCGAATTCGGCCTCGCCTTTGGCAGGCAGCAGGAACTGGTCGTTGCTGACGCCCTCGGCGAAGCTGTCACCCATCAGGATGATCGTGTAGTCGATCCCGCGGACAGGGATCTCGAGATCGTTCGGGTTCTTGACCAGCACTCGCACCTTGAACTTCTGCGCGAACATGTCCGTGGACAGCATCTGGATGCCGACGAGACTCAGTTCCGGCGACTCCAGTTTCTGGTTGAAGGTCGAACAGCCCGCCAGCGCGACCAGCACGGCGCACAGGCCGGCCATCCGCAACAGCGCATTTCGCAGCAACATCGTCGATATCCCTCGCGCAAGGTCCTGGAATGCGATGCCGGCCGGGCCGTCGTCAGCCGGCGCTACCGCGCGCCGGGGCACGCAGCATCGACGCGGTGACGAGCGTAACGCCGTTCTCGCTCACGTAGAAGCGCTCGCGATCCTGCACCGGGTCGACGCCGATCGTCGTGCCGTCCGGCACCACTGCGCCTTCGTCGATGATCGCGTTGCGGATCACGCAGTGCTCGCCGATGTGCACTCGCGGCAGGACCACCGAGCGATCCACCGTCGAGTAGTCGTGCACACGCACCTGCGAGAACAGCAGCGAGTTCGACACGCGCGAGCCCGAGATGATGCAGCCGCCCGACACCATCGAGTCGATCGCGCAGCCACGGCGGTCCGCGTCGTCGAACACGAACTTGGCGGGCGGCAGCTGCTCCTGGTACGTCCAGATCGGCCACTGCTCGTCGTAGATGTTGAGCTCGGGCGAGACGCGCACCAGCTCCATGTTCGCTTCGTAGTAGGCGTCGATCGTGCCGACGTCGCGCCAGTAATGCTGCGCCTTGCTGCGCACGTCCTCGAACGGGTACGCAAACACGCGCAGGTTCTCGATCGCCTGCGGAATGATGTTCTTGCCGAAGTCGTGCGCGGAGCCCGGATCCTCGGCGTCGGCGCGCAACAGGCGCTCGAGCAGCCGCGGGTTGAAGACGTAGATGCCCATCGATCCGAGTGCCACGTCGGGCCGTCCCGGCATCGGTGGCGGATTCCTCGGCTTTTCCAGGAAGCTCAGCACGCGGTTCGATTCGTCGATGCCCAGCACGCCGAACTCGCGCGCACGCTCGAGCGGCACCTCGACCACACCGACGGTGATGTCCGCTTCCTTCTCGACATGGAAGCCGATCATCGGGCCGTAGTCCATCTTGTAGATGTGATCGCCGGCGAGCACGAGCACATGCAGCGGGCGGTGCGCGCGGATCAGTTCCATGTTCTGCCACAGGGCGTCCGCGGTGCCCTGGTACCACTCGGGGCCGCGACGCTGCTGCGCGGGAATGATTTCGATGAACTCACCGAACTCGCCGCGCAGGAAACCCCAGCCCTTGCCGATGTGCTGGATCAGCGAATGGGCCTTGTATTGCGTCAGCACCGAGATCTGCCGGATGCCGGAATTGAGGCAGTTCGACAACACGAAATCGATGATGCGGAACTTGCCGCCGAAAGGTGCGGCTGGCTTGCAGCGGTCTTCGGTGAGTTGCTTGAGCCGCTCACCCCGTCCGCCCGCCATGATCACGGCGAGCGTGCCGCGGGTCAGGCGGCTCAGATATCGACGTGGCGCACCAATGCGTTGTTGTTCGGTCGACATCCGGCGGCTCTCCGACGAGTACAGGCAGTAAGAATGTTACAGAGTCGACACGGCGTTGGATCGCTGTTGCGGTGCATCAGTATAAGGCATCAAATCATATTGTTGACTTCATACTACTGTTTGATGCCTAATATGGATCACTTACCAAGGAGACGGACCGCCATGTCGCGGGACGACGAAGAAACCACTGCCACCTCGCCCGGCGAAGAGACGCCGGCGGAGGCACAGTCCCGCAAGTTCCAGCGGGAACTGAGTGCCGGCCTGACTTCCCTGGTGTTGCTGTCCGTGCTCTCCGATGCCGACACGGATCTTTACGGCTATGAGATTGCCCGCAAGCTCACCTCGGACGTGGCGCCAACGGCTCCCTTCAAACAGGGCGCCCTCTATCCGGTGCTGCGCAACATGAGCGGCGCCGGGCTGCTGTCGAGCCGGGTGGTCCCCTCCTACTCCGGACCGCCGCGCCGCTATTACCGGATCACGCCGCTCGGGCGCGAGGTGCTCGCCGCCTGGCGCGAGACCTGGCTCGGCACCCGCGCCTTCGTCGACACGATCGTCCAGCATTCCACGTCCGCCGCACAGGAGATGCCGTCATGACGGCCGCGATACCCCGCACCGTCGAGGAATACCTCGACCTGCTTCGAGCCGAATTGCACGGCGCCGATCGCGCGCTGGTACAGGACGCACTCTACGACGCGGAGGAGCACCTGCGCGCGGAGCTCGCGCAGCATCCGGAAGAAACGGACGCAACCATGCTGGGACGGATCGCGGCGAGTTATGGCGCACCCAGCGAAGTCGCCGACGCCTATCGTTCGAACGAAACCCGTGTGCAGGCCGCGTTGCGCACGCCGCCGCCGAAGCCGAAGCACACGACGCTCGGCCGCTTCTTCGGCGTGTACTCCGATCCGCGCGCTTACCTGAGCATGGCTTACATGCTGCTCGCGCTCGCCACCGGCATCTTCTACTTCACGTTTGCGGTGACGGGCTTGTCGCTCTCGGCCGGCTTCGCCATCCTGATCATCGGCATCCCGTTTTTCCTGCTGTTCATCGGCACGACGCGCGTGCTCGCGCTGGCCGAAGGCCGCATCGTGGAAACACTGCTGGGCACCCGCATGCCGCGCAGGCCGGTGCATCCCGGTCCGCCGGTGGGCTGGCTGCAGCGGGTGCTCGAAATGCTGAAGGATCCGCGCACCTGGGGGACGCTGCTGTACCTGCTGTTGATGCTGCCGCTTGGCCTCTTCTACTTCACGTTCGTCATCGTGGGCGTGGTCTGCTCGCTCGCGTTGACGATCGCACCGATCGCCGTGCTGCTGTTCCACGCCGGCGTGATCACGATCGACGGCACCGTCGAGTCACCGCACCCGGCATTGTTGCCTCTGGTTTCGATCTTGGGGATAGTGCTGCTCACCGTCACGCTGCATCTCTCACGGGGCATCGGTTATCTCCATGGCCAGTTGGCTAAATCGCTGCTCGTCCGTGCGCCACGCACGGCGGACGAGCCAGCCGTCGCTTGAACCTTCGCCGCGGGCTGCGGTCGCGGCGTGCTGCGCCCTGCTCGTCGCAGGGTGCGGCCATGCCGATACCACCAGCGGCACGCCCGCTCCCGGATCACCGGCGGAAGTCTTCTGCGTACCCGCGCCTGAGGGGTTCCTGCGCGCGCGCCTGCAGGGTTCGATCGATGCCGAGATCGACTGGTCGGCACCCGCGGTCGCGCAGTGCCTTGGTGGCCCGCGACCGGGCGGCGATGGCGTGCGACTGGTCTTCAAGGGTGCGGTGGACGACGCCCCGCTGCTGATCGTGATCGGCGTCGCCAACCTCCTGCCCGGCACATCGGCGCGCAACGTAGCGGCCAACGTGACGCTGGTGCGCGAAGGCGCAGGCGCGTTCTATTCGACGCAGGGCGACGACAAGTGCGCGCTCGACGAGGTCCGCCAGGAACCTGTCGCCGGTCGCGATGGTCGATACCGGGTGTCGGCGCGCGGCTACTGCACGCAACCTGCGCGCGCACTCGGAGCGAACGACGCGGGCTCGGTGCTGGTCACGCGTTTCGACGTTTCAGCCCTCGTCGATTACCCAAAGGACTGATTCATGACCGCCCGCCTCCCGGCCCGCCTGTTGTGCATGCTCTGCGCCGTCCTGCCGCTCACGCTGGGCGCCGCACCCGCGGGCACTGTGCCGCTCAGCGCATTCCCGCGCGAACGCATCGCGGTCGAAACCCGCGCCAGTTTCCGCCGTCACCTGTTCGAAGCCTGGCGCGCCGAAACACCGCAGACGCGTGAGCAGGGCTTCATGTTCGTCGAGGACGGCGCAGTGCGCCCCGACCAGGCGATGATCTTCATCTACGACCCGCCGCAGTACGTGGCAATGTGGATGAAGAACACGCTGCTGCCGCTGGACATGCTGTTCGTCGACCAGCGCGGCTGCGTCGTCACGATCAAGCAGAACGCGAAGCCCGGCGATCTCGCGACGATAGGGTCGCGCGCGCCCGTAGTGCTCGTCGTGGAACTGAAGGCCGGCACAGTCGCTGCGCAGGGCATCGCCGTCGGTGATCGCGTGCTGCGGCTCGATGCGGGCTGGCCGCCGGTGGAGCAGTCCTGCAAGCAGGCAACGGGCTAGTTCGGCGATCCTTTCAGCCGGCTTCCGCAGGTTCCCGCGAGGCAGCGGTCCACGTCGGCACCGGTCCGCGGGTACGCCTTGATCTGGAATTCGCGGCGGCCGTAGTCGACGACGAACTTCTGCACGGTGCCGAGCACGTCCATGCCCACGATCAGCGCGGGCTCGTCCGCCAGCCCCCACAGCGAAAAGATATACAGGTCGCTGAAGGTCACCGGAATGTTGCGCAGGCGCGCTTCGCCGAGCGTGATGCTCGGCGTGGCGCGCGTATCGCCGCTTGCCGTGCCTGGCGTGGCTCCGGTCACCACCGATTCTCGTCGATCGCCCTTGCGGGAGCCACGCCGCAGTGCCTGCTGCAGTGGCAGATTGCCGATCGTGTATTCGGCGCCAGTGTCGATGATCACATGGGTCCTGACGTTGCCCACCCGCCCCGCGACGAGCAGCAGACCCTCATTGATCGTGCGCGCCGGCACCGTCAGGTAACCCTGCGGCGCGCCCCTGGGATCCGACAGTCCGATCTTGACGCGGTCGTGGCGGAAATCGACCTCGATTCGTGACTGCTGCAGCCCGTCGATGCCGAGGATCCCGTCGGCATCGGCAAACACGGCGCCGTCAAGGACCGGCAACTGCTGATCGACCAGCACGATACTGCCGACTCGCAATTCGTCCACGACGGCCATGGGGACGACGGCGGAACCCGTCACCCCGTGCACTTCAACCGTGCCGCTGCCGGCCGACGCGAGTCCGAGCGACGTGGCGAGCCGCGACGACAGCACCGAACGATTGGCGCCCAGGTCGATGATGAACCGGTAAGGACCCGAGCCGTTTACCTCGACGGCTGCGAGCATGCGGCCGACGCGGTCCGGGCGTGTCGGCGCGGCGTACAGCGGCTGGTCGCCGGCGGCCTGTTGCGGTCGTTGGCTTCCGCCGCCGGGATGGCGGCAGCAGCCCCAGCAACAACAACGCCAGCAGCGGCAGGCGCGGCGCGCGGCGGGGCACTGTCGGCGACGAGGGGGGGCGCATGACTGGTTGGACCTCATGCGCATCGATCGGTTGCACGCAGGCGCCTGCGCTCGGGCACCGCACGGTCACCCTGCTACTCTTGGCGACACGTCCGATCTAACTCTCATCGTCGGCACCTGGCAAGCTGGCATCGAGTCATGAACACGATCGCAACGGCGACATTGCGTGAACGCGCGCAGAGTGGCGATACCCGGGCACTGACGACCCTGGGCAGGCGGCTCCTGCTCGGCCAGGGCACTGCCGCCGCGCCGCAGGAGGGCTACGAGTGCCTGGCGACCGCCGCAGCGCGCGGCGACGGCGAGGCGACGGCGCAGCTTGCACTGCTCGCCGGCTGGGGGGTGCTGCGACCGCACAGCTGGCCGGACGCGCTCGATCAACTGCAACGCGCCGCCGAACTCGGCTGGCTGCCGGCACAGCGCGAGTTGCAGTTCCTGGCGCGGCAAAGCGGCACCGACTGGCCGGCACTTCGCCGCCGGGTGGACATCGCAGCCTGGACGACCCCGCCTGCAGCGCGGGTCCTCGCGCAATCGCCGCAAATCCGTGCCATCGAGGGCTTTGCGACGGCCGCCGAGTGCGCCTGGTTGATCCAGCTGGCACGCAACAGCCTGCGGCGGGCCCGGATCTACCGCAAGGACGCCGAGGGCTATGCCGAGGCGGGTACGCGGACGAACTCGGAAGCAGACTATACGTTTGGCAACGCCGACCTCGTGCTCAGGCTGGTCATCGAGCGGATTGCCCGCGCCGTCGGCGTCTCGACGCAGCTGTTCGAAGTGGCCAAGTTGCTGCATTACGAGCCTGGCCAGCAGTTCGCACCGCACTGTGATTTCCAGGAACCGAACACGCCGGCCCTGGCACGCGAGGTCGAGCGGCGCGGCCAGCGAGTGGCGACCGTGCTGGTCTACCTGAACGACGATTACGATGGCGGCGAGACTGAGTTTCCGCGCGTCGGTCTGCGTCACCGGGCCGCCACCGGCGATGCGCTGCTGTTCGCGAACGTACGCCCTTCAGGCGATCTTGATTACGACTCGCTGCACGCGGGCCTGCCGCCCACGCGCGGCGTCAAATGGGTCCTGTCGCAGTGGATACGCGACCGGCCGGTCGATGGCAGCGCCTGATGCCCGCGCACTGATTCGTCAGCCGGGCCCTGGCGACGGCAACGCGTTGCCCTCCGCGTCGACCAGGCCCGCTGCCGCGAGCCGCCGCACCACGGGCTGCAACTGCTGCGCGAAGTTGCGCCATTTCTTCACGGACGACGTGTAGATCGGCTTGCGCACCTGTGCCGCGCTGGCCGTCGTCGAAGCCGCGCGCGACCGGTGGAAATCCAGCACCTCGTCCTGCCATGGCAGGCCGCACCAGTCGAGCAACCTGCGGCACTGCGCGGGCGGATCGGCGACCAGGTCCTCGTAGCTCACGTCGCAGATGACTCCCGGCATCACGGCATGCCAGTGCGCCATCGTTCGACGGTAGGCGACGTAGAACTGCGCCAGCTCATCCAGTTGATACGAGTAATGGTAGGCATTGATGAACAGCGTCTTGAACACCGCGTAACACGTGTCGAGCGGATCGCGCGTCAGGTGCACGATCTTCGCGTTCGGCAGCGCCTGGTGGATCAGGCCGCAATAGCGGAAATTGAACGGCAGCTTGTCGACGAAGTACTTGCGCCCACCGGCCAGCGGCTGCACCGCCTTCAGGTAGTTGCGCCCGAGTTCGGCGAAATCCATCTGCAGCGACGCCCGCAGCAAGTCCGGCTCCGTCGAGCCAGCGCTGACGTACGCGCGCTCGGCCAATGCCGTCATCTCGGCCGGAAAATCGACCAGCTCGCCGAGCGAGACCACGTCTGCGTGGCTGCCGAGGATGCGTTCGACCAGCGTCGTGCCCGTGCGCGGCATGCCGACGATGAAGATCGGACCCGGCGCGGGTTCCCCTGGCGCGGCTTGCGCCAGCGCCTCGCGCGAATAGTGCGTCATGACCTTCTGCATCGCGTCGAGGTCGTTGCGCACGTCGTAGGCCAGGGTGCTGCGCTTGATCCGGTTGCCTTCGCTCAGCGCCGCAAACGACTCCTGGTACTCACCGATGTCCTCGAGCTCCTTCGACAGGGCGAAGTACGCCGAGATCGCGTCCTGCTTGCGAATCTGCGGACGCAGCAGCGTGGCGCGCAGGTATTCGACGTTGTTGTTCGCGGCCGTCTGGGTGCGAAGCTGCGAACGGACGTACAGCGCGAAGCCGTTGCCCGGTGCCAGCGTCAGCACGCGCTCGAGCAGGGTCGCGGCCTCGTCCATCTCGTTGAGGTAGAAGTGGCATAAGGCAGAGTCGTAGAGGATGGCCGGATCGGTCGGCAGCAGCTCGCGTGCGCGCTGCAGGAGCGGCTTGGCTTCGGCAGGTTCGTTGCGCACTCGACGTGCACTTTGGCGATCGCCTGCAGCAGCCGTGCGTCCGGCGGGCAGATCTCCGCGGCGCGACGCGCGGCGGCGACGCCTTCCACGCGCCGGCGCAACTGCATCAGCACCTGCGCCTGCTTCAACAGCAGTTCGGCCTTCTCGCCGTGATGCTCGATCGCCGCGTTCACGATCTCCAGCGCCCGCGGCAGGTCTGGCCGGGCTTCCGCGATGGCACTGGCGAGCACCGCCGTCCTGGGATTCGGCGTAAGCGCCAGCAGGCCCTGGCACAGCTGGTCGGCCTCATCGATGCGGCCTGCCTTGAGAGGTCATAGGCCGCGTTGATGGTGCTGTCGAGCGCGTTCGACGGCGCCGGTGTATTCGTCGGTTTCATGAATCCCGCCTGGGTCAGGTCTGCAAGGAACGCAGGGCCAGGCGCTCGGCGCGGCGGGCCTGTGCGTCGATCATCGGCAGCACCGCATCGATCTCGGCGGTGAAGCGTTGCCATTTGGTCGGATCCGGTGTCGAGACCGTGTAGCTCGAGAGCGGCAGCGCTTGCGGCAGGACTCTGTCCCACGCCAGGTCATTGGCTGCACACAAGCGGCGTATTTCGGCTGCCGGATCGGCCACGAGCGCCTCGTAGTTCGCCACCGTCCAGGTGCCGGGCGGCAACTGCTCGAGATCATCGAGCAGCAGCCTGGTCGTGGTGTTCCACTGCGTAGCGACGATTTCGTGCAGTGGCTGGCCAAGCAGGTCACGCCACCCGGGCACCAGCAGCAGCGACCAGGGCAAACCTGTCCAGCCGGGCAGGTTCGGATAGGTGCGGAACCGGCCCGAGTCCCACGCCTCCATCATGCTGGCAAGCACGGGCCGTGGATCCCGATGCAGGTAGATGAAGCGCGCTTCCGGGAAAACGCGGGCAAGGAACGGCACCCGCAGCGCGTTCTTCGGAGTCTTCTCGAGCATCCGCACGGGCCTGTCCGCACCCGGTCGCCGCTGGTCACGATCGTGCAGGGCCGCGAAGAAACTGCGGCGCAGTTCGCCAACGACCTCGGGCGTGGCGTCCACAGCCGCGAGACGGTTGGACTCGAAACCGCGCGCCGCAGGCGCCAGCGTGGGCACGCCTTCGATGAGCTGGTGGCTTTCGTCGCCGATCGTGTACACGTCCGGCGACTGCGCCATGGTTTCGAACAGCAGCGTCGAGCCCGATCGCGGCGGGCAGACGATGAAGACGGGCCGGTCGAACACCGGGTCGTGCCCCGTGCGCGTCGCCGTGGAGACGAGTCCGTGTCGGCGTCGCCTCGGGCAGGACGGCCGTGGCTTGCCCTGCCCGCTGGCGGATATCGGCATCGACGGTGCGGCGATGCGCCGCGAGCGCGGGCTCAAAAACCCAGGCCTGCAACGCTTCCATCAGTCGCACGCCGTTGCGCAAGTCGACGCTGTCCGCGCCGCACGCCGCGAGGTCGGCCTTCGCGGTTTCGATGGCGTCGCGATAACGCGCCCAGCCATCCGGACGCTCGCCGTAGCGCGCCCACAAGGCCTGCCAGTGGCGCGAGAACTGCAACAGGGCCTGGTGGATCAGCGGGACCGCGGGGTGCGCCGTCGACTCGCCCATCAGGAAGGCGTAATGAGTGCGGATCTCCCAGGGTGTCATGACGGTCGGGAAGTTTTCCGCTTCGTAGTCCAGTTCGGGCACGTGGCCGGCGACCGGAGGACACGCGCGTGGCTGCCAGCCGGGAATCTCCGCCTGGTGCGGGCGCGCATTGCGTACGTGCTCCCAGAACCCCGCACCGCCGACCGTGTCTGCCACGAGGTGGATCCGGGACAGGTAGTGATCGTTGATGACGTTGTGCTCGGCCCAGGTGTCGAAAATCCAGCACTCGCCGGCACGCATGTTCACTTCGGCCTCGCCGCAGACGAACCGCACGGTCGGCTGGGTCACGATCGGCACGTGGACGCGCGCGCGTTCGCGCCAGTAGTAGTTGATGTCGACGTGCGAGGTGACCTCGGCCCGGCCGGACAGCCGCATCAGTCGCGAGCGTCCCCACGTGCCGCCGATGCTCTCGAGGACCTGCATCAGGTAAGGACAGCGCCGCAGGTGCTCGGTCGCGCTCATCGGCCCGGAGGTTGCGTCGCTGTTCGGATCGCCGCCCACGGTGACCAGCAGCAGAGCGTCGTTGCCTGCGTAGCCGGCCGGGTGCGGCCGCCACGCCGACTCGTCGATCGCCTGCACCTCGGCGGCAAGGACTGCCGCGTCGAACAGCAGCGGAAACTGCAGGAAGGGAACGCCAAGCTTCATGTAAATCCCCGGCTGCCCGAGTCGCGGTCCAATAGAATTGCCAGACCGGATCGGCAAGTGGAATCGCAGCAGCCGACGGCCGCTCTGGCCTGCAATTCCGACCCGCCAGTTTAGTTCCCGGGGCCACGACTTGGAAGGCAATGCGCGATGAACCCAGGCCACAACCGCCCCGCTGCTTACGACCCGCTGCCGACGCTGCTGGATTCACCCGACTCGTATCCGCAGAAGCTCGATCTCGTCCGCTCCTGCATCCTGCAGATCGAACTCGACGAGCCGGCGTACCAGGCGGCGAGTTTCCTCGACGATCGCATCCTCGGCCCGGGTACCAGGGGCACATGGCTGCCGATCGCACGCGTGGCTGCCGCGGCAAGGCTCGGTCACGAGACCCGACCCCTGCATTTCATCCTGCACACCGGGCACGTGGGGTCGACGTTGCTCAGCCGCCTGCTCGACACCACTGGCTCGGTCCTGTCGTTGCGCGAGCCGTTGCCGCTGCGAACGCTGGCCGAAGCGAGCGACGTCCTCGGCCAGCCGGAATCGCTCCTGAGCGAGCCGCAGTTCGAACTCGTGCTCGATACGTTCGTCCGTCTCTGGAGTCGCGGTTACGCGACGACGCGCTGCGTCGTGCTCAAGGCGACCAGCGCGGCCGCGCGCGTGGCTCCGTGGCTCCTGCGACGCAGCGCGGCGTCACGTGCCGTGTACCTGAACCTGCAGGCAGAACCCTATCTCGCCACGCTGCTGGCCGGCGCGAACTCGCCCGTGGACCTGCGTGGCCACGGCGCAGAGCGCATGCGCCGCCTGCGCACCCGCGTCGCCACGCCGCTCGAGCCGCTGCACGCGCTGACACCGGGAGAACTCACGGCAATGAGCTGGCTGGCCGAATCGCTGACACGTCGCGACAATCCTCGACCAGTGGCCTGACCGGGTGCTGGCCGTGGATTTCGACGTGTTGCTCGGTGACCTGCCACGCGTGATGCAGCAGATCGTCGACCATCTCCAGCTGCCGGCCGAACCAGGCTGGCTGGCGCAGCTCGGCTCGAGCCCGGCCCTGGCGCGCTACTCGAAATCACCGGACCACGAATACAGCCCCGCCTTGCGTGCGCAGGTGCTCGACCAGGCCAGACGCGACCATCGGGACGAAATCCGGCGCGGGCTCGCCTGGCTCGAATCGCTGGCACGCACGGAGAGTGCCGTCGCCCGCGTGCTGGAGACGGACCCGGCCTAGGTCGTCGACCACATGCGCATCAGGTTCTGGCGCACTACGTCGAGCCGCACCCGGCTCTCCCAGTTCATCCTGAGTCCCTCGAGCGCGGCGATCTCGTTCAGTTCATAGACCTGCGATCGCTGGTGCTGGTCGACGATCAGGCTTTCGATGAACGTGATCGACACGAGGCGCTGCTCCCGCACGCACGGGTACGACTTCATGCAGCGTGGTCGACGGATAGACGATCGCGTCGCCCGGTCCGCCCTTGAAGGCCACGGTCTGGTTGCCGACGGAGATCGCGAGTTCGCCGCCCTCGTACGTCGCCGGATCCGCGAGGAACACCGTGCAGGAGATATCGGAGCGCAGCCGGCCTCCGACCAGCGGGAGCATCGCCGCATCGGCGTGCGCACCGTACTTCATGCCGGGCTCGTAGCGGCACAGCAGCGGCGCCGCGATGCGCTTCGGCATCGTGAAGTCGACGAACTCGCGCGAACGCACCAGCGCGGCCTGCACGATCTGCGAGGTCTCCGCCGACTTCGCGTCGGCCGGGTCGGCCTGCAGGTTGTCCTTGGTCTGGTTGGCCGGGTTGGAAATGCGGCCATCGACAAAGCGCAGTTCACGGCTCAGCTGCACGAGCCGCGCGACCTCGGCTGCGGTCAGGACATTCTTGATGCGCAGGAACATGGTGCCCCCTGGCCTCGGCTGCCTAGATGTGCGCGGACGGCACCGTGCCGTTGAAGGTGTCGGTCGCGGCGATCACGCCGGCGATCGCGGCGCGCTCCTGCGGCGACAGCCGCGGGCTCCAGATGTCGCAGATCAGGATGTAGCGCGGCTCGTCGCTGTCGTTCCAGGCCTCGTGCTCGATCGTGTCGTCGAACACCCAGCCTTCGCCGATCCGCCACTCGCGCGTCTCGCTGCCCACGCGAAAGCCGCAGCCCGGCGGGATGACCAGCGGCAGGTGCACCACCAGCCGGAAATTCGCCACGCCGGTGTGCGGGGGGATGCGGGTCCGCGGCTGCAATGCGGAGTACATTGCAACCGGCGAGCGCAACGGCACAGTCGGCCTGCGGCAGTGACTGCACGGCACGCATCGTCGCGGGCGCGCGCTCGCAACGGTCTGCGATCGGCTGTGCCCTGTCGGTAGAACTCATACGACGTCCAGCGCGGCGAGTTGTTGAGTTCGCGCCACTGGTCCAGCGGCATGTGCTCGCCGTAGTGGATGTACGGCTGTGAAGTCCGCCTCGTGTCTCGTGCAGCGCATTCGCGAGCTCGGCGCGGATGGCATCGGTCTGCGCTTCGAACTCCTCCAGCCAGGGAAATTCGCTGCGATCGTAGAACTCGATCGGCGGCAGCCCCGGGTAGTAGTAGTCGGACGGCGACTGCTGGTAACGCGGCTGGACGCGCAACGTCATCTTGATGAACGAGTCGATCCGGCGGCGCTCCGCGAGCGTGCAATCACTCTCGGCAGTCGGCGATCGTGCCGCGGATGTGCTCGCCGAGTTGCTTCGTGTAGGCCCCATGCACCTCGCGCCCGCGCCGGATCGCCTGCAACGTCGCCGCATCGACGGACTCGTCGGGTGGCGCGTTGGCCAAGGCCGCGCCATAGGCCAGCGCCGCCGGCACCGCATGTCCCTCGCGCTCGAGCATCGTGGCACTCATCATCAGTGCGCCGAAATTCCTGCCGTCCAGCGTCAGGGCCTGCCTGATCGCCTCGAAGGCGCCGTCGAGGTCGTTGCGCTGGCGGCGGACAGCCGCGAGATTGAGCCACGCCGGCAGGTAATTCTGCGCAACGCCGACGGCGTGCAGCAGCGCAGCCTCCGCGCCGACCAGGTCGCCCGCCGCCATCGCGCGCATCGCGGCCTGGTTCCGGTTTGCGGCATCCTGCATCGCCGCCGATCGATCAGACGCGCCCATCGTGTTCATGCGGTCACACCATCGCCTTCGGCAAAGAAAAAAGTCTGGAAAAGGAGCAAGACATGACCTGCAAGCTTTGCAGGTCACGATGGCTTAGGCAACAATACGGGCCGAACAATGACACCCAGCACCGACGACACGGGCATCGCCGCCATCGATCGCCTGCTTGCAGCCGATCCACGCAACGTCCTGGCGCTGATCCGCAAGGCGGACCACTTCGCGTCGACCGGGGACTACCCGCTCTGCATCCGCGTTCTACCTGGCGGCGTTGCGCGCGGCGCCACCTGCCGCACAGGTGCCGCCGGACCTCCTGCGCGAACTGCGCCGAGCCCAGGAAACCTGCGCCCGGTACGCGCAGGACTACAAGGGTTACCTGCGCGGCCGGCTCGCGGAGCAGGGCTTCGATGCCGCTGCGTTCGAGCGGGCGGTTCGCGCGGTCGCTGGACATCATCTTCGGCGAGCGCCGCATCTATCTGCAGGAGCCCCGCTACTACTATTTCCCCGAGCTGCCGAACATCCAGTTCTACGAGCGCGAGCAGTTCCCGTGGTTCGACGAGGTCGAGGCCGAGACCGACGCCATCCGGGCGGAGTTGCTCGAAGTCATGCGCACTCCTGGCGCGTTCTCGCCCTACGTGACCGGCCATGCGAACCGGCCACGCAAGGACGAACAGGGCATGCTCAACAATCCGGACTGGAGCGCGTTCTTCCTCTGGAAGAACGGCGAGCCCGTCGCCGCGAACCTCGAGCGTTGCCCGAGCGTCATGCGGGCACTGCGCAACGCGCCGCTCGCGACGGTCGGCAACCGGTCGCCGTCCGTGCTGTTCTCGCTGCTGAAGCCGGGCACGCACATCCCGCCCCACAACGGGCTGGTCAATACCCGGCTGATCTGCCACCTGCCGTTGATCGTGCCGGGCAAATGCCGGCTGCGGGTCGGCAACGAAACCCGGGAATGGGTGACGGGCAAGGCCTGGGCATTCGACGATTCGATCGACCACGAGGCCTGGAACGACAGTGACCAGACACGCGTCATCCTGTTGTTCGACGTCTGGCGGCCCGAACTGACGGCCGCAGAGCGGACGCTGGTAACGCAGTTGTTCGAAGCCATCGATGCTTACAGCGGCACCAAGCCCGACTGGGAAATCTAGACTTGCCACGCCGCGGGGCACGGAGACCATTCATGACGATCGGCGCCAGGTTCTTGATCGGCATGGCTGCCGCACTGGTCGCGGCAGGCCCGGCCCGCGCGACGGCGCCCGCAACGACAGCGGAATTCCTCGCCTGTGCCGCTGAAAAGGACGACGCCCGGCGCCTGGCCTGCTTCGACGCGGCGGTCGATCGAGCACGGGCCGCCCCGGCCAACCCGGCGCCGGCGGTTGTCGCAGCCCCCCTGTCACAGGAAGAGAAGTTCGGATTGCGCGGCGAGTTGAAGCAGGAAAAGGCGCAGAAAGTGCCCGAACTGCAGGAACTGGAACAACTGCAGGCCCAGGTCACGAAAGTGTCCACGAAACCGCATGGCGAGCTGGTGGTGACCCTCGAAAACGGTCAGGTCTGGACCGAGATCCAGACGAATTCGGGCGCGCGGGTCAAAGCGGGGGATCGGGTCGCCATCAAGCCGGGTGCTTTGGGCTCATTCCTGCTGGTGGCGCCCAACGGCCGCTCCACCAGGGTCACCCGGGTCCGCTGACACCTGGCCGCGGCGCGGCCTAGCGATCAGGCGCAACTGTTGCTCGAGCGCGCGAGACGTCGTTGCATTTAAGCGACAATCGGGCCGAAACATGGCAATCCCGGCCACAAACGCTGCTTTGGCGCTGACCAAACCCCGAAATTCAGCGGTTAGATCGCTTCTAAACCTGAAAAAAAACCTGTGGCCGAATCCCAACACGGGTTGTATTGCGGAAGATACTTGTTAGTATTCGCCGCAAGTTGGGGGGCCGTTTGCCTGGCAGGCCGGCAGCGTTCTTGACGACAAACAAGCGACCTTTGTTCCTCTGGAGGATTCTCGTAATGCAGCAGAACAATCAACTTCGACGCGCGGTGCGTCATACGCTTCTGATCAGCGCCCTGGCAGGCACCAGCACACTGCCGGTCTACGCGCAGGACACCGAGATCGAACAGATCGTCGTCACCGGTTCCCGCATCAAGATGGCGAACATCGAGGGCACCAGCCCCGTGACGCAGGTCACCAGCGCTGACATCGCCACGCAGGGCGTCACGCGCGTTGAAGACTTGATCAACCAGCTGCCGCAGGCTTTCGCCGCGCAGAACGCGAACGTCGCCAACGGCGCGACGGGTACGGCAACGGTCAACCTGCGCGGCCTCGGCTCGGCCCGCACCCTCGTCCTCGTCGACGGCCGCCGCCTGCCTTACGGCGGCGTCACCAACTCGGCGGCCGACTTGAACCAGATCCCGGCCGCCATGGTCGAGCGCGTCGAAATCCTGACCGGCGGCGCCTCGGCCGTCTACGGTTCGGACGCGATCGGCGGCGTCGTCAACTTCATCATGAAGAAAGACTTCGAAGGCGTGCAGTTCGACGCCCAGTACGGCTTCTACCAGCACAACAACAGCTTCGAAGGCGACGGCGCTGTCAAGCTGCGTGACGTCATCGCTGGCCGCGCGGCGACCAACCCTTCCGCGTTCCGGTTGCCGGGCAACTACGTCACCGACGGTGCCGGCACCGAATTCAACGTCCTCATGGGCGTCAACACCGAAGACGGCCGCGGCAACATCACGGCCTATGCCGGTGTCCGCGACAACGACGAAGTGCTGCAGCGCGACCGTGACTACTCGGCGTGCTCGCTCAGCGCCACCCGCGACATCGACAAGTCGCACCGTTGCGGCGGCTCGGCCACGAGCTACCCGGGCTACTTCTACACCGCGGGCTCGGCGTTCACGATCGACTCGACGACCGGCAACACCTTCCGCCCGTTCAACGCCGGCCACGGACCTCTACAACTTCGGTCCGGCCAACCACTACCAGCGTCCGGACCGTCGCTACAGCCTCGGCGCGATGGGTCACTACGAGCTCACCGAGCACGCCGACGTCTACACGCAGTTGATGTTCACCGACTACTCGTCGATCGCCCAGATCGCGCCGGGCGGCAACTTCTTCAACTCGAACTCGGTCAATTGCGACAACCCGCTCCTGTCGGCGCAGCAGCTCGGCGTCCTCGGGTGCACGGCGGCCGACGTGGCGGCGAACAATTCGGCAACCCTTTACGTTGCCCGTCGTAACGTCGAAGGCGGCGGCCGCCAGCAGGCGTTCGAGAACAGCTCGTTCCGTTCCCTGCTCGGCGTGCGTGGCGCGATCACGGACACCTGGGACTACGACGCTTCGGTGCAGTACTCGAAGGTCAAGGCCGACCAGCGGACGCTGAACTACTTCAAGGTCGACCGCATCCAGCGCTCGCTGAACGTGGTTGCGGATCCCGCCACCGGCGCCCCGGTCTGCATGTCGGCGCTCGACGGCACCGATCCGGCCTGCGTGCCTTACAACGTCTTCCAGATCGGCGGCGTGACGCAGGAAGCCCTCGAATTACCTGCAGGTCCCGGGCCTGCAGCAGGGCACGATCGACCAGACGATCTACCAGGGCATCATCACCGGCGACCTCGCCAACATCGGCGTCAAGAGCCCGTGGGCGTCCGAGGGTATCCAGCTGGCGTTCGGCGCGGAATACCGCAAGGACACGCTCGACAACCAGACCGACGAACTGCTGTCGTCCGCGCAGCTGTCCGGCTCGGGTGGCGCGACGATCGGCATCAGCGGCGAAACGGCGGTCACGGATCTCTTCACCGAAATCCGCATCCCGATCGCCGAAGGCGTGACGTTCGCTGACAGCCTGTCGGTCGACGCCGCGTACCGCTACTCGGACTACGACTCGCTCACCACCGACACCTACAAGGTCGGCATGGACTGGGCCCCGATCCAGGACGTCAAGTTCCGCGGCAGCTACCAGAAGGCCGTGCGTGCAGCCAACGTGGTGGAACTCTTCACCGCGCAGGGCTTCAACCTGTTCGACCTGCCGGGCGACCCTTGCGGCGCCGACCTGGCCGGGTCCGCGAATGCGGCCTCCGACGCGGCGTGCCTGGCCACCGGCGTTCCGGCCGCCCAGCTGCGCAGCCGCGTCGCTCGACAGCCCGGCGGGCCAGTACAACTTCCTGCAGGGCGGCAACCCCGACCTGGTCCCGGAAGAGTCTGAGACGGTGACGTTCGGCATCATCCTGCAGCCGCGCTTCCTGCCGAAGCTGACGATGTCGGTCGACTATTTCAACATCGAGATCACCGACACGATCTCGACGTTCGGCTCGGCCAACACGCTGGACGCCTGCTACTTCCAGGGCGACGCCGACTCCTGCGCGCGCATCAACCGCGACCAGAACGGCAACTTCTGGCGCGGCCGACGGTTTCGTGCAGGACCTCAACGTCAACATCGGTTCGCTCGAGACCACCGGCTATGACCTGAACCTCAACTACAGCGGCGTCGAGATGGGCTCGTTGGGTTCGTTGAACTTCAACCTGACCGGCACGTATCTCGACGAGCTGATCACGGTCCCGGGTCCGGGTATCGACCCCTACGACTGCGCCGGCCTCTACTCGAGCTCCGTGCGGCACGCCGAACCCGCAATGGCGTCACCATGCCCGCCTGGGCTGGGTGACGCCGTGGGCGGTGGACCTCTCGCTGACGTGGCGCTACTACGACGGCGTCGAGGAGTTCGACGGCAGCCCCGGTGCAGATCGACTACGAACTGGATGCGGCGAACTACTTCGACCTGGCTGCCAACTGGGCGGTCACGGAGAAGTTCTCGGTCCTGGTCGGCGTCAACAACGTGCTGGACTCGGATCCGCCCATCACCTCGGCCGTCGGTACGACGGGTAACGGCAACACGTTCCCGCAGACCTACGACGCGCTGGGTCGCTGGATCTTCGTCCGCGCGCAGGTCGGTTTCTAATACCCGCCTGACCTAGTCGAAACTGGCGGCGGCCTCGCAAGGGGCCGCCGCTTTTTTTTGTCTGCGAATCTGGCGGGCGAACTACCATGCAGGGAAGGAGGCAGGCACGTGACGGTGGACGGTGAACTGCAGGCCATGGGCCAGGAGGCGCTGCAACTGGAGCGCGCGGGTCGCCTGGACGAAGCCGAAGCCGCCTACCAGCGACTGCTCGCGCGCTGGCCCGACCTGCCCGACACCTGGTTCAACCTGGCGGTCCTGCAGCGCAAGGCAGGCCGCTTCGAAGCGGCCCTCGCTTCGTACCAGCAGGCACTCGACCGCGGGGTGTCGCAGCCCGAGGAAGCGCACCTCAACCGCGGTGTCATTTATTCAGACTGTTTGCGTCGCGATGACGCCGCCGCCGCCGAGCTGCATGCTGCGCTGTCGCTGAACCCGACATTCGTGCCGGCGTTGCTCAATCTCGCCAACCTGCAGGAGGACCTGGGGCGGCGCGAGGATGCGCTGGCGCTGTACGAGCGCGTGCTGGCCATCGACCCGCGCTGCCATGTCGCCCTGGCGCGCCATGCCAGCCTCAAGACGGCCACGGGGCCAGACGCGCCAACCGTCGATCGACTGCGGGCTGCCCTGCTGCGCCCTGGTATACCGCCCGCGGATCGGGCGAGCCTGGGCTACGTGCTCGGTGCAGCCCTGGAGAAGGCCGGCGCGTACGACCAGGCCTTCGCTGCAATCGACGAGGCCAACCGGCAAAGCCGCTTGAGCGCAGGACCGGGTGGCGCGCGCTACGACCGCGACCAGCACGAGCGGTTCGTCGACGCATTGATCGCGACGTTCAGCACCGCGCAACGGCCGGTCGAACCGACCCGCTCGCTCGTGCGGCCAATCTTCGTCTGCGGCATGTTCCGCTCAGGGTCGACGCTGATCGAGCAGGTGCTGGCGGGGCACCCACGCGTCGCCGCCGGCGGCGAGATCGACTTCCTGCCCACGGCCGTGCGCACGGAACTGGCG
This sequence comes from uncultured Gammaproteobacteria bacterium, assembly GCA_963700045.1. Classification (GTDB taxonomy): domain Bacteria; phylum Pseudomonadota; class Gammaproteobacteria; order Steroidobacterales; family Steroidobacteraceae; genus RPQJ01. Next base: position 31,641 of record CAVOWK010000038.1, read on the forward strand.
CCGTTCCCGGCCTCGATGTCACGCACGACTCCGCGGCAAATCACGGACCTGGCAACGCGTTATCTCGACACGCTGGCCAGGCTCCATCCCGGCGCTGAACTCGTCGTCGACAAGCGCCCGGACAACTTCCTCTACATCGGGCTGATAAAGACCCTGTTCCCCGACGCGCGGATCGTCCACACGACTCGCGACCCGCTCGACAACTGCCTCTCGATCTACTTCCTGCACCTCGACCACGGCATGGCCTACGCGCTCGACCTGATGGACATCGGACACTACTACCGCCAGTACCGCCGGCTGATGGCGCACTGGAAATCGCTGTATGGCGACGACATTCTCGACGTCGACTACGACGCGTTCGTGCGCGAGCCGCGCCCGGCCGTCGAGCGGCTGCTCGAGTTCTGCGGGCTGGACTGGTCCGACGGTTGCCTGTCGTTCCATGAGCGCGCCAACGCAGTCAAGACCGCGAGCGTGTGGCAGGTTCGCCAGCCCCTGTACCAGCACGCGTCGGGTCGGTCGCGCAATTTCGCCCGGCAGCTCGAACCGCTGGCGGAGTACCTGCGCCAGTCCACGGTGGACGCACATAGATGACTCGGCTCTGGTCGTCCGAGAACCGGAAGCTCACCTCGATCTCGCAAGTGGTTACTTCACGCGGCAGATCCGCAGCCAGGTCAGGTGGCTCGCCATGGAGCTGCATCGGCGAGGCCGCACGCTGGTCGGTGCATGTGATGCCCTTGACGAGCATACGAATATTCGTATACTGACTGCATGAAGCGGGTGCGTTTCGTCGGCAGCGCTAGAGATGATCTCGCCGCGTTTCCTGCAACCGTGCGCGTCGCGCGGGTCATGAGCTGTTCATGGTCCAGGTCGGGCGAAATCCTGACGACTGGAAGCCCAACAGGCTCGCGCGCGAACTCGCGGCAGGAGTGAAACGTGGGTAGAAAAGTGACCGAATCGAGTGGAAATATCTTCCTGGACCTTGGCTTTCCGCCGCACGAGGCAGAAGTCATGCTGCTGCGGGCAAGACTGACAGAAGCGTTGCGCACGTGGATCGATCGGCAACAACTGACGCAGGCCCAGGCATCGAAGCGCCTCGGTATCACTCAGCCGCGCGTCTCAGAAATCACCCGCGGCAAGGTCGAATTGCTGTCGCTCGATTACCTGGTGGGCCTGTGCGCCAAGGCCGGCATCTCGGTCGGACTGAAGATAGCGGCCTAACTTGACGCGGCCGCTGCCAGCTGCTGGGCAGCGCGCGCACAGATTGCGTCGAGTTCGGTCAAGCCATCCGCGTCGTGCGTGGTGAACAGTACCTCGCAGTAGTTGTAGCCGACCTTCATGTCCGGATGATGATCGTGCGCATTGGCCACGGCCGCGAGCCGATTGACGTACGACATCGTCGCGTCAAAATCCTTGAACTTGAATCGGCGCGAGATCGATTTGCCGTCGGCAGCGAGTGCCCAGCCGGGCAGTGACGTTGCCAGGGCCTGGGCGGCGGCGGCATCGAGCCGGGCGGGACGCGTCATGGGTGTTCTCCCGTGGGTTGCGGCTGCAGTGCCGAGCGCAGCATCAGGATTGCGGCATAGAGCACGACGATCACGACCAGCCAGTACAGCCAGTCGAGCGGCAGCGACTTCACGATGAACGCCGCGATCAGCACGCCCGGAATGCCGCCGAGTGCCAGGCCGATTGCCAAACGCTTGTCATACTTGCCTTCGCGGATGAACTTGAGACTGCTGACCGGCATCAGGCACGCACACGACGCCATCATGATCGGGAAGGCAGCGATCGGGTTCATGCCCAGCAGGCTGACCAGCATCAGGCAAGGCGCGTAGAGGCCGATGCCCAGCTGCATGAGAGCCCCGAGCAGGAAGTTGACGGCGATGGCGAAAACCAGCACCCCGCCAGTGAGTCCGAGGCTGTTGCCGCCGGGCGGCAGCACGCCTGTCACTTTCATGACGAAGATCGCCGCCGCAATGAGCAGCGCGATGCCCATGCCGAGCTGGATCGAGCGTCGCGGCAGCTTCGAGACCACGCCTGCACCGAGATAGCCGCCAGCGACGGCCGCAGCGACCATCGAGATCAGCGTCAGTGGCGCGACCGCAATCGCAGTCGTGAAGATGATGGCCTGGACGATCGTAGGCAGCGCATGCCCGACGTTCAGCGTCCCGGGCAGCAATTCGTCGCGCACGAGATCGCGGAACTTGGCATACGCCGTGGTGGTGGCAAAGGAACCGATCCCGAGCGTGTCAAAGAAGTTCGCGACAAAGCCGATGCCAAGACCGTCGCCGGTGGGCGGCTGCGTGGCCGGCGCCAGACCGACGGCAACGTTGGCGCGCTCGATACGCCGCCACGTGTAGATGAAAAGGGCTGCCATCAGCACGCCGGCCACCAGGACGAGTTGCGCGACGAGGCTCATGCTTGCGTTGCTCCGCGACGGACCGGTTCAGGATTCGTGCCGCAACGGCAGTTCGTTGCCCTTGCGTACCGTACGCAGGGCGAAGCTCGATTGCACGCGCGCGACACCCGGCAGGCGCGTTAGGTGCTGGCTGTGCAGACGCTCGAAGTCGGCTGGGTCAGACACCACCACGCGCAGCAGGTAATCCTGCTGGCCCGTCATCAGGTAACACTCCATGACTTCGGGGACGCGCTTCACCGCTTCTTCGAAGGCGGCAAGATCGGCCTGTTCCTGCCGGTTGAGCGTGATGCTCACGAACACGTTGCCCGGCAACCCGACCCTGGCCTGGTTCACGAGCGCCACATAGCGGTCGATGACGCCCGCCTCCTCCAGCGCGCGCATCCGGCGCAGGCAGGCCGACTCGCTCAGGTGCACCTGCTCGGCCAGATCGCGGTTGCTGAGGCGGCCATCCCGCTGCAGGGCAGCGAGAATCTGGTTGTCGACCCGATCGAGCTTCATTTTCGCAGTATCTGCTGATTCTTGACGCTTTTGAAGCAGTAACTTGCTTCGTCGGCCTCGTTCGAGCCCGACTTCGCACGATTCCACGCCTCGCCGACCACTATGCTTCCGCGATGCGCCTGCTCATGGCGCACCACACAATCAGGGCGGGGAGACAGTCATGCGCATCGGCGTGCCGAAGGAAATCAAGGTCCACGAATACCGGGTCGGCCTGGTGCCGGCAGCGGCTCGCGAACTGGTCGAGGCCGGACACGAAGTGCTGGTGCAGACCGGCGCGGCGGATGGCATCGGTTTCTCCGACGCGGACTACCTGCGCGTCGGCGCAAAGATCGCCGCGACGGCCGCAGAGATCTTTGCGGCGAGCGACATGATCGTGAAGGTGAAGGAACCGCAGCCGCAGGAATGCGCGATGCTGCGCAAGGGACAGATCCTGTACACCTACCTGCATCTCGCGCCGGATCCCAGGCAGACCGAGGCGCTGGTGAAATCGGGTGCGACCTGCATTGCGTACGAAACGGTCACCGCGCCGGACGGCTCGCTGCCGCTGCTCACGCCGATGAGCGAGGTCGCGGGCCGCATGTCGATCCAGGTCGGCGCCTACTGCCTGCAGAAGGCCAATGGCGGCCGCGGCATCCTGCTCGGCGGCGTGCCGGGCGTGGCGCCCGCCAAGGTCGTGATCCTGGGCGGCGGCGTGTCGGGCACGCATGCGGCCGAGATGGCCGTGGGCCTGCGCGCTGACGTCACTGTGGTCGATCGCTCGGTGAAGCGATTGCGCGAACTGTCGTCGATCTTCGGCGCGACGCTGCGCACCGAGTACTCGACGCAGGAACACATCGACACGCTGGTGATGGAGGCGGACCTCGTGGTCGGCGCGGTGCTGATCGCCGGCGCCGCGGCGCCCAAGCTCGTCACGCGCGACATGGTGCGCCGCATGAAGCCGGGCTCGGTGCTCGTCGACATCTCGATCGACCAGGGCGGCTGCTTCGAAACCAGCAAGGCGACGACGCACGCCGATCCCACTTACGTCGTCGACGACGTGATTCACTACTGCGTCGCCAACATGCCGGGCGCAGTGCCGCGCACGTCGACGTTCGCGCTCAACAACGCGACACTGCCATTCGCGCGCAAGCTGGCGGACCTCGGCTGGCAGAAGGCGCTGCGCGCCGACCCGCACCTCGCGAACGGCCTGAACGTGCACGAGGGCCAGATCACGAATGCGGCCGTGGCAAAGGAACTGGGCTACAAGCACGTCCCGGTGGCCGCCGTCCTGCAGTAGGCAGCGGTCTAGGAGCCGTCCCACGAACGCGCTAGGCTTCGGTCATGAAACTCCCAGCCCTGCGCTTCGACGGCAAGACCGTCCTCGTCACGGGTGCCTCGAGCGGTATCGGCCGCGAAACGGCGCTCGCCTTCGCCGGTGCCGGTGCCAACGTCGTCCTCGTCGCCCGCCGGGCCGCGGCACTTGGCAAGGTGGCGAGCCAGGCGCGCACGGCCGGCGCCGAAGCGCTCTCGGTCGCAACCGACGTCACCAACCCCACCGCCGTTGCCGCGTGCTTCCGCAAGGCCGTGCAGCGCTTCGGTAGCGTCGATATCGTCGTCAACAACGCGGGCGTGCTGCTGCCGGCGAAGGTCGTCGACCTGGACCCCGCCGACCTCCAACGCATGCTCGACGTCAATCTCTTCGGTGCACTGCACGTCCTGCAGGCGGCCGTGAAGCAGATGCAGAAACAGGGCTCGGGCGGCCACATCGTCAACGTCGCGTCGCTCGCGGGCCGTCGCGGCTTTTCACCGCTCGGCGGTTACTGCGCGAGCAAGTTCGCACTCGTCGGGCTGACCGAAGCGCTGCGCACGGAACTGATGGGCAGCAACGTCGGCGTGTCGCTGGTGCTGCCGGGCGTCATCGACACGCCGATGGCCGAAGCCGCGGCGCTCGACCCGACGACCGAAGGTTTCTGGCCGAAAGCGCTCAACATGCCGGCCGCGTGGGTCGTGTGGGCCGTGTTCGCGGCCGTCCGCCTCAAGCTGGCTGAAGTGGCAGTGCCTCCGGGTGGCGCACTGCTCGAAAAGCTGGGCGCCCTCGCCCCGGGAGCCACCGACATCCTGGTGCGCGGCGCGATGGGCCTGGCCCGTCGCTCGACGCGCCGTTCGACGACGAGGACTGCTCCCGAACTTCCGTTCCTGTCCTTCCGTCCTTCCTGTCCTTCCTGTCCTTCCTGTCCTTCCTGTCCTTCCTGACCTTCCGACACCCTGAGAAGACCGCCCATGCCTGAGCCCTTTGCCAACCTCGCCATCGAGCGTGATGGCGGCATCGCCACGCTGTTCCTCGACCGTCCCGAAAAGCTGAACGCACTGCATCGCGCGCTGTGGCACAGCATTCCCGAGGCAGTGGCTGCACTCGATGCCGACGCCGACGTGCGCGTGATCGTGCTCGCCGGCAAGGGCAAGGCCTTCTGCGCCGGCATCGACCTGATGGACCACGCGCAGGGTCTCGGCGGTGGCGGTTCGCTGACGGGTGGCGCAGGCTCGGCGGTCGCCAAGCGGCGCCAGCTGTACGACGACATCCGCGCCTACCAGGACACGTGCTCGTGTTTCGCCAATACCAACAAGCCGGTAATCGCGGCCGTACACGGCGCGTGCATCGGCGCGGGGATGGACCTGATCACCGCGTGCGACATCCGGCTGGCTTCGGCAGAAGCAACGTTTTCGGTCCGCGAGACGCGTATCGCGATGGTGGCCGACGTCGGCTCGCTGCAGCGACTGCCGCGCGTGATCGGCGACGGCGCCGCACGCGAATGGATTTTCACCGGCGGCGACTACAGCGCACAGCGCGCGCGCGAAGTGCAGCTGCTCAACGACGTGCTGCCGGATCCGGCGGCACTGATGGTGCGCGCGCACGAACTGGCGGCTGCCATCGCGGCGAATTCACCGCTCGCCGTGCAGGGTTCGAAGCACGTGCTGGGATACGCATCGCGCCGCGAAGTGGACGCCAACCTCGATTACGTCGCCGTGTGGAACGCGGCGTTCCTGCACTCGGAGGACCTCGGCGAGGCGATGCAGGCTTTCATGCAACGGCGACCGCCGGTCTTC
>CAVOWK010000039.1:0-38926 GCA_963700045.1 uncultured Gammaproteobacteria bacterium
CGGCCAGCTGGCATCGAGCCGCAGCACGCGATCGCCGACCGCGATGCCCTGTGCAGCAACCGTCCCGGCCTTGAGTTCCACCACGAGCACCACGGGCACGCGCGACGCGATCGTCGCGAGCGAACCGGGCCTGGCGTTCTGCTTGATCGTGACGACGCAGCCGCGCTGGTCGACGAACAGCATGTCCAGCGGCAGCAGCGTGTTCTTCATCCACATTGCCACGTACTGCGGCGGGTCGTAGATGAAGATCATCGCCTGGTCGGGGCGCACTGCGCCGTCCTCGACGAACATGAAGCCCTGCTCACGCGTCTGCGGTGTTTCGGCGCGCCAGGCTTCGAACAGGTGACGGCGGAAACTGGCGCGGGTTTCGACCGCGATGCGTTCGCGCGGGAATGCGCTGAGGGGCACAGTGCCGGCGGGTGCGGCGCCCAGCGTGAGCGGCAGAACGGCACAGAGCGCGAGCAGCAACAGGCGGGCCGGGAGACGGGCGGTCATGGGTCAGTCCTTTGGGTAATCGACGAGGGCTGAAACGTCGAAACGCGTGACCAGCACCGAGCCCGCGTCGTTCGCTCCGAGTGCGCGCGCCGGTTGCGTGCAGTAGCCGCGCGCCGACACCCGGTATCGACCATCGCGACCGTCGACAGGTTCCTGGCGGACCTCGTCGAGCGCGCACTTGTCGTCGCCCTGCGTGGAATAGAACGCGCCTGCGCCTTCGCGCACCAGCGTCACGTTGGCCGCTACGTTGCGCGCCGATGTGCCGGGCAGGAGGTTGGCGACGCCGATCACGATCAGCAACGGGGCGTCGTCCACCGCGCCCTTGAAGACCAGTCGCACGCCATCGCCGCCCGGTCGCGGGCCACCAAGGCACTGCGCGACCGCGGGTGCCGACCAGTCGATCTCGGCATCGATCGAACCCTGCAGGCGCGCGCGCAGGAACCCTTCAGGCGCGGGTGCGCAGAAGACTTCCGCCGGTGATCCGGGAGCGGGCGTGCCGCTGGTGGTATCGGCGTGGCCGCACCCTGCGACGAGCAGGGCGCAGCACGCCGCGACCGCAGCGCGCGGCGAAGGTTCAAGCGACGGCTGGCTCGTCCGCCGTGCGTGGCGCACGGACGAGCAGCGATTTAGCCAGCTGGCCATGGAGATAACCGATGCCCCGTGAGAGATGCAGCGTGACGGTGAGCAGCACTATCCCCAAGATCGAAACCAGAGGCAACAACGCCGGGTGCGGTGACTCGACGGTGCCGTCGATCGTGATCACGCCGGCGTGGTACAGCAGCACGACGATCGGTGCGATCGTGAGCGCGAGCGAGCAGACGACGCCGACGATGACGAACGTGAAGTAGAAGAGGCCAAGCGGCAGCATCAGCAGCAGGTACAGCAGCGTCCCCCAGGTGCGCGGATCCTTCAGCATTTCGAGCACCCGCTGCATCCAGCCCATCGGCGGACCGGGATGCACCGGCCTGCGCGGCATGCGGGTGCCCAGCAGTGTTTCCACGATGCGGCCTTCGGCCAGCGCGAGCACGCGCGTCGTGCCGATGAACAGCAGGAAAAACGGGATGCCGATGATCAGGATGGCGAAGCCGGCCGAGAGCGACAAGCCCGTCACCGCAAACGTGAAGTAGAAGATGCCGGTGGCGAGCGCGAGCAGCATGTAAGCCATGCTCAGGTAGGCGCGCGGATCGGAGTACACGCCGAAGAAGCGGCCGAGCGTCGTGTGCTTCGGCTTCGGCGGCGGCGTGCGCAACGCGGCCTGCACACGGGTTTCGTTCGAACGATAGGCGTCGGCGACTTCGCTGGGTGCGCCATAACTCGCCACGATCCGTCCCAGCATGGTTGCGTCCGTTTCTTCCGGATGCTGCGCGAGCTCCGCGCGCAGGTGTTCCTCCGCGTCGTAGAGCGCGTCCTGTACCAGCGCGCGATCGGCGCCCTGCAGTTCGGCTCGAAGCAGGTCGAGGTATTCCTCGACGGTGCGGGGTATCGCGGCCGTCATGACGGCATCTCCTGTGCGGCGGACGTGGAATGCTGGACGATCGTGTCGACGAAGGCGCGGGTGCCGAGCCAGGTCTCGCGCCAGGCGGCGAGCACCTCGCGCCCGAGCGGCGTGATCCGGTAGTAGCGGCGCGGCGGTCCGGAGTAGGAGGGGACCACGCGGCTCGACAGCAGTCCGGCGCCGCTCATGTTGCGCAGCACCGGATAGAGGGCGCCCTGCTTGAAGGGAGCCGTTGGCGCCACGTCCGAGGTGAGCTTGCGGGCAATCTCATAGCCGTAAAGATCCGTGTCGGCATCGGCGAGCACGGACAGCAGCACCAGCGAAGTCAGGCCGGCACTCAGTTCCCGCTGGAACTTGCGGGCCTGCGCCTCCGCCGGCGTCTCGTCCCCGGGCGAGGGGGCAGTGGTTTCTTCGTCGTCCCGCGACATGGCGGTCCGTCTCCTTGGTAAGTGATCCATATTAGGCATCAAACAGTAGTATGAAGTCAACACTATAGTTTGATGCCTTATACTGATGCACCGCAACAGCGATCCAACGCCGTGTCGACTCTGTAACATCCTTACTGCCTGTACTCGTCGGAGAGCCGCCGGATGTCGACCGAACAACAACGCATAGGTGCGCCACGTCGATATCTGAGCCGCCTGACCCGCGGCACGCTCGCCGTGATCATGGCGGGCGGACGCGGGGAGCGGCTCAAGCAACTCACCGAAGACCGCTGCAAGCCAGCCGCACCCTTCGGCGGCAAGTTCCGCATCATCGATTTCGTGCTGTCGAACTGCCTCAATTCCGGCATCCGGCAGATCTCGGTGCTGACGCAGTACAAGGCCCATTCGCTGATCCAGCACATCGGCAAGGGCTGGGGTTTCCTGCGCGGCGAGTTCGGTGAGTTCATCGAAATCATTCCCGCGCAGCAGCGTCGCGGCCCCGAGTGGTACCAGGGCACCGCGGACGCCCTGTGGCAGAACATGGAACTGATCCGCGCGCACCGCCCGCTGCATGTGCTCGTGCTCGCCGGCGATCACATCTACAAGATGGACTACGGCCCGATGATCGGCTTCCACGTCGAGAAGGAAGCGGACATCACCGTCGGTGTGGTCGAGGTGCCGCTCGAGCGTGCGCGCGAGTTCGGCGTGCTGGGCATCGACGAATCGAACCGCGTGCTGAGCTTCCTGGAAAAGCCGAGGAATCCGCCACCGATGCCGGGACGGCCCGACGTGGCACTCGGATCGATGGGCATCTACGTCTTCAACCCGCGGCTGCTCGAGCGCCTGTTGCGCGCCGACGCCGAGGATCCGGGCTCCGCGCACGACTTCGGCAAGAACATCATTCCGCAGGCGATCGAGAACCTGCGCGTGTTTGCGTACCCGTTCGAGGACGTGCGCAGCAAGGCGCAGCATTACTGGCGCGACGTCGGCACGATCGACGCGTACTACGAAGCGAACATGGAGCTCGTGCGCGTCTCGCCCGAGCTCAACATCTACGACGAGCAGTGGCCGATCTGGACGTACCAGGAGCAGCTGCCGCCCGCCAAGTTCGTGTTCGACGACGCAGACCGCCGTGGCTGCGCGATCGACTCGATGGTGTCGGGCGGCTGCATCATCTCGGGCTCGCGCGTGTCGAACTCGCTGCTGTTCTCGCAGGTGCGTGTGCACGACTACTCGACGGTGGATCGCTCGGTGGTCCTGCCGCGAGTGCACATCGGCGAGCACTGCGTGATCCGCAACGCGATCATCGACGAGGGCGCAGTGGTGCCGGACGGCACGACGATCGGCGTCGACCCGGTGCAGGATCGCGAGCGCTTCTACGTGAGCGAGAACGGCGTTACGCTCGTCACCGCGTCGATGCTGCGTGCCCCGGCGCGCGGTAGCGCCGGCTGACGACGGCCCGGCCGGCATCGCATTCCAGGACCTTGCGCGAGGGATATCGACGATGTTGCTGCGAAATGCGCTGTTGCGGATGGCCGGCCTGTGCGCCGTGCTGGTCGCGCTGGCGGGCTGTTCGACCTTCAACCAGAAACTGGAGTCGCCGGAACTGAGTCTCGTCGGCATCCAGATGCTGTCCACGGACATGTTCGCGCAGAAGTTCAAGGTGCGAGTGCTGGTCAAGAACCCGAACGATCTCGAGATCCCTGTCCGCGGGATCGACTACACGATCATCCTGATGGGTGACAGCTTCGCCGAGGGCGTCAGCAACGACCAGTTCCTGCTGCCTGCCAAGGGCGAGGCCGAATTCGACATGCTGGTGACGACCAATTTCGTGAGCAGCTTCGGCCGCCTGCTGAGCCGCGTCGGTGGCGGCAAGCTGCAGGACCTGCATTATGAAATCGCGGGTGAGGTGCTCGTCGACAAGGGGATCATTCGCAAGATCCCGTTCAACCACCAGGGGACCGTCGACATCTCACGGGCGCAGGGGCAGCCGAGGAGCGGCGAAACCTAGCCCCTCGAGAGCTGCTCGTAGAGCAGCTCGTACTCGCCGATGCGTGCGTCCCACGAGAAGTCCTGCTGCATGCCGTTCTGGACGAGGCGGTGCCACACGCTGGGCCAGCCGTACCACTCGAGCGCGGTCTGCAGCGCCCAACGCAGGCCGCCGGCGTCGAAATCGTTGAACACGATTCCCGTGCCCTGGCCGGTCGCGGGATCGAAATGCTGCACGCTGTCGGCAAGTCCGCCGGTACGACGTACTACGGGCACCGTCCCGTATTTGAGGCTGTACATCTGGTTCAGGCCGCACGGCTCGTACAGCGACGGCATCAGGAAGATATCTGCCGCCGCTTCGATGAAATGCGCGAGTTCCTCGCTGTAGCCGCTGTAGAACACGACGCGGCCGGGGAATCGTTGCTGCAGTTCGTGCATGAAGCGCTCGTATTGCGCCTCGCCGCTGCCGAGCGCGACGAAACGGATGTCGCGTTCCTGCAGCAGTCTCGGCAACACCTCCGGCAGCAGGTCGATGCCCTTCTGGCGCGTGAGACGCGTCACCATGCCGATGAGCGGCACTGAGGCCGCCGCGTGCATGCGCAGCAGGTCGAGCAGGGCCTCCTTGTTGCGCATCTTGCCGGTGACATCGTTCGCGTCGTAGTGGAAGGGCAGGTAGCGATCGATCGCCGGATTCCAGTCGTCGTAATCGACGCCGTTCAGGATGCCGCTGACCGAGTCGCGGCGGGCGCGCAGGTCCGCATCGAGACCGTATCCGCCCTCGGGCGTACGAATCTCCCTGGCATACGTCGGGCTGACCGTCGTCACCGCGTCCGCGTAGAGAATGCCGTGCCGCATCGGGTTGATGCGGCCGAGGCCGAGATCGGCCTGGTGCAAGGCCTCGATGCTCACGCCCGGTCCCACGTCGGCGGCGGCGCTGGCCGAGAAGACGCCCTGGTAACCGATGTTGTGTATCGTGAATACGCTGCGGGTCGAGCCGAAGATCTGCGTGTCCCATGCATAGGCCGTGCGCAGCAGCAGCGGCGCGAACGCCATGTGCCAGTCATTGCAATGCACGATATCCGGCGCGAAGGCGAGCCGCTGGCAGCATTCGAGCGCCGCGCGTGTGAGCATCAGGTAGCGCAAGTGCTCGTCGTGCGCGTCCGAATAGATGAATGGACGGTCGAACACGGCTGGGCAGTCCACGAGTTGCACCCAGAGGTCCGAACCCGGGAGCCGCGCTTCCCGGACGTCGTAGCGGTACTCGTTGGTGCCGACCCGTACCGACAGGCCCTGCAGCGCCGCGACCGGACGTTGTTCGCAACCCTGCAGGTCGGAGAGCGCGTGCAGGGGAACGAAGACGCGGACGTCGTGACCACGCTGCAGCAGGTGGCGCGAAAGCGCGGCCGCAACGTCACCCAGTCCGCCGGTCTTGGCAAACGGCGAGATCTCTGCGGTCAGGAAGCAGATGCGTTGGCGGGGCATGCGTCGCCTAGTTTGCCACAGCGCCCCGTCGCCTCAGCACGATCCGGGTGGATGGCATGCGCGGCGTCGGTATCCTTGCGCCATGAAAGCACACGTCGCTGACGGCCCCGCCGTCGCCCCCGAATTCCGGCGCATTGCACGGGCGATCGAATTCGTCGCGGCGAATGCCGGCCAGCAGCCGTCGCTGGCCGACATGGCGGCGGCCGCGAACTGGAGTGAGTATCACTTCGCACGCGAATTCCGCCGCTGGACGGGCATTTCGCCGAAGCAGTGGCTGCAGCAGTTGTCGCTGACGGCAGCGAAGCAGGCGCTCGACGACGAGCGGTCCGTGCTGCAGGCGGCAATCGATGCCGGTCTTTCGGGTCCAGGCCGTCTGCACGATCTGTTCGTGACGCTCGAAGCCGTGACGCCCGGCGAATACAAGTCGCGGGGCCGCGGTCTGACGCTGTGGTTCGGGACGGCGCAATCGCCCTTCGGCGAGGCACTGATCGTGCGTTCGGCTCGCGGCATCGCGTTCCTGGCGTTTGCCGACGAAAATGGCGTGTTCGATGGCTTCGACGATTTTCGCGCGACGTGGCGCGATGCCGACTGGAAGCAGGACGACGCGGGCGCGAAGCAGATCGCCGACACAATCTGGCGGACGACCCGGCGCGCCGACCGCAAACTCACGCTTTGGGTGCATGGCAGCAACTTCCAGCTGCAGGTGTGGCGCGCGCTGCTCGCGGCAGGCCAGAGCCGGACGCTGAGTTATGCGGCGCTCGCGGAATCGATCGGTCGCCGGTCCGCGTGCCGTGCCGTGGGCTCTGCCGTCGGTGCGAATCCGGTGGCCTGGCTCATTCCATGCCACCACGTGCTGCGGGCCAATGGCGCGCTGGGCGGTTATCGCTGGGGAGTCGAGCGCAAGCGGGCGATGCTCGCGTGGGAACTGGCCCGCTCGGTCAGGAACGCTTCTCGTCGTCGTCCTTCGACTTCTCCCGCTTCGGCAGGATCGCGCTGAGCATCGACTCCTGCATCTTCGCGAGCGCCTCGATGTTCTGGCGCGTCAGGTCTGCCACGGTGGCGAGCGGCGTGCTCGCGACGATCTTGGAGATCTGCGCCTGCAGCGATTCCTGCTGGTGCAGGAACGTCTCCACGCTCTTTTCCAGGAAGCCCGCGAGGAAGCCCTGCATCGGGTTGCCATAGAAGCGGATGATGGACTCGAGCACCGTCGTGCTCAGGATCGGCCGGCCGAACTGCTCCTGCTCGGCGATGACCTGCAGCAGGATGTGGCGGGTGATGTCGTGTCCGGTCTTGTCTTCGACGACCCGGATCTTTTCGCCCTTGACGATCAGTCCGCGGATGTCGTCGAGGGTGATGTGGCGGCTCTGCGAAGCGTCGTAAAGGCGACGGTTCGCGTACTTCTTGATCAGGCGTTCCTGGCTCATGGGCGCGAGTGTACCTGAGCCGTTGTGCGGTGCATGAAATGCAGTGCAAAAAGGCGATGCAGAACGGTGCGCCTGGCGGTGGCCCCGGAGGGAGCCACCGCTGCTGTCAGTCGCCGCTATCAGGCAGCCTTGCCGCTCGTCAGGGACGTCGCGTCCTCGATCCACCGGGCAAAGCCGGCCTGCGACTCGGTCGCCATTTCGGCCAGCGCCTGCTGCCGGGTCGTCGCCTTTTCGGCGAACTTCGTCGCGATTTCACGCTGCTTCGACAGCAGCGTCGGCAGGTCCTTCGCCTTGACCGTGGCGTTCATCTGGTCGAGTGCGAACTGCATCAGGTCACCCGTCAGTTCGTACTGGAAGCGGGCGATGCGCTCGATGTTGCCGACCATGACCTCATTGAGGCGGGTGGCGGGCGTAAAAGCGCGCTTGGCAAAATCCGTGTAGTCCGTCGTCTTCTTGGCGGTGGTCATGGTACGTCCTCGGTGACAGGCAGGTCGGTTCCGGGTTGGCATCGTAACAGCGGCAATTTTGCGCTGCAACAAGAAAATTTTGCGGGTTTTCTAGGGATTTCACGAAACAATGTTGCGGTGCATACAAGCTTCGAACGAAGCGGGTGCCGGGCATCGCCACGTGGGCGATACTCCTGCCTGCAACCAGCAAACAAGGGCACACCATGAGCGAACAGTCGGCGGCGCAGCGGGTCCTGGCGGACCTGCAGCCCAAAATCGGCCAGGAGATTCACTGCAGCGACTGGCTGCTCGTGTCCCAGCAGCGGATCGACGAGTTCGCGCAGGCGACCAGTGATCACCAGTGGATTCACACGGACCCGGTCCGGGCCGCGCGTGAGTCGCCGTGGAAAACGACGATCGCCCACGGTTACCTGACGTTGTCGCTGTACCCGATGCTCCGCGGCCTGGTCGATGCCGGCAAGCCGCTGTTTCCGGGCGTCACGCGCGTCATCAACTACGGCCTCGACAAGCTGCGGTTTCCCAATGCCGTGAAATCGGGGAGCCGCGTGCGTGCCCGCTGCGTGCTGCTCAAGCTCGAAGAGGTCACGGGCGGCCTGCAGCTGACCGAGCAGTACACGGTCGAGATCGAGGGTGAACCGAAACCTGCCTGCGTCGCCGAAGCGATCATGCGGGCGTATTTCTGACGGATATGGGAAATAGGTGAGCGTCCCCTATTTCCCTATTTCCGCTTCTGCCGAGATTCCCGCGCGGCATGACGTATTGCCGCCCGTGTTGGCTATAGTCGCAACCAATGCCCGGGGGGCGAAGGATCCAGCCATGATTTACGACAGCATCCTGCATACCATCGGCCGCACGCCCATCGTGCGTGTCAACCACATCGCGCCGAAGCACGTGGACCTCTACGTGAAGTGCGAGTTCTTCAATCCCGGCAGTTCCGTCAAGGACCGCCTCGCGATCGCGATCATCGAGGACGCGGAGAAGAGTGGCGCATTGCAGCCCGGGCAGACCGTGGTCGAGGCGACGTCGGGCAACACCGGCATCGCGCTGGCGATGGTCTGCGCCGCGAAGGGGTACCCGTTCGTCGCGGTCATGGTCGAGACGTTCTCGATCGAGCGCCGCAAGATCATGCGCATGCTCGGCGCCAAGGTGATCCTGACGCCCGCCGCCGAGCGCGGCAGCGGCATGGTGCGCAAAGCGGAAGAGCTGGCGAAGAAGAATGGCTGGTTCCTCGCACGGCAGTTCGAGAATCCCGCGAACCCGGCGTATCACCGCCAGACCACAGGCCCGGAAATCCTCAGCGATTTCGCGGGCCGCCGGCTCGATTTCTTCGTGTCGGGCTGGGGCACGGGCGGCACCCTCACCGGCGCGGGCGAGATGATCCGTCTTGCGCGCCCCGAAGTGCGCATCGTCGCGACCGAGCCTGCGGGCGCCGCACTGCTGTCCGGGGCCGAGTTCAAGCCGCACAAGATCCAGGGCTGGACGCCCGATTTCGTGCCGAAGGTCCTGAACCGTTCCGTTCCCCACGAAATCGTTCCGGTCACCGACGACGAAGCAATCGCCTGCTCGCGTGCGCTCGCCGGCAAGGAAGGCATCTTCTGTGGTATCTCGTCGGGCGGAAACGTTGCGGCAGCACTGAAGGTCGCCGAGAAGGCGCCCGCGGGCTCCGTAATCCTGACCGTGCTGGCCGACACCGCCGAGCGGTACCTGTCGACGGCGCTGTTCGAGGGCATTGCCGAGGGCTCCGACCAGGAACCCTGAGTGGAGACGCGGCGGATGCTCAGCAGCCGACATCCGCGAGCGGCAGACGTGCGAATCAGGGATAATCCGGTGCCTCCCTGATTCGCGCTGTCGCGCCACCAAGACCCGATGCCTGATTCCCTGCGAAAGGTGCTGCTCGGCACCCTGATTGGCGCCTTCGTCGTCGGCTTTGCCTGGCATATCGCCGGCGAGCGGGCCAAGCGCGCGCCCGCCGCAATGGGCGGTCCGCCTGGTGCAGCGACGACCGGGGGTAAGCCCGGAGCGTCTGCAGGCAAGCCGGGTGGTGGTGGCGCAGGCGGCGGCCCTGTCATCCCGGTCGTGGCGACTCCGTCGCGGACCGAACACCTCTCGCTCGAAGTCGAAGCGCTCGGCACCGCGCGTGCCAGCGAATCCATCGACGTCACTGCCAAAGTATCCAATCTTGTCACGGCGATTCGTTTCACCGAGGGCCAGCAGGTCCGCAAGGGCGACATCCTCGTCGAGCTCGACGGTGCGCAGGCCCGGGCCGATCTGGCGGTGGCGGATGCCGCGCTGAAGGAAAGCGCGAGCCAGTTGCAGCGCAGCCGTGAGTTGTATGAAACCAAGGTGCTCTCCGACCAGCAGATCGAGCAGATCGAATCGACCTACTCGGCCAACGTGGCGCGCGTCGCCGCGGCACGCTCACGCCTGAGCGATACGATCATCCGCGCGCCGTTCAACGGCCGGGTCGGCCTGCGCCGCGCCAGCGTCGGCGGCCTCGTCGCCCCGGGCACAGTCATCACCACGCTCGACGACACCAGCACGATCAAGCTCGACTTCACCGTGCCCGAGCGTGTCGTGGCAGCCATGAAGCCAGGCCTCACGCTCGAAGCCAGGAGCGTCGCGTACCCGGACCAGGTGTTCGAGGGCAAGGTCGCGAGCGTCGATTCGCGCGTCGATCCCAACACACGTTCCGTCATCGTGCGAGCGCTGGTGCCGAACGACGACGGCCTGCTGAAGCCAGGCATGTTCCTGAACGTGCACCTTTCGCGCGGCACGGCCGACGTGCTGGTGGTGCCGGAGGAATCGCTGGTGCCGGAGCAGGGTGACGTGTTCGTTTACGTGGTGCAGGACGGCAAGGCGTCGAAGCGCAAGATCCAGACGGGCCAGCGCGCCGTCGGCACCGTGCAGGTCACGGATGGACTGCAGGCCGGCGAAATCGTCGTCACCGAAGGCACGCAGAAACTGCGTGACGGTGCCAGCGTCAGCGTGAGCGAACCGACCGCGGCACCTGGGCGATCCGCCGCCCCGGCTGGCGCAGGTGACGGCCCCGCGCCATGAAAATTTCGGCGATCTCCGTCAAGCGTCCGGTCTTCGCCGCGGTCATCAGCCTGATGCTGGTGATTCTCGGTTTGCTGTCGGCCTCGCGACTGGCGGTGCGCGAGCTTCCCGACGTCGAGGCCCCGATCGTTTCGATCGACACCAACTACCTCGGTGCGGCGGCCGACGTCGTCGAGACCAAGATCACGCAGGTGATCGAGGAGCGCGTAGCGGGCCTCGAGGGCATCACCAAGATCACCTCGCAGAGCACCGACGGCCGTTCGAGCATCAACCTCGAGTTCGACCCGGGCCGCTCGGTCGACGAAGCCGCGAACGACGTGCGCGATCGCGTGGCGCGAGTGGCCAACAACCTGCCTCCGGAAGCCGACCCGCCCGAGGTCGGCAAGGTCGACTTCGGTGCCGATCCGATCATCTGGCTGGCGCTGTCGAGCGACACCATGAACGTGCTCGAACTCACCGACTATGCCGAGCGCGAACTCGTCGATCGCTTCAGCGTGCTGCCCGGGGTTGCGCGCGTGCGCATGGGCGGCGCCCGTCGCTATGCGATGCGCGTCTGGATCGACCGCGAAGCGCTTGCCGCGCGCCAGCTTACGGTTGCCGACGTCGAAGCCTCGCTGCGCCGCGAGAACGTGCAGTTGCCCGCCGGACGCCTCGAGTCGTCGCAGCGCGAACTCACGCTGCGCACCGAGACGGGTCTCAACACCGAGCAGGAGTTCCGCGACCTGGTCATCGGCCGCGGCGCGGCCGGTTACCTGGTGCGCCTTGGCGAAGTAGCCGACGTGCGCCTCGCTGCCGAAAACGAACGCACCATTTCGCGTACCAACGGCGTGCCGGGCATCAGCATCGGCATCGAGCAGATCTCCAAGGCAAATACGCTCGAAGTCGCCAAGGCGGTCCGAGCCGAGCGCGAGCGCATCCTCCCCGACCTGCCCGCAGGCGCCCGGCTCGAGATCAACCTGGACCGTTCCGTCTACATCGAAGCGTCGATGATGGAGGTCGTCAAGGCGCTGCTGATCGCGATGGCCCTCGTGATCGCCGTCATCTACCTCTTCCTCGGCAACCTGCGGGCCACGCTCGTGCCGGCGGTGACGATCCCGGTTTCGATCATCGCAGCCTTCATCGTCATGGGTGCGCTGGGTTTCTCGATCAACACGCTCACGCTGCTCGGGCTGGTGCTTGCCATCGGCCTCGTCGTCGACGACGCGATCGTGGTGCTCGAAAACATCTACCGGCGCATGGAAAACGGCGAACCCGCCTTGATCGCGTCGATCGACGGCTCGCGTGAAATCGGCTTCGCCGTGATTGCAACGACGATGGTGCTCGTCGCGGTGTTCCTGCCGATGTCGTTCCTCTCGGGGAATGTCGGCACGCTGTTCCGCGAGTTCGGCTTCACCATCGCGGCAGCGGTTGCGTTCTCGTCGCTCGTCGCGCTGACGCTGACGCCGATGATGACGTCGAAGCTGTTCGCCAGCGGCGCGCATCGTTCGCGCATGGCCGTCGCCGTCGATGATTTCTTCCAGCGCCTGTCCGCATGGTACGACCGCAACCTGCGGCGCGCCGTGCGCCGGCCATGGCTCGTCATCGGCGGCGCGATCGCGGCGACGGCGATGGCCGCTGTGCTGCTCAAAGTGCTGCCGAGCGAACTCGCCCCGGTGGAAGACCGCGGCTTCGTCTTCATCGGCATGAACGGCCCGGAAGGCTCGTCGCTTGAATACATGGATCGCCACCTGCGCATCCTCGAAGGGATGGCGGCGAAGCAGATGGAGACGGGCGACGTGGTGCGCGTCAGCGCGCGCGTGCCGGGCGGCTTCGGCGGTGCCGGCAGCCAGGTGAACGAGGCGCGCGGCTTCCTGCTGCTCGCGCCCTGGAGCGAGCGCACGCGCACCGCCGACCAGATCGCGCAGGCGCTGCGCGGACCGCTCAGCGCCGTGCCGGGCGTGCGCGGCTTCGTGACAGTACCGGGCGGGTTCGGCGGCGGCGGCGCGCCGGTGCAGGTCGTGCTGCAGGGAACCGAGTACGCCGACCTCGTGCAGTGGCGCGACCTCCTGATGCAGCGCATGGGCGACAACCCGGGCCTCACCAACGTCCAGTCGAACTACGAAGAGCGCAAACCGCAGCTCAGTGTCGCGGTGGACCGCAACCGCGCGGCCGACCTCGGCATCTCGCTGCAGACCGTGTCGCGCACGCTCGAAACCGTGCTCGGGTCCCGCATCGTCACCACGTTCATCGACCGTGACCGCGAGTACAACGTGATGTTGCAGGGCCGCGCCGAGGACCGTGCGACACCCACCGATCTCGACAACCTGTACGTGCGCTCCGACCGCACGGGCGAACTCGTCCCGCTGTCGAACCTGGTCAAGCTCACCGAGCTGGCGGGTCCGACACGCCTCAACCGGTTCGACCGTCTGCGCTCGATCACGGTCAGCGCCGCGCTCACGCCGGGATACCCGCTCGGCGATGGCCTGCGGTACGTCGAGAACATCATCGAGCAAGAGATGCCGCCGTCGGTCAAGCTAGCGTTCGACGGCCCGTCGCGCGAATTCAAGCAGTCGGGTTCGCAGCTGTACTGGATGTTCCTGCTGACGCTGCTGGTCGTGTTCCTGGTGCTGGCCGCGCTGTTCGAAAGCTTCCTGCATCCGTTCATCATCATCACCACCGTGCCGCTCGCCATCATCGGCGCGCTCGTCGGACTGTGGCTGTATGGCATGTCGATCAACGTCTACAGCCAGATCGCGGCAATCATGCTGGTGGGGCTCGCCGCGAAGAACGGCATCCTCATCGTCGAGTTCGCCAACCAGCTGCGCGACAGGGGCGTGGAATACACCGAGGCCGTGATCGAGGCCGCGGCGATCCGCCTGCGTCCCGTGCTGATGACCAGCTTCTGCACGGCCTTCGGCGCATTGCCGCTGATGCTCGCGGCCGGCGCGGGCGCCGGCTCGCTGCAGTCGATCGGCGTGGTCGTCTTCTACGGCGTGGTGATTTCGGTGCTGATGACGCTGATCGTCGTCCCGGTTGTCTATGCGCTGGTTGCGCGCAACACCGGGTCGCCGGAGGACGTGGCGCACCGGCTCGAGCAGTTGCGCCGGAAATTCACCGGCGGCAGTCCGGCGGACGGAACCCAACCAGTTGAATAATAAGTAAAAAGCGGCATTCTTTCGGGTCCGGTCCGCGACCGGCCCGGCGGCTTGCTACAATCGGCACCCGACCCCGGGGCAACTCGACCCGCGCATTGCGCGGCCTCTTCCGCAGTTGCGGGGGAGCGGCAGAACGTCCGCGACCGGCCATGGCACAGAGTCCTTACCAGCAACTCGAGCAGGAATTCCGCCGCCTTCACGCGTTCCAGGGCGCGGCGAGCCTGCTGCGCTGGGATTCGGCCGTGATGATGCCGCGGGGCAGCGCCGACGTCCGCGGCGAACAGCTCGCGGTCCTCGATTCCGAAAGCCACGCGTTACTGACCTCACCAAAGGTGTCGCGCCTGATCGAGCGCGCACAGGCCAACCAGTCGCAGCTCGAGGACTGGCAACTCGCCAACCTGCGTGAAATGCGCCGCGAACGCGATCACGCGATCGCCACGCCCCTCACGCTGGTCACCCGCCTGGCGCGCGCCACGTCGCTCGCTGAGGTGAGCTGGCTCGAAGCGCGCCAGGAGAACAACTTCGGGCTCTTCGCGCCGCACCTCGAAGAAGTGATCGCGCTGACCCGCGACAAGGCACAGGTGCTGTCGCAGGCTCTCGGGCTCGCGCCGTACGACTCGTTGATCGACGGCTTCAGCCCGGGCTTCCTCAGCGCGGACATCGACCAGTTGTTCAAGGTCATGATCCGGCGCCTGCCGAACCTGATCCGGGAGGCAATCGAACTGCAGGCGGAACGTCCGCCGCTGCCGATCGTCGGCAAGGTGAGCCTGTCGAAGCAGCGCGCGCTGGCGCACGAAGTGATGCGCGTCATCGGCTTCCCGTTCGACCGCGGCCGCCTCGACGAGAGCAGCCGTGCATTCACGGAAGGCGTGTGGGGCGACGTGCGCATCGCCACCCGCTACGACGTCAACGAACCGTTCACTGGCCTGATGGGCGTGCTGCACGAAACCGGGCAGGCGATGTACGACCTCGGCCTGCCCGCCGCATGGCGCGACCAGCCGGTGGGTCGCGACCGCGGCATGGCGCTCGAGGAAAGCCAGTCGTTGCTGCTGGAGATGATCATTGGCCGCAGCCGGCCGTTCCTCACGTGGTTGCGGCCGCTGCTCGAGAAGCACTTCGGCTGCACCGGTCCCGAATGGGACGTCGAGAATCTCTACCGCACGCTCACCCGGGTGCGACGCAGTGCGATCCGCGCCGACGCGGACGAACTCACGTATCCCGTTCACATCATGTTGCGCTACGACCTGGAAAAGCAGATTTTCGACGGGACGATGCCGGTGCGCGACCTGCCCGAGGCGTGGCGCGCCGGATTCGACCGTCGTCTTGGCTTGCGCCCTTCGAACGATACCGAAGGCTGCCTGCAGGACCCGCACTGGGCGCTGGGGCAATTCGGTTATTTCCCGTCGTACGCGCTCGGCTCGTTCATTGCCGCGCAACTGCACGAAACCCTGCGCACGCAGAGCGAACACTTCGACGAGGAGATCGCCAGCGGCCGCTTCGGCGGGCTGTTCGAGTGGCTGCGGCAGAACGTGCACGGCCGCGGTGCGAGCGTTGGCGCGCAGGAACTGATCAGGGATGCGACCGGCAAGGCGCTCTCCGCGGCGCCGTGGATGCGTTACGTGGAGTCCAAGTACCTCGAAACGGCAGCAGAGGCGTCCGGCAAGGCGGGAGCCGCGACCATTGTCGAATCCGCTGCTGCCGCACCTGTGGCGACTGCCAGCTGACGGCATGAGCGCGGTCATCGTTCCACCTTCGGCGGCGCCCCTCGCCAGGCCCGCCACCTCGTCCTCGACGTTCAAGCGACTGCAGGCGCGCCTGCGCGGTCTCGTCGGCAAGGCCATCGAAGACTTCCGCATGATCGAGGACGGCGACCGGGTGATGGTCTGCCTGTCCGGCGGCAAGGATTCCTACACGCTGCTCGACGTGCTGCTCTCGCTGCAGCGAAGTGCGCCTGTGCGCTTCGAACTCGTCGCGGTCAACCTCGACCAGAAGCAGCCGGGCTTTCCAGCGCAGGTGCTGCCCGACTACCTGACCGCGCTCGGCGTGCCATTCCACGTCATCGAGCAGGACACGTACCGCGTGGTGAAGCGCTTGATTCCCGAGGGCCGCACGATGTGCGGACTGTGCTCGCGCCTGCGGCGCGGTGCGTTGTATCGCTATGCGGCGGAGAACGGCATCACGAAGGTCGCGCTCGGTCACCATCGCGACGACATCGTCGAGACGCTGTTCCTGAACATGTTCTTCGGCGGCCGCTTGAAGACGATGCCGCCAAAGCTGCTCTCGGAAGACGGCAGGCATATCGTGATCCGGCCGATGGCTTACGTGCCGGAGAACGAGATCGAACGCTATGCGCGAGCGCGGCAGTTTCCGCTCATTCCGTGCACGCTCTGCGGCTCGCAGCAGCACCTGCAGCGCGTCGCGGTGAAGAAGATGCTGGCGGACTGGGAGCGCGAGTTTCCGGGACGAACCGAGGCGATCTTCTCGGCACTGGGCAACGTCACGACTTCGCACCTCGCGGATCCGCAGGCGTTCGATTTCGCCGGCCTCGAGGCTCGGCGCGCGGCAGCGGTGGCAGCCCTGCAACAGGCTGTACCCGCAAGCGCCGATGGCACCGCCGGGACCGCGACCCCGATTTCATCGGGGCGTGAACCCTGGGAAGAACTGTAGCGCTGCGGTTTTCGTCGCTGCTTGCAATGCGGTGTTCGGGTTTCCGGGCGCAATGAACGGCGTCGGGCGTCGTAGCGGGCGGCCGATCCGTTCTTCTTTCTGCAACGCGGAAAGGCAGACACGCGTTGCAGAAAGAAGAACGGATCGCCCGCTTGCGACGCCGCGCCTGAGCGCGTCTTCGGCGCGCCGAAGACATCGCACGGCGCAAGCAAGGTCGAGGCGTGAAAGCCGCAACGTCAGATGCAATCTGCTGGATGCTGCCAACCGCAAGTACTGCTGCCCGTCGGCCAGCGCAGAACTATTGCCTGGCGCAACGCTGGAGTTCGGACCTGGCTCTGTCACCGAATCGTGCGATCGCCCGGATAGGCCTGGTCGTGCGCAGTACCCGCAGGTCAAGTCAGGATAAATTGATACCAGTCGGCCCGGCCTGCACACAGTACGACTGTTGTCCTGATCAACAGCGACCTATAGTTCTCAGGGGTCAAGCAGCCAGGAAGAGCCACGACAAGGAGTTCCCAAGATGCGCACGACAAACTGCATTTCGCTGATGGCAGGTCTGGCAATCGTCGCCGGCTCCGCCGTCGCGCAACCCATGGAGGTTGTCACCGTCGAGGCCGCCCGCGCGACACTTGTAGGCCAGTCGGAATATGGCGTCCCTGTCCGGGAAATCACGATCCAGAGCCGCGTCAGCTACGCCGACCTTGATCTGACGTCGGCATACGGGGCGTTGCAACTCGAGAATCGTATCAAGGACACTGCCAAGGCGACTTGCGCGCAGATCAAGGTCGCGATTCCCGCCGAAGACTCAAGCGAGGCGTCGTGCATCAAGGATGCAGTGGACGGCGCGATGAAGGAAGCTCACAAGGTCATCGAAGCCAAGCGCTCCGCTCATTCTGCCAAGTGACGTCAGCCGGGCGCCAGGTCACGGAGGGCGCGCTTTCCGCGTCCTGGACCTGCCCTCCTGGGCAGGGCAGGTGCGGCATAGACGACATCTGGTGACGGCGCAGCGAGGCACCAGGCGATCTCCGGTACTCGGCCTGCGCATCGGCCGGTCTGCGGTTTCATGGTTAAAAGCAATCGGCTGCTTGCACGGCTTTGCATTCGCTCGACCGTCATGCGGCTGACCGCGCGCCGCACGGTCCATTAGTGCTTCTTCGACGCTGCTTGCGCCGTGCAATTTTCCGGCTTGCCGGAAAATTGCTCAGGCGCGTGCTATGCAGCGTTTGATCCGGCTGTCTTGCCCGCGAGCGTGTCTGCCTTTCCGCTCGCGGGCAAGACAGCCGGATCAAACGCTCGCCACCATTCCTCACGCACAACTCGCCCGCATCGCCAAACAGCAAACGCCCAGCAGCGACGAACAGCCGCCGCTGGACGCTGCAGGCGCGCGCGTCAGACCTGCTGCCGGATCCGCGAATGCTTGTAGCCGTACAGGAAGTAGATCAGGAAGCCGATCCCCGTCCACACCGCCAGCCGGATCCACGTGTCGTGCGGCAGGAAGAACGTCATGGCGAGGCAGATGGCCACTCCAGCCACTCCGGTGAACGTGGCGAACGGCACGCGGAACGGACGCGGCGTGTCGGGCTGCGTGTGACGCAGCACGACGACGCCGGCGCACACCGCGGTGAAAGCCAGCAGGATGCCGATCGAAATCAGCTCACCCAGCACGTCGAGTGGAAAGACGCCGGCGAAGAATGCAGCCACCACGCCGGTGACGATCGTCGCCACGTGCGGCGTGCGGTACTTCGGATGCACCTTCTGCATCGACGGCGGCAGCAGGCCGTCGCGCGACATCGCCATGAATATGCGCGGCTGGCCAAGCAGCGACATCAGGATCACCGACGTGAGTCCCACGATTGCGCCGATCTTCACCGGCAGGCCAAGCCACTTCAGTTCCGGATGCGCGTCGAGCGCGACTGCGACCGGCGCGGCGACGTTGAGTTCCGTGTACGACACCATGCCCGTCATCACCGCAGACATCGCGACGTACAGCGTCGTCGAGATGATCAGTGCGGCGATGATGCCCCACGGCACGTCGCGCTGCGGATTGCGGGCTTCCTGCGCCGTCGTCGCGGCCTGGTCGAAGCCGATGTAGGCAAAGAAAATGATCGCAGCGCCCTGCATGATGCCGCTGAAGCCGAAATGTCCCGAGGTGCCCGTGTTGGCGGGAAGGTAGGGCTGCCAGAGGTCGGGTGTGACGTATTTGATGCCGACCGCGATGAACAGGACGATGATCAGGACCTTGATGATCACCATCACGTTGTTGACGCGCGTCGAATGCTTCACACCGACGTAGCACACCCAGGTGAGCAGCGCGACGATGAGCACCGCCGGTACGTTGACCAGGGCGCCCGTCGCCACCAGGTGGTTGTCCGCACCTTTGCCAAGCGGCGCGTTGGTGAGCGCGTCGGGCAGATGGAGGCCGAACTCGGCCAGCAGGTTGACGACGTAGCCGGACCATCCGACCGCGACGGCCGCGCCCGACATCACATATTCCAGCGCGAGGTTCCAGCCGACGAACCAGGCGACGCCCTCGCCGAGCGTCGCGTACGTATAGCTGTAGGCGCTGCCGGATATCGGGATCATCGAGGCCAGCTCGGCATAGCAGAGCGCGGCCAGGCCACAGCCGATGGCGGCCACGAGGAAGGCGAGCGTGACGGCGGGACCTGTGTGCTGTGCGGCCACGGTGCCCGTCAGCACGAATATGCCGCTGCCGATCATCGAGCCGAGGCCGACGGAGGTCAGCGCTCGGCGGTCCAGTACGCGGTTCAGCTTGGGCCCGGATTCGATTTCGCGAGTCATCGCAGCCAACGATTTACGGGCTGCCAGCTGTTTCAGCACGAAGGTCTCCCCCTGGGAAATTGGCCCAAGTC
Source organism: uncultured Gammaproteobacteria bacterium (assembly GCA_963700045.1). Taxonomy (GTDB): domain Bacteria; phylum Pseudomonadota; class Gammaproteobacteria; order Steroidobacterales; family Steroidobacteraceae; genus RPQJ01. Next base: position 19,506 of record CAVOWK010000039.1, read on the forward strand.
TCTCACAGCCGCACCGGCAGCCGCACCCCGTTGCCTTATCATGGTGGCAATGACGCCGAAGACGCCAGCAGCCAGCGCCGGACCCGACTGGACCAGGCCACGCCCCATCGACACCACGTACTGGGTCGTGCCGGGCCGCTTCCTGGTGGGCGAACATCCGGGTTCGCGGTCGCGCGCCCGGTCGATGGATCGGCTGCGGCGGTTCCTCGAGGCCGGCATAACCTGCTTCATCGACCTGACCGAGCCGGACGAGAGTCCCGCCTACGACATGCACCTGCCGTTCGAAACACCGGCGGGGCAGCGCGTCAGCTATTTGCGCCAGCCGATCACCGACCACGGTGTCCCTGCCGACCGTGCGACCATGGGTCATATCCTGGCGGCGCTGGACGACGCCCTCGCGACCGGCCACTGCGTGTACCTGCACTGCCGGGCCGGCATCGGCCGCAGCGCCATGGTCGCCGGCTGCTGGCTGGCCGAACGCAATCCGGGCGGGGGTGCGGCAGCGCTCACCGAACTGGGCGATTACTGGCAGCAATGCCGGCAATCGAGGTCGTGGCCGCAGGTGCCGGAAACCGACGAGCAAGCCGAATTCGTACGCACGTGGCAACCCTTGCAGCCAGGAGTGCAGGGTGCCATGCGCGGCGCAAAGTTGATGCGGCCGGCCAGGGGTCTTGCGCTGGAGCAGCGCGTGCGCGGAGGGTGGTTCGGTCTCGCGCTGGGCGACGCGCTTGGTGCAATGAGCGCAGCCGTGGCAACGAAGACCTCGCCGCTGGCGTGGTCGCAGCATACGTCGCTCGCGCTCTGCCTTGCGGAAAGCCTGGATACCCTCGGGCGCAGCGATGCGCGGGACCAGATCGAGCGCTACTGGCGCTGGTTCAAGGACGGGCACCTGTCGGCCAGGGGCCAGCCCGGCGAAACTCACGTTTCGCCCGACGTCGCGAAAGCCCTCGCGACCTTCCGCTGGCGGGGCTTGCCGGTGGCTGGTTCGCACGACCCGAAGGACGCCGCGGCGACGAGCCTGCCGCGCGTCCTGGCCGCCGCGCTGTTCGCGGGCAACGATGCCGCAGCAGCCATCGCGCTTGCCGCCGAGTGCGCGCGCACTACGCACCAGTCGCCCCAGATCCTCGACACCTGCCGCGCCTATTCGGCGATGTTGCTTTGCGCACTGCGCGGCCAGCCGGCGCAGGACTGGCTGCAGGCCGTCCCCGAACCCGTGCCCGGTTGCTGGACTGCCAGGCCGCTGCGCAAAGACGTGCAGGCCGTGGTTGCCGCTGCGTCGGCTGCCGGGGACACCAGTGCAACTCGTGGCACGATCGACGTGGTGCAGGCCCTCGCGCTCGCGCGTCGTATCGCCGGCGATGCGCAGGATTTCGATGCGGCCATCGCCGCGGCAAGACGCAGCGTGCGCGACGATGCAGCCCTGGTCGCCGGGCTCGTCGGCACGATTTTCGGCCTGCAGCACGGTATCGACGCGCTGCCCGCGGACAAGCTCGGTCGGCTCGCGGGCCGCGAGCAACTCGACGTTGCGGTCGAGCGCTGCGTTGCGCGCCTTGCGGCGACTGGCGGAGTCACGACGTGAAACCGCGTCGGCGCCGGTTGCGCGAACCCGCGTGGACGCGTCTCGACGATGAAGCGCTGCTCGACATGCGCCTCTGCGACCTGCGCCTGTCCCTTGCGCGGTCGGGCCTCGACCAGGCGGTGCTGCGCCTGTACGAGGAATTGCGGCTCAAGGGCATCCGCTTCCGTCCGCACGTCTGGCTGTCCGAAGAATGGTTCTCGCCGGACGGCATCCCCGGCATCGCCATGCCGTTCTACCTGGCGCACCCACGGCTGCAGCGCCTCGAACGGCGCTTCATGCGCGAGGTCGAGGGTGGCAACGACAAGTGGCTGATGCGCATCCTGCGCCACGAGACCGGGCATGCGATCGACACCGCGTTCGGGCTGCGGCGACGCAAGACCTGGCGTGACACTTTCGGCAAGGCCTCGCGTCGCTATCCGTCGCGGTATTTCCCGCGACCGGCCAGCCGCCGGTTCGTGCTGCACCTCGGCCACTGGTACGCGCAGAGCCATCCCACCGAAGATTTCGCCGAAACGTTCGCCGTCTGGCTGCCGCGCAATTCGCGCTGGCGCAGTCAGTACGCCGGCTGGCCCGCGCTGCGCAAGCTCGAGTACGTCGACGCGACGATGCGCAACCTGCATGGCAAGCGTGCGGTCTGCCTGAACCGCGACGTCATCGAGCCGCTGGCCGAGAACACCCGCACGCTGCGCGAACACTATCGGCGCAAGCAGCGTCGCTACGAGCTCAACACCGCGCGCACTTACGATCGACGCCTGCTGCGCGTGTTCGGCACCGCGGAGGATCATCCGGACGGCCCGCAGGCCAGCCGGTTCCTGCGCAAGGTGCAGCCGCAGGTCGAGCGCCTGATGATCCGTCGTGCGAGAATGCACCCGTACCTGGTGCAGCACGTCCTGAAAATAGCGACCCAGCGCGCGCGTGTCATGAAGCTGCGGCTCAGTCACAACCAGCGCGACACCAAGCGCGCGGTGCTGGTGATGCTCGAACGCATCATGCTCGAGATGCTGTTGCGGGATCGCGAGAACTACGCCCTATGACCAAGAAGCCCCTGCGCGTGCTGGTGCTCGTGCATGAAACGCTGGTGCCCCCCGAGTCCACCGACGGCTACTCGCCCCAGGAAATCGACGAGTGGCGCACCGAGTACGACGTGACCTCGTCGCTGAAGGCGATGGGGCACGAGGTGAGGGTGCTCGGCATGGGCGACAACCTGGCCGAACTGCGCTCCACGATCATGGAGTGGAAGCCTGACATTGCCTTCAACCTGCTCGAGGAGTTCCAGGGCATCGTCACGTACGACCAGTACGTGGTGGCTTTTCTCGAGCTGATGCGGCTGCCGTACACCGGCTGCAACCCGCGCGGCATGATGATCTCGCGCGACAAGGTGCTGTCGAAGCAGATTCTCGCCTACCACCGCATTCCCACCGCGCGCTACGCGCTGCTGCCGCGCAAGCGCCGCTACGTCGAGCCGCGCAAGCTCAAGTTTCCGCTGTTCGTCAAGTCGGCCACCGAGGATGCCTCGCTCGGCATCTCGCAGGCCTCGATCGTCTACGACAGCCAGAAGCTGCGCGAGCGCGTCGAGTTCATCCACGAACAGACGAATTCGGACGCGCTGGTCGAGGAATACATCGAGGGGCGCGAACTCTACATCGGCGTGATGGGCAACGAGAGGCTCACGACCCTGCCGGTGTGGGAACTCAATTTCGGCACGCTGCCCGACGTGATGTCGATCGCGACGCGCAAGGTGAAGTGGGACCGCAAGTACCAGGTGCGGCACGGTATCGGCACGGGTCCCGCGCAGGACCTGCCGAACGGCCTGTCGCCGCGGCTGGCGACGCTGGTGCGGCGCATTTATCGCGCGCTGTCGCTCAGCGGGTATGCGCGCATCGATCTGCGACTGAAGCCGGACGGCGCGGTGTACGTGCTCGAGGCGAATGCGAATCCCAACCTGGCCCAGATCGAGGACTTCGCGACCTCTGCGCTCGCTTGCGGCATGGGGTACGACGCCGTGCTGGAGCGGATCCTGCAGTACGGGCAGAACTACGACGCGGCATGGCGGCAGGCCTGATTCCCGCGTCTCCCGTGCCTCCGCTGGGCAGGTCGGGCGCAGCGCGGGCGACGGCGATCAGAGCGTGTGGCCCGTCTTCTGGAAGTGCGTGCGTTCGAAGAGCGTCTGGCAGTCGATGCAGCGCAATGCCTGTGGCGTGAGGTTCAACCGCTTTACATCGATCGGCTTGTCGCAGGTTTCGCAGATGCCGTAGCTGCCATCCGCCACGCGCAGCAGCGCTGCATCGATCGCGCGCAGTTCGTCGAGGTCGCGATCGATTTCGGCGAGGCCGACGTCCACGATCAGGTCGGCGAACGACTCGTCCTCGAGTTCCCGCACCGAGTCGGCGATCTGCAGATAGTGTTCCGAATCGCTCTTGATCAGCGCCTGGCGGATTTCCTCGCGCAGCTGGGCTTGCCGTGCGCGCATGGCCGCTTGCAGCGACTCGACCTGTTTGTTCTGGAGGTTGCGGTTCATCGCCATCTTCCCTGGGACACTGCCCAAGGATCGGACGCGATTCGCGCCACAGATATAGGGAAGATGCGCAATTCGTTGCGCCAAATGCGGCTGCTCCCGCGGGTGGCCGGGTCAGTCGGGCGGCAGGACGCTCCGGTCCGGGAACAGTTCGTCTTCGAAGCCGAACAGGCGCATGTCGGCGACCCGCAGCGGATAGAGAATGCCGTCCAGGTGATCCACCTCGTGCTGGACGACGCGCGCATGGAAGCCCGTCACGGTGCGGTCGATCGGCCGGCCGTCCAGGTCGAAGCCGCGGTAGCGCAGGTTCGTGTGGCGGGAAACCAGGCCCCGCAGACCCGGCACCGACAGGCAACCTTCCCAGGCTTCGTCGCGCTCGTCGCCAAGCGGATCCAGCACCGGGTTGACCAGCACCGTATACGGCACGGGCTCGGCCTGAGGATACCGGGGGTTGTGCGTGACTTCGAAGATCACGACCCGCAGCGAGATGCCGATCTGCGGTGCGGCGATCCCGGCGCCGTTCAGCGCGCGCATGGTGTCGTCCATGTCGGACACGAGCTGGCGCAATTCGGCGGTACCGAAGCGCGCGACGGGGGCGGCGACCCGCTGCAGCAACGGATGACCCATGCGGAGAACGGTGCGGACGGCCATGCGGGATTCCACGGAGCGGGAACGCAAGCGTAATCGACTGCGGCTGATTGACAAGGCCGGGATGGGAGCGTAGCTAAGGTGCGATCCAAACACCGCCGGGATCGACCGATGGACAATGGCTTGCGCTGCTGGAAATGCGGAGCGTCGCTCGCCGACTATTCGCTGCCGCTGCGGCGACTGGAGGAGTGCCGGGCATGCCATGCGGAACTGCACGTCTGCCGCATGTGCGAGTTCTACGACACCGGCAAGGCCAAGCACTGCCGCGAGACCATTGCCGAGGAAGTGAAGGACAAGCAGGCAGCGAATTTCTGTGACTACTTCCGGCCGACACCGTCGGCCTACCGACCCGAGGCCCTGAGCGCGGCCGACAAGGCCAAGGCCGAACTCGAAGCGCTGTTCGGCCACAAATGACCACCAGGAGACGACTGTGACGATGATCCGACGAGCGGTGCAGACAGGCATCGCGGCCATGACGCTGCTGGCAGGCGTGGCAGGTGCTGGAGAAAAGGTCGCCCCGGAAGCAGCGCCAGCGATGACGGCAGTGCGGCCCGAGATCTACGCACCGGTGACGCTGGCCGTGGACCTGTCGTCCCTGAGCGCCAGCGAGCGACAGATGCTGGGTCTCTTCATCGAGGCCGGCGAGATCATGGATGAACTCTACTGGCGGCAGACGTACGGCGACCGCGATGCACTGCTGCGAGGCGTCACCGATCCGCGCACCCGTGAATTCGTCGCGCTGAACTATGGCCCGTGGGACCGGCTGGCCGACAACGCGCCGTTCGTGCCCGGTGTCGGCGCCAAGCCGGCCGGCGCGGAGTTCTATCCGCACGACATGACACGCGAGGAATTCGAGAAAGCGAACCTGCCGCAGTCACGCAGCGAATACACGCTGCTGCGGCGCGACGCCAGGGGCGCGTTGCAGGTCGTGCCGTACCACGTCGAATACCGCGATGCCGTCGCCAGGGCCGCGCTCAAGCTCGAACAAGCGGCTGCGCTCGCGGAAGATCCCGGCCTCAAGCGGTACCTGTCGCTGCGTGCGCAGGCGCTGCGTACCGACGACTACCGCGCCAGCGATCGCGCCTGGCTCGACATGAAGTCGAACCGGATCGACCTGGTGATCGGCCCGATCGAGACCTACGAAGACGCGCTGTTCGGCTACAAGGCCGCGTACGAGGCCTACGTGCTGGTCAAGGACATGGAGTGGAGCAAGCGTCTCGAGCGCTATGCCGCCATGCTGCCGGAACTGCAGCGCGGCCTGCCGGTCCCGGACGCCTACAAGGCCGAACAGCCCGGCACCGATTCCGACCTCAATGCTTACGACGTCGCCTATTACGCAGGGCACAACAACGCAGCTTCCAAGACCATCGCCATCAACCTGCCGAACGACGAGCAGGTGCAGCTCGAGAAAGGCACGCGCCGGCTGCAGCTCAAGAACGCGATGCGCGCCAAGTTCGACCGGATCATGCTGCCGATTGCCGACGAACTGATCGTGCCGGAGCAGCGCAAGCACGTGACGTTCGACGCGTTCTTCGCCGACACCATGTTCCACGAGGTGGCGCACGGCCTGGGGATCAAGAACACGCTCGACGGCAAGGGCACGGTGCGTGACGCGCTCAAGGAACAGGCGAGCTGGCTGGAGGAAGGCAAGGCCGACATCCTCGGGCTGTACATGATCACCCGGCTGCACGAGAAGGGCGAACTCGGCGGTTCGCTCGAGGACTACTATGTGACGTTCCTCACCGGCATTTTCCGTTCGGTGCGCTGGGGCGCCGCCGAAGCTCACGGCCAGGCCAACATGGTCCGCTTCAACTACTTCGCCGACCGCGGCGCGTTCAGCCGCGATGCCAACGGGCACTATCGCGTCGATATGGCGAAGATGCGCAAGGCGATGGATGAATTGTCGGCCGACATCCTCAAGCTGCAGGGCGACGGCAACTACGCGGGCGTCAAGCAACTGCTCGCCCAGCTCGGCGTGCTGCAGCCCCAGTTGTCCGCCGATCTTGCGCGCCTGGGCGCCCGCAACATTCCGGTCGATGTCCGCTTCGACCAGGGCAAGGCCGTGCTCGGCCTGAAGTAGGCGCCGCGGTGTCGAATCCGGTCGAACGCGTCATCGAACCACGGCCGCGCGATCTCGGCGATTTCGCCGTGCGCCGCGTGCTGCCCGCGGTGGGTCTGCAGACTGTTGGTCCCTTCATCTTCTTCGATCACATGGGACCGGCCGAGTTCGGGCCGGGGCAGGGCGTCAACGTGCGGCCGCACCCGCACATCGGCCTCGCGACCGTGACGTACCTGTTCGAAGGCGCGTTCATGCACCGCGACAGCCTCGGCACGGCGCAGTTGATCCGTCCGGGCGACGTCAACTGGATGGTGGCCGGGCGGGGCATCGTGCATTCGGAGCGCACGCCACCGGAGGTGCGCGACGCGGCAGGCCGCACGCGTGCGCACGGCATCCAGACGTGGCTCGCGCTGCCGCGTGCGGAGGAAGAGCGGGAGCCGTCCTTTGCGCATCACGGTGCTGCCAGCTTGCCGCGTATCGAGCGGCCGGGCGTGATCCTTACCGTGATTGCCGGAACGGCGTACGGCGAGCAGTCACCGGTAGACGTGTTCTCGCCGACGCTGTACGTGGATGTGCAGTTGGCCGTCGGGGCTGCGATCGAGGTGCCGGACGAGCACGTGCAGCGGGCGTGTTACGTCGCGCAGGGCCGGATCGAAATCGACGGCAAGGCCTATGAAGAAGGCCAGTTCATGGTGTTCGCATCCGCTGCCGGTCCGGTGTCGATACGTGCGCTCGAGACTGCCCGCGTGATGCTCGCCGGCGGCGCTCCGCTCGACGGACCGCGGCACATCTACTGGAACTTCGTTTCGAGCACGCGCGAGCGCATCGCAGCGGCCACGCGCGACTGGCGCGAGCACCGGTTCGCGCCGGTGCCGGGTGATGGGGAAAGGATTCCCCTGCCTGACGAGTGACACCGCGCCCGAGGGCGCGGCACAATTCGCGTCAACGTCAGTTCAGGCGAGTACCGCAACCGCGCAAGGTCTGCCCACCCGATTCCACGGTCACGACGTGGTCGAATTCCACCTCGCCATCGTCCACGCAGCGCTCGGCCTTGATCGAGGCCCTGATCGAGACATCACCCTGCTGCGCCGTGTAAACGGTTGCTCCGTCAGGTGCGGTGGCTGCCTGGGCCTGCTCGAAGTCGAAGCGGTCCTGGCCCCAGTTAGTGGTCCAGCTCAGGCTGCCCGCGGGACCGACTTCGAGGACCCAGCCTGGTTCGTTGCCGAGGGCGCGATAGACGACGCCGCGTGCGCGTGCGTCCTCGCGCAGGGAGTCGGCTCGCCGTTCTTCGCATTGCACTGGCGGCGCGCCCTGTCGCTCGAGCGTTGCCGTGCCGCCCTTGGTCCAGAACACCACGACGCTGTCGGCATAGCGCGCACCCGAGGCGCTGACCGTCTGGTCGAGCCGCCGCGTACCGTCGTGGAAGTCGATGGCAATCGCCTTTTCACGCACGAGGTTGCGCATGACCAGCGTCTGGCCGTCCGCGCAATGCCAGACATAGACGCGCAGTACGCCAGCGGGAACTTCGTCCGCCGCGGGCGTCGGTACCGGCGCGGTCGCGGGGACGGAAGCCGCCGGCTTTGCGTCCGCGGCGGTATCGGCCACGGGCGCTTCCTTGCGCTGGCAGCCCAGGGCTGCGATCAATGCGATGCCCGCACAGGAGACGATCAACAGGCGAGAAAGCAACGTGGGCGAGGTCGTCATGCGGGTCACCTGGCAGGCGGGGAGTGCCTCATTTTACACGGGACGCCTCAACAGTCCGCATCGTGCAGGCGGGCCTTCGCTTCACGCCAGCGATCCCACAGCCTGCCGGCCTCGCGCGCCGAGTAGCCGGTCCGCATGCGCGAATCGAGGCTGTCGAGCGTCGCCTGCAGTTTCTGGCAGGTCGCCGCGTGTTCCTCTTGCGCAGAGTCGGGGTCGACATCCTCGCGCCCGGCCAGATTTCTGCGGCTCGCCGCCGATGGCTCCCTGGCGTCGCGGAGCTCCGGCGACGCTCCAGCTGCCGCGGGCGCAGGCGCGCCCACCTTCAGTTCGCGCACTTCCGGCAGGGGGCCGCACGGACGGTCAGAAAACGTGACCAGGCCTGGCGCGACGCAACTGTAGACGAGCCGGCGTGTCGGTTGCGCGCGCGGCTTGACCGGCTCGAGCACGACGGCACCGCCGCCCCCCGGCGGACCATCGACAGTCGGCAGCTGCCGCGCGCGCGGCGTGACCGGCTCGAGCACGACGGTGCCGCCACCCCCCGTCGGACTATCGACGGCTGGCAACAGCAGCGTGTTGGCGGCGTGCGGTGACGTGGGCAGCACGAGTATCGCCTGTGCAGCGAGGAGCAGGCGGACGGCAGGATGTGTCACGGTGAACCCTCCATGGACCGGAAGGCCATGCTCGGGTCAGCGCTGGTGGATGTCGTGCGCGATTCGTCGCGCGTGCGCGCAAATTAACGTCGGTCCTCGTGTCGGTCACGAGCCCGTCATGCGCGGGACCGCGCCTCAGGCGCGTCCAACGTTCGAGTCGGTGGGTGCGTGGAAGTACTGGCTCTCGGCCGAGAACTGTTCGACCAGCCGGCGCAATTCGGCCATGCGGGCGTCGGCGGTGCCGATCGCCAGGCAGTCCTCGCAGCGGGGGTCGCCGCAGGGCTGGCGCGTGTACAGCCAATACTGCACGGCTCCCGCAAGCAGGCCATCCGCGATGTCCCACAAGTCGGCTTTGTCGTCGCCGTCCGCGATCTGGTTGCCGAGGTCGACGGCACGACTGAAGGCCTGGTCGAACGGTTCGGAGTCTTCGATTTGCGTGTTGGCGGTCACGTTGGGAAATGCAGTCAGGAGACCAGTCGCAATGATACCAGACATGCCTGCCTGATCGTTGTCGAAATGTACAAAAACTGCTTATAAATCAGGTAATTCTGGCACTTCAGATACCGGCCTTGGCGAGCGCGTCGACGAAGGCGCGGACGGCGCCGGCCAGCCCAGGGTGTTCCGTTTCGAGGCGCACCGCGGCGTTTTCAAGCGCGTCGGCTGGCGCAAGCTCCTGAACGGAGCCGGCCTGGCCCTGCGGCGCCAGTGCCCGCTGGATATCCGCCAGCGCCGCCTCGAGCAGCGCACGCTGTTGCGGGTCGAGTTGCGGGTCGTCCGCCAACTCGCGGTGCAGGTCGCGCAGCGTCTGTTGCAGGTCGTTCATCGCTTGTCTCCGCCGAAGCCCCTGGCGACGAGTGTAGCAGCGGCCGGTATCGCCCCGGCTGTGGAAACACCGGACGCCGCTACGTCGCGTCCCACTAGAATGGGGGCCTCGAAGACCGGGAGCACCGCATGAATTTGTCCACCAGGTTGTCTTGGGTACCGCTGCTGGCAATGGCCACGCTGTTCGCCGCGCCGCTGGCGGCGCAGGCCGACTCGCCACGCTTTGAATTCACGCCTTTCGTTGGTGGTCGAATGGGTGGTGGTTTCGACGTCACGGCCGCGGACGGCACCAGCAGTTCGGTGGACCTCGACGCCGGCGTGAGCTTCGGGCTCGATCTCGGGCTGTATCGTGATGACCGGTCCTTCTATGAACTGCTCTATTCGACGCAGACGACGAGCTTCGACTCGACGGACCCGTTGCTTGACCGTGTCGACCTGCGCGTCGACTACCTGCAGTTCGGCGGCACCGCCTTTTTTCCGCAGGACAGCGATCACTTCATGCCTTACCTGTCGCTCACGATCGGCGCGACGCTGATGGAGCCGGACAGCGGCGCCTACGACTCCGAGACCAGGTTTTCGGGCAGCATTGGCGGCGGCTTCCGCATTCCGTTCAATGACAACGTCTCGCTCAACCTGGGCGTGCGTGGCTACCTGACGCTGCTCGATTCCGATTCGAGCCTGTTCTGCGTCAGCGATGCGGAGGGGGCCGGCTGCCTCCTGCGATCCTCGGGCAGCACGTTCTTCCAGGCGGAAGGCCTGCTGGGGCTCAGCGTCCGGTTCTGAGGGTGGCTGCAACCGGCCGGGCTCATAGCGCGGGGACCGAACTCGCATCCTCCAGCTCGGGTGGCGATTCCGTGAACAGCACGCGCAGGCGCAGGCCCACCTGCTCCTGCGGCGTGAGCCCGCTGCGGTCGTGCATGACGCGCACCAGCGAGGCCGGATCGTCCGTGATGATGTTATCGACGTCGCGCTCGATCATGCGCAGCATCACCTCGGGCTTGTTCACGGTCCAGACGTGGACCTTCTTGCCGGCGGCCCTGGCCTGGCCCACGAGGCTCGCGGTCGCGCGTGCGGAATTCAGGCTGACGAAGTCGGTATCGGTCTTGATGACGTTGCCGACCGCCGCCGTCACGATCAAGCCGGTCTCGAGGCTCGGCTGCAGCCGTTCGACCTGCTGCAGCGATGAGTGGTCGAGCGAGGTGATCACGACCTGGTCGAGGAACCGGACTTCACGCAGCAGGTCGACGACCGCCGCCGCCAGCTGCGGGTCCGGCACGTTGTATTTCAGCTCGATGTTGATGCGGAACCTGCCACGGGCGTAATCGATCACTTCGGCCAGCGTCGGCACGCGCTCACCCGCGTACTGCGGTCCGCGCTTGCTGCCAATGTCGATCGCCTGGATCTCGGCGAGCGTCAGGTCCTTCACCTTGCGCGGGTCGCCGCCCATGCGCAGCAGGTCGCCGTCGTGGATCACGACGATCGCGCCGTCGCGCGTGCGCTGCACGTCGAGTTCGACGAAGTGGGCGCCAGCCTCGTACGCTTCGCGGAAAGCGGCCAGCGAATTCTCCGGCGCGCGCATCGAGGCGCCGCGATGAGCCGTCACGGCGACGTCCTCACGCACGTCCAGGCGTTGCAGCAGGAAAATCATCGCGAGTGCGGCCAGCGCCGCGACGACCAGCACGGCCAGCAGGAGCGGTCGACCCACGCGCGCACCCGTCGCGTCGGCGACCGAGTCTGCCGGTGCCTGGAGCAGGATCGGTGCTTCACGCCGCTCGGCGTACATGCGGGTCGCCAGGAACTGGTGACCCGCGAACTGCAGCGTCGCGTAGATGAAGCTGAAGGCGATGGTCACGGCCATGAAGAGCGCGACCAGCGGCAGGACGCGCTGCGGGTCGACGCCGGCCCAGCTCAGCGCATAGTCGGTAAGGTAACGTCCGACGCGCAGGCAGACAGCGGCGAGCGATGCCAGGCACAACCACCACAGCAGCAGCGGCGTGATCGACTGCAGCAGCCGTCCCTCGAGCATGCGCTCGCTCGCGAGCAGCACGTCGGCTGGCTTCAGGGCGTGGAACATCGCGATCGGCATCGCGAAAATCCAGCGTGCGAACTGCGCCAGCACCACGAACGCGAACCCCGCGCCGGCGATGCCCGCTGCCAGCAACGCGCGGCGCCATTCCGGCGGCGTTTCCGACAGGTAGTAGTTGACGTCGCGCCCGGCGAGCGTCGTGAACCAGACGATTGCGATGATCGCAAGGAATGGCAATGCCAGCAGCACCACGCGCGCGAACATGCGGCCGCCGAGCAGCACCAGCAATCGAAGCTTGTTCGCCACGGCGCCGATCGTTCCCCACAGCGTGACCGGGCGTTGCCCGATGGCATGCCCCGAGATCCAGGCATAGCCGGCGAGTTGTGAGATCTGGAAGCTGATCGCAACTCCCACGACCAGCAGTACGAAGACGGCGCCTGGCGGCGACAGCACGAAGCCGGCAATGTCGAAATTGCTGATCACGTCGGACCCGGAGCGGGCGACGACGCGATCGGCGAGCCAGCCGGCGAGCGGGGCAAGCGCGACAAACCCGAACAACTGCACCAGCAGCTGCCAGGCGATTACGACGCGCAGGCGTCGTTTGAAGTCACCGCGGGTGCGGTCGAAGAGTCCTGGCCAGTTCATGCGCTGCGCCCGTTGTCGTTATGCAGATCGCAGCGCCCGGGCTCCGTTCAACTCAGACGAGGACCCGTTCGATGCCGCCCGCGCTGGCCCGCTGCACGTAGGTTTCGAGCCAGGCGGGACCCAGCAGGTGCCGCGCCATCTCGACCACGATGTAGTCGGCGCCGGTGCCTGCGTCGCCATCGTACCGCGACAGGCCCTGCAGGCACGACGGGCAGGAGGTCAGCACCTTCACGTCGCCGCGGAAGCCATCGCCACGAAGCTTCGCGGCGCCTGCTTCCATCTCGCGCTGCTTGCGGAACCGCACCTGGGTGGCGATGTCCGGCCGAGCGACCGCGAACGTGCCCGACTCGCCGCAACAGCGGTCATTCTTCTCGATCCTGTCGTTCGTCCCGGCTGCCAGCAGTGTGTTGACGACTTTGAGCGCGTCGTGCGTCTTCATCGGTGAATGACACGGGTCGTGATACATGTAACGCACGCCCGTCGCTTTCTCGAGCCGGATGCCCTTCTCGAGCAGGAACTCGTGGATGTCGAGGATGCGCGAGCCCGGGAAGATCTGGTCGAACTCGTAGCCCTGCAGCTGGTCGTGGCAGGTGCCGCAGCTCACCACGACGGTCTTGATGTCGAGGTAGTTCAGCGTATTCGCCACGCGATGGAACAGGACCCGGTTGTCCGTGATGATCTTCTCGGCCTGGTCGAACTGCCCGGCGCCACGCTGCGGATAGCCGCAGCAGAGGTACCCCGGCGGCAGCACCGTCTGCACGCCGGCGTGCCAGAGCATGGCCTGCGTCGCGAGTCCCACCTGCGAGAAGAGGCGTTCCGAGCCGCAACCCGGGAAATAGAACACGGCCTCCGAATCGCCGGTCGTCCGCACCGGATCGCGGATGATCGGCACATAGTTGCGATCCTCGACATCGAGCAGCGCGCGTGCCGTCTTCTGCGGCAGCCCGCCCGGCATTTTCTTGTTGATGAAGTGGATCACCTGCTCGCGCACCGGCGGCCGCCCGCCGGTCGTGGCCGGCGGGCGCTTCGTCTGGGCGGCGCCGAGCTTGCCGAGCGTCCGGTGGCCGAGACGCTGCGCCTTGTAGCCCCAGTCGATCATGAGCTTGCGCGTCAGCTTGATCGTGCCCGGGTCGTTCGTGTTCAGGAAGAACATGGCAGCCGACTTCGCAGGATTGACGCGCTGGTTGCCCAGGCGTCGCAGCACGTCGCGCATGGCCATCGAGACGTCGCCGAAGTCGATGTCGACGGGGCAGGGCGTCTCGCACTTGTGGCAGACGGTGCAGTGATCAGCGACGTCGCCGAAGGCGTCCCAGTGCTGGATCGAGATGCCCCGGCGCGTCTGCTCCTCGTACAGGAACGCCTCGATCAACATCGAGGTCGCCAGGATCTTGTTGCGCGGCGAATAGAGCAGGTTCGCGCCCGGCACGTGGGTGCTGCAGACGGGCTTGCACTTGCCGCAGCGCAGGCAATCCTTGATCGCGTCGCTGATCTGCGCGATGTCCGACTGCTGCATGATCAGCGATTCGTGGCCGAGCAGGTTGAAGCTGGGCGTATACGCATTGCGCAGGTCGGCACCCGGCAGCAGCTTGCCGGCATTGAAATGGCCTTCCGGGTCGACGCGCCGCTTGTACTCCTCGAAGTCGCGCGTCTCGTCGGCCGTCAGGTACTCGAGCTTGGTGATGCCGATGCCGTGCTCGCCGGAAATCACGCCGCCAAGTTCACGGGCTATCCGCATGATGCGGCCGACGGCGCGGTTGGCCGCCTGCAGCATCTCGTAGTCGTCGGAATTGACCGGGATGTTGGTGTGGACGTTGCCGTCGCCGGCGTGCATGTGCAGCGCGACGAACACGCGCCCATGCAGCACGCGCCGGTGGATATCCCCGAGTTCGGCCAGCAGCGGTACGAACGGGCCGCCGGCGAAAATGCGCGTGAACTGGCTGCGCAGCTCGTGCTTCCAGGACGCGCGGATCGTCCTGTCCTGCAGCAGGTCGAATACCTTCAGGCCAGGTTCGCCGGCGCTGCGTCGAGTGGCCGCAGTCGCAATCTCTTCGAGCCCGAGTCGGCGCAAGTCCTCGAGCGCGTCAGCGAGCGGTCGGTCCATGCTCTTCGCGTACCACGACCAGCGTTCGCGAACCTGCGTGATGGCATCCAGGGCCTGGCCAAGCCGGGTGCCAAGCACTTCATCGCGCGGCATGCGGTCGATGTCGGCGTCGCCGGTCTTGCCGAGCTTCGGTTCGCCCAGCAGGTACGCCTCGAGCGCGTCGAGCAGCTGCAGCTTGTTGGCGAGCGAGTACTCGATGTTGATGCGCTCGATCGCGTCCGTGTATTCGCCGAGGCGCTCGAGCGGGATCACGACGTCTTCGTTGATCTTGAAGGCGTTGGTGTGGCGGGCGATGGCGGCGGTTTTCGCGCGGTCGCGCCAGAAGGCCTTGCGTGCCTCCGCGCCAGCGGCGATGAAGCCCTCGCCGTGGCGCGCATTGGCAATGCGTACCACGTCCGAGGCACAGCGCGACACGGCGGCTTCGTCGTCGCCGACGATGTCGCCGAGCAGCACCATCTTGGGCAGCGCGCCGCGCTTGGACTTGGTCGTGTAGCCGACGGCCTTCAGGTAGCGCTCGTCGAGATGCTCGAGGCCTGCCAGTTGCACGCCGCCCGCGCGTCCCTGCCGCGTGAGTTCGTCGCGAATCTCGACGATCGCGGGAATCGCCTCGCGTGCCTGGCCGAAGAACTCGAGACACACCGTGCGGATGTGCGCCGGCATCCGGTGCACGACCCAGCGCGCGGAGGTGATGATGCCGTCGCACCCCTCTTTCTGGATGCCGGGCAGGCCGCCGAGGAACTTGTCGGTGACGTCCTTGCCCAGGCCGGTCTTGCGAAAAATCGATCCGGGAAGCTCGAGCCGTTCCGTGCGCAGCACCTTCGCGACGCCTGGTGAATGACGCCCGTCTTTCCAGGTCAGCTCGAAAGTCGCGACCGGCGCGTCGTGAATCCTGCCGCGGTTATGGCCGATCCGCGACACCTCGAGCCAGTTGCCCTCGGGGTCGACCATGCGCCACCACGCGAGGTTGTCGAGCGCGGTGCCCCACAGCACCGCCTTCTTGCCGCCGGCATTCATCGCGATGTTGCCACCGACGACAGAGGCATCGGCGGAGGTGGGGTCGACGGCGAACACGAAGCCCGCATGGTGCGCAGCTTCCTCGACGCGACGCGTCACGACGCCTGCTTCGGTGAAGAGTGTCGGTACGTGGCCGTCGACTCCCGGCAGCGACTGCGGCTCGACGTTGCCGATGCGCTCGAGTTTTTCGGTGTTGATGACGGCCGCGAACGGCGTGAGCGGAACGGCGCTGCCGGTGTAGCCGGTACCGCCGCCGCGCGGAATGACGGTCAGGCCGGACTCGATGCAGGCGCGCACGAGTCCAGGGATCTCGTCCTCGTTGTCGGGTGCAAGCACGACGAAGGGTGTTTCGACCCGCCAGTCGGTTGCATCGGTCGCGTGCGCAACGCGGGCGTACGCGTCGAAGCAGACGTTGTCGTCATGGGTATGCGAGGCGAACGCCTTGCGTGCCCTGCGCCGCAGCGCGTCGACCCTGGCGAACGAATCCGCGAAATCGAGGACGGCGGCGCGCGCAAACTCGAGCAGCTTGCCGACCTTGGCGTCGCGCGCCGCGTCGCTGGTGTCGCGGCGCTTTTCGATATCGGCCAGCCGGTGATGCAGCGCCTCGACCAGCAGGTCACGCCGCTGCGGGTTGTCGAGCAGGTCCTGTTCCAGGTACGGGTTGCGCCGGACGACCCAGATGTCGCCGAGCACTTCGTACAGCATGCGTGCCGAGCGTCCGGTGCGACGCTCGGCGCGGAGATCGTCGAGCAGTGCCCAGCCCGAGGCGCCGAGCAGGCGGATCACGATCTCGCGGTCCGAGAAGGACGTGTAGTTGTACGGAATTTCGCGCAGCCGCGGCGGCGGATCGAGGTCTGCTGCGTGCGGTGCAGTCGCGGAGTCGGTCTGGAGGTGAGGGTCGGTGGTGGGTGAGTTCACTTAGCGGAATCGAACTTGGCAGTGGCCGGAACGGCACCGCCATTGTTACGCGCCAGCGACCCGACGGGTAGCGTGGATGTACCGGTTGCGACGGAATCCAGGTCGGGTTCAAGGACTGCAGCGGCTTCCTCGAACACCGGATCGCGCGCTTCGCCGATCCAGTCGCCACGCAGTTGCAGGCTGCTGACCAGCGAAACGATGACCGCGGCCGCGTAGGGGATGGATTGCACGAGCAGCACGGTGACCCAGACCGTCAGGTCAGGGCTGCCGACGAGTCCCGGCTGGTCGCCGTCCATCTGCGGAATGCTGCTCACCGCAAACGCGGCGACCCACAATCCGCACATCAGGACCGCTTCCTCGCGCGCTGCCGCCAGCGACTGCAGCCACGCGTGGCGGTTCGTCCGCTTCGGGGTCCGGAAGAACGGACGGTCCTTGTTGACGAAGCCGCTCAGCATCGCTGAACCGACCGTGTGCGACAGGCCGAGCCCGGCGATCGCCGCGGCGATGGTCTGGGTGAACGTCGCACCCACCCGCGCCCGGTAGAGGTGCAGCAGCTTGACGAGCTTGAACAGGAACAGCGACAGCGGCAGCACCGAGAACAGCATCAGCGGCGGCTCGATGTGGCGCGGGAAGAGCACCATCACCAGGGACCAGACGAGTGCGGCCAGGTTCACCAGCAGGTTGAAGCCGTCCGCGAGCCAGGGCAGCCAGCCTGCCACGAAGTGGTAGCGCTGGCCCGAGGTCAGGCCCGTGTCGCGCCCGTGGATCAGCGCATCGAAGTGACGGCGCAGGATCTGCATGGCGCCGAAAGCCCAGCGCGAACGCTGTTTCTTGAAATCGAGGAACGTGTCCGGCATCAGCCCGCGACCGTAGCTGCGTGCGATGTACGTCGTCGCGTAACCCTCGTCCAGGATGCGCAGGCCGAGTTCGGCGTCCTCGGTGATGCACCACTCCGACCAGCCGATGCGCTCCAGCAGTTCGCGGCGCACCATCGTCATCGTGCCGTGCTGGATGATTGCGTTGCGTTGGTTGCGCGTGACCATGCCGATGTGGAAGAAGCCGCGGTACTCCGCGTGGCACATCGCCTTGAAGGCGCTCTCGGCCGCGTCGCGGTAATCCTGCGGCGCCTGGACCACGCCCGTGCGCGGGTTGGCGAAAGCGGGCGCGAGGTCACGCAACCATTCCTTGCGCACCACGTAGTCGGCATCGATCACGGCGACCACGGTGGCGTCGGGCGACGTGTGGCGCAGCGCGAAATTGAGCGCGCCTGCCTTGAAGCCGTCGAGCGGCGCGACGTGGAAGAAACGGAAACGGGCGCCGAGCTTCGCGCAGTGCGCCTCGACGGGCCGCCACACGGACTCGTCCCGCGTGTTGTTGTCGATGACCAGGACCTCGAAGTCCGGGTAATCGAGGGCAGCGAGGGAGTCCAGCGTCTCGATCAGCATGTCCGGCGGCTCGTTGTAGGCCGGCACGTGGATGGAGACTCGCGGCAATTCGGCGTCCGCGACTCTGGCCGGTCGCAGCAGACGGTCATGCGTCGTCACCCAGCGCGCTTCGGCCCACTCGTGCGCTTCCGCGAACAGCACGGCGACGACGCCCAGCATGCCGACCATCAGCACGGCGCCGACCAGCACGCTGCTTACCGTCAGGTACTGCTGCGAGAAGTCGTAGATCGTCCACACGAGCAGCGTCGCCGTGGAATACACGACTACGGCCAGGAAGCTGCGGCCCCGGTTGCGCAGTGTGTGGCTGTGGAAATAGAACAGCCACAGCATGAACGCCGCTGCAAGGACCGACGCGGCAGCGAGCACGTGCCAGTGCGGCACCCGCACGATCGGCGCGCGGAATTCGAACTTCTGCTGGCGATCCGCGTCGTACACGCCCCAGTACGCGCCCACCTTGCCTTCGGCCGCCGCTTTCCACGGCTGATCGAACGCTTCCATCACGAAGTACTCGAGCCGCTGCTGTTCGGCGTAGGCAAGGAACCGACGCAGGAACAGCGCTTCGTTCGCGGTGGTCGCGACGGCGGATTCGCGCGTGCGGCCTTCGCTCGGCCAGCCCACTTCACCGATCACGATCGGCTTGCCGGGAAACGCGTTGCGGACTTCGCCGAGCTTGGCGACGACGTAACCGATGGCGGCTTCGACTTCGACGCCTTCCCAATAGGGCAGCATGTGCACGGTGATGAAGTCGACGTGCGCGACGAGTTCCGGATGCTTGATCCAGACGTGCCAGGGCTCGGCGGTGCTCACCGGCTGCTTCGTTGCGGCCCGGACGCGGTCGAGGTGCGCGATGAGATCCTCGACCGGCAGGTCGCCACGCAGGACGACTTCGTTGCCGACGAGGATACGCGTGACGTTGCGGTTGGCGTTGGCGAGCCGGATCGCCGCCTCGATCTCGCGGTCGTTCCGCTCGCGGTCCGAGTCGATCCAGCTGCCGAGCATCACCTTGAGCCCGTGCTTGCGGGCGAGCGCCGGGATCTCTCCCAGGGTGCCGATCGAGCTGTAGGTGCGGACGGCGCGGGTCGTGCCGGCCAGCAGCTTCAGGTCCGCGTCGATCTGTGCAACGGTCGGGTCCTCGCCTGCGATCGCGTCCTGGTCCTTCTGGTACGGCTGGAACGCGAACCCATGGATGACGCGCGGCAGGGCCGGCTCGGATGTCGGCCGATTGGCATAGCCCCATGCCGCCACCGTGAGCATGGCGAACAGGACGACGATCAGCAAACCCGACAGCTTTTTCA
>CAVOWK010000040.1:0-17176 GCA_963700045.1 uncultured Gammaproteobacteria bacterium
GCCGCAGTGCGGAAGCCGACTTCATAACCGATGGCCGGCACGATCGGATCGACGCGCTCCGCGGGCGTCACGCCATCGATGGGGTCGACACGAATCGTCGTGCCGCGCGCGTCGTTGGTGTGAAAGCCTCGACCGGCATTGAGGAAGAACTCCGTCTCGGCCCAGGGTCCTAGCACGATCGTCAGCTTCGGTCCCACGATTGAATCGGTCTCGTCGCCGGAATTGACCGCGAGATCGCTGTCGACCGAGAAATCGAGGTGATCGAATCGCAGGCCTGCCTCGGTGCGCAACCAGTCGGTCCAGCGCTGGTCATGCATGACATAGGCCGAATATTGCGTCTGGCGGACATCGTCCCTGCGGATCGTCTCGAACCGCTCGCGGGTGATCGTGCGGAACAGGGCGACCGGCTCGATGTCGTCCAGCCGCAGCTCGACGCCGGCTCGCAGCGCGCCGTCCAGGCTGTTGAGCGAGGCCGGCATGTCGTACTCGAAGTGACCTCCGTACACCCGGCGACTGTCGTACTGCTCGAACTGGTCGCCGTTGACCTGGTCGAGCGCGTATGTGAAGTTCGAGATCAGGTCGAGTTGATAGTCGATGGCGTAGGCCAACGCCGCCCAACCGCGCCCGTCGTGGCGGGACCACCCGTCGACCGACAGGCTGTAGCGATGTGACTTGCCGCCGGTGGTTGCGTCGACGTGCCCGAAGCGCGGAATCAGTCCGGCATCGACCGCCCGCTGCGGAACCTGGTCGGTGCTGTCCCAGCTGCCGTCGTACCCCATGCCAGTGACGGAGAATCCGGCTTCGGCGGTGCCGCGACTGAACTTGAGGACCCCGTTCGTCTTCTGAAAGTCCTCCGGCAGCGTCCACGGCCCGTCGGTCTGCGACCAGTCGAGACCCATGAGCAGCGTCCCGCCGGCGAGCTGCGGGGAAGCGCTGGCGAACAGGCGGTAGTAGTTGTCCTCGCCAACCGTCAGGCCCAGCGTCGGCGCACCACTGTCACGCACGTAGGAGATGCGCGCTGCACCGGCCGCCGAGAAATTGCCCTCTTCTGCAAAGTAAGGGCCCTTGCGGTAGTGCACCGTATCCACGAGCTCGTGGATGAGGAAATTGATGTCGGCATAGCCCTGTCCGTGCGCGTGGGTCGGCATGTTCACCGGCACGCCGTCGACGTAGCTCGCGAAGTCGGTGCCGTGATCGAGGTTGAAGCCGCGCAGGAAGTACTGGTTCGCCTTGCCGTCGCCGCTGTGCTGCGTGACGACCAGGCCCGGCACGACTTCGAGCACCTCTCCGGGCCGCAGGATGGGCCGGCCCTGGAGCTGCACGCTCGTGACGATGCCCTCGCTCGCTGCGCGTGACACACCGATCAGCCCGATGCGCTGGGCGGTGACCACGATCTCCTCGAGCGGAGTGCCGGTGGGAATGCCCGACGCCATGACCCAATCAGGCAATGCCAGTAGGGCGAGCATCACGAGGGCCGCCCGCTGCGGGCCGCGCGAATTGCACGGCATGGTGAAGCTGCCCATCATGAACTCCCGACCTCCGCCGACAGGCGGTGCCTCGGATCCGGAGATTATCCGAAAGTATGATGTTTATTTAATAAGTGCATACCCCTGATCCGTCCGTGGAGAACTCCTGATGCAGCGCACGACAATCACGCTCGACGATGACCTGATGAATCGGCTGGACGAGTTCATGGCGGATCGCCGCTACGCCAACCGGAGCGAAGCCATTCGCGATCTGGTGCGCGCCGGCCTCGAGCAATCGACGCTCGATGGCTCGGCGGACGCGCAGTGCCTCGGGGCGGCCATCTACGTCTTCGATCACAACGCCAGGGAACTCGCGAGCCGACTCACCAACGCCGCGCATGATCATCACGACCTGTCGATCGCGACACTCCACGTGCATCTCGATCACGACAGCTGCATGGAGGTCACAGTCCTGCGCGGTCAGGTCGGCGATGTTCGTCACTTCGCCGATCACGTCATCGCCGAGCGTGGCGTCCGCCATGGGCGCCTGGTGCTGGTGCCTGCCGAAGTCTCGACCGAAACGCATTCGCACGGCGGCGCCAAGCTTTCGCGCCACTCGCATCTGCACGTCAAGCGATCCTAGTGGACTGCGGATAACCGCAGGTCGCGCAGCGCGCTCGCCCTGACCTAGACTGGCGCCATGAATGCCCGCTGGACACAAAGCCGCAGAACCCACCTCTGGGTCGCCCTGCTGCTGTTGCCTGCGTTGGCGAGCCGCATGCTGGTACCACCAGGCTTCATGCCGGGCACGGACGCAAATCATGCGCCCACCATGCAGATGTGCCATGGCGCCGGGCCGCTGCCGCAGGGCGCGCACTCGCCCGCGAAGGACGACGGACAGCGGCCTGGGAGTCCCGCGCATCACGAATCGCCTTGCGTCTTTGCGGCCGCCGGCACGGCTGCGCCACCACCGGCCACGCTGACGATTCTCGGTGGTGCTGCGACGCCTGACGCCATTCCGTCGCCACCGGAACCCGCTGTTGTCTTTCGGACACAGCATCGAGCCAATCCTCCCAGGGCGCCTCCCGCCATCGTCAGCCCTGCCTAGGGCTCGACTGCCCGTTTGACGCCGGGCGCCTTCATCGGCGCCCCGGCTTCGGCCCGCCGGGCATCCGCTGTCCTGCTCGTAGTCTCATCTCGACCGCTGCGCACCCAGGCGGCGGTCGCGGGCTACGCATGGCATCGCGATGAATCGGTGACGGCCAACCGCAACGACGTCGGACGGCGCTGGAAGTCGGCCCAGCGGGGCTCCTGCAGAGCTCCCACTCCCCATCTTCTTTTCGGAGTCTGAAGACATGCGACCTCGTCCGATTGCAGTTGCCGTATTCCTGGCCCTCTACGCCGCCCAAGGCGTGGCGGCGGAAGATGGCTCCAACCTCGAAGAAATCCTGGTCACGGCCCGCCGGATTCTCACGCCCGGCTTCGGCGCCATTGGCCTCGACGGCGCCGAGATTGCCCGTAAACGCGCCCGCACCAGCGACACCGCCAGTCTGCTCGCGGACCTGCCGGGGGTCAGCGTCTATGGCGCTGGTGGCGTTTCCAGCCTGCCGGTCATCCGTGGCCTCGCGGACGACCGCCTGCGCACGCAGGTCGATGGCATGGACCTCGTGGCCGCCTGTCCCAACCACATGAACTCACCACTGTCCTACATCGACCCCACGGCGGTAGCGAACATCGACGTCTACGCCGGAGTGACGCCGGTCAGCGTGGGCGGTGACAGCATCGGCGGCAGCATCGTGGTGCGCTCGGCGGACCCGGCGTTCGCGCAGCCCGGCAACCGCCTCCTGCAGGGTGAAGCCGGCACGTTCTATCGTGGCAACGGTGATGGCTGGGGCGGGAATCTCTCCGGCACGTTAGCTACGGAGACCTTCAGCCTCAACTACACCGGCGCCTTCGCCCAGGCCGACAACTACCAGGCTGGCGACAACTTCAAGAACTACGTCTTCACCGGTCGGGTGGGCCACACGCTGCCGACGGACGAAGTCGGCTCCACTGCCTACGATTCCCGCAACCAGACCGTCCGGCTTGCCTGGCGCAGTGGCCGTCACATGCTGGATTTCAGCTACGGCTTGCAGGACATTCCGTACGAGCTCTATGCCAACCAGCGCATGGACATGACGGAGAACACGAGCGACCGGTTCAACCTCGCGTACACCGGCGATCTCGGCTGGGGAACCCTGCAGGCGCGGGCGTTCTACCAGCACACCGAGCACGAGATGGACTTCGGCGACGACAAGCGGTTCTGGTACGGCCCGGGGCAGCCGCCGAGCGGCTCAGGCGGAGATACGGCCCTGAACGGTTCACCCTGCTCGCCGATCTCCGGCTCGACGATGGCGAGCGGCCAGATGGTTGGTTGCGCTGCCGGCATGCCAATGATGGCGGACGGCAAGAACACCGGGCCTCGCCGTCAGCGCGGCGATCCCGCTGGCCGAGCAGAGCCTGCTGCGCATCGGAGGCGAGTATCACGAGAATCGGCTGGACGACTGGTGGCCGGCCTCCGGTGCGGGCATGTGGCCCTACGACTTCCTGAACCTGAACGACGGACAGCGTGACCGCTACGCCGCGTACGGGGAATGGGAGACCAGCAAGGAACGCTGGACGCACATCCTCGGCGCCCGCTTTGAAACCGTGGACATGAATGCGGGCCCGGTTCACGGTTACAACCTCGACTCGTATCCGACCAGCGGCGTTGGCGGCATGGGCAACCAGACGCGGGACGCGGCGCTGTTCAATGGCAGAGTCACGCGGCAGGACGGACGACAACTGGGATCTCTCATGGCTCGGCTCGCTTCATGCCGGCGGCGACGCAGACTTACGAGATCGGCCTGGCGCAGAAGACCCGCTCGCCCAACCTGTATGAGCGCTACACCTGGTCCACGTGGCAGATGGCGGCGCTGATGAACAACTTCGTCGGCGACGGCAACGGCTACTTCGGTGACGTCGACCTGAAGCCCGAGGTGGCTCGCACGGTGAGCGTCACCGCCGACTGGCACGATGCCGGCGCGGAGCGATGGAGCGTCAAGGTGACGCCGTACTACACGGACGTGCAGGACTACATCGACGCGGTGCAGTGGGACGCTGCGACGAACGCGCCCCGCGCCGTGCCCGTGGTCGGCAACTTCACCGTGCTCAAGTACGCCAACCAGTCCGCCCAGCTCTACGGCGCGGACCTTGCGGCTGACTACCGGCTGGCAGACACGACCGACTACGGCAAGTTCTCGGCCCAGCTCGTGGCGAGCTACACCAGGGGCAGGAACGAGGATACGGACGGCAACCTCTACAACATCATGCCGCTGAACGCCAAGCTGGCGTTCACGCATGAACTCGGTTCGTGGCGCAATAACACTGGAGGGCGAATTCGTGGCGGCGAAGGATGACGTCTCCGCGGTACGCAACGAAATGCAGACCGCGGGCTACGGCCTTGCGCACCTGCGCAGCCGCTACGAGCGAGCCTCCTGGAGCGTGGAGCTCGGCATCGAAAACCTGTTCGACCGCTACTACGAGCTGCCGCTGGGCGGCGCTTACGTCGGTCAGGGCACGACGATGACCATCCCGCCCGTGCCCAACCAGCCGCAATGGGGCACGCCGGTGCCCGGCGCAGGCCGATCAATCTATGCGGGTGTCAGCATGAAATTCTGACGCGGCCACCCGATCGACCACCGGCTCCCGATCGCCTGTCGCAGTCCACGAATGTCAGCTCCAGGGCTCCGGCGGGCGAGGGAGCAGGACCTCAGAGCTTGAAGGTGAACCGCGCGCCGAACGTCCGCGGCGGCTCGATGAAGACGTCGGCGTACGGCCCGAACTGGCCGGTCGTCGCTGCCGCAAGCACCGCTTCGTTCTCGATGTTCTTGACCCAGAGCCCGAGGCTCCAGCGATCGTCGGGCGCGTAGTACGTCACCGATGCATCGGTCTTGAAGTAGTCCTGCTGCTCGGTGCCGCGGAACTGGGCGAAAGTGCCCCAGAACGAATCCTCGTAGCGTGTTTCGACACGGGCGAGCACGCGACCCGGACCGACCGGGAATTCGTGCTGGTATCCGGCAGACACCGTCCACTCCGGCGCGTTCTGCAGCGGGTAGCCGCCGAAATCGCGGTTCGGAATGCCGATGTTCACGCTCGTCCGGAACGATGAAGTCGTCGTACTCGGCATTGAGGTAACCCACCGACAGGTTCAGCCGGTCGCGACCGGTCGGCGCGAACAGCACGTCGAGCTGGTTGCCCCAGATCGTCGTCTGGTCGGCATTGAAGGTCGTCAGCAGCGCGGTGTTCAGGTTGAACGACTGCACCAGCAGGTCTTCGTAGTCGTAATAGAAGATCTCGTCGTTGACCTGCAGGCGATCGTCGAGGAAACGACTCTTGATGCCGGTCGTGTACGCCGTCATCGTCGCCGACCGCACCAGGTTCGACAGCTCGTCCGTGGCTGGAAACGCGTTGTACGTGCCCGGCTGGTAACCGGTCTGGATCGTCGCGTACGCCATCGCGTCCGCGCCCAGGTCCAGCTCGACGCCCAGCTTCCAGTCGACGTTGTCGTAATCCTCGTCGGCCGAGAACGGCACGCCGAACGCCGTCTGCCCTTCGCCTTCGCGCTGGTCCCAGCTGAACCGGGCGCCCGCCGTGACACGCACGGCGTCGGTCAGCGAATACGTCGCCTCGCCAAAGGCCGCATAGCCTTCGAGCCGGTTGCGCGAAATCTGCGAGAGCGGAAAGCCCCCAACGATGAAATCGCCGGAGTTCGTGACCTGGTATGCATACAGGCCGCCGAGCCACTGCAGCCTCGAGTCCGTGTCGCTCGCGAGGCGCAACTCGTTGGTCACCTGGTTGTAGTGCGCGGTAAGCAGCGCTGGAATGTTTTCAAGCCAGTAGTCCGCGGACCAGTCCAGGTAGAAGTAGCCGGGGATGTAGGTGAGCTTGGCATCACCCAGGTCCCAGTCGACCTGCGCACCGAGCACCATGTTCTCGAAATCCTGTGGCGACGCCGTCGGCGCACCCGGGTCGATGCGGTCGTCCCAGGGGTCGCTGGTGTTGAACGCATTGGGATTGCCGTCGAACGTGCCGTTGTTGAAGCCGCGACGGACGAGGTTCGGCGACTTGCCGTCCTTCTTCGCACCGTGCAGCCAGACGTAGACGTCCAGGTCGTCGGTCGGCGCGTAGAGCGCCGCGAGCCGGCCTGCGTAGTCCTGCTGGGAATCCGCGCCCGTCTGCAGGTAACCGTCGCGCTCGATGTAGTCGAATGCACCGCGCAGGGCAAGGTGCTCCGACACGGGCAGGTTCTGCACGATCGTGCCGTGCAGCAGCGAATAGTCGCCCACCTCGAGCACGCCGCTGGTCTCGA
Organism: uncultured Gammaproteobacteria bacterium; assembly: GCA_963700045.1. GTDB lineage: Bacteria > Pseudomonadota > Gammaproteobacteria > Steroidobacterales > Steroidobacteraceae > RPQJ01. Next base: position 6,856 of record CAVOWK010000040.1, read on the forward strand.
GTTCCTGCGTGGGTCGGTTGAACTCGACGTTGACGGCGCCGCCGAGCGCCGCGCGTCCGTACAGCGTGCCCTGCGGGCCCGGCAGCAACTCGATCGACGCGATGTCGAACAGGCCGACGCTGGTGCCTTCGCGTGGGATGTACACGCCGTTGAAATTGAAGGCGTTGGGCGGCTCGATGTTGGGCAGGTCGAGCGTCGAGCCGACGCCGCGTATGTAGAGCTCGGTCGAGGCGTTCTCGGCCTGGAACCGGACCAGCGGCATCAGGTTCTGCACGCCGCGGATGTCGTACACGCCGGCACTGACCAGGACGTCCCCTGAAATCGCCGTGATGGCGGCGCTGGTCTTCTGCAAGTCCTCGGTGACCTTCTGGGCGGTGACCGTGATGACTTCGAGTCCGGCACCCTCGGCGCCAGCCCCGACCCCGGCATCGTCAGCAATGGCGAGGGCGGGAATGAACTGCAGGGCGATGGCAGCCCGCAGGGGCCACGAACGGGAAAACGGCTTGTGCATCATGCGCTCTGAATGGCACGCCGCGGGTCTGTGCCCCCGGCGGCCTGGAAAGTTGTCAGTGGGTGGATTGGCTGGCGCGGCCGGAGGGATTCGAACCCCCGACCCTCAGGTTCGAAGCCTGATGCTCTATCCAACTGAGCTACGGCCGCGCGTAAGGTAGGCGAATTCTACCGTTACTTCATCGTTGGCATGACGAATTGCGCGCTTTCCCTGCGCGCGGTAGGCCAGCGCGAGGTGACCGTCTTGAGCCGGGTGTAAAAGCGCACGCCGTCCGGGCCATGCACGTGCAGGGCCCCGAACAGCGAGCGCTTCCAGCCGCCGAACGAGTGGAAGGCCATCGGGACCGGGATCGGCACGTTGATTCCAACCATGCCCGCCTGCACGCCCTGGGTGAACGTTCGTGCAGCTTCGCCGCTCGCGGTGAAGATGGCCGTGCCATTGCCGAACTCGTGCTCGTTGACGAGACGGGTAGCCGCTGTCAGGTCCGGCACGCGCACGACGCACAGCACCGGCCCGAAAATCTCTTCCTTGTAGATGCGCATCCGCGGCTCGACGCCGTCGAACAGGCAGGGACCGATGAAATAGCCCTCGTCGAGTCCGCGCACGCGCAGGCCACGGCCGTCGACGACGAGCTTCGCGCCTTCCTGCACGCCGAGATCGACGTAGCCGCTGACACGGTCGCGATGTTCGCGGGTGACGAGCGGGCCCATTTCGACGCCGTCGTCGAGCCCGGAGCCGACCTTCAACTGCTCGAGCTGCCGCTGCAACGCATCGAGCAGCGGATCGGCCGCATCGCCTACGGCGACGGCCACCGAGATCGCCATGCAGCGCTCGCCGGCGGAGCCATAGGCGGCGCCGATCAGTGCGCTGGCCGCATTCTCCGTGTCCGCATCGGGCATCACGACCATGTGATTCTTCGCGCCGCCGAGCGCCTGCACGCGCTTGCCATGCGTCGAGGCCGTGCGATAGATGTATTCGGCGACCGGCGTCGAGCCGACGAAGCTGACGGCGGCGACCCGCGGATCCGTGAGCAACGTGTCCACGGCTTCGCGATCGCCGTTGACGACGTTGAACACCCCGTCCGGCAGGCCGGCCTGCTTGAGCAGTTGCGCGACGCGCATCGGACAGCTCGGATCCTTCTCGGACGGCTTCAGCACGAACGTGTTGCCGCACGCGATCGCCACCGGGAACATCCACATCGGAACCATCGCAGGAAAGTTGAACGGCGTGATGCCGGCGCACACGCCAACCGGCTGGCGCTGCGACCAGCTGTCGACATTGGTGCCGACGTTTTCGCTGAACTCGCCTTTCAGCATCTGCGGGATACCGCAGGCGAACTCGACGACTTCGGTGCCGCGGATGACTTCGCCGCGTGCGTCCGAAAACACCTTGCCGTGCTCGACCGTGATCAGTCGCGCCAGCTCGTCGGTGTGTTCCTCGAGCAGCGCCTTGAACTTGAACATGATCCGCGCGCGCTGCAGCGGTGGCGTGGCCGACCAGGCCGGCAGCGCAGCCTCGGCCGCGGCAATGGCCGCCCGGGTCTCGTCGGCGCTGGCAAAGGCCACTTCGCCCCGGACCTGGCCGGTGGCCGGGTTGTGTACGGCCCCGCAGCGACCGGAGGCTCCGGCGACCTCGCGTCCACCGATGAAATGGCCAAGTTGGAAGGTTTCAGCGACCGTGGTCACGGCAGCAACAGTCGATTTCGGGGCGCGCATGGGCAGGATTCCAGTCGGGGATCAGGTCGGGCGGAGCCGGCATTGGACACGAAGCCGTACCGCCCTGCCAACCCCTGCAGGCGGGGTTGCAGGGCCCCTGTCCGGCCCGGCCCGGTCGGGCTGAAGGCTGCGGTATAGTGCCCGTCCGCGATCCGCCGGCCGCTGTGGCAGGCTGCGCAACCACTGGCACTTTCGAGGTTCCAACGACATGAAGATACTGCCCGCCCTTGCCCTTGCCCCGGTCCTGCTGGCGTTGAGCGCCGCCGCCGAAGCCGCCACTTGCGTCTATCCCCAGGCCCCGCAGGCACTGCCGAATGGCGCGTCCGCAACCAAGGAAGAGATGCTGGCGGCGCAGACGCTGGTGAAGGACTACGCGAAGAACGTGCAGGAGACTTACCTGCCCTGCCTCGAACAGGACCAGACCGAGCAACTGGCGGCGCTGGATGCGGCCGATCCGAAGCTCGCCGAGAAGAAAGCCGCTGTCGAGGCGATCCATGCCAAGAAGCACAATTCGGCACTCGACGAACTGCAGGCGCTGGTGGACCGTTGGAACGTCGAGAAGAAGGCGTACTCGGAGAAGGCTGCCAAGTGAACCCCGGCGTTCGCCCGAGCGCCCTGTCCGCATGACGTCGGCTGCGTCGGCTTTGCCGACCCCGGCCGAAGCGGAGGCGCTCGTGCGCGAGAGCGTGCTCCCGCTGCCGGTCGAGTCGCGTCCGCTGGAATCCCTGGCGGGCGCGGTCCTGGCCCAGTCCGTGCGCGCGGAACGCGACCAGCCTCCGTTCGATCGGGTCACGATGGACGGCATCGCTTTCGCCTCGCAGGCGTGGCGCCAGGGCCAGCGCCGGTTTCGCATCGCCGGCACCCAGGCCGCGGGCTATCCGCCACTGAGTCTCGCCGATCCCGCTGAATGCCTCGAAGCAATGACCGGCGCCGTGCTGCCGCAGGGTTGCGACTGCGTCGTGCCAGTCGAGCGCCTGCGCATCGAGGACGGTTTTGCCGTGGTCGACGATGCCATGCCAGTTGAACCTTTTCTGAACGTGCATACGCGTGGACTGGATGCGCGCGAAGGCGATCTGCTGCTCGCGCGCGGCACGCGCCTCGGCGCGCCGGAGCTTGCGGTACTCGCCTCCGCCGGTCTGCCCCGGGCCGACGTGCGCATCGAGCCCCGCATCCTGATTGCGACCACGGGCGACGAACTCGTCGCTCCCGACCAGCCGATCGCGGCCTGGCAGGTCCGTAGGTCGAACAGCCATGCCTTGCGCGGTGCCTTGAACCTGCGCGGCCAGCAGCGAGTCGCCGAAGACCATTTGCCAGACGACCACGCCGTGCTCGCCGAGCGACTGACGGCGCATCTCGCCACGCACGACATGATCGTCCTGACGGGAGGCGTCTCGATGGGACGCTACGATCACGTGCCGAACGTCCTGCGGCAACTGGGCGTCCGGGAAGTGTTGCACAAGGTCGCGCAGCGTCCAGGCAAGCCGATCTGGTTCGGCATCGGATCGGCGGGCCAGACCGTGTTCGGACTGCCAGGCAATCCAGTGTCTGCCCTCGTTTGCCTGTTGCGCTACGTCGTGCCTGCGCTCGCCGCGATGGCCGGTGCACCAGCGCGCGCCACGGAGCACATCCCATTGGGATCGGCATTCAAGGTCAAGCCTGCACTCACCTGTTTCCTGCCGGTGGCCGTGGAATACAGCTCGACCCTGGGCATGCTCGCCATGCCGCGGCCCACGCGCGGATCGGGAGATTTCATTTCATTGCTGGGTACGGACGGTTTCGTGGAACTGCCGCCGGGCCCCCGCGAAATCCCGGCGGGCTCGCTCGCGCCGCTGTACCGCTGGTGAACGCACATGCCTGATCCACGCAGTTCCACCGGTGTCGTCGCCCTGGGCCCGATGAACCCGGTGGTCGACAGACTCGGCCGGCCGGTGCACGACCTGCGCATCTCGGTCATGGACCGCTGCAATTTCCGTTGCCCGTACTGCATGCCGCAGTCGACGTTCGACGAGAAGTACCGCTTCCTGCGTGCGCAGGAGCGGCTGTCGTTCGAGGAGATCGTGCGGCTGGCGCGGGTCGCGGCGCGCCTCGGCGTGCGCAAGGTGCGCCTGACCGGCGGCGAACCACTGCTGCGCAACGGCTTGCCTGATCTCGTCGCCGAACTGTCGGGCATCGAAGGCATCGACGACCTCGCACTCACGACCAATGGCGTCCTGCTCGCGCAGCACGCGGCTGAATTGAAGGGCAATGGCCTGCACCGGGTGACGGTGAGCCTCGACTCGCTCGACGAAGCGGTGTTCACGCAGATGAGCGGCGGCTTCGGCGGGCTGTCGCAGGTGCTCGAAGGCATCGAGGCCGCACTCGCCGCAGGCTTGCGGCCGGTGAAGGTCAACACCGTGGTCCAGCGCGGGATCAATGACCACACGGTGCTCGACCTGCTCGACCGCTTCCGCGGCACGGGCGTCATCGTGCGGCTGATCGAATACATGGACGTCGGCAACCGCAACGCGTGGGAGCCTGCGCAGGTCGTGCCGTCGGCCGACATCCTGCGGCAGATCGAGGCGCGCTGGCCCGTGACGGCCGCAACCGGCCGCTACCGGGGCGAGGTCGCATCGCGTTACACCTACGAGGATGGTGCCGGCGAAATCGGCTTTGTCTCGTCGGTGAGCGAACCGTTCTGCGGCGACTGCAATCGCGCGCGACTGTCATCGGAAGGCGTCTTGTACACCTGCCTGTTCGCCACGCGCGGACTCGATCTGCGCGCGCCATTGCGCGCCGGCGCGTCGGATGGCGAACTGCTCGAGCTGCTGCGCAGCGCATGGTCACGGCGGGCAGACCGCTACAGCGAATTGCGCAGCGAGTTGCGTGGCAGCGAGGCTCCGCTGCGCAAGGTCGAGATGCACTACATCGGCGGATGACACGATGACCGAACTCACCCACGTCGACGCGCAAGGCCGCCCCACCATGGTGGACGTGAGCGCCAAGCCAGTCACGTTGCGGACCGCTGTGGCCGAATCGAGGGTTCGTTTTCCAGCTGCTGTCGCGCGCGCGCTGCGCGACGCCGGTTTCGCCACCAGCAAAGGCCCGGTGTTCCACACGGCGATCGTGGCCGGCGTGATGGCCGCCAAGCGCACGCACGAGCTGATTCCCTTCTGCCACCCGCTCGGCCTCGAGCGCTGCGACGTCGTCATCGACATGCACGACGACGAAGCCGTCGTGCGCTGCACGGTCTCTCTGCACCACAAGACGGGCGTCGAAATGGAGGCCCTGACCGGCGCCTCGATCGCGGCGCTCACGATCTACGACATGTGCAAGGCGCTGTCGCACGAAATCGTCATCGCGGAGACGCGATTGATCGAAAAACAGGGCGGCAAGCGCGCCGTGCACGAAGGCGTCGCGCGATGACGCAGGCGCTCGCACCACTGTACGGCCTGGTGCTGGCGGGCGGCGCAAGCAGGCGCATGGGACAGGACAAGGCTGCCCTCGCCCTGCACGGCCGCCCGCAGCTCGACTGGGCATGCGACACGCTCGCTCGACACTGCGAACGCGTGTTCGTCTCGATTCGTGCCGACCAGCAGGACGACCCTGTGCGGCGAGGTCGACCCGTGATCGTCGACGTGCACGACGGCGCTGGCCCGATTGCCGGCATCGCCGCGGCACAAGCGGCGCACCCGGACTGCGCGTGGCTCGTGCTGGCCTGCGACCTGCCCTTCGTCGACGACGCAGCCATCGGCCACCTGGTCGGTCATCGCGATGGCCGCTCCGTGGTCGCCTACGCGAGCAGTCACGATGGATTGCCGGAGCCGCTCTGTGCGATCTATGAACCTGCATCGCGCGCCGGCGTGCTGGCAGCCATCGCCTCGGGTCGCAACTGCCCGCGAAAATTCATCGTCGGCACCGGTGTCGCACTGCTCCGGCAGCCCGACCCGGCCGCGCTCGACAACGTGAACACTCCCGAAGAACTGCAACGCGCCCGGGGTCACCTGGGCGGACCGGCGACGCCATGAAGAAGATCACGCTCCAGTACTTTGCCGTGCTGCGCGAGCAGGCCGGCTGCAGCGAGGAACGCCTGGACACGGCCGCCACGACCCCGGCCGAGCTGTACGAGGAAGTGCGGGCCAGGCACGGCTTCACCCTGCCGCTCTCGATGTTGCGCGTCGCCGTGAACGAAGAGTTCCGGGACTGGTCGTCGCCGCTCGAAGCCAACGACCGCGTCGTCTTCATTCCTCCCGTCGCGGGCGGCTGATGCAGCCGTTCGCCTTCAGCCCGTTGCCGATCGACACGGCTCGCGGTCGCGAGGCGCTCGCCGATCCGGCGTGCGGCGGCTATGCGACGTTCGAAGGCTGGGTGCGCGACCACAATGAGGGTCGCGCGGTGCGCCGGCTCGAATACGAGGCCTATGCCGCGCTGGCCGAGCGCGAGGGCGAACGCATCGTCGCCGAGGCGATCGCGAAATACGGCGTGCAGCACGCCGCGTGCATCCACCGGATCGGCGACCTCGGTCTCGGCGAAATGGCTGTGTGGGTCGGCGTGAGCTCGCGCCATCGCGCGGAAGCCTTTGCGGCCTGCCGCTATATCATCGACGAGGTCAAGCACCGTGTTCCGATCTGGAAAAAGGAACACTACGTCGACGGCGATTCGGGCTGGGTGAACTGCGAGCGCTGCGCGCAACCGGGTGAGCATGAAAGCCACGCGGACCACGCCGCACCACGCGCGCCCGGCGACAGGCACGAACACGGCAGCGAGCGTGCGCACACGCATGCCGCGATGGCGCCGTCGCAGGCAGCTGCGGATTTCTCGCGGCAGACAGCGCTGCCCGAAGTCGGCACTGCGGGACAGCAGCGTCTGCGCGCAGGGTCGGCGCTCGTCATCGGTGCCGGCGGCCTCGGCGTGCCGGTGCTGCAGTACCTCGCCGCAGCCGGCGTAGGACGCATCGGGATCGTCGACGGCGACGTCGTCGAAGCGAGCAACCTGCACCGGCAACCGCTTTACGGCGTCGCGGACATCGGCAAGTCGAAGGCGGCCGTGGCCGCGGCGCGGCTGCGGCAACTCAACCCCGAGGCAACGTTCGCCGTGCATGCCGAGCGCGCCGACGCCGGCAACCTCGTCGACTGGCTCGCGCGGTACGACCTCGTCGTCGACTGCAGCGACAACTTCGCGACCAAGTTCACCGTGAACGACGCTGCGGTGATCCTCGGCAAGCCCGCTATCTTCGCCAGCGTGTACCAGTACGAAGGCCAGTTGCAGGTCTACCTGCCGCGCGAGGACTGGCCGTGCCTGCGCTGTCTCTGGCCCGAGGCGCCGCGTGACGGACTGGTCGGCAACTGCGCCCAGGCCGGCGTGCTCGGTCCGGTGCCGGCGGCGCTCGGTGCACTGCAGGCCATGCAGGCGCTGAAGCTGCTGCTGGGACTGCCGGTGGAGAGCGCCCCCGCCCTGCACGTGTTCGACCTGCTCGGCATGCACTGGCGCACGTTGAAGGCGGCGCGCAATCCGGCTTGTGACCACTCACCGCGTGAATTGCAGACGGACGCGATCGACCCGGACGCTCTGGAACTCGAGTATCCGACCCTGGCCGCAGCCCGCGCGGCGGGCCTGAAACTGGTCGACATCCGTGAGCCGTGGGAACGCGCCATGGACGACCCGGCCGCGCGGATCGAATGGCACTTGCCGCTCAGCGCGCTCCTGCAGGGATCGACCGCGCTGCCGCGCGAGGGCCGTTACCTGATCGTGTGCGCCCACGGCGTGCGCAGTCTCGCGCTGGCAGGCCACCTGCGTTCACTGGGATACCCGGCCGTCTATTCGCTGGCGGGTGGGCTCGCCGCCGTCGGCGCCTGAACCGTCAGGGCCGAACCTGGCCGCTGCCCCGCACGACATACTTGTAGCTCGTCAGCTGTTCGACGCCGACCGGACCGCGCGCGTGGAAGCGATCGGTGGAGATGCCGATTTCCGCACCCATGCCGAACTCGCCGCCGTCCGCGAACTGCGTGGACGCGTTATGCAGCACGATCGCGCTGTCGACGCGCGCGAGGAATGTCTCGGCCGTCGCAATGTCGTCCGTGACGATGGAATCCGTGTGGTCCGAGCCGTAACGCGCGATGTGTTCGATCGCACCCTGCACACCGCTCACGAGCCTCACTGCGATGATCGCGTCGAGGTACTCGGTATGCCAGTCGGCTGCAGTCGCCGGCACCACGCGCGAGTCCACGGCGCAGGTCGCGGCATCGCCGCGGACTTCGCAACCGGCATCGAGCAACTCGCGCACCAGCGGCGCCAGGTGCGTGCGTTCCGCCGCGGCATCGACCAGCAACGTCTCGGCGGCGCCGCAGACTCCGGTGCGCCGCAGCTTGGCGTTGAGCACGATCGAGCGGGCCATCTCGAGGTTGGCGGCACGATCGACATACACGTGACAGAGGCCTTCGAGGTGCCCGATGACCGGCACCCGCGCCTCCTGCTGCACGCGCGCAACCAGGCTCTTGCCGCCCCGCGGCACGATCACGTCGATGAAGTCGGTCATGCCCGCAAGCATCTCGCCGACGGCAGCGCGATCGGTCGTGGGCACCAACTGGACGCAGGCTGCCGGCAGGCTCGCGGCAAGCAATCCTGCGACCAGGCAGGCGTGAATCGCGACACTGGAGTGGTGGCTCTCGCTGCCGCCGCGCAGGATCACCGCATTCGCCGACTTGAGGCACAGCGCGCCGGCGTCGCAGGTCACGTTCGGCCGGCTTTCGTAGATGATGCCGATGACGCCGAGCGGCACGCGCACGCGCTGGAACCGCAATCCATTCGGGCGTGTCCATTCGGCCAGCACCGTGCCGATCGGGTCGGGCAGCGCCGCAATGTCTTCGACCCCGCGTGCCATCGCTTCGATGCGCGCGGCATCGAGTCGCAGGCGATCCAGTGCCGCGCGCCCGAGTCCGGCGACGGTCGCCGCGCGCATGTCGCGTTCGTTGGCCGCGAGAATCACGGCCTGGTGCAGCCGCAACGCCGCTGCAGCGGCATGCAGGGCCCGGTTGCGCTGCTCGCCGCTCGAGTTCGAGAGCACGTGCTGCGCCGCGACCGCGTCGCGGCCGAGCTGCTGCATGGTCTGTGCAATGGCTTCGTCGGTCGTCACGTCAGCACGAGGTCGTCGCGGTGGATCAGTTCGTCGCGGCCACGATACCCGAGAATCGCCTCGAGCTCCTGGCTGCGGCGACCGCTCGCGCGGCGGGCATCCTCGCTCGAATAGGCGCTCAGGCCGCGTGCTATCTCGGTGCCGTCCGCGTCGCGCACGATGACCATGTCGCCCCGGTCGAAGCGGCCTTCGACCTGCGTGACCCCGGCCGGCAACAGGCTCTTGCCGCCACGCAAGGCCCTGGCGGCGCCGGCATCGACGTGCAGCGCGCCCATCGGCTGCAGCAGTCCCGCAATCCATTGCTTGCGCACCGTTTTCGGCGAGGCCTGCGCCACGAACCAGGTGCAGCGGCCACCGGCTTCGATGCGCTGCAGCGGATGCTGCTCGCGACCCGCGGTGATGCACATGTTGCACCCGGCCGCGACCGCAATCCTGCCGGCGAGCACCTTCGTGGCCATGCCGCCGGAACCCACGTCGGATGCCGAACCGCCCGCCATCGCCTCGATCTCGGGGGTGATGCCGGTCACTTCGGGGATGAACTTCGCTTGCGGGTCACGCGCTGGATCGGCCGTGTACAGGCCATCGACATCGGAGAGCAGCACGAGGCAGTCGGCGCTCGCCATCTGGGCGACGCGCGCGGCAAGCCGGTCGTTGTCGCCGTAACGGATCTCGGCGGTCGCCACGGTGTCGTTCTCGTTGATGACCGGGACTGCGCCGAGCTTGAGCAGCGTATTGAGCGTGCTGCGCGCATTCAGGTATCGACGGCGCTCTTCCGTGTCGCCAAGGGTCAGCAGCATCTGCGCGACAGCGCAGTCGTGCTGTTCGAGCACTTCCTTCCAGGCGTGCGCGAGACGGATCTGGCCAACAGCCGCGGCCGCCTGGCTTTCCTCGAGCTTGAGCTTGCCGGGCGCGAGCCCGAGCTGGCGCCGTCCGAGCGCGATGGCGCCGGAGGAGACGATCACGACTTCCTGGCCACGGGTCCGCATC
>CAVOWK010000041.1:0-30670 GCA_963700045.1 uncultured Gammaproteobacteria bacterium
TGCGGATAACCGCAGGTCGCGCAGCGCGCTCGCCTTCACCTAGACTGGCGTCATGAATCTCCGCTGGACACAACGCCGCAGAACCCACCTCTGGGTCGCCCTGCTGCTGTTGCCTGCGTTGGCGAGCCGCATGCTGGTACCGCCAGGCTTCATGCCGGGCACGGACGCAAATCATGCGCCCACCATGCAGATGTGCCATGGCGCCGGGCCGCTGCCGCAGGGCGCGCACTCGCCCGCGAAGGACGACGGACAGCGGCCTGGGAGTCCCGCGCATCACGAATCGCCTTGCGTCTTTGCGGCCGCCGGCACGGCTGCGCCACCACCGACCACGCTGCCGGTTCTCGGCGGCGCTGCGACGCCTGACGCCATTCCGTCGCCACCGGAACCTGCCGTTGTCTTTCGGACACAGCATCGAGCCAATCCTCCCAGGGCGCCTCCCGCCTTCGTCAGCCCTGCATAGGGCTCGACTGCCCGTTTGACGCCGGGCGCCTTCATCGGTGCCCCGGCTTCGGCCCGCCGGGCATCCGCTGTACTGCTCGTAGTCTCATCTCGACCGCTGCGCACCCCGGCGGCGGTCGCGGGCTACGCTTGGCATCGCGATGAATCGGTGACGGCCAACCGCAACGACGTCGGACGGCGCTGGAAGTCGGCCCAGCGGGGCTTCGGCAGAACTCCCACTCCCCATCTTTTTTCGGAGTCTGAAGACATGCGACCTCGTCCGATTACAGTTGCCGTATTCCTGGCCCTTTACGCCGCCCAAGGCGTGGCGGCGGAAGATGGCTCCAACCTCGAAGAAATCCTGGTCACGGCCCGCCGGATTCTCACCCCCAGCTTCGGCGCCATGGGCCTCGACAGCGCCGAGATTGCCCGCAAGCGCGCCCGCACCAGCGACACCGCCAGTCTGCTCGCGGATCTGCCCGGGGTGAGCGTCTATGGCGCCGGAGGCGTTTCCAGCCTGCCGGTCATCCGTGGTCTCGCGGATGATCGCCTGCGCACCCAGGTGGACGGCATGGACCTCGTGGCCGCCTGTCCCAACCACATGAACTCACCGCTTTCCTACATCGACCCCACGGCCGTGGCCAACACCGATGTCTACGCCGGCGTCACGCCGGTCAGCGTGGGCGGCGACAGCATCGGCGGCAGCATCGTGGTGCGCTCCGCGGACCCGGCGTTCGCGCAGCCCGGCGCTCATCTCCTGAAGGGCGAAGCCGGAACGTTCTATCGCAGCAACGGCGATGGCTGGGGCGGGAATCTCTCCGGCACGTTTGCCACCGAGAGCCTGAGCTTCAGCTACACCGGCGCCTACACCCAATCCGACAACTACACAGGCCGGCGACAATTTCAAGAGCTACACGTTCACCGGTCGGGCGGGCCACACGCTGCCGACGGACGAAGTGGGATCCTCCGCCTATGAATCCAGCAACCAGGCGGTCCGGCTCGCCTGGCAGAGCGGCGGTCACCTGCTGGACTTCACCTACGGTTTCCAGGACATCCCGTACGAGGGCTACGCCAACCAGCGCATGGACATGACGGAGAACACGAGCGACCAGTTCAACCTTGCCTACACCGGCAGCCTGGGCTGGGGAACCCTGCAGGCGCGGGCGTATTACCAGCACACCGAGCACGAAATGGATTTCGGCGACGACAAGCGGTTCTGGTATGGCCCAGGGCAACCGCCGCGCGGCTCGGGCGGGGACAGGGCAGTGAACGGCACACCCTGCTCGCCGATCTCCGGCTCAATGATGGTAAGCGGCCAGATGATCGGTTGCGCCGCCGGCATGCCGATGAAGACGGACGGCAAGAACACGGGGGTCACTGTCAGCGCGGCGATCCCGCTGCGCGAGCAGAGCCTCCTGCGCGTCGGCGGCGAGTATCAGGAATACCGGCTGGACGACTGGTGGCCGCCCTCCGGCGCAGGCATGTGGCCCTACGACTTCCTGAACCTGAACGACGGTAAGCGTGACCGTTATGCAGCCTATGGGGAATGGGAGGTCAGCAAGGAACGCTGGACGCACATCCTGGGCGTCCGGTTTGAAGGCGTGGATATGAATGCGGGCCCGGTTCACGGCTACAACCTCAACTCCTATCCGACCAGCGGCGTCGGCGGCATCGGCAACCAGACGCGGGACGCGGCGCTCTTCAACACTGAGTCCGTGGCAAGACGGACGACAACTGGGACCTGTCCTGGCTCGCTCGCTTCACGCCGGCGGCCACCCAGACTTGGCGGAGTCGGCCTGGCGCAAAAGATCCGCTCGCCCAACCTGTACGAACGCTACACCTGGTCCACGTGGCAGATGGCGGCGTTCATGAACAACTTCGTCGGCGACAGCAACGGCTATTTCGGCGACGTCGAACCTGAAACCCGAGGTGGCTCGCACGGTGAGCGTCACCGCCGACTGGCACGATGCCGATGCGGAGCGCTGGAGTGTCAAGGTCACGCCGTACTACACGGACGTGCAGGACTACATCGACGCGGTGCAATGGGACGCAGCGACGAACGCGCCCCGAATCGTGCCCGTGGTCGGCAACTTCACGGTGCTCAAGTACGCCAACCAGTCCGCCCAGCTCTACGGCGCGGACCTCGCGGCTGACTACCGGCTGGCTGGCACGACCGACTACGGGAAGTTCTCGGCCCAGCTCGTGGCGAGCTACACCAGGGGCAGGAACGAGGATACGGACGGCAACCTCTACAACATCATGCCGCTGAACGCCAAGCTGGCGTTCACGCATGAACTTGGTTCGTGGCGCAATTCACTGGAGGGTGAATTCGTGGCGGCGAAGGATGACGTCTCCGCGGTACGCAACGAAATGCAGACCGCGGGCTACGGCCTTGCGCACCTGCGCAGCCGCTACGAGCGAGCCTCCTGGAGCGTGGAACTCGGCATCGAAAACCTGTTCGACCGCTACTACGAGCTGCCGCTGGGCGGCGCTTACGTCGGTCAGGGCACGACGATGACCATCCCGCCCGTGCCCAACCAGCCGCAATGGGGCACGCCGGTGCCCGGCGCAGGCCGATCAATCTATGCGGGTGTCAGCATGAAATTCTGACGCGGCCACCCGATCGACCACCGGCTCCCGATCGCCTGTCGCAGTCCACGAATGTCAGCTCCAGGGCTGCGGCGGGCGAGGGAGCAGGACCTCAGAGCTTGAAGGTGAACCGCGCGCCGAACGTCCGCGGCGGCTCGATGAAGACGTCGGCGTACGGCCCGAACTGGCCGGTCGTCGCTGCCGCGAGTACCGCCTCGTTTTCGATATTCTTCACCCAGAGTCCCAGGCTCCAGCGATCGTCGGGCGCGTAGTACGTGACCGATGCATCGGTCTTGAAGTAGTCCTGCTGCTCGGTGCCGCGGAACTGCGCGAACGTGCCCCAGAACGAATCCTCGTAGCGTGTCTCGACACGCGCGAGCATGCGACCCGGACCGACCGGGAATTCGTGCTGGTATCCGGCGGACACCGTCCACTCCGGCGCGTTCTGCAGCGGGTAGCCGCCGAAATCGCGGTTCGGGATACCCATGTTCACTTCGTCCGGGACGATGAAGTCGTCGTACTCGGCATTGAGGTAACCCACCGACAGGTTCAGCCGGTCGCGACCGGTCGGCGCGAACAGCACGTCGAGCTGGTTGCCCCAGATCGTCGTCTGGTCGGCATTGAAGGTCGTCAGCAGCGCGGTGTTCAGGTTGAACGACTGCACCAGCAGGTCTTCGTAGTCGTAATAGAAGATCTCGTCGTTGACCTGCAGGCGATCGTCGAGGAAACGACTCTTGATGCCGGTCGTGTACGCCGTCATCGTCGCCGACCGCACCAGGTTCGACAGCTCGTCCGTGGCTGGAAACGCGTTGTACGTGCCCGGCTGGTAACCGGTCTGGATCGTCGCGTACGCCATCGCGTCCGCGCCGAGGTCCAGCTCGACGCCCAGCTTCCAGTCGACGTTGTCGTAATCCTCGTCGGCCGAGAACGGCACGCCGAACGCCGTCTGCCCTTCGCCTTCGCGCTGGTCCCAGCTGAACCGGGCGCCCGCCGTGACACGCACGGCGTCGGTCAGCGAATACGTCGCCTCGCCAAAGGCCGCATAGCCTTCGAGCCGGTTGCGCGAAATCTGCGAGAGCGGAAAGCCCCCAACGATGAAATCGCCGGAGTTCGTGACCTGGTATGCATACAGGCCGCCGAGCCACTGCAGCCTCGAGTCCGTGTCGCTCGCGAGGCGCAACTCGTTGGTCACCTGGTTGTAGTGCGCGGTAAGCAGCGCTGGAATGTTTTCAAGCCAGTAGTCCGCGGACCAGTCCAGGTAGAAGTAGCCGGGGATGTAGGTGAGCTTGGCATCACCCAGGTCCCAGTCGACCTGCGCACCGAGCACCATGTTCTCGAAATCCTGTGGCGACGCCGTCGGCGCACCCGGGTCGATGCGGTCGTCCCAGGGGTCGCTGGTGTTGAACGCATTGGGATTGCCGTCGAACGTGCCGTTGTTGAAGCCGCGACGGACGAGGTTCGGCGACTTGCCGTCCTTCTTCGCACCGTGCAGCCAGACGTAGACGTCCAGGTCGTCGGTCGGCGCGTAGAGCGCCGCGAGCCGGCCTGCGTAGTCCTGCTGGGAATCCGCGCCCGTCTGCAGGTAACCGTCGCGCTCGATGTAGTCGAATGCACCGCGCAGGGCAAGGTGCTCCGACACGGGCAGGTTCTGCACGATCGTGCCGTGCAGCAGCGAATAGTCGCCCACCTCGAGCACGCCGCTGGTCTCGAGTTCCTGCGTGGGTCGGTTGAACTCGACGTTGACGGCGCCGCCGAGCGCCGCGCGTCCGTACAGCGTGCCCTGCGGGCCCGGCAGCAACTCGATCGACGCGATGTCGAACAGGCCGACGCTGGTGCCTTCGCGTGGGATGTACACGCCGTTGAAATTGAAGGCGTTGGGCGGCTCGATGTTGGGCAGGTCGAGCGTCGAGCCGACGCCGCGTATGTAGAGCTCGGTCGAGGCGTTCTCGGCCTGGAACCGGACCAGCGGCATCAGGTTCTGCACGCCGCGGATGTCGTACACGCCGGCACTGACCAGGACGTCCCCTGAAATCGCCGTGATGGCGGCGCTGGTCTTCTGCAAGTCCTCGGTGACCTTCTGGGCGGTGACCGTGATGACTTCGAGTCCGGCACCCTCGGCGCCAGCCCCGACCCCGGCATCGTCAGCAATGGCGAGGGCGGGAATGAACTGCAGGGCGATGGCAGCCCGCAGGGGCCACGAACGGGAAAACGGCTTGTGCATCATGCGCTCTGAATGGCACGCCGCGGGTCTGTGCCCCCGGCGGCCTGGAAAGTTGTCAGTGGGTGGATTGGCTGGCGCGGCCGGAGGGATTCGAACCCCCGACCCTCAGGTTCGAAGCCTGATGCTCTATCCAACTGAGCTACGGCCGCGCGTAAGGTAGGCGAATTCTACCGTTACTTCATCGTTGGCATGACGAATTGCGCGCTTTCCCTGCGCGCGGTAGGCCAGCGCGAGGTGACCGTCTTGAGCCGGGTGTAAAAGCGCACGCCGTCCGGGCCATGCACGTGCAGGGCCCCGAACAGCGAGCGCTTCCAGCCGCCGAACGAGTGGAAGGCCATCGGGACCGGGATCGGCACGTTGATTCCAACCATGCCCGCCTGCACGCCCTGGGTGAACGTTCGCGCAGCTTCGCCGCTCGCGGTGAAGATGGCCGTGCCATTGCCGAACTCGTGCTCGTTGACGAGACGGGTAGCCGCTGTCAGGTCCGGCACGCGCACGACGCACAGCACCGGCCCGAAAATCTCTTCCTTGTAGATGCGCATCCGCGGCTCGACGCCGTCGAACAGGCAGGGACCGATGAAATAGCCCTCGTCGAGTCCGCGCACGCGCAGGCCACGGCCGTCGACGACGAGCTTCGCGCCTTCCTGCACGCCGAGATCGACGTAGCCGCTGACACGGTCGCGATGTTCGCGGGTGACGAGCGGGCCCATTTCGACGCCGTCGTCGAGCCCGGAGCCGACCTTCAACTGCTCGAGCTGCCGCTGCAACGCATCGAGCAGCGGATCGGCCGCATCGCCCACGGCGACGGCCACCGAGATCGCCATGCAGCGCTCGCCGGCGGAGCCATAGGCGGCGCCGATCAGTGCGCTGGCCGCATTCTCCGTGTCCGCATCGGGCATCACGACCATGTGATTCTTCGCGCCGCCGAGCGCCTGCACGCGCTTGCCATGCGTCGAGGCCGTGCGATAGATGTATTCGGCGACCGGCGTCGAGCCGACGAAGCTGACGGCGGCGACCCGCGGATCCGTGAGCAACGTGTCCACGGCTTCGCGATCGCCGTTGACGACGTTGAACACCCCGTCCGGCAGGCCGGCCTGCTTGAGCAGTTGCGCGACGCGCATCGGACAGCTCGGATCCTTCTCGGACGGCTTCAGCACGAACGTGTTGCCGCACGCGATCGCCACCGGGAACATCCACATCGGAACCATCGCAGGAAAGTTGAACGGCGTGATGCCGGCGCACACGCCAACCGGCTGGCGCTGCGACCAGCTGTCGACATTGGTGCCGACGTTTTCGCTGAACTCGCCTTTCAGCATCTGCGGGATACCGCAGGCGAACTCGACGACCTCGGTGCCGCGGATGACTTCGCCGCGCGCGTCCGAAAACACCTTGCCGTGCTCGACCGTGATCAGTCGCGCCAGCTCGTCGGTGTGTTCCTCGAGCAGCGCCTTGAACTTGAACATGATCCGCGCGCGCTGCAGCGGTGGCGTGGCCGACCAGGCCGGCAGCGCAGCCTCGGCCGCGGCAATGGCCGCCCGGGTCTCGTCGGCGCTGGCAAAGGCCACTTCGCCCCGGACCTGGCCGGTGGCCGGGTTGTGTACGGCCCCGCAGCGACCGGAGGCTCCGGCGACCTCGCGTCCACCGATGAAATGACCGAGCGCAAAGGCTTCGGCGGCAATGGTCACGGCAGCAGCGGTCGATTTCGGGGCGCGCATGGGCAGGATTCCAGTCGGGGATCAGGTCGGACTAAACCGCCATTGGACACGAAGCCGAACCCCCCTGCCAACCCCGCCGGCAGGGGTCGCCCGCCGGGCCCTGCCCGGTCGGGCTGAAGGCTGCGGTATAGTGCCCGTCCGCGATCCGCCGGCCGCTGTGGCAGGCTGCGCAACCACTGGCACTTTCGAGGTTCCAACGACATGAAGATACTGCCCGCCCTTGCCCTTGCCCCGGTCCTGCTGGCATTGAGCGCCGCCGCCGAAGCCGCCACTTGCGTCTATCCCCAGGCCCCGCAGGCACTGCCGAATGGCGCGTCCGCAACCAAGGAAGAGATGCTGGCGGCGCAGACGCTGGTGAAGGACTACGCGAAGAACGTGCAGGAGACTTACCTGCCCTGCCTCGATCAGGACCAGACCGAGCAACTGGCGGCGCTGGATGCGGCCGATCCGAAGCTCGCCGAGAAGAAAGCCGCTGTCGAGGCGATCCATGCCAAAAAGCACAATTCGGCACTCGACGAACTGCAGGCGCTGGTGGACCGTTGGAACGTCGAGAAGAAGGCGTACTCGGAGAAGGCTGCCAAGTGAACCCCGGCGTTCGCCCGAGCGCCCTGTCCGCATGACGTCGGCTGCGTCGGCTTTGCCGACCCCGGCCGAAGCGGAGGCGCTCGTGCGCGAGAGCGTGCTCCCGCTGCCGGTCGAGTCGCGTCCGCTGGAATCCCTGGCGGGCGCGGTCCTGGCCCAGTCCGTGCGCGCGGAACGCGACCAGCCTCCGTTCGATCGGGTCACGATGGACGGCATCGCTTTCGCCTCGCAGGCGTGGCGCCAGGGCCAGCGCCGGTTTCGCATCGCCGGCACCCAGGCCGCGGGCTATCCGCCACTGAGTCTCGCCGATCCCGCTGAATGCCTCGAAGCAATGACCGGCGCCGTGCTGCCGCAGGGTTGCGACTGCGTCGTGCCAGTCGAGCGCCTGCGCATCGAGGACGGTTTTGCCGTGGTCGACGATGCCATGCCAGTTGAACCTTTTCTGAACGTGCATACGCGTGGACTGGATGCGCGCGAAGGCGATCTGCTGCTCGCGCGCGGCACGCGCCTCGGCGCGCCGGAGCTTGCGGTACTCGCCTCCGCCGGTCTGCCCCGGGCCGACGTGCGCATCGAGCCCCGCATCCTGATTGCGACCACGGGCGACGAACTCGTCGCTCCCGACCAGCCGATCGCGGCCTGGCAGGTCCGTAGGTCGAACAGCCATGCCTTGCGCGGTGCCTTGAACCTGCGCGGCCAGCAGCGAGTCGCCGAAGACCATTTGCCAGACGACCACGCCGTGCTCGCCGAGCGACTGACGGCGCATCTCGCCACGCACGACATGATCGTCCTGACGGGAGGCGTCTCGATGGGACGCTACGATCACGTGCCGAACGTCCTGCGGCAACTGGGCGTCCGGGAAGTGTTGCACAAGGTCGCGCAGCGTCCAGGCAAGCCGATCTGGTTCGGCATCGGATCGGCGGGCCAGACCGTGTTCGGACTGCCAGGCAATCCAGTGTCTGCCCTCGTTTGCCTGTTGCGCTACGTCGTGCCTGCGCTCGCCGCGATGGCCGGTGCACCAGCGCGCGCCACGGAGCACATCCCATTGGGATCGGCATTCAAGGTCAAGCCTGCACTCACCTGCTTCCTGCCGGTGGCCGTGGAATACAGCTCGACCCTGGGCATGCTCGCCATGCCGCGGCCCACGCGCGGATCGGGAGATTTCATTTCATTGCTGGGCACGGACGGTTTCGTGGAACTGCCGCCGGGCCCCCGCGAAATCCCGGCGGGCTCGCTCGCGCCCCTGTACCGCTGGTGAACGCACATGCCTGATCCACGCAGTTCCACCGGTGTCGTCGCCCTGGGCCCGATGAACCCGGTGGTCGACAGACTCGGCCGGCCGGTGCACGACCTGCGCATCTCGGTCATGGACCGCTGCAATTTCCGTTGCCCGTACTGCATGCCGCAGTCGACGTTCGACGAGAAGTACCGCTTCCTGCGTGCGCAGGAGCGGCTGTCGTTCGAGGAGATCGTGCGGCTGGCGCGGGTCGCGGCGCGCCTCGGCGTGCGCAAGGTGCGCCTGACCGGCGGCGAACCACTGCTGCGCAACGGCTTGCCTGATCTGGTCGCCGAACTGTCGGGCATCGAAGGCATCGACGACCTCGCACTCACGACCAATGGCGTCCTGCTCGCGCAGCACGCGGCTGAGTTGAAGGGCAATGGCCTGCACCGTGTGACGGTGAGCCTCGACTCGCTCGACGAAGCGGTGTTCACGCAGATGAGCGGCGGCTTCGGCGGGCTGTCGCAGGTGCTCGAAGGCATCGAGGCCGCACTCGCCGCAGGCTTGCGGCCGGTGAAGGTCAACACCGTGGTCCAGCGCGGGATCAATGACCACACGGTGCTCGACCTGCTCGACCGCTTCCGCGGCACGGGCGTCATCGTGCGGCTGATCGAATACATGGACGTCGGCAACCGCAACGCGTGGGAGCCTGCGCAGGTCGTGCCGTCGGCCGACATCCTGCGGCAGATCGAGGCGCGCTGGCCCGTGAAGGCCGCAACCGGCCGCTACCGGGGCGAGGTCGCATCGCGTTACACCTACGACGATGGTGCCGGCGAAATCGGCTTTGTCTCGTCGGTGAGCGAACCGTTCTGCGGCGACTGCAATCGCGCGCGGCTGTCATCGGAAGGCGTCTTGTACACCTGCCTGTTCGCCACGCGCGGACTCGATCTGCGCGCGCCATTGCGCGCCGGCGCGTCGGATGCCGAACTGCTGGAGTTGCTGCGCAGCGCATGGGCACGGCGGGCAGACCGCTACAGCGAATTGCGCAGCGAACTGCGCGGCCGCGAGGCTCCGCTGCGCAAGGTCGAAATGCACTACATCGGCGGATGACACGATGACCGAACTCACCCACGTCGATGCGCAAGGCCGCCCCACCATGGTGGACGTGAGCGCGAAGGCGGTCACGTTGCGCACAGCCGTGGCCGAATCACGGGTTCGTTTCCCAGCTGCTGTCGCGCGCACGCTGCGCGACGCCGGTTTCGCCACCAGCAAAGGCCCGGTGTTCCACACGGCGATCGTGGCCGGCGTGATGGCCGCCAAGCGCACGCACGAGCTGATTCCCTTCTGCCACCCGCTCGGCCTCGAGCGCTGCGACGTCGTCATCGACATGCACGACGACGAAGCCGTCGTGCGCTGCACGGTCTCTCTGCACCACAAGACGGGCGTCGAAATGGAGGCCCTGACCGGCGCCTCGATCGCGGCGCTCACGATCTACGACATGTGCAAGGCGCTGTCGCACGAAATCGTCATCGCGGAGACACGATTGATCGAAAAGCAGGGCGGCAAGCGCGCTGTGCACGAAGGCGTCGCACGATGACGCAGGCGCTCGCACCTCTGTACGGGCTCGTGCTGGCGGGCGGCGCAAGCCGGCGCATGGGACAGGACAAGGCTGCCCTCGCCCTGCACGGCCGCCCGCAGCTCGACTGGGCATGCGACACGCTCGCTCGACACTGCGAACGCGTGTTCGTCTCGATTCGTGCCGACCAGCAGGACGACCCTGTGCGGCGAGGTCGACCCGTGATCGTCGACGTGCACGACGGCGCTGGCCCGATTGCCGGCATCGCCGCGGCACAAGCGGCGCACCCGGACTGCGCGTGGCTCGTGCTGGCCTGCGACCTGCCCTTCGTCGACGACGCAGCCATCGGCCACCTGGTCGGTCATCGCGATGGCCGCTCCGTCGTCGCCTACGCGAGCAGTCACGATGGATTGCCGGAGCCGCTCTGTGCGATCTATGAACCTGCATCGCGCGCCGGCGTGCTGGCAGCCATCGCCTCGGGTCGCAACTGCCCGCGAAAATTCATCGTCGGCACCGGTGTCGCACTGCTCCGGCAGCCCGACCCGGCCGCGCTCGACAACGTGAACACTCCCGAAGAACTGCAACGCGCCCGGGGTCACCTGGGCGGACCGGCGACGCCATGAAGAAGATCACGCTCCAGTACTTTGCCGTGCTGCGCGAGCAGGCCGGCTGCAGCGAGGAACGCCTGGACACGGCCGCCACGACCCCTGCCGAGCTGTACGAGGAAGTGCGGGCCAGGCACGGCTTCACCCTGCCGCTCTCGATGTTGCGCGTCGCCGTGAACGAAGAGTTCCGCGACTGGTCGTCGCCGCTCGAAGCCAACGACCGCGTCGTCTTCATTCCTCCCGTCGCGGGCGGCTGATGCAGCCGTTCGCCTTCAGCCCGTTGCCGATCGACACGGCTCGCGGTCGCGAGGCGCTCGCCGATCCGGCGTGCGGCGGCTATGCGACGTTCGAAGGCTGGGTGCGCGACCACAATGAGGGTCGCGCGGTGCGCCGGCTCGAATACGAGGCCTATGCCGCGCTGGCCGAGCGCGAGGGCGAACGCATCGTCGCCGAGGCGATCGCGAAATACGGCGTGCAGCACGCCGCGTGCATCCACCGGATCGGCGACCTCGGTCTCGGCGAAATGGCTGTGTGGGTCGGCGTGAGCTCGCGCCATCGCGCGGAAGCCTTTGCGGCCTGCCGCTATATCATCGACGAGGTCAAGCACCGTGTTCCGATCTGGAAAAAGGAACACTACGTCGACGGCGATTCGGGCTGGGTGAACTGCGAGCGCTGCGCGCAACCGGGTGAGCATGAAAGCCACGCGGATCACGCCGCACCACGCGCGCCCGGCGACAGGCACGAACACGGCAGCGAGCGTGCGCACACGCATGCCGCGATGGCGCCGTCGCAGGCAGCTGCGGATTTCTCGCGGCAGACAGCGCTGCCCGAAGTCGGCGCTGCGGGACAGCAGCGTCTGCGCGCAGGGTCGGCGCTCGTCATCGGTGCCGGCGGCCTCGGCGTGCCGGTGCTGCAGTACCTCGCCGCAGCCGGCGTAGGACGCATCGGGATCGTCGACGGCGACGTCGTCGAAGCGAGCAACCTGCACCGGCAACCGCTTTACGGCGTCGCGGACATCGGCAAGTCGAAGGCGGCCGTGGCCGCGGCGCGGCTGCGGCAACTCAACCCCGAGGCAACGTTCGCCGTGCATGCCGAGCGCGCCGACGCCGGCAACCTCGTCGACTGGCTCGCGCGGTACGACCTCGTCGTCGACTGCAGCGACAACTTCGCGACCAAGTTCACCGTGAACGACGCTGCGGTGATCCTCGGCAAGCCCGCTATCTTCGCCAGCGTGTACCAGTACGAAGGCCAGTTGCAGGTCTACCTGCCGCGCGAGGACTGGCCGTGCCTGCGCTGTCTCTGGCCCGAGGCGCCGCGTGACGGACTGGTCGGCAACTGCGCCCAGGCCGGCGTGCTCGGTCCGGTGCCGGCGGCGCTCGGTGCACTGCAGGCCATGCAGGCGCTGAAGCTGCTGCTGGGACTGCCGGTGGAGAGCGCCCCCGCCCTGCACGTGTTCGACCTGCTCGGCATGCACTGGCGCACGTTGAAGGCGGCGCGCAATCCGGCTTGTGACCACTCACCGCGTGAATTGCAGACGGACGCGATCGACCCGGACGCTCTGGAACTCGAGTATCCGACCCTGGCCGCAGCCCGCGCGGCGGGCCTGAAACTGGTCGACATCCGTGAGCCGTGGGAACGCGCCATGGACGACCCGGCCGCGCGGATCGAATGGCACTTGCCGCTCAGCGCGCTCCTGCAGGGATCGACCGCGCTGCCGCGCGAGGGCCGTTACCTGATCGTGTGCGCCCACGGCGTGCGCAGTCTCGCGCTGGCAGGCCACCTGCGTTCACTGGGATACCCGGCCGTCTATTCGCTGGCGGGTGGGCTCGCCGCCGTCGGCGCCTGAACCGTCAGGGCCGAACCTGGCCGCTGCCCCGCACGACATACTTGTAGCTCGTCAGCTGTTCGACGCCGACCGGACCGCGCGCGTGGAAGCGATCGGTGGAGATGCCGATTTCCGCACCCATGCCGAACTCGCCGCCGTCCGCGAACTGCGTGGACGCGTTATGCAGCACGATCGCGCTGTCGACGCGCGCGAGGAATGTCTCGGCCGTCGCAATGTCGTCCGTGACGATGGAATCCGTGTGGTCCGAGCCGTAACGCGCGATGTGTTCGATCGCACCCTGCACACCGCTCACGAGCCTCACTGCGATGATCGCGTCGAGGTACTCGGTATGCCAGTCGGCTGCAGTCGCCGGCACCACGCGCGAGTCCACGGCGCAGGTCGCGGCATCGCCGCGGACTTCGCAACCGGCATCGAGCAACTCGCGCACCAGCGGCGCCAGGTGCGTGCGTTCCGCCGCGGCATCGACCAGCAACGTCTCGGCGGCGCCGCAGACTCCGGTGCGCCGCAGCTTGGCGTTGAGCACGATCGAGCGGGCCATCTCGAGGTTGGCGGCACGATCGACATACACGTGACAGAGGCCTTCGAGGTGCCCGATGACCGGCACCCGCGCCTCCTGCTGCACGCGCGCAACCAGGCTCTTGCCGCCCCGCGGCACGATCACGTCGATGAAGTCGGTCATGCCCGCAAGCATCTCGCCGACGGCAGCGCGATCGGTCGTGGGCACCAACTGGACGCAGGCTGCCGGCAGGCTCGCGGCAAGCAACCCTGCGACCAGGCAGGCGTGAATCGCGACACTGGAGTGGTGGCTCTCGCTGCCGCCGCGCAGGATCACCGCATTCGCCGACTTGAGGCACAGCGCGCCGGCGTCGCAGGTCACGTTCGGCCGGCTTTCGTAGATGATGCCGATGACGCCGAGCGGCACGCGCACGCGCTGGAACCGCAATCCATTCGGGCGTGTCCATTCGGCCAGCACCGTGCCGATCGGGTCGGGCAGCGCCGCAATGTCTTCGACCCCGCGTGCCATCGCTTCGATGCGCGCGGCATCGAGTCGCAGGCGATCCAGTGCCGCGCGCCCGAGTCCGGCGACGGTCGCCGCGCGCATGTCGCGTTCGTTGGCCGCGAGAATCACGGCCTGGTGCAGCCGCAACGCCGCTGCAGCGGCATGCAGGGCCCGGTTGCGCTGCTCGCCGCTCGAGTTCGAGAGCACGTGCTGCGCCGCGACCGCGTCGCGGCCGAGCTGCTGCATGGTCTGTGCAATGGCTTCGTCGGTCGTCACGTCAGCACGAGGTCGTCGCGGTGGATCAGTTCGTCGCGGCCACGATACCCGAGAATCGCCTCGAGCTCCTGGCTGCGGCGACCGCTCGCGCGGCGGGCATCCTCGCTCGAATAGGCGCTCAGGCCGCGTGCTATCTCGGTGCCGTCCGCGTCGCGCACGATGACCATGTCGCCCCGGTCGAAGCGGCCTTCGACCTGCGTGACCCCGGCCGGCAACAGGCTCTTGCCGCCACGCAAGGCCCTGGCGGCGCCGGCATCGACGTGCAGCGCGCCCATCGGCTGCAGCAGTCCCGCAATCCATTGCTTGCGCACCGTTTTCGGCGAGGCCTGCGCCACGAACCAGGTGCAGCGGCCACCGGCTTCGATGCGCTGCAGCGGATGCTGCTCGCGACCCGCGGTGATGCACATGTTGCACCCTGCCGCGACCGCAATCCTGCCGGCGAGCACCTTCGTGGCCATGCCGCCGGAACCCACGTCGGATGCCGAACCGCCCGCCATCGCCTCGATCTCGGGGGTGATGCCGGTCACTTCGGGGATGAACTTCGCTTGCGGGTCACGCGCTGGATCGGCCGTGTACAGGCCATCGACATCGGAGAGCAGCACGAGGCAGTCGGCGCTCGCCATCTGGGCGACGCGCGCGGCAAGCCGGTCGTTGTCGCCGTAACGGATCTCGGCGGTCGCCACGGTGTCGTTCTCGTTGATGACCGGGACTGCGCCGAGCTTGAGCAGCGTATTGAGCGTGCTGCGCGCATTCAGGTATCGACGGCGCTCTTCCGTGTCGCCAAGGGTCAGCAGCATCTGCGCGACAGCGCAGTCGTGCTGTTCGAGCACTTCCTTCCAGGCGTGCGCGAGACGGATCTGGCCAACAGCCGCGGCCGCCTGGCTTTCCTCGAGCTTGAGCTTGCCGGGCGCGAGCCCGAGCTGGCGCCGTCCGAGCGCGATGGCGCCGGAGGAGACGATCACGACTTCCTGGCCACGGGTCCGCATCGCCGCGACGTCCGCGGCCAGGGTTTCCAGCCACGCGCGATTGACGCGGCCCGTCGATTTCTCGACGAGCAGCGCCGAACCGATCTTCACGACGACCCGCTTCGCACGGGCGAGGCGGGCCCCGCCGCGTGCAGCCGCGGGTGCGCTCATGCGATCGCGAACTGATCGGCGGTGAGTGCCATCAGTCCGGTGGAACCGGCCCGTGCGGCGGCCGCATGCGAGTCGACACGCGGCAGGATGCGCGAGAAGTAGTGACGTGCCGTCACGAGTTTCGCGGTGTAGAAGTCGTCGCTCGGATCCTCGGCGTGCTTCTTCGCGGCAACCCCCGCAGCCACGAGCCAGCACCAGGCGAGGCAGATGTAGCCCGCGACATGCAGGTAGTCCGTCGCGGCAGCGCCGACTTCGTCCGGGTTGCTCTTCGCGGCCAGGCCGAGCTCGGCCGTGAGCCTGCCCCACTGTTCCAGGCGCCGGCCGAGATCCGCGGCGAGCGGCGCGACCTCGGGCATCCCGCCGAACTTCCTGATCGATTCGACGATGCGGGCCGCAATCATCTGCTGGCTCTTGCCGCCGGTGCCGAAGACCTTGCGGCCAAGCAGGTCGAGCGCCTGCACGCCGTTCGTGCCCTCGTAGATCGGCGTGATGCGCGCGTCACGCATCAACTGCTCGACGCCCGTCTGGCGGATGAAGCCGTGGCCGCCGTGGATCTGCACGGCGAGGCTCGTCACTTCCATCGCAGCCTCGGTCAGGAAGCCCTTCACGATCGGCGTGAGGAATGCGATCAGGTCGCTCGAAGCCTGGCGTGCCTGCGGGTCCGGATTGAGGTGCGCGCTGTCGATCTCGCGCCCGGTCAGGAAGCACAGCACGCGGCCGCCCTCGACGAACGCCTTCTGCGTCAGCAGCATGCGCCGCACGTCGGGGTGGACGATGATCGGGTCGGCCGCCTTGCCGGGTTCCTTCACACCCGACATCGCGCGCCCCTGCAGGCGATCGTTGGCATAGGCAATCGACGCCTGCCACGCGAGTTCCGAGAGGCCATGGCCCTGCAGGCCGACGCCGAGCCGCGCCTGGTTCATCATCGTGAACATGCAGGCAAGGCCTTCGTTCGGCTTGCCGAGGAGCCAGCCGATCGAGTCGTTGAAGTGCATCACGCACGTCGGCGACGCATGGATACCCATCTTGTGCTCGATCGAGCCGCACACGACGCCGTTGCGCTCACCGGCATCGCCGTTCGCGTCGGGCCGGAATTTCGGCACGACGAAAAGGCTGATGCCACGGGTGCCCGCTGGTGCGTCCGGCAGTCGCGCCAGCACGAGGTGCACGATGTTCTGCGTCAGGTCGTGCTCGCCGGCGCTGATGAAGATCTTGGTGCCGGTGATCGCGTAGGAGCCGTCAGCCCGCGGCTCGGCCCTGGTCTTCAGGATGCCGAGGTCGGTGCCGCTGTGCGCCTCGGTGAGGCACATCGTGCCCGACCAGTCGCCCGCGATCATCTTCGGCAGGTAGGTGCGCTTGAGTGCGTCGCTGCCGTGGGCCGCGATCGTGAGCGCTGCGCTCTCGGTGAGCCCCGAGTACATGCGCCACGCCATGTTGCCCGATACCAGCATCTCGCCGAAGGCCAGCGAGAAACCGCCCGGCAGGCCCTGGCCACCCCAGGCGGGATCGGCCGTCATGGTGATCCAGCCGTCCTTGCAGTAGCGGTCGTAGGCTTCCTTGAAGCCGGGCGGGGTCTTGACCTCGCCGTTTTCGAAGACGAGGCCGTGGACGTCGCCCACGCGGTTGGTGGGGGCCAGCACGTCTTCGGCGAAACGTGCACCCTCCTCGAGGATGCCCTCGAGCAACTCGCGGTTGAGGTCATCGCGCCCGTAGGCGCGATAATTTTCCTCGAAGTCGAGCACGTCATGGACGACAAAACGGATGTCACGAAGCGGAGCGCGGTACGTGTACACGATCGAGTCCTCTGGTAAACCCCGGTTTGCCCTGAGTGTACGTGAATTGCGGCAGTGCAGCATCCGGGTGTTCCGATTGCCTGCCCGGTTGGGGCGACCGTATAGTTGCTCAAGTTCGATGCCGTCGTCGTGACGGCGTTGTCGCCGAGGATTTCCCCGTGAGCCGTGATTACGAACCGCAGGCAGGCCAATGGTACGAGGACCTCGACAACGAGGAAGCGTTCCAGGTGCTCTCGGTCGACCCTGACGAGGAAATCATCCGCATCCAGTGGCCGGATCGCGAGATCCGGGAAATCGACCTCGACCAGTGGAACGAGATGGACCTCGAGCTCACGGTCCCGCCGGAAGGCTGGGTCGACGATGTCGACGAAGACGACGACGATGAAGAGGACGACGACTTCGACGAAGACGACGAGGATGACGACGACTGGGACGATGACGAGGATGACGACCTCGACGAAGACGACGACGAATACCGCGACCGCGAGTGACGCGACCTACCTCACCCGCAGCCGTCGCTCCCGAGGCCCTCCGGGGCCGCTACCCCCACGAACTCGAACGCACCTGGCAGCCCGCCGGTGCGCCCGCGGTCGGCATCCGCGCCCTGCGCCATGAGGACCTCGACCTCGAGCGACGGTTCATCAGCGAGTTGTCGCCGCAGACGCTTTACTTGCGCGTCCAGTACTCCGTCACCGCTGCCAGCGAGCGCGATCTCGAACGGCTGCTCGACCTCGACTATTACGACCGGCTCGCGATCGCAGGTTTCATACAGGAGGCCGCCGGCGCAACCATCGTCGGCGTGAGCCGCTATGCCCGCATCGAAGGCACCAGGCGGGCGGAGTGCGCCATCGTCGTGGCCGATCGCTGGCAGGGACGGGGCCTGGGCACGGAACTGATGCGCACGCTGGCCACCGCGGCACGGGCTCGCGCAATCGATTGCCTCGAAGGCACTACGCTGGCCGAAAACGCACGGATCGCAGCCTGGGCACGCCGCTTCGGATTCTCGGTCCGCACCGAGCCGAATTCAGGCGGCCTGGTCGTCATCAAGCTGGATCTTTGAGGCCCCGCTCGATCAGCCGCGTGATGGCGTGGTCCCAGCGCTTGCCGGCCCGTGCCAACCGCTCGAGCACCGGATCGAGGTCCCGGTCCAGCTTTTTCAGCGAGCGTTCCAGCGACTTCCGCGCGGCCCCGCCGCGCGCCGCCCGAACCGGATCTGACTGCAACCAGTCTGCCGCGGCTTCGGCATCCCGCTGATCGCCGAGATTCTGTTGTGCGTCACGCAGCCGGCGGCGCAAAGTCGCGGCGTCTGCTGGAGATATGTCTGTAACAATTTCAAGCACATATCGGCAGTTCTTCAGGCGAATACGGAGTTCATGCAGTTGCCGTCGGGTGCGTGGACGCGGCTGCAGCAGGTGTTGGGCCCGGCGCCACGAGCGCCGCGCACGTCGTAACACGTCGGTATCGGTGATCCCGCCGCGCAGGCCAAGGTCGCCCCGGCATGGGCCGCGGGCAAGCAACTCGACTGCCGCCCGATTCGATGGGCTTTGCAGCCGACGGACGAGTCGCTTCACCGCTTGCTGTCGGGCCACCGCCAGTTCACGGACGCACGGGCCGCTGCGCAGGGGTGGCTGCGCAGCGAGCACATCCAGTTCGCGGATCTCGGCGAGCAGGTCGGCGACCCGCTCGAGCGCCGCTCGGAACCTGAGCGCCTGCTCCGCGGAAAAAAATGACCTGAATGACTTGAGCAAGCTGCGCAGGCGTCGGCAGTCGACCCGACTCTGGTGGACGTCGTGCTCGTTGGCCTCGCGGAGGCGGGAAAGTCGAACCGCAAGCGCGGCCTGACTTTCGCGCAGTGCGCGGCGCAGCCGCGCCGAGCCTTCAGACGGAACGGACACGCTTGCGCCCGGCGCGGTCGAGTACGAGCGACAACAGGACGCCGACGGTCTTGTGCGATTCGAGCGCGTGCCGCAGCGGCACGTCGAGCTTGAGCCGGTAGGAGTTCCGCCGTCCTGCGCGTTCGCGCACGATGACTCCGGCTTCCTCGAGGTCGCTCACGATCTTCTGGACTGCGCGTTCCGTAATGCCGACACTGAGCGCAACGTCGCGCAGCCGCGCGTCCGGGTCCTGGGCCAGGCAGACCAGGACGTGCGCATGGTTGCTCAGGAACGTCCAGTGCCGGGCGGGATTTGCGGTCATCTGGGCACCTCGTTGCGGGCGGGACGGAACCCCGGTCGCCGGGGGTTGTCTGAACTTCGGTTCCGGTTTTCGGCTTCCTGTTATTATGCGCTCGCGCCGCAACCCGCTGCCACGCCAGGTTGCGGCAGGGATTGAAACCCGGAAGATCACCCCAAGCGAATGGGCGTCATCGGATCGCACGCTGGAGACACGCCAAGATGAAACGGATTCTGCTGTTCCTCGCCACCAACCTCGCGATCATGCTGCTGCTGGGCATCGTGCTGCACCTGCTCGGCATCAATTCGATCCTCGACGCGCAGGGCTCGGACCTCGACCTCGGCAAGCTGCTGGTCCTGTCGGCCGTGGTCGGCTTCACGGGCTCGCTCTTCTCGCTCGCGATCTCCAAGTGGTCAGCCAAGCGCATGATGGGCGTACGGGTGATCGCGCAACCCGCCAACGCCACCGAAAGCTGGCTGGTGGGCGCCGTGCAGCGCCAGGCGCAGGCCGCCGGCATCGGCATGCCGGAGGTGGGGGTGTTCGATTCGCCCGAGCCGAACGCGTTCGCTACGGGCGCGCGCCGTGATGCCGCGCTGGTCGCGGTGAGCACGGGCCTGCTGCAAAGCATGTCGCAGCAGGAGGTCGAGGCCGTGCTCGCGCACGAGGTGAGCCACGTCGCCAACGGCGACATGGTCACGCTGACGCTGATCCAGGGCGTGGTGAACACCTTCGTGTTCTTCCTGTCGCGCGTCATCGGCCACTTCGTGGACCGCGTGATCTTCAAGACGGAAGAAGGCCACGGCCCGGCGTTCATCATCACCTCGATCATTGCGCAGCTCGTGCTCGGCCTGTTCGCGATGATGATCGTCATGTGGTTCTCGCGGCAGCGTGAATTCCGCGCCGACGCGGGTGGCGCGACGCTGGCCGGTCGCCAGTCCATGATCGGCGCGCTCGAGCGACTGCAGCAGCGCCATTCCGGCGCGCTGCCCGACAAGATGGCAGCGTTCGGCATCGCCGGTGGCCCGAAGCCTGGCGGCCTCAAGCGCCTCTTCATGTCGCACCCGCCGCTCGACGAACGCATCGCCGCGCTGCGCAACTCGGTCGGCTGACCTGGTCCGGGCTGCAATGAAGGCCGCGCTCCTCACCGGGCGCGGCTTTTTTCGTTAGAGCCTGCGCAGCATGAGCGGCACGACCACTCTCGTCTGGTTCCGGCGCGACCTGCGCCTGTCCGACAATCCGGCGCTCGCCGCAGCCGCAGCGGACAGCGACCGCGTCGTCGCCGTGTACCTGCATGCACCGGAAGAAGAAAACCCATGGTCGCCCGGTGCCGCGACTCGATGGTGGCTGCACCACAGCCTGGCCGCCCTCGATGCGGCCCTGCGCCGGAAGGGTATTGCACTCACCCTGCGCAATGGACCCACGTTGCCTGCGCTGAGCGCGCTGGCGCGTGAAGTCGGCGCCGGGAAAGTCGTGTGGAATCGACTTTACGATCCAGCCACCGTCACGCGCGACACGTTGGTCAAGACCGGCCTGCGCGAGCTGGGCTTCGAGTGCGAGAGCTACAACGCGAACCTGCTGCACGAGCCGTGGGAAATCCGCACCGGCCAGGGCGGGCCGTACCGTGTCTTCACGCCGTTCTGGCGCGCATGCCAGATGCGACTCGATGCGCAGCCGGCGCCGCTGCCTGCCCCCGGACGGCTGCCCGGGCTGTCGCGGCCCGTCGACAGCCTGGCGCTGGACGAACTCGACCTGCTGCCGAAGCTTCCATGGGACGCAGCGTTTTCCAGGCTGTGGTCACCCGGCGAGAACGGTGCACATCGGCGGCTTGGGGAATTCTGCGGCGAATGGCTCGGCCGCTACGAGGAAGGCCGCAATCGACCAGACCTGCCTGCGAGTTCACGACTCTCACCACACCTGCATTTTGGCGAGATCAGTCCGCGGCAGTGCCTGGTCGCTGTGCGCAACGCCGTCGTCGATCAGCCGGCGGCCGCGAAATCCGCCGACAGCTTCGTCCGCGAGCTCGGCTGGCGCGAGTTCGCGTATCACCTGCTGCACCACTACCCGCAAACTCCCGAGCGTCCGCTCGACGAACGCTTCGAGCGCTTTCCCTGGGCGGAAGACCCGTCCCTGCTTCGCGCCTGGCAGCGCGGCCGCACGGGCTATCCGATCGTCGATGCCGGCCTGCGTGAGTTGTGGACGACCGGCTTCATGCACAACCGCGTGCGCATGATCGTTGCATCGCTGCTGACAAAGAACCTGCGGCAGCCGTGGCTCGCCGGCGCCCGCTGGTTCTGGGACACGCTGGTCGACGCCGACCTCGCCGCCAACACGCTGGGATGGCAATGGACCGCAGGCTGTGGCGCCGACGCCGCCCCATTCTTCCGCATCTTCAACCCGGTGCTGCAGGCCGAGCGGTACGACCCGGCACGCGCATACATCCGCCGCTGGCTGCCCGAACTGACCCAATTGCCGGACAAGTGGATTCACCGCCCCTGGGAGGCTCCTGCAGAGGTCCTGGCGCAGGCCGGTGTTGCACTTGGACAGACCTACCCTCACCCCATCGTCGCGCTTCCTGCCAGCCGGGATGCTGCCCTGGCGGCCTATGCGGCCATCCGGGAGCCTGTCGCACCGGCCCGCGCCTGAGACCCCCGCCGGGCTGATTGCCTGAAAGGCCCGTGCGCGGTGCCACGCCCTGACCGTCCAGCACGGAGTCGCGGGTTTCACCTACTGGCCGGGCGGCTGCGCTACCCGGACAATCCGGCAGCAGTCCAATCGTCGCCGGAGCCCGCCATGACGCAAACCGCCATCCTCGAAGGCCTCAGCAAGTCCAAGCTGGCGGTCGAGATGACCGAGGACCAGCGCAAGGCGCTGGCAGCGGTGATGACCCTGCGCGACCTGACGCAGGGCGAAGTCGTCGTGCGCGAAGGCGACAGCGATGACCACCTCTACGTCGTGGCGAGTGGCGGCATCGCCGTCGTCAAAGCGGCGGGCACCGAGAACGAAGTCACGCTCAGCGTGCTGCGCCCTGGCGACGTCGTCGGTGAACTCTCTTTTCTCGACGGCGCGCTGCGTTACGCCTCGCTCGTCGCCGAGAGCGGTACGCGCGTGCTGAGCCTGAGCCGCGGCGACCTCGAAGCGCTGCTCGACAGCAATCCCCACCTGGTCTACCGGGTGATGCGCGCGATCGTTCGCGTCGTGCACGAACTGCAGCGTCGGCTGTCGATGCAGACGGCGGAACTGACGAACTACCTCTACAAGACCCACGGTCGGTACTGATCCGTCCGGACGACACCGGGCGCGCGACCGGCAGGTACTGCACCAAACTGGGTCGTCAAGACCGATCCACGCCGGTCCCTGCACCGCTTGGGCGCAGTAGAGGGCGGATCGTGGGCCTTCCTGGCTTGGCACGATTCTCGCTAGAGCGAATCGGACTCCCTGCCGACGCTCTTCATGCAACCTGTCGTCACCCCAGTCGCGCCTTTCGACGAGATGTACACCGCCGACGGGCAGGTGCGGCCACCCTATTCGGTCTACTGCGACTGGCTGATCCGCGAACCCGAAGACGAACTGCGACAGAAGCGCGCTGAAGCCGACAGCCTGTTTCACCGGGTAGGCATCACGTTCGCCGTATACGGCGAGCAGGACGGCAACGAGCGGCTGATTCCGTTCGACATCGTGCCGCGCATCCTCTCGGCCGGCGAATGGCGCCGGCTCGCGGCGGGACTGCGCCAGCGCGTGCAGGCGCTGAACGCGTTCATTGCGGACATCTACCACGGCCAGGACATCCTGCGCGCCGGCGTGCTGGGTCCCGAACAGGTCTTCTGCAATGACCACTACCGCCCGGAGATGCAGGGACTGGACGTTCCCGGCGGCATCTACGCGCACATTGCCGGTATCGACGTCGTGCGCGCGGGCCAGGGCGAGTTCTACGTCCTCGAAGACAACCTGCGCGTGCCCTCGGGCGTCTCCTACATGCTCGAAGACCGCAAGATGATGATGCGGCTGTTTCCCGAGCTGTTCGCCCTCAATCGCGTCGCGCCCGTCGAGCACTACCCGGACCGGCTGCTCGAGAACCTCGCGAGCGTCGCACCCGCGGGTGTCGCCGCGCCGGTGGTCGTGGTGCTGACGCCGGGTGCGCACAACAGCGCCTATTTCGAGCACGCGTTCCTGGCGCAGCAGATGGGCGTCGAACTGGTCGAGGGCCAGGACCTGTTCGTGCGCGGCGGCTTCGTCTACATGCGCACGACGCAGGGCCCGCAGCGCGTCGACGTCATCTATCGCCGCATCGACGACGACTTCCTCGACCCGCTCGTCTTCCGTTCGGACTCGGCGCTGGGCGTGCCTGGCCTGATGTCCGCCTACCGGGCCGGCCGCGTGACCATCGCCAACGCAATCGGCACCGGCATCGCGGACGACAAGTCGATCTATCCTTACGTGCCGGACATGGTGCGCTTCTACCTCGGCGAGGAGCCGCTGCTGTCGAACGTACCGACGCGCATCCTGCGCAAGCCGGACGATCTCGCGTACACGCTCGCTCACCTCGACGAACTGGTCGTCAAGGAAGTGCACGGCGCCGGCGGCTACGGGATGCTGATCGGACCGACCGCGTCGCAGGCCGAACGCGAGGACTTCCGCCTGCGCATCCTGGCGGCTCCCGAGAAATACATCGCGCAGCCGACGCTGGCGCTGTCGACGTGCCCGACCTTCGTCGAACAAGGCGTGGCTCCGCGCCACATCGACCTGCGGCCGTTCGTGCTGTCGGGCAAGGAGATCACGATCGTGCCGGGCGGGTTGACCCGCGTCGCGCTGCGAGCCGGCTCGCTGGTCGTGAACTCGTCGCAGGGCGGCGGCACCAAAGACACCTGGGTGCTGGAGGACTGAACGCGTGCTGAGCCGCACCGCCGATCACGTCTACTGGCTGGGGCGCTATGCCGAGCGTGCGGAGAACCTCGCGCGCACGCTCGACGTGCAGTACCGCTTGTCGCTGCTGCCGCGCAAGAGCACCAGCGAAGGCGTCGGCTGGGGCCTGACGCTATCGACGCTGAGCTACGCCGACGAGTACGCCGCACGCTTCGGCCGGGACTTCGAGACCCACCGGGTCATCGACTTCCTGGCATTCGACCGCGAGAACCCATCGAGCATCCTGAATTGCCTGCGCGCGGCGCGCGAGAACGCCCGGGCGGTTCGCGGCACGATCTCGAGTGAAATGTGGGAGACCTTCAACTCCACCTGGCTCGAAGCCCGCGGCAATGCGCCCAATCGGTTTTCCGCCCGCAACGTGGCCGAGTTCGTCGAGTGGGTCAAGTACCGCGCGCACCTTGCCCGCGGCGTCGTGCTCGGCTCGATGCTGCGCGACGAGGGCTACCATTTCATGCAGATGGGCACGTTCCTCGAACGCGCCGACGGCGTCGCGCGGCTGTTGCGCATCCGGCTTGCCTGCGAAGCCAACGACAACGACGGCGAACCGGTCACGCACGACTACCTGCCGTGGACCGTGCTGCTGCGGGCGCTGTCGGCCTACGAGATCTTCCGTCGCGTCTCGCGCGACCGGGTCACGCCGATGCACGTCGTCGAGTTCGCGGCGTTCAGACCCGACGTGCCGCGTTCGCTGCTCCGCTCCGCCGAACTCGTGTTCGACAACCTGACTGCCGTCGCCAACACGCGGTCGGGCGAAACCCAGCGCCGCGCAGGCGTGCTGCATTCGATGCTTCGCTTCGGGACGCTCGACACGTTCGGTGCGAGCGGCGCGGAAGCCTTCCTGCAGGACGTGAGCGCGCGCGTGTGGGACCTGAACGACCGCATCGGCCGCGACTTCCTCGGCCACACCTTCCCCACCTGACGGCCACGGGACCGGGCAAACCATGCAACTGCACATCCGTCACGAGACCTGTTACGTCTACGAAGAGACCGTGAGCTACAGCATCCAGTCGCTGAAGCTCACGCCGCGGGCCGAGCGCGGACAGCGCCTGCTCTCCTGGCGCATCACGTTGCCGGGTGAACGGCTCGAGCAGATCGACCCGTACGGCAACTTCACGCACGTCGTGACGATGGAAGCGCCGCACAAGGAGATGCGCATCGTCGTCGAAGGCATCGCCGACATCGCGCCGGACGATGCGGGCAACCGCACGATGCCGCCGCTGGACGGCGAACTGTCGCATCTCGCGTTCCTCGCGCCGACGGTGTTGACGCGCGCCAACGGCCGCGTGCGCGAGATCGCCGAGCGCTGCCTCGGGCGCCATCCGGCGTCGAGGGCCACGCTGCTCGACCTCGTGGCGGGCGTACGCAATGCCGTCGAATACGAGCCCGGAATCACCGACGTCAGCCATTCAGCGGCAGAAGCGCTGGAACTCGGCTTCGGCGTCTGCCAGGACCAGGCGCACGTGTTCGTCGCGTGCTGCCGGGCGGCGGGCATTCCTGCCCGCTACGTGAGCGGCTACTTCTACACCGGGGAAACCGGCGAAGTCGCGAGCCACGCCTGGGTGGATGCCTGGCTCGGCGGTGACGAGGGCTGGCTGAGCCTCGATGTCACGCATGGCGAAGCGGCGGGTGCGGCGCATTGCAGGCTCGCAGTCGGCCGCGACTATCTCGACGCGGCGCCGGTGCGCGGCGTGCGCCGGGGTGGGGGCCGCGAACAATTGAGCGTCGCAGTCAAACTGGCCGCACTTGGCGCGGCCACGACGGCGCAGAACGGCTCCCAGCAGCAACAGTGAGCGCGGCTCGCCGGGTTTGCGCTTGGCAGCGGCTTCGCTGCGGGCCTACCATTGATGTTCTCACTGCACCACTGGACTCCTGATGACGTATTGCGTAGCGATGCTGCTGGATGCGGGCCTCGTGTTCCTGTCGGACTCGCGCACCAATGCGGGCGTCGACCAGATCAACACCTTCCGCAAGACCACGGTGTTCGAGCGCGCGGGCGACCGCGTGATCGTGCTGATGTCCGCCGGCAACCTCGCCATCACCCAGGGCGCGCTCAACCTGCTGGCCGAACGCATGAGTTCGCAGAGCGACGCCAACCTGCTCAACTGCCCGAACCTGTTCGAGGCTGCGCGTTGCGTCGGCAGCACGCTGCGCGAGATGCACCTGCGCGACGCCGAGGCGCTGCGGCAGCAGGGCATCGAATTCAATGCGTCCTTCATCCTCGGCGGCCAGATCAAGGGCGAGGCTCCCCGTCTCTTCCACATCTATGCCGCGGGCAATTTCGTCGAGGCCACACCCGACACCACCTACTTCCAGATCGGTGAATCGAAGTACGGCAAGCCGATCATCGATCGCGTGACACGTCGCAGCATGCCGTTGAGCGAAGCGGCCAAGTGCGCGCTGATCTCGATGGATTCGACGATCCGCTCGAACCTTTCGGTCGGCCTGCCGCTCGACCTCGTCATCGTCCGCCGCGACGAATGCCGCATCAGCAGCCACGTCGACATCGACTCGACCAACGAGTACTTCCAGCGCATCCGGGAACGCTGGGGCGAGGCGCTGCGCGAGATCTTCAGCGAACTGCCCAATCCGGACTGGCTCATGTCGACGCCGCCGGAGGCAGGCAAGCTCGCGCCGCCGCCGTCCCGGCTGCAATCGCGCGGGTGACGCGGTCCCGCTACCCGCATCGGTAGAAGAACGGAGCGAGTCCGCCGGCGGTCCCGCTAGAATTCGCGCACCTTTGAAATTACAGGTCTTCCCCGCATGTCCGTGATCCGGCTGGCCTGGCTGCTGGTACTGCTCGGTTTTTCCTGCCTGGCCCGGGCCGACGCCGGTGATCCCGGATCCGACGACTTCTGGTACGGCACCGCCGCCGACGGCACGCCCACCGTCCGGCTGTACTACTTCTTTTCGCCGACCTGTCCCCATTGCCAGGCGGCCAAGCCGTTCATCGCCGAACTCCAGGCCCGGAATACGTGGCTCGAGGTCAAGCGTTTTTCGGTGAAGGATCACCGCGGCAATGCCAGGTTCTACTACGAGACGGCGCAGACGCTCGGCGCCGAGGCCCTCTCCGTTCCCGGCTTCGTGTTCTGCCGCCAGATCATCATCGGCTACGACTCGGCCGGGACGACGGGCAGGGAACTCGCCGACGCATTGCAGGCCTGCCACGACCGACGCGCCGCGAACCCTGGTGCGCCCGATCCTGCACCGACCATCGGTGGCACCAGCGGCACCGCCGCCACCCAGCTCTCGGCGGCCGAGGAGAACGCCGGCACGACGGTCAACCTGCCGTTCATCGGCCCGGTGGACGCCAAGGCGCTCTCGCTCCCGGTGCTCACGCTGGTGCTCGCGGGCATGGATGCGTTCAATCCCTGCGCATTCTTCGTGCTGCTGTTCCTGCTCAGCCTGCTGGTCCATGCCAGGAGCCGCACGCGCATGGCGATCATCGGCGGCACGTTCGTGCTGTTCTCAGGACTCGTCTATTTCGTGTTCATGGCGGCCTGGCTCAACGTCTTCCTGATCGCAGGCGAACTGCGCGTGATCACGATGATCGCAGGACTGGTCGCGCTGACCGTCGCCGCGCTCAACATCAAGGACTACTTCTGGTTCAAGGCAGGCCCGAGCCTGTCGATCCCGGACGCGGCCAAGCCGGGCCTGTTCAAGCGCATGCGCGAAGTGGTCGCCTCCGGCAGCATGGGCCCGATGATCGTCAGCACGGTGCTGCTCGCGATCGTCGCCAACTCGTACGAGCTGCTCTGCACCGCGGGCTTCCCCATGGTGTACACGCGGGCACTGACGCTCGCCGACCTCGAGTCCTGGCAGTACTATGCCTGGCTTGCGGCATACAACGTGATCTACGTGCTGCCGCTGCTAGCGATCGTAACGGTGTTCGTGAAGACCATGGGTGCACGCAAGCTGACCGAAGCCGAAGGCCGCCTGCTCAAGCTGATCTCCGGCTTCATGATGCTGGGTTTCGGCCTGCTGCTGCTGGTGGCACCGAACATGCTCACCAACGCGTTCGCCTCGATCCTCGTGCTCGCCGTGGCAGTGGGCGCCTCGCTGGTCGTGGCGAAGGTCGCCGCGCCCCGCAAGTCCTGAGCGTCGCGGTTCCGGATGCAGGCAGCCGCGCCCGCTTCGCACGCCGACGCGCTCCAGCGCATCCGGACCCTGCTTGGTCCGGCCGGCTGCATCGACGCACCCGAACGGACGGCGCGCTTCCTGACGGATTTCCGCGGCCTGTACCGGGGCGCCACACCCTTCGTTGCGTGTCCGGCGACTACCGCCGAAGTCTCGCAGGTACTCGCGCTCTGCCACGCGGCGCGCATCGCCGTCGTGCCCCAGGGTGGCAACACCAGCTACTGCGGCGGCGCCACGCCGAGCGCGCGCGGCGATCAGCTCGTGCTGTCGCTGCACCGGCTGAACCGCATCCGCGAAGCCGATGCCGCCAACTTCTCGCTGATCGCGGAGGCGGGTTGCGTGCTGCTCGACGTGCAGGCGGCAGCGCGAGCCGTTGACCGGCTGTTTCCGCTGGCGCTCGGCTCCGAAGGCAGTTGCCAGATCGGCGGCAATCTCTCGACCAACGCGGGTGGACTCGCGGCCGTGCACTATGGCGTGACGCGAGACCTGGTACTGGGCCTCGAGGTCGTGCTGGCCGACGGTCGCGTCATCGACGGCCTGTCGAGCCTGCGCAAGGACAACACGGGTTACGACCTGCGCGACCTCTTCATCGGTGCGGAAGGCACGCTCGGGATCATCACCGCTGCAAGCCTGAAGCTGTTCCCGCAGCCACGCACGATCGAGACCGCGTTCGTCGCGGTGCCCGGCATGCAGGCCGCGGTCGATCTGCTCGCGCGCTTGCGCGAAGCCACAGGCGACTGCGTTACGACGTTCGAATACCTGCCGCGAATCGCGGTCGAATTCACGGTGCGCCACATTCCCGGCGTGTCTGACCCGCTGGGTGCGCCGCATCCCGCCTACGTGCTCTGCGAAGTGTCGACGGCCCGCCACGATCCACAACTGCGAGGCCTGCTCGAAGACGCGCTCGGTGCCGCCATGAATCGCGGCGACGTTCTCGCAGCCACGCTCGCCGAGTCGATCGCCCAGCGCGAGGCGCTCTGGCGCCTGCGCGAGTCGGTGCCGGAGGCGCAGCGTCACGAGGGCGCCAGCATCAAGCACGACGTTGCGGTGCCCGTCGCCGCGCTGCCCGCATTCCTGCACAAGGCGAGTGCGGCCGTCACGCAGGTGGCGCCCTCGGCGCGTCTCGTGGCGTACGGCCACGTCGGCGACGGCAACCTGCATTTCAATCTCAGCGAGCCCGCGGGCGGCGGCGACCGCGCAGCATTTCTCGCCCTGCAGGAGGACCTCGGTCACGCCGTGCATGCCTGCGTGCAGGAGTTCAGGGGCTCGATCAGCGCCGAGCACGGCATCGGCCAGCTCAAGCGCGAGCTGCTCGCGCGCCATAAAGACCCGGTTGCGCTTGCGGTCATGCGGTCGATCAAGCAGGCCCTGGACCCGCGCGGAATCCTGAATCCGGGCAAGGTACTGCCGGACTAGCGGGCGGCCCGGCCCGGTCATGGGCCCAGTCCGACGGCTGAGCGATGCGACCAACGCCTCCCTGAACCACGGCGAATCCATTTGCGCTTGTGACGGACCGCCATTGGTCGCTAGAGTGCCGGCCATGGGGGATGAGTCGTTGCGGGCGCGAGCGTCCCGCCGCGGAATAACGACAGACAACTGACTCGAACTGGAGGAGCTAAATGCCCTTGTCGAAGAAACTCGCTGCCGAATTCATCGGCACGTTCTGGCTCGTGCTCGGGGGCTGCGGCAGCGCAGTGCTCGCTGCGGCATTCCCGGACGTCGGAATCGGCTTCGTCGGCGTTTCGCTAGCGT
This sequence comes from uncultured Gammaproteobacteria bacterium, assembly GCA_963700045.1. Classification (GTDB taxonomy): domain Bacteria; phylum Pseudomonadota; class Gammaproteobacteria; order Steroidobacterales; family Steroidobacteraceae; genus RPQJ01. The sequence goes on from CAVOWK010000041.1 coordinate 29,972, forward strand.
TCGGCCTGACCGTACTGACGATGGCCTTTGCCATCGGCCACATTTCCGGCTGCCACCTGAACCCCGCGGTCACCGTGGGCCTCTGGGCCGGCGGTCGGCACCCCACGGGCGAAGTGCTGCCGTACATCGTCGCGCAGGTCATCGGCGGTTTCGTGGGAGCGCTCGTCCTGTACTCGATCGCATCGGGCAAGGCGGGATTCGACCTTGCCGGTGGCCTCGCGTCGAACGGCTACGGTGAGCATTCGCCGGGCGGCTACTCGCTGGCGGCCGGCTTCACCACCGAAGTCGTCATGACGATGATGTTCCTGCTGATCATCCTGGGCGCCACCGATCGCCGCGCGCCTGCCGGCTTCGCGCCGATCGCGATCGGCCTGGGCCTCACGCTGATCCACCTGATCAGCATTCCGGTCACCAACACCTCGGTGAACCCCGCGCGCAGCACGGGTCCCGCGCTGATCGTGCAGGACTGGGCACTGTCGCAGTTGTGGCTCTTCTGGGTGGCGCCGATCATAGGCGCCCTGGTCGCGGGTTATCTCTATCGCTGGCTCGGCGACGAACGCTGAGCGATGGATTCCTCGGGTGGTGCAGCGACGATCCGTGCGTCGCGCCACCCGCAGGATCGCTGCCGTGAACACATGAGCGAGAGGCAGTCGTGGGCAACATTCTGAAGTCGAAGATCTTCTGGGTGTTGGCAATCCC
>CAVOWK010000042.1:0-86880 GCA_963700045.1 uncultured Gammaproteobacteria bacterium
TGGCACCATCGTGATCGATCCTCCCCGCGCGTCCCGGACTCTGCTCGTGCTGCTGATCGCCGTCACCGTGCTGTCGGGATCGCCGTCACCAACCGGCTGTTTCGCGACCGGGCTGCCGAGGAGCGAGCCGCCGCGCTGCTGCAACTGCAGCTCTCCGTCATGCGCTTTGCCGACGAGTATGCCGCGCGGGTCGACGAGCGGGTCGTGGCGTTCCAGCAGGCCACCAACGACCCCGGCGAGCGACTCGCGGCGCAGTCCTGGCTGGTGTCCCAGGCAACCGGGGCGTTCACGATCGCGGCCGGTCCCAATCCGGAGCTGAACTCCATCGACATGCTGGTGTTCGCCACGCTGAGCCGGATGGTGATCGAAGATCGCTGGGCCGGGGAGCTCTACGGTCCGCGTGCCGACGGCCTGCTCGCCGCGCACAGGGTGCTGGAGAGCCGCGCCTGGAGTCATGCAGACGTGTTCTTGACCGCGGCGCAGATTGATGAGCTCCGCACCAGCATCGGGGCCTGGCACCGGGACAATCCGATCGGGCGGGCGGTGCCCTTCATCCATCTCGAGGACTTCGCCTTCGCCACCAGCGCCACCAGCGCCGGCCCCAGCTCCTCGACCAGCATCTTCTCGTTCATCGGCATCGATCCGCTGGCCAATCTCGATCCCGCAGTGCGCGAGCTCGCCCAGTCGCGCCAGCTTGCCGAGCGGGCGGTCTACTACGGCCAGCGCGTGCCCAAACTCATCAGCATGGAAACGCAGCGCCTGGCGTTCGAAATGGCCGTGACCCCGGAATCCTTGCGCGTACTCGACAGCGTGGACCGCATCGGCGGCGCCGCGCAGGTGACGGGCAACCTGGCCGCAGACCTGCCCCGGCTGTTTGCCGAAGAGCGCTCTGCCGCGATCGAACAGCTGACCGGAATACTGGACGAGCGCCAGGGCGAGTTGCAGGCGCTGGCCGCAGAGCTGCGCTCGACGCTCGAGGCCGGCGGCACGACCTCCGACTCGGTCAGGGAGACCATCGCTGCGTTGGACGTGCTGCTGGCCCGCTTCAACCGTCCCGCATCGGCGACTGCCCGGACTGACTCGCGGCCCTTCGACGTGACGGAGTACACCGAGGCGCTGCGCGTGATGGGTGAAACCGCACAGCACCTCCAGGTGCTGCTCGCCCAGACCGACGGCAAGATGCCGGCGTTGAACGAGGCCTCGGAGCGCGCGACCGGGCAACTCGCATCGCTGGTCGACCACGTGTACTGGCGACTGGTTCAGCTCATCCTGGTGCTGGTCGCGGCTGCAGTTCTCGGCGCGCTCGGCTACCGCGCCATCGCGCGCCGGCCCTAGCGCAGACGTCCGTGCCGCGGCAGGCGGCACGAAGTCTCGTCATTACTGCAGGCTGTTCTTGTAGACCTTGCCGTCCTTCATGATCACCCGGAAGTTGCGTTCCGGATCCTCGATGAGGCGGATGTTGGCGATGGGATCGCCCTCGACCAGCAGCAGATCGGCAAGAGCGCCCTCCTCGACCACGCCCAGCTTGCCCTTGTAGGGGCTGCGCAGGCCGGAGAGCGCGAGCAGTTCACCGTTGGTCGAGGTGGCCATGCGCAGCACTTCGGCCGGCGTGAACCAGCGCGTCATCGCCGCCAGCAGGAAGCCCTGCCGACGGGCTTGCGCCTCGGAAAACAGGATGTCGGTGCCGAAGGCCGTCTTGAGGCGGTACTTGCGCACGAAACCGTAAATGACATCCGTGCCGGCAACCACCTGCTGCTTCTTCAGGTACTGTTCCGAACCGGGTGGGAACGGCTGGGCTTCCTCCGCCAGGAAGGGCTGGGTGGAAAGCCAGACGCCCTTTTCAGCCATGTATTTGGCTGTCGCATCGTCGATCAGGTGCGCATGCTCGATGACCTTCACGCCGGCATCGATGGCGCGGCGCACAGCCGTCGGCGTGTAGGCATGGACCGAGACATAAGTTCCCCAGTTGGTCGCCGCCTCCACGGCCGCCCTCAGCTCCTCCAGCGTGAACGTCGAGACATCGAGCGGGCTGTGCGGAGACGCGACGCCGCCGCCGGCCGTGAGCTTGATCTGGCTGGCACCGAGCATCAACTGTTCGCGCACTCGCTGCCGCATCGTGTCCGGCGAGTCCACCACCATCGAGCCGCCGATCTGTTCCATGCGGGACAGCGGCCGCGATGCGTCGCGCGGCAACTCGGACAGCATGCGGAAATCCCCGTGCCCCGACGTGACGGTGATCATCGCGCCCGAGGGCCAGATCCGCGGGCCGTCCACGACCCCGAGGTCGATGGCCTGCTTGAGGCCGAAGCTCGGACCGCCGAGGTCGCGCACGCTGGTGAAGCCGCGCATCAGCGTCGCCTTGGCTTCCGCGCCCGCGAGCAGATTGGTAAATCCGATGTCACCGTAGATCGCCTGTTCGGGGGTGGGGCGAATGAGGATCGTGTGCCAGTGCGCGTCGATCAGCCCCGGCATCAGGGTGCGGCCTTCGCCCTCGACGATGGTGGCGCCGGGCGCGGCCGTGCCGGCCGCAGGTCCGATGGCGGCGATCAGGTTGCCGCGCACCAGGACCGAGGTGGCGGCCGTCAGACGGTCGGACTTGCCGTCGAACACCCGCACGTTGCGGAACACGACTTCGGCCGGCGCCTGTGCGGCGGCCGCGCCCGCCATCAGCATGGCCAAAGCGGCGGCGATCATCGACTTCAGCATCGTCGTACTCCCCTAATTTCGCGCCTTACCTTACTGGAACGGTTGTCCTTCGGGAAACCCCGCGGCGGCAGACGGTCGACAGCGGATGGATCATCACGTGAACAGTGTCATCGATTTGACCCGGCCAACCGGGTGTAATGGCGATACCTATGACCGCCGTCCAGTTCCGCAATCCCGAGGTCCGGCTTTCCGAGGCGTTGACCGCGACTCGCCACGCCATCGAAGGCCATCGGGTCACGCTGCGCGAACTGCTCAGACTGGTCGGCGAACAGGGCCTGCTGGTCTTCTGCGCGATCCTGGCAATGCCGTTCCTGCTGCCGGTGTCCTTGCCCTTCATGAGCACGGCGCTCGGTGCGCCAATGCTGCTGATCGGCTTTGCCGTGACGATGAACCGGGTGCCGTGGTTACCGGACCGGCTGCTGGATCACTCGCTGCCAAGCGCAACGGTGCAGCACGTCCTTGAACGTGCTGGAAAGGCTGCCGATCGGTTCGAGCATCTCGTGCGTCCGCGTATGCTGGGACTCACGGCCACGCAGTTCGTCAACGCGGTGCACGGCGTCGCGCTCGTCGTCGTCGTCCTTGCGCTGATGGCACCGCTGCCGTTGATTCCCCTTGCGAACACGCTGCCCGCGATCGGCATCATCCTGCTCTGCCTCGGGATGGCCGAACGTGACGGTGTGCTGCTGCTGCTCGGTCACCTGTTCGTGCTGGTGTCGTCGCTCTACGTCGGCACGCTGCTCTACTTCGCCGCCAAGGCAGGGAGCGATCCACAGGCGACGCTCGACATGGCCATGCAGCTCTTCCAGAAGATGTTCGGCGGCTGAACGGGCTGACTGCGTTCCCAGTCGATGCGCAGTGGCGCCGCTGCACGAGTTATGGCGCGAGCGATCGTGACGACAAGGTCACCCGCACGCTCGGACTATCCGACGCGCTGGCCGAGGATGTCATCGAGGCTCCATTCGTGCTGTCGCTCGTAGCGCTCGGCCAGAAATTCGACGAACGAGCGCACCTTGGCCGACAGATGTCGCCGGCTCGGATAGACCGCGGCGATGGGTGACCGCGGGGGCCGGTAGTCCGGCAGCAACGGCACGAGCTGCCCCGCGCGGATTTCGTGCGCAACGATGAAGTCCGGCTCGTACACGACGCCCATCCCCTGCGCCGCAAGCGATGCGAGCACCTGGCCATTGTTGGCGCGGTGCCGCGGCGGGATGCGCACCGACACCCGCGATTCAGGCCCGTCCCTGCCCTCGAAGTGCCACGTGTTGGGCATGCCGACGTTGGTGTAGCTCAGGCACTCGTGTTGCTGCAGGTCCAGAGGGGTGCGGATCGGTTCAATGCGCCGCGCGATGTACGAAGGCGACGCGCAACAGACGATCTGCGTCCAGCCGAGCCGTTTCGACACCATGCCCTGCGAGCCGATGTGCCCGATGCGGATCGCGAGGTCGAAACCCTCTTCGACCAGGTCGACGACACGATCGGAGAGGTCGAGGTCGAACAGCAGGTCCGGATGAAGCGCGCCAAACTGCGCAAGCGCCGGCGCGAGGTATCGCATCCCGAAGCTGACACCGCAGGTCACGCGCAGCGTTCCTTTGGGTTCCGCTGCCGTCACACGCACCGAGGCCTCGGCATCCTCGAGGTCCGACAGCAGCTGCACGCTGTGCTCGTAGAACGACTGCCCGGCTTCAGTGAGCGACAGTCGTCGCGTGGTGCGATTGAGCAGCCGCACGTTCAGGTGCGCTTCGAGTTCCGACACCTGCCGCGAGACGGCCGAGGTGGACAAACCGATCCGCTCCGCGGCCCGCGCAAAACTGCCCAGTTCGACGACTTTGGCGAAGGAGCTGACGGCCAGGAACCGATCCATGGCTGTATTGTTGCATTTTTCGCAACTATCAATCCACCAGAGTCATATTTATCCCTTTCGTCAGCTGAATCAGGATGCACTTAGGCTCGAGGCACAGGTCCCGGGCACGAATACACGATCAACCGCAGTCAAAGACGTAACCAAGGAAGACTCGACCCATGAAGCTGTACTACACGCCCGGTGCCTGCTCGCAGGCCCCGCACATCGCAATCAACGAACTCGGCCTCGCGTACGTGCCGGTCAAGGTCGACCTGGTCAAGCACACGCTGCCGGATGGCACCGACTTCTACTCGATCAACCCGAAAGGCTACGTGCCGATGCTCGAACTGGACGACGGCACGCGGCTCACCGAAGTGGGAGTCCTGCTGCAGTACCTCGCGGACCAGAAGCCGGGGACGGTCGCGCCCGTCTTCGGCACCAAGGCGCGTTGGCAGCTGATGGAATGGCTCAACTTCATCTCGACCGAAGTGCACAAGGGCTTTGGTCCGCTGTGGAACCCCAAGACCCCGACTGATGTCCGTGAGCGGGCCGTGCAGGCGCTGGGCAACCGGTTTACGTTCATCTCGAAGACGCTCGAGAAACAGCCGTTCCTGACGGGGGACACGTTCTCGATTGCCGACGCCTATCTGTGGGTCGTGCTGAACTGGGCCGACTATCACAAGGTCGACCTCGCATCGTGGCCGGCCGTGCAGCAGTTCCGTGCGCGCGTCGCCGCGCGTCCGGCGGTGCAGGCAACGTTGAAGGCCGAAGGCCTGGTCAAGTAGCGCACGCCTCACCTCCCCCGCTTCCGCTCCCGGCCACCTCCGCCGCAAGCGGGGCGGGGTGGGTTGGGGCAAGGGCAAGAGGGCGATCTCGATGCAGAGCTTTCCGACCTTGTTTCTGTCGCACGGCTCGCCGATGCACGCGCTGGATCCAGGCTCCGCCGGCAAGGCCTGGCGTGCGATCGCGGATTCGCTGCCGAGACCGCGGGCGATCCTGATGGTGTCGGCGCACTGGGAAACGTCGCTGCCCATGCTGACAGGCGGCGCTCAACTGAAGACGATCCATGACTTCGGCGGGTTTCCCGAACCGCTGTACAAGCTGCGCTACGACGCACCGGGCTCGCCCGCACTCGCCGACGAAGCAGCGACGCTGCTGCGCGACGCAGGGATCGCTTCATCGATCAACGGCTGTCGCGGCATCGACCACGGTGCGTGGGTGCCGCTGCGTTGGATGTACCCGGCTGTCGACGTGCCCGTCGTGCAGCTGTCGGTGCAGCCGGGCCTCGGCACCCCGCATCACCTGCAGATGGGACGCGCACTGCAACCGCTCACTGGGCGCGACGTGCTCGTGATCGGTTCGGGGCATGTCACTCACAACCTGCGAGACTGGATGACGAGCCGCGACACGCTGCAGCCGCTGCCATACGTGTCGGCGTTCTCCCGATGGCTCGAAAGTCACCTGGCAAGCGACGACGAAACGGCACTGCTGGCCTATCGCGAACAGGCGCCCGCGGCCGTGCGTGCGCATCCGACGGAGGAGCATTTCCTGCCGTTGTACGTTGCGTTAGGTGCGGCTGGGTCCGCAGCGACGTCGAGCCGGATCTACTCAGGCATGGAAGGCGCGGCGCTGTCGATGGACGCTTACGAGTTCAGGCAGGCCGCATAGCGCGAAGGCCATCACCGCGTCCGCAAGCGGGAGCGGGACTGAAACACCAGAAAAGGCGAGGCCCGGACTGTGCCGGGCCTCATCTCGACTTATGCCTGCGAGCCGTAGCTCCTGGGCTTGGGGCGACGGGCACCACCGCCCGGCCGGCCATGCGCCTGTCCGCCCGTGCCTTGACCCTGGCCTTGTCCAGAGCCCTGGCGATGACGCTGGCCCTGCGGCTTGGCGTGGCGCTGCTGCACCGCGCGGGGATCGACGTGCCGCGGTTCGCGCGTCTTGCCCTCGCCCGACGGTCGCGGAATCTGCGTGCGGTCGAGCGGCAGCACGTTGATCTTGCGGCCGAGCACGCGCTCGATCGCCCGCAGGCGATCACGCTCGTCGTCCGACACCAGCGACAACGCCTGGCCCGTGGAACCGGCGCGACCCGTGCGACCGATGCGGTGCACGTAGTCTTCCGGCACGTGCGGCAGTTCGTAGTTGACGACCTGCGGCAGCTCGGTGATGTCGAGGCCGCGCGCGGCGATGTCGGTCGCGACCAGCACCTGCACCTTGTATTCCTTGAAGTCTTCGAGCGCACGCGTGCGTGCGCTCTGCGACTTGTTGCCGTGGATCGCGGCGCACTGCAGGCCGTCGTGCGTCAGCTGCTCGGCCAGGCGATTGGCGCCGTGCTTGGTGCGGGTGAAGACGAGCGTCTGCGCATTGGGGCCGGACTTGAGCAGGTGGCTCAACACGGCGCGCTTCTCGCCCTGCGGGACCAGGTGCACGCGGTGATCGACGAGTTCGGTCGGCGCATTGCGCGGCGCGACTTCGATCGTGAGCGGGTTGCGCAGCAGGCCATTCGCGAGTCCGCGGATGTCTTCCGAGAACGTCGCCGAGAACAGCAGGTTCTGGCGGTTCGGCGGCAGCATTGCGAGCACGCGACGGATGTCGCGGATGAAACCCATGTCGAGCATGCGGTCGGCCTCGTCGAGGACGAGGTAACGCACGCTGCGCAGGTCGATGTTGCGCTCGTTCGCGTGGTCGAGCAGGCGGCCGGGCGTGGCGACGACGATGTCGACGCCGCGACGCAGCTGGTCGATCTGCGGGCGCGGGCTGACGCCGCCGAAGATCAGCGCCGACTGCTGGCGCAGGTGGGCGCCGAGATCGGCGATGGACTGCTGCACCTGCGCCGCGAGTTCACGGGTCGGAACGAGCACGAGCGCACGAGGCGCACGCGAGCCACGCGGGTTCGGCTGGTCTTCGTGCAGCTTCTGCAGCAGTGGCAGCGCAAAGGCGGCCGTCTTGCCGGTGCCCGTCTGGGCGGCGGCGAGCAGGTCACGACCTTCGAGCACCGCGGGGATGCCGCGCGTCTGAATGGGGGTTGGCTGCGTGTAACCCATTTCCTGGACCGCACGCACGAGTTCGGCCTGGAGGCCGAAGTTTTCGAATGACATTGAATGACTTTTCCGTGCACCAAGCCTGCGCGTGCAAGCACGTGCAGGCACCGGACTGGCGCCGTAACTTTGATGAATCGAGCAGCGAAATGCAGACTTCGATCAGTCTGCAGGAGGGGCCGCATAGGCATTCCCAGGGTGGGAAGCGCTGAAGAACCTCGTGCGCAGACCGGACTGCGCGGCGGCAAACTGTGGACGCAGTATGCCTGAAACCGTTATTTCGCGCCAGCGAGCGTAGTGAGCAACACGTACCAGTGTTCCAAGCCAGCGTAAAACGCTGCAACCGGAACGCGTTCGTTCAAGCCGTGGGCGAACTCGTCCTTTTCTTGCATGAAGAGGCTGCTGACACCGTACGTTGGAATGCCTGCACCACGGAAGATGGAACCGTCGGTGGCGTAAGGAGCCATGTCCGGCACGATCGGCACGCCAGGATGGCCCGCCCGGACCGCCTTGGTCACGGCCGCCATGACGTCGCTGCGCATCGGCGACGGCGGACTCGAATGCGGCTCGCCGAGCACCTTCACTTCGACCCTGTCACCGACGACCTGCTGCAGCGCGTCGTGCACCTCAGCGACGCTGGTGCCGGGGAAGATCCGGCAATTGACCGTGGCCGTCGCTGACTGGGGCAAGGCGTTATCCGCATGACCGCCGGTCAGCATGGTCGCGACACACGTGGTGCGCGTGCGGCCGATCATGGCCGGGTTCTTCGCCAGGACGGCGGCGGCCCCGGCATCACCCGGGTTCGCCGCGAACTTCGCCATGGCCTGCCCCAGCTCACCGGGTGTTACGGGAGCCGACGCCTTGAAGCTGCCGATGGTCCAGTCGTTCCACATCACCGGGAACGAGTATCCCTGCAGCGCCTTGAGCGCATCGGCGAGGTCGTAGATGGCATTGTCAGGCCGCGGCTGCGAACTGTGTCCACCCGGATTACGGGCCGTGAGCGCAAAGCTCGCGTAGGACTTCTCGGCGCCTTGCACCGCATAGAACCGCGGCTTGCCCGTTGCCTCCTCGAGCGTGCCACCCCCGCCGTCGCCGTTCAGCGCGAATTCCGCATCGGTCAGCGCCCGGTACTTCGTCGCGAGCTCGCGCGCGGTGTTCATCTGCGTCTCTTCGTCACCCGTGAACGCAATGATGAGGTCGCGCGTCGGCACGAAATTCTCGGCCTTGAGGCGCAGGAACGTTGCGGCGATCAAGGCAATCTCGCCCTTTATGTCCATCGTGCCGCGGCCGAAGAAGTAACCGTTCTCCTCGATCAGCTTGAACGGGTCGCGCTCCCAGTCCTCTGGCTTCGCCGTGACGACGTCCATGTGCGCCAGCAGCAGGATCGGCTTGCCACCCTTGCCGTTGCCGCGATAGCGCACGACGAGCGACGCAGTTTCACCCGAGGGCAGGATGTGAATGTCGTCCTCGGGAAAGCCGGCCGCCCGGAAGCGATCCGCCAGGTACGTGGCGACTGCCGGAACCTGGCCGAGACCAGCGGAACTCGGGATGGAGATGATCTTGTCCAGGATGGCGCGCGCATCGGCCCGGACGTTGTCCGGTGCCGCAGCGTGCGCCGTCGCGGCAAGGCCGCACGCCAGAACCACCATCGATCCCATCAGTTGCAGCCGCATCCTTGCACCCGTTTCATTCATCGGCAGTGCTGCCCTTCGACCCGTTCAAGGGGCCTGATTGTCGCTTACGTACGCCTGCATGGCTCGTTCCAGTTCACGCGCGGGCCGGGCAGCGGCCATCGCCTTGGCGAGCCACTCATCCACGAGCACCAGCAATGCTGGGTCGCGCGCCATCAGAATCCGCTTTTCGCCCCGAGTCAACGTGCCGGGATACGTCCGGCACAACTGGCCGGGTCGACGGCGAGCCTGCAATTCGGCCTCGATGTCGTCGGTGACCATCACGTCGGCCCGGCCCGCCGCGATTTCCGCAAACACGGCGCGGTTGTCCGGATGCACGAGGATCTGCGCCTGGTGCACGTGCTCGCGCACGTAGCGCTCGTTGGTCCCGCCCGGATTGACGATCACACGCACCTCGGGGCGATCCAGTTCGGCCGCAGTGTCGAATCGCTCGCGGTCGGCGCAGCGCGCAAGCAACGTCTTGCCGCCGTCGTGGTAGGCCGCGGAATAGAGACCCAGCGCAGCGCGCTCGTCGGTGTAGCCGATGCCGCTCAGCGCGACGTCGAAGCGTCCGTCGCGCAGGTCATTGACCAGGCCGGGCCAGCTGGTGCGGACGAACACTGGCGCGACACCGAGATACGCAGCCAGGTCGCGCGCCAGTTCGATGTCCGCGCCGGACAAATGGCCATTGGCATCGAGACTGAACGGAGCGTAATCGCCGGTGGTGGCTACGCGGAGCACATGTGTCGCACGCACGCGGTCCAGGACCGGGCCGCCCGCGACCCGAACGACCTGTCGTAAGGCAGTCATCAATTCCGTGACTTCGTCGGCCGGCAGTTCGTGACGCCGAACTGTGGCTTGCATCTGCTCCATCACGGCGGCGGCCGTGTCGTCACGCAACGGTGTCAACAGGTACAACGCGGCGAACTGTTGTTCGCCGGTCCTGTCGATGCGCTCGCGCACGGCCTGCAGGTCGGCGGGATCTGCGCAAGGCGCGCAGCGACCCGCCTGCTTCCATTCATCGTGCCAGCGCTGCTGTATGTCGCGAGCGAGACCGATCTGCGCGGCAAAGAACGCTTGCGTCGTCATGGGATCCAGGCCCAGAGAGCGGGCTCGTTCCGCCACGTGCTGCAAGACGACGGCTTCGCGCGCGGCATCCGGGATTGGCGCAGCCGACAGCCATTTTGCGACCGCCACGTCGCGCATGAGCACCAACCGCTCGTCGATGGCTTGCACGAGTGACTGCGCCGCTTTCGCATCGGCAATTTCGGCCGCGGGCGCCCGGGCGGTGTCCGACACGGGTGCGGTTGCCGTTGCGGCGACATCGGTCCGCACTGCTTGGTTGGAAGCACATCCCGCGACCACGCAGCCAACCGCGACCAACGCCAGCAACGCGCTGATGCCGCCGCAGCGGCGCGCGCGCGCGTTTCGATGGCAATCGAGGATCATGACTTCTTCCTCGCCCGGCCCCGCACGACGGCGCGCAACCCGAGCCAGCGCGCGAGCAGCTCGAGCTCGTCACGCAGGCCGACGTCTACAGCGCGCCGATCCACGCCCGGCTCGTAATGAGTGGCAATGACACGAAGCTTGCCGGCTTCGCGGTCGGATTTGAGGTCCACGCGCGCGACGAGATCGTCGTGCAGCAGGAACGGCAGGACGTAGTAGCCGTGGATTCGCTTGTGCGCCGGCGTGTAGATCTCGATGCGGTAGTGAAAATCGAACAGGCGTTGCAGCCGGTCGCGAAACCAGACCAGTGAGTCGAACGGCGACAACAGGGCGCGAGCCTCGATGCGCGCAGGCACCCTCGTGCCTGCTGCCATGTACGAAGGGCCTTTCCAGCCTTCCACCTGCACAGGCAACAGGTCCCGCGACTCGACGAGTTCGGCGATGCGTGCCTTGGCGTCCGCCGGGCCCAGCCGGAAGTAGTCGCGCAGATCCCGCTCGGTCGCGACACCCATCGCCAGGCTTGCGATGCGCAGCAATTCGCGCTGCGCGTCCTCGACGGCAGGGGTCGGTGCATCGACGACCACTTGCGGCAAAACCCGCTCGGTCAGGTCATACACGCGCTCGAAGCGTCGTCGCGAATGCGTGGTGACCTGTCCGGTCCAGAACAGCCACTCGAGCGCGATCTTGCCTTCGCCCCAGCCCCACCAGCTGCCCTTGCGGCGATCGCCGGTGCCGATCTCGGACACGCCGAGCGGGCCGCGATCACGGATTTCCGCGAGCACCTCGCCACAGAAGGCGGCACGATCGCGCCCGAATCGCGCGACGTTGCCCCAGGTGCCGTCGCCGTTCTTCGCGCGCTGCATGCGCCAGCGCAGCAACGGCTGGCACTCGACCGGCAGCAGTGACGCCTCGTGACCCCAGTACTCGAACAGCTGTCGTCGGCGGCCGCCATAGGCGGCTTCGTCCAGCAGCGGCATTGCGTATGCCCCGAGCCGGGAGAACAGCGGCAGGTAGTGCGACCTGACGAGTACGTTTACCGAGTCGATCTGCAGCAAGCCCAGCGCACGCACGGTGCGGACTACGTCGGCCCTGACGATGTCCCGGTCGGGGCGCTGGCGGCCCAATCCCTGCGCCGCGAGCGCGATCCGCCGCGCCTCGGCCAGCGACAACGTCTCGCGCGGCCTGCGGAGGTTGCTCATGCCGGGAATGATACCGGTGCGTTACCCTTGGCACTTCGCCATCCTTCCCGGAGTGGTCGAATGATCCGGTACTCGGCAGACGTGATCGTGATCGGCGCCGGCATTGCGGGCGTGACGGCAGCCATCGAATTGTTGAACCGGGGCCGGCGCGTCCTGCTGCTCGATCGCGACAACGCGGAGAACATGGGCGGTCTCGCGAAGGAAAGCTTCGGCGGCATCTGGTTTGCCGGCACACCGCTGCAGAAGCGTTATGGCATCCGCGACGGCGCCCAGCAGGGCCTGCGTGACTGGCACGCGTTCGCCGAGTTCGGACCGGACGACCACTGGCCGCGCGCCTGGGCCGAGGCCTACGTCCATCGTGCCAACGAAGAGATCTATGACTGGCTGCGCGGCATCGGCGTGCAGTTCATGCCGATGCCACTGTGGGTGGAGCGCGGCCTGCATGCGCCGGGCAACTCGGTGCCGCGCTGGCACATCGTCTGGGGCACCGGGTACGAATTGCAGGTGGTGCTGAATGCTCACCTGCTGTCGCGCCCGAATCGCGGGCAGCTCGACCTGAGATTCGATCACCGCGTCGAGTCGCTCATCGTCACGAATGGCCGCGTGAACGGCTGCCGCGGCCGGCTCGAAGGCAGCGAGGATGAGTTCGAGGCGCACGGCGAGAATGTCGTGATCGCGAGCGGCGGCATCAACGGCAACCTCGAACGCGTGCGGCAGAACTGGCACGCGGACTGGTCACGGCCACCCGCAACGCTGCTGAACGGTTCGCACAAATATGCCGACGGCACGCTGCACGACGCAGCGGCCGCGCACGGCGCGCGCATCACGCACCTGGACTGGCAATGGAACTACGCTGCGGGCGTGCATCACTGGCAGCCGCGCAAACCGTCGCACGGACTTTCGCTCGTGCCGCCGAAATCCGCGCTGTGGCTCAACTGGCGCGGCGAACGCATCGGCCCGATGCCGCTGGTCACGGGCTTCGACACGCACGACCTCGTCGGGCAGATCTGCCGGCAGGAACGCGCCTATTCGTGGCAGCTGCTGAACCGTCGCATCATGCTCAAGGAGCTTGCGATCTCGGGCGGCGAATTCAATCCAGCGTTCCGGCGCAAGAACCGGCTCGCGGTCGCACGCGACATGGTGTTCGGCAACCACTGGCTCTACGACCAGCTGACGCAATTCTGTCCGGACGTCGTAGTTGCGCCGACGGTGGAAACACTCGTCGAGAAGATGAACGTGCTGGCGGGCGACGGGTCGGTCGAGGTCGATGCGGTCCGCACGGCCGCGACCCGTTACGACGACATCATCGGTCTCGGCCCGCGGTTCCACACCGACGACCAGCTGCGTCGCATCGAGTTCGCGCGCCGCTGGATCGGCGACCGGCTGCGCACCTGCAAGTTCCAGCAGATCCTCGAGCCGTCGGCGGGTCCGCTGATTGCGATCCGTGAGTTCATCATCAGCCGCAAGAGCATGGGCGGCCTGCAGACTGACCTCGAGTGTCGCGTGCTCGACCATTCCGGCGAACCGATTCCGGGCCTGTTTGCCGCCGGCGAGAGCGCCGGCTTCGGCGGTGGCGGAATGAATGGCAAACGCGGCCTCGAGGGCACGTTCCTCGGCGGCTGCCTGCTGGGTGGGCGTATCGCAGGGAAGGTTGCCTGAACGATCCCCTCTCCCGCTGGCGGCGTGAGAGGTGCATCGGTGCCTCTCCCGCTCTGCAGCAGGAGAGGCAATGCGTCAGACGAAGCGGTTCTCCATCCGCTCCGGCAGGCTCTTTACCTTGAAGGCAAACATGATCTTGAGCACACCCGTGATGATTGCCCACGACGCGATCATCCAGATGACGGAAAGCCCGCCCACCTTCGGGTTCACGATCACCAGGATTCCGAACAGGATCGACAGCCCGCCCGTGAGGTAGAGGATCCACTCGCGCGCCGTCGCTGCCCGCACCTTGTAGCCGAGCATCACGAGGAACACGCCGGCCATGATTGCTTCGAAGGCAACCAGCAGGATGAATGCCTTCATGCTGACGAGCGGATTGAGCAGCGCATAACCGCCTGCGACGACCCCGAGCACGCCGAGCAGCAGCATGATCCACCAGCCGTCCTTGTCGCGGTTGCCGATGGAACCGACGATGTTGGAGGCGCCATCGACCAGGATCGCGGCGGCAAAGAATACCGCGACGACCAGCCAGGCCGTCATCGGCTGCGAAAAGGCCAGTACGCCGAAGATCACGCTGGCGATGCCGCCGACCAGGAACACCCACCACGTGCGCTTGCACAGTATCCTGGCGTCGCCACCGAGTCGGGTCAGCAGCAGTCCGTCCGATTGGGTCATCGTTTTTCTCCACGCCCGTTGGCCGGGCTTTATGATTGCAATTCCCCCCAGTCCAGCGAAACTCTAGACCCTTGCCGTCACCGAAGCCAGACGCCGAGAACGGAGCCGGCGCCGCAGCGACGGCGCCCGGCACCTCGCCCCACCGCGCGATCCGCAGCTTTGTCGTGCGCGCAGGCCGCATGACCGGCGCACAGGAACGCGCCTGGCGCGAACTGTGGCCCGCGCTCGGCATCGAAAACGGCGACGAACCGCTCGATTTCACGGCGGCTTTCGGTCGGGACGCACCCGTGGTGCTCGAAATCGGCTTCGGTAACGGGGAGTCGCTGGTCGCGCTGGCATCCAACCATGCCGAACGCAATTACCTCGGCCTCGAAGTTCATCCGCCCGGTGTCGGACACCTGCTGCTGTGCTGCGAGGCAGGGAAACTGCGCAACGTGCGCGTCATCTGCGACGATGCCGTGCAGGTGCTGCAGCGACGGGTGCCGGACGCATCGCTGGACGAGGTGCTGCTCTATTTTCCGGATCCGTGGCCAAAAAAGCGGCACCACAAGCGCCGCATCGTGCAGCCTCCGTTCGTCGAACTGGTGGCGCGCAAGCTCAAACCCGGCGGCGTCCTGCGCATGGCGACCGACTGGCAACCGTATGCCGAGCACATGCTCGCCACGGCGGGCAGCAGCGACATGTTGCAGAACGAATCGGCGACGGGTGATTTCGTGGAACGGCCGGACAGCCGTCCCCTCACGCGCTTCGAACGGCGCGGCCAGAGGCTAGGTCACGGCGTGTGGGACCTGGCGTTCCGCCGGCCTGGGAAGCGATAGGAAGTAGAGGAAGGGGAGGAAGTAGAGGAAGGAGAGGAAGTAGAGGAAGGTGTCACTTCCCATGCTTCCTCCCCTTCCTCCCCTTCCTCCCCTTCCTCTCCTTCCTCCCCTTCCCTCACGCCATCGCCCCGCGCACCCCGTCGATCACGAACTGTGCCGCCAGCGCCGCCAGCAGGACGCCGAGCAATCTGCCGAGGACCGCGCTGCCCGTCACCCCGACGACCCGCATGACGGGGCCCGTCACCAGCATCAGCGCCAGCGTCAGTGCGAGCACCACGCCGATCACCGCGAGCTGCGCGAAAAACTGTGCCGAGCCGAATGGCACGGCGGCAAACGCCAGCAGGATGGTCGCTATCGCACCGGGTCCGGCGATCATCGGAAACGCGAGTGGAAACACCGAGATGTCGGCACGATGATGCGCTTCCTCGCCCTCGACCGGGGTGATCGAGCGCACGCCTGATTCACGCGCGAATACCATCTCGATCGCGAGCATGAACAGCAGGATGCCGCCGCCGATCTTGAAGGCGTCGACGCTGATGCCGAGCAGCTTGAGCAGCGCCGTGCCGCCGACCGCGAACAGGACGCAGACTGCCGCGGAGATGGCGACGGCCTTGAACGACATGCGCCGCCGGAAGGCGTCGTCCGCGCCTTCCGTGAGCCCTGCCAGGATGGGCAGGAGCGACAAAGGCTCCACCACCACCAGCAGGACCACGAAGAATTTCACCAGTTCGTCGAGCATGGCGCCTTCGCGTGTTTCGCGACTTGAACTCCGGGCCGCGCAGGTCTACAACCAGACATAGGATACCAAGCGCAAGGACGCGTCGAGGACAAGACGATGAGCAACCCCGCACCTGTCGTTGGCATGTGGTACGCGCGCTCCGGAGGCGACTCCTTCGAGGTGGTCGCGATCGACCGCGACGACTCCACGATCGAACTCCAGTACTTCGACGGCACGATCGAAGAGCTCGACTTCGACGAGTGGCGCGAAGAGGTGATCGTCGCCGCCTCACCGCCCGAGGACTGGACCGGCTCGGTCGACGTCGATCCTGAAGACACCGAGAACGAATTCGACCTGGCGCCCGGCAATGGCAGCAGCCCGTTCGACGCCATCGATCGCGGCGAGGCGGACGGCTACTCCGAGCTCGAACTGCCTGATGAACAGCAGGAGCGCCCGTCGGGCTGAGCAGCGTTCAGTTCGGGTCCCGCAGCGGAACCGATTCGTCGAGCAGCACGTAGCCGTGCCGGACATGCACCGGCAGCGGTTGCAGGCCCAGCCCCAGGCACGGGCCGGAAAGGCAGCTTCCCGTTTCCATTTCGAACAGCGCGCCGTGCATCACGCAACGGATCGTCGTGCCACCTGGTACCAGGAACTGATCCGGCTGCCAGTTGAGCGGGAAGCCGGCGTGCGGGCAGAAATTGACGTAGCCGTAAACGTGCTCGCCCTGCCGCACCACGAAGCCCTTCAGGGGCCAGTCGCCCTGTCCCATCGTGAAGCCGCGCGCACCGGGATCCGCCAGCTCATGCAGCGGGCAGATCACTCGCGTCATGTCGATCTCGTCCGCCACCGCGACTCACCGGCTTTCCTGCCGCATCTTGCGGGCGAGGAAGAACAGCAGCACGAGGGCCGGCAGGCCGAGCGTCGAGGTATAGACGAAGAACGCCGGATAACCGATCGCATCGACGACGAAACCCGACGTGCCCATCAGCAGCTTGCCTGGCAGCGCATAGATCGACGAGAACAGCGCGTACTGGGTCGCCGTGTACGAAGCGCTGGTCAGGCTCGAGAGATAGGCGATCAATGACGTGCCGGCGATGCCCATTGCCAGGTTGTCGGCGCTGATGAGGAAGGCAAGCCCGAGCAGGTTCGGCTGGTTGTACGACGCGAACGCGGCGAACATCAGGTTGGCGATGATCACCAGCACGCTGCCCAGCGCGAGCGAGCGGATGACGCCCAGGCGCGCCACGGCCATGCCGCCGACCAGCGTGCCGAGGATCGACCAGAACACGCCGAACCCCTTGGCGACGGCGGCGATTTCCTTGAGCGTGAAACCGACGTCCAGGTAGAACGGGTTGCTCATCACGCCCATCGTGAAGTCGGCGAGACGGTAGCTGCCGATGAACGCGAGCATCAGCACGGCGAGCTTCACGCCGTAGCGGGTGAAGAAGTCGACGAACGGATTCACGACGGCGCCGACGAACCACGCGCCGAGATTGCGCATCGACTCCGGCCAGTGCGCCTTGCGCGCGAGCCAGTCGCTGACGCGCGCTTCCTGCGCCAGCGTGTGCTTGATCACGCGCGTTGCGGGCTCGCGGATGACGAGCGTGGTGACGATACCGATGCACGCGCAGGCTGCCATCGAAGTGTAGGACACGGCCCAGCCATGGTCGGCCGCGATCCAGAGCGCACCGGCGCTGGCCACCATCATCGCGATGCGATAGCCGAGCTGGTACGCAGCCGCCATCACGCCCTGCATCTCCGTCGGCGCGGATTCGATCCGCCATGCATCCACCGCGATGTCCTGGGTGGCGGACGAGAACGCCACCAGCAGCGCCAGCGACGCAACGACGGCCAGGTGTCCGACCGGACTCATGTGCGCCATGTTGAGCAGGCCGATCGCGATGCCGACCTGCCCAAGCAGCATCCAGCTGCGCCGCCGGCCCAGCAGCCGGTGCAGCACGGGCAGACGCAGCTTGTCGACGACGGGCGCCCAGAAGAACTTGACCGTGTAGATGATGCCGACCCAGGACAGCATGCCGATCGTGGCGCGCTCGATGCCGACTTCACGCAGCCAGGCGGACAGCGTCGAGAACACCAGCATGAACGGCAGGCCGGCCGAGAAGCCGAGGAACAGCATCGCGGCAACCTGCGGGTTGCGGTACGCCAGCACCGCGTCGGCCCAGCCGCGCCACCAGGGCTTCCTGACTCCTGGTGCGGCCTGCGTTGCGCCCTCGCTCGCGCCGGTCACAGGTCGTACGTCACGGTGAGCGGAGCGTGATCGGAGAAGCGCTGTGCCTTGAAGATTTCGGCGCTGCGCACGCTGCCGCGCAGGCCCGGGCTCAGCACGTGGTAATCGATGCGCCAACCCACGTTCTTCGACCACGCCTGGCCGCGGTTCGACCACCACGTGTACTGATCGGGCTCGGGATTCACTTCGCGGAACGCATCGACGTACTTGACGTCGTCGAACAGCTCGTCGAGCCACGCGCGCTCTTCGGGCAGGAAACCGGAGTTCTTCTGGTTCGAGCGCCAGTTGCGCAGGTCGATTTCCTTGTGCGCGATGTTCCAGTCGCCGCAGAGGATGTAGTCGCGGCGCTTGCGCTTCAGCGCACGCAGGTACGGCATGAACTCGGCGAGGAACCGGAACTTGGCCTGCTGGCGCTCCTCGCTCGACGAGCCCGAGGGCAGGTAGAGCGAAATCACGCTCAGGTTCTTGAAGCGCGCCTCGATGTAGCGGCCCTCGCCGTCAAACTCCTTCGACCCGTGGCCGGCCACGACCGTCAGCGGCTTCTGCCGCGAATACACGGCTACGCCGCTGTAGCCCTTCTTGACCGCGTCGAAGTAATAGCAGTGGTAGCCGGCCGGTTGGAAGTGGGGCTCGGTGATCTGGTCGCGCTGGCATTTCGTCTCCTGCAGGCAGACGACATCCGCGTCCTGGGCCGGCAGCCAGTCGAAGAATCCCTTGCGCGCCGCGGAACGGATGCCATTGGCGTTGAGGGTGATGATGCGCATGGGCGCAAAGTATAAAGTACACGCCCATGCACCAACCCGACTTCATCCGCCTGTGCCTCGAACTCGGCGTCCTGCGATTCGGCGAGTTCACGCTGAAGTCCGGCCGCAAGAGCCCGTACTTCTTCAACGCCGGCCTGTTCAACACGGGCCATGCCATCGGCTCGCTCGGGCGCTCTTACGCAAGGGCGGCGATGCTGTCCGGCGTATCGTTCGACATGCTGTTCGGCCCGGCCTACAAAGGCATCCCCCTGGTCACGGCGACGGCTGCCGCGATGGCCGAACACGAAGGCCGCAACCTGTCCTTTGCCTTCAACCGCAAGGAAGCCAAGGACCACGGTGAAGGTGGTACCGTCGTCGGCGCACCGCTCGAGGGTCGCGTCCTGATCGTAGACGACGTGATCACGGCCGGTACGGCGATCCGCGAATCCGTGGAGATCATCCGTTCGCAGGGAGCAACGCCGGCGGGCGTCCTGATTGCGCTGGATCGCGAGGAGCGCGGCCAGGGGACAAAGTCGGCCGTGCAGGAAGTGCAGGATTCGTACGGCCTGCCGGTCATTGCGGTGCTGCGACTGCGCGACCTCATGGCCCACCTGGAGGCCGCCGGCGACAGTACAGTGCTGCAGTCGGTCCGGGACTATCGCGACCAGTACGGGGTCTGAAGGCGGCCCCCAGTTTGAAGCAGGTCACAATGCTGAACGCGACAAACGGCAAAATACTGCAAAAGGGAGGGGTTCTGGCCTCAGAATGCCCGTCATGCGCGCAGTCCCCGTGACCGCTTCCTCCCCTACACCCGTCCGTGTCCGTCTCGGCGTGGTCGTGGCCCTGCTGCTGGTGGCCTGTGCTCTTGCGGCCGGCGTCGCCGATGCCGCGCAGAAGAAAAAGCCCAAGTCGAGCGGGCCCTCGTTGACCGACGAGCACGTCTACCGCTGCAAGAGCGCGTCCGGCCATAGCTTCTTCGGCCAGAACATCCCGCCCGAGTGCATGGGTGCCGACGTCGAAGTGCTCGACGAGACGGGCCGCGTCGTGCGCATGATCCCGGGCGCAAAGTCGCTCGAGCAACTCGCCGCGCAGAAAGCGGCCGAGGACGCCAAGGCTGCGGCTGCACAGCGCGACCGCACGTTGCTCGCCACGTACCTCTCGGTCGCGGACATCGAACGGCTGCGCGACCAGCGCATCGAGCTGCTCGAACAGCAGAACGTCGTGACGCGCCAGTACATCACCAACCTGCGCGCACGCGAGGCACGGTTGATGGAATCGGTGCAGCGCTTCCGGCCGTACAGCCCGAAGCCGAACGCACCGGCGCTGCCCGAGCAGATCGCGAGTGAAATCGTGAATACGGTGAAAGGCCTGCAGGTCTACGAGCAGGAACTGATGAAAAACACGGCGGAACGCGAGCGCGTGACGCAGGAATTTGCGGCGGATATCAGCAGGTTCAAAGAGCTGAAGGGCATCAAGTAGGGTCAGGAAGGCCAGGAAGGTCAGGAAGGCCAGGAAGGCCAGGCTCACACGCCGAACATGCCGCGGATCCACGCCACGATCTGCGGCGCACCCAACACCAGCACGATCCGGGACGCGCCCGGCCCCACGCACGACCCAGGGCGACGGCCGGATCGCTCGCTGTGAACGCAAACCTTGCGGCCGTTCCCAATGCTCGAGATCAGCTCGGGTGTTGTAATGGCCGCTCGCCAGTGAACGCGATGAAGGGCCCACCGGCAGGTTCCATGGACGACGCCAGCTCGAGCCCCGCGCGCTCCTCAAGAAGGCCAATCGCCGTGGTCCTCGGCGCGAGCGGCTACATGGGGTCGAATCTGGCGCCGGCGCTGGCCTCCCACGGTTGGCAGGTGCGCGCGGTCGCGCGCAGCGCCGCCGTGCTCGAGGCCCGCGAATGGCCGGGCGTCGAGTGCCGGTCGGCGGACGTGCTCCGCCCCGAGACGCTCGGCCCGGTGCTCGAGGGCGCGGATGTCGTCTACTACCTGGCGCACATGATGTGGACCGGCGGCGACTTCGTGCCTGTCGAGCGTCGTGCGGCCGAAAACGCGCGCAATGCGTGCGAAGCGGCGGGGGTGCGACGCATCGTCTACCTGGGCGGCATCATGCCGAAGGAGAAGCGCTCCCGGCACATGGAGGGCCGTGCGGTCGTCGGCGACGCACTGCGCGAGGGCTCGATCCAGGTGATCGAGCTGCAGGCGGCGATGATCGTCGGGCCCGGCTCGGCGGCCTTCGAGGTCATCCGCGACCTCGTCAACCACCTGCCGCTCATGATCACGCCGAAGTGGGTGCGCCGGCGCTCGACGCCGATCGCCCTCGAGAACGTGCTGACATACATGATCGCTGCCGCGGACCTGGCGTTCGAAGGCAACCGGATACTCGAACTCGCCGGGCCGGATGTGCTCACCTACCAGGAAATCATGGAGATCTACGGGGAATTCGTCGGCAAGAAGCCGATGGTGATTCCCGTGCCCGTGCTCACGCCGAGACTCTCCAGCTACTGGCTGTATTTCGTCACCTCCGTGCCACCGACCACGGCGATGTCGCTGGTCGAGGGACTGTCGCACGACTACATCGGCGACGATCGGGAGATGCGCGCGCTGGTGCCGCAGCGCCTGCTCACCTTCCGCGAGTCCGTCGCCTTGACCCTGGAGGCGGAGAAAAACCACCAGACACCCGCGCGCTGGGTCGAGGGGTCCATCGCCTGCCGCGACTGGAACCCGCGCTACTCGTTCTACGCCAAGAAGTTCTGCGGCGAACACGATACCCACGCCTCACGCGAGGCGCTGTTCAAGGTGCTGCAGCAGTTCGGCAAGGACGGCGATTTCTTCTCGTATCGCCCCCTGTGGTGGCTGCGCCGCGCGTTCGACTGGCTGATCGGTGGCCCGAGCTTCCGGACCGGCCGACGCGATCCCGACACGCTGCGCATGGGCGACGTGGTGGACGGGTGGCGCGTGCTCGGCATGAAGCCCAACGAGCGGCTGACGCTGTCGATGCTGATGCGCGCGCCCGGTTCGGGCCTGCAGGAGTTCAACATCCGGGAGCGAGGCGACCGGCGCGTGGTCGAACTCTGTGCCTATTGGCACCCGGCCGGGTTCTGGGGGCTCTTGTACTGGTACGCCCACCTGCCGCTATACAGTCCACTGGTTCAAAGTGCCGTAGCAGAGGTTGCACGCCGGGCAGAATCGCTCGATGAGCGCAGCGTACACTGAGCCGCGGCCGATCCGCCCCACACTACAGGAGATGCCATCGTGCATGCGCTGAGCGCCGCAGGCCTCGCGGCCATCGCCGCCATGCTCGTGACTTCCACCGCCATGGCCATCGAAGAACCGCGCTTCAAGGTGCTCGAGAAAGACGGCAGCTTCGAGCTGCGCGAATACTCGGCCTACATCGTTGCCGAAACCCGTGTCGAAGCCGGCTTCGAGGACGCCGGCAGCCTCGCCTTCCAGCGCCTGTTCCGCTACATCAGTGGCAACAACGTTGCGCAGCAGAAGATCGCGATGACCGCACCCGTCACCCAGTCCGGCAGTGAAAAGATCAAGATGACGGCACCGGTCTCGCAGGTCGCCGACGGCAACGCCTACCTCGTCGCCTTCTCTCTGCCGTCGACCTACACGCTCGCCACTGCACCGAAGCCGCTGGACCCCACCGTCCGGATCCGCCAGGTACCGGCGCAGCTCATCGCCTGCTGGCGCTATTCGGGGCGCTGGACGGAAAGTAACTATCGCGACCACGAAGTGCTGCTTCGCGAGCGCATCAACTCGCGTGAACTCATCGCTCGCGGCGACCCGGTGCTCGCCCGCTACAACCCACCCTTCACGCCCTGGTTCATGCGCCGCAATGAAGTCTTGATTCCTGTAGCAGGGCAACCGAAGCGCTGACTGCCGCAGCGACTCCCCGCGCCTTCGGCACGACCTTCGAGTAGTGACGTGCTGGCTGTTCCTCGCCTTCCTCGCCTTCCTTACCTTCCTTGCCTTCCTACCCCCTTCCCGAACTGCCGAAACCCCCGGCTCCCCGGTCGCTGGCCGAGAACGCTTCCACGACCTCGAACTCCACCTGCACCACGGGCACGACGACCATCTGGGCGATGCGCTCACCGGGTTCGATCGTGAAGGCGGCCTGGCCGCGATTCCAGCACGACACCATGACCTGCCCCTGGTAGTCGGAGTCGATCAGGCCGACGAGATTGCCGAGCACGATGCCGTGCTTGTGGCCGAGGCCGGAGCGCGGCAGCAGCACCGCGGCGAGGCCGGGGTCCTCGAGATGGATTGCGATGCCAGTGGGAACCAGTTGCGTCATGCCCGGTTCGAGCACCAGCGGTGCATCGAGGCACGCGCGCAGGTCCAGCCCCGCGGAACCGGGCGTCGCGTAATGCGGCAACGGATATTCCTTGCCGATGCGCGCATCGAGGATGCGCACCTGCAGCTTCGGGCGCTGCGCACTCATCGCGGCCGGCTCCCGGCGTAACGGCCGGCAATCACCTCGATCAACTCGCCGGCGAGCCGGCACTTCGGCGCACGCTCGAGTTCGCGCTTGCCGCCCTGCCAGTACAGCGTGAGCGCGTTGTCGTCGCAGTCGAATGCGAGGCCTTCACCCACCTGGTTGGCGGCGATCATGTCGAGCTTCTTGCCCTCGAGCTTTTTCAGCGCATTGCGCTCGACGTCCTGCGTTTCGGCCGCGAAGCCGACCACGAACGGGCGCGGCGAACCGGCCGCCACGGTCGCAAGAATGTCGGGCGTGCGCGCCAGTTGCAGCGTCAGCTCGTCGCTGGTCTTCTTGATCTTGTGTGCCGCGACCTCGCGCATGCGGTAATCGGAGACGGCCGCGGCAGCGATGAAGATGTCGGTATCGGCAATTTCGGCCTGCACCGCATTCATCATCTGCTCGGCGGTCTCGACGTCGACTCGCGTCACGCCGGGCGGCGTCGGCACGTTGACCGGGCCGCTGACGATGACGACGCTGGCACCGGCATCGCGCGCGGCCTCGGCCACCGCGTAACCCATCTTGCCCGAGCTGCGATTGGTGATGAAACGCACGGGATCGATGCGCTCGCGCGTCGGACCGGCGGTGACGACGACCTTGCGCCCGCGCAGCAGTCCGGCGGTTGCGACGCGCGGCGCCGCCAACACCGCCTCGACGATTTCCTGCGGTTCAACCATGCGGCCGGCGCCAGTCTCGCCGCAGGCCTGGCTGCCGTCGGCGGGCCCGAGAATCGTCAACCCGCGCTGGCGCAACGTAGCGACGTTCGCCTGCGTCGCGGCATTGGCCCACATCAGGCGATTCATCGCGGGCACGACGACGATCGGTACGTCGGTTGCGAGACACAGCGTCGACAGCAGGTCGTCCGCCAGGCCGTGCGCGATCCGCGCAATGAAATCCGCGGTGGCCGGCGCGATGACGATGCGCTGCGGCCAGCGTGCGAGTTCGATGTGCCCCATGGCCGCTTCGGCCGCGGCATCCCACAGGTCCGTGCGCACAGGGCGACCCGAAAGCGCCTGGAACGTGAGCGGAGTGACGAATTGCTGCGCGCCGGCCGTCATGACGACCTGCACTTCGGCGCCGCGATCCTTGAGTCGACGCGTCAGTTCGGCGCTCTTGTAGGCGGCAATTCCGCCCGTGACACCGAGCACGACGCGCATCGTTGGAGCTTCTGGGGCTGGCATGACGGACGATTATGGGGGCGCGCCGCGGGGCGCGGCAAAGGGACTGTCCGCATATCGGCGCAGCGGTCTCAGGTCATAACCATCGGCTCTGGCTTCAAGGCGCGCAATCGGCGACCGGCGGGGCGCCGACGATTATTTCTGGCACTCCGGACAGAAATACGTCGAACGCTGGCCCTGGACCAGGTGCCGGATCGGCGTCCTGCAGCGCCGGCACGGCTCGCCAGCCCGCTCATAGACGAATAGTTTCTGGCGGAAGTAGCCCGGCGTGCCGTCTGCATTCACGTAATCGCGCAGCGTGGTTCCGCCCTGGCGGATCGCCTCACCGAGAACCCGCCGGATCGACTCGACGATGCGCTGCCATTCCGCCGGCTTGATCCGTCCGGCGGCCCGGCGCGGGCGGACCCCCGCCCGGAACAAGGCCTCGCTCGCATAGATGTTGCCGACGCCCACGACGACGTGCTGATCCATCAGGAACAGTTTCACCGCGGCCTTGCGGCGCTTAGCCCGGGTGGCGAGCAGTTCCGCCGTGAGGCCTTGTTCGAGCGGCTCCGGCCCCAGCTTCACCAGCAACGGATGCTCCTCCACAGGGCCCGTGCACCAGAGCAGGCTGCCAAAGCGGCGCGGATCGTTGAAGCGCAGGCACTGACCCGAGTCGAGCACGAGGTCGTAGTGGTCGTGCAGCAACCGCGGCGAGCCCGCCGGCATCACGCGCAGGCTGCCGGACATGCCGAGATGCGCGATGAGCGAGCCGCGGTCGAGATCGATCAGCAGGTACTTGGCGCGGCGACGCACGTCGTGAATGCGCTGGCCGACGAGTTCGCGCACGAGTCTCGACTCGACGGGCCAGCGCAAACGCGGCTCGCGCAGGTCGAAAGCCGTGACTGCGTGGCCGACGATGGCTTCGCGCACTCCGCGACGTGTCGTTTCGACTTCGGGTAACTCGGGCATCAGGCCCGCGACGTTCCACTATTTGCCGCTGAAAAAACAGGGGGCACAGCTGGAGTTTCGTCCCGCCCGCTACTGCTGCGCAGCCAGGCCAGAAACGAAAAACCCGCCGGAGGCGGGTTCTTCGAGACACCCGGTCAAGCCGGATGTGGAACGCGCGACCAGGGATTACTTGATCTTCGCTTCCTTGTAGGCCACGTGCTTGCGGGCCTTCGGGTCGAACTTCTTGACCTCGAGCTTCTCCGGATGAAGACGCTTGTTCTTGGTCGTCGTGTAGAAGTGGCCGGTGCCGGCGGTCGAAACGAGCTTGATCTTGTCACGCATTTGAGTAACTCCTGCGGCTATCGGGCCGTCAGACCTTGACGCCCTGGGCGCGAAGTTCGTTGACGACGACTTCGATGCCCTTCTTGTCGATCGTGCGCATGGCATTGCCGGACACGCGCAGGCTGACCCAGCGCTTTTCCGTTTCGAGCCAGAAACGCTGCGTGTGCAGGTTCGGCAGGAAGCGGCGGCGCTTGCGGTTGTTGGCGTGCGAAACGGTGTTGCCGCTCATCGGCTTCTTGCCGGTGACCTGACAGACTTTCGACATGGTGCTGATCCTGTGACAGACGGGCCGGCCGAAAGGCGGACCCCGATAAACGAGCCGCGTTTTATACCAGTCGCCGGCCGAGGCAAGCTTCGGGGGACAGGGGTTAGGGGCTAGCCGGATCAACGGCGGCTGCAGCTGCTCCTCCGACTAACCCCCAACCCCTATCCCCTAACCCCTTGTTTCTATAGCAAGCCTCTCTCGGCGAATGAAACGCAGGCCCCGTCCCCGACCACGATGTGATCGAGCACCCGGATGTCGACCAAGGCCAGGGCGTCTCGCAGGCGCCCAGTGATCAATTCGTCCGCCTGGCTGGGTTCGGCGATACCGGACGGGTGATTGTGGGCCAGGATCACGGCCGCGGCATTGCGGGTCAGCGCGAGCTTGACGACCTCGCGCGGGTGGACGCTGGCGCCGTCGATCGTGCCACGGAAAACTTCGTCAAAAGCGATGACCCGGTGGCGATTGTCCAGGAAAAGGCAGCAAAAGACTTCATGTTCGCGGTCCCGTAGCCGGGCCCGCAGGAAATCCCGGGTCGCCCGCGGATTGGCCAATGGCGGGCCGGCCAGCATCTGTTCGGCATAGTGGCGCCGGGACAATTCGAGCGCAGCCTGCAGCAGGGCAAACTTGGCCGCACCAAGGCCGGGGGTACGGCAGACCGCCTGTCGCTCGGCCGTCAGCAGGCCGCGCAGAGACTTGAACTCGCCCAGCAGCCCGCGGGCGATGTCGACCGCCGTGCGGCCGCGCGTTCCTGTCTGCAGCAGGATCGCGAGCAGTTCGGCTTCCGAAAGCGCCGTCGCGCCCCGTTTCAGCAGCTTTTCACGGGGACGTTCGATTTCGGGCCATAGGGGCAGCGGCAGCGACGACATCGGGGCTCCTCGGTCGGGGAGCGCCATGTTCGTTGCGACCGCAAGCGACGACACGGCCCATAAGCGACGGATGCGCCATGAAATGGCGCGACCGGCACAGACACTTGAGCGCCCGACCGACAGGCGAACTCAGAGTGCTTTCCTGGCAAAGCGTTCGCGCAGGGCGTCGGCCACGGCCGGATGCACGAACTCGGAGATGTTGCCGCCGAGACTCGCGATTTCGCGGATCAGCGTCGACGAGATGAAGTTGAACTGCTCGGTCGGCGTCAGGAACACCGTCTCGACCTGGTCAGTCAGGTGCCGGCTCATGGTCGCCAGCTGGAACTCGAACTCGAAATCCGACACCGCGCGCAGGCCGCGCATCATCACGTTGAGCCCGTTGGCGCGCGCGAATTCCACGGTAAGCCCCGTGTAACCCATGACCTCGACGTTATCGAGGTCGGCGAGCACGATCTTGACCAGCTCGATGCGTTTCTCGAGCGGAAACAACGGCGCCTTGCCCGGGTTCGCGGCAATCGCGACCACGACCTTGTCGAAGATCCGGCTCGCCCGCCGGACCAGGTCGTTGTGGCCGTTCGTGAATGGATCGAACGTGCCTGGATACATTGCGCGACTGCTCATTCGCTCCCCCGTGCCTGGTGATCGTTGTTATGGGCCGGCGAGCCCCGGCGGGCGAGATGATAGCCGACGTCGCCCGCGCGCTTGCTGCGTAACAGCGTCCAGCCGGGCGGGCAGCGCCGGTTCACCGCGGGCCGCCACGTCCTCCAGATAGATCCACGCCCTGGGCGCGAGCCACCCGCCACGCTCCAGTTTTTCGACCAGGACGGGCAGCCACGCCTCGTCGTAGGGCGGATCGAGGAACACGACGTCGAAGGGTTTCGAGCCGGACGGGCCACGCTCGAGCCACGCCAGCGCATCCGCCTGTTCCACGTGTCCGCGATCGCAACGGAGCTGGGCCAGCATGTCCCCGATCGCACGGGCGGACACCGGGTCGCGTTCGACGAAGACGACGTCACCGGCGCCCCGCGAGAGCGCCTCGAACCCGAGCGCGCCACTGCCCGCGAACAGGTCCAGGCAATGCGCGCCGGCCAGCTCGAATTGCAGCCAGTTGAACACGGTCTCCCGGACTCGGTCCGGAGTCGGCCGCAAGCCTGCCGATGGTGGGAAATGCAGCTTGCGACCGCGCCATTCGCCACCGATGATTCGCACTTGGAAGCGGCCGCCTGCAGGGGCAGCCGCGCGGCGAGTCGGGGGACCGCCCGCCGGACCGTTTGTTGCTTTGGCAAAACGGCCCGTGCGCGGAGTTTCCGGGCGATTGTTGCGCGGCATCGTCAGGCGAGCGTAGGCTTTGCGGGACTAGTATTAACGCGCGATGTTACGCGCGGCTTAAACCGAGGGGATAGTCAAATGTTCGAGTCCAGGAACAGGCCGTTCGCGCCGGCGCTTGCAGCAGCGTTGGCAGGCATCGTGCTAGCCGGATGCCATGCGTCGAGTGAGGGACCAGAGTCGCCGCCGCCGCCGACGGAAGAGGCCTTCGCGAAGTTCGATATCAACCTCGCGGCGTCGGTCCTCGACGTGCCATACCCGTACGACCTGTACTTCGTGATCCCGGGCGCTGGTGGACGGCACGCTCAACATGCCGACCGTGCCGTGGCGCAGCGCTGCAATGCAGGCGGCGCTGAACTCGCAGGACGGCTGGTCGACGAACTGCCGGCGCTCGACACGAGCTTCTCGCTGCCGATCGATCCGGCGTCCATCAGCGCCAGCTCGCGTGAAGATCGTCAAGCTGTGGCTGAACCCGACCACCAAGGCGCCCGCGACCAACCCGGCCTACCTGCCGACGGGCGCCACGAGCCCGGTCGCAGGCGTGCTCACCTACGGCACCGATTTCACCGCCGACGTGTCGCCCGACTTCGACAGTGGCGGCACGTTCCTGCGGATCACGCCGCTCAAGCCACTCGCCTTCAGCAGCGGCCCGGCCGTGAATGACAGCGGCCCGAACATCGGCAAGGTCCTGAACGTCGGCTACCTCGTGGTGCTGACCGACGGCCTCAAAGCCACGAACGGCTCCAGGCCATGGGCGCAAGCACGCTCTACGCGTCGTTCAAGTCGGCGCCCGCCGACTGCAGCACGATCACGGATGCGACGCTGCGGCAGCTCTGCCAGCTCACCAAGGCGCACCTCGGCATCGCGCAGGCGGCCACGGCCACGAGTCCGGCATCGGTGATCCTCACCTGGTGCTTCTCCACGCAGTCGATCGACGACGTGCTCGACGTGGTCTCCAAGATCACGACGCCACAGCAGACGCTGATCGTGCCGAGCGGCCTGACGACCAGCAGCAATCGGTGGCGCCGGCAAGGCGAGCATCTACGTCGGCTCCACGAAGTTGCCGTACTACCTGACGCCGCCCGCCAGCGCGACCGACAGCGCGGCGGTGCTCACCAAGTTCTGGACCGCGGCCGGCCCGTCGCAGGTGCCGGGCATCGACGCCACCAGCCGCAACCTGACGATGTTCAACCCGGTCGCCCGCCAAGGTCGCCGACGTCACCGTACCGATCGTCGTCACGATGCCGAACGCCACGTCGGCCTGCCCGGGCAAGCCCACCGCCGGCTGGCCGGTGGCCATCGTGCAGCACGGCATCACCGGCAACCGTGCGCAGGCGCTCGCCATGGCCGATGCCTACGCGGATGCCTGCTTCATCGTCGTCGCGATGGACCTGCCGCTGCACGGCATCGTGCAGGGCGACCCCACGTTCGGAGCGCTGTACTGCTCGCCGGCGCTGCCGCAGTGCATCGGCGCGACGGAGCGAACCTTCAACGTCGACCTCGTCAACAACACGACGGGAGTGGCCCCTGGTGATGGCAAGGTCGACGCCTCCGGCACCCACATGATCAACCTGACGAGCCCGGCCACGGGGCGCGACAACCTGCGCCAGGCCGAGGCCGACCTCATCCAGCTCACGAAGTCGATCCCGGGCCTTGCGATCGCTCCAGGCACCCCGGCCCCGGCCGGCCCGGTGGGCGTGGATCCGACGCGCATCAGCTTCGTCGGCCAGTCGCTGGGCGGCATCGTGGGCGGCTCGCACATCCACTTCGTCGAATGACCTGCGGACGGCGACGCTCGAGTCGCCCGGCGGCGTGATAACGAAGCTGCTGCTCGATTCGCCGACCTTCGGTCCGCGGATCAAGGCGGGCTTGACGGGGCAGCTCGCGGAAAACTCATTCAACTACAACCTGT
The DNA here is from genome assembly GCA_963700045.1 of uncultured Gammaproteobacteria bacterium. Classification (GTDB taxonomy): domain Bacteria; phylum Pseudomonadota; class Gammaproteobacteria; order Steroidobacterales; family Steroidobacteraceae; genus RPQJ01. The sequence continues at coordinate 30,071 of CAVOWK010000042.1, forward strand.
TCTTCCGCGACTTCCAGGCGGTGATCGACTCGGGCGACCCGATCAATCACATCAAGGACGCGGTCGGCCATGCACCCGGTGCACCTGTTCAAGGTGCTGAACGACACCGTCGTTCCGAACAGCGCAACGGACCGCCTGATCGCGCAGGGGCCGCTGAGCAAGCTCAAGACCCTTGGCGCGAACGCCGGTGGGCCCGGGCAATGGCGCCTACACGTTCATGTCGAAGGGTTCGCACGGCGCGATGTTCAACCCAGCGTCCCGCCCTGCCGTCATTGGCGAGATGCAGCGACAAACGGTGCTGTTCGGCGCCTCGGCCGTGCAGCCTGGCGGTCCGTTCGTGGTGCTCACCGACCCGACGGTGCTCGACCTGAACTGACGCACCTGCAGTTGGCATGAGCGAAGGGCGGGAGCGATCCCGCCCTTCTTTTTTGGGGTCCGCTACAATCGCGGCTCCTGACGCCTGCACGACGACGCAACACCATGGGCCTGTTCGGTTTCCGGTCGAAGAAGACCAGCGAGGGCGACCAGCCCGACGCCGAGGAAGCTGCGTCCGCCGTTCCCGCGTCCGCACCAGTCGTGACCGAGGCGCCGAAGCAGAGCTGGCTCGCGCGCATGCGCGCCAAGCTGAACCGCGGCGACTCGTGGCTCACCTACGACCTCACCAACCTGCTGCCCGGCGGCAAGATCGATGAGTCCGTCCTCGACGAACTCGAGACGCGGCTGATCGCGGCCGACGTCGGCATCGAGACCACCGAGAAGATCCTGGGCTCGCTGCGCGGTCGCGTGCAGCGCAAGGAACTCGGCGACCTGGACGCATTGCTCGCCGCACTGCGCTCCGCGATGCTCGAAATCCTGCAGCCGGTCGCGCAACCGCTGGTCATCGACGCGGCGAACAAGCCGTTCGTGATCCTCGTGGTCGGCGTCAACGGCTCCGGCAAGACCACGACGATCGGCAAGCTCGCGCACCGTTTCAACGCCGAAGGCCGCAAGGTGTTGCTCGCAGCTGGCGACACGTTCCGCGCCGCAGCGATCGAGCAGTTGCAGGTCTGGGGCGAGCGCAACAACGTGCCAGTGATCGCCCAGGGCGCGGGCGCCGACCCGGCGGCGGTCACCTTCGACGCACTGCAGGCCGCGCAGGCACGCGGCACCGACGTGCTGATTGCCGACACCGCGGGCCGACTGCACACGCAGAGCAACCTGATGGCGGAGCTCAAGAAAGTGCGCCGCGTCCTCACCCGGCTCGATCCGACGGCGCCGCACGAGGTGCTGCTGGTGCTCGATGGCAGCCAGGGCCAGAACGCGCTGGCACAGGCGCAGCAGTTCCAGCAGGCCGTCGGCGTCACGGGCCTCGTCATGACCAAGCTCGACGGCACGGCCAAGGGCGGCATCGTGCTGGCCATCGCCGACACGCTGAAGCTGCCGATCCGCTACATCGGCATCGGCGAAACGGCGGCCGACTTCGACGTGTTCGATGCGGGCGCGTTCGTCGACGCGGTGCTGTCGCCGTCGCGCGCGGGAGCCGGCGCGTGATCCGCTTCGATCACGTTTCCAAGCGTTACCCGAACGGACGCGAGGCGGTCAGCGACCTATCGCTCGAAATCGCCCGTGGCGAGATGGTGTTTCTCACGGGTCACTCGGGCGCGGGCAAGAGCACGCTGCTCAAGCTGATCGCGCTGATCGAGCGCCCGAGCAAGGGCACGCTGGTCGTGAACGGACAGAACACGTCTGCCCTGCCGCGCTCGAAGATTCCGGCGTTCCGCCGCCAGATTGGCGTCGTGTTCCAGGACCACAAGCTGCTGATGGACCGGCCGGTCTATGACAACGTCGGCCTGCCGCTCGTCATCGCCGGCGTGCCGGAGAAGGAAATCCAGAAGCGAGTGCGTGCCGCGCTCGACCAGGTGGGACTGCTGGGCCGTGAACGCACGCGCCCGATCGAACTCTCGACCGGCGAGCAGCAGCGCGTCGGCATCGCACGCGCAATCATCGGCAAGCCGGCACTGCTGATCGCCGACGAGCCCACCGGCAACCTCGACCCCGATCTCGCGATCGAGGTCATGAACATCTTCAAGCGCTTCAACGACGTCGGCGTGACGGTGCTGATCGCAAGCCACGACATCCACCTGATCGAGCGCTTCGGCGTGCGGCGCGTGATCCTGGCGCAAGGCCGCACGGTCGACTCGTGGGATGCCCACCCCGAGCCGGCATTGCCCGAGATCCGGGCGGATCGACCATGAACCAGTGGTTCGAACGGCACGTGCAGACACTGGTGGGCTCGCTGGGGCGGCTCTGGCAGCAGCCGTTCGCGACGATGCTGACGATCGTCGTCATCGGCATCGCGCTCGCGCTGCCGGCCTGCCTGCACGTGCTGGTGCAGAACGTGCGCGTCGCGAGCGGCGGCTGGAACAGCGCGCTCGACATCTCCGTCTACATGAAGCCGAACGCGTCGCTGGACCAGGCGAAGCGCGCGGCCGAGCGCATCCGTCAGCGCCGCGACGTCGACGAAGTCACGCTGATCGAAGCCGATGCCGCGCTCGCCGAGTTCCGTCGCAACTCGGGGTTTGGCGCCGCGCTGGATGCCCTCAAGGACAATCCGCTGCCGCACGCGCTGGTGGTGCGACCGGATGCCGAGTTCCGCCAGGCCGGTCGCGTGCAGGCGCTCTCGAACGAGCTCAAGAAGATCGACGGCGTCGACATCGTGCAGCTCGACACCGAGTGGGTCAGCCGCTTCAACGCGATTCTCGACGTCATTCGCCGCGGCGTCCTGCTGGCAGCCGTGCTGTTCGCGCTCGGCATCCTCGTGATCATCGGCAACACGATCCGCCTCGACATCGAGAACCGCCGCGGCGAAATCGAAGTGACGAAGCTCGTGGGCGGCAGTGACGCCTTCGTGCGCCGGCCGTTCCTCTACAACGGCGTCTGGTACGGGCTGGCCGGTGGCCTCATTGCAGGCCTCATCGTCGCCACCGTCGTCGCCGTGCTGAGCGCACCGGTGCAGCGCATTGCCGGCCTGTACGGCAGCAAGTTCGAGCTGCAGGGCGTCGGCATCGTTGGCTGGATCGCGCTGCTGCTGGGCGGCGCGCTGCTCGGCTGGCTCGGCTCGTTCATCGTGGCCACGCGCGAGCTACGCGAGATCGAGCCGAAGTAGGAAGGGGAGGAAGGGCTAGGAAGAACAAGAAGTTCAGGAAGGGCAAGAAGGCCGATCCGTCCCGACCCTCCTGGCCTTCCTGTCCTTCCTGCGCCTTCCTCGCCTTCCTCGCCTTCCTAGCCTAATTCATTGTTTTAACTGAACTTTTCTCCTCCGCAGAACGGTTATGAGGAACTTCCCCGGGATTTAGCACTCCAATCCGCAGACTGCTAATATTGGTGACACACAGGTACTAAGAGGTACGTTCGAACCGATGACCACGGCCACTGCACTGGTTCCCCGCACGCCCGCTGAACTGGCCCTTGCCGGCCCGATCGGCAGTTTCGACGCGTACGCCGACACCGTCAGCCGCATCCCGGTCCTGAGCCGCGAGGATGAGCAGGAGCTGGCCGTCCGCTACCACCGCGACGGGGACCTCGACGCGGCGCGGCAGCTCGTGCTGTCGCACCTGCGGTTCGTGCTGCACATCGCGCGCGGCTATGCCGGCTATGGCCTGCCGATGGGCGACCTCGTGCAGGAAGGCAACGTCGGCCTCATGAAGGCGGTGAAGCGCTTCGATCCCGCCGTCGGCGTGCGCCTCGTCTCGTTCGCGGTGCATTGGATTCGAGCCGAGATTCACGAGTACGTGCTGCGCAACTGGCGCCTGGTGAAGGTCGCCACGACCAAGGCGCAGCGCAAGCTGTTCTTCAACCTGCGCAAGCACAAGAAGAGCCTCGGTTGGCTGTCGGCCGCGGAAACCACAGCGGTTGCGCGCGACCTGGGCGTGACCGAGCACGACGTGACCGAGATGGAGCGACGCCTGTCGTCACGCGACGTCTCGTTCGACCCGACGCCGGATGCGAGACGACGAAGACTCGTCGTCGTATTCCCCGTCGGCATACCTGCCGGCTCCCGACTCCGACCCAGCCGTGGCGATCGAAAATGCGGAATGGGATGACGACGTCGGCGAGCGCGTTGCGAACGCGATGACGCAGCTCGACGAACGCAGCCGGGCGATCCTGCGCGCGCGCTGGATGGACGAGCCCAAGGCGACGCTGCACGACCTCGCGGACAAGTACGGAGTGTCGGCCGAGCGCATTCGCCAGATCGAGGCGAATGCGCTGAAGAAGCTGCAGAAGCTCGTCGTCGCCTGACGGCGCGCGTCACGCCGTCTACTTTGCCCGTGCCTTCGCCTTTGCCTTGGACGTACGGCCGCTGCGCTTCGCCTTGCGCGCGCGAGTCGTCTTTGCCTTAGCCGCCTTTGCCGCCTTCGCCGCCTTCGTGGGCCGAGCCACCTTGGTGTAGGTCTCGGCGGCGACCTTGCGCGCACCGCGACCCGCATTCCGCACGATCGAGACCGCGCGGTTCACGTCACTGACGACCCGCTCGCGGACCGCCCGCAGCTCATCGGCCTGGCCACGTACCAGGTCAGTGACGTTGTCCGATTGCGCAACACGTTCGAGTTGCGCGGCGGCGTTCGACAGCGCCGACGTGACGACTTCAAGCTGCAATGCCATCAGGCTCAACACGGCCTCGTGCGACACGTTCGTCAGTTTCACGCCGGAGTGCGTCACGACGCGGACGGGATCCTGCAGCGCCCGAATGCCCTTCGCGGATCTCGCGGCAGCGCCGCGCACGGCCTTGCCGGGTGCACGGCGCAACCTCTCTGCCTGCTCAGCCAGGACCTGGGCCTGCTCATTCACGAACTCTTTGACTTTGCTCGCCATCGGACGCTCCTGAGGAATTTACGGGATCACGGCACGATCCAGGCTGAACCTACGCCACACGCACCTGTCCGGCAAATCAGGAACAGTCCAGGGGTGTGCCAGGCGCATCACCGGCCAACTTGACCCTTCCTCCCTTCCTCCCTTCCTCCCTTCCTTCCTTCCTCCCTTCCCTTAGCCCTGCTTCGCCTTCTGGACGCTGTCCTCGGTGACCGGCACGATCGTGATTTCCACGCGCCGGTTCTGGGCACGGCCGTCTTCCGTGTCGTTCGTCGCAACGGGGTGAGCCTCCCCGGCGCCGACCGTCACGATGCGCGTCCGCATGACACCGTGGCTCGACAGATAGGACGCCACGCTGTTGGCGCGCTTTTCCGACAACTGCTGGTTATACGCGTCGCTACCGACGCTGTCGGTGTGCCCGGCGACCTCGATGACCGTCTTGTCGTACTCCTTCAGCGTTGCCGCAACCTTGTCCAGTACCGGGTAGAACTGGGCATTCAGGTCGGCGCTGTTGAACGCGAACGTCACACCGCCGGGCATGTCGAGCGTGATGTTGTCGCCCTTGCGCACGACATCCACGCCGGTGCCCGCCATCTGCTGGCGCAGCTTCGCTTCCTGCTTGTCCTGGTAGTACCCGACCGACCCGCCGACGAGCGCGCCTGCGGCCGCTCCGATCATGGCGGACTTGAAAGGGTTGTTGCCGGCGCTCAGCAGTCCGACGACCGCGCCAGCTGCCGCTCCGTACCCGGCGCCCTTGCGGGTCTTCTCCTTCTCTGGGTTGGTGGCCATGTCTTCCATCGAGGCGCACCCGGCCAGGGCGACGGCGGTAGCGGCAAGCAAGGCGATAAAGCCAGACTTAACGGGATGATTCATGAGTGACTCCTGATTGCAAACCTTCACAGTTCGTTGATAGTTCTGATTCATGACAGGCCAATTGTAAGAATCCAGTTGAAATTGGTTTGATGGCAGCGGCGCCTGGTGCCGACATTACGGCCCGCTGGGTTTCCAGATTCAGCGGATCGGGCAATGGTTCCTCGCGCCTGGCCTGATCTGCAACGATGCCAAGGTCCGGCCGGTGCGCATGGATGTGTCGGTCCACCGGTCAGCATAGTGCCGCCGCGGGGTGTCGGGCCACCGTTTCCATTAGAATTGCGCCCCCGCCGCACAAGAATCCGACCGGAAGCCGCCGTGCCCGCCAACGCCCTGAACCCCCTCGACCTGTACGACGTCCGCGCCTCGCTCTCCGACAGAAGAGCGCATGGTGCAGGACTCCGTGGCGCGCTTCGTCGACGACGCCGTGCTCCCGATCATCCGCCCGCATTTCGAGAACCACACTTTCCCGAAAGAACTGGTTGGCGAACTCGCCGGGCTCGGCCTGCTCGGCAGCTCGCTCGAGGGCTTCGGTTGTGCGGGCATGAACGCCGTGAGCTATGGCCTCATCTGCCAGGAACTCGAACGCGGCGATTCGGGCCTGCGCAGTTTCGTGTCGGTGCAGTCTTCGCTCTGCATGTACCCGATCTACACCTACGGCAGCGAAGAGCAGAAGCAGCGCTACCTGCCGCGCATGGCGCAGGGCGAGGTGATCGGCGCGTTCGGCCTCACTGAACCGCACGGCGGCTCCGACCCGGCCAACATGAAGACGCACGCGAAGCGTCGCGGTGGCGACTGGGTGCTGAACGGCGCCAAGATGTGGATCACCAACTCGCCGATCGCCGACGTCTTCATCATCTGGGCGCGGGCCGAGGAAGGCATTCGCGGCTTCCTGGTGGACCGTGGCACGAAGGGCCTCGAAACGCCGGAGATCGAGAACAAGTTCTCGCTGCGTGCGTCGGCGACCGGCGCGATCTTCCTGAACGACGTCGTCGTGCCCGATTCCGCGATGCTGCCCGGCACCACCTGCGGCATCAAGGCGCCGCTCTCGTGCCTGACGCAGGCCCGCTACGGCATCACCTGGGGCGTGATCGGCGCCGCGCAGGCGTGCCTCAAGGAAGTGCTCGAGTATTCCAGGACGCGCATCCTGTTCAACCGGCCACTGGCCGCGACGCAGGCGATCCAGATCCGGCTCGCCGAGATGTCACGCAAGATCACGCTGGCGCAGCTGCTGTCGCTGCAGCTCGGCCGCCTGAAGGACCAGGGGCTGATGTCGCCTTCGCACGTGTCGCTCGCGAAGTGGAACAATTGCCGCGCGGCGATCGAAGTCGCGCGCGACGCCCGCGACATCCTTGGCGGCTCCGGCATCAGCGCCGAGTACGTGCCGATCCGGCACGCGCTCAACCTCGAGAGCGTCATCACCTACGAAGGCACCGAGACGATTCACCAGCTCACGATCGGCCGCGAGCTGACCGGCATCAACGCGTTCTGACCCCTGCAGGCGACGGTCTGCAGCCGCACGCAACACGGCTCGAGCTGAACAGCTATTGGCGCGTGACCGCGTACTCCACCGTCACTACGGCCTTGACCAGCTTCTCCACCGTGCTCGTGTCGTAGCTGCCGTAGTCGGCCGTTTCCGTCGAATTCGGTGACGTGATCTGGAACACCCCCTGCGACGCCGAGCGCAGCGGTCCCACCGTCACGCCACTGTTGGCAGCGAACTGCTGCGCTCGCAGCAGGGAATCCTTGGTCGCCGCGCCGATCAGCCGCACTTTCACTGCGTTGAGGTCGGTGAAGAAGTACTGCGGCGGCATCGCATTGATCGCAACGCCGTCGCTGATCAGGCGTGATGCGCCCGTGGCAATGGTGCCGATCTGCGCGACGTTCTGCGACGAGAACTCGAACTGTCGACTCAGCTCGTACCCGAGAACGCGACCGGTCTGCACACCGCCAGGGCCGAACTCCTGGATGGTCTGCGTATTGACGGTACCCCGCTGCAGCCTCTCCACGTCGGCGCCCACGACCGACTCGAGGTACTTCACGACGCGCGCCGAGTCGGCATCGAGCTTGCCGTAGGCCGTGGACAAGTCAGGTCCGCGCACGCTGACGATCGCGCGCCAGGTGCCGGCGTCGGAGATCACCTTCTCCTCGGCGTAGCCTTTCACCGTGATCTTGTCCCCCGCCAGCTTGATGCGCTCCAGGCTCGACGCGACGATCCACGCGGCCAGCACGAGACCGACGGCGAGTGCGACACCGAGCGCAAGGAAAGCTGACGTCGCCTGGCCACGCTGCCAGGCCATCGCCGCCGTCGGACGAAAACCGCGTGTCGTCATGAAGATTTCCCTGCGTGGCAGCGACTGCTGCGCCATTTTGTGGCGGCATTTTTTACCAAAGTGACACACGGTGACAGTCCAGACCTGCCCGATTTCGACACGTGTTCTGCAAGCCACTGAAAAGCCGCAGATTTTTAATCTGGCACGCAGCTTGCTTATCAACTTTGTCCTTCATTGGCCCAGAAGAGCAGACCAAGCGCCGAAGGGCGAAGGACGAGCAAGCCAGCTCAGGATGGGGATTGCCGCCAGGGGATCTATCCGGAAGTACGCGACGTGCGGGTCAGCGGCCGTCGTTCGCGTCGATGGCGATGACGCGATCGCCCGGTTCGATTCGCAACGTCGGATCGCTCCAGCACCCGAACCGGCGTTGCCCGCGACGGATCTCGACGATCACGGTGCCCTCGGTTTCGCGCGCCAGGCGCCCCACTTCTTCCGCACGGGCCTCGCGCTCGACGAGCTGGCACTGCCCGCGGTACGACAGCAATTCCGAGACGAAGTCGATCGTGCCCTGCGTGCTGACCGCATCGGCCATCAGGTAGCCGCCAAAGCGCGACGGCGAGACGATTTCGTCAGCTCCGCCCGAGCGCACGATCTTTACGTTCTCCGGTTCGGCCACGCTGGCGATGATGCGAACCCCGCTCGCCAGCGCGCGTACCGTCAGCACGATCAGTACGGTGGTGTCGTCACGACCGACGCTGACGATGACTGAATGCGCCCGCTGCACACCGGCCACCCGCAGGATTTCCTCGCTCGAGGCATCGCCGTGCAGACCGATGAAGCCGCGCTCAGCCGCGCGCGTGACTTCTTCGCGGTCCGGGTCGATCACGACGATCTGCGCGGGCTCCCAGCCCCGCAGCAGCAGTTCGGAGGCAGCGATCGAGCCGCTGTGGCCGTAGCCGCAGAGAATGACGTGATCCTTCAATTCGCGCTGCAAACGCAACATGCGCCATTCCTCGATGAGCCGCTGGATGATGAGCTGATACGCCGTGCCCAGGAAGGTCAGCCAGACGAAAATCCGCACCGGCGTAACGAAAAATGCATCGATCAGACGTGCCTGGTCGGAGACCGGCACGATGTCGCCATAGCCGACGGTCGTGATCGTGACCATCGTGAAATAGAAGATGTCCGAAACGGAGACGTGGCCGTCGATCTGGTCCCGCAGGCCGTCGCGGTCGAGCAGGAAAACGAGGAACACCGACGCGACCAGCAACAGCACGAAGCCTGCACGCAGCATCAAGGTGACTTCTGGGGGGCGTGCTGCGCGGCGGATCAGCAGCGGCAGCGCAGCGTCGCCCCGCTCCGCACGGATGCGGTGCATCGTGCGGCGTACCCAGCCGAGTCGAATCCGTCGTGACCCGCTCAAGTCGCCGGTCCGGCGCGAAGAAGTCAAATGGACACCCCGTCAGCGGCGGCGGCACGCCGCCCGGCGCAGCACCGACTATAGCGCACGCGGCCGCGGGGTTCGGCTGCGCAGGAAGATCCCGGCCAGGTCAGGCGACCGCGAGCGGCGCCAGTTCGTAGCCGATGATTTCGCGGGTCTGCGGATCGAGGATCGGCGTGCCGCTGTTCCAGCGGCCGGTGACCCTGGCCGCCTCGAGCAGGTTGCGGCTGGGTACCACGGACGTCAGCATCAACCCGCCCTGGGGGTCGCGGATGAATGCCGTCACCGACGAACTCGGATTTCCGGCCGAGGCCGGCTCGGGAAACAGCAGGGCGAGGACTTCTTCTGGTGTGTTCGTGTCGGACATTGTCTTTGTGCTTTCCTGTTCCTGGGAAAGGAGGTAGCAACTTGCATGCCAACGCGCGGGCCCAGCAATCCCGGGCAAGCAGGGTGTGTTCGCCAGGGCGAGGTGACAGCACGCGTCAATCGCGGTGACCGGCGCTGTCCATGTGTGAAGCTCGTCACATTGCGCGGCGAGCGGCCCCACTGTCGTCAAGCGCGATGTGGTGCACATTAAGTAAACTCCGCGTCCGGGATGCAGCGACCGCACGGAAGAGAAGAATGAACAGCACTGACACCCGGCTGCCGGAGATCATCGCGCATCGCGGCAATGCCATCGAGTTCCCCGAGAACACGTTGCAGGCACTGGAATCCGCCGTGGCCCTGGGCGTGCGCCACGTCGAGTTCGACGTGCAACTGACGGCCGACCACGTCCCCGTCGTGTTCCACGATTCGGATCTCGCCCGCGTCGGCAACCGTCCCGAGAGCGTGCATTCGTTGTCCTGGTCGCAGCTCGCCGGGATTCCGGTAGGCGAGGTCAGTCGCTTCGGCGACCGCTTCGCCCACACCTGCGCCCCATCGCTGGCACAGGCGGTGGAGGCGATCGCCGGCTGGGATGGGGTCACCGCATTCGTCGAAGTGAAGCGCGCGAGCCTGCGTCAGTTCGGCCAGGAAACCGTGCTGCGCCGGACGAGCGAAGTGCTGCAGCCGGTGCTGAACCGCTGCGTGCTGATTTCGTTCGATCTCGCTGCCGTCAGGATCCTGCGCCTGATGACGGGCGCGCGGATCGGCTGGGTACTGCATCAATACGACGCGGACAGCCTGCGCGAAGCGACCACGCTCGCGCCTGAGTTCCTCTTCTGCAACCTCGAGCGCGTGCCCGCCACGACGGAAAAGCTGTGGCCGGGGCCGTGGGACTGGGCCATCTACGAAGTGCGCGACCGCGAGACCGCGCGTCACTGCCGCGAGCTGGGTGCAAAGTTCGTCGAGACGATGGCCGTGCGCAGCCTGCGCAACGAGTATGACGAGGCCGCATCCAGAGCATGAGTGCCCGCGACGATGACGCAGACCTCACCTGGCTCGCCGGAGAACTGAGCGCGATCCGCCGCGAACTGCTGCCTCCCGGTGAATCGCGGTCGCTGTACCTCGCATTGGACCAGGGTGGCACGTCGAGCCGCGCGGTCCTGTTCGATTCACTCGGCCGCGAGGTGGCGACCGCGCACGTCCCGATCAATACGCGAAGAACGGGCGACGATCGCGTGGAGCACGATGCGGCGGAACTGCTGCAGTCACTGCGAACCGCAGCGCGCGACGTCGTCGAATCGCCGCTCGCGACCGGCCGACCGATCGTTGCGGCCGGACTCGCCACGCAGCGTTCGACCATCTGCTGCTGGGACCGCAACGACGGGACACCGTTGAGCCCCGCGCTCTCCTGGCAGGATCGCCGCAACGCTGCCTGGCTCGATGAGCATCTGGGAGCGCGCTCTGGCTGGGTGCGGGAGCTCACGGGGCTGCCGCTGTCGTCGCACTATGGCGCAAGCAAGATGCGCTGGTGCCTGGACGAGCTGCCCGCCGTGCGGCTGGCTTCGCGCGACGAACGGCTCTGCATTGGACCGCTCGCCAGCTTCCTGGTGCAAGGCCTGTGCGCGGCGGGCGAAGCCTGCGTCGATCCGGCCAACGCATCGCGCACACTGCTGTTCGACCCTGCGGTCCTGGACTGGTCGCCGCCGCTGCTCGAGGCTTTCGGCATCCCGGCCGCCATCCTGCCGCGTTGCGTCGGCACGCTGCACGAATTCGGCACCATCGCGGTCGATGCAGGCCGGAGTGTGCCGCTGCTCGCGTGCAGCGGGGACCAGTCCGCCGTGGTCTTCGCGTTCGGCCCACCCTCGACGACCACTGCCTATGTCAACGCTGGAACGGGAGCGTTCGTGCAGCGCGTGCTGCGCAACGGTGCCGGTCCTGCCCCGCGCGGGTTGCTGAAGAGCGTGCTGTTCGCGCGGACCGACGATGCAACGGGCGCTCTCTATTGCCACGAAGGCACGATCAACGGCGCCTACGCCGCGCTCGAGTGGCTGGGCAAGCGTGTCGCCGTCGACGTCAGGCGCACGCTGAAATCGTTGTCGGCATCGCTGGCAGGCGGTGACGTTCCGCTGCTGTTCATGAACGGGATCGGCGGACTCGGCGCGCCTTACTGGCTGCCCGATTTCCAGAGCGAATTCCTGGCGGCCGCCGGCGGCCACGCCGTGAACGTGGATGACGCGACCGAACTGCAGCAGATCGGCGCCGTCGTCGAGAGCATCGCGTTCCTGATCGCAGTCAACGTGCTTGCCATGCACGGTGCGACGCCCCTGCAGCGACTGACGATCACCGGTGGACTCGCCGCGTGCGACTACCTGTGTGAAGTCCTGGCCGAAGTCACGCAGATGACCGTGGAACGACCGACGCTGCTCGAAGCCACCGCTCGCGGCATTGCGTACCTGGCCGCGGGCCAGCCGCCGGACTGGCAGCCGGTGCCCATCGAAAAGTCATTCGCGCCGACCGGGAAGCATCCCGCCCGCGACCGGTTCGATGGGTGGCGCGCCGCGATGGCCGTGCGCACCGGCGCGGCCTAGGGAATTTCCGCACAGGTCTGCATGGGCTTCAGCCGGCGGCGAACGACGCGAGGACCTGTCGCTCGACCCAGGTCGACCCGGCGACGCCATCATAGAAGCCGCAATGCCCGCCGTAGCGCGTACGCGTGATGGTGAGCACCGGGGATCGCGCGATGCGCTCGAGGTCAGCCGCGGGGATGAGCGGGTCATCGTCCGCCGCGATGATGCGAACGCGTGCATCGCGCAGCGCTGCCAGCGGCTCGAGCACCCGTTCGACCAGCGCGTAACCCCGCAGGTAATCCGGCAATGATGGAAACCCGCCGTAGCCGCACGCCAGCCGCTGGGTCATTTCGGTGAGGTTGCCCAGTTCCAGGATGTCGTCGAGCGAGTGGTACACGTCGGGCCACGCCTCGCGCTTCTTGCGCAGTGAGCGACGCCATTTCCACACGAAGTATTCGCGGTACAGCGCCCACCCGGACTCGAGGCGCGCCAGCGTGTGCTCTGGATCGATCACCGGGCAGACCGCGACGATGCGCGAGACGTCGATGCCCGCCGCAGCCGCGCGTGCGCCGACACGGAGACAGAAATTGCCGCCGAGCGAGAATCCCGCGAGCACGAGCCGCTTGCCCGGATGTTGGCGCTGCAGTTCGCGCACGGCACCGACCACTTCGGCAATGCGGCACGAATGGAAGATGCCGGCATTGAGATGGTGGCTCTCGCCGTGATCGCGCAGGTTGAGGCGCGCAACGTCGTAGCCGGCATCGAACAGCTTCTGTCCGAGCGAGAGCAGGTACAACGAGTTCGCACTGCCCTCCCAGCCGTGCAGCAGCACGGCAAGCCGGTCGGACGGCGGGCTCGTCTCAGCCTGCGTTGCAACCAGCGCGAGCAGGCGCACGCCGTCGCCGCAATCGACTATGACCTCGCGCGACGCCAGGCGCAGCACGGACGCGCGGCGCTCCACGCCTGCCCGCCGCAGCGGCAAACTCGGGTAGATCGACTGCACGTGGTGATGTCGCAACCGCCAGGGCGGCACGAAGTCGGGGGACGTACCGGCAGCTCGTCGGGATGCGTCGCTCATGCGGCGGGTGGCTGCGGATTCCAGGCCCGGTCGCGGACGATCTCGATGCGGCCCGAGCCGGGCAGGGTTTCGACGAAGCCGCTGCCCATCAGCTGCGACGGCGTACGGTGACCGGCTGCGGCCGGATTGCCATCAAGCAGGTGCTGGGCGATCGCGAGCGACGCCTGCACTGTGACGTCGTAGCCGTTTGCGACACGAACACGTGCCGTCACCCGGTCGCCGCTCGGGGCCTGGGCCTCGCCCCAGACGAGCATGGTGTTCGCCGCACGCGCAGCAGTGTCCGGTCCGGCCGGGCCTTTGGTCACCATGCGCTTCAGGAGTGCCTGCATCGGGCCAAACCGCAGCAGTGCGCCGAACGTGTTCAAGCGCTTGAGCTTGGCGATGCTGGCGGCAGGCATGGCTATGTAGCACTCAATGTTGCCGATGCCGGTCGTCCAGTAGGCCGTGCTCACGTCGCCCCACGGGATAGTCACTGCCGTGACTGGGCCGTCGCCGAAATCGATGTCGCGCTCGCGGAAGGCGTGAGCGACTGGCGTAATGCGCCCCGCGCTGCGGATGCGGCCACCGCGCGACAGGTTCTCGATGCTGGTCTTGAGCGTGCCGCGGCTCGGCCGTCCGGTCGACGCAAATCCCAGAGCCAGGTACGTCGCGTCCGGCAGTTCCTGCTTGATACGCGCCGCCACGCAATCGGTTGGAACCACGTCGAAGCCCGTGGCCGGGCACAGCACGACCCCGGCTTGCCGGGCATCGGCGTCGCGTGCGTGCACGGCTTCAAGCACGTCGATTTCGCCGGTGATGTCGAGGTAATGACTGCGCTGCCGCAGGCACGCTGCAACCATCGGCGCCGACGTAGCCGAAAACGGGCCTGCGCAGTGCATCGTCACGGTAGCGCATTGCAGCGCGCGATCGAGCGCGCCGGGATCGTCCAGCGGCGCGATGCGATACTCGCAACCGAGTTCCTGCGCCAACGCGGCAACCGTCGCCTCGTTGCGGCCGGCCAGCACGGGCTGGAGTCCACGGCGAACCGCTTCGCGCGCGATCAATTCGCCCGTGTATCCCGTGGCGCCGTAGATGACCAGCCGCGCTGCGCTCATGAGGCGGGCAGGACGTGGAACTCGACTCGATTGTTCTGGGCCGCAACCGTGTTCCAGCTGCCGGCCGTGGTTTTTTCTTCCTGCTCCGGATAAGCGACGGGCTGGCTGCGCCCGCCGTTGACGACTTCGACCTGGATGTCGCCACCGGTGCGGCGGCGCAAGGTCGCGACGAAATTGGCGAAATCGACTGACTGCCGCTGCGCCACCGACAGCGAGTCGTCGAAGGGATTGCCCACCAGGTCGCACTTGGTCGCTGGCAGGTTGACGTCAGCCAGGGAAAAACCCTCGTTCGCATTGCCGCCGAGGCAGAAGTCGCCGACGTAGGTCTCGACGCGGATGCGGCCCTTGAACTGCTGCGCTTCGAGCATCGAGGCCAGTGCCCGCAGCCGCTCCAGGCGACTGCCCGCCAGCGGGGCCTCGCCGTAGGGGACGTACTCGGTCGCGATCGGGCCCGCGGCCGATCCACCGATGCCTCCGCCCGCGGATGGGGCCGCCAGCGGGGCGTTGCTCGCAACGGTGGCGCTTGCCGCGGCGGCAGCGATCATCGCCGCCGCTTTCGCCCGTTCGACCGCGGCCTTCGAGTCCGCGAGCTCACGCACGAGGTAGGCGTTGGACACGTTCGCCTGCCACGCCACGTAACCGAGCACCGCAGCGGGTACTGCCGCCAGGACGGCGGTGACCACGACCGGCCACCACTGGCGGTGCGGTGGCTGCGGCGTGAGCGATTCGAAAGCGGGCGCCGGCGGAATCTTGCCGATGCTCTCCTTCATCTCGCTGGTCAGCCGGCGCGCGAATGCCTCGAACGTGGCGAGCAGGAACCGGCGCTGCTCGGTCAGCTGTTCCCGCACCAGGTGCTGGATGGAGTTGCGCAGACCCGCCTGCAGTTCGGACACAAGCCCCGGCGTGAGGGCAATCGAAGCTGGCGAAGGCGCCAGCGGCGCCGCCGTCAGCGTCAGCCGGGTCGCCGTGGTCGACAGCGCATCGACCGCCTGGGTGTCGTCAGGGTTCGCAGCCGCCAGCGCGGCAGCCATCGCCGCCTCGTCGGGCGACCTTTCCGCCGCCATCGCCGCCGCCGCCGCCGGCCCTGGGAACAGTCCCTGGCGCTGGGTCCGCCGATCCGGCAGCAGGTGGAGCTGGTACAGAATCCGTGACACGTCGACTGGCCGCACCGTCTTCGGCAGCACGCCGACCGCGCCGAGGGCACGCGCCTGGCTGACGTAGAGCTCGCCTTCCTGCGAGGTGTACATCATGAGCGGGATCGTCGCGGTCAGCGGGTCGGCCTTGATGGTCTGCACGGCCTGGAACCCATCCATGCCCGGCATCAGGTGATCCATGAAAATGACGTCGGGCCGGCTCCGCTGCAGGTATTCGAGCGCCTGCTCGGCCGACTCGGCCGTATCCACGGTCAGGCCTTGCTGTTCGAGCATCCGGCTCAGGATGACTCTGGCCGATCGTGAATCGTCCACGATCAGGGCGCGCTTGCCCGTCGTCATGTAATCCCTGGGTCCTTCTGGAGGCACCTGACAGGTGCCGCGTGTACCGGCTTTCTACCTTGAAAGAGGCACAAAGCCAATCCCGGCAAGTGGAAGTGGTGCCGCTTGACTCCGGGCGTATGCTTTGCCCATCGACTGAGTCAAATAAGCAACGGAGGCATCCCAACATGCCCTATACAACCCAGGACATTCGCAATATCGCTCTCGTGGGCCAAGCCGGCGCGGGCAAGACGCTGCTGGCCGAAGCCTTGCTCGCGCAGTCCGGTGCAATCCGGTCCAAGGGGTCGCTCGCCCGTGGCACGACGGTCTGCGACTTCGATCCGCAGGAAAAAGCCCTGCTCCACTCTCTTGATGCCGCCATCTGCGGCTTCGAGACGCAGGGCCGTCGCGTCAACATGATCGACACCCCGGGATACCCCGACTTTCTCGGCCGCACGCTGAGCGCGCTCGAGGCGGTCGAGACGGCGGTGATCGTCGTGAGCGCCGTCAACGGCATCGAGCCGATGACCCAGCGCATGATGGATTTCGCCAGGACGAGGGGCCTGTGCCGGCTCATCGTCGTCAACAAGATCGACGCCCGCGACGCGCGCACCGAACACGTGCTGATGGAACTGCGCGAGGCTTTCGGCAAGAGCTGCCTGCCGCTCAACCTGCCGGCGGAAGGCGGCGCTGCGGTGGTCGACTGCTTCTTCCAGTCGCAGGGCAAGGCCACTGATTTCTCGTCGGTCGCTGCCGCGCACACCGAGATCATCGACCAGGTGGTCGAAGTCGACGAAAAACTGATGGCGCTCTACCTGGAGCAGGGCGAGGAGCTGCTGAATCCCGAGCAACTGCACGACCCGTTCGAGCAGGCGCTGCGTGAGGACCACCTGATTCCGATCTGCTTCTGCTCGGCCGAGACCGGCGCCGGCATCCCCGAGCTGCTGGCCGTGCTGGCGCGACTGGCGCCGAACCCGGCCGAGGGCAATCCGCCGCCGTTCCTGAAGGGTGAGGGCGATGACGCCGAGCGCGTGACCGTGAGCCCCGATCCGGCGCAGCACGTACTTGCGCACGTATTCAAGGTCACGATCGATCCCTTCGTCGGCAAGATGGGAATCTTCCGCGTGCACCAGGGCACCGTGCGGCCCGGCGCGCAACTGTTTGTGGGTGACGCGCGCAAGCCGATCAAGCTCGCGCACCTCTACCAGCTGCAGGGCAAGGAGCATGCCGAGATCACCCAGGCCATCCCGGGTGACATCTGCGCGGTGCCCAAGATCGACGAGATTCATTTCGACGCCGTGCTGCATGACTCGCACGACGAAGACAATCACCACCTGAAATCCGTGACGTTCCCGCCCGCGATGCTCGGGCTGGCGATCCGCTCCGAAAAGCGCGGCGACGAGCAGAAGCTGTCCGAAGGCCTGCACCGGCTCATGTCCGAGGACCCGTGCGTGCGCGTCGAGCATCACGTCGCGCAGAACGAGACGGTGCTGTACGGGCTGGGCGACCTGCACCTGCGCGTGATGCTGCAGCGGCTCACCGAACGCTACGGCGTGTCGGTCAAGACGAGCCCGCCCGCGGTGCCTTACCGCGAGACGATCACGCGCCCGGCTGAAGGCCACTGCCGGCACAAGAAGCAGACGGGGGGCGCCGGCCAGTTTGGCGAGGTCTACCTGCGCATCGAGCCGCTCGAACGCGGCGCGGGCTTCGAGTTCGTCGACGACGTCGTGGGCGGCGCGATCCCCGGCCAGTTCATCCCTGCGGTCGAGAAAGGGGTGCGCCAGGTGCTGACCGAGGGCGCGATCGCCGGCTTTACGCTGCAGGACATCCGCGTGAGCGTGTACGACGGCAAGCACCACGCGGTGGACTCGAAGGAAGTCGCGTTCGTGTCGGCGGGCCGCAAGGCGTTCGCTGAGGCCATCAAGCAGGCGGCGCCGATCGTGCTCGAGCCGATCGTCCGCATCGTCATCAGTTGCCCGAGCGCGTCGATCGGCGACGTCAGCAGCGACCTGGCGACGCGACGCGCGCGCATCAACGGCCAGGACACGTTGCAGGGTGGGCGATCGGAAATCGCGGCGCTCGTGCCGCTCGGCGAACTGCAGGATTACCTGTCGCGACTCAAGGCGCTGACCGGCGGCGAAGGCACGTACACGATGGACCTGAGTCACTACGATCCGGTGCCGGCGCGGAAGCAGCAGGAACTGGTGTCGGCGTTCAAGCCGCACGAGGAAGCTGAATAGGCAAGGGGCGGAAGGGCGGGAAGGACGGGAAGGACAGGAAGGAAGGCAGTGGCTTCTTCCACTTCCTAGCCTTCCTAGCCTTCCTAGCCTTCCTAGCCTTCCTCCTTCCTGCCCTTCCTGCCCTTCCTCGCCTTCCTGGCCTGCTTCAGCCGTCGTCCGGCGTGACCATCTCCATCCCGAGTACACGTCGCATCCGGCGCCATGCACTGCGCCACGGCTTGTCGGACTGCGTCACGTTGGCGTGCGGCCACGGCTCGGTGGGCACAGGCTTGCCGAGGAACTCGCACAGCGGGCCCCACTCGCGCGTCCGCGTCGGGTCGAATTCGAGGAACTGGCCGGGTCGACCGCGAAAATGTTCGCGTACGGCGGCATTGTGCGCACGGTATGCATCGAGCCACGCCTGCCGGCTCTCGGCACTGTCGCCCGGGTTCGCATGCTTGCCGAACATCCACACGCGCATCGGCCGGATCCGGCGATTGCGGTAGAAGCTCGCGCAGCTCTCGATCCAGCGCTCCTCGTCGCGTACCGTCAGGATGTATTTCGCGTCCGGAAACTGCGCATGGATCTGGCGCCACAGGTGGAAATAGGGGTTGTCGGTGAAGGCATCGAAAAGCTCGAACGTCGGCAGCCGATAGTCGCCGCGCTCGATCTGCTGCAGCAAGCGTCTCGCCATCGTCGGCGCCCGGGTAGCTGCCGATCTTGTCGCCGTTGATCGTGCGATACCCCAGGACCTTCAGCGCCTGGTAGATCGTCGTCGTGCCGGTCTTGTAGAAACCGATGGCGAAAATCTTGCCCGTGTGAGGCGTGCGCTGCATGCGCGCGATTCTGCACTCAGCCGCGCTGTTGCGCGAGGTCGCGGACCTCCTTCGCCAGGGTGAGCAGCCGCTGCTCGGTGACGGCGCGTTGTTGCGGCGTCAGCGAGGCGTCGAGTTGCAGCAGGAGATCGAGGAAGTCCGAGCGGCTGGTTGCGATCGCCTTGCGGTACCCGGGCGTCCACAGGCGGTCCGGTTCGGCAATCAGCACGCGCATGCGTTCGTCGAAGGCCGCCCGCGGCCCGGACCGCACGCGCAGCGTGGCCGCGAGCTCCTCGCGCCAGAGGCGGCGGTTCTCGCGCCACTCAGACATGAACGGGCGCGCCGTCCACGCATAGTCGCGGACCAGCTGGCGCTGCTGCGGACTCAAAGGGCCGGTCATGCGCTCCATGTTCTTGCGCAGCGACTTCTCGCGCCGGGAGCGGCGATCCTCCGGCGTCCGTTGCGAATAGTCCCGCCAGGTCTTCTCGTCGGCCTGCTGCAGGCCTTCAAGCAGTTCGTATACCTGGCGGTCGCTGAGCGTTACGGCAAGCGCGGTGTAGCCGGGCGCCGCCTGCTCGAAGATACGCCGCCAGTAGACCTCGGCCTGTTGTGCGGCGTCCTCGAGGCTTGCGCGCGTGACACCGGCGCGGACTTGCGACGCCAGGCCCTGCAGGAACGCGTCGTAGCGCTCCAGTTCCTCGCTGCGATGCCATTCCAGGTTGTGTTCGAGCGTGCGCGCGAGGCTGGCGCTCTGGCTGCCGTCGAGCGACACGAGCCCGCGCACATAGAGACCCACCAGCGAATCGAGCCGTGGGTACACGAGCGACGCGCCACAACCGGCCAGGCCTGCCAGCAGCAGCACTGTGAGCAGGGACCTTGCGATCCAGCGGCGCAGGTGCAGTTCAGTCCTGGTCATCGTCGGGAGCGGGCACCAGGTCCAGTGTCATGGCGAGAGGCGGCTCAGCCACTGGTTCGATCAATCGCGGTCCCTGGTTGCGTGCGTTGCTGACGAGCCGGCTCACCCGGTGCGCGACCATGTTGCCCGCGCCGTCAGCGGTCAGCAGCCGGTCGAGGCGTTCGACGTCCTGGTTGCGCGGATCGAGCCACTCACCATACGCGGAGGCCGGGATGATCACCGGCATCCGGTCGTGGATGTAGGCGATCGACTTCGGTGGCGCGGTAGTGATCAGCGTGCACGACTCGAGCGGCTCGCCCGTGACGGGGTCCCGCCAGGCTTCCCACAGCGCCGCGAGCGCGAACGGTCCCGCGCTTGCTGGCCGCAGGAAATAGGGTTGCTTGTCGCGGGGCCCGAGCTGCATCCACTCGTAATACCCATCGGCCGGCACGAGCGCACGACGTTTGCGATAGGCGGTGCGGAAAGCTGGCTTCTCGCGCAACGTTTCCGCCCGCGCATTGGTCATGCGTGCGCCGATCGACTTGTCCTTCGCCCAGACCGGCACGAGTCCCCAGTAGAGCATCGCCAGGCGCCGCGTTGCTGCAATGTCGGGCGATACGTCGTCGGACAGCTCGCGGACCGCCGGGATGAAGGTGGTCGGCGCGATGTTGTAGCGCGCATCGATCGCGGGCGTATCGTCCGGCAACCCGAAGAGCCGGACGACGGCTTCGTGGGGCGAGTAGAAAGCGAAGCGACCGCACATGGGAAGGGGTAGGGGAAGGAGGTTGGGGGATAGTCGGAAGTGCAGGTACGGCATGGATATCCTCTGAAGACTTGTCGAGGAGACGCGGTGTCACGGTGAATAAACATCCGACCATCCCCTATCCCCCTTCCCCTTCCTCCTCCCCTACCTCTCACTCTCTGATGCCCGTGCCCTTGTTCATCAGCCAGACGCAGGCTGCGAACAGCACCACGACCGACAAGGCCATGATTGCGAACGAAAAGCCGACGTCGACATCGGCCTGCCCGAGGAAGCCGTAGCGGAAGGCGCTCACCATGTAGAGGATCGGGTTCGCTTTCGAGACCGTCTGCGCCCACTCGGGCAGCATCTGGATCGAATAGAACACGCCGCCGAGGTACGTCATCGGGGTCAGGATGAACGTCGGAACGAACGTGATCTGGTCGAAGTTCTTGGCAAACACGGCGTTGACGAACCCGCAGAGCGAGAACACGACCGAGGTGAGCAGCACCGCGGCGATCACCACGAACAGGTGCTCCACGTGCAGGTGGGTGAAGAACAACGCGATGATCGCCACGATCAACCCGACCAGCAATCCGCGCAGCATCCCGCCCGCGACGTAACCCAGCACGATCAGCCAGTTGGGCAGTGGCGAGACCAGCAGTTCCTCGATGTGCCGGCCGAACTTCGCGCCGAAGAAAGACGACACCACGTTGCCGTAACTGTTGGTGATCACGGACATCATGATCAGGCCGGGGGCGATGTACTGCAGGTACGTGTAGCCGCCCATCTGCCCGATGCGCCCGCCGATCAGGCTGCCGAAGATGATGAAGTACAGCGTCGCCGTGATCACGGGCGGAACCAGCGTCTGGCCCCAGATGCGCATGATGCGGCTGAACTCGCGGATGACGATCGTGGCGAAGCCGACACGGCGCGCGCGGCGCATGTTGGCGGCCAGCGTCACTTCAGCATGGCTGCCGGGAGTGGCGCCGGGGGTGCGACTCGGGGGCGCCGTGTTCATGCGCCCGCCTGGGCAGCCGGTGGTGCGGCCGGCTGGCCACTGCCGACGTCGCGGCCTTCGACGAGGCGCATGAAGAGTTCCTCGAGGCGATTGGCCTTGTTGCGCATGCTCACGACTTCACCGCCGGCGGCCGACAGCGCACCGAAGATCTCGTTCAGGTTCTGCTCCTTGTCGACCTCGACTTCGAGCGTCGTCTCGTCCGGCGCCGTCACGCGATAACCAGGCAGCGACAAGGTCCCGCGCAATGGTCCACGCAGGTTGAGCACGAAGGTCTCCGTCTGCAGCTTGCGCAACACCGTCGACATGCGGTCGTTCTCGATGATGCGGCCTTCGTCGATGATCGCGATGTGGCGGCAGAGGTTCTCGGCCTCCTCGAGGTAATGCGTCGTCAGGATGATCGTGGTGCCCTGCTCGTTGATCCGCCGCAGGAATTCCCACATCGAACGGCGCACTTCGATGTCCACGCCTGCCGTCGGCTCGTCGAGGATCAGCAGTTGCGGCTCGTGGATCAGTGCGCGCGCGATCATGAGCCGGCGCTTCATGCCGCCCGACAGCGAACGTGAAATCGTCTCGCGCTTCTCCCACAGCTGCAGCTGGTTGAGCCAGTACTCCATCCGCTCGCGCGCGACGGGGCGCGGGATGCCGTAGAAGCCGGCCTGGTTCAGCAGGATCGTCGAAACCTTCTCGAACTGGTTGAAGTTGATTTCCTGCGGCACGACACCGAGGCAGGACTTGGCCGCCTCGAGCTCGGTGTCGATGCTGTGCCCGAACACGGTCACCGTGCCGCTCGACTTGTTGACGAGCGACGACACGATGCCGATCGCGGTCGACTTGCCTGCGCCATTCGGTCCGAGCAGCGCGAAAAAATCGCCCTCCTCCACGTCGAGGTCGATGCCCTTCAAGGCCTGGACCCCGTTGTTGTACGTCTTGCAAAGCTGGCGCAGCGACAAGGCCTTCATGGCGGCACGGACGTTCACGGGAGGGGAGCGAAGGGTAATGTGCGGGCACCTCGTCAGCAAGAAACGTCGGAGTCGCCGGCGGGTCCCCTGCGGTGTGTCGGGCGCGCCCGGCGCACAGTGCCACTGCGCGCGATGACCGGGTCGCGCTCGCAGTGCCCGAGCAGGCACAGCCCCGCCGAATAGGCCCAATTCAGGTCTGCCTGCACGGTGCCTGCCGCAGCTTCGGCCAGCAGGCTCCAGTAACGAGTGTGTCCGGGCCACCGCGGACGCACCAACCCGGGCCACGAAGCGAGCCGAAACGAGTCGGACGGCGTCAGCGCGGACAGGCGCGCCTCGGATGTCGACCCCAGTCCGAAGGCAATGCGAGACGAGAACGGCACGTTTTCGGCCAGCCTCCGCGCAACGTTGAGCGCGACCAACCCGAACGAACGACGCGTTTCGCCACGCGCGCGGTCGGCGAATTCCGCGTCGTTGTCCGCGACGGACTCGAGCCGCCAGGGCGGCGCCTCGTCGTCCCGGGGCAGCTCGAGCTCAAAGAGCGAGATCGGGCTGCACGCGGCACGCTCCCGGGCTTCCGGCGCGACCTCGACGAGTCGTTTCACGGTCGCAGCTGGCAACCGGAACCAGCAGTCGGCTCCGTGGCCAGGGTCGAGCGCGTGCGCCAGGAACAAGCGATTGAGGTCCGCAATGTCCCGGCGCACGGCCGGATTGAGCAGGTTGCCCTGGTATGGCCAGGCGGCATTGGGCAGCGTCAGCTTCAGTTCAGTCATGATTGATTCCCCATATATGGTCCAAACAGACCATATATGGATATAGAATCTCATGGTTGGTCTGAATAGACCATATATGGCCAAAACATCAAGAATGAGGAGGAAGGCCATGAGAATCACGGACAGCCGGTACGATCGCGATCGCATGCGGTTGGCTATCACCCACCGGATGATCGCCCTGGAAGCCCGCACCCGCACCATCCGGATCGCGACGCAGTTGTCGGACGACAGGATCCGACGCATGTACCGGGACTATTTTGCCTCGATCGGCGGCAACCTCGTGCGGCGCCGGCGCGGCAAATCGCCGCGGCAGATGTCGTATTTCCGGCGTTCGCTCGAGCACGAACAACAGGCGGCCCTGCTGGGTTCCCTGCTGCGGCTCTGCAACCTGCTACGGCAGTATCCAGGCGGCTTCCGGCCCGCGCTGGAGGACGTCGGCTGCTTCTGCGATGCGTACGAGACCTACCGGGGGCTCTGGCCAGAAGGGCACATCTCGTTCGAGCACGCGTGGCACCTGTGGCAGGTGTTCTGCCGCAACGACGAATTCGTGCTGTCGAACTGCCCCGACTGCGAATCCCTGTGGCTGCAGGACACGCTGGAAATCCTGCCGTACAACTGTCCGGCATGCAGGCGAGGGTCGCCGGCCCGCACGTGACGAGGGGCAGCGGGCAGGGGCCGCGCTAAACTCGCGGTCCCCTCGCCTGCCGGTAGCGGCCGTGCCTGCACCACCCAACGTCTTCGCCGGACCGTACCTGGATCGCATTGCGCACCTGCGCAAGGACGAGGCGTTCGTGGCCGATGCCCTGCGCGGCGCCAAAGCCCGCATCGTGCCCGTGCACGAGTCGCGCATTCTCGTGCAGCGCGGCCCTGACGGCTGGTCGGCGGCATTCGCGACGTCGATGGACCTCGGGATGCTGCCCGCACTCGCTGCAGAACCCGTGCTGCTGGGCCGCTTCGACGATTGCATCTATTTCGCCGCCGAAGTGGCAAGCCCGGATCCGGTGCAGGCGCTGTTCACGACGGGCTCGGTCAGGTTCGAGGATCTGCGCAACGCCGGCGGCCAGTTGCCGGAACAGCAGGCCGGTGTGCTCGCGTATGCGCGCGCCATGCTCTACTGGCGCAGCCGTCACCGTTACTGTGGCGCGTGCGGCGCGCCAACTCGCGTCGCCAGCGCCGGCCACGTCATGAAGTGCGCGAACGACGCCTGCGGCATCGATCATTTTCCGCGCCTGGATCCCGCCATCATCGTGCTGGTCACGGATGGCGAGCGGGCGTTGCTCGGTCGCCAGGCCTCCTGGCCAGCGGGACGGTATTCGACGATCGCGGGCTTCGTCGAACCCGGCGAGAGCCTGGAAGATGCCGTGGCGCGCGAAGTGCTGGAAGAAACCGGCGTGACGGTGCTCGAATCGACCTACCACTCGTCGCAACCGTGGCCATTCCCGTCGTCGCTGATGATCGGCTACACGGCGCTCGCCGCCGCAGAGTCGGTCCCGCGCGCCGACGAAGAACTCGAAGACGTCCGCTGGTTCACTCGCCAGCAAATCGCAGCGGGTTCTCCCGGACTGCCACCGCCGCAGTCGGTCTCGTTCCGCCTGATCGAGCACTGGTACGACTCCGGCTCGAACCTGCCCCTGGCGCAGACGCCGGGCATCACGCTCTGGGGTTCGCGGCGCGGCTGACACCGGCCCGCTGCCCGCAACCTTCGCAGACGCAACGTGACGCTGGCAATCCTGCTCGTGCTCGTCGCCGCGTTCGGCGCCGGTTTCATCGACGCGCTGGCTGGCGGCGGCGGCCTGATCCAGCTGCCCGCGCTGTTTGCGACGTTTCCTCAGGCTCCCCACACCACTCTGCTCGGGACCGGCAAGCTCGCTGGATTCGCGGGCACCTCGAGCGCGATCGCCCGCTTCATCCGGCACGTACGACTCGATTGGAGCCTGCTGTTGCCGGCCGCAGGCGGTGCATTTGCCGCCGCACTCGTCGGTGCGTGGCTGGCGACGGGCGTGTCACCGGAGCGGTTCCGCGCGCTCGTGCCGCTGTTGCTGAGCTTCGTGCTCGTCTACACGCTGCTGAACAAGGACCTCGGTCGCGACCACCGTCCACGTGCCCTCGGTCGAAGCGGCCGCTGGCTCGCGGCGGGTACCGCGGGAATCATCGGTCTGTATGACGGATTCTTCGGCCCGGGCACCGGCAGCTTCCTGGTCTTCCTGTTCGTCCGCCTGTTCGGGCTCGACTTCCTGCACGCATCGGCCTCGGCCAAGATCGTCAATGCCGCAACCAATGCCGCGGCGATCATCCTGTTCGGGCTGACCGGCGAATTGTACTGGCTGCTGGGCCTCGCGATGTCGGTCAGCAACATCGCCGGTGCGCAGTTCGGCAGCCACCTTGCGATCCGGCGCGGCAGCGCTCTCGTGCGCAAGGTGTTCATGGTCGTCGTGTTCGCACTGATCGCGAAGACGGCGTGGGATGCCATCCGGATGCAGCTGTAAGCAGGCGCGGCGTCAGGACCGCTAGAATGCGCGGGCGGGGTAATCGCACGGTCGAGGTGGGAAACATGGATCTTTCTTGGACGACGTTCGCCGGCATTGCGCTCGGTATCGGCCTCGCCGCGGCCACCGGCTTCCGTGTGTTCCTGCCGCTGCTGGTTGCCGGTCTTGCCGCGCACTTCGGCTACATCCCGTTGTCCGGGAACTTCCAGTGGCTCGCGAGCACGCCGGCGCTCGTGATGCTCGGCACGGCCGCTGCTGCCGAAGTACTCGCGTACTACATTCCCGGCGTAGATCACGCACTGGACGTCGTGGCGAGTCCCGCCACGCTGGTGGCCGGCGCGGTCGCAAGCGCCGCGGTGATGACGGACCTGCCGCCGAGCATCCTGTGGCCCGTCGCGATCATTGGCGGCAGCGGGATTGCCGGCTTGACCAAAGGCAGTTCGGCACTCATCCGCGCAAAGTCCGGTCTGATGACGGGCGGCCTCGGCAATCCGGTGGTCTCGACCGCAGAAACGATTGGCGCCACGGGCCTGTCGCTGTTCGCCATTGCGCTGCCTGTGGTTGCACTCGTGCTGATCGTCGTGCTGCTCGTCTGGGTGGTGCGCAAGACGGGGCGTTTCTTCTTCGGGCGCCGCAAGGTCGACGCCATCGCTGCGCCGCGGGAGCGCTGAGCGGGGTTTATGTGCCTGCTCGTGCTTGCCTGGAAGTCACACCCGCGCTATCGGCTGATCGTGGCCGCGAACCGCGACGAATTCCATGACCGTCCGACCGCCCCGCTTGGCTGGTGGCCCGACGACTCGGGCATTCTCGCGGGCCGCGACCTGCGCGGATCCGGGACGTGGCTGGGCGCAGCACGAACCGGTCGATTCGGTGTCGTCACCAATTTCCGTGAACTCGAGCGACCCGCAGCGGACGCGCCATCGCGCGGCGACCTCGTGAGGCGCTTCCTGTCCGCAGCGACCTCGCCGCAGGAATACTTCGACGACCTGCGCAAACGCGCGCCGGCCTACGCCGGCTTCAACCTGTTGCTCGGCGGGGCTCGCTCGCTCCATTACTACTCGAACCGCGATGGGCTGGAAGCGAGACCGCTCGGGCGCGGCATCTACGGACTCAGCAACCACTCGCTCGATTCCCCGTGGCCCAAGTTGTTGCGCACGCGACAACGGCTGTCGGACCTGATCGCGACCGATGCCGTGGAACCCGAATCGCTATTCACGTTGCTCGCGGATCGCCTGCCAGCCGACCTCGACGAAACGCCGGACACCGGCCTGCCGCCGGAATGGGAGCGCGCCTTGTCCGCACCATTCGTCGTGCACGAAAGGTATGGCACGCGCTGCTCGTCGGTGCTGCTCGTCGAGCACGACGGCCGCACGACGATGTGCGAGCGCCGGTTCGACGCAGGCGGGAACACCACCGGTGCGACGCGCCTCGAATTCGCCAGCGCCGACGTACCCGAATGATGTCGATCGACGCGCACAGGCCTGGAGCGCTGATGAGCCTGCTGGGGCGGCTGCTGCTGGCGTGCGCACTTGTCTGGTCGGGGACGGCGCTTGCAGCCGCGCCGAAGGAGCGCATCGAGATCAAGATCGATGGCGTGCCGGACGACATGGCGGCCAACGTCCGCTCGTATCTGACCCTGTCCCGTTACGTGACCCGCGACGACCTGACCGACCCGCAAGTGCGGCGGCTCGCCGACCGTGCCGTGGACGAAGCCGCCGACGCGCTGCGTCCATTCGGGTTTTACGCGCCGACAATCCGCAGCCGCACGAGTCGCGACGATCCCAGGTGGATCGTGCGCCTGAAGATCGTTCCCGGCGAACCCGTGCGCATGAAGAACGTCGACGTCGAGATCATCGGCGCCGGTGCGGTTGACAAGTCCCTGCTGCAGGTCGTCGCCGAGACTACGCTCAAGCCCGGCACGCGCCTCGAGCACGCCAGTTACGAGGCACTCAAGGCGTCACTGATGCGCACGGCGCGCGATCGAGGCTTTCTCGACGCCACGCTGACGCGACGCGAGCTGATCGTGAATCCTACCGACCTGACGGCGGATGCGCGCATCACGCTCGAGACGGGCGGCCGCTACGAATTCGGCGCCCTGGAACTCGACCAGGAAATCATTCAGGACGACCTGATGCGGGCCTACCTGCGTTTCTCGCCGGGCCAGCCGTTTTCACCCGAGGCGCTGAACAGCACGCAGTTCGCGCTCGAGGACAGCAACTATTTCTCGTCGGTCGTCGTCACGCCGGGTGAACGCGACCGGACGAACCTGACGGTCCCGGTGAAGATCCACGTCGAGCCGATCAAGCGCAATCGCTATGCCGTGAACGCAGGTTACGGCACCGACACCGGCATTCGCGGCCAGTTCACCTGGGACAACCGGCTGATCAACACCAAAGGTCACAGGTCGCGCGTCGAACTCACGGCCTCCGAGATCCGCTACGAGGCCCTCGCTCGCTACGTGATTCCGGTCGGCGACCCGAGCCTCGAAAAACTCGAGTTCTCGCTCGCCTACGTCGACGAGGACATCGGCGACCTCCGGAGCCAGCGCACCGAACTCACCGGTGGCCTGACGCAGGTGTTCGGACGCTGGCAGCAGGTGATGTTCCTGAAGCTCAACGATGAGCGCACGATCTATCCCGACGGCGGTTCCGACGATGCCCTGCTGCTGATCCCGGGCATCAGCTATGCGAGCCTGCCGCCGAACTTCCTGACGGGATGGGTGCGTGACGCAGCGTATTACGTCGAGTTGAGCGGCAGTCCGGCAACGCTGGGATCCGATTCTTCCTACCTGCGCTTCTATGGCCGAGCGGAGCGCGTGTGGCCGATCCATGGGCCCTGGTACTTTCGCGGTCGCGCGGAACTCGGCACCAGCTGGGTGGACGATTTCTCCGAGCTACCTGCCTCGCAGCGATTCTTCGCCGGCGGCGACCGCAGCGTGCGCGGCTTCGCGCTCAACTCACTCAGCCCACCGTTACCGCCAAGCGAGACAAAGGCCGGCGCCTCGTCGGGCCAGGGTGGCGGCGGCGAGCACAAGGTGGTCGCCAGCATCGAGTTCGAACGCGATTTTCGCGCAACTTCCGCGGCGCCGTGTTCTTCGACACCGGCAACGCGTTCAACGACTGGAGCGCACCGCTCGAGTATTCGGTCGGCGTCGGCGTGCGCTGGCGACTGCCGATGCTCATGATCGGCTTCGACGTGGCGCAGGCCCTGTCGCAGCCCGACCTCAAGCCACGCCTCCACCTGAACATCACGCAGGTGTTGTAGCGTGCGCCGTCGTTACGCCGTGTTTCTCGTACTGGTGCTGGCTCTGGCCGGCGGCGTCGCGCTGTTCCTGCACTGGTTGCTGTTCACACAGCAGGGCCTGGAGTTCGCGCTCGCGCAGCTGGGCCGCTTGCCCACCATCAAGATCGAAGTGCGCGGCGCGCGGGGCTCGATCGCAGGACCGTTGACGGCGGACAGCGTCACTGTCGATCACGAAGCAGCCCACGTCGTCGCGCGCGGCGTGGCCGTGAGTCCAGAGCCGGGCGGCCTGATCGTCGGCCACTTCGGGCTCGAAGGACTGACGGTGTCGCGCCTGGAGGTGACGCTCAAGGAACGGCCGCCGCAACCCGCGAAGCCGCCGTATTTCCTGCCGGCCGGCTTGCGCATTACGGCACCGGACTTCCGGCTCGGCGACATCGTACTGACCCTGAAGGGTGGCCAGCGGATCGAGGCACGCGCAGCCACAGGTTCACTCAGCTTGACGCGCTGGCGGCTCGATCTCGACCCGGTCGACGTGCGCGGGCCGGACGGCCGCATCAGCGGCAATCTCACTCTGCGCGCCTCGGAGCCGCTCGGCCTGCGCACTGACCTGCGGGGGGAATGGCAGCTGCCAGGCGACGCGTTCGAATATCGCTTCCGTGTCGTGACGCGAGGCAATCTTGACCGGCTCGGTGCGGATGTCGTCCTCGACGCGCCCGCGAAGCTGACATTTGCGGGCACGTTGCTCGACCTGACGGGGCAACCGCGTGCGCAGGGCACCTTCCGCATGACCGCGTTCGATGGCTCGCCCTGGGTGCCTGGCGGACGCTTGCCGCAGTTGACGGGCACGATCACGCTCGCTGCGGGCCCCGCGTCGCTCGGGATCGACGGGACGCTGACCTCGCCGGCACTGCCGAATCAGCAACTGCGCGTGCAGGGCGCGGGGCGATGGGAGGAGCGGACGATTTCGCTCGCCAACCTGCAGGTGTGGCTGCCGCGCATGGGGCTCGCCGTGACTTCGAGCGGCACGATCGAACTGCCCGCTGCAGATGCGCCGGAAGGCACGCTGCCGCTGCTGGCACTGAACGGCGACTGGTCGGCGCTGCAATGGCCCGTCGCACTCGATGGCGAACCCGTCGTGAAAAGCCCGCAGGGCGTGTACACGCTCGAAGGTTCGATGCCCTACCGGTTCTCGACACGCGCCCAGGTTGAAGGCCCCGCCATTCCGTCGACGAGCTTCGAGGCGGCCGGCATCGTCAGCAGGACCGGCGTCGTGCTCGATCGCTTCGATGGTTACGCGCTGCGCGGGCGGATCAACGGTCGCGGCAAGCTGTCGTGGTCGGGCAACCAGGCGTGGAATTTCGACGTCGACGCGCAGGGACTCGCGATCAGCGAATTGCGGCCGGGCGTCGACGGCCGCGTCAGTGCGAAGGGCACCATCGCAGGCGCAGGGCTCAGCGCGGCAGCGCCATGGACGGCGCGACTCACGTCGCTGTCCGGCACGATGTTCGGCCGGCCGCTGACCGGGCGCGGAGAGATCGCGCACCGTAACGGCATGTTCGACCTCCGGAACGTACGCATTGCGAACGGCACCTCCTTCGTCGACCTCAACGGTCGCATCGGCACGAACGCGCTCGACCTGGACTGGAACGTCGATCTGCGTTCGCTGGCCGTCGTCCTGCCTGGCATGACTGGAACACTGGTCTCGCGCGGCACGGCTGGCGGAACGCCGTCCCGTCCCGTCATGGCCGGCACCGCACGCATGCGGAATTTCGATTACGCCGGCGTGCAGATCGCGAGCTTCGACGCCGAAGCCGACATCGACTCGAGCGACAAGCGTCGTTCGAGTGTCGCGTTCAACGCCACGACCATCGATGCGGCCGGACTCGCGTTCGACTTCGCGCGCGGCAGCCTCGATGGCTTCGTCGGCGAACACCGGATCACGCTCGACTTCGCCTCGCCGGGCGACCCCGAACGCCGCATCGCCGAATTCCGCGGTGAATTCATCGCCGAAGGTGGCTATGACCTCGAGCGCAACCAATGGGCAGGCGATTTAGTCGCAGGCCGACATCCAGTTCACCGAAGGCAACGCGCGACTGATCCAGCCGGCGGCGATCGTGCTCGGCCCGACGCTGCAGCGCACGTCGCCGCTGTGCCTGCGCACGGACCAGGACTCGCGGCTGTGCGTCGAAGGCGAGCGTCATCCGCAACCCCTGTCGTGGCGCGTGCTCTACAGCGCGGAAGACTGGCCGTTGCAGCGAATTCTGCGATCGCTGCTCGGGTGGCGCGAGTTCGACGGCCGGCTGCAGGCGAGCGGCTGGGCGGAAAAGTCGCCGGGCAAGGAGTGGATCGGCGGTTCGACGCTGCTCGTGCACGAGCCGACGATCAACGTGCAGCGCAACAAGTTCCGCGTCGAGCGCATCCGGCTGGGCAGCAGCCGCTTCGACCTGCTGGCCGAACCCACGCAGATTCATGCGACCCTCGACGTCGACATCGACGAGACCACGAAAGTGCAGGGCGCAGCGCTGGTACAGCGGCACGCGGGCGCACCACTCGACTCGACACTGACCGGACACATCAAGGGGACCTCCGAAGCGATCAAGGTCCTGCCGCTGCTGGTGCCGGAGATCGATCGGGCGGCCGGCCGGCTCGAAGGCAACATCTTGCTGGGCGGGACGGTCGGCCAGCCGACGTTCAATGGCGACTTCCAGGTGCGCGACGGCGTGCTGGAACTCTATCGAACCAACCTGAAGATTTCGGCGCTGCAGGCCGATGGCTCGTTCGACGGCGATGCGCTCACGTTCGACGCGCAGGGCGAGACCGCAAAAGGCAAGCTGACGATCGACGGCAACTTCACCTGGCCGGAAGGCGTCATGACCGGCTCCATGCGGTTACGCGGCGATCAGCTGCTGGTGGCGGACACGCCGGAGCTGCGCGTCCTCGCCTCGCCCGACATCGTGTTGCACGCCGGCGCGAACGGTTTCGAGGTTGAAGGCGAGGTGAAGATTCCGAACGCGCGCATCTCGCCGCGCGAGATCACGACCACGGTCAACACGTCGCCCGACGAGCGCATCGTCGGCCTTCCGGACGTCGAGGACACCGAGCCGTCGTCGGCCGACCGGGTCACGAGCCGGATCAAGGTTGTGCTCGGCGATGCCGTGCGGGTGGATGCTTACGGCCTGAAGGCGCGCCTGGAAGGCAGCGTGACCGTGTCGACGGTGCCGGACGACGTACCGCGCGGCAACGGCGTCATCCGCGTCGCCGAGGGTCAGTACAAGGCGTTCGGCCAGGACGTTCGCATCACGAGGGGCACGCTGACATTCAACGACTCGCCGCTCAACGAGCCGGTGCTCGACATCGTGGCCGAGCGCAAGATCAAGGACGCGGACATCACGGTGGCGGTCAACGTGCGCGGGACGATCGCGCAACCTTTCGTCACGATCACCTCGCAGCCGTCGATGTCGAGCAACGAGGCTCTGTCGTACCTGCTGACAGGACGCTCGATCGATACGCTGCAATCCGGCGAGGCCGCGAACGTCAACCAGGCGGCAGAGAGTCTCGCGGTGAGCGGCGGTGGGCTGCTGCTCGGTGGCCTCGGCACGCGCCTCGGCCTGGACGAAGTGTCCGTCGAACGGACCGGCGATGACGACACGTCGGTCGTGCTCGGAAAGGCTCTTTCACCGGATCTGTACGTGAGCTATGGCATCTCGATTGCCGAGGCGATCAACACCATCAAGCTCAGGTACACCCTGAACGAACGGTGGTCGCTGAAGGCCGAGGCGGGCATCGAGCAGAGCGCGGATATCGAGTATCGGATCGAGCGGTAGCCCGATTCGCTTCTGAGTCACGGGTTGCAGGGGTGGAGTTCCGTGCTTCTTCCGGCGAGCGGAAAGGCAGACACGCTCGCCGGAAGAAGCACGGAACCCCACCCTGGCGTCACGCGCCTGAGCGAGTCACGGGCGGACGGTCAAAAGCGATTCTGTCGATGACGGCGCTTGCCCGATGACTCGCACGGCGCATGCAGCCGGACCGCGTTCGTGGAGCACCGCTCCAGGATGGCAAACCGAAGAACGTTCAGGTGCGTCTTCGAGCTTCATGGCACGCGACGTACCGAGCACAGGAGATCGGCGCAGACTTGCGTCTTCCTCCAGGAATTTCGGCGCTCGCGACCCGTCCGTAGCCGGCCATGCGATCCGACCTCGTCGACGTTGCATGCGCCGTGCGAATTCTCGCGCTTTGACGAGAATGCGCACAGGCGCGGTCGATCAGGCGTCCGTTCCGGGTCTTCTCCGGGCGAGCGTGTCTGCCTTTCCGCTCGCCCGGAGAAGACCCGGAACGGACGCCCTCAACACTCGACGCCGACAGCGAACTTCAATCAAAGTCCGTCGCAATCTCCGGGCGCAGGAAATGCTGCCGCATGCGCATGATCTGCTGCGGCGTACACCGCCCGATGGACATCGGCGGCAATTCGTCCGGATCGAAGAACTCGACGCCATCCGTCTCGTAACTGCCGCGAGCCTCGCCGCCTTCGATCTCGCAGAGGAAGAACGCCTTCCAGCTGTGATGCAGTGACGGCGTGTGGCCGTGCGCGTTGCGGTCGTACAGTGCCGCGAGTTTGACCACCCGCACGCGAAAGCCCGACTCCTGCTCGATTTCCTTGCGGACGGCGCCGGACGGCGAGTCGTTCACGTCGGCCCAGCCCCCAGGCAGGGTCCACAACCCATCCATCGCTTCGCGGACCAGCAGCACCTTGCCGTCGGCCGGCCGAAACACCGCGCCGCGCACCTCGACCTTGGGCGTGACGTAGCCGCCGTCCCGCGACCACTCGGCCCGCAGTTCGGCGGGGTCGGCCCCGGCGCCTGCGGCGAGCAGTTCCGACGCGATCCGCTCGATGGCCTCGTAACGTTCGCGGTCGTACTCGTCCCTGCAGAAATGCAGGCCCGTGCGCGCCAGCGCCTGCAGGCTGCGGAAGTGCTGGAGGCGCCAATCCCTCATTCCGGAGATCCCGCGCTTGACACGCTCTGCATAATTATGCACATTTGCGCACCTTTTATTCACCTCGACCGGACTCAACGCCCGTGGCCACCGACCTCAACGCCCAGATCCAGCGTCGCGATGCGATCGTCCGCATCCTGCGGCAGAACGCTGTCGCGCGACAGGCCGAGCTGGTCACCCTGCTCCACCGCGAGGGCCACGACGCGACCCAGTCCAGCGTCAGCCGCGACCTGCGCGAGCTCGGCGTGGTCAAGGGCGGCGACCGTTACCTGCTGCCGGCCGTCGAAGACGCGCTCACCCCGAGCCACTTCGAGACGGTCCGCTCGTTCGTCAAAGGGTACCGCGCCGCGGGACCCGCGTTGACAGTGCTGCGCACGTCGGTGGGCACCGCCCAGAGCGTCGCCATCGCGCTCGACAAGGCACGCTGGCCCGAAGTCATCGGCACCATCGCCGGCGACGACACCATTTTCATCGCGACGGAAAGTTCGAAAGCGCAGCGCCGCCTGCACGACCACCTCCGTACCCACTTCGGACGCTGAGACCCCCCGATGACCACGAATTCGCAGGGCGCCAAGCCCATCCTGCTCGCTTTTTCCGGTGGACTCGACACTTCGTTCTGCGTGCCCTGGCTCGCAGAAAAGTACGGCCGCCCGATCGTCACGCTGACCGTCAACACGGGCGGCATCGACGCCGCGGCAGCTGCAATGCTCGAGCAACGGTCGACGACGCTGGGTGCCGTTGCGCACCACCTGGTCGATGCGCGTCCGGCCTACTTCGAGCAGGTGCTCAAGTACCTGGTCATGGGCAACGTGCGGCGCGGCAACCTGTATCCGCTGTGCGTCGGCGCCGAACGCGTGCTGCAGGCACAGACCGTGGCGCAGTTCGCGCGGCAGCTGGGCACCGATGTCGTGGCGCATGGCTCGACCGCAGCGGGCAACGACCAGGTGCGCTTCGAGGTCGCACTGCGGACGCTTGCGCCGGAACTCGAAATTCTCGCACCAGTCCGGGACCATGCGTTCAAGCGGCCCGAGCAGCTGGAATACCTGCAGGCGCGCAAGCTCCCGGTGCCGCCGTTCGGCGCGGCGTACTCCGTCAATCGCGGCCTGTGGGGCGTGACGATCGGTGGCAAGGAAACGCTGGTCTCCGAGACCTGCATTCCGGACGACGCCTGGGTGCTGACGAAGGACGCCTTCACGCACCCGCACGCGCCGGAACGGCACACGATCGGTTTCGAAGCCGGCATACCGAGCTCGCTCGACGGCAGGCAGCTCGACGCCGTGAGCCTCATCGAGCAGGTGGAGACGATCGGTGCGAAATTCGGCGTCGGCCGCGGCATTCACCTGGGCGACACGATCATCGGCTTCAAGGGTCGCGTTGCGTTCGAAGCGCCCGCGGCTGAAGTGCTGCTCACGGCGCATCGCGAACTCGAAAAACTGGTGCTGTCCGCGCGACAGGCCCGGCTCAAGGACACGCTCGCGTCACCGTATGGCGACCTCGTGCACGAAGGCCAGCACCTCGACCCGGTGTGTCGCGACATGGAGGCTTTCTTCGTCTCCACGCAGCAGCGCGTCACGGGTGAAGTGCACGTCCTGTTCCGTCCGGGTGTCGTATTCATCGAGGGCACCTCGTCGCGGTACTCGCTGATGAAGGCGTCGAAGGGCGCCTACGGCGAATCGGCCGGTGAATGGACGGCCGCCGAGGCCCACGGCTTCTCCAAGATGCTGGCGCTGCCGGGCATCTTCTACACGCGCGCCGGGCGCAACTGAGTTCCGGCCGGGCCAGGGAGACACACCATGCAGATGAAGTCTGTCGTCGTCGACAAGATCGGATCCATCGCGCAGGCCTGCGGCCTCGGCCACGAGCTGCGCGTCGCCACCACCGACTTTCCCTGCGAGGAAGGCGTGGTGCTGGTGGTCGAGGTGCTCACCAACAAGTCGACCTACAACCAGCTCGAACTCACCAGCGGCCGCATGGCCAAGGTGTCGAAGGGCGACGTGATCGTCGGCGCGCTCGGGCACCGGCAGGCGCTGTTCGGCTACTCGGGGCACATCCCCGAACAGGTGGCCGTCGGAGACGTCATCCAGGTGCTCAACATCGGCGGCGTGCTCGGCATCTGCGATTCGGTCAATCCCGACCGGGGCCAGCCGTTCGATGCACGGGTCCTCGGCTGCGTGCTGCAGTTTCCATTCCTCGGCGAGCGCATCGGCGTGCCGGCCCGTGTCGGTTATCACCGGCTCGACCAGGCGGCGACGCTCGACACGCACGGCGTCCCGGTCGTGGCACTCGCGGGCACCTGCATGGAAGCCGGCAAGACGGCGGCGGCCTGCGCGATCGTGAGCCGCATGCGGCATCGCGGCCTGGCAGTGCACGCCTTCAAGGCGACCGGCGTCTCGTTGCGTCGTGACATCCTGGCGATGGAAGACGCGGGCGCGCGCCGCAGCCAGATCTTCACGGACTTCGGCATCGTCACGACGACCGCGGCCTCCGGCCCGGCGCTGACCCGGACGATGCTGACGGAGATGACGCAGGGCAAGCCTGACGTCGTGGTCTTCGAACTGGGCGACGGCATCCTCGGCGCCTACGGCGTGGAAGCGATCCTGTCAGCGCCGGACATCGCCAGTTCGCTGACCGCCGTGATCCTGTCGGCCAACGACCCGGTCGCAGCCTGGGGCGGCGTGAAGCTGCTGCGTGAGCGGTTCAGCATCGAACCCTGTGCGGTCACCGGCCCCGCCACCGACAACGCGGTGGGGGTGAACATCATCGAGCAACAGATGCAGGTGCGCGCGTTCAATGCAATCACCGCCGGCGCCTTGCTCGGCGACCACATCATCGATGCGCTGGGCCTTGCGGCGCAGCCCGTAGCGGCGATCAATCAATGAGCGCACGCACGCCTGCGATCGTGCTCGGCGGCACCGGCTACGTCGCCGGCGAGTTGCTGCGCCTGTTGGCGTCGCATCCCTATTTCGACCTGGCCGCGGTCGCCTCGGACAGCCAGCCGGACGAACCGGTCGCGCAGTTCTTCCGGCACCTGCAGCCCGTGCTGCCGCACCTGCGTTTCGCGAACCACGAAGAGATCCTCGAGTACGTCACGGCGAACCCGACGACCGCCGTGTTCTCGGCGGCGCCGCACGGCGTGTCGGCTGCCCTGATCGACCGGCTGCTGACGGCCGCCGAGCAGGCTGGAACGCAGGCGCGGGTCGTCGACACCTCGGCGGACTTCCGCTACGCGAGCGCGGATGCCTACGAGACAGTCTACAAGCACGCTCACGGCGCACCGGACCGGCTCAGCGAGTTCACCTGCGCGGTCCCCGAGCATCTGAATGCGCTGTCCACGCCCCACGTGGCGCACCCCGGCTGTTTCGCGACGGCCGTGCTGCTCGCGAGCGTGCCGCTGCTTGCGCTCGGACTCGTCGAGCCGCGCCTGTTCGTGTCCGGCGTGACCGGCAGCACCGGCTCGGGCCGCCAGCCCGTGGCCGGCACGCACCACCCGCAACGCCACAGCGACATGTATTCGTACAACGCGCTCGCACACCGCCACGCACCGGAGATCGCGGCACTCGCGCAGGCGGCCTCCGGCACGCAGGCCGACTTTGCTTTCGTGCCGCACAGCGGCCCGTTCGCGCGCGGCATTCATGTGACAGTCCAGGCGACGCTGCACGAATCGATGTCGACGCATGAGCTCGTGCATGCGTTGCGCGAGTACTACGACCAGTCAGTCTTCGTGCGCGTCAGCGGTGAAATGCCGCGCCTCAAGGACGTCATCGCCAGCAATTTCGCGGAGCTCTCCGGCGTCAGCAATGGACGCACGGTCGCCGTGATGTGCGTAATCGACAACCTGACCAAGGGCGCGGCCGGCGGTGCCGTGCAATGGATGAACCGCATGTTCGGGCACGAAGAGACCGCCGGCCTGATGACGCCTGCACCGGGGTGGACCTGATGAACGCAGTCGCGAACTGGGCGCCGCCTGCCGACCACCTGGCCCCGGTGTACTCGCAGTGGGCGCTCGACGTCGTCGACGGTTCCGGCGTGTACCTGAACACGCGCGACGGCCGGAAGGTGCTGGACCTGTACGGCGGCCACGCAGTTGCGGCACTCGGGTACTCGCACCCGCGACTGCTCGCGGCGCTCGAAGCCCAGGCGAAGGCGCTGATCTTCCAGAGCAATGCCGTGCCACTCGACGTGCGTGCAAGGGCCGCGCTGCGACTGACGCGCTTCGCCGGACTCGGC
The DNA here is from genome assembly GCA_963700045.1 of uncultured Gammaproteobacteria bacterium. Taxonomy (GTDB): domain Bacteria; phylum Pseudomonadota; class Gammaproteobacteria; order Steroidobacterales; family Steroidobacteraceae; genus RPQJ01. Next base: position 68,443 of record CAVOWK010000042.1, read on the forward strand.
CTCAACACCGCGTTCTTCATCAGCACGGGCGCCGAAGCGAACGAAAACGCGCTGAAACTGGCATTGCGAATCACCGGCCGGCGCAAGGTCGTTGCCATCGAAGGCAGCTTCCACGGCCGCACCGCTGCTGCCGGAGCCGTGACCTGGGGTGCGGCAAAGAAATGGTATGGCTTTCCGCAGGCACCGTTCGACGTCGAATTCGTGCCACGCGGCGACTTCGCCGCAATCGATCGGATCATCGGCACGGACACCGCCGCCGTGATCGTCGAACCCGTACAAGGTGTCGGCGGTGCGCTCGACCTCGGCGAACCGTTCCTGACGGCGCTGCGCAGGCGCTGCACCGAGACCTGCGCCCTGCTCGTCTTCGACGAAGTGCAGTGTGGCATGGGTCGCACCGGATACCCGTTCGCCGCCAACATGTATGGCGTCTCGCCCGACATGATCACGACGGCCAAGGCCCTCGGTGCCGGCTTCCCGTGCGCCGCGTTGCTGATGGCGGATCACGTCGCTGGCCACCTGAAACTGGACGACCTCGGCACGACTTTCGGCGGCGGACCGATGGCCTGCGCGATGATCGAGGCCGTGGTGGACATCATCGAGAGCGAAGGCCTGCTCGCGAACGTGCGCAAGCTGTCGCAACAGATGCGCGAGACCTGCGTCGTCGGGCCGGTGACCGGCACGCAGGGCGCCGGCTTCCTGCTCGGCCTGCGCACGCGCCGTCCTGCGAAGGACGTGCAGCGCGAACTGCTCGAACAGCACGACATCCTGACCGGCACGAGCGGCGATCCGCACGTCGTCCGCATCCTGGCCCCCTACGTCCTCGAGTCGCGGCACGTCGAGCAACTGCGCGACGCCCTCACGGCCTTGCCGGCGTGACGATGAAACGCGTAGCGAAGTGCGTCTCCCCGCGCCGCGCTCCGACCAACCCCTATCCCCTATCCCCTATCCCCTAACCCCTCATGAATAGCTTCCTCGACCTGGCCGATCTCTCGCGCGACGAAGTCGTGGACCTGCTCGCGCTCGCCCAGCGCCTGCAGGATCGACCCGAACCGGCCGCGCTCGCCGGCAAGATCCTCGGCCTGCTGTTCCTGAATCCGTCGCTGCGCACGCTGGCCTCGTTCCAGGCGGGCATGCAGCGGCTCGGCGGCACGGCGTTCGTCGTGACCCCGGGCCAGGGGACGTGGCAGGTCGAAACACGGGACGGCGCAATCATGAATGCCGGCGCCGCGGAACACGTGCGCGAGGCGATCCCCGTGCTCTCTTCTTATTGCGACGCGCTCGGCATCCGCTCGTTCGCCGAAGGCAAGGACCTCGCGGCTGACATCGCCGAAGAGCAGTTCATGCGCATGGCCAACCTGTGCCCGAAGCCGCTCGTGAACCTGGAATCGGCCGTCAACCACCCGTGCCAGGCACTTGCAGACTGGCGGACGATGGACGAACTCGCCGTGCCGCGGGCCGGCAAGTTCGTGCTGAGCTGGGTTTCGCACCCGCGTGCATTGCCGCTCGCGGTACCGGCCGCAACCGTGCACATGGCGGCGCAGCGTGGCATGGACGTCGTGGTGCTGCGGCCCGAAGGCTACGCCCTGCCCGACGCGATCATGGACAAGGCACGGGCTGCCGCCGCGGCTTCAGGCGGCAACCTCTCCGAAACCGCTGATCGCGCCTCGGCGTTGCGTGATGCGCACGTCGTGTACGCAAAAGAATGGGGCTCACCGCTGCACTACGGCGACGCCGAAGGTGAAGCGCAGGCACGCGCGCCACTCGGCGACTGGTGCGTGCGCGAGGACTGGTTCCGCCGCGCGCAGGCGGACTGTCATTTCATGCATTGCCTGCCGGTGCGCCGCAACGTCGCGGTCGCCGACGAAATTCTCGACGGACCGCGCAGCCGCGTGATCCGCGAAGCCGCCAACCGCATGGTCGTCCAGATGGCCGTGCTGCACCGCTTGCTCAAGGGGAACTGACGATGATCGGACACAAGGTCGAACAGGCTGTCACGGTGCGCGCGCTGCGTGGCGCGGCGCCCTACATCCACATGTACAAAGGCAAGATCTTCGTCATCAAGACCGGGGGCGGCGCGTTCCGCGACGCCGGGACGATGCGTGCCTTCGTCGAACAGGTGGCGATCCTGCACCACCTCGGCATCCGCGTCGTGCTCGTGCACGGCGGCGGCCCGCAGCTCGACGACGTCACGGCGAAGCTCGGCGTGCAGACGCGCATGGTCCAGGGCCGTCGCGTCACCGATGCGTCGGCCATCGACGCGACCAGCATGGTCCTGAACGGCCTTATCAACACCCAGCTGGTCGCGCTGTGCCACAGCTTCGGTATCGCCGCGATCGGCATCGGCGGCATCGACGGCGGCCTGGTGCAGGCGCACCGCCGCGCTCCCGTGACGCTCGCGAGCGGCGAGGTCGTCGACTACGGCATGGTGGGCGACATCGACGGCATCGACGGCACCGTCGTCACGCGGCTGCTGGACAGCGGTTTCCTGCCCGTCGTGAGCCCGCTGTCGTGCGACAACTCGGGACAGCTGCTCAACATCAATGCCGACACGGTGGCCGCGGCGATTGGCGGCGCGCTGGTCGCCGAGAAGCTGATCCTCTGCACCGGCGCTCCCGGCATCCTCGAACGTGTCGACGACCCGCAGTCGCTGATCTCGTACACCGACCTGGCCGGCCTGCACCGATTGCGCGAGAAGGGCGCGATCACCGACGGCATGTTGCCGAAGTCGAGCGCCATCGAAGCGGCGATTCGGGGGGGCGTCCGTCGCGTGCACGTGATTTCGTACGCCGAGACAGACTCGCTGCTGGCCGAGATCTTCACCAACGAAGGCAAGGGCACGCTGGTCGTCGCGGACACCAAGGCCCTCACGGCGGCTGAACAAGGTCAATAGAAGGATCACCTGCATGAGCAGACTGTGGGACAAAGGCGCTCCCCTCGACGAACGCGTGCTGCGCTTCACGGCTGGCGAGGATCACGCGCTCGACAACCGGCTGGTGGCCTACGACGTCCGCGCCTCGGTCGCGCACGCCGAAATGCTGCAGCAGTGCGGACTGCTGGCGCAGGACGAGCTGGAGGCGATCCGCTCCGGCCTGACCGAGATCGCGGCGGCGCACGCACGCGGCGAGTGGTCGGTGACGCTCGAGCTCGAGGACGGCCAGACCGCGCTCGAGACCCTGCTCACGCGCCGGATCGGCACCGCGGGCGCCCGCCTGCATGCCGGTCGCTCGCGCAACGACCAGGTGCTCACGGCGCTGCGCCTGTACCTGCGCGACGCCGTCGAAGACCTGGCCGAAGGCGCGCGCCACGCGGCCGAAGCGCTCGACGGACTGACGGCCGCGCAGGGCTCGATCGCGCTCCCTGGCTACACGCACATGCAACAGGCGATGCCGAGCACGGTCGCGCTGTGGGCGCAGGGTTTCGCGGCGGAAATCCGCGACGACATCGAGGGTCTGCGCCACGCGCACCGGCGCATCGGCAAGAATCCGCTGGGCTCAGCCGCTGGGTACGGCACGCCCAACCTGCCGGTGAACCGCGACGCGACGCGGACCCGGCTCGATTTCCCCGCCAACCACGAACCGGTCACGGCGGTGCAGCTGTCGCGCGGCAAGGCCGAGGCCGAAGTGCTGTTCCAGGTCGCGCTGCTGATGCAGGACCTCGGCCGGCTGGCGTCCGACCTGCTGCTGTTCTACACGCGCGAGTTCGGCTTCGTGCAGCTGCCGGACGCGTTCACGACCGGCTCGTCGATCATGCCGCAGAAGCGCAATCCGGACGTGTTCGAGCTGGTGCGCGGCCGCACCGCCACGGCGCAGGCGTGCCTGGCGGAAGTGCTCGGCATCACCGCCAAGCTGCCGTCGGGCTACCAGCGCGACCTGCAGCTGATCAAGGCGCCGCTGTTCCGCTCGATCGACGTCTGCCTCGAGTCGCTCGGCATCATGGCCGCCGCGATCCCGCTGGTGCAGTTCGTGCCGGAGCGCATCCGCATGGACGCGGACATTCATGCGGCGGCCGAGGCCAACGCGCTCGTCGCGCAGGAAGGCATCCCGTTCCGCGAGGCGTACCAGCGCGTCGGCGCGAAGTACCGCCGCGAGGAGTAACACGCCGCGCGCAGACGCGTTAGCATCGGCAGCCACTAGTGACGCAGGGGAATCTCGATGCAAGCAACCGCCGCTGTCGTGTTTCGGCATTCCGGCCAGACGCGAGCCGGCCCTCAGTACGGCTCACGCGTGTCTGCCGAACCTTCCGGAGCATGTCGTCGATTGCCTTGCTCGCTCTGCGGTGCGCTGGGCTCGTCAACGCGCCGCGGCGGACTTTTCCCGCCTCGGCAAGGACCTCACGCCGGTAGGCGCCGAACGCGCCGGCAATGCCGACGGCACGATTCCGGCGTGGGACGGCGGCCTGATGCAGGCACCAGCGGGCTGGACACCGCAGCAGGGCTACATTGATCCTTTCCCGGGCGACAAGCCGCTCTTTACGGTCGATTCGACCAACGTCGGCCAGTACGAAGCCAGGTTGACCAAGGGACAAGCGGCGTTGCTGCGGAAGTATCCGCAGAATTTCCGTATGAACGTGTATCCGACGCGTCGTACGGTCGGCTATCCGAAGGCCGTGACCGATCGCGTCATCGCCCAGGCGGGCAAGGTCTCGCTGCAGGGCTTCGGCCTCAAGGACCTGGACGGCTCGACCACGCCGTTCCCGATTCCCGAGAACGGTCTGCAGGCAATCTGGAATCACCTGGTGCGATATCTCGGCGGCGGCATCGTCCGCGCCGGACACTCGTTCCCGGTCCGACCGAACGGCGACTACTACAAGATCGGCTTCAGCGTCGCAGCGCATCTACGCGCAGAACGTCGAAAACGTCGAACCCAACCGGCTCTTCTACGCGCTCGGCTATTTCACCGAACCGGCGACGCTGCGCGGCACGATCTTCCTGGTGCACGAACCGGTGGACCAGGTCGCGGAACAGCGCTCGGCGTGGATCTACAATTCCGGACAACGCCGTGTGCGTCGCGCGCCGGATCTTGCGTACGACGGTATCAACGACGGCTCCGAGGGCATGCTGACGACCGACCAGGTCGACGGCTACAACGGCGCACCCGACCGCTACGAGTGGCAGCTGCTCGGCAAGCGCGAGATCTACGTGCCGTACAACACGTACCGGCTCTCCGACAAGTCGCTCAAGTACAAGGACATCATCCGGCCGAAGTCGATCAACCCCGACTACGTGCGCTACGAACTGCACCGCGTCTGGGTGGTGGAAGGCGCGCTCAAGCCGGGACAGCGCCATATTTACGGCAAGCGCACGCTCTACCTCGACGAGGACAGCTGGTCGGTGCTGGCCGAGGATGCGTACGACACGCGCGGCGGCCTGTGGCGCGCTTCGATGCACGGCCTGCTGCAGGCGTACGACGCGCAGGTTCCGTTCTACCGCTTCGGCATCTACCACGACCTCGACAGCGGCGGATACCTGGTCGGCGGCCTCGACAACGAGGTCAAGGAACCGATCCAGTTCAACGCCAAGGCCAAGGTCGGCGACTTCCAGCCGGACGCACTGCGGCGCCTGGGCGGAACCCTCTAGCGCAGCGAGCAGCTGGACCGATCATCGTGCCGTGGCTTCGCGCCCTGCTCGTCTGGCTCGTCGTCATCGTCGCCGAATCGGTGCATGGCACGCTGCGGACGTTGTATCTCGCACCGGCGATCGGTGATTTTCCGGCTCGCCGCGTCGGCGTCTTCATCGGCAGCGCGCTCATCTTCGTCATCGCCCTGGCGTTCATACGCTGGATCGGGGCGCAGTCCCGCCGGCAGCTGCTGGGCATCGGCGCGCTCTGGGTCGCGCTGACCATCGCTTTCGAGGTCGGACTCGGTCGCGCCGTACTCCACCTCGACTGGGCGAGAATTCTTGCGGACTACGACCTGTCGCGCGGTGGACTGATGGGGTTCGGCCTGCTGGCGATGTTCTTCATACCGCTGCTGGCCGCGCGGATCCGCGGTTGCAGGGTTTGATGGCGGCGGGCGTGGTGGAGAAGCTCAGTCGAGGCCGAGCTGAAAGCCGGCGTCGAGGTCCTGCTTCGAATAGACCTTGAAGGAGATCAGCGTCTCCGAGCCCGTGATCCCGGGCAGCTTGCGCATCTTCTCGCTGATGACGCGCGCCAGGTCTTCGTTCTCGCGCACGCGCACCAGCGCGACGAGGTCGTACTGGCCGGCCACCGAAAACACCTCGCTCACGCCTTCGAGTTCGGCCATCGTCTGTGCCAGTTCAGGCACCTTGTCGGTCTCGGCCTTGATCAGGACGACGGCGGTCACCATGGGAAGCCTCGGAAGTGATCAGCGATTTACTGCAACGGATTCTAGTCCTCAGAGCAATGAGCACCAATCATTAATCACTGCTCACTTCCGCCACTCTATCCCTTGCCTTCCCTTTTGCGCTTCCCTTCCCGTTCACTTCCCTTCGGCGTCCGGCTGGTTCTCCGGCCGGGCCGCCTTGAATGCCGGCAGCGTTTCGAGGTGCGCGCAGATCGCGGCGAGCCGCGGGTAGGGCGCGACATCGACGCTGAAGCGGCGTGCGTTGTACATCTGCGGCACCAGGCAGACGTCTGCAAGGGTCGGGGCGTGGCCGAAGCAGAAGCGCTGCCGGCCAACCTCGACCGGGGCGCCGGGTATCGAACCGACCCAGCGTTCGAGCCCTGAGAAACCGCGCTCGATCCAGTGCGCCACCCAGCGGTTGACGGCCGCGTCGTCCGCGCCGAATTCGCGGCGCAGGTAGCCCATGATCGGCAGGTTGTTCAGCGGATGCGTATCGCAGGCGACGACCATGGCCATGCCGCGGACGATCGCGCGGTCCCGCGCCGAGCCCGGCAGCAATTGCGGTTCTGGATGGATCTCTTCGAGGTATTCGCAGATGGCGAGCGATTGCGGGATGACGAAGTCGTCGTCAGCCAGCGCAGGGATCAGTCCCTGTGGATTGACCGCGAGGTAATCCGGCTTGCGCTGCTCGCCGCCGTCGCGCAGCAGGTGCTTCGGCACGGACTCGTAGTCGAGGCCCTTCAGCGCCAATGCGATACGAACGCGGAACGCGGCCGAGCTGCGCCAGTACGTGTACAGCCGGAATGCCATCTGCTTCCTCCCGGGCCGTTCAGACGATGGTCGTGCGCAGCGTGTCGAGACCGTCGATGCCGGCCACGATGCTGTCGCCGCGCTGCACCGCGCCGACGCCTGCCGGCGTGCCGGTGAAGATCAGGTCGCCTGCCTGCAGTTCGAACAGCGTCGCGAGTTCAGCCACGATCTCGGGCACGCTCCAGATCAACTCGGACAGGTTGGCGTCCTGCCGCGACTGACCGTTGACCTCGAGCCAGATGCGACCCGAAGCGAGGTGACCACCGTCCGACACTGGACGGATCGCGGTAATCGGGGCCGAATGATCGAACGCCTTCGCGACGTCCCAGGGCAGTCCATGGTCCTTCGCATGCGTCTGCAGGTCGCGACGCGTCAGGTCATTGCCGACCGCATAACCGAACACGTGCTCGAGCGCCTCGGCCGCAGAGATATGCCTGCCGCCCTTGCCGATCGCGACGACGAGTTCCACCTCGTGGTGCAGGTTCGACGTGCGCGGCGGGTAACGCACCGGCGAGCCGTTCGCAACCACTGCGTCGGCAGGCTTGGTGAAGAAACACGGCGGCTCGCGCAGCGGATCCGATCCCATCTCGCGCGCGTGCGCAGCGTAATTGCGCCCGACGCAGTAGATGCGGTGCACGGGGAAGCGCACGGACGAACCGGAGATCGCGACGGTTGGTCGCGGCACGGCGAACGGAAGCGAGTCGGCTGTCATCGTGTGCTCCTCGGTGTGCGAACGGGCCGACGCCTGCACGCGCAGCAACTCGGGCAGGAAGACTTCCTGCACGAGGATAGGCCGGCCGCCGAGCCTGTACACGGCACGGCGGGCCCACATGCATGCGTCGCCCGTAACGACGCGTGCGGCCTCGGCCAGCGGATGGCCCGCAGGAAGTTCGGCGTATTCGAGCGGCTCGCGCTCGAGCGGATCGTCCACCTGGCGCAACGCTTCGCCGAGCGGCGAATCGCCGAGTTCGCGCAGCCACGGGTAATGCCCGACTGTCGAGGCCGGCAAAACGGTCTGCGCGAACACGATGCGCTCACCGGTGGCGCAAAACTCAACGTCGCGCAGCAGGCAGGTGTCGTCGTCGACCTCGAGCCGTTCGCGCAGCGAAGTGGAGAGCGCGGATTCACGCAACCCGCCCAGGCGCCGAAATCCCATCGCCGGACCGCACAACGCACGAACGCGCGCGGTGAGCATTCCCGGCTCGGCGAGCCAGGACAGCAGGTCGTGCGGCACACGCGCCGAAACGGCGTTGAGCGGCGACCAATGCAAGGGGTTGGCCAAGAGCCTGCGGCGCGTCAGAACTGGTCGGCGGTCAGCGCCATGATCGAGCTGCTGCCGGCACGCACGGCGACGCCGTAGGCGAGCACACGCGGCAGCACGTGCTCCGCATAGAACCTCGCCATCAGCACCTGCGTGCGCAGGAAGACCGGGTCAGTGCCGTCGGTCGCGAGCTTCGTGGTCGCGACCAGGGCGCCGCGTGCCAGCTGCCAGCCGCCGATGACGGTGCCCATCAGCATCAGGTAGTTGAAAGCCGCGGAACTCACGAGCTCCGGGTCCTTGCGTTCGCCCGCCAGCAGGTGCGATGAGCACAGCACGAGTTCGTCGAGTCCTTTCGCGAGCCACAGGCGAACGCTCGCCAGGTCCTCGCCTGCATTCGCGAGCGGCGCGTCGACGAGACGCATGTCCGACACGAAGGCCGAGACGGTGGCGCCGCCGTCGCGCATCAGCTTGCGGCCGACCAGGTCGATCGCCTGGATCCCGTTCGTGCCTTCGTAGATCGAAGCGATGCGCGCGTCGCGGTAGTACTGCGCAACGCCGGTCTCCTCGACGTAACCCATGCCGCCGTGCACCTGGATGCCGAGGGCCGTGACGTCCTGCCCGATCTCGGACGAGAACGCCTTGGCGATCGGCGTCATCAGGTCGCCGCGCGCAATCCAGGCGGCCGAGGTCTCCGGCGTGTCGCCGTAGTTGCCGCGATCGAGGCACGACGCCGTGTAGTAGCAGATCGCCCGGCAGGCCTGCGTCAGCGAACGCATCAGCAGCAGCGTGCGGCGGATGTCGGGATGACGAATGATCGGGACGCGGCCCTTTTCGCCCGGGGCACGGCCCTGCACGCGCTCACGCGCGTACTTGACAGCGGCCTGGTACGAACGGTCGGCGAGGCCTACGCCCTGCGCACCGACGCCGAGGCGCATGTAGTTCATCATCGTGAACATGGCGGCGAGGCCTTCGTTCTGCACGCCGACCAGGTAACCCTGCGCCCCGCCACTGTCGCCGAACGCCATCACGCACGTCGGGCTCGCGTGGATGCCGAGCTTGTGCTCGACCGACACCGGGAACACGTCGTTGCGCTCGCCCGGCGTGCCGTCGGCATTCAGCTTGTACTTCGGGACGAGGAAAAGTGAGATGCCCTTGGTGCCCTGCGGCGCCCCGGGCAGCCTCGCCAGCACCAGGTGCACGATGTTCGACGTCATGGGGTGGTCGCCCCACGTGATGTAGATCTTGCGTCCCGTCAGCAGGTAGCTGCCGTCGGCCTGCGGTTCCGCACGGGTCGTGAGCGCGGCCAGGTCCGAGCCTGCCTGCGGCTCAGTCAGGCACATCGTGCCGGTCCATTCCCCTGCGACGAGCTTGCCGAGGTACTGCGCCTTCAGTTCATCGGAACCGTGCCGATCGAGCGCGAGGATCGCACCCTGCGACAGCTCAGGGCAGAGCGCGAAAGCCACGTTGGCGCCGGACCACATCTCGTCGCAGGCGATGGAGATCGTCTTCGGCAGGCCCTGCCCGCCGAAGTCGGGATTCGCGGCGATGCCCGGCCAGCCGCCTGCGCTGAACCTGGCATAGGCGTCGGTGAACTCAGGCGGGACCTGCACCGCCTTGTCCACGACCTGCACGCCCTTGCGATCACCGAGCCAGTTGGTCGGCGCGAGCACGCCGCTGGCAAAGCGACCGGCCTCCTCGAGCACGGCCTCGACCGTATCCGCATCGACCGCCGAATACGCTTGCAGTGCCGCGACGTGCTTGAAATCGGCGAGGTGCTCGATGGTGAAACGCATCTGCTGCAGGGGGGCGCTGTAATCGGGCATGGTCAGCTCCGCGGTATCGTTTGTGCTGTGCAACAATCCATTTTGCCCTGCCCGGGCGGGTCCTGCCATGCCAGCCTGGCCCGCGCGGGTACAATCGCTTTGTTGCCGCGAGGTTCGGATGAGCATCTGGTTTCGACCCACGACGATCGAGCAGGTCCAGGCCACCTTCGGTGACGTCCGTGACATCAACCTGCACCTGGACATCAGGCTGACCGAGATCGGTGACGATTTCCTGCGCGGGTCGATTCCAGTGGACGAGCGCACCCGCCAGCCTTTCGGTCTGCTGCACGGCGGAGCCAGTGTCGTGCTGGCGGAAACGCTCGGCAGCGTTGCCAGCAACTTGTGCATTGATACCAGCAAGTTCTACGCCGTAGGGCAGGAGATCAGCGCAAATCACCTCCGTTCGGCGCGCTCCGGACGGGTGACCGGTACCGCCCGACCGCTGCATCTGGGTGGCCGGTCCCAGGTCTGGGACATTCAACTGCAGGACGAGGCAGGCCGGCTGACCTGCGTGTCGAGACTGACCATGGCCGTCATCGCGGCGCCCGGGCAAGGCATGACGCTCGTCGGGAAGGAGAAATGATGAAGCACGTCTCGCGCAACGCTCTGGCGGCAGTCTTCCTTGCCGCCGTGGCCACGAGCGGCTGCGGCCTCAAGGGCGCGCTCACCCTGCCGTCGAAGTCCGACGAGGTGGTGATCCGCGCGCCAGGCCAGGCCGCACCGGCGGAGGGCGAGACGACGGCGACGCCATCGGCCACCGCTCCTGCGGAACCGGCCCAGGAAACCCCGGCCCGGCCCAGGGACGAGCGCATCCCGCCGCCGCCGCTGCCGGGCGGCAAACCAGGCACCGCCCGCGGTGGTTGATCCACGCACACTGGTGCTCGTGGATGGCTCGTCCTACCTGTACCGGGCCTTCCACGCGCTGCCGCCGCTGACAAACTCGCGCGGGGAGCCGACCGGTGCCGTGCTCGGCGTGCTCAACATGCTGCTGCGCATGCAGCGCGAGCAGAACCCGGAGCTCGTGGCCGTCGTATTCGACGCGCCGGGCAAGACGTTCCGCGACGAACTGTTCGCGGAGTACAAGTCGCACCGGCCGCCGATGCCGGACGACCTTCGCGCCCAGATCGAGCCGCTGATCGACGCAGTGCAGGCGCTCGGACTGCCGCTGCTGAGAATTGCAGGTGTCGAGGCGGACGACGTCATCGGCACGCTGGCGCAGCGCGCCGTGGAGTCGGGCCTGCAGGTATTGATCTCGACCGGCGACAAGGACATGGCGCAGCTGGTCAACGAGCACGTCACGCTCGTCAACACCATGACGAACTCGTCCCTCGATCGGGCCGGCGTCAAGCTCAAGTTCGACGTCTACCCCGAACAGATCATCGATTACCTGGCGCTCGTCGGCGACTCCTCCGACAACATTCCCGGCGTGCCGAAGGTCGGACCGAAGACGGCGGCAAAGTGGCTCAACGAGTACCGCACGCTCGACAGCCTGCTCGAGAACCAGGATCGCATCGAAGGCAAGGTCGGCGAAAGCCTGCGCGCGTCGACGACGGATCTCGCGCTGTCGCGTGAGCTCGCCAGGATCCGCTGCGACGTCGAGCTCGACGTCGGCCCCGAGCAGCTGCGCCGCCACGAACCGGACTTGGCCAAGCTGCGCGAACTCTACGCACGACTCGAACTGCGTTCGCTGCTGAAAGCGCTGGACTCAACCCCCGCCCCTTCCTCCCCTTCCTCCCCTTCCTCCCCTTCCTCCCCTTCCGCCCCTTCCTCCCCTTCCGCCAACAGCTGGGCGCCCGGCCGCAACTACGAGCTCGTGCTCGAACAGGAACACTTCGAGCGCTGGCTCGAGACGCTGCGCGCCGCAGACGTCTTCGCATTCGACACGGAAACGACGTCCCTCGACTACATGCAGGCCGAGATCGTCGGGGTTTCGTTCGCAATCGAGCCCGGGACGGCGGCCTACGTGCCGCTCGCACACACCTATCCCGGCGCACCGGATCAGCTGAGCCGCGCCGACGTGCTGCGACTGCTGCAGCCGCTGCTCGAGGACGAGCGTCGCGGCAAGCTGGGCCATCACCTGAAATATGACGCGCACGTGCTGCGCAACCACGGCGTCGAACTGCGTGGCATGCGCTTCGACACGATGCTGGAGTCGTACGTGCTGAACAGCACGGCGACCCGCCACGACCTGGATTCGGTGGCGCAGCTCTATCTCGGCGTCGAGACGATCCATTACGAGGACGTCGCGGGCAAGGGCGCGAAGCAGCTCAATTTCAGCGACGTGCCGGTCGAAACCGCAGCGGAGTATTCGGCCGAAGATTCCGACGTTGCACTGCGCCTGCACCGCACGCTCTGGCCACGGCTCGAGGCCGTGCCTGCACTCGCGCGGCTCTACCAGGAAATCGAGCAGCCGCTGGTGCCCGTGCTGCTCGACATGGAGCACTGCGGCGTGCTGGTCGACGCGCAGATGCTCAAGCGCCAGAGCCATGAACTGTCGCGCAGCCTCGTCGAACTCGAAAAGCGCGCGCATGCGGCGGCGGCGCAGCCTTTCAACCTCGAATCCCCCAAGCAGCTGCAGGAAGTGCTGTTCGGCAAGCTCGGACTGCCCGTGAAGCGCAAGACGCCCACGGGCCAGCCGTCGACGGCCGAAGACGTGCTCGAGGAACTGGCCGACGAGTTCGAACTGCCGCGCATCATCCTGGAGTACCGCGGACTCGCGAAGCTGCGCTCCACGTACACGGACAAGCTGCCGGAACAGATCAATCCACGCACGGGCCGCGTCCACACGTCTTATCACCAGGCCGTTGCGGCGACGGGGCGCCTGTCCTCGACCGATCCGAACCTGCAGAACATCCCGATCCGCACTGCGGAAGGACGCCGCATCCGGCAGGCCTTCGTGGCGCCGCCAGGCCATGTCCTGATTGCCGCGGACTACTCGCAGATCGAACTGCGCATCATGGCGCACCTTTCAGGCGACGCCGGCCTGCTCGATGCATTCGCGCACGACCGCGACATTCACCAGGCGACCGCTGCGGAAGTGTTCGGTGTGCCCTCGCCCGATCAAGTCACGCCGGACCAGCGGCGTGCGGCGAAGGCGATCAACTTCGGACTCATCTACGGCATGTCCGCCTTCGGGCTGGCACGACAACTCGGCATCGAACGCGGCGCGGCGCAGCAGTACGTGGACCTCTACTTCCAGCGCTACCCGGGCGTGAAGCGCTACATGGACGAGACGCGCGCGACGGCGCGCGAGCAGGGTTTCGTCGAAACCGTGTGCGGACGCCGGCTCTACCTGCCCGAGATCCGGTCACGCAATGCGCAGATGCGGCAGTACGCCGAGCGCAGCGCGATCAACGCGCCTATGCAGGGCACGGCGGCGGACATCATCAAGCGCGCGATGATCGAGGTGCACCGGTGGTTGTTCGGCCAGCCTCACGCGCGCCTCATGATGCAGGTGCACGACGAACTCGTGCTCGAAGTGGCGGAAGATCGCGTCGACAGCGTGCTCGCCGAACTGCGCGGGCACATGATGGCCGCGGCCGACTTGCAGGTTCCGCTCAAGGTCGAAGTCGGCGTCGGTCGAAACTGGGACGAAGCGCACTGAAGTTCGCCACGGCGCGGTCAGCGAAACAGCCGTAAAATGCATCATCCGGGCGTCCCGCCCAGTCCAAGGAGACACAATCGTGCGCAAGACCATCGCCACCGCAGCGCTCGCGGCCACATGCAGCCTGCTCAGCCTGCCCGCGCTGTCTGCCGACAACGGCATCTATCTCGGCGCCAGCCTGGGCCAGAGCAGCGTCCAGTTCGACGACAATATCGACGGCCAGAACCTCAACTTCGACGCCAGCGCGACGGGCTTCAAGGCGATCGCCGGCTGGCGGTTCCTCGACTGGGTTGCCGTCGAAGCCAACTACGTCGACCTCGGCTCCGGCGACGACAACGTGCTCGGCGAACGGATTGAATCCGACGTCAATGGCGTCTCGCTGTCGGCCGTGGGTTTCGTGCCCATCGGTCCGGTGGATCTGTTTGCGCGCGTCGGCGCCGTCAACTGGAATGCCGACCTCAAGGCGCCGAACCTCGGGGTGAGCTCAAGCGAGGACGGCACCGACCTGACCTACGGCGTCGGCGCCCAGTTCCGCGTGTGGAGCCTCAGCATTCGCGGCGAGTACGAAATATTCGATATTTCCGACGCGGACACGGTCGACATGTTCTCGATCGGCGTCACCTGGACGTTCCTGTAATCTAACCCATTGACAGGCAATGGATTATTGGTCGGCTGGACACGGGAAGTAACCAGGCTGGAGGCAGCCGGAACTTTCCGCGTGAGACCCCCTCTAATCTGCTTGAGCGTCCTTGTGATGCTTGGCGTCGGCCATTCTCCCTGGGCTCGACGCCTGCCCGGTCATCCCCCAATACCGGGTTGATTTGCCCCGGCTGGATCCACAGGTCCAGCCGGGGTTTCTTTTATGCGGAATCCATCGAGCAGCTTTTCCAGCGCGCCGCGCGCTTCCGGCACGCCGTCCCCTGAGTGCGCAGAGAACAGCTGCACGGTGACGAGGCCGTCCCGTGGCAGTTTGCGGCGGACTGCCTGCAACGCATTGCCCGCCGCGCCCCGGCCGAGTTTGTCGGCCTTGGTCAGGAGGATGTGCACCGGCAGGTTGCGCGACGTTGCCAGCTGCAGCATGTCCTGGTCGTGGTCGGTCAGCGGATGACGCACGTCCATGACGACGATGGTGCCCCGCAGCGACTCGCGCTTGCCGAAGTACCCAGTGAGCAACGTGCCCCAGTGCGCGCGCATTTCCCCCGCCACCCTGGCAAATCCGTATCCCGGCAGGTCGACAAGTCGGCGGCCCGGCTGCAGCTCGAAAAAATTGAGCAGCCGGGTGGCACCCGGACTCTTGCTGGTCCTGGCCAGCCCCTTGCGCTGGGTGACCGCATTGATGGCGCTCGACTTGCCTGCATTGGAGCGGCCGGCCACAGCGACTTCGACCCCCGTATCCGGGGGCAACTGCCCGAGCTTGTTCGCGCTGGTCAGGAATCGGACTTCGGGGTAAGCGGCCATGTTTCCTGTCCGTGGGACGCGCCCACGATGCGCGAAAACCTTAGTGTACAATTTGCGGCTAGCCCGGCAGGCCGCAGAACAGCAAAGTCCCAGGCCTTTTCTGCGCCGGCGCCCCTTCGGTTTTTGGGAGTGAATGCAGTCATGACCGCGAAGTTCGCCGCCCTCACGCTGGTTGCCGTGCTCGGCTGGACCGGCTCCGTCCACGCCGCTGGCACCGTCGAGGCCGGCCAGGCCAAGTCGGCGACCTGCATGGCCTGCCATGGCATGGACGGCAACAGCGCCAATCCCGAATGGCCGTCGCTCGCGGGCCAGCATTCGTCCTACATCCTGAAGCAGCTCAAGCACTTCAAGGCTGGCGAGCGACAGAACCCGCTGATGAGCCCGATGGCCATGATCCTGGCCGACCAGGACATGGAAGATCTCGCTGCCTACTTCGCCTCGCAGACGCCGCGTCCGACCGGGGAGACGGAACCCTCGAAGCTCAAGCGCGGTCAGGCCATCTACCGTGCCGGTATCGCCTCGAAGGGCGTGCCGGCATGCGCGGGCTGCCACGGCCCGGGCGGCCGCGGCATCGCGGGAGCCGCGTTCCCGATGATCGGCGGCCAGCACGCCGTGTACGCCGCGACCCAGCTGCGCAGTTACAAAGCGGGTGCCCGCGCCACCGACCCGAACTCGATGATGCGTACGATCGCGTCCAGGCTCACGGACGAGGAAATCGATGCCGTCGCCTCGTACCTCCAGGGCATGCGTTGAACCTCGCGGCCGGACGTCGGTCAGAAGCCACCATGAACAAGCAGACCCGCGTTTCCCGGATCCGGCAGGCGTTCGCCGCCGGCGTGATGATGCTGGCGGCCAGCACGGCCTTTGCCGCTTTCGAACCCCAGCAGGGCGTGCACTACAAGCTGCTCACGCCTGCGCAGCCGACCAACGTCGCGCCGGGCAAGGTCGAGGTGGTCGAGGTGTTCTGGTATGCGTGCGGCCATTGCTACCTGCTCGAGCCCAAGCTCGAGGCCTGGAGCCGCAACGGCAAGCCCGCCAACGCCGAACTCGTGCGCTTGCCTGCCACCTGGAACAACACGCTCAAGACCCACGCGCGCGTCTTCTACACGATGGAACTGCTCGGCAAGCAGAACCTGAATGCCGAGATCTGGCGTGAGATCAACGTCAAGGGCAACCGCCTCGACACGCCTGCGGCGATCGAGACGTTCTTCACGTCGCGCGGCGTAAGCAAGGCCGACTTCCAGAAGGCATTCGCCGGTTTTGCGGTCGATTCCAAGATCATGAAGGCGGAAGACCTCAACCGCCGCTACAAGATCGCCGGCACCCCCACGGTGATCGTGAACGGCAAGTACGTCACCGACGTCAGCATGGCCGGCAGCGAGGACAAGCTGTTCGAAGTGATCAACGCGCTGGTGGCCAGGGAAAAGCCAGCGGGCTGATCCCCGCCGGATCACACGCTCGAGCAAAGGACCGCCCCGGGAAACCAGGGCGGTTTTTTTTGCGCGGGTCGTTCGTTGCGGCAAACCGCCGCCGCGCGCGAGGGTTTTTCGTTGCGCCCTGTGTTACAACGGCGACCGGACTTCAGGGCGGATTTCCTGATGCTGCGCTTATTGATTCCCACCGGCAGTGGCTACACCTGGGTCGAGCACACCCCGCCGGCGCCCTTTCCGGACGAGTTCCTGTGGGCAGACCTGTTCGAACCGACCCCCGACGAAGAGCGCGCCGTCGAGGCACTGCTCACCGTCGACGTGCCCACGCGCGACGAGATGAAGGAGATCGAAACCTCCAACCGCCTGTACGAGGAGGGCGGCGCCGTGTACATGACGGCGACGGTCGGCAGCAAGCTCGACAGCGAGCGCCCGGAGAGCAGCGCGATCACGTTCATCCTCGCCAACGGGCGGATGATCACCAACCGCTACGTCAACCCGACGCCGGTGCAGCGCTTCATGCAGCTCGTCGAGCGGTCGCCAGCAGCGTGCACCTCATCGGCCACGCTGTTCGCGGGACTCCTCGAATCGTTCGTCGAACGAATCGCGGACCTGCTCGAACGCGTGCAGACCGAGCTCGATGCGGTGTCGTTCGCGATCTTTCCGCGTGGCGGAGCAACCTCGCCGAGCAGCGCCGACCTGCACGCCCTGATCCGCCAGATCGGCGCCGACGGCGACCTGGTCTCGAAGGCGCGGGAAAGCCTCGTCAGCTTCCAGCGCATCCTGATGTACGTGCAGCAGACCCCGAACCTCGAGCTCTCGTCGGACCAGCGCAACCGCTTCAAGTCGACGCTGCGCGACGTGCAGTCACTGTCGGACCACGCGTCGTTCCTGGTCAGCAAGATCCAGTTCCTGCTCGACGCGGTGCTTGGCCTCATCAACCTCGAGCAGAACAACATCATCAAGATCTTCTCGGTCGCGGCCGTGATGTTCCTGCCGCCGACGCTGGTTGCGAGCATCTACGGCATGAACTTCGAGTTCATGCCGGAGCTGTCGAAGCACTGGGGCTACCCGGCGGCGCTGCTGGCCATGGTGTTCTCGGCCCTCGTGCCCTACATCTACTTCCGCCGCAAGGGCTGGCTGTAGTCCGGCCCGCCACCGACCCCCGGCACTCACCGATGACGCCGGGCGTGTACCTCGCCCTGACCGCGACGATCGCCGTGGCGGCGCTGACGCCGGGCCCTGCGGTGACGGCCATCGTCGCGCGCGCCATCACCGACGGCGTCCGCCCCGCGCTGGCGATCAATGCCGGCGTCGTCACCGGTGACCTCTTGTTCTTCGCGCTGGCGGCAGCCGGCATGGCCGCTGCGGCCAGGTCGCTCGGCGATTTCTTCACGGCAGTGCAGTGGCTCGGCGCCGCCTACCTCGTGTGGCAGGGCATCGCGCTCTGGCGGCACCAGCCCCGGCCGGCCACGGCGATCGCAGGCGCGGCGCACGAGTCGCACTTCTGGCGCAATTACGGCGCCGGCCTGCTGCTGATGTTCGGGCACGTGCAGGCGATGCTGTTTTACGCCGCGCTGCTGCCCGGCTTCGTTGACCTGCCCCGGCTCACGGCCGTGGACGTGGCCCTGGTCGCGCTCACGCTCGTCGCGGTCATCGGCGGCATCAACGCCGGTTACGCACTACTTGCAGCCCGGGCCCGCGGTTTCTTCGCCGACGAGCGCGCCCAGCGGACGCTGCACCGCGTGGCCGGCA
>CAVOWK010000043.1:0-27893 GCA_963700045.1 uncultured Gammaproteobacteria bacterium
CTCGGGCTGAAGTCCGCCGGTAGCCGCGCGGGACTGCTACCGTGCCCGCGCGCTGATCCGCGTCGAATCATTCCTTCTCGACGTGGACGCGAGTGCCCTTGAGGGTCGACTCGACCAGCTTCACCTCGTAGTCCGGACCCTTGCGCTTCTTCACCAGCACGTCCTCGCCGTCGTCCGTCTCGACGTGGTAGACCTTCGGGTCAAGAGCCTTCTTGAAGGTGTTCTTGATGTCGGTCGCCACGCCGTTTTCGCTGCGGCCTTTCTCGATGTTTACGAGAATATCCGTCGCGACGCCCTTGTCCGGCGTCACGCGGAACAGCAGCGTACCCGTGTTGTTCGCGCCCTCGCTCACTTCGATGCGCCACTTGTTGGAGAGCTTGAGCGGGGCAGCGGAGCGCCGGGGTCGCCGTGGCTTCGGTGGCGGCCGGGATCGTGACCGCGGGTTCCTGCGCGAACGCGGAGAGCGCGGAGAGCGTGAGGCCGGTCAGCCAGGGCGAGCAAGCCGAGAGTGCGGAAATTCATGGTTCTACGAACTCCTGATTGTTCTGATTTGGGCGCGGACCCGGCAGCAGATACGGGAGGGGCGCAGTGCTGTCAACGGGCACGGCATGGCCCGTAGCGGTCTTTCCGGTTGCCGCGCGCGGCGAAACGCAGCACAGTGCGCGGCGTCATGAACGCACTGCCGCAGTCCCCCGACGTCCCGTCGGCCGCGCCGGAAGAACTGGAAGTCGCCATCGTCGGCGCCGGTTTCGGTGGCCTGTGCATGGCCATCCGGCTGCTGGCACAGGGCGAACACCGCTTCGCGATCCTCGAGAAGGGCGCCGAGGTGGGCGGCACGTGGCGCGACAATTCCTATCCTGGCGCAGAGTGCGACGTGCAATCGCACCTCTATTCCTACTCGTTCGCGGGCAAGCCCGACTGGAGCCAGCGCTACGCGGGCTGGCGGGAAATCCAGCAGTACATCCTGGATACCACAGAGCGCTTCGGTGTGCGTCCGTACGTCCGGTTCGGCCAGCAGGTGACCGGACTCCACTTCGACCCGGATACGGCTCGCTGGCGCGTGATCATGGCGTCTGGCCTCGAACTGCGTGCCCGGCACGTCGTACTGGCGACCGGTCCCCTGCACGTGCCGAACCTGCCACGGCTGCCCGGGCTCGAGCGCTTCGCCGGCAAGGTGTTTCATTCGGCACGGTGGGATCACGGCTACGACCTCGCCGGCAAACGCATCGCGTCGATCGGCACCGGCGGCAGCGCGATCCAGTATTGTCCGCGCATCGCGCCGGCGGCTACGCAGTTGCACGTCTTTCAACGCACGCCCGCCTGGGTGATCCCGCGTGATGTCCGCACCTACGGCGAGTCGACGCAGCAGCGCTTCGGTCGGTTCGACATCTTGCGACGCCTGCACCGCGCACGCCTGTACTGGACCAACGAGTCGCGGGTCTGGCCGATCTTTCATCCCGCCCTGGCACGCGGGCTGCAGCGGCTCGCGCGGTGGAACATTCGTCGTGCCGTGGGTGACGAGACACTCGCACGCAAGCTGACGCCCGATTACACGATCGGTTGCAAGCGGGTGCTGATCTCCAACGAGTGGTACCCGATGTTCCGCCGGCCGAACGTCGAACTCGTGACCGAGGACATCCGCGAGATCCGCGAGCGCTCGATCGTGACCGCGGACGGCGTCGAACGTCCCGTCGACTGCATCATTCTCGGCACGGGATTCGTCGTCGATCCGCGCATCTACATGCAGGGCTTCCCGGTCACGGGAATGCCCGGTCACGAGCTGGCCCGCGACTGGCAAGCGGGGGCCGAGGCGTTCTACGGAATTTCGGTCACGGGTTACCCGAACCTGCATCAGCTGGTCGGGCCGAATACCGCGCTCGGGCACAACTCGATCATCTTCATGATCGAGGCGCAGGTGCGGTACGTCATGGATTGCCTGCGCACGCTGCGCGAACGCGGCACGGATTACCTCGACGTGCAACCGGCCGCGCAGGCGCAGTTCAACGAGCGCATCCAGCACGCACTGAAGGACACCGTCTGGAGTTCCGGGTGCCGCAGCTGGTACCAGCAGGCCGACGGCCGCAACTTCACGATCTGGCCGTACTCGACCTGGCGCTACTGGCTCGAGACGCGCAAGGTCGATGCCGCCCGGTACCGGTTCGGCCGGGCGCAGGAAAGCGCGGCCGCCAGTCACGTGGACTGACGGCCGCGAGTCGTGCGCAGGCTAGAACGAATACTTCGTCGTGAACTGCAGCCGGTCGAGCGAGCCGTCGTTGCCGTTCTCGAGTTCGCGCACGGCGTGGCGGAACTCCGCGCCGATGTCGAGCTTCGGCAGCGGCGTGTACCAGGTGTTGATCGTCCAGCTCTCGCTCGACTTGTTGACATCTGCCACCGGTGTAACCGGCGTCGTTGTCGTAGTCGCCCATCGCGAAGTAGACGCTGCTGCGCCACTTGTCGGACCACACGTGGCGATACGCGATGGAGCCCGCGAAGCCGTCGATCGTCTCCAGGTCGGCATCGCCGCCGTTGCTGGTGAGCACCGCATCCGTCGTGAAGTTCAGGCCGACGTAGCGGCCGAGGTTGCCGCCCAGCAGCATGAAGCGGATGTCGTCCTTGCCGATCATGAACTTGCCCGACAGGCTGCCGGCCATCGACCAGGTGCTGGCATCGATCCCGGCCAGCGTGGGGGTGGCCACCCGCTCGTACTTGAGTTCGCGCGCCAGGCCTGCGACGGCGATGTGGCCCCACGTGCCCTTCCAGGCGTAGCGGGCGGTGAGGTCCGGGATGGCGCTGTCGTCGGTTTCCACGATCCAGGCCGTCGAGTTGGGATCCGCCGGGCCGCCGAACGGCGTCATGGTGGTCTGCGGATTCTCGACGGCGAGCGAGAACCCGCCCTTCGTGTAGCGGACCTGCGGCTGCCGCACGAACACCGTGCCGTCCGTCGTGCCGATGAAGTCCACGGAATCGGGCAGCGCGGCGACATCCTGGAAGTTCGACCAGGTCTGTCCGACCAGCCACTCGCGCCACTGCACGTACGCGTGGCGCAGGACCGGCGCATAGGAATTGTTCGTGACGCGTTGGTTGCTGGTGAGCGAGCCGAAGAAGTCGACCTCGAACCGGGTCGAGAGCTTGTCGCCGCCGGCGAGGAGGGTGTCAGTGCCGAAGTTGATGCGCGTCTGCTTCGCATGCGCGTCGAAGTCCGTGCCCTCGTCCGGCTGGCCGATCGGCGTCGCACCCGGCACGTAGAAGTCGCGGGAAGGCGTATTTTCCGCGAGTTCGCCGTCGGACGTATCCGTCCACATGCCGTCGACCTTGGCGTAGCCCGTCAGCACGAAGCTGGTGCCGGGGGCTGCGTTCGGCAGGATCGTGCCCGGCTGGATGGCTTTCGCATCGGGCTTCGCGGGTGCCGCAGCCGGTGCGGCGGCGACTGCGCCTGCGGCAGCGGGTGCTGCAACGGGCGCGGGTGCGGCCTTCTTCTCTGCCACGAGCTGCTGGACGAGCTTCTCGAGTTCCGCGACGCGAGCTTCGAGTTCCTTTTCCTTCGCGGTCTCGGCGCCGGCCATGCGTCGATGCGCTGATGAGCGCGACGCCGAGCGCGACCGCGATCGAGCGGCGCAGCGCGTTGGATGGGCGGCGCAGTGGCTTGGCGTGCGGCATGGACGGAATCCCCCGGATGAGTCGTGCGATGCGGCGATCGTGAGCCGCTGCAGCGCGCATGGGTATTCGCCTTTGGTCGCAGTGGCCAACCGTTGGATAGACCGGGTCTCGCGTGTACCCTGACAGCCAATGTCACGTCAGATCATCGTCGCCGACGACCATCCGCTGTTCCGCGAAGCGATGAAGGCTGCGGTCGGCCGTCTCGACCGGGGCGTCGGTTTCGTCGAGGCGGATTCCGTGGCAGCGATGCTTGCTGCCGCGGAGGCGAATCCCGGCGCCGACCTGCTGCTGCTCGATCTCAACATGCCGGGCGCACACGGCTTCAACGCGCTCGCGCACGTGCGCGGCAGCCGGCCCGAGCTTCCCGTCGTCATCGTTTCCGCCGACGACGATCCGCACACGATCGCCGCGTCGTTACGCTTCGGCGCGCAGGGATTCATCCCGAAGTCGACGGAAGCCGGCCAGATCGGCAAGGCCATCGAGGCAGTGCTGGCCGGCGAAATCTACACGCCGCCGGGCTACCAGCCGCCACGTGCTCCGGCCACTTCCGTCGAAGAACTCGAAATTGCGCACCGCGTTGCCGACCTGACGCCGCAGCAATTCCGCGTGCTCGGCATGCTGTGCGTGGGCTTGCTCAACAAGCAGATCGCCTACGACCTCGACGTCTCGGAAGCGACGGTGAAAGCGCATGTCACGGCAATCCTGCGCAAGCTCGGCGTGACGACGCGCACGCAGGCCGTGCTTGCGGCAGGTCGCCTCGCCGTGGACCGCGCAAGCGTCAAGCCGCCCCCCGAAGAATTCGACTAGCCCCGATTCGCCGTGGCGAGCAGCGCGCCGAGCAGGCCGCGCAGGGCGGCAGGTTTCACTGGTTTGCGCAGCACTTTGTAGCCGAGCACGCGTGCGCGCTCCCCGACTTCTGTGCCGTGGTCCGCCGTCACGAGTGCGGCCGGTGCGTGCGAGACCCCCCCGACGCGCAGTGACTGCAGCAGCTCCAGCCCGTCGCAATCGCCATCGCCCAGCCGGTAGTCCGCCAGGACGACGTCGGGCGAGTGCTGCATGAATGCGCCGCGGGCTTCCTCGGCCGTGCTCGCGCGCAGCACCCGCATGCCCCAGCGTTCGAGCAGCGTCTGCATGCCGTCGAGGATCGCCGCCTCGTCGTCGACGCAGAGCACCGTGCCGCCGACGAGGCTGGCGGGAGAAGCCGGTGCAGGCTCTCCCGCGGGTGCAGGCGTCGGCCTCGCGGTGACTTCGAGCTGCACACTGAACATCGAGCCCCGGCCCACCTCCGAGCGCAGGCTCAAGTCGAGTTGCAGCACGCGCGCGATGCGGTCGCAGATCGACAGGCCGAGGCCGAGTCCCTTCTCGCCCCAGGGCGACGGCCGGTCGAGCCCGCGGAACTCATCGAAGACTACTTTGCGATGCTGCTCGGCGATGCCGGGACCGGTGTCCCAGACCTGCACCTCGACACGTCCCCCGTGCCGACGGCAGCCGACGACCACGCCGCCGCGCTGTGTGTAGCGCAGGGCGTTGGACACCAGGTTCTGCAGCAGGCGCCGCACCAGCACGCGGTCACTGCGCACGTGCAGGCGCGTGCGGCGGATGTGCAGCCGCAGGTTACGTCGCGCCGCGACCGGGGCGAACTGCCTTTCGAGGTCCGCGAAGACGTCGTCGAGGGCGAACACGTTGATTTCGGCTCGCATCGACCCGCTT
Organism: uncultured Gammaproteobacteria bacterium; assembly: GCA_963700045.1. GTDB lineage: Bacteria > Pseudomonadota > Gammaproteobacteria > Steroidobacterales > Steroidobacteraceae > RPQJ01. The sequence goes on from CAVOWK010000043.1 coordinate 5,368, forward strand.
TCGAGGCGGGCGATGTCGAGCATGTCGTCGAGCACCTCCTCGGCCGCGCGCAGCGAGCCTTCGATGCGTCCTGCGATCTCGCGCACCGAGCCCGCATCGGTCGGTGCATCGCTCAACGCGGAAGCAAACAGGCGGGCGGCATTCAGTGGCTGCAGCAGGTCATGGCTCGCGGCGGCGACGAACCGCGTCTTGGTGGCGTTGGCCTGCTCGGCGGCGAGCTTGGCCGCGGCCTCGGCCTGCAGTGCGATCGACAGCGCCTGCGTGCGGTCGGATACGCGCTGCTCGAGCGTCTGCTTGGCCTCGAGCAGCTGCTGCTCGTTGTGCTTGAATTCCGTGATGTCGGTGTAGGTCGTGACGTAGCCGCCGTCCGGCATCGGCTGGCCACGCATCTCGTACACGCGCCCGTTGTGGCGCTGGCGCTGGATCACGTAGCGCGTGCCGGCACGCATGTGGTCGATGCGCTTGCGGATCTGTTCCTCGGGATCGGTGGCGCCGAACTCGCCACGCATCGCGTTCCACCGGATCAGGTCGGCGACCGGGCGGCCGATGCAGATCAGGTCGGTCGGGTAGTCGAACATCTCCAGGTAACGGCCGTTCCAGGCGACGAGCCGGGCTTCGCTGTCGGCCACCGAGATGCCCTGCGCCACGTTCTCCATCGTCGCCTGCAGCAGCTGGCGGCTGAAGCGCAGTTCCTGCGAGGTCTCGTCGAGCAGTTCCGCGACTTCCTCGGCGGCGAGACCGCGTCCGCGCAACGCGTGGGTGAACATGAGGCGGGCGGACGACGCACCGATCGCGCCGGCGAGCACCCGCTCCATGTGCTGCATGAGGCCGCGATCGGCAGGGTCCGTGTGCCGCGGCAACGGCCGCAGGGTCTGCAGGAAGTACTCGCGCAGCGAAGCTTCCGCCGCTGCGTTGCCGACGATGCGTTCCGCAATCGCCAGCACGTCGCCGACTCTTGCACTCGACGCGGATGGCGTTGCAGGCGCGGGCACGGCCGGACGCACGAACTGGGTGGCTGCCATGCGCTCACGCAGCGACGTGCGTCCCAGCAGGGACAGCCCGACCAGCACCGCGACATTGCCGCCCAGCGCGAGCAGGGCGCCGCTGGTCACCGGGCTCATGTGGGCGAGCAGGGACCCTTCGTAGAGGAACCGAAAGCTCCCATACGCGCCGAGGCTGGCCGCGCCCGACAGGCCACCCGGGCTGAAATTCGGCAGCAGCAGCGTGTACGTCCACAGCACGAATCCCGTCGCGAGGCCCCAGAACACGGCGCTGCGGGTGGCGCGTCGCCAGTACAGCCCTGCGAGTATCGGCGGCGCGAACTGGGCGACGGCGGCGAAGGCGAGCAGACCGATCGAGGCGAGGCTCGCGGGTGCGACTGTATTGCGGTGATAGGCGTATGCGAGCAGCGCCAGCAGCATGATCGCGACGCGACGCAGCCACAGCACGCCACGGCCGATGTCGCTGCCTTCCGTCGGCTTCAGCCACCGGCTGCGCCAGAGCACCGGCATCACGAGGTCGTTCGTGATCATCGTGGCGAGCGCGATGCTCGACACGATCACCATGGCCGTGGCGGCCGACAGGCCGCCGAGGAAGGCGATGACGGCGAGCGACGGGACGTTGCTCGTCATCGGCAGCGTCAGCACCAGGAAATCGGGATTGCCTCCCGGCGCCAGTCCCGCGCCCAGGCCGGCCAGCACGACCGGCACGACCAGTACGGTGAAGACGGCGAGGTAGCCGGTGAACACGATGCGTGCGGTGCGCAGGTCCTGCGGATCGGCGCATTCGACGATGCCGGCCAGGAATTGCCGCGGCAGGCAGAAGATGGCGGCGGCCGCGAGCGCCGTCGTCATGAAGAAGTCGGCGGGGAAGGCGTGGGCGAGCGTGCCCAGTTGCGTCGCGGCAATTGCCGGCGCTGCGTCGAGGTGCAGCATTGCGAAGACGCCGACGGACGCAAACGCGACCAGTTTCACGATCGACTCGAACGCGATGGCCAGCATCACGCCTTCGTGGTGTTCCGTGGCGTCGAGCCGGCGCGTGCCGAACAGGATGGCGAACACCGCCATCATCAGTGCCACCCAGAGCGCGGTGTCCGCGTACCACGCGGGGTTCGCGCCCATCGAACCGGTCAGCACGTCGATGCTGGTGCCGACGGCCTTGTATTGCAGTGCGAGGTACGGCACGCCGGCGGTCAGGGCGATCACGGCGACGAGCGCGGCGAGGGTCGGGCTCTTGCCGAAGCGGGACGAAATCAGGTCGGCGATCGACGTGATGTTGTGGGCGCGGACGATCGCGACCAGCCGCTGCAGGAACGGCATGCCGAAGAGCAGCACCAGCGCCGGCCCCAGGTAGATCGGAACGTACGTCCAGCCGTCGCGCACGGCGGTGCCCACGGCGCCGAAAAACGTCCACGTCGTGCAGTAGACGCCGAGGGCCAGGCTGTAGATCCACGGCCGCAGGCGCGCGTGACCCGGGTACACCGAATGACGCTCGCCGTAGAACGCGACGCCGAACAGCACCAGCAGGTAGCCGATGGCGAGCGCGGAGAGCAGGAAGCCCGAGACCATCGCGCAACTCTAGGCAGCGCGAGGTCCCCGCGACAAGGGGAATTACCGGCCGAGCCGCCCGTCAGGGACGCCGGGGTCCTGGAAAGAAGGCGTTGGTGCGCCGGATGTATTCGGCGTAGCCGGGTCGCCGCTTGCCGATGTCCCGCTCGAGCAGGGTCACGCCGGAGACTCGCAGCAGCAGCACGCTCATGAGTGCAGGGCCGACCAATGACCACCAGGCGCCCGCCGCGAGCGCCACCAGGCCGAAGCCCCACCAGACGCAGAAATCGCCGAAGTAATTGGGATGGCGCGTGAGGCCCCACAGCCCCTGGTCCATCACCTGCCCGGCATTGGCCGGATTCGCCTTGAAGCGGGTGAGTTGCCAATCGCCCACGGCCTCGAAGTACAAGCCGACCAGGCAAAGCGCGGCGCCGGCGTAATCCAGCCAGCCGAGGGGACTCGCGTCACCGGCGATGGCGCCGAGCAGAGGCAGCGAGATCACCCAGGCGAGAACGGCTTGCAGGCCGAACACGAGGTACAGGCTCTTCCACGCGAATCCGGGTTCGTTGCGGCGGCGGATCTTCTGGTAGCGCCGGTCTTCTTCGTGGCCGAAGTTGCGCCGCCCGAGGTAGATCGCCAGCCGCAGTCCCCAGACCGTGACCAGCACCAGCACCAGTTGCGCGCGCGGCTCGAGTGGCAGCGTGCTCGACGCGTAGCTGAAGGCTGCAATCACGAACATCAGCGACCACAGCGTGTCGACGATCGTGACGTTGCGGAGCTGGACGCTCACGAGCCAGGTCAGGAATCCTGCACCGAGCAGGAAGGGCAGTGCGTGCAGCCATGTCTGGAGCATTCGGATGGCCTCGATGGAAGTTCGGGTTGGCGGCGGGCTGGTGCGTAGGGCTGCAGGCGCGGTCAGTTCATCGTCAGCAGTCCGGCGAGCAGCGCGTCTTCGATATTGCCACCGGACAGCGTCACCGCAACAGTGCGTCCGCGGGCGCCGAGCTTGCCGGCGAGCACGGCTGCGAGCGCCACGGCGCCGCCGGGCTCGACGACAAGCTTCAGCGTGCGGGCTGCGAACACGATGGCCTGCCGCACCTCGTCATCGGACACTGCGAGTCCGCCGCGCAGCAGCGGCTGGTTGATGGCGAACGTCAGCTCGCCGGGGATCGGCGCGAGCAGCGCGTCGCAGATTGATGGCGGCGCGCCCGGCTCATTGCGCTGACGCCGGCCTGCGGCGAGCGATCGGCGGTGATCGTCGTACGCCGCGGGCTCAGCTGTCCACACGCCCGCCTGCGGTGCCAGGTGCGCAATCGCGATGGCGATCCCTGCCGTGAGGCCGCCGCCACTGCAGCAGACGACCACGTCATCGAGCGTCAGGCCGAGTTCGGCTGCCTGCTCGGCGATCTCGAGACCCGTCGTGCCCTGGCCCGCGATGATGTCGGCGTCGTCGTACGATGGCACCAGCGTCGCACCCCGTTCGGTGGCGAGCCTGGCTGCAATCTGCTCGCGACTTTCGAGTGCCCGGTCGTATTCGACGATCTCCGCGCCCATGTCCCGCGTGTTCTGCAGCTTGATCCGCGGGGCATCGGACGGCATCACGATCGTCGCGTGGATGCCGAGGCGCCGGGCGGCCTCGGCCACTCCCTGGGCGTGGTTGCCCGAAGAAAAGGCGACGACGCCGGCGGCGCGCTCGCTTTCGTTCAATTGCACCAGCCGGTTCCACGCGCCCCGGAACTTGAACGATCCGGTGTGCTGCAGCGTCTCGAGCTTGAGCAGGATGCGCCCGCCTGTGAGCTGGTCGAGCGGCGTATCCGCGAGCAATGGCGTACGACGGGCGTGCCCTGCGAGCCGGCGTGCAGCGGCTCTGACGTCGTCGAAAACCGGAATGCGGGTCATGAGCCGGGGATCCCCTGTCGGTGCCGGGCGAATCGTCGCACCATAGGCGCGTGAGCGTACAACAAACACTACCCGCCGGCTGCGCGCCCGCGTGCCGCGGCTGCCGTCATCGCTCGCTGACCATGGCCGCGAGCGTTGCGCAGAAGGCGGGGTACTTGCAGCGAGTCCTGGAGCGCTGGCGACCCGTGCTGCAACCCGTTCGCTCGCCACCCGACAACCGGCGCTTTGGCTATCGTGATCGGGTCACTTTGAACGCACGTTACGACGAATCCGGCAGCTGGCAGTTCGGGATGATGCGCCGGGACGAACTGATCCCGATTCCAGAGTGCCCGGTGCATTCGCCGCGTGTGAACAGACTCGTGGCGTTGCTGCACGCCACGCTGCCGCCGCACACAGATTTCCCGCTCGCGTACCTGCACGTCGCGGGTGGGCAGGCGACGCTGATCGTCAAGGCCAGGAACCACCAGCCTGCTCACCTCGATGCGCTGCGTGTTGGGCTGTCGGCGACGGGCATCGAGGGCCTCTGGGTTCATTGCCATGCCTCCGCCGGCCGCAAGCTGTTCGCGCGATCGGGCTGGCACCTCGCCTGGGGTGCGCCGACGTCCTTCGACGCGGCAGGACTCGTGCACGGGCCGGCGGCGTTCCAGCAACTGCTGCCCGACCTGCACGCGGAGTCGGTGGCGCTGGCCCGGGTTCATCTCGATCCAGCACCCGGCGTGGCGGTGCTCGACCTGTACTGCGGGATCGGCTCGACGCTGCGCCAATGGCTGGAGGCAGGAGCGTCCGGGCTCGGCGTCGAACTCGCCGGCGGCGCTGTCGACTGCGCGTGCCGCAATGCGCCCGGTGCCGTCGTGCTGCGCGGAACGTGCGAGCAGCGTATGCCGCAGGTGCGGGAGTGGTGGCACGGCGCCAGTCATTCCCGCCGTGCCTGCTACGTGAACCCGCCGCGCTCGGGTCTGGAGCCGGCGTTGCGCGAAGCACTCGCGCAGGAGTTGCGTCCGGACCGGCTTGCCTACCTTTCGTGCAGCGCCGGGACGCTCGCGCGGGACCTCGCCGTGTTCGAGACGGCAGGTTACGAGGTGTGTTCGATCGCACCCTACGACTTTTTTCCCGGCACGCATCATGTCGAGTGCCTGGCGTTGCTCGCGCTCGCACCGGCCTGAGGGACGCCGGGTGTTCGCTGCCCGGCGCCGTTCAACGGCGCCGACTACTGCACGCCGGGCATCCAGCGTTCGACGGCAGAGGGATTCCGCGAGAGCGGGTACCGGGTCGATGGGCTCGTCTTCGCCTGTCCGGCGACGAACGCGCTGATCACGCTGGCGCAGGCGCCGGTGTTGATCCACTGCAGCGCCGCCTGCGTCAAGCTGTCTGCCGGGTCACCCATCGAGGCACCGAGCGTATCGCTCGCCGCGCACGCAAAGCGCATGCTCGACGCGAGTCCTTCGTAGTAGTCGCCGGCGCCGTTCGCATTGAGGGTCTTGAACGTGACGAGGCGCAGGCGGTCCGGGCAGGAATTCGCGAGGTCGAACGCGAGCTGGCCGACGGGCTTGCCGTACGTGTCGCTGCCCACGATCGCCACCTCGGCCCAGGAGTGCATGGCGTTGATGTTGATCTCGCTCGCCGATGCGGTCGCATCGGTGGTCAGGAAAGCGATGCGCACGGGCCGCACCGACTGTGATTGCGGCTGGAAGCGAACGGTGGAATTCTGCCCCGATTTATTCGCGCTGTACTGGATGGAGTACTGGGTGTCGGCTGACGTGCGGTCGCCGCCGAGCAGGTTGTCGATCAACTCGGCCGTGCTGACGAGGCCGCCGCCGTTGTAGCGCAGGTCGATGATGAAGTCGCGCAGGTTCTGCGCGCGGAACGCCTGGAACGCCGCGCGCAATTGCGGGTCGGCCGTGCTGATGTAGCTGCGCAGGTTCAGGTAACCCACGCCGGTCGTTCCAGCCAGCGGCAGGATGCGGGTGCCGAAGGCATCGGGGACCGGATCGATCGTCACCGTGCGCTTGGTCAACCGCACGTCGATGGCTTGCCCGTTGCGCAGCACGCGCAGGCCACGCTGGACACCCGCGTCGGCGGCTCCAAGCAGGTCCGTGAACGAGGTCGTGCCGTCCGCGAGCGATTGCGAGAGCGGGACGAAGCCGCTGCCCTGGTCGACGGCGATCGCTTCGTCACCGCGTTGCAGGCCCGCTTCCGCCGCCGGACTGCCTTCAAACACGTCGAGAACGAATGGACGATTGCCCGGGTCGGTGCGTGAGCGGAAGCCGAAGCCGACGAACTGGCCTTCGCCGAGGAGCGAGTCCTCGGCGGACTTCGTCGTCAGGTAGCTGAAGAAGCGATCCTTGCCCTGGGCCCGGGCCGTCGCGGTCAATGCGTCGAGCAGGTCCTCGGCCGTCGCGTAGGACGCAGAGTCCACCGCGGCTGGCAGCAGGTCCGGAAACAGGTACCACTCGCGAGCGACGGCGACGACCCACTGCTTGCGCGCCGTCTCGCCACAAGGATTGCTCGTGCCGCCGCCGGTACCGGCACTCGCACCGCCACCCGAACCACCGCCACACGCAGCGAACAGGGTCGCCACGGCGCTGAGCGCCAGGAGGAACAGGGGGCGCATCACGGCGCGGGTTGCGGGCATGGTCGGTCCGGGGCGGTGGGGGGTCGGAGTGTCCCGCATGCGCGGAATTTCGGCCAGAGACAGGGTCGCAAATATGCCTCGAACATCTTTTGCCTGCTGCGGCCTGTCTGCCGGCTGGGCGCCCTTAACCCATTGATTCAAAAAGGCCTGCAATTGTCGAAAGACGATTGCGCAGACTTGGCGCGCAGGCGCCGCCAGCCGTCATTTCTCCAGCATCTGCCGCATGCGGGGGCGGCTCGCCGCGTAGCGGCGGTGCACGTCCACGTAGATTGACTCGTACAGTGCGTCGATCTCGTGTGGCTGGCCGAAGTGGCGCGTGAATCCGGGACACTCCGGCTCGAGCGCGAGTTCGGCAGCCTGCATCAGGTGCGCCAGCAGCCCCCGCGGGTCTTCATCACCCACCGCGATCCGGATGGTCGTCAGCGAAATGCCTGCTTCGCGCAGCGCGTCTGCGGACAGTTCCGAATGACTCGTCAGCGCCGGACAGACGACCACGGTGTTCACCTGTCCGAGCGTGACCTGCAGGCCGAACGCGGGTTCGAGGCAGTCGAAGAAGCGCTGGAATGCGTGCCGTGAAATCTTGCGGCCCAGCTCGGTGTCGAGGTCGATCGTGAAGAGCGGCGCCGGCAGGCCGAGGTACATCAGGCGCTCACGCAGCGCGTAATTCTCGTTGCCCTCGACCGCAGAGCACTGCACGTTGATCGCGGGATGGGCGGCGAGCGCGCGAGCCAGCACCAGCGTGTTGATGGCCTTGAGCAGCACGCGCACCTCCACCGTGCGCATGCCGTTGATTACCTCGAATGCCTTGTCGGCGTCGAGGAACGCGCCCTTGATGTAGTACACGTTCCAGAACAGGCTTTCGTCCCAGCGATAGATGCACGGCTTGCCGTCCGGCGTCGTCGTGGCGACGCTGTCGCCCTTGGGGATGAACATGCGCTCGTTGCGGCCGATGCAGACGCCGGCCGTCGTGGTGCCCGTGCCCGCGAGATCCTTGGTGTACGAATGTATGACGAAGTCCGGGCGCTCCATCGGGTCCTTGCGCTGCAGCACCGGCTGCAGGATCGGCGTGCCGACGGTCGCGTCACAAATGACCGTGAGTCCGTGTTCGTGCGCGACGCGGCAGATCGCCGGCACGTCGAGTACGTACCCGTGTGGATTGCAGGGCGACTCCAGGAAGACGTAGATGCGGCGGCCGCGATCGAGGCGGTCGCGATGCTTCGCGAAGGTGGCCTGCAGTGCACGGCCGAAGTCGTCCACGGTGAAGCCATCGAACCACTCGACGGCAACGTCGAGGTTGCTCTTCTTGGCATACCAGTCGTGCAGCAGCTGGTAGGTGCCGCCGTACACGTTCCGGTTCGACAGCACGACGTCGTTGTAGCCGACGAGGTTCGACAGCGTCGCGTCGATCGCGGCCATGCCGGAGTTGAAGTTCCAGGCGAGGTATTCACCGGCGAGCGGGCCGGCCTCGAGGTCGACGATGTGATTGGCCAGGCTGATCGAAGTCGGGTTGAGCAGGCGCGAGTAGATTTCGTGCAGCGGCTCGCGGCCCTTGAAGGCGTCCTCGACCCACTCGGTGCACGCGTACAGGTACGTCGCGGTGCGCGTGATGACGGGTGTGGCGCTGAAGATCGCGGTGACGTTGTCGAAGATGGGGTAGGGGCCCTTGATCGCCGACTGCGTCGAATCGTGCAGCAGCGACTGGTACGACTTGCGCAGCGGGTTCTGCAGCGTGTCGAGGATCTTGGCGAGCTGGAAGCAGAGAAACCGCTTGGCATTGAAGCGCGCCACGCGGTCGCGCGGATCCAGGTCCGCGAGTTCACGCAGGGTCACTTCCCACAGCTGGTGCGCCGCGGCGTTGCCGGCGTACAGGTGGGTGGCGAAGTCGGCCATGCGGCGGCCGAACTCGGACTGCGGGTCGATCGAGAAGTGCCTGAGCTGCTCGTCGACGAGTTCCGGGATGGCCGCGGAACTCGTGGTGTTGCGGCGCGGGCTCAGTTCGCGCACACGCGCGAAATCCAGCGAAGGTTTTTCCATCGCCGGATGGTACCTCCAGTCTTCCCGTCCTGCTCGACCGGCGCGAGGGGCGGCGGGTTCTCGATACCTACGCCGCTGCCAGCGCCTGCTCCAGATCCGCGAGCAGGTCGTCGACGTGCTCGATGCCGACCGAGAGCCGCACCATGTCGTCGCTCACGCCCGCCCGCTCCAGTTCGGCCGGATTCAGCTGACGATGCGTCGTGCTCGCCGGATGGCACGCGAGCGATTTCGCGTCGCCGATGTTGACGAGCCGCACGAACAGCTTGAGTGCATCCTGGAATCGGCTGCCGCCGGCAAGGCCGCCCTCGATGCCGAACGTCAGGATGCCCGATGCACGGCCGCCCATGTACTTCTGCGCCAGCGCATGACTCGGGTGGTCCGGCAAGCCGGCATAGTTCACCCAGCGCACTTTCGGGTGCTTCTGCAGGTACTTCGCGACGGCGAGCGCGTTGTCGCAGATGCGGTCCATGCGCAAGTGCGAGCGTCTCGATGCCCTGCAGGATCAGGAAACTGTTGAAGGGCGAGATGGCGGCGCCCATGTTGCGCAGCGGCACGACGCGGGCGCGACCGATGAACGCGGCCGGGCCGAACGCCTCGGTGTAGACGACGCCGTGGTACGAAACGTCCGGCGTGTTGAGGCGCGGGAACTTGTCAGCATGCTCTGCCCAGGGGAACTTGCCGGAATCGACCAGCGCGCCGCCGATGCTGTTGCCGTGACCGCCGAGGTATTTCGTGAGCGAGTGCACGACGACGTCCGCACCGTGCTCGAACGGACGGCAGAGGTATGGCGAGGGCACCGTGTTGTCGACGATCAGGGGAATGCCGTGGCGGTGCGCAATTTCGGCAAGTGCCGCGAAATCAGTGACATTGCCGGCCGGATTGCCGACCGACTCGCAGAAGATCGCGCGGGTGTTCTGGTCGATGAGCTTCTCGAACGCCTCGGGCTGGCGGTGATCCGCGAACTTCACCGAGATGCCGTACTGCGGCAGGGTGTGTGCGAACAGGTTGTAGGTGCCGCCGTAGAGCGCAGACGAACTGATGATGTTCTGGCCGGCCTCGGTGATGGTCAGCAGCGCATACGTGATCGCCGCCTGGCCGGAGGCCAGCCCGAGCGCGCCCACGCCACCTTCCAGCGCCGCCACGCGCTTCTCGAGCACGTCCGTCGTCGGATTCATGATCCGGGTGTAGATGTTGCCGGCGACCTTGAGGTCGAACAGGTCGGCCCCGTGCTGCGTGTCGTCGAACGCGTACGAGGTCGTCTGGTAGATCGGAACCGCGACGGCCTTGGTGGTCGGGTCGGGCGAGTAGCCGGCGTGGACGACGAGGGTTTCGAGCTTCATGGGTCGGTTCCGGAGTTTCATTGATGGACGAGAGCGGATTCTAGGCAGGCTTGGAGCGCCCATGCAGGTATCGGCGCCCCTGCGGTAGCGCTTGGTCTGGGGTCATATCCCGCGGTTCTGAGGACACGCGTGATGCACCGGATGTCGGTCAGTGCTGACAGCCGCGGGTCGCGCACGGCGCGACAATTGAAGTGTCGATTGACTTGGGTCATGGCCATCGCCGCGCGGGCGGCGCAGCCTGATTTCCCATGGGGCCGGGCAATCCGGCCCGGTAACGAACAAGACAGGCAGCTCATGCGTATCCGCCAGTTCCCACCCACCGCCCCGCTGCGGCTGGTCGTAATGGGCATCGTCGCCGCAGCGGCTGTCCCTGCCTTCGCCGCCCCTCCAAGCCCGGGATGGGATACGGAACTCGAAACCATCACGGTTTACGCACGTCGCCTGACCCCGGTCTCCGGTGCTGCCGCGACGGTAACGGTCATCGACCAGGCGCGCATCGCGGCCACGCTCGCGACCGACATCCGCGAAATCGTGCGCTACGAGCCGGGGATCAGCGTCCGCAACGATCCGTTCCGGTTCGGCCTCGACACGATTGCGGTGCGTGGGCTCGGCGGTAATCGTGTCGCCGTCGAGATCGACGGCATTCCCGCCGCAGGCGGGTTTGCCGTGGGCAGCTATGCGGATTCGGGACGTGCGTTCGTGGATGCCGCATTCGTCGATCGCGTCGAACTCCTGCGTGGACCGGCTTCGTCGCTCTATGGCAGCGATGCAATTGGCGGCGTCGTCGCAATGACCACGTTGACGCCCGCTCGACTGCTCGCACCGGGCGCGGGTCCATACGTCGTTCGGACCGAAGCCGGCTACGACACCGAGAATGAAGCCTGGCGCGCAGCCGTGCTCGCGGCCGGAACGGTGGGCGCAGCGGACTGGCTCGTCGGCTACTCGCGCAACGAAGGCCACGAGTCGGACACGGCCGCGGACGTCACGCCAAACCCGACCGATTTCACCAGCGATTCGGTGATGGTCAAGTTGTCGGGTGCCGTGCCGGGCGGCCCGCTGACGTTCACGGCCGAAGCAGGACGGATGCAGCAAGCGACGTCTGTCGATGCATTCCTCGGGGTGGGGCGCTTCCTCAACACCACCGTCCTCCAGGGTGACGACGAAATGCTGCGCTACCGGGCCAGCCTGCGACAGGCCCTCACCGGCGCGAACGCCGCTTTCGATTCCGCCGACTGGAGCGTGTATTGGCAGGGCACGGAGACCGACCAGGACACTTACGAAGTGCGCCGCGCCGTTCCGCCGCGCACGCCTCCAGTGCAACTCGACCGGGCATTCGACTACGACGAGGGCACGTTCGGCTTCGAGATCACGGCCATCAAGTCAATCGCACCCGGCTCGGTCGTGCACGACCTCGTGTACGGCATCGAGGCGACGCGTTCTGAGCTCGAGGAACTCCGGGACGGGCTGCAGACCAATCTGACGACCGGCGCGACGACGCCGACGATACTCGGCGAGACGTTCCCGTTGCGTGACATGCCGTTGTCGACGGTGGTCGAGGCCGGCGTCTTTGCGCAGGATGAAATTCGACTCGTCGATTCGCGGTGGACGCTCGTGCCGGCGCTGCGCGTGGATTACTACGATCTCTCGCCGCAGACGGATCGCATCTACCGTGAGGACAACCCATCGACGTCGCCCGTTGGAGTCGCTGAGTTGTCGTTCGCGCCGAAGCTCGGCGCGATCTGGCGCGTCAACGACCAGCTTGGCGTCTTTTTCCAGTATTCGCACGGCTTCCGTTCGCCGCCGCCGGAGGACGTCAACATCGGTCTCGAAATCCCGCTGTTCAACGTGCGGGCGATTCCGAATCCCGACCTGCAGCCCGAGACCAGTGATGGCTTCGAAGTGGGTGTGCGCTTGACCGGTTCGCCATTGGCCCTGACGGCCAGCGTCTTCGACACCGAGTACCGCGACTTCATCGAATCGAAGGTGAACCTGGGCGTCGATCCGGGGACCGGGGTGACACTGTTCCAGTCGCAGAACGTTGCGGAGGCCCGGATCTACGGCGCCGAGTTCGATGCGCGTGTCGACGCATCGACGTGGTCGCGGCGACTGCAGGGCTGGACGGGGCGATTGGCCGGATCGTGGCTGCGTGGCGAAGACCGCACGCGCGACGTGCCGCTGAATTCGATCGATCCGCCGCGACTGGTGCTTGGCGTGCGATACGACGCCCCGTCGGCGCGCTGGGGATCGGAACTCGCGGTGACGGCCGTGGAGGCGCAGCGGGACGTCGATCGCAGCAGGGCGGACCTGTACCGGACCGACGGCTACGCCACGCTCGACTGGCTGGCCAACGTCAGCTTCAGCCCCAGGCTGAGGCTCAACGTCGGGTTGTTCAACCTTACGGACACCGAGTACATCGAATGGGCGGACGTCCGTGGTCGTGTCGTCGGCGATCCGCTGATCCCGTACTACACGCGGGCCGGCTTCAATGCGTCGGCCAGCCTGCGCTACGACTTCTGATCGGGCCTGGCGCATCAGTCCATGCCGCATGATTTAATGGCGGCATGGGCAACACGTTCGACGTCCTCAATTCGTCGCTGGCCTCCACCTTGCGCCTGTGGCGCGGCACCAACGCGCGCGGGTCGGTGGAGCAACCCGCCAAGCACCTGAAACTGTATGAGTTCGAGGCTTGCCCGTACTGCCGCCTGGTGCGTGAAGCGCTGACAGAACTCGACATCGACGCGCTGATCTACCCGACGCCCCATGGCGGCAAGCGTTTCCGGCCGAAGGTGGCGGAGTTGGGCGGCAAGCAACAGTTCCCGTTCCTGGTGGATCCCAACACCGGCGAGTCGATGTACGAGTCCGACGCAATCATCGGCTACCTGTACCGACGCTACGGCGGACGCCCGGCGCCCACTCGCTTGTTGCGCCCGTTCGACGTCACCTCGTCGATCCTGGCCGGCCTGCCGCGCGCACGCGTTGGCGCGCAGGCCCGGCCGTCGAAAGCGCCGAAGCGTCCGCTCGAATTGTTCAGCTTCGAGTCCAGCCCGTATTCGCGGCGAGTGCGTGAGTTGCTCTGCGAACTCGAACTCCCTTACCTGCTGCGCAGCACCGGCAAGGCACGGTGGCAGGATCTCGGACCGCCGGTGTTGCGGGCGACGCTTTTCCCGACGTTGCCGGTCGAGGGTCGGAGTCGGATTGAGCTGTTGCGACGCGCGGGCAAGGTGCAGGTGCCGTACCTGGTCGATCCGAACACGGGCACGGAGATGTTCGAGTCGGACGCGATCCGCGACTACCTGCTCGCCACCTACGCGAAGTAGCCCGATGCCGCAGGTGGGAACGGTGAAGACCGATGATCCATTCGAGCGTGTGAAGCTCGGCACAACCGACGTCGTCGTGTCACGGCTCGCGTGGGGCATGTGGCGCTTCCAGGGCGACGACCTGGCCCGCGCCCGAGCGCTCGTCGAGGCGGCTTTCGAAGCGGGCATCAACCTGTTTGATACCGCAGACATCTACGGTTTCAACGGTCGCGAGGGTTTCGGCAGCGCGGAGGTCCTGCTGGGTCGATTGTTCGCTGCGGATCCGGGCTTGCGTCGACGGATGGTCCTGTCGAGCAAGGGCGGGATCATTCCTGGCGTGCCGTATGACTCCAGCGCGGACTACCTGGTCGCGGCGTGCGAAGCTTCGCTGCGTCGGCTCGGCACCGATCATCTCGATCTTTTCCAGGTGCACCGACCCGACGTGCTGGCTCATCCGGCGGAGGTGGCCAAGACCCTTGAGACGCTGGTCGCCAGTGGCAAGGTACGGACGATCGGGGTCTCGAATTACACGCCGACGCAAACGGCCGCACTGCTTGCACACCTGCAACTACCGCTGGCGAGCATGCAGCCCGAGTTCTCTCCGCTCGTGCTCGAACCGCTCGCGGACGGCACGCTCGACCTGGCCATGCAACACGGGATTGCAGTGCTCGCGTGGTCGCCGCTGGCGGGTGGTCGCCTCGGCGCACCGGGCGACGATGAGCGAGCGCAGCGTGTCTGCGCGGAACTCGACGCGCAGGCGACGCGATTCGGTGTCGCGCGGAGCGCCGCGGCTTACGCCTGGAGCATGGCGCATCCCGCCGGCATCATTCCGATCGTCGGCAGCCAGCAGGTGCACCGCATCCGCGAGGCCGCCGCCGCCTACCAGGTCGAGTGGACCCGCGCCGACTGGTATCGGGTGCTGGTCGCGTCCAGGGGCATTGCACTGCCCTGAGGCCGCACCAAAGAAAGGGCCCCGCCTCAAGCCGAGGCGGGGCCCATGATCGCGCAGCGCTGCGCGTGGAAGCCATGCAGCAGGTCAGTACACGTCGCCCACCGTGTTGCGCACGTTGAACTTGCCGGTCGGCGTGACGATGCGCGCGTCGTCGATGACCTTCTTCAGCTTCAGCGTCTTGTCGTCGACGACGACAATTGCCGACTTCTGGTCCTTGCCGTTCCACACCGAGAACCAGACTTCGTCGCCGGCGGCGTTGTACTCGGGCTGCACGACGCGCTTCGGGCCTTCGCCGAGGTTCGCCCACTCGGCGATCGGCAGCACCTTGTAGCCGGCCTCGAGGTTGTTGATGTCGAATACCGCCACGCTCTGGCTGATCTTCGGGTCGGGATTCAGCGTCGTGTCGACGTAGAGGTTCGTCGACTTCGGATGCGTCTTGACGAACAGCGAACCGCCGCCCTGGCCCTTCAGCACTCGCACCACCTTCCAGGCGTTGTCCTTGTGCTTCACGGGATCCGTGCCGATCACCGTCACCTTCTCGTTGCCGAGCGCGCTGGTCACCCATACTGGACCGTACTTCGGATCGACGAAGTTCGCGCCGCGGCCCGGGTGCGGGATCTTGTCCACGTCCACCAGTGCGGTCAGCTTCTGCTCCCTCGAGTCGACCACCGCGATCTTGTTCGACTGGTTGGCTGCCGTCATGAAGTAGCGCTTGGTGGAGTCCCAGCCGCCGTCGTGCAGGAAGCGCGCCGCGCCGATCGTCGTGGTCTTGAGGTTGTCGATGTCCTCGTAGTTGACCAGCAGGATCTGGCCGGTCTCCTTCACGTTGACGATGAACTCCGGATGCTCGTGCGAGGCGACGATGGCAGCCACGCGAGGCTCGGGGTGGAACTCCTGGGTGTCCACCGTCATGCCGCGGGTCGACACGACCTTGAGCGGCTCGAGGGTCAGGCCATCCATGATCGTGTACTGCGGCGGCCAGTAGGCGCCCGCGATCGCGTACTTGTCCTCGTAGCCCTTGTACTTCGAGGTCTCGACGGAGCGCGCCTCGAGGCCGACCTTGATCTCGGCCACCTTGGTGGGCTTCTCGAAGTAGAGGTCGATCAGGTCGATCTTGCCGTCGCGGCCGATCGTGTACACGTAGCGCCCCGAATGCGACAGGCGCGAGATGTGCACGGCGTAGCCGGTACGGATGACGTTGATGATTTCCTTGGTGTCGCCGTCGATCAGGGCAACTTCGCCCGAGTCACGCAGCGTGACCGCGAAGATGTTGTCCAGGTTGTACTTGTTCTGCTGCCTGGTCGGCCGTTCGGACACCGGCACGATCACGTTCCAGCTTGCCTTGATCTCGGGCATGCCGAACTCGGGCGGCTGCGGCGGCTCGTGCTGGACGAAGCGCGCCATGATGTCGACTTCCTCCTGCGACAGCTCGCCGGACTTGCCCCAGCTCGGCATGCCGGCCGGGGAACCCTGGTTGATGAACACCTTGAGGTACTCGGTGCCCTTCTTCTGGGTAATGTCAGGGGTGAGCGGCTTGCCGGTGGCGCCCTTGCGCAGCACGCCGTGGCAGCCGGCGCAGCGCTGGAAGTAGATCTCCTGCGCGTGCTTGAACTCTGGCTCGGTCATGTCCGGCGCGCCCGGGGTCACCAGGATCTTCACGCCGGCCGCCCCGGCGGGCGAGGGTGCTCCCTGGTACTTGAGCTCGGCTGTGGTCGTCGGGTGCTGGGTCGGCGAGGCGGCCGTCTTGGGCTCCGCGGCCACCTTGGCGCGCACGGCTGCGACCTGTGCGACCGGCACGGCACCGCCCTTGTTGCCCCACGAGTTCATTGCGTAGGTGAGCGCGTCGGCAATCTCCTGGTCCGACAGCTGGGTCATGGCCGGCATCACGGAGTTGTACTTGACCCCGTTCACCACGACTTCACCTTCGAGGCCGCGCACGACCACGCCGACCGCGCGGTCTTTGTCGCCGAGCAGGAAATCGGATCCGGCCAACGGCGGGAAGGCACCTGGCAGGCCCTTGCCGTCGGCTTGGTGGCAGGCGAGGCACACCGTCTGGAACGTGTTTTCGCCGGCCTTCATCTGCGCCGAAATCCCGGCCGCCCCGGCGACTTCGGCTTGATGCACTTGCAGCGAACTGCCGCTGGCGGAGGGCTGCTGCGCCAGGGCGCCGGCGCCCAGGGATGCGCTGATCGGGATGGCTAGCCACCATGTTGCCCGCGCGACAGGGGTGCGACTGGCGTTGAACATTACTTTCTCCTAGTCCTTTCCCATGCAGGGAATTGTCCGGTCGTTCGATGACAGGGACTGTAGGAGCCGGCCGGCGATCACGCCTTGATCCGGGTCAAGCCGACCCGGCAGGCACGGTCACGCGGAGGTGTCGAGCAGTGACAGGAGCTTGTGGCGGCTGGGTACCTGCAATGCCCGTCCATGGACCGAAATCGCGCCGCAGTCCTGCAGGGTGCGCAGGATTCGCGACAGTGTCTCGGGCTTCATCGACAGGCGTGATGCGATCTCCTGCCGCGATTCCTGCAGCTGGATCTCGGCCGGTCCGTCCGTGTCCAGCGGTAACCGGCTCTCGATCATGCGCACGAGCCGGTGGGTGGCGCTTTCGAGTGTCAGGTACTCGATTTCGCGAATGCGCATGTGCAGGCGCTGGCTCAGGTGTCCGAGCATGCGGAGACAGGTTTCCGGGCTTTCCCGCAGCATCGCGACGTACTCGGTGCTCGAGAACCGCGCGATCCGCGCCTGCGTCGCCGCCATGGCAGAGACCGGGTACACCGGTCCCGCCATGAACATCACGGCCTCGGCAAAGCTCTGTCCTGGACCGAGAATGTCCACGATCTTCTCCTCGCCGGTCTTGGAATAGAGGACCAGGTTCACCTGCCCCTCGACGACCACGTAAAAGTGCATGGCCGGCTGGCCGCGGTCGAACAGGAGCTGCCCCGCGTCGGCTTGCTCGACGCTTGCCGACCCGAGCAGCCGCTGCAGCTGCGGCGGGGACAGCCCGGCAAACAGGTGGTGTGCACGGATGCCCGCGAGGGTGGTCGTGTCAGTCAGGGTCATTTGCCGTCCGCCAGTGAGCAGCAGCCGGACCGGCGCTGTCGGTTTCACCAGCGCGCATGATGCCGGGACTCGCGGTCGGCGGCGACCCTCGATCGGCGTGCCGCGTGCCGGTCAGGCAGCGAGGCCGGCGAAAATGCCCAAGGGATGGTGGGCACGCGCCACCGAGACCAGGAAACCGACCGTGAGCAGGGCTGCCGCAAATGCAGCGATCCGTACTCGCCGGGTACGTCCGCGCTTGAGCGCGACGCTGCCGAGCACGACGTAAACCACCAGCAACGCGACTTTCATGGTCAGCCAGCCGTTCCCGAACGGGTACTGGTGAACGACCGACGTCAGCATCAGGGCGGCCGTCAGCAGCAGGGTGTCGATCGCGTACGACGGGTAGCGGAGCCACGCGGACTGCACGTGCGGCGATTCCACCAGCATCAGGCCGCCGCGCAGCACGAACAATGCGATCGACAGGAACACGAACCCGATGTGCGCGTGCCTTAACGCGAAATAGTACTCGGCCATCAGCCCGGCTTGCCGTCGATTCGTGGCGCAAGGTAGATGCCGCCGACGCGACCGACCCACACGGCGACGGCGCTGAGCCACAGGGCTACGCTGCCGAGCAGGAACCACTGCACTGCAGCTGGAGCCATAACGACTTCGCTCAGCACGCGGCTTGCCGCGCCCAGTTGCAACGCAACGAAGCAAGCGAGCGTGATGCGGTCCATGCGCAGCGGCCGGCCGGAATGTCCCATCGTCACGCGCGTCACCATCGCAACCAGCATGCCGCCGAAGAATCCCATGCCCAGGGCGTGGATCGGTGCGCGCCCTAGGATCCACTCACCTGTCAGTGTGTAGGCGCCGTCGCGCAGGGTCTGCAGCAACAGCGCGAACGGCAGCCACGCAAAACCGGCGTACAGTGTCCACAGCAATGGATTGCCGCGCGCATGCAGCGACGCCCAGCGCACGGCGCACCAGGCCGTCAGCAGGAAGATCGCCACGTCGACGACCGGCAGCGCTGCGAGCGCGCCTGCCGTACCAAGAAGCAGCCGCAGGTAGGCCAGGCCTACCACTACCACGAGTACCCACGTGGGTCGCCATGGCACGTAGCCGGGGATGGCGCCCTGCGAGAAGAACGGGACCATGCGGTGGCACACGGCGAAGAACACTGGCAGCAGGCCGCCCCACAACGACGCGCGCACCGCGAAGTGCAGTGCGGAATCATTCGATTCGGCGAGGCCGTAGGCAAAGCCCGCCAGTGCGACGAACTGCACGCAGAGCGCAACCAGCACGACGATTGCGTGCGACACGACTTGCGGCGCCGCCAGCAGCACCCGGAACAATGACACCGTGCCGACCAGCAGGCCTGCGCCGGTTGCCAGGCAGGCCAGCAGCAGCAATGCCGGTCCCGCCAGCGTACCTGCAAGCCAGAGCAGGGTGCCTGTGGCGAAGAGCGAAGCGGTCGCGATGTATTCGGTCCGCGTGACCAGTGGGCCGTTCATCCAGCGTGGGAACACCGTGAACAGGAAGCCGAAAAACATCGTCGGAAAAACGGCGAACAGCATCAGGTAGGCGTGCGCCCATATCGGAGCGGGCTGCAATGCCAGCGCGAAGAGTGGGGCGCCCGCCTGCCGGGCGACGAGGTGCAGGGCCCACCACAGGCTGGCGGCCAGCAGGCTGACCAGCCCGGTGAAGAACAGCGTCCGGTGCGGGGCAGCCAGCAGCGGACTTCGCTCGCTGCCGGTCGAGTCGGTTGCGCGCATGAGATACCTGGTTCGAGTGGACGCGGCCGTGGTCCTGCAAGCAGACAGCGGGCGTCATCGCGGACGCCCGCCGTGGTCTTGACGGAGCTTAACGTCCCAGGCCAGCCGGCTGCCCGGCCTTCGCCGGCGTCACGGCGCCGACCGCGTCACGCGCCTTGCCGACGAAGAGCCGGAAGACGAAGAGCGCAAGCATCAGCGCACCCGCCGCGAAGATCACATCGCCCGGCATGCGCAACCAGACGATGGTCTGCAGCAGCGGCTGTTGCAGGAACTCGGCGGAGCGCGCGTACCAGAAGCCGTGCGCCACCGCGGCGTGGACCTGCAGCAGGCCCATCGGCAGCAGCGAGAGCAGCGCCATCAGCGCGAGGCCGATGTTCATCGCCCAGAACGACTTCGCGAGCAGCTTCTCGTCCCAGTACGCGGTGCGGCTCAAGCCGCGCAGGCAGAACAGCATCAGGCCGATGCCGAGCATGCCGTACACGCCGAACAGCGCAGTGTGGCCATGCAGCGGCGTCGTATTGAGGCCTTGCATGTAGTACAGCGCGAGCGGTGGGTTGATCAGGAAGCCGAACAGACCGGCGCCCACCAGGTTCCAGAACGCCACGGCGACGAAGAACAGGATCGGCCAGCGATATGCGGCGACCCACGGCGTCGCATAGCTGTGCTTGTAGTTCTCGTACGCCTCGAACCCGACCAGCACCAGCGGCACGACTTCCAGCGCCGAGAATACCGAGCCGACCGCGAGCACGCCCGTCGGGGTGCCGGTCCAGTACAGGTGGTGGAACGTGCCGAGCACGCCGCCGCTCAGGAACACGATCGTGGCGAACAGGACGGCATTGGTCGCGGTCTTCGGCCGCACCAGGCCGAGCTTGGTGAACAGGAAGGCGATGACCGCCGTCGCGAACACCTCGAAGAAGCCCTCGACCCACAGGTGCACCACCCACCAGCGCCAGTACTCGACCATGGCGAGGTGCGTGTTGCGGCCCCACATCAGGCCGGCGCCGTAGAACAGGCCGATCGCGATCGTCGAGAGGAACAGCAGCATCGTGATCGAGCGGCTGTCGTCACGCGCCTTGAGCGCGGGCCACAGGGCGCGGCCGACCAGCAGCAGCCACAGCATCAGGCCAATGAAGAGGAAGATCTGCCAGAAGCGGCCGATGTCCGTGAACTCGTAGCCCTGGTGGCCGAACCAGAAATTCAGCTCGAGGCCCATCTTGTGCATCACGGCCGCCCACTGGCCGCCGAGCGCACCGACCACGATGATCAGCAGGCAGGTGAACAGGAAGTTCACGCCGAACCGCTGGAATTTCGGCTCGTGCCCCGAGATCGCCGGTGCGATGTAGAGGCCCGTGGCGAGCCAGGCGGTGGCGATCCACAGCACGGCCAGCTGCAGGTGCCAGCTGCGCGCCACGGAGTAGGGCAGGTACTCGGCGAGCGGGATGCCGTAGAAGCCCTGGCCCTCGACGGCGAAGTGCGCGGTGATGCCGCCAAGCACGATTTGCACGACGATCAGTGCCGTGACCACCCAGAAGTACTTGGCCGTCGCCTTCATCGACGGAGTCGGCTTGAGCGCGCTCAATGGGTCCCGGTCGGGAACGACGGGTGCGGCCTCCTGGCCGTGTGTCGCGACGTAGTACCAGGCCAGCGCGCCGACGCCGGCGAGCAGGCCCAGGATGCTGATGAACGTCCAGAGATAGGTCGCCGTGGTCGGCACGTTGCCGATCAGCGGCTCCGACGGCCAGTTGCTCGTGTACGTGATGCGGCTGTCGGGGCGGTTCGTCGACGCCGACCACGACGTCCAGAAGAAGAACGCCATCATCGCCTGGCGTTGCTCGACGTCCGGAATCGGGTTCTGCTGGATCGCGTACTGCGAGCGCAGCGTGTTCAGCTCGACGTCAGGGCCGAAGAGGCGCATGTAGTGATCGCTGACCTGCCGGATGATCTGCGCGCGGTCTTCGTCGACCGTGATCACGCCTGTCGCCGGGTCGTACGTGTTCGCGCGGATCGTGGTCTCGAGGCGTGCCCGCAGGCTCGCCTGCTGCATCGAGTCGAGGTCGGCGTACGGCTTGCCCGTTTCACGCATGGCCCAGAGGTCCAGCAACCCGGTGGCTTCGCGGTGCAGCCAGTCGGCTGACCAGTCCGGCGCCACGTAGCTGCCGTGGCCCCAGATGGAGCCCATCTCGTGGCCGCCGACGCTCTGCCAGACCTGCCGGCCCATGTCGTACTGTTCTCTGGTGAACAGGGTTTCGCCCGTCGTCGTCTTCACGGCGGCGGGGATCGGGGGCGCCGAGATGTAGATCTCGTGCCCGAAGTACAGGAGGATGCTAAAGGACACCACCATCAGTGCCGCCAGCACCTTCCACAGTCGACTCGTATTCGTCATTTCTTGCTCCCAGCGGCGAGACCGCCGCTCTAGGGGAGCGATCGTCTGCGTGGAGCGCAAAAGTCGCCTTGACCGAGGTCAAGGCGCGTCGCCACGGCCCTAAGGATTAGCCGCAGGTGCGATCAGCCAGTCATAGCGCTAATCGCCGGCAGCGTCGTGCGGTCGCGCAGGAGAGATTTTTTCCAGGAAGTCGAGCACGGTGGCGCGCTCGGCAGCATCCGGGACGCCGCCCAGCTTCATCGCGGTTCCGGGCACCATGGCCTTCGGGTTCGTCAGGAAGCGGTCGAGCATTGCGCGATTCCACGATCCTGCGACAGCCTTGAGCGCTGGCGAATACTCGAAGTCATCGACGCTCGCGATCCGGCGGCCGACGACGCCCCACAACGGCGGCGCCTCCTGCAAGGGCTCGTCCGGCTCGTACGTGTGACACGAAGTGCAGGCCTCGAAGGCTTCGGGTACCTGCAACTCGTCGGAGGCCTGGGACGGGCGAGCAAGCAACCCGCTGGCGAGGATCGGGAGCGCCCACGGCGCGAGCCGGAGAGGCGCACGGCAGAACCTTGCGGCAGCTCGCGGACCGGACATCGTCTTGCGCATCGTCCGGCGGCCTGCTGTGTTCAGATCGCCCGCGAG
>CAVOWK010000044.1:0-35863 GCA_963700045.1 uncultured Gammaproteobacteria bacterium
TTGAATTTCAGAACAATCGAACAATGGACCAACTGCTTGCAATGCGGGTCTTTGCCCGCGTCGCCGAACGTGGCTCGTTCGGCCAGGCCGCCGACGAGCTCGAGATTTCACGACCCGCGGCCAGCTCACACGTCGCGGCACTCGAAAAGCACCTCGGCGCACGCCTGCTCAACCGGACGACGCGCCGGGTATCGCTCACGGCCGAAGGCACCGAATTCCTGCGCCGCACGCGCCGCATCCTCGAAGAACTGCGCGACGCGGAAGAGACGGTGCGCGACACTCGCTCGAAGCCGCAGGGCAAATTGCGGGTGGACGTGCCCGTCGCGTTCGGGCGCTACCTGCTGCTTCCCGCCCTGCCCGAATTCACCCGGCGCTACCCGCTGATCGAACTGGACCTGCGCCTCAACGACCGCATCGTCGATCTCGTCGCCGAACGCGTCGACGTGGCGCTGCGCGTCGGTCCGATCCGGCAGGCCGGTCTCGCCGCACGGCGCGTGTCGCAGGTGAACATCGTCACGTGCGCGGCACCCGCGTACCTGCAGGATCACGGCGAACCGAAGACACCCGACGAGTTACGCGAGCACAAGCTCGTGGGCCTCACCTCGCCTTCCGGCGCGCCGCCGGAGTGGACGTTTCCTCCGCCGTACACGCCAAAGCGACTCGGGCTGAAATTCGCGATGCTGTTCAACGCGGCCGAGGCGCCGATCATCGCGGCGGCCGCGGGTCTCGGCATCACGCACACGGGCGACCTGCTCGTGGCCGAGTACGTCGGGCGCGGCGAACTGAAGCTGATCCTCGAAGACTTCGTGGTGCCGGGCCCGCCCATCTCCCTCGTCTACCCGTCGGCGGGACACCAGCTGGCCAAGGTGCGCGTGTTCTCGGACTTCGCCGCGGACCTGCTGGTGCGCTGGAATGTGGAAGTCCGCCGCTGGATCAAGCAGCCACCCCGGCTGCCGCCCCCTGTGTCAGCTAGACTCGCGCAAGACCCAAGGGAGCCCACATGACGTACCTGGTTGCCGGCCTGTTGCTGTTCTTCGGTGTGCACTCGATTGCGATCGTCGCGCCCGCGTGGCGGGACGGCATGGCCGCGAAGCTGGGCGATGCGTCGTGGAAAGCGATCTACGCCCTCGTCTCGGTCATCGGCTTCGTGATGCTCCTGCACGGGTATGGCCTCGCGCGTGCGGAGCCAACGGTGCTCTACACGCCGCCGGTGTGGATGCGCCACGTTGCCGCGTTGCTCATGCTGCCGGTGTTTCCGCTGCTGCTTGCGACCTACCTGCCCGGCCGCATCAAGGCCGCCGTCAAGCATCCAATGCTGACGGCCACCAAGGCCTGGGCGCTGGCGCACCTGCTGGTCAACGGCAACCTTGCGGACGTGCTGTTGTTCGGCGGCTTCCTCGCCTGGGCCGTGCTGGACCGCGTTGCGGTCGGCAAGCGCGTCGTACAGCGCAAGCCCGTGGTCACTGGCGCACCGTCGCGCATGAACGACGTGCTCGCGATCGTCGGCGGCCTCGTGCTGTATGTCGTGTTCATCGCCTGGGCACACCAGCGCTTCATCGGCGTGCCGCCGATGCTGCCGCACTGACCGGCACGCACCTCGGCTCCCCTGACCTTGCGACTTTCGTCCATAGCCCCGTTGGTACTGGCACTGCTTGCGGCCAGCACGGCCCACGCGGCTCCGTCCGCCGTGGAGCAACGGATCGCAGCCGCCGTCGACCGGCGCGCCGGCGCTGCGCTCGAACTGCTGGCCGAGACCGTCAACGTGCAGAGCGCCACCGAAAACCTCGCCGGCGTGCGCGCGGTGGGTGAGATCTACGCTCGCGAATTTCGCGCGCTCGGCTTCGAGACGCGATGGGTCGACGTGCCCGCGGAAATGAAGCGTGCGGGGCACCTGGTCGCGACCCACCGCGGCAAGCGCGGTGGCCCACGCCTGCTGTTGATCGGCCATCTCGACACGGTCCTGCAGGGTGAGCCCTTCCGGCGCGACGGCAACCGGGCCTACGGCACCGGATCGTCCGACATGAAGGGCGGCAACCTGGTCGCACTCGAAGCCCTGCGTGCGCTGCAGGCCACGGGCGAACTCCGTGCCATGAACGTCACGGTCGTCTTCACCGGTGACGAAGAAGATCCGGGCTCGCCGCAGCTCGTCACGCGCGAATCGCTGCTGGCTGCAGCTGCAGATTCCGACATCGCACTGGCCTTCGAGGGGTCGGCGCCCGGCAAGGGCGTGATCGGTCGCCGCGGCATCGGCTCGTGGCGGCTGCACGTCACCGGGGTGCAGGGCCATTCATCCGGGGTGTTCGGCGACACGCGCGGCTACGGCGCAATTTTTGAGACTGCACGCATCCTCGACCAGTTCCGGATCGAATTGCGCGAGCCCAACCTGACGTACAACCCGGCGGTGATCGTGGGCGGCACCAACGTGAGCTATGACACCGCGACCAAGAGCGGAACCGCGCACGGCAAGACCAACGTAATCCCGCGCGAAGTCCGCGTCGAAGGCGACCTCCGCTACCTCGGCGCCGCCCAGTTCGAATCGGCACGCGCAAAGATGCAGGCGATCGTCGCCGCGAGCCTGCCGCAGACGTCGGCGGAACTCGTCGTCGAGAACGAGTATCCCTCGATGGCGCCGAACCCGGGCAGCGAACGCATCCTCGGCGTGCTCGACTCGGTGAGCCGCGATCTCGGCGCGGGCCCTGTCGTCGCACAGCCGCCGATCGAGCGCGGGGCGGGTGACATCGCTTTCGTGTGCGGCGATGGCCGCCTCGCCTGCCTCGATGGCCTCGGCACCGACGGCGAGAACGACCACGCGCCGGGTGAGTACGCACTGCTCGACTCGCTGCCGCTGCAGGTCAAGCGCGCGGCAATACTGATGCATCGATTGACCCGTTAAGTCGATACGCGCGGGCGAGGATGCCGGCCGCGGCGCGCTCCGCTAAGCTTCACCCATGCTTAAGTCCACGGTTCGTGCGCTGCAGGCGCTGCTCGACCAGCAGCGTATTCTTACGCTCGCCGTACAGACCGCGCAGGGCCCGTATGCCGGGCTGCTGCCCTTCGTTCCTGTGGCCGACCGGTCGGCCGTGCTCGTGCACGCGTCGAAGCTCGCACGGCATACGCAGGGCCTTACCGCCGGCGCGCATGCCGGCATCCTGGTCCACGAGCAGGATGGGCCGGAGAAGGACCCGCTGCAGATCAAGCGCCTGATGTTCGACTGCACCGTGCAGCCGTTCGAGCGCAAGAGTCCGGATTGGGAAGCGGGCCGCGAACTGTTTCTTGCGCGCTTCCCCGACAGCCGCATCACTTTCGGGCTCGGCGACTTCACGCTCTACCGATTGCAGTTCATCGCCGGTACCTACGTCGCGGGCTTCGGTCGCGCGATGGACATCGAACCGCCCGACATCCGGCGACTCGCGGAGCCAGCCTGAACCGCTACCGGCGCAGCACCGCCACTGACGCGACTCAGGAGTGACTCTGCTCGTACTGCGAAGGCGTGCAGCGAGCGTGCGCGAGGTATTCGCGCAGGTGACGCATCGCGCTCTTGTCGAGCGTGTTGCCGTGGTGCGGCCGGTGCAGGATGCCCTCGACGCCGTTCAGCTTCACACGCAAACGTGCGCCTGAGAGCGGCTCGATTTCGGCAGCGAGGTGATGCAACAGGGACTCGATCTCACGCCAGTGGATGTTGGCGCTGATCGGATCGTGAAAGATCGTGCGCAGCAGGCTTTCGTGCTTGTGGCTCATGGGAATCGCCTCCTGCAGGTGGCGGCAACGGGACGGAGCTTACCGCGCGGGTCGCGACGCGCGAGCGGGATAGTCGCAATGATGCTTCGGCCCCGCGCGCGCACAATCCGACATCGGGCGGGGTCTGCCGATGCCCGCATGCGGTTGGCCGAAATGACCCAACGACGCTCAGTGGGTTGGCTTCCCTGGCTGCTCGGCGCCGCTGGCGTCGCCG
Source organism: uncultured Gammaproteobacteria bacterium (assembly GCA_963700045.1). Classification (GTDB taxonomy): domain Bacteria; phylum Pseudomonadota; class Gammaproteobacteria; order Steroidobacterales; family Steroidobacteraceae; genus RPQJ01. The sequence goes on from CAVOWK010000044.1 coordinate 3,953, forward strand.
CCGTCGTCTTCGTCGCGCTGCATGCGGCCGAAGAACGCGCGATCGTGAACCTGCTCCGCGACACGCATCCCGCCTGGCTGATCCCGGCCCTGGTCCTGCAAGCCGGAACTTACGTGGTGCAGGCCGGCGTCTGGCGCGCTGTGCTGCAACGCGCCGGCACGTCCGTGCCCTTCATGGTGGCGTGTCGCCTGAGCCTGGCCAAGCTGTTCATCGACCAGGCCGTACCGACCATGGGAGCGAGCGGTGCCGCAGTCGTCGCACGCGCGCTGATCCAGAATGGGGTGGAGCGCAACACGGTCATGTCGACCGTCGCGGTCGACGCGGCGTCGTTCTACATCGCCTACGTCATCGATCTCGCCATCGCCCTGGCGCTCCTGACGTGGGCAGGCCACGCGACTCCGCTGATCGTCACGGTCGCCGTGCTGTTCCTTTGCTACGGCAGCGCGCTGATCACGGCAGTCCTGTCGCTGACTCGCCAGCAGCCCGGACGGATCGCCGCGCGCCTGCAGAAATTGCCCGTGATCGGCAGACTCGTCGAGCTGCTGCAACAGGGCAGCCCGCGCCTCGTCCACGACCCGGCGCTGCTGGTCCGCGCGACGGCGCTGCAGATGCTGATCGCGCTGCTCGACGCAGCCACGGTTTGGATTCTGCTCAAGTCGCTGGGCGTCGACGCCAGCGCCGGGGCCGTGTTCGCGAGTTTCATGATCGCTTCGGTCATGCGCAGCATCGGATTCCTGCCCGGCGGGCTCGGCACCTTCGAGGCGGCTGCGGTGGGAGCGCTCGCGCTTGCCGGCGTGCCCGTTGCAGCGGGCCTCTCCGCGACCTTGCTGTTCCGCGGCCTCAGCTTCTGGCTGCCGATGATCCCCGGGCTGCTGCTGTCCCGCACGTTCGCCGCCGAACGGATGGACCGCGCAGGCAACGTCGATGCCCTGCCCTACTGGTCGCTCGCTGCGGGCGACGTCGCCGTGCAACTCTCCTCCACAGCGGACGGCCTGTCGTCGTCAGAAGCGGCCGGGCGACTGCAAAGCATCGGACGCAACGCCATTGGTGATTTCGAAGGCTTTACGCGGCTGGGCGTCCTCTGGAACCAGTTGAAGAGCCCGCTGCTGCTCCTGCTGGTTTTTGCCGCGGCCGCATCGGTTGCCACCGGCGAGTGGACCGACGCCGTCATCGTGATCGCGATCGTGCTTGCGAGCGCCGGCATCGGTTACTCACGTGAGTACCGGGCGCAGTCGGCTGCCGCGGAACTGCGTGCCAAGGTGCAGGTGCACACGCAGGTCCTGCGCGACGGCGTGCCGCGCTCGGTGCCGCTCACTGAGGTCGTTTCCGGCGACGTGGCTCTGCTCTCGGCGGGCAGTGTCGTGCCCGCGGACAGTCTCCTGCTCGAAGCCACGGATTGCTTCGTCAACGAGGCGGTGCTCACCGGGGAAAGTTTTCCAGTGCAGAAAATGCCCGGGACGACGGATGTCGCGGCGCCGCTGGCGAAGCGTTTCAACAGCCTGCACCTGGGTACGAGCGTCCGCAGTGGCAGCGCCCGCTGCCTGGTCGTTGCAACGGGCGGCAACACCGCGTTCGGCGCCATCGCGCACCGGTTGAAGCTGCGGCCGCCGGAGACGGAGTTCGACCGCGGTATCCGGCACTTCGGCTATCTGCTTACGTCGGCCATGACCGTCATGACAGTGGTCGTGCTGGTGGTCAACCTGTTGCTTGGCCGCCCGCTGGTCGAGACGCTGCTGTTCTCGATCGCGCTTGCCGTGGGCCTGAGCCCGGAACTGCTGCCGGCAATTCTCAGCGTCAACCTCGCGCGGGGCGCGCGCAACATGGCGGTGCATGGCGTGCTGGTACGGCGGCTCAATGCCATCGAGAACCTGGGCAGCATGGACGTGCTCTGCACCGACAAGACCGGCACGTTGACGGAAGGCGTCGTGCAGCTCGACGGCGCCTGGGACAGTTCGGGAGCGCCCTCGGCAGCGGTGATGGAGATCGCCGCGACGAATGCGGCACTGCAGGCAGGCCTCGTCAATCCGCTGGACGAGGCGATCCAGAAAGCACACCAACCCGACCTCGTCGGCGTCGAAAAAGTCGCCGAGATCCCGTACGACTTCGTGCGCAAGCGCCTGAGCGTGATCGTGCGGCAGGACGATCGTGTGCGCCTGCTCTCGAAGGGAGCGGTTGACCCCGTATTGTCGGTCTGCTCCAGCCAGTCCGACGGCCAGCCGATCGATGCCGCAGCACGCGAGCGGCTGCGTGAGCGCGCGGCGGGCTGGAGCAGGCAGGGCATCCGCGTGCTCGCCGTCGCGACGCGCGACATGCAGGCACAGGCGAGTTACGGACGCGACGACGAGTCGCGCCTGGTATTCGAAGGCTTCCTCACGTTCCTCGACCGGCCGAAGGCAGGGGTCGGCGAAACGCTGTTGGATCTCGGGCGGCTGGGCGTCGCGGTGAAGCTCATCACGGGGGATTCAGCGGCAGTGGCAAGGCACGTGGCAACGAGCGTCGGTTTGCGCGCCGACCGGATGCTGACCGGCCTGCAGCTCGACGAGTTGCACGACGACGCACTCTGGCACGCCGCCGAGCAGACGGTCGTCTTCGCCGAGGTGGACCCGAACCAGAAGGAACGCATCATCGTCGCGCTGAAGAAGACCGGTCACGTCGTGGGCTTTCTCGGCGACGGCATCAACGACGCGCCGGCGATGCATGCCGCCGACACCAGTCTCAGCGTGGAAGGCGCAGTGGACGTGGCGCGTGAAGCTGCCGATTTCGTATTGCTGGAACGCGATCTCGGCGTCATCCGACAAGGCATCGAAGAGGGCAGGCGCACGTTCGCCAACACCCTCAAGTACGTTCTCACGACGACGAGCGCCAACCTCGGCAACATGATCAGCATGGCAGTGGCTTCGTTGTTCCTGCCGTTCCTGCCGCTGCTCGCAGGTCAGATCCTGCTCAACAATTTCCTGTCGGACGTACCGGCGGTGGGTCTCGCCGGCGACAGCGTGGATCCCGAACTGGTGGACCGGCCGCGACGCTGGGACATGCGCTTCCTCGGCCGCTTCATGCTCGAGTTCGGCTGCCTGAGTTCGCTGTTCGACTTCCTGACGTTCGGCCTGCTGCTGTGGGTCTTCACTGCGCCGCCAGAACTCTTCCGCACGGGGTGGTTCGTCGAATCGCTGCTCACGGAGCTGGTCATCGCATTGGTGGTACGAACGCAGCGCCCGTTCTGGCGCAGCCGCCCAGGCAACCTGCTGCTCTGGAGTTCGATCGGCGTGATGGCGCTGACCTTCGCGATCCCGTACCTGCCTTACGCGTCGCTGCTCGGCTTTACTCCACTACCGGCGGGTGTGGTGCTGACGCTGGTCGCGATCGCGACTCTGTACGTCGGTGGCACCGAAGTCCTGAAAGCGGGCTTCTACCGACGCCAGGGGGCACGAGGCCCCCTGCTGCCGCAGCGCTTAACCCGCCACGGCCAGCTGGCCGCGCTGGTAATCGATCACTGCCTGCTGGATTTCCTCCGGAGTGTTCATCACGAACGGGCCGTACTGGACCACCGGCTCGCCGATCGGCTTGCCGGCCAGCAGCAGCAACCGCACGCCCTCCTCGCCCGCACGAATTCGCACAGACCCGCCCGGCGTCAGCAGCCCGGCCGAACGGAACGGCAGCGGCCTTGCGTCGTCGCCGACCACGGCATCGCCTTCGTACACGTACAGGAACGTGTTATGCGAAATCGGCGTCGGAATCGTGGCTTCGATGCCGTGCGGCAGGCGGAGGTCGTAGTACAGCGGCGCGGTACTCAGTCCGCCGATCGGCCCCGCCGTCTTCGTCCGGCCGTGCTCGAATTCGCCGGCTATGACGCGCAATTCGCCGCCACCCGCCAGCGCGACCGTCGGAATCTCGCGCGAGGGTATGTCGCGGTAGGCCGCCGGCTTCATCTTCTCGCGCGATGGCAGGTTGATCCACAGCTGGAACCCGCGCATGCGGCCTGCGGTCTGTTGCGGCATCTCGGAATGGATGATGCCGCGCGCCGCCGTCATCCACTGCACGTCGCCGGGACCGAGGTCGCCCCGATTGCCGAAGCTGTCCTCGTGACGCATGTGCCCGTCGAGCATGTAGGTGACCGTCTCGAACCCGCGGTGCGGGTGCGAGGGGAAGCCCGCCAGGTAGTCGTCCGGGTCGTCGGAGAAGAACTCGTCGAGCATCAGGAATGGATCGAACCGCTGGTTCTGGCGACTGCCGAGACTGCGGCGCAGCTTGACGCCGGCGCCATCGGAGGCGGCCACGGACTCGATCACGGCCTGCAGCTTGCGCGAAGTGGTCATGGTTGCTCCTGTCGTGTGACGAGATCGTATCCAGCGCGGCGCAGCGACTTCAGGTGCGCACGCCCACGGGGCCAGGCGAGGTCAGGCGTTCACGCCGCGCATCCAGCGACCAGTCGCCCGCGCCGCGCGCAACCAGGAACAGGAACCCGCCCGCAACCGCCACGTTCTTGAGCAGCATGATCTGCTGCATCTGGTCGGCGCCGCCGTGGAAGATGAAGCCCGCGGCGAGCGTGAAACCCGCGAGTGCGGCGGCAACGAGCCGGGTGCGATACCCCGCGATGATTGCGATCGCGCCGAGAACTTCCAGGGCAATGACCAGCGGCAGCAGCGCGCCCGGCACTCCCATCGACTGCATGTAACCCTGGGTGCCGGCGTACCCCGAAATCTTGCCGATGCCGGCAATCAGAAACATGGCTGCGATCAGGACACGGCCCATGAGGTCCGTCGTGTTTTCCAAGGTCTTCATCGTTCGTTCCTCACTGGTGAAATTGAAAGTGTCTGCTTGACACGGCACTGCAGCAGCGCCGAATCGTCCGGTGCGTCAGGCGGCGAGCTGTTCGATGCGCTTGCCGGCCGCGTCGAGTGCGGCAGTCCGGCTTTCCTCATCCATCGCCAGGCCTTCGGCGCCGTGGAGGCTTAGGTTCAACTGGAGGCAGGTTTTCATGTTCGTTCCGGCCATGCCCGGTGGAAGATTCAACGGTCACCAGTTTGCATCTATGATTTGAATTGAAAAGCCGGTAATTTCGATCAAACTTATCGACTGGATCGATTTATGCCAGTTCCCCGTATTACATTGGATCAATGGGCCGCCCTGGTCGCGGTCGTGGAACAGGGGGGTTACGGGCCGGCGTCCGAGCACCTGCACCGCACCCAGTCGACCGTCACTTACACGATCAAGAAACTGGAGGATCAGCTCGGGCTGAAGGTGTTCGAGCGTCAGGGCCGGCGCGCCGCCCTGACGCCGGCCGGTCACGTGCTGTATCGCCGGGGCAAGTCCCTGCTCGACGACGCGGCCCGCATCGAGCGCTCGGCCGCGGGGCTCGCGCAGGGCTGGGAAGCGGAGGTCCGGATGGCGGTCGACGCCATCTTCCCGACATGGCTGCTGCTCCGCGCACTCGCCGAATTCGGGCGCGAGCACCCCGACATCCGCATCGAACTGATCGAGGCCGTGCTCGGCGGCGTTGAAGAAGCGATCACCGAAGGCCGGGTCGATTTCGTCATCGGCACGCTCGTGCCGGGCGGCTTTCTCGGCGACGCGCTGATGCAGGTGCGTTTCGTTTGCGCAGCCGCCCCGTCGCACCCATTGCACCAACTGGGCCGGCCCCTCGAACTGGAGGACCTGCGTGCCCACCGTCACCTCGTCGTGCGCGATTCGGGCGTGCGTCGCAGTCGTTCTGGCGGCTGGCTCAACGAGCGACGCTGGACCGTCTCGAACAAGGCAACGTCGATCCGCGCGGCGTGCATGGGGCTGGGTTTTGCCTGGTACGCCGAGGAGAACATTCGCGAAGAACTGCAGTCGGGCTCGCTCGAGCGCCTGCCGCTCACGGCAGGTGCCGAGCGTTTTGCCACCCTGTACCTGGTGTACGCAGATCGCATGGCAGCAGGTCCCGGCACGCGACGTCTCGTCGAAATCATCCGTGCACACGTCGCCGAGAACTGTCGCGTCGCAGGCGCCTCTGGTCACCAGTAAACTGCGGTCATGCGCCTGCGCGATTCCCGCGTCGTTCATCTGCTCGCCCTCTACGCACTGCCCGTCGTCGTGGCCGCTGCCGGCTGGGGCGTGCCGGCGGCAATCGGTACGGCCGTGGCGGCCTTCTTGCTCGGGGTCGCTGCGCGGTTGTTCGTTTCCTTGCGTGCGCTGCGGCAACCGGAGCGGCCGCTGCGACTGCACACGATCACGTTTTCGCACTACGCGGAGAAAGCCCGCTGGTGCCTCGACCGGCTGGGCGTGCCGTATGAAGAAGTGCCGAACGTCGGCGTGCTCGGCGTCCTGCTGACGGGCCGCACCGTGCCGTGGCTCGAGGTTCCACCCGGCCTGACACGCATCGGCGATTCGCCACGCATCCTGCGTTACCTGTGGGGCGAGTACGCGGGACGGTTGCCTGGTGACCGCACCTGGTTTCTCGAACCGACGCCGGCCGCACTCGAACTCGAGGCGAAGCTCGACCGGCGGCTCGGCAACGACGTGCGCGTCTGGCTCTACCACCACCTGCTGCGCGACACCGACCTGAGCTTCCGTTCGTGGGGCATCGAAGAGCCCGCGATTCCGCGCTGGCAACGCGCCCTGCTCTGGACGATCCGACCGGTCCTGGCTTTCGCAGTTCGCCGGATGCTCGGCGTAACGCCCGCACGAGCAGCCCGGGCCTGGGAACGTACGCGCGAGGCCTTCGGCGACATGGATCAGCTGCTCGCAGACGGCCGGCGTTACCTCACCGGCGAGACGCTGACTTTCGCCGACATCACGTTTGCGAGCCTGGGGGCGCTGGCGGTATTGCCGCCCGAATATCCGGGCAATCGTCTCGGCGGCCGCCGCATGGCGATAACGGACATCCGCGACCGGCGCTGGCGCGCCGAGGTCGAGGAACTCCGGGCGCGACCATCCGGCCAGTTCATCCTGCGGCTGTACCGGGAAGAACGGACCCGCCTCCCGGCCTGACCACCGCTGGTTTGACCCTCGCCCCGGGCCGGCGCAAAATTCGCTGCCTAAGCAGTTACCGCCCAGGCTGCCAATGCCCGAGCAGTATTACCACCCGCAGACCTACCTCTCGCGCGACAGCGTCGGCTACCTGGTCCGGCGGCTGTACACGCTGCTGCTGGCGCGCTTCGAGGGGGCGCTCGCGCAGGCCGACTTCACGCTGACGCAGTGGATCGTACTGATCCAGGTTCGCGACGGGCTCGCGCGCACGGCATCCGACATCGCGAGCGACCTCGGCCACGACAGTGGCGCGCTCACGCGGGTCGTCGACCAGCTCGAACGGCGGGGATACCTGCAACGCAACCGCAGCGCGAAGGATCGTCGTGTGGTCGAACTGCGGCTGACGGCGGCGGGCCGGGCGATCATCGACCAGCTGTTGCCGCTCGTGGTCGACCATACCAACGCAGCGCTCGCACCGCTCTCGAAGTCCGAGTTCGTGCAGCTGCGCAGCTACCTGGTGCGACTCCTGGACCACGCGCAGGATGACAACGCCGTACCGGCAGCAAAGGCTGCGGGCAGGCGAGGCCCGGTGCGCACAGCCCGCAATGCGGTCACGCGCAAGGCCACGGCTGCGCGGACCAGGCGCAAGCCGACGGCGAAGCCGCGATGAAGACGTCGCGCCTCGATGCTGGCGGTCGGACCGCGACGCTGGTGGTGGCGACGGCCCTCGCACTGGCCGCTTGCGTCAGTGACCCCGTCACCAGCGTGCTCGAGAAACCCGTCGCGACGGCGGACCTTGCATTGTCCGGCCCTGCCCAGCCGGTGCCGGCGGCTGCGTGGTGGCATTCGCTGCACGATCCGCAGCTCGACCAGCTGATCGCGACTGCGCTCGCTCGCAACCCCAGTCTCGCCGGCTCGCTGGCACGTGTGCGCGTCGCCAGTGAGCAGGCGGCGATGGCGGGCGCGGCAGGGCAGCCGCAGGTCACCCTGGATGGCTTCGGCTATCGCCAGCGATTCAGCGAAAACTACATCATCCCTCCGCCTTACGGCGGCGGGACCTTCTGGGAAGGTCGACTTGCCTTCAACCTGAACTGGCACCTCGACTTCTGGGGACGACAGGCGGCACTGGTGGAACAGTCGGCCCGCGGCGCCGATGCCGCAGCGCTCGACGCGGCCGCCGTCGAACTGATGCTGTCGAGTTCGGTTGCGCAGGCATACCTGGAATTCGCACGCGCGCAGCGCCTGGAGCAGGTCGCCCTGCAGGCGCAGGCACAGCGCAGGGCACTGCTCGACCTGACCACGCAACGCGTCGACGCGGGGCTCGATTCGAAGGCCGAGTTGCGCGCGGCCGAAAGTAACCTCGAGCAGAGCGCCGTGGACATCGAGCAGGCACGGCTGGCCGCGGCGATGGCGCGCAATGCGCTCGCCGCGCTGACCGGGGCGAGCGCAGCTTCGGCGCCGGTGCTGGCGACACCTACCCTCGACTTTGATGCCGCCTTGCCCGTACCCGATGCCCTGCCGGCAGACCTGCTGGCACGGCGGCCGGACGTGCGCGCCGCGCAGTTACGCATCGACGCCGCGACCGCGGGCCGCCAAGCCGCGCGCGCGAACTTCTACCCGAACATCGACCTCGTCGCGTACGCGGGACTGTCGGCCATCGGCCTCGACGAACTGCCGCAGGGCGACTCGCGCATGTGGGGCGTCGGCCCGGCGCTTCACCTGCCGATCTTCGACGCCGGCCGGCTCAAGGCAGATTACCGCCGCTCCGGAGCAGAACTCGACGCGGCCGTCGCGAACTACAACGAATCCGTGCTGCGGGCGATACGGGAGGCCTCGGACCAGTCGCTGCGCCTGCGCTCCTACGAAGGGCAGCTCGCAGCCCAGCAGCGCTCGTTGCGCGCCGCAGAACAGGCCTACGACATGGCGTCGCAACGCTATTCCGCCGGGCTCTCGACCCAGGTCACCGTCCTCAATGCCGAGACGCAGGTGCTGACCGCCCGGCGGCAGCGCACCCAGTTGCTGGCCGACCGCACCTCCGCACGCATCGCGCTGCTGGTCGCGCTCGGCGGCCACTTTAACCAGGAGCCCGCCCGATGAATTCGCCCGAGCCGGCAACGGAATCCGCCGCGAGCCCGAACCAGAAACGCCGGCGCGGCCTGCTGCTGCTGGCCGTGGTCGTGCTGCTGGCGGGTTCAGCGTGGTTCGCGTGGTGGTACCTGCACGCACGCTGGTACGTCTCGACGGAAGACGCCTACGCGGGCGCCACGGTCGTCCAGGTCACCTCCGAGGTGGCCGGGACCGTACGGACCATCCATCCGCGCGAGACCGAATGGGTGAAAGCCGGGCAGCCGCTCATCGAACTCGACCCTGCCGACGCGCGCATCGCGATGGACGCCGCCCTCGCCGACCTCGGCGCCACGGTGCGCCAGGTGCGCGGCAGCTACCCGCAGACGGGACGGCTGCAGGCACAGATCGCGGCGCGCGAGACCGACCTCGCCCGGGCGCGCGACGACTACCGACGCCGCCAGTCGATCGCTGCGGGTGGCGCAGTCTCGACCGAGGAACTGGCGCACGCGCGCGAAGTGGTCGCTGGAGCCGAAGCGGCCCTGCGCTCTGCCCGCGAGGACCTCAACGTCGCACTGGCGCAGACAGGCGGCATCGAAGCTTCGCGCCACCCGCAGGTCATGCGGGCGATCGCACGGGTCCGTGAGGCTGCGCTCGCGCTCGAGCGCACGCGAATCACCGCGCCGGTGAATGGCGTCGTCGCCCGCAAGGGCGTGCAACTGGGGCAGCGGGTGAATGCCGGCACCCCGCTGCTGGCGATCGTCGAGATCGACGACGCGTGGGTGGACGCGAACTTCAAGGAAGTGCAGTTGCGGCGCATGCGCATCGGGCAGCCGGTCGAATTGAGGTCCGACCTCTACGGTGACGACGTCGTCTATCACGGGCGCATCAAAGGCTTTTCGCCGGGCACGGGAGCCGCATTCGCACTGCTGCCCGCGCAGAACGCATCGGGCAACTGGATCAAGATCGTGCAGCGTGTCCCCGTGCGCATCGCGCTCGACCCGCAGGAACTCGCCGAGCACCCGCTGCGAGTGGGGCTCTCGATGCACGCGGAAGTCGACCTGCACGACCAGGGCGGCACGGTGGTGGCGGAACCGTCGAGCGCAGTCGCGGCAACGATGGCCGACCGGCCCGAGCGTGACGAGCAGACCGAAGCGATGGTCGCGCGCGTGATCGCCGAGAACTCCGGCCGCTGAGCGCGGGAGCGGCATGCCGAACCAGGCCGTCAACCGACCACTGATCGCGCTGCCGGCCGGCACCCGCGGACTGACCGCGTTCGCGCTTGCGCTCGGCACGTTCATGCAGGTGCTCGACACGACGATCGCGAACGTGTCGCTGCCGACGATCGCGGGCTCCCTCGGCGTCAGCCCCAACCAGGGCACGTGGGTCATCACGTCATTCGCGGTAGCCAACGGCATCTCGGTGCCGCTCACGGGCTGGCTGATGCAGCGCTTCGGCGTGGTCCGCACGTTCGTGGTGAGCGTCGCGCTGTTCACGCTCGCCTCGTTCCTGTGCGGCATGGCGTGGAGCTTCGAGTCGCTGATCGCCTTCCGCGTGATGCAGGGCGCGGTTTCCGGCCCGATGATCCCGGGATCGCAGACGCTGCTGATGTCGATCTTCCCTGCGTCGCGGCGCGGCATGGCGCTCGCGATCTGGTCGATGACGACGCTGGTCGCGCCGATCATGGGGCCGCTGCTGGGCGGCTACATTTCCGACGAATACTCGTGGCCATGGATCTTCCTCATCAACGTGCCGTTCGGCCTGCTCACCGCCTTCGTCTGCTGGCGGGCGCTGCACAGGCAGGAGACGGCGACGCGGGCGATCCCGGTCGACGGCATCGGCCTCGCCATGCTCGTCGTGTGGGTCGGCGCGCTGCAGATCATGCTCGACACGGGCAAGGACGAAGGCTGGTTCGACTCGACACAGATCGTCGTGTTGTCGCTCGTCTCGCTGGTCGGGTTCGCCGCCTTCATGATCTGGCAGTACTACGAGGAACACCCGATCGTCGACCTGAGCTTCTTCCGCAACCGCAACTTCACCGTGGGCGTGCTCCTCACGTGCGTGGGGTACGCAGTCTTCTTCGCCAACGTGGTGATCCTGCCGTTGTGGCTGCAGACGCAGCTCGGCTACACCGCAACCTGGGCAGGACTCGTGCAGGCGCCTGCCGGCGTAATGGCGCTGCTGCTGTCGCCTTTCATCGGACGACTGGTCAACCGCTATGACGCGCGGTGGTTCGCGTCCATCGCGTTCATCGCGCTGGGGCTCGGTGTATACCTGCGCGCGCAGCTCAATTCACAGGCCGCGTTCGTCGACTTCATGATCCCGATGATCGTGCAGGGCGTCGCCATGGCGTTTTTCTTCGTGGCGGTGATCACGCTGCAGCTCGACGGCATCCCGCCGCAGCGCATTCCGGCGGCGACCAGCATCTCGAACTTCCTGCGCATCACGGCCGCAGCGTTCGCCACCTCGATCGCGACCACGACCTGGGACAACCGCGCGGCCCTGCACCAGAGTCGACTGGCGGAATCGTCGGATCTCTACGATCCGACGCTGCAGCATTTCATGGCGACGCTGCAGGGAGCCGGCCTCAGCGGCGACCAGGCGGTGGGCGTGCTCACCCGCGGCATGGTCGAGCAGTCCTACATGCTGTCGTCGCTGGACGTGTTCTGGGCCTCGACCTGGATGGCGCTTGCGCTCGTGCCGCTCGTCTGGCTCACGCGCCGGCCGCAGGTGGCCAGCGGCATCGCCACCGCCGCCGAGTGACCCCGGCGGGATTCACTCTTCCGGTTCGTTCTCTTCGGCGCTCCAGCGCTTGCGGTGCTCGAGTTCCGCTGCGGCACGCACGCCGGCGTGTCGATTCGAGAGCAGCAGCGACGCGGGATCACATACCCGCGCGCGGATGACGCCGAGATCCACGGCGGCATCGAACAGACTCGGGTACCAATGGGCCCAGTCCGGAAAGAGTTCCTCGACTCGCTCACGCAACGTCATGGACCGAAGTCTAAACCGGCCCGCCGGTGAATTCCGCAATCCGGCTCAGCGGACCGTGAACTGCGTGCACTGCGCGGCTGCGTCGGCCGGAACCGTCGCCGTCAGGGCCGGCAAGTCGCGGACGGTCTGCTGCAGCACGGGTTGCAGCGGGTCGTCGACCGCCACGTGGACCGTGCCGTGCTGCAACAGCCGTCGCGCCGCATCGGGACAACCCAGGCGCACCATGGCTTCCGCGCGATTATTGAGCGCGGCGGCCTGCGTCGGATCGTCGGCGAGGACTGCGCGGTACCAGCGTTCCGCTTCGACCCAGTCGCCTGCGGCAGCGGCGAGGTTGCCGAGACCGAGGCGCGGGAGCGGCGCCTTGGGCCAGAGGTCCGCTGCGGCCGCGTACGCGACCTTCGCAGCCTCGAGATTCCCTGCGGTCTCGAGTGCTGCTGCCGCACTCATGTAACGCACCGGATCCGGCTGCGCCGGCAGCGTGCCGGGTTCGAGCAGGACGAGCCCCCAGTTCCCGCCCCGGTCCCACGTCGCTTCGAACAATGACGCGCGCAGGGTCTGGCGCTCATCGGTACCGGAACGGAGCAACACCTTCCCACGTTCCTTGTCGTAACCGATGACGACGGCGTAGTGCCAGTTCGGCCACGGACCGGCGCCGAGTTGCTGCAGCACGAGAGCCGGTCGTCCCGCGGCGACCTCGGCCAGCAGATCGGACAGCGACGAGCCCGTTTCGTAGGCGAGCAGTCCACGCGCCCGCGCCGCCGCGGCAAGTTCGGGTTGCAACGAGCCCTGGCGGCCCGGCAGGTAGACCTCGGTCGCCAGCGCTGCCGGATCGACGTTGCGTCCCGCCGCACCGAGCACTGTTGCGAGCGCCGCAGGACCACACTGATGTTCGGTCTGTGGATGAAAGGGCGTCGCCGTGAGTTCAACCCGCTCCGGCAACTGCGCAGGCAACTGCTCGAGCCGCGACGGCCCGGCGCAACCGACGAGCAGCAGCAACGCCAGCAGGAGCGCGAGCACGGCCCACGCGCGTCCGCGACTCACGGTCGAGACTGGCACCGCGGCCGTGCCGGGACGCTACGTCAGGCCTTCTTGAAGATGTCGATCACGCCGACGAGTTCGAGGATGATCAGGATCACGAAGACGATGCCGATGACCGCAAGGGCATCGCCGCCTGCCGGCATCTGCTCCATGCGATCGGCCAGCGAGCGCAGCTCGGAGTCCGTGAGACGCGCGACACGCGCATCGACCGCCGACGGGTCCACGCCCATGGCTGCCATCTGTCCGCGCACCTGCTCGCGCGCGAGCGCCGAGTTCACGATCGCGAGGTCTTGCGCACGCGTGCCCGAAGCTTCCACGGCCTGCAGCGTGCCGACGAGCGCGGCCTGCGCAGCCTGCGGCGACGCGAGGTTCAGCAATGCCAGGCACAGTGCATAAACGAAGATTCTGTTGCGCATGTCACCCCTCCAGAGGCTCACGAAGCCCGCAAGATATCGCGCACCCAGGCGCTTGCGGGCATCGTACGCGGCATTCTGCCGCACAAGGCGACGCAGTTCTCGGTTTGGCGCTCAGCCGAAGACTGTGCGCAGCAGTTGCGCATAGGCGCCCGGGTCCGTTACCAGGACGAACAGCAGGCCGACCAGCGCACCGATGAGGTGCGCATCGTGATTGATCTTCTGTCCCGCCATGCCGCTGGAAAAGCGCCCGCCTTCCTTCGCGTACCAGGAATAGGCGACGTACGCGACGGCAAACAAGGGAGCGGGAATCGGCACCGGTATCGGCAGGATGAACAGCTTCATCGACGGGAAGTACACGATCGCCGCGAACAGCACGGCTGCGATCGCCCCGGACGCGCCGAGCGTTGCGTACTGCGGATCATTGCGGTGCTTGAAGTACGTCGTACTCACCGCCAGCACGAGGCTGCCGAAGTACAACAAGCCGAATGCCACGCCGCCGATCCGGCGTTCGAGCAGGAACGCGAAGAACCAGAACGTCATCATGTTGAAGATGAGGTGCATCAGGTCCCCATGCACGAAGCCGTGCGTGATGACCGTGTGATAGACGCCCCGGCGCTGCGTGTCGTACGGCCGGAAAATGAGGCGATCCATCAGCTTCGGCGCGGCATAGAGCGCCACGAGGCTCACGACGATCGTCGTGACGAAAATCAGCAGTGCGATGCTCACGGGCAGGACGACCTCTCGCGCGGGTGAATGGTGACCACGACCTCAGTGCTTCACGAAGATCAACTGCGAGGTGTCGTAGCCGAGTGCCTTCGCCTTCGCCACGAGCCGCTCGACTTCGGCCCTGGGCGGCGTCGGCGTGCGCGAGAGGATCCACAGGTAGGAGCGGTTCGGGCCCGCGACCAGCGCGTACTGGTAACCGGGATCGAGGTCGACGACGTTGTAGCCGCCGTAGAACGGACCGAAGAACGAAACCTTGAGTGCGGCCACGTCCGGCTCGCCAAGGAACTTCGCCTTGCCGCTGGCCTCGGCCCACTCGCCCTTGTCCGCGCGGTAACCACGGTTCAGGACCGCCACCGTGCCGTCCGGCTGCAGTTCGTAAGTCGCCGTGACCTGCTCCATGCCGCGCTCGAAACTGTGATCGAGCCGGGCCACCTCGTACCAGCGGCCCATGTACCGCTCGGCCTGGAAGCCCGTCACGGGCTCGATGCCCTCCGGGACGTCGACGCAACCAGCGATGACCGCGATTGCGCCGAGCACGAGAATCCGGGCATGAAAAAATGCGCGCATGAACGTAGCTTCCTGCATTGCAATGGAGTCGTATACACATGCCGGGCCCGGCATGCCATCCCCGCGCGCGGTTCAGGCTGGCGGAGTCGACGGTGCGGCCACGCCCTTCGCACGTGGCGGAATCTTCGCGATGCGGGCGGCGGCCTCGGCCTTGACCCGCCGCAGCAGGGCGTGATCGCGCCGCAACTCCTCGGCGCGTGCATTTTTTTCCGCCACGAGGGCATCGCTCAGCAGCGCACCGAACGTGCGCAAGGGTGCGATCTGGAAGCCGTGCCTGCGGAACAGCCGATAGATTTCCTTGACCTTCCCGGGCGGCACGTCGCGCCCGAGCGTGAAGGATTCGAAGCGCCCCTCCATTGCCAGCAACGCGGCCTCCGCGAGGCAGGCGTAGGCGACTCCCTGGGGCAGTCCGATGTCGAAACTGAACTCGACGGGACCCGGAATCAACACCTCACCACTCTCGACCACGAGCACGTCCGGGCGCGTCGCGGCCTCCTCCGCTGAGATGTCCGGCGGCAGCGCCACGTCGAGGATGACCGCGCCAGGCTTGCACTGGCTGACGTCGAGCACGCGCTGGCCGAACGCCGATGTCGCCGTCACGATCAGGTCGCAATCACCCACCCAGCGCTTCGTCGTCGTGCCGAGTTCAACCTGAGCGCCGGGTGTCTCCTCCAGGATTTTCTGCTTGAGCGCAGTGAGCCGGTCCGGCTCGATCGACACGAGCACCACGTCGCGCACGGCTGCCGCGAGCAGGCGTGAGCAGACGGAGCCAATCGAGCCGGTCGCGCCGACGACCATGGCCTTGGCGTGCGAGAGATCGGCCCACCCCATGCGCCGCGCCGTGAGTTTGGCCGTCTCGAGCGTGGCCGCGATCGTGAGACTGTTGCCGGTCGTGACCGGGATCGACGCGCGCCGCGCCACCGTGACGCCCGCATCCCCCACCACTTTCGTGAACGCGCCGAGGCCGACGATCTGCGCACCCTGCTCGGCCGCGTCGCGCACGGCTTGATCGAGCCTGCGATACGTGAATTCAGGGGGACGGCTCAGCATCTGGCGCGGTGTCGTGCCGAGCGCGTAGATGAGTCCCTTGATCGGCTGGCCCGTGGTCGGCGAAACGCCGCCGTCGACGCGACCGACACGAGCAGCCGGCATGTGCGCGGCGGTCGCTTCGACCAGCGCGCGAGGCAGATGGCGCGTCCAGCGATAGCGCGGGTGATGCGCGAGGTAGTCGATCGTCAGCGGATGCAGGACGAACGCGAACGTGTTGGCGCTTTTCGCGTCAACGGCTGCCCTCACCGGTTTATTCCTCGTCGCGGTCACGCCGCGGCCCCCCTGACCCTCAGGGCGTCATTGTTGGGCCGTCGTAAGACGGCGCCCATTCGTAATGCCCCTTAGGGCTCCCGCTGACGAAACTTCAGACCGCCTGCGCCGCCGGGCCTCCTGGGCTTGATCGTGGCGTAAAAATCGCGCAGCACCTGCAGGTCCTGCTCTTCGTTCCCCGTCATGCGCACATAGCGATCGATGCCGACCTGCTTGCGCCCGTAATCGATGTAGCCCAATCCGATCGGCACGTCGGCCGCCAGGGCCAGCTGGTAGAAGCCGGACTTCAGGTATTCGCCGTGCGCGCGCGTGCCCTCGGGGGCGACCGCAATCCACAGCCAGTCGCGTCGGCGCATTTCCTCGACCATCGCCGCCACGAAACCGGTTCGTTCGCGACGATTGATGGGCAGGCCGCCGATTGCGATCAACAGACGCCGGAACGGCCAGCGGAACATCTGGTCCTTGCCCATCCAGTGGGCCGGCAGATCGTGGCCCAGCCTGAACAGCACGCCGATCGGGAAATCCCAGTTGGAGGTGTGCGGATAGACCATGATCAGGCCCCGGGGCTCCGGAGGCCACGTCAGCGACGTACGCCAGCCGAACAACCGGAGCAGGCCGAGGCAGGACTTGCGGAGGATCTGCATCACCGCTCTCTAGATTGCATGCAGGGCTGGCTTCATGTGCACGGAGCGCGTCAGTCCGACGGCGGTACCACGTAAGCGGGGATCGGTTCCTTCTTCTTCCTGTCCGCCTCTTCCTGCTGCTGGCGCTCTTCCTGCTCATCCATCATGCGCATCACTTTCTGCATGCTGGTGAGGAAGGCGTCAAAGACGTAGACGATGCCGAACGTCAGTGCGAACGCCGCCGCCAGCGCCACGAGATTCTGGCCAAGGCGACGCGGAGTTTTCTCGTGCTCGCGCTCAACTGCGCGACGCGCGCGATCCATGAAGGCACGTTGCAGCGACGGCTGCGCGGACTGCTGCTTCGCATCGTCGTGGCTGCCGTCCGGCGCGTGTGTCGGGCAACCAGGGCTCAAGTCGTTCATTCGAGCAGTTTAACTGTCCAGGGTCCGCCGCTTGCGCCTCAACCGGCTTGGACAGTGTCCTTGCAGCGAAGCTCGATTGCGGCCTGTTACAAGCTGGTTGCGGAATGTACCTAAATGCGAATCATTTGCATTCGCGTACCTTCCTGGCCTAGAATGCGGGCCACGGCGAGGTACCAGGTCATGTACGTCTGTCTCTGCCACGGCATCTCGGAAACCCGGCTGCAACAGGCCATCCACGAAGGCGCGCGCTCGTTCGAGCAGCTGCAGTCGTGCACGGGCGTGGCCACGTGCTGTGGCGCGTGCGAGCCCTGCGCGCGTGAGATGCTCGACACCGAAACGCTTGCTTCCCGCGCCCCCGCCCCTCAGGCTTCCTGATCGGAAAAATGCGCCGCGCCAGCGGCATCCCCAGGCCTGTCGTTGGAGCTGATGTCATGCAGGGCGACGTCGAAGTCATTGCTCATCTCAACAAGATCCTCAAGAACGAACTGACCGCGATCAACCAGTATTTCCTGCATGCGCGCATGCTGAAGAACTGGGGCCTCGGCCAGCTCGGCGACCACTCGCAGCACGAGTCGATCGACGAGATGAAGCATGCCGACAAGCTGATCGAACGCATCCTGTTCCTCGAGGGACTGCCGAACCTGCAGAGCCTCGGCAAGCTGATGATCGGCGAGGACGTGCGCGAAGTCCTCGATTGCGACCTCAAGCTCGAGCTGATCGCCCATCCGGACCTCAAGGCGGCGATCGCCCACTGTGAAAAGGTCGGCGATTACGTGAGCCGCGAGCTGCTCGAGGACATCCTCGAATCCGAAGAGGAACACATCGACTTCCTCGAAACGCAACTGCAGCTGATCGACCGCGTCGGCCTGCCGAATTACTGCCAGTCGCAGATGAAGGCCTCCTCCTGACGAGGGCCCTCTAAGGACTTTTCCGCGTTGACGGGCGCAACGCGCCCACTAGCATCGCGCGTGTCTGAACCACGGACACGCCGATGCCAAAACGCTCGCTCCCTCCCCTGCCCGAATGGTACCCGCGCGGCACCGCGCTGCTGCGGGACCCGACCCTGAACAAGGGCACCGCCTTCAGCGAACACGAGCGCGACGTGCTCGGCTTGCGTGGTCTGCTGCCGCCACAGGTCGCGACCCAGGACGAGCAACTGGCGCGCGTGCTCGAGAACTTCCACCGGCTGCAGACCCCGCTCGCCAAGTACATCATGCTCTCGAGCCTGCTCGATCGGAACGAAGCCCTGTTTTTCCGCGTCGTGATGGACTACGCCGACACGATGATGCCGATCATCTACACGCCGACGGTCGGCCTGGCGTGCCAGCAGTTCGGTCACATCTACCGCCGTCCCCGCGGACTCTTCGTCTCGGCCGCGGACCGCGGGCGCATGTCGCAGGTCATGCGCAACTGGCCGCATCGCGAAGCGGCGATGATCGTCGTCACCGACGGCGAGCGTATCCTCGGCCTCGGCGACCTCGGCGCGAACGGCATGGGCATCCCCATCGGCAAGCTCTCGCTGTACACCGCGTGCGCGGGCCTGCATCCCTGGAAGTGCCTGCCCGTGATGCTCGACGTGGGCACGAACAACGAGGCGCTGCTGGCGGACCCCCTGTACCTCGGCCTGCGCCAGCGCCGCGTCACCGGCGAGGCCTACGACGAACTGGTCGAGGAATTCATCGTCGCCACGCAGGAAGTGTTTCCTGGCGTGATCGTGCAGTTCGAGGACTTTGCCAATCACAACGCGTTCCGCCTGCTGCGCCGTTACCGCGACCGGGTAAGTTGTTTCAACGACGACATCCAGGGCACGGCCGCGGTGGCCGTCGCCGGCATCCTGTCCGCGCTGCGCGTCACGGGCAAGTCGATGTCCGAGCAGACGTTCCTGTGCCTGGGCGCCGGCGAAGCGGCAACGGGCATCTCCGACCTGCTCGTGAACGCGATGGTCGAGGAAGGAGTCGACGAAGCGGCCGCACGCGGGCGCTGCTGGATGGTCGATTCGAAAGGACTCGTCGTGGCGAGCCGCGGCGAACTGGCCGAGCACAAGCGACCCTATGCGCACGTGCACGCACCAGTCAGCGATTTCATTGGCGCCGTGAAGGCGCTGCGGCCGACGGCCATCATCGGCGTGGGCGCGGTGCCGGGCACCTTCACCGAAGAAGTCGTGCGCGAGTTGTCGCGCATCAACGAGCGTCCGATCATTTTCGCACTGTCGAACCCGACTTCGAAGGCCGAATGCACGGCGCAACAGGCCTACGAATGGTCGGACGGCCGCGCCCTTTACGCCTCGGGCAGTCCGTTCGAC
Source organism: uncultured Gammaproteobacteria bacterium (assembly GCA_963700045.1). Taxonomy (GTDB): domain Bacteria; phylum Pseudomonadota; class Gammaproteobacteria; order Steroidobacterales; family Steroidobacteraceae; genus RPQJ01. The sequence goes on from CAVOWK010000044.1 coordinate 23,370, forward strand.
GCAGTGACGTTGCCGGACGGCCGGCATTTCGTGCCCCGGCAGGGCAACAATTCGTACATCTTCCCGGGCCTGGGTCTCGCGCTCGTCGTCGTCGGCGCCACTCGTGTCATCGACGCGATGTTCCTGACGGCCGCGCGCACGCTGGCGCGGTGCACGACGCAGGCCGACCTGGACCAGGGCAGCCTGTTCCCGCCGCTCAGTGCCGTGCGCGACGTATCGGCACGCATCGCAGTGGACGTCGCGGAGATCGCCTTGCGCGACGGGCTCGCGTCGATCGAACGACCCGAGGACCTCGAGCAGGCAATCCGCGCGGAGATGTACGACCCGCGCTACTGACGCGAGGCGTCACCTGCGTGGTGACCGACGTCGGTGCGCAGGTTACTGCGCGCTGCCGCCCACGTAGACGGCGCCGTCCTTCATCACGAAACTCACCTTGCTGGTGAGCGCGATGTCGTCGAGCGGGTTGCCGGGTACGGCGACCACGTCGGAGCGGAATCCCCGGGCGAGTTGTCCCAGGTCAGGTGCGCCCAGCACTTCGGCTGCATTGTAGGTCGCGGACTGGATGGCCGCTGCGGCCGGCATGCCCGCCTCGACCATGTAGCCGAACTCTTTCGCGTTCTGCCCGTGCGGCGCGACGCCCTGGTCGGTGCCGAAGCCGATCTTCACGCCGGCCTTGTACGCCTGCGCGAACGTGTCCTGGATCTGGCCGCCGATGCGTGCCGCCTTCGGCCGGATGATCTCGGGGTAATAGCCGTCGATCTTGGCCTTTTCTGCGACGAATTTTCCCGCCGAGATCGTCGGCACGTACCAGGTGCCGTGCTGCTTCATCAGCGTCATGATCTCGTCATCCATGTAGGTGCCGTGCTCGATCGAAGTCACGCCACCTTCAACCGCGCGGCGAATGCCGTCCTTGCCGTGCGCGTGCGCCGCGACCTTGTAGCCGTAGTCCTTCGCGGTCTCTACCACGGCTTTCACCTCGTCGACGGTGAACTGCGGCGCGTCGCCACTCTTCGCGTAACTCAGCACGCCGCCCGTCGCAGTGATCTTGATCACGTCGGAGCCGTCCTTGTAACGCTGGCGCACCGCCTGCCGTGCGTCGTCGACGCCATTGATGACGCCATCGGTCGGCCCCGGCGGGCCGATCAGATGCGCGAGCTCTGCATTGAGCCCGTTGCTCGGGTCCGCATGCCCCCCGGTCGTCGCGATCGACTTGCCGGCCGCGTAGATGCGAGGACCGTGCGTGTAGCCCTGGTTGATCGCGTCGCGCAGGTGCGGCGTGATGGTGCCGCCGAGGTCACGCACCGTCGTGAAGCCCGCCTTCAGCGTGCGGTCGGCGTAGACGAGCGCGCGGTAGCCGAAATCGATGTCGTCGAGGCGGAAACGCTCCTCGTACGATTTCGGGTTCGATTCCTGGCCCAGGTGGACATGCAGGTCGATCCAGCCAGGCATGCACGTCTCGCCCGACAGGTCGAGCACGGTGGCCCCCGGCGCATTCGCCTTGCCCGGCAACACGTCCTGGATGCGCCCGTCGGCACCCGTGACGATCGTGTGCGCACCGACGAGGCGCGCCGTCTTCGAATCGAACACGTTGCCGCATTGCAGGGCCATTGTCGTGGCTGCGCCGGCCTCGCTTACGGTCGCGACGGCGACAACGGCCAGCAACGCAGTGATCGATCGAGGCATGGGTCAGTTCCTTGGTGCGACGTGAAGCCTGCGATTCTAATCACATGGGTCCACGCCGTGCGGCCGGTCTGCTCTGCGCGCCGCAGGGGTAATTGATCGCGCTGATCCACCGGATCTGCGTTGCGTCAACGACGTGACCGGGTCGCAGGGGCGCGCATGGATCTCGCACTATCACGCCTCCCTGTGCCCGACCCGATCCCGTTGTCGCAAAAACGCAACGAATAATCGCGCTGAATGCTGGCCTATTTGTAATTTGACAACAGACGCGCAGAATAGCCGCCGTTCTTCCAATCTGGACGGGTGGGCACCATGAGCAATCAAACTCCACGACTGACGCGCGCAATTCGCCTGGCACTGGGCGGCGCGCTGGGCCTGGCCTCGGGACTGGCAACGCTGCCTGCGTTCGCGCAGTCGGCGACGGACCCGGGCAAGGATCTCGAAACCGTGTACGTGACGGGTTCGCGTATCGCGCGCGCGTCGGACTTCGAGAACCCGGCGCCCGTCGTCACGTTCTCGTCCGACGACATCGCCAAGTCCGGCTACGCCAACCTGCAGCAGTTCCGTACCGCCGCCAGACGAGGGCCTGGTTGTTCGCCGGCATGGCGCAGTCCTCGACCAGTCGCAGACCCTGGTTCGACGCCAGCGCATCGACCGCCTCGAAATCCCGGATTCCGCTCAACGGGTCGCGTCGGCGCAGCACCTCGTCGAAAGCCGCATTGCTGTGCGAAGTGAACTGCCCGCCGTAACGGAAAGGACCGTAGACGACCAGCAAGCCGTCGTCGCGCAGCACGCGACCGACGCCGCGGAACATGGCCTGCACCTGCGGCCACGACACGATGTGCAGCGTGTTGGCGGTGTAGACGGCGTCGACGCTGTCTGCGTCGCACGGCCAGGTCCCCTGCTCGACGTCGAGTTCCAACGGCGCGAGCAGGTTGCACGCGCCTTCCATTTCGATGCGCGCCGTGAGCGACGCGAGGCTCTCGAGCTGCTCGGTCGGCTGCCAGCTGAGTCGCGGCAGGTGACGCGCGAAATGAACCGCGTGCTGCCCGGTACCCGCGCCGATTTCGAGCACCAGTCCGCCCTGGTGGCCGAGCCAGCGTTGCAGCACCTCGAGGATCGGGCCCTTGTTGCGTTCGCACGCCTCCGAGAAAGGCAGCGACTGCACGAACGGGGCGGGCGCTTGTCCATGGCCGCGTGTCAGCCCGGACCGTCCTTGAACTCGACGCCGTCCTTCATGACGAAAGGCACGCGCTTCAGCACGGTGACGTCGCTGAGCGGGTCGCCGTCGACGGCGATGAGGTCGGCCCGCTTCCCAGGCTCGATCGTTCCCACGTCGGCCTGCAGGCCGAGCAGGTCCGCCGCATTGACGGTGGCTGCCTGCAACGCCGCGGCCGGCGTCATGCCGTGCTTGACCATCAATTCGAATTCGTCCGCGTTGCGGCCATGCTTGCTCACGCCGGCGTCGGTGCCGAACGCGATCTTGACGCCCTTGGGCACCGACTTGCGCAGCGACTCGCCGGTCACCCTGATGCGCCACTCGACCTTCGCCCGCACCTGCGGCGAATACGCCTCGGGGTTCGCGGCCAGCCGCTCGATGTAACCATTCACGGTGGACAGCGTCGGCACGTAATAGGTGCCCGCCTTCACCATCAATGCGATGCATTCATCGTCGAGCATCGTGCCGTGCTCGATGGAATCGACACCGGCCATGAGCGCGACCTTGATGCCGTCCGCACCGTGCGCATGCACCGCGACTTTCTTGCCATAGAGTCTTGCGGCTTCGACGATCGCGCGCGCCTCGTCGTCGAACATCTGCTGGCCGAGACCCGCGCCCACCTGGCTGTTGACCCCGCCGGTCGTGGCGATCTTGATCACGTCCACGCCACGACCTACCTGGATCCGCACGGCGCGGCGACAGGACTCCACGCTGTCACACAGGTTGTCGTGCGCGTGCAGCACTTCGCGGAAGTCCTCGCGATAACCGAGCGCTGCGTCCATGTGCCCTGACGTCGTCGAGATCGACCGCCCCGCGTCGACGATGTTCGGCCCCACCACCTTGCCCGCGCGGATCGCATCCCGCAGTGCGAGCGTGACGCCGTGTTCCGTCGCCGAGGTTGCGCACGGTGGTGAACCTGCGCGCAGCGTCTTGTGCGCATTGGCAAGCGCGTTGTACGCCAGTTCGGCGTCCTCGGCCTGCACGTCCTCCAGTTGTCCCATCTGCCCGCCCGTATCCGAAACCAGGTGCACATGGCTGTCGACCAGGCCTGGCAGCACGAAACGCGTGCGCTGGTCGATCACGCGCTGACTGCCCGGCACGTCGATGAATCCATCACGACACTTCACTGATGCGCCCGTCACGGATCACGATCGTGCTCGGCCCACGCGGCGCCTTGCCCGGGTGATCGAGCAGTCGCCCGGCATGGACCACGACGATGGCCTGCGGTGTCGTCTTGGCGCCTCCAGCTGCATTCATGGGTGGTGGATCGGCCGCCCAGACAGAGCCGGCCGCCACTGCGGCAACCAGGGTCGTGAACAGGGTGCGAAGCGGGATCGATGTGTGGTGCACGGGCAGTCTCGACGGCTGGAGGCCGGACAGTCTATTGTCGGTGCCCTCGCAACGTCCATGCCTTCCCCAACATGCCAATTTTCGACCGCTGCCACGTCCGCGGCGCGCCTGTCGCCCTGTCGGCACTGTTCGCCCTGCTCGCCATGGGCGCTGCCGGTTGCCGCCATGCGCCGGCCCCCGCTGACACCGGCACGGCGGGCGAACCGCCTGCGTCGCACGCGGTATCGGTTCCGCACGTCGAGCTGACGCCGGGGGTCGCCGCTGCGAATCCGATTGCCGTCGAAGCGGGGCTCGAAGTCCTGCGCGCCGGTGGCGGTGCTGCCGACGCCGCGGTTGCCGTGCAGGCAGCGCTGGGACTCGTCGAGCCGCAGAGCTCGGGCCTGGGCGGCGGCGCCTTCCTGCTCTATTACGATGCGCAAACGGGCGCGATCACTGCGTTCGATGGCCGTGAGACCGCCCCGGCGGGCGCGACTCCCGGCATGTTCCTGGACGAAAACGGCGCACCGCTTTCGTATCAGGATGCGGTCACCAGCGGACGCTCGACGGGCGTACCAGGTGCTGTCGCGATGCTGGGCCTCGTGCACTCGAAGCATGGCCGGTTGCCATGGCAGTCGTTGTTCGATGCGCCGATCCGCGCGGCCGAGCAGGGCTTCGTCGTGCCGCAGCGACTTGGCAGATTCGCCAACAGCACGTTCGCGCAGGCGACTTTGCCGGACGCACGCGCGCTGTTCGCCAAGCCCGACGGTACCATCGTCAAGGCGGGCGACACGCTGCGCAACCCGGCCTACGCGGAAACACTGCGTACGATCGCCACGCGGGGACCGCGTGCATTGCTCGAAGGCCCGCTCGCGGAACAGATCGTCGCGCGCACGCGGGATGCACCCCGCCCCGGCACGTTGACGCTCGAGGACATGGCGGCCTTTCACCCCGCCGAAGTGCAGCCGCTGTGCCGCACGTTCCGCCTCTACCTGGTCTGCGTGCCACCGCCGCCATCGAGCGGTGTCGGCGTGCTCGAAGTGCTGGGACTGCTCGAACGCACGGACATTGCGTCGCGTGGGCCGACGGATCCGCAGGCGTGGCTGCTCTTCGCCGAGGCGAGCCGGCTGATGTACGCCGACCGCGATCGTTACGTCGCCGATCCGCGTTTCGTCGCCGTTCCCGTCGAAGGCATGCTCGACAAGGGCTATCTCGACAACCGCGCGCAACTGATCGGCGAGCGCGCGGCTGCAGGCGCTCCCGACGCAGGCACTCCGCCCGGTGCCGTGATGACGCGCTCAGGGGTAGATGCAACGGACGAGGTGCCGGGTACGAGCCACTTCGTCATCGTCGACGACCACGGCGACGTGATCTCGATGACCAGCTCGGTGGAGTCATTGTTCGGCTCGGGACGCGCGGTCGGCGGGTTCTTCCTGAACAACCAGCTCACCGACTTCTCGTTCACGGCGGTCGACACGGCCGGTCGCCCCGTGGCGAATGCCGTCGCTGGCGGCAAGCGGCCCCGTTCCTCGATGTCGCCGGCGATCGTGCTGCGCAAGGCGGACGGCGCGTTCGTGGCCGCGGTCGGCTCGCCGGGCGGGTCAGCCATCCTCGCTTACAACGCCAAGGTGCTGATCGGACTGCTGGCCTGGGACCTGCCGCTGCAGGACGCGATCAACCTGCCCAACGTGATCGCGCGCGGCGCCGATTTCTACGGCGAGATGCCGCGCATTTCCGCAGAGCTGTCGGCGCAGCTGGCGGCCAAGGGCGTCGCACTCAAGTCGGGCCGAGGCGAAGAGTCCGGCCTGCACGGCGTGGCCGTGCGCGGCAATCCGCCGGCGTTCGAGACGGGTGCGGATCCGCGGCGCGAGGGCGTCTGGAAGCCGCAATAGCCGTCAGTCCTGCAGAGCCCGGGCGAGACCTGCGCGCGTCAACTGCACGACGACTGGTGACAGTGCCAGCAGCGCGATCAGGTTCGGAATTGCCATCAGCGCGTTGAGCGTGTCGGCGATGGTCCATGCGAGGTCGAGCTGCGTGACTGCACCGAAGAACACCATGAGCGTCCAGACGATGCGGTACGGCAGGATCGTCCAGTCGCCCACCAGGTACTGCCAGCAACGCTCGCCGTAGTACGCCCAGCCGAGAATGGTCGTGAGCGCGAAAATGCCCAGCGCGACCGCGACGACCTCGCCGCCGATGCCGGGCATTGCCGACTGGAACGCGGCTTGCGTCAGTGCGGCGCCCGTCTTGCCGGACTGCCAGGCGCCCGAGACCACGATCGCAAGACCCGTCATCGTGCAGACCACGAGGGTGTCGAAAAACGTGCCCATCATGCCGATCAGGCCGCTGCGCACCGGATCGTTGCTCATGCCCGCTGCCTGCGCGATGCCGGCCGTGCCCAGGCCCGCTTCGTTCGAGAAGATGCCGCGTGCCACGCCGTAGCGGATCGCGGCCATCATCGCCGCGCCGGCGAAGCCACCGACCGCCGCGGTACCGGTGAAGGCTGTTGCGAAAATCAGCGTGAACGCCTGCGGAATATTGCGCCAGTGGAATGCGAGCACGACCAGGGCCGCGATCACGTAGCCGATCGCCATGAACGGGACGAGCCAGTTCGCAACCGACGCGATGCGCTTGATGCCGCCCAGGATGACAGCACCGGTGATGACCGTGAGCACGATGCCGGTGACGACCGGGGTGATGCTGAACGAACCCTGCATCGCGGCCGCGATGCTGTTCGCCTGCACCATGTTGCCGATGCCGAAGCCGGCGAGGCCGCCGAACAACGCGAACGCGGTGCCGAGCCAGGCCCAGCGCGGGCCCAGACCATTGCGGATGGCGTACATCGGGCCACCGACGAAACGTCCCTTCTTGTCTCGCTCGCGGAAGTGCACCGCCAGCAGCACCTCGGCGTACTTGGTGGCCATGCCGACCAGCGCCGTCATCCACATCCAGAACACCGCGCCGGGGCCGCCAAGCGCCACAGCCGTGGCCACGCCCGCGATGTTGCCGACACCGATGGTCGCGGCGAGGCATGTCATCAGCGCCGAGTACGGACTGACCTCGCCGTGGGCTTCGTCACCGCCCCGGCCGCTCCAAACCAGCCGCAGGCCGGCACCGATCTTGCGCACCGGCATGCCGCCGAGCCGCACCTGCAGATACAGACCGGTGCCGAGGATCAGCACCAACATGGCCGGGCCCCACACGAACGAGTCGAGGGCGTTGATCCAGTCGGTGAACGTTGTCATGAACTCCCCTGTGCGCGAGATTGCCGGACAGTCGCTGCCATCCTGGCCTGCCGCACGTTACCTCAGTTCCCGGTCGCGCGACAGCGCGCCACGCCGGCGTCCCGCACGCGCCCCTCGACGTCGATGAATCGCCACGAGTAGCTGCCGCGCTCGAGCGCCAGTTGCAGCACGCCGTGTTCGAGCACCCGCGCTTTGCTGCGGTACGGCGGCTTCCAGAAGCCGTAAAGCCTTGCGCCACCGGTACCGACGACGAATTGCCGCGGCGCCTGTCCGGCATACGGCGCGTGCCCTTCCGCATCGAGGGGATCGAAGCGTTCGTAAAAGTGTTCGTGCCCGCTCAGCACCAGGTCGGCGCCATGGCGGTCGAGCAGTTTCCAGAAGGGCCGCATCCTGTCACCCGAACCCCGATGCATGCCCGACGAATACAGCGGCGCGTGCCACATGACGAGCAGGCAGCCTTGCGGCCGCGCAGGCGCTTGCGCATCTTCAGCGAAGAGCCGAACCAGCCACTCGTACTGGGCCTGCAATGCACTGCCATCGACGTTGCTGTCGAGCGCGATCAGGCGCCAGTCCTCGGTCAACGGGCGGGCGAAAGCAATGAAGCCACCGTCATTCATCGCATCGAAACCGAAGTACTCACTGAAGTCACCCGCATTGCCGCGGACGTAGTCGTGGTTGCCGGGCGTGACCAGCGTCGCCGCACGGTGCCGGCCCCAGGTCGGCTCGTAGCACGAGGCCAGCGTCTGCGCGTCGCCTTGCGGATAGGCCATGTCGCCGAGACCGAGCACCAGCGCGCCGTCGGGCACGAGTCGCGACGTGCGCTCAGCCACCGAATCCGCAGGTGCACTGTGACCGCAGTCGGCGATGTCGCCAACGGCGTAGACCTGCAGGCCGGCCGTCGGCATCGCAGGCACGGTCGACGACGCTGGTGGCCGGGTGGTTGCGATACAACCGGCAAGCACCACCACTGCGACAAGCGCAGCACTGGTCCGGCCGGAGGCGAAAGCGCGTTTCGTCATCCGACGGAGCGTCCCGCGGATCGGTCAGCCGGCCTTCCAGCAGTAGCAGTTGATCTTGTGTCCATCGAGGTCGCGGAAATAGCCCGCGTAGAACCCGTCGGTGCCGCGCGGACCCGGGGCGCCTTCGTCCTTCCCGCCGAGCGCGATGGCCTGCCGATGGACTTCGTCCACTTTCGCGTTGCTGTCGACGACCAGCGCGACCATCACGCCGTTGCCAGACGAGGCCGGCTTGCCGTCATACGGCTTGATGACACCCAGCGCAGGCTTGTCGAGGGACACGGCCCACGCCACCATGGTCTCGGACTCCATGAACCGGCCGGCACCCAGCAGCTTGAGCAACTCGTCGTAAAACGCGGCCGCCCGCGGGATGTCGTTCGAGCCCAGCGTGACATATCCGATCATTGGTGTTGCGCTCCCTTCGGTATCATTCGAGTGTCGGCGCGTCCGGCATGGACGGCCGCAGCCCGGGAGAGTGTGCGTGACGAACGGGTCCGAAGGAAAGCACGAAACTTCGCTGCTGCAGCAGGTCGAGGGCACCGAGAAGCTCTTCCTGTCCGGCCGGCGCAACCGCGCGGCCGATCTTGAAAGCGCCGTGCGCTTCTTCCTGGAATTCCTCCACGGCTTCGAAAGCTTCGAATTCCACCAGCCGTGCGTCACGATCTTCGGTTCCGCGCGTTTTCACGAAGGCCATCGCTACTACCAGCTGGCGCGTGAGGTCGGATTCGAGCTGGGAAGAGCCGGTTTTGCAGTGATGACGGGCGGCGGATCGGGAATCATGGAAGCCGCGAATCGCGGCGCGCGCGAGGCCGGTGCCTTGAGCCTCGGCTGCAACATCCGGCTGCCGCGCGAGCAGAAGCCCAACGACTACCTCGACCGCTTCATCGGTTTCGAGCATTTCTTCGTGCGCAAGGTGATGCTCGTGAAGTACTCGTGCGCATTCGTCGTGATGCCGGGCGGCTTCGGCACGCTCGACGAAGCGTTCGAACTCGCCACGCTGGTGCAGAACGGCAAGATCGAGCGCTTTCCGTTGATCGCGGTGGGACGGGACTTCTGGGGCGAGATGCAGCAGTTTCTCGAGCGGACGCTGGTGGGCGAAGGAACCATCACGCGCGAGGAGCTTGCGCTGTTGCGTCTCGCGGATACGGCGGATGAAGTCGTGCGTATCGCGCGCGAAGCACCAGGGGCTCGCCAGAATCGTCCGGTACCTGGCCAGGTGCCGTAGCCGAATTCCGCTCGGGATGGCGCGCGCTCAAGCCGCCAGCAGGCCTTCAAGCAGTCGCCAGCGTTCCAGCTTCTGCGCAAATCGCAGCGAAGCGTGCGCCGGGCTCGTCGATGGCAGCAGGTGCAGCGGCAGCGACGACAGCGGTTCGGGCAGCACGGGCTGCACCCTGCGCAGGTAGAGCCGATGGGCCGTGCCGCCGTTGACGCAAACGTGGGCGATGCGGGGGTGCTCGCTGAAAAAGCGCTTGAAGTCGTTGGTCACGACGGTCGCCAGGTCGATCGCGGCATCGAGACTGCCTGGGCGCACCGCCTCCCTGCACACGTCCCACAGCGCAATGCCGCTCGCGCGCAGTCGATCGGCCCGCCCGGCGTAGGGAACGTCGGGTCCCGCGTCGAACAGTTCACCCATGATTCGCCAGAAAGCGTTGTGCGGCTGCGCGTAATACTGGCGTGCCGCGAGCGAGGCCCGACCAGGCAACGAACCCAGGATCAGGACGCGCGCGTCTGGCGCAGCAATCGGCGGGAAGCCCCGGGCCGCCAGAATTCTCAAGCCGCTTCGTCGCGCTTCGGTGTCTTTTGCTCCTCGGCCTTGCGCGCGGCCAGGTCCCGCGCCGGATGCTCGTAGTCGTTCTTTTCCCAGTCACGGTACTGCGGTGGAATCGGGTTCATCGAACCGTCGGCGAGCCAGCCCAGGGTGCCGTCCATGAACAGCCCGGCGACTTTGCGATAGGACCGGTTGTTGTTCGACTTCACCGCACGGAAGTTCGCCTCGATGCGCCGCCGCGCCTCGCGACAGAAGAGGTCCGCCAGTTCCTGCGGACTCTGGTCCGCAGGATTCTCGCCGAGCAGGTGGTCTGCGTACGACAGCGTGGTGGACATGACGAACAGGTCGACGCCGATGTCGACGAAGTTGCCGAGGATCAACTGTTCCTTCTCGAGCTTGGGGCCGAACCTGGCCATGGTCGCGAACAGCCGCCGGGCGAGCAGCTTGCTGGTCTTGCCCGCGTAGGCGAGGTGCTTGCGGTTCACCTCGCTGAGGTGCCTGGCTTCGAAGTGATGACCGGTCTCGGGCATGAACAGCTTCGGCAGCCAGGTGGAGTAGAACCCGGCAGCCTTCATCATGGCCTCGCCCTTGCTGACCTTCTGGCCGGGCTTGGGCTGGAGGATCGGCATTACCAGCTTGAAATGCGTGTCGAGCGCCTCACGCGCCATGATGAGATGCATGACCTGCGACGAGCCTTCGAAGATGCGTCCGACCCGCATGTCGCGGATTGCCATCTCGACGCTGGTCGGACGCTCGCCGCGCTCGTAGAGCGACGTCGCCCGCTCGTAGCCACGGCCACCGCGCACCTGCAGGTAGTCGTCGAGGATGCGGTAGAGCGTCTCGGAACAGAAGTACTTGGCTGCGGCAGCCTCCAGCCGGATGTCGACGTTCTTGTGGTCGGCCAGTGCGCAGGTCAGGTACACCATGCTCTTCATGGCGAACAGGTGCGCGGCATAACTCGAGACCATCTTGGCGATGGCCTGGTGCTTGCCGACCGGCTGGCCCCACTGTTGCCGCGTGGTGATCCACCAGCGGGAATCTTCGACGAAAGCCATGCCGACGCCGATGGCGGCGGCGGGCAGGCCGAGACGACCGACGTTCAGGGTGGCCAGCGCGATCTTCAGTCCCTCCCCGGGCTTGCCGATCATGTTCTCCGCAGGCACGCGCACGTCCTTGAACGTGACCGAGCCATTGGCGATGCCGCGCAGGCCCATGAACGTCGAGCGCCGCACCCGCTCGACGCCCGGCCACGCGGTCTCGACCACGAAGCACGAAATCTGCGGAATCTTCTTGCCGTTCGGCAGTACCTTGTCCGGCGTGCGGGCCAGCACGGCGATCAGCGTCGTCTTGGGATCCGTGACGTTGGTGCACCACTGCTTGTCGCCGTTCAGGATGAACGCCTTGCCGTCGTCGGTGGGCGTGGCCACGGTACTCATGCGCGCCGGGTCGGAGCCGACGTCGGGCTCGGTCAGCGCGAACGCGGAAATCTCACCCTGCGCGAGGCGCGGCAGGTACTTGCGCTTCTGCTCCTCGGTACCGAACTCGCGCAGCGGTTGCGGCACGCCGATGCTCTGGTGCGCCGACAGGTACGTGACCGTGTTGGAACAATAGCTCCCGATCATGCCCAGCACGCGCGCGTAGTTGGTGATGGAGAACCCGAGGCCACCGTACTCCTTCGGAATCTTCATGCCGAAGAGCCCGATCGCGGCCATCGCCTCGAGCGCGGCGGCGGGATACTCACCTTGCTCGTCGATCTGGTAGGGATCGACGTGCTTCTCGAGCACCTCGCGCACCTTTACGAGGTAGTCGTCGCCGATCTTCCGGTCTTCCGGCGACTGCGCCGGGAACGGGTGCACGAGGTCCCAGCGGAAGCTGCCCTTGAAGACCTCGGCCGTGAAGCTGACGTGCTCCCACTCAGCCTGGCGGGCGTCCTCCGCCAGTTCCATTGCGACGTCTTTCGCCTTGTTGTCCATATGCCCTCCACCCTGAAGATCAGCCGTCGGAACCTTGCTCCGGACGGCGCCAGCGACTATCGGGACTTATGCGCACGCCAAGCCGCCGCGAGTACGGAAGCTACGCAACCAGGTCCGCCAGGGGCTGGGTCCCACCCGCCCCTATACTCCCGCTGGCGCGGGAGAGGGCGCGGAACTCAGGTGCGCTCGAGCACCGTCGTAATGCCCTGGCCGAGACCGATGCACATCGTCGAGACGCCGAGCGTCGCGCCCTTCTGCTCCATCACG
>CAVOWK010000045.1:0-92399 GCA_963700045.1 uncultured Gammaproteobacteria bacterium
TCGAGTCGCTCGACGGCAGCATCACCGGCATGTCGAGCGATCCGAATTCGCGCGCGACGGTCGAGCTCGCTGGCAACGTCGGCGAGTACTCACCGGTGCTGATCTCCGGCACGACGCAGCCGTTCGCCTTCGACCGTTACACCGACATCACATTCAAGTTCGAGAACATCTCGTTGCCGGTGTTCAACCCGTACTCCGGCAAGTTCGCGGGCTACAACATCGCGAAGGGCAAGCTGTTCACCGACCTGCATTACCAGATCGACAACCGCAAGCTCGAGGCGCAGCACAAGATCCGCATCGATCAGCTCGAATGGGGCGAGGCCACCGCAAACAAGGAAGAGGCGACGCTGCCGGTCAAGTTCGCGACCTCGCTGTTGAAGGACGCGGACGGGGTGATCAACCTCGAGATCCCGGTGACGGGCACGCTCGACGACCCGGCATTCCGCGTCGGCCCGATCATCTGGCAGGTCATCAAGAACATCCTGTCGAAAGCGGTGACGGCGCCGTTCAAGGCGCTCGGCGCCTTGTTCAAGGGCGCGGAGGAAGCGCAGTTCGTCGACTTCGCTCCCGGTTCGGCCGCGCTGGACCCGGTGGCCGCTGAACGGCTGGGCGCACTGGGCAAGAGTCTCGCGCCCAAGCCGGACTTGCGGCTGGAGGTGCCGATCGGTGCCGAGGCGTCGCTCGACGGGGCGGCGCTGACTGAGGCGCGTTTCCAGCGCGAACTGCAGGCGGCCTCGCGCCAAGCGCTGCTCGGCAAGAAGCGCACTGACGAGTCAACGCCGGTGCCGGCATTCGAGACGCTGCCGCCGGAGCAGAAAGAGAAGGTCCTGACGGCCCTGTACACGCAGTTGTCCGGCGCCGCACCCGTGATCCCCGAACCGCCCGAACCCGCGGACGACGTCTCACGCAAGGCAGCGAAGGCACAGGCCGAACAAGCACGCCTCGCATGGCTGGAACAGGAATGCCGCACGCGTGCAGTCGCGCAACCCAGCGACCTGGAACAACTCGGGCAGCAGCGCGGCACGGCCGTGCAGGATGCGCTGCTCACCGGCACGGGCATGTTGCCGGAGCGTGTATTCCTCGCACGTGACGGCAAGGTCTCGGCCAACGGGCAACTGGTGCGGTTCGAACTCGCGGTGAAGTAAGGCTGCGCTTCAGCCTTCGCGCACGCGCATCAGGCCTTCCTGCGCCGTGCTGGCCACGAGCCGTCCCGCACGGTCGAAGATGCGCCCGAAGGCCATGCCGCGCGCACCGCTGCTGCTCGGGCTGATCAGCGCATAGAGCAGCCAGTCGTCGACGCGGAACGGGCGGTGGAACCACATGCCGTGATCGAGGCTGGCGAGCAGCACGTCCCCCGTGTGAAACGAAAGGCCATGCGGCAGGGTTGCCGTCTCCAGCAGGTGGAAGTCCGACACGTAGGCCAGCAGGCATCGATGCAGCACGGCATCGTCAGGACACTGTCCGGCGAGGCGGAACCAGATGTGACGCACGCCGGGCCGCGGCCGGCCGTCGTCGATCGCCTCGACCGAACGAAACTCGAAAGGACGGTCGCGCTCCCAGAAGCGTCGCCGCTGGTCGGGCAGGTCCTGCAACCGTCGCCGCACCGTGGCCGTGAGGTCCGGCAATTCCTCGGGCGGCGTCACCACCGGTGCCTCCACCTGGTGGTCCGGCCCCGCTTCAGGCAGGTGGAACGAAGCGGAGAGGTGGAAGATCTGCTGGCCGTGCTGGATCGCGACGACGCGGCGGTTGGTGAAGCTCGCGCCGTCGCGGCTGCGATCCACCTCGTAGACGATCGGCGCGTCGAAGTCGCCACGCCGCAGGAAATACGAGTGCAGCGAATGCACCGCGCGATCGGGCTCGACCGTGCGGCTCGCGGCCATCAACGCCTGCCCGAGCACCTGCCCGCCGAACACCTGCGGGCTGCCGATGTCGCGGCTGACACCCCGGAACAGGTTGATCTCGAGCCGCTCGAGATCGAGCAACTGGAGCAGGTCGACGAGCACCGTGCTCATGTGGCGGTCACTCGGCGACGCCGAGCCGCTTCTGCATGATCGGACTGGTCGTCGTGTACTGCAGGTGCACCTTCTTCGCGGGATTCAAGTGCTCCGCGATGGCGAAGGCCGCCAGCGCGGCTTCGTGGAAGCCGCTCAGGATCAGCTTCTTCTTGCCCGGGTAGGTGTTGATGTCGCCGATGGCGAAGATACCGGGGACGTTGGTCTGGAATTTTGCGGTGTCGACCTTGATCGCCTTCTTCTCCAGTTCGAAGCCCCACTCGGCGATCGGGCCGAGCTTCGGGTGCAGGCCGAAGAACGCGAGCAGGTGATCGGCCGCGACGTCCTGCGCCTTGCCGTCCGTGCGCTTGATGGTCACGCCGGTGAGCCGGCCATCCTCGACCGCGATGCCGGCGGCGATGCCTTCGACGTATTCCATCTTGCCGGCCGCCACCAGCTCGCGCATGCGCGCGACCGACGCCGGTGCCGCCTTGAACTCGTTGCGGCGATGCACGTGCACGATGCTCTTTGCCTTGCCGTTCAGGTCGATGACCCAGTCGAGCGCCGAATCGCCGCCGCCGAAAATGACGAGCCGCTGGCCGGCGAACTCGGCCGCGCTGCGAACCCGGTAGTGCACCTGCCGGTCTTCGAAAGCGTCGCAGCCCTCGACGCCGAGGCGACGCGGCTGGAACGAACCGAGGCCGGCGGCGATCACGACCGTCTTCGCCAGGAACTCGGTGCCGGCCGACGTGCGCAGGAAAAAGCGACTGTCGTCCCGCTGCGTCAGCTCGGCGACTTCCTCGCCGAAATGGAAGACGGGGCCCATCGGGGCAATCTGCTGCATCAGGCGCTCGACGAGTTCCTGCGCGCCGCAGACGGGCAGCGCCGGGATATCATAGATCGGCTTGTCGGGGTACAACTCCGCGCACTGGCCGCCCGGGTGCTGCAGGGTGTCGACGACGTGGCTCTTGATGCCGAGCAGGCCGAGTTCGAAGACCTGGAACAAGCCGGCCGGGCCGGCGCCGACGATCAGGGCATCGGTCTCGATGGGGGTCGCAGGGGTGGTTGGGAACGGTCAAGGGGGAACCTCCGGCAAAACTCCGCGAATTCTAGCGGATCGTCCGCCTGGCCCCACCAGCCGATGGTTCCCTGGCCAAGGTTGATCAGGGTTTACCGCAACGGCTGCGGAATATTCGGCTTGAAAGGTTGGCCCAGCTTAGACAAATTCTCATCCTTGACGCACATCAAGGCAGATGGGCGGGTCAGGCAGCAGGCTGACTCCGCCCCCGACAGCGCAGGAACGCAGATGAACTCGCACCAGATCCGGTTCGACGAAGACCTAGTCCGCCGCTACGACCGCGCGGGTCCGCGCTACACGTCGTACCCCACCGCGGTGCAGTTCTCGGACCGTTTCGGCGTCAACGAGTACCGGGCCGTCGCCGTGGCCAGCAACCAGGACCCGATCCCGCGGCCACTGTCGCTGTACGTGCACATCCCGTTCTGCTCGAGCCCGTGCTTCTACTGCGGCTGCACCAAGGTCATCACCCGCAACCACGAGAAGGCCGAGGCGTACCTGTACCGGCTGCATCGCGAAATCGAGATGCAGGGCGATCTCTACGATCGCGACCGCATCGTGGAACAACTGCACTTCGGCGGCGGCACACCCACCTTCCTGACGTCGCTCGAAATCGAGCGGCTGGTCGAGAAGATGGGGCAGCATTTCCAGCTTTCGTCGGACGAAGGTCGCGAGTATTCGATCGAGCTCGACCCGCGCACGATCACGACCGACACGCTGCGCGATCTCTATCGAATCGGCTTCAATCGCTGCAGTCTCGGCATCCAGGACTTCGACCCGGCCGTGCAGGAAGCAGTGAACCGCGTCCAGTCCGTGCCCGACACGCTGCGGCTGATCCGCGAAGCACGCGAGTTCGGCTTCAACTCCGTCAGCGTCGACCTGATCTACGGCCTGCCGAAACAGTCGGTGCAGGGCTTTGCCAGGACGCTCGACACGGTGCTCTCGGCGCGGCCGAACCGCTTCGCCGTGTATGCCTACGCGCACCTGCCGCAGATGTTCAAGCCGCAGAAGCAGATCAAGGTCGAGGACCTCGCCACGCCCGAGACGCGCCTGCAGTTGCTCGAGCTCACGATCGACAAGCTCTCGGCCGCCGGCTACGTCTACATCGGCATGGATCACTTCGCCCTGCCCGACGACGAACTCGTGCTCGCGCAGGAGTCCGGCACGATGTACCGGAATTTCCAGGGCTACTCGACGCGCGGCTACTGCGACCTCGTGGGCCTCGGCGTGAGCTCGATCGGCAAGGTCGGCGACCACTACATCCAGAACCTGAAGACGCTGCCCGAGTACTACGGCGCTATCGATCGCGGCGAACTGCCCGTGCACCGCGGCTACACGATGACGGGCGACGACGTCATCCGCCGCGACGTGATCCAGCAGATCATGTGCTACGGCGTGCTCGACTACGAAGCGACCGCGAAGCGCCACAACATCGACTTCCGCCGGTACTTCGCCAGCGAACTCGCGGCGCTCGAACCGATGGTCAAGGACGGCCTCGCCGAGTTCGCGGAGCCAGGCCTGCGCGTCCTGCCCGCCGGACGCCTGCTGCTGCGCCACCTCGCGATGGCATTCGACGCGTACCTGCCGTCGGTGCAGGCATCGGGTCAGCGGTTCTCGCGGGCGATCTGAACACAGCAGGCCGCCGGACGATGCGCAAGACGATGTCCGGTCCGCGAGCTGCCGCAAGGTTCTGCCGTGCGCCTCTCCGGCTCGCGCCGTGGGCGCTCCCGATCCTCGCCAGCGGGTTGCTTGCTCGCCCGTCCCAGGCCTCCGACGAGTTGCAGGTACCCGAAGCCTTCGAGGCCTGCACTTCGTGTCACACGTACGAGCCGGACGAGCCCTTGCAGGAGGCGCCGCCGTTGTGGGGCGTCGTCGGCCGCCGGATCGCGAGCGTCGATGACTTCGAGTATTCGCCAGCGCTCAAGGCTGTCGCAGGATCGTGGAATCGCGCAATGCTCGACCGCTTCCTGACGAACCCGAAGGCCATGGTGCCCGGAACCGCGATGAAGCTGGGCGGCGTCCCGGATGCTGCCGAGCGCGCCACCGTGCTCGACTTCCTGGAAAAAATCTCTCCTGCGCGACCGCACGACGCTGCCGGCGATTAGCGCTATGACTGGCTGATCGCACCTGCGGCTAATCCTTAGGGCCGTGGCGACGCGCCTTGACCTCGGTCAAGGCGACTTTTGCGCTCCACGCAGACGATCGCTCCCCTAGAGCGGCGGTCTCGCCGCTGGGAGCAAGAAATGACGAATACGAGTCGACTGTGGAAGGTGCTGGCGGCACTGATGGTGGTGTCCTTTGGCATCCTCCTGTACTTCGGGCACGAGATCTACATCTCGGCGCCCCCGATCCCCGCCGCCGTGAAGACGACGACGGGCGAAACCCTGTTCACCAGAGAACAGTACGACATGGGCCGGCAGGTCTGGCAGAGCGTCGGCGGCCACGAGATGGGCTCCATCTGGGGCCACGGCAGCTACGTGGCGCCGGACTGGTCAGCCGACTGGCTGCACCGCGAAGCCACCGGGTTGCTGGACCTCTGGGCCATGCGTGAAACGGGCAAGCCGTACGCCGACCTCGACTCGATGCAGCAGGCGAGCCTGCGGGCACGCCTCGAGACCACGATCCGCGCGAACACGTACGACCCGGCGACAGGCGTGATCACGGTCGACGAAGACCGCGCGCAGATCATCCGGCAGGTCAGCGATCACTACATGCGCCTCTTCGGCCCTGACGTCGAGCTGAACACGCTGCGCTCGCAGTACGCGATCCAGCAGAACCCGATTCCGGACGTCGAGCAACGCCAGGCGATGATGGCGTTCTTCTTCTGGACGTCGTGGTCGGCGTCGACGAACCGCCCCGACAGCCGCATCACGTACACGAGCAACTGGCCGTCGGAGCCGCTGATCGGCAACGTGCCGACCACGGCGACCTATCTCTGGACGTTCATCAGCATCCTGGGCCTGCTCGCCGGCGTCGGCGCGCTGGCCTGGTACTACGTCGCGACACACGGCCAGGAGGCCGCACCCGTCGTTCCCGACCGGGACCCATTGAGCGCGCTCAAGCCGACTCCGTCGATGAAGGCGACGGCCAAGTACTTCTGGGTGGTCACGGCACTGATCGTCGTGCAAATCGTGCTTGGCGGCATCACCGCGCACTTCGCCGTCGAGGGCCAGGGCTTCTACGGCATCCCGCTCGCCGAGTACCTGCCCTACTCCGTGGCGCGCAGCTGGCACCTGCAGCTGGCCGTGCTGTGGATCGCCACCGCCTGGCTCGCCACGGGCCTCTACATCGCACCGGCGATCTCGGGGCACGAGCCGAAATTCCAGCGGTTCGGCGTGAACTTCCTGTTCACCTGCCTGCTGATCATCGTGGTCGGTGCGCTCGGCGGCCAGTGGGCGGCCGTGATGCACAAGATGGGCCTCGAGCTGAATTTCTGGTTCGGCCACCAGGGCTACGAGTTCACGGACATCGGCCGCTTCTGGCAGATCTTCCTCTTCATTGGCCTGATGCTGTGGCTGCTGCTGGTCGGCCGCGCCCTGTGGCCCGCGCTCAAGGCGCGTGACGACAGCCGCTCGATCACGATGCTGCTGTTCCTCTCGACGATCGCGATCGGCCTGTTCTACGGCGCCGGCCTGATGTGGGGCCGCAACACGCACCTCGCCATGGTCGAGTACTGGCGCTGGTGGGTGGTGCACCTGTGGGTCGAGGGCTTCTTCGAGGTGTTCGCGACGGCGGTCATCGCCTTCCTGTTCACCAAGCTCGGCCTGGTGCGGCCGAAGACCGCGACCAATGCCGTCCTGTTCGCCACGATCGTGTTCCTGAGCGGCGGCGTGCTCGGCACGTTCCACCACCTGTACTGGACCGGCACCCCGACGGGCGTGCTCGCGGTCGGCTCGGTATTCTCGGCGCTGGAAGTCGTGCCGCTGGTGCTGGTCGGGTTCGAGGCGTACGAGAACTACAAGCACAGCTATGCGACGCCGTGGGTCGCCGCATATCGCTGGCCGATCCTGTTCTTCGTCGCCGTGGCGTTCTGGAACCTGGTGGGCGCCGGTCTGTTCGGCTTCCTGATCAACCCACCGCTCGCGCTGTACTACATGCAAGGCCTCAATACGACGCCGCTGCATGGCCACACTGCGCTGTTCGGCGTGTACGGCATGCTCGGCATCGGCCTGATGCTGTTCTGCCTGCGCGGCTTGAGCCGCACCGCGTACTGGGACGAGAAGCTGCTCGCGAAGTCGTTCTGGGCGATGAACATCGGCCTCGCGCTGATGGCGCTGCTCTCGCTGCTGCCGATGGGCCTGCTGCAGGTCCACGCCGCGGTGGCGCACGGCTTCTGGTACGCGCGCTCCGCCGAGTTCCTGCAACAGCCGCTGCTGCAGACCATCGTCTGGTTGCGCATGCCGGGCGATGTGATCTTCGCGGCGGGTGCGCTGATGCTTGCGCTCTTCGTCTTCCGGCTCTTCGTCGGCAAGGCGCGTGACGCGGTCGGCGCCGTGACGCCGGCGAAGGCCGGGCAGCCGGCTGGCCTGGGACGTTAAGCTCCGTCAAGACCACGGCGGGCGTCCGCGATGACGCCCGCTGTCTGCTTGCAGGACCACAGCCGCGTCCACTCGAACCAGGTATCTCATGCGCGCAACCGACTCGACCGGCAGCGAGCGAAGTCCGCTGCTGGCTGCCCCGCACCGGACGCTGTTCTTCACCGGGCTGGTCAGCCTGCTGGCCGCCAGCCTGTGGTGGGCCCTGCACCTCGTCGCCCGGCAGGCGGGCGCCCCACTCTTCGCGCTGGCATTGCAGCCCGCTCCGATATGGGCGCACGCCTACCTGATGCTGTTCGCCGTTTTTCCGACGATGTTTTTCGGCTTCCTGTTCACGGTGTTCCCACGCTGGATGAACGGGCCACTGGTCACGCGGACCGAATACGTCGCGACCGCTGCGCTCTTCGCCACAGGCACCCTGCTCTGGCTTGCAGGTACGCTGGCGGGACCGGCATTGCTGCTGCTGGCCTGCCTGGCAACCGGCGCAGGCCTGCTGGTCGGCACGGTGTCACTGTTCCGGGTGCTGCTCGCTGCGCCGCAAGTCGTGTCGCACGCCGTTGTCGTGCTGGTCGGGCTCTGCGTGCAGTGCGTCGCAATGGCAGGCTTTGCCTACGGCCTCGCCGAGTCGAACGATTTCGCGCTGCACTTCGCGGTGCGCGCGTCGTTGTGGGGCGGCCTGCTGCCGGTGTTCTTCACCGTGTGCCACCGCATGATTCCATTCTTCTCGCAGGGCGCCATCCCCGGCTACGTGCCATGGCGACCCATGTGGGTACTCGTGGCAGTGGTGGGCCTGGCCTACCTGCGGCTGCTGCTCGGCACGGCAGGCGCGCTCGCAGCGCTGCCGGTCGTCGACGTGGCGATCTTCCTGCTGACGGCCTGGTGCGCCGTGCGCTGGACGTCGCTGCATGCGCGCGGCAATCCATTGCTGTGGACACTGTACGCCGGTTTTGCGTGGCTGCCGTTCGCGCTGTTGCTGCAGACCCTGCGCGACGGCGCCTACACACTGACAGGTGAGTGGATCCTAGGGCGCGCACCGATCCACGCCCTGGGCATGGGATTCTTCGGCGGCATGCTGGTTGCGATGGTGACGCGCGTGACGATGGGACATTCCGGCCGGCCGCTGCGCATGGACCGCATCACGCTCGCTTGCTTCGTTGCGTTGCAACTGGGCGCGGCAAGCCGCGTGCTGAGCGAAGTCGTTATGGCTCCAGCTGCAGTGCAGTGGTTCCTGCTCGGCAGCGTAGCCCTGTGGCTCAGCGCCGTCGCCGTGTGGGTCGGTCGCGTCGGCGGCATCTACCTTGCGCCACGAATCGACGGCAAGCCGGGCTGATGGCCGAGTACTATTTCGCGTTAAGGCACGCGCACATCGGGTTCGTGATCCTGTCGATCGCATTGTTCGTGCTGCGCGGCGGCCTGATGCTGGTGGAATCGCCGCACGTGCAGTCCGCGTGGCTCCGCTACCCGTCGTACGCGATCGACACCCTGCTGCTGACGGCCGCCCTGATGCTGACGTCGGTCGTTCACCAGTACCCGTTCGGGAACGGCTGGCTGACCATGAAAGTCGCGTTGCTGGTGGTTTACGTCGTGCTCGGCAGCGTCGCGCTCAAGCGCGGACGTACCCGGCGAGTACGGATCGCTGCATTTGCGGCAGCCCTGCTCACGGTCGGTTTCCTGGTCTCGGTGGCGCGTGCCCACCATCCCTTGGGCATTTTCGCCGGCCTCGCTGCCTGACCGGCACGCGGCACGCCGATCGAGGGTCGCCGCCGACCGCGAGTCCCGGCATCATGCGCGCTGGTGAAACCGACAGCGCCGGTCCGGCTGCTGCTCACTGGCGGACGGCAAATGACCCTGACTGACACGACCACCCTCGCGGGCATCCGTGCACACCACCTGTTTGCCGGGCTGTCCCCGCCGCAGCTGCAGCGGCTGCTCGGGTCGGCAAGCGTCGAGCAAGCCGACGCGGGGCAGCTCCTGTTCGACCGCGGCCAGCCGGCCATGCACTTTTACGTGGTCGTCGAGGGGCAGGTGAACCTGGTCCTCTATTCCAAGACCGGCGAGGAGAAGATCGTGGACATTCTCGGTCCAGGACAGAGCTTTGCCGAGGCCGTGATGTTCATGGCGGGACCGGTGTACCCGGTCTCTGCCATGGCGGCGACGCAGGCGCGGATCGCGCGGTTCTCGAGCACCGAGTACGTCGCGATGCTGCGGGAAAGCCCGGAAACCTGTCTCCGCATGCTCGGACACCTGAGCCAGCGCCTGCACATGCGCATTCGCGAAATCGAGTACCTGACACTCGAAAGCGCCACCCACCGGCTCGTGCGCATGATCGAGAGCCGGTTACCGCTGGACACGGACGGACCGGCCGAGATCCAGCTGCAGGAATCGCGGCAGGAGATCGCATCACGCCTGTCGATGAAGCCCGAGACACTGTCGCGAATCCTGCGCACCCTGCAGGACTGCGGCGCGATTTCGGTCCATGGACGGGCATTGCAGGTACCCAGCCGCCACAAGCTCCTGTCACTGCTCGACACCTCCGCGTGACCGTGCCTGCCGGGTCGGCTTGACCCGGATCAAGGCGTGATCGCCGGCCGGCTCCTACAGTCCCTGTCATCGAACGACCGGACAATTCCCTGCATGGGAAAGGACTAGGAGAAAGTAATGTTCAACGCCAGTCGCACCCCTGTCGCGCGGGCAACATGGTGGCTAGCCATCCCGATCAGCGCATCCCTGGGCGCCGGCGCCCTGGCGCAGCAGCCCTCCGCCAGCGGCAGTTCGCTGCAAGTGCATCAAGCCGAAGTCGCCGGGGCGGCCGGGATTTCGGCGCAGATGAAGGCCGGCGAAAACACGTTCCAGACGGTGTGCCTCGCCTGCCACCAGGCCGACGGCAAGGGCCTGCCAGGTGCCTTCCCGCCGTTGGCCGGATCCGATTTCCTGCTCGGCGACAAAGACCGCGCGGTCGGCGTGGTCGTGCGCGGCCTCGAAGGTGAAGTCGTGGTGAACGGGGTCAAGTACAACTCCGTGATGCCGGCCATGACCCAGCTGTCGGACCAGGAGATTGCCGACGCGCTCACCTACGCAATGAACTCGTGGGGCAACAAGGGCGGTGCCGTGCCGGTCGCACAGGTCGCAGCCGTGCGCGCCAAGGTGGCCGCGGAGCCCAAGACGGCCGCCTCGCCGACCCAGCACCCGACGACCACAGCCGAGCTCAAGTACCAGGGAGCACCCTCGCCCGCCGGGGCGGCCGGCGTGAAGATCCTGGTGACGCCCGGGCGCGCCGGACATGACCGAGCCAGAGTTCAAGCACGCGCAGGAGATCTACTTCCAGCGCTGCGCCGGCTGCCACGGCGTGCTGCGCAAGGGCGCCACCGGCAAGCCGCTCACCCCCGACATCACCCAGAAGAAGGGCACCGAGTACCTCAAGGTGTTCATCAACCAGGGTTCGCCGGCCGGCATGCCGAGCTGGGGCAAGTCCGGCGAACTGACGCAGGAGGAAGTCGACATCATGGCGCGCTTCGTCCAGCACGAGCCGCCGCAGCCGCCGGAGTTGGGCATGCCGGAGATCAAGGCAAGCTGGAACGTGATCGTGCCGGTGTCCGAACGGCCGACCAGGCAGCAGAACAAGTACAACCTCGACAACATCTTCGCGGTCACGCTGCGTGACTCGGGCGAAGTCGCCCTGATCGACGGCGACACCAAGGAGATCATCAACGTCATCACGACCGGCTACGCGGTGCACATCTCGCGCCTGTCGCATTCGGGCCGCTACGTGTACACGATCGGCCGCGACGGCAGGATCGACCTGATCGACCTCTACTTCGAGAAGCCCACCAAGGTGGCCGAGATCAAGGTCGGCCTCGAGGCGCGCTCCGTCGAGACCTCGAAGTACAAGGGCTACGAGGACAAGTACGCGATCGCCGGGCGCCTACTGGCCGCCGCAGTACACGATCATGGATGGCCTGACGCTCGAGCCGCTCAAGGTCGTGTCGACCCGCGGCATGACGGTGGACACCCAGGAGTTTCACCCGGAGCCACGCGTGGCCGCCATCGTCGCCTCGCACGAGCATCCGGAGTTCATCGTCAACGTGAAGGAAACCGGCCAGATCCTGCTGGTCAACTACGAGGACATCGACAACCTCAAGACCACGACGATCGGCGCGGCGCGCTTCCTGCACGACGGCGGCTGGGACTCCACCAAGCGCTACTTCATGACGGCAGCCAACCAGTCGAACAAGATCGCGGTGGTCGACTCGAAGGAGCAGAAGCTGACGGCACTGGTGGACGTGGACAAGATCCCGCACCCGGGCCGCGGCGCGAACTTCGTCGATCCGAAGTACGGTCCGGTCTGGGTGACCAGCGCGCTCGGCAACGAGAAGGTGACGGTGATCGGCACGGATCCCGAGAAGCACAAGGACAACGCCTGGAAGGTGGTGCGAGTGCTGAAGGGCCAGGGCGGCGGATCGCTGTTCGTCAAGACGCATCCGAAGTCGACGAACCTCTGGGTGGACACGCCGCTCAATCCCGACCCGAAGATCAGCCAGAGCGTGGCGGTATTCGACATCAACAACCTCGAGGCCGGCTACAAGGTGCTGCCGATCGCCGAATGGGCGAACCTCGGCGAAGGCCCGAAGCGCGTCGTGCAGCCCGAGTACAACGCCGCCGGCGACGAGGTCTGGTTCTCCGTGTGGAACGGCAAGGACCAGAAGTCGGCAATCGTCGTCGTGGACGACAAGACCCTCAAGCTGAAGAAGGTCATCAAGGACCGCGCATCATCACGCCGACCGGCAAGTTCAACGTCCACAACACGGTGGGCGACGTGTACTGACCTGTTGCATGGCTTCCACGCGCAGCGCTGCGCGATCATGGGCCCCGTCTCGGCTTGAGGCGGGGCCCTTTTTCTGGTGCAGGCCTCAGGGCAATGCAATGCCTCTGGACGCGACCAGCACCCGATACCAGTCGGCGCGGGTCCACTCGACTAGGTGCGCGTCGGCGGCCTCGCGGATGCGGTCGCCTGCTGGCTGCCGACGATCGGGATGATGCCGGCCGGGTGCGCCATGATCCAGGCATAGGTCGCGGCGGCCCGCGAGACACCGAAACGCTGCGCCTGCGCGTCGAGTTCCGCGCAGACACGCTGCGCACGCTCATCGTCGCCCGGTTCGCCGAGGCGACCACCCGCCAGCGGCGACCACGCGAGCACCGAGATCCCGTGCTGCATGGCGAGATCGAGCGTGCCGTCCGCGAGCGGGTCGAGCACCAGCGGTGAGAACTCGGGCTGCATGCTGGCCAGCGGTATTTGCAGGTGTGCGACCAGCGCGGCCGTCTGCGTCGGCGTGTAGTTGGAGACCCCGATCGCCCGGACCTTGCCACTCGCGACGAGCGTTTCAAGGGCTCGCGCCACTTCCGCCGGATGCGCCAGCACGTCGGGTCGGTGCACCTGGAACAGATCGAGGTGATCGGTGCCGAGCCGGTGCAGCGAAGCTTCGCACGCGGCGACCAGGTAATCGGCGCTCGAGTCGTACGGCACGCCAGGAACGATCCCACCCTTGCTCGAGAGCACCATCGTCGCCGCAAGCCCGGATCCGCAGCGAACAATCGACCGAGCAGGACCTCCGCGCTGCCGAAACCCTCGCGACCATTGAAACCATAGATGTCCGCGGTGTCGAACAGGTTGATGCCCGCTTCGAAAGCCGCCTCGACAAGCGCTCGCGCGCGGGCCAGGTCGTCGCCCTGGAAACGCCACATGCCCCAGGCGAGCCGCGACACGAGCACGTCGGTCGCGCCGAGCGCCACACGCTCGAAGGGACCATTGCTGTTCATCCGCGCATTTAATCACGCGCGGCAGGATCAGAAGTCGTAACGCAGACTGGCCGAAGCGTTGAAGCCGGCACGCGTGTAATAGGGCACCAGGGGATCGGCCGCGACACGGCCGCGGACGTCGGCCCATTCGATGTAGGCGGTGTTGGTCAAGTTGAACAACCCGACATTCAGCCGCAGCCTCGGGCCGAGGCTGACGTTCGCCAGCCAATCGAGCGTGGCATAGCCATCGGTGCGGTAAAGATCGACACGGCTCCGATCCACCTCGCGCTGCGCTTCGACGGCGGTCAGCGCCAGTTCCGATCCCCATCGCGTCGACGGTGCGTCGTATCCACGCTCAGCACCAGCCGCGGCGGATCGATCGAATTGAGCGGCACATCGCGAGTGAGGTCTTCGCCGCGGGTCCATGAACCCGCGAGCCGGCCGGTCCAGCCTTGCAGCCGTGGCGACCACGCGGGCACGTCGGCGCGGGCATCGAACTCGGCCCCGTAGATCCGCGCATCCGCGACGTTCTGCGACTGGAACAGCGTCACGCCGGTTGCCGGATCGACGCCGAGGTTGACCTTCGACTCGATGAAGTCGCCGTATTCGGTCTGGAACACACTGGCGGTCAGCGTCACGGGGGCGCCCGTCAGCCGCAGGCCCGCTTCGAAACCGTCGCTCGTCTCGGGCCGCAGGTCCGGATTCGGAATCGCACGGATGTTGAACAGCGGAACTTCGAGCCCGATGTTGACGTCCTCCGGCGGCGGCGAACGAAAGCCATGCGCGTACTGGAAAAAGACGCCGAGCCGGTCGTTGATCCTGTAGGTCGCACCGAGCTTGGAGCCAATGAAACTTCGTCGACACCCGCCGGCTCGGTCGCAGGATTGTCTTCGCGATAGATGCGATCCGTCGCGGGCGTGAGGTCGTAGTAGTCGACGCGCAGCGCGGGCACGAGAGTCCAGCGCGCGCCGTCGAACTGCACCTCGTCCTGCACGAACGCGCCGATCTCGACCACCGTGGTAAGCGGCAGGTCACGCAGCGGGAACGTCTCGCCGAGGATCGTCGGCGTAGTCGCGCCGGTGGCCAGGTTGGTCTGCAGGCCGTCACGCAGCTCGTCGATTTCGGCGCGTGTCGCCTCGATGCCGTAGACGACGTCATGCACGAGCGACCCGGCCCCGGCTCTTCACGGCCGTGAACTCGACGCCGAGCGTGCTCTCGTCAAATGTGAAGCCCGTCGAGCTGCACGGGCGGCGTGCGCGGCGGCACTGCCCTGCGAACTTCGTAGGTATCCTGGTCGGTCTCGGTGCCCTGCCAGTAGGCGCTCCAGTCGGCGGCGTCGAACGCCGCATTCGCGCTTGTCAGCGTCTGTCGCAAACTGACCCGATAGCGCAGCATTTCGTCGTCGCCGGCGAGTGCGTCGTGTTCACGAATCGACCCACCCCGAGGAACGCATCGACGCGGTCGCCTGCTGGATGCGTCCCGCCTCGGCCGTGAACGTCAGCGGACCGCCCGGCACGGCGCCGGTGATCTTCAGCAGCGCGGAATCATGGTGAAGTCGCTCGGGTTCGGCGTAACGTCGGCCGCCGTGTCGGATTCGTGGCCTTCGCGTCGCGAATACCCGACCAGCCATTGCGCGCCAATCGCACCGGCCACGAGCGCCGCCGCGTGCCAGCCATCGTTCTCGGAGTCGTATCCCGCCTCGGTGCGAACTGCATGATCGCCCTCGCCCCGCGCCAGCAGCTTTTCGGGAGCGGGTGGTCATCGCGACCACGCCGCCGATCGCGTCGCTGCCGTACAGCGACGACGCGGGTCCGCGCAGGAACTCGACCCGGTCGACGAATGCCGCGTCCACGAAGGCGCGACCCGAATCCGCATAGCTGCCCACGGCAAAGCCGCCGGCCGCGGGAATACCGTCGACCTCGACCGCGACACGGTTACCACCAAGCCCGCGGATCGAGATCGTGTCGAGCCCGAAACGGAACGGATCGTTGCGGACGCTGAGGCCCGGCTCGTATCGCACGAGTTCGCGGATGTCGGTCGCAAGGGTCGTTTCGATACGCGCCTGGTCGATCACGGTCACGGTGGCTGCGACCCGGTGACCGGCGTGAGGCGGCGGGCGTAGACCATGACGGTCTCGAGGCCGGAATCGTCGGCGCCCGTATCGGGCTGGCCCGTGGCCGGTACGGCTGCGGCACTGAATATTGCGGCCGCCAAGCAGGACAACTGAGCCGGCAGTCGAGAACGGGGGAATGTGGTCGGATTCTACCGATGGTCGCGCCCATGGTCGGCGCACAGCGGCAGGATGGACCGCGGGCAGGGCCGCAGCATTGACCTGGATCAATGGCTGGCAACTGGCAGGACGCCCAGACTGCGTGCATCGCCGAGGACTCCGCACCCGGTGTGGAGCCCAGCCTGTTGGAGACATGACGACCGTGCCCAGTACCAGGATCAGATCCAGTTCCGTTCTTCTCCTTGCGACCGCCGCCGGGTTCGCCAGCGTCGCGATGGCAGCGGATCCCGTGCCAGCCACCTCCGCCCACGGCGAAACCGGTCACGCTCGTCGACGCCGTCACGGCGGCAAGGCCCACCTCGAGTTCCGTTACCGACTGGAAACGGTCGACCAGGATCCGTTCGCGGACGATGCCCTCGCCTCCACGCTCGCAGCCGCCTCAACTACGTCACGGGTGACTGGCACGGCTTCAGCGCATTCATGGAAGCGGACAATGTCACGGTGCTCGGTGACGACAATACCTACAACAGACGACCAACGGCGTGACCGATCGGCCCGTCGTTGCCGACCCGGAATACACCGACGTGAACCAGGCGTACCTGCAGTTCAAGTCCGGCACGTTCACCGGCTTGCTCGGCCGCCAGCGCATCATGCTCGACAACCGCGGTTCGTCGGCAACGTCGGTTGGCGACAGAATGAGCAGACCTACGACGCAGTGACCCAAGAGCAGCGCGCTGCCGAAGACGCAACTGCACTACTCGTACATCGCCAATATCAACCGCATCACCGGCCCCGACGAAGGCTCGCAGCCCGCGAACTATCATGGGGCCACCCATGCGCTGAACCTCAAGGAGGATCTTGGCGAGTTCGGCGCGGTGACCGGCTTCGCCTACCTCCTCGACTTCGAGAACGCCCCGGCGCTCTCGAGCAGCACTTACGGCGTGCACTTCGGCGGACGTACAAGGTGTCGGAGCCACGAAGCTCAACTGGCTCGCCTCCTACGCCATTCAACAGCGACTACGCGGACAACCTGAACGACTACTCCGCCGACTATTACCTGCTCGAGGCGGCGCGACTTCGGCAGGTTCGGTCTCAAGGCGGGTTACGAGGTGCTGGGCGGCGACACCAGCCGAACCGCGCCTTCCAGACCCCGCTCGCGACGCTGCATGCCTTCCAGGGCTGGGCGGACAAGTTCCTGACGACTCCGCGCGGCGGTGTCGAGGACCTGTACCTGGGAGCGACCGCCAACGTGGGTCCGGTCGCCCTGCAACTCGTCTGGCACGATTTCCAGGCCGAAGCCTTCAGCCAGGACTACGGCAGCGAGTGGAACGCATCGGCGGCGTACAAGTTCGGCGCGAAGAAAAACTACGAGGCGATGTTCAAGTTCGCCGACTACCAGGCCGACGGGTTCGCCTCTGACACCAGCAAGATCTGGCTGCAGTTCGCCGCGACGTTCTGAGCGATAACCGGTCAGGCAGGGACAGCTCGGCGGCCTTGCTGGACAATGCAGGCTGATCGATGCGCCCTTCTCTTAATGCCGGGAATGCCCACCATGAAGCTCGAAACCCTCGTCGTTCACGCCGGTTACTCGCCCGACCCTGCCACCAAGGGGTCGCGGGCGTGCCCATCTACCAGACGACCTCCTACGTGTTTGATTCCACCGATCACGCCGCGCGCCTGTTTGCGCTGCAGGAGTTCGGGGTAACATCTACACGCGCATCATGAATCCGACCACGGACGTGCTGGAGAAGCGCGTGGCCGCCCTCGAAGGCGGTGTGGGCGGTCTGGCCATGGCTTCCGGTCCGTCGGCCGTCACGTTTTCGATCCTCAACCTGTGCGAGGCGGGCGACGAAGATTGTTTCCACCAATTCGCTCTACGGCGGCACCTACAACCTGTTCGCCCATACGTTCCCTCAGTATGGCCTCCATGTGAAGTTCGCCGATCACCGCGAGCCTGAGGCCTTTCGAGAAACTGATCGACGGCAATACCCGTGCGATTTTTTGCGAGTCGGTGGGTAATCCGGCGGGCAACGTGACTGATTTCGGTGCGCTGGCCGACGATCGCGCATCGGCATGGCATTCCGTTGATCGTGGATAACACGGTGCCGACGCCTTACTTGTGCCGCCCGTTCGAGCACGGGGCCGACATCGTGGTGCACTCGCTCACGAAGTACCTCGGCGGCCATGGCAACAGCATCGGCGGCGCGCATGGTCGACTCCGGCAGGTTCCCGTGGGAGGTGCACGCGGACAGGTTTCCGCGTCTCAACACGCCGGACGTTTCGTATCACGGTGTCGTCTACACCGAGGCCTTCGGTCCGGCCGCGTACATCGGTCGCGCGCCGCGTCGTGCCGCTGCGCAACATGGGCGCGGCGATTCTCGCCGTTCAACAGCTTCCTGATCCTGCAGGGCATCGAGACACTGGCCCTGCGCGTGGACCGCATCTGCGAGAACGCGCTCGCGGTCGCAAGATACCTGCAGAAGCACCCGAAGGTGCGCTGGGTGAACTACGCCGGGCTGCCGGACCACGCGAGCCACGCCCTGGCGCATAAGTACATGGGCGGTCGCGCTTCTGGCATCCTGACGTTCGGCATCGAGGGCGGTCTCGCCGGCGGCAGCCGCTTCCAGGACGCGCTGAAGCTGTTCGTGCGGCTCGTCAACATCGGCGACGCCAAATCGCTGGCCATGCCATCCCGCGAGCACGACGCACCGCCAGCTGAATCCGGCCGAACTGGAACGGGCGGGTGTCAGCGCGGACATGGTGCGGCTGTCGGTCGGGATCGAGCACATCGACGACCTGATCGCAGATCTCGAACAGGCGCTGGCAGCGGCCTAGGAAATCAGGGCGACTGCGGTAATATCCGGCGATGGCAAAGCCTTCGCCGGATTTCGCGCGTGTGAGCGAACTGAGCCCGCGCCCCCACTCAACGTCTCCACGGACCAGTCATGCCCGCAGCCCGACTCGCGATGCGCCCGCTGACCCTCGTGGCGCTCAGCACACTCACGACACTCCTGGCCGGCTGCGGCGGGGGCGGTAGGTGGCGGCACCGGCAGCGTCACTGACGGCCCCTGCAGTGAAACTGCCCGCAAGCAATGGGTCCTCAACGTCGCTCGCGAGTGGTACCTGTTTCCGGACCTGCTGCCGGCGTCGGCGGACATCGCGGCGTACTCGACGGCAGAGGAACTGCTGGATGCATTGACCGCAACGGCACGCGCGCAAGGCAAGGATCGCTTCTTCAGCTACCTGACGACGAAGTCCGCCGAGGACTCGCTGCTCGGCGAAGGCCAGTTCGTCGGCTTCGGTTTCCGCTCGCGCACCGATACCGGCAATCGTCCATTCATTCTCGACGTGTTCGAAGGCAGCCCGGCGGCGACGGCAGGCCTGCAGCGCGGCGACGAGGTCATCGCCGTCGACCAGGGCAGCGGCTTCGTGCCGGTTTCGCAATCGCTGGCGGACGGCACCAGCTCATTCACCGACCTGCTTGGCGCCGCTGACGCGGGCGTCCAGCGTGGCCTGCGCGTGCTGCGCAACGGGCAGACCATCGAGATGCAGCTGAGCAAGCGCACGGTGACGATCGACCCGGTCCCGGATTCGTTCGGCACGCGCGTCCTGCCGATGGCCGGGACGACCGGCGTGGGTTACCTGAACCTGCGCAGCTACATCAGCACGGCCGACCCGCAGTTGCGCACGGCGTTCCAGTCGTTCCGCGCGCAGGACGTGCGCGACTTCATCATCGACCTGCGTTACAACGGCGGCGGCCTGGTCAGCACGGCCGAACTGATCGACAACCTGCTCGGCGGCGACCGCACTTCGGCCGACACCCAGTACACGATCGTGCACAGCCCGGGCAAATCGGGGCAGAACTCCACCGTTCGCTTCCAGCCGCAAGCGCAGTCGGTGCGGCCCGTGCGCATCGCGTTCCTGACGACCGACGCGACCGCGTCGGCAAGCGAGATCAACATCAACGCCATGCATGCCTGGGCCGAAGTGGCGATCGTCGGCAGCGACACGTACGGCAAGCCCGTCGGCCAGCTCGCGTTCGACCTCGCGAACGCCTGCACTGACCGGCTGCGCCTCGTCACCTTCAAGACGGTCAATGCGAACGGTGTCGGCGACTACTACGAAGGACTCGCATCGAGCATGAGCTTTGCGTGCGCGGCGGACGACACGCTCGGCGCCCCGATGGGTGACCCGGCGGACAGCTTGACGCAGGCGGCGCTGCAGTGGATCAACACCGGCGCCTGCGCCAGCGTGATCAGCGCGTTCGTCGCCGGACAGGCAAAGACGAGCCCGTCGAGCCGGTACCCGCTCTCGCGGCAACCCTCCGCCGTCGAACGCTGGATGCCCGGCGTGCAGTAGTCGGCGCCGTTGAACGGCGCCGGGCAGCGAGACCCCGGCGTCCCTCAGGCCGGTGCGAGCGCGAGCAACGCCAGGCACTCGACATGATGCGTGCCGGGAAAAAAGTCGAAAGGTGCGATCGAACACACCTCGTAACCCGCCGCCTCGAACACGGCGAGGTCCCGCGCGAGCGTCCCGGCACTGCACGAAAGGTAGGCAAGCCGGTCCGGACGCAACTCGTGCGCGAGTGCTTCGAGCAACGCCGGCTCCAGACCCGAGCGCGGCGGGTTTACGTAGCAGGCACGGCGGGAATGACTGGCGCCGTGCCACCACTCCCGCACCTGCGGCATGCGCTGCTCGCACGTTCCGCGCAGCACGACGGCACCGGGCGCATTGCGGCGCGCGCAGTCGACAGCGCCGCCGGCGAGTTCGACGCCGAGCCCGGACGCTCCTGCCTCCAGCCATTGGCGCAGCGTCGAGCCGATCCCGCAGTACAGGTCGAGCACCGCCACGCCGGGTGCTGGATCGAGATGAACCCGGGCCAGCGCCACCGACTCCGCGTGCAGGTCGGGCAGCAGTTGCTGGAACGCCGCCGGCCCGTGCACGAGTCCTGCCGCGTCGAAGGACGTCGGTGCACCCCAGGCGAGGTGCCAGCCCGATCGCGCGAACAGCTTGCGGCCGGCGGAGGCATGGCAATGAACCCAGAGGCCCTCGATGCCCGTCGCCGACAGCCCAACACGCAGCGCATCGAGGTGAGCAGGCTGGTGGTTCCTGGCCTTGACGATCAGCGTCGCCTGCCCACCCGCGACGTGCAGGTACGCGAGCGGGAAATCTGTGTGCGGCGGCAGCGTGGCGTGCAGCAACGCCACGAGTCTGTTCACACGCGGCGAATGCACCGGGCACTCTGGAATCGGGATCAGTTCGTCCCGGCGCATCATCCCGAACTGCCAGCTGCCGGATTCGTCGTAACGTGCGTTCAAAGTGACCCGATCACGATAGCCAAAGCGCCGGTTGTCGGGTGGCGAGCGAACGGGTTGCAGCACGGGTCGCCAGCGCTCCAGGACTCGCTGCAAGTACCCCGCCTTCTGCGCAACGCTCGCGGCCATGGTCAGCGAGCGATGACGGCAGCCGCGGCACGCGGGCGCGCAGCCGGCGGGTAGTGTTTGTTGTACGCTCACGCGCCTATGGTGCGACGATTCGCCCGGCACCGACAGGGGATCCCCGGCTCATGACCCGCATTCCGGTTTTCGACGACGTCAGAGCCGCTGCACGCCGGCTCGCAGGGCACGCCCGTCGTACGCCATTGCTCGCGGATACGCCGCTCGACCAGCTCACAGGCGGGCGCATCCTGCTCAAGCTCGAGACGCTGCAGCACACCGGATCGTTCAAGTTCCGGGGCGCGTGGAACCGGCTGGTGCAATTGAACGAAAGCGAGCGCGCCGCCGGCGTCGTCGCCTTTTCTTCGGGCAACCACGCCCAGGGAGTGGCCGAGGCCGCCCGGCGCCTCGGCATCCACGCGACGATCGTGATGCCGTCCGATGCCCCGCGGATCAAGCTGCAGAACACGCGGGACATGGGCGCGGAGATCGTCGAATACGACCGGGCACTCGAAAGTCGCGAGCAGATTGCAGCCAGGCTCGCCACCGAACGGGGTGCGACGCTGGTGCCATCGTACGACGACGCCGACATCATCGCGGGCCAGGGCACGACGGGTCTCGAGATCGCCGAGCAGGCAGCCGAACTCGGCCTGACGCTCGATGACGTGGTCGTCTGCTGCAGTGGCGGCGGCCTCACGGCAGGGATCGCCATCGCGATTGCGCACCTGGCACCGCAGGCGGGCGTGTGGACAGCTGAGCCCGCGGCGTACGACGATCACCGCCGATCGCTCACTGCAGGCCGGCGTCAGCGCAACGAGCCGGGCGCGCCGCCATCAATCTGCGACGCGCTGCTCGCGCCGATCCCCGGCGAGCTGACGTTCGCCATCAACCAGCCGCTGCTGCGCGGCGGACTCGCAGTGTCCGATGACGAGGTGCGGCAGGCCATCGTGTTCGCAGCCCGCACGCTGAAGCTTGTCGTCGAGCCCGGCGGCGCCGTGGCGCTCGCAGCCGTGCTCGCCGGCAAGCTCGGCGCCCGCGGACGCACTGTTGCGGTGACGCTGTCCGGTGGCAATATCGAAGACGCGCTGCTCGCCGGACTGCTGACGATGAACTGACCGCGCCTGCAGCCCTACGCACCAGCCCGCCGCCAACCCGAACTTCCATCGAGGCCATCCGAATGCTCCAGACATGGCTGCACGCACTGCCCTTCCTGCTCGGTGCAGGATTCCTGACCTGGCTCGTGAGCGTCCAGCTCCGCAACGTCACGATCGTCGACACGCTGTGGTCGCTGATGTTCGTGATTGCAGCCTTCAGCTACGCGTCGAGCACGCTGCCACTCGAGCCGCGCGCGCAACTGGTGCTGGTGCTGGTCACGGTCTGGGGACTGCGGCTGGCGATCTACCTCGGGCGGCGCAACTTCGGCCACGAAGAAGACCGGCGCTACCAGAAGATCCGCCGCCGCAACGAACCCGGATTCGCGTGGAAGAGCCTGTACCTCGTGTTCGGCCTGCAAGCCGTTCTCGCCTGGGTGATCTCGCTGCCTCTGCTCGGCGCCATCGCCGGTGACGCGAGTCCCCTCGGCTGGCTGGATTACGCCGGCGCCGCGCTTTGCCTGGTCGGCTTGTACTTCGAGGCCGTGGGCGATTGGCAACTCACCCGCTTCAAGGCGAATCCGGCCAATGCCGGGCAGGTGATGGACCAGGGGCTGTGGGGCCTCACGCGCCATCCCAATTACTTCGGCGATTTCTGCGTCTGGTGGGGCTTCGGCCTGGTGGCGCTCGCGGCGGGCGCCTGGTGGTCATTGGTCGGCCCTGCACTCATGAGCGTGCTGCTGCTGCGAGTCTCCGGCGTGACCCTGCTCGAGCGGGACATCGGCAAGCGGCGACCCGGCTACGCCGAATACATCCGGCGCACCAACGCCTTCTTTCCAGGACCCCGGCGTCCCTGACGGGCGGCTCGGCCGGTAATTCCCCTTGTCGCGGCGGACTTCGCGCTGCCTAGAGTTGTGCGATGGTCTCGGGCTTCCTGCTCTCCGCGCTCGCCATCGGCTACCTGCTGGTACTGTTCGGCGTCGCGTTCTACGGCGAGCGTCATTCGGTGTACCCGGGTCACGCGCGCCTGCGGCCGTGGATCTACAGCCTGGCCCTCGGCGTCTACTGCACGACGTGGACGTTTTTCGGCGCCGTGGGCACCGCCGTGCGCGACGGCTGGACGTACGTTCCGATCTACCTGGGGCCGGCACTGGTGCTGCTCTTCGGCATGCCGTTCCTGCAGCGGCTGGTCGCGATCGTCCGCGCCCACAACATCACGTCGATCGCCGACCTGATTTCGTCCCGCTTCGGCAAGAGCCCGACCCTCGCCGCGCTCGTCGCCGTGATC
Organism: uncultured Gammaproteobacteria bacterium; assembly: GCA_963700045.1. Lineage (GTDB taxonomy): Bacteria > Pseudomonadota > Gammaproteobacteria > Steroidobacterales > Steroidobacteraceae > RPQJ01. The sequence continues at coordinate 23,439 of CAVOWK010000045.1, forward strand.
GCCCTGACCGCCGGCGTGCCGTACCTCGCACTGCAATACAAGGCCGTCGGCACCAGCATCGACGTGCTGACCGGTTCGATGGGCGCGAATCCCGCGTGGTACGCGGACACCGCTCTCTGGGTGGCACTGATGATGGCGGTGTTCGCCATCCTGTTCGGCACGCGCCGGCTCGACGCCACGGAACACCACGAAGGCGTGATGCTGGCCATCGCGTTCGAGTCGATCGTGAAACTGGTCGCGTTTGCGTCCGTCGGCGTCTTCGCAATGCTGCACCTCGACGCAGCGCCGGCAATTGCCGCGACGCAACTGGGCACGCTCGCCCACGCCTTCCCCGCCGACTTCTTCATGACGACGGCGCTCGCGGCCGCCGCCATCTTCTGCCTGCCGCGGCAATTCCTGGCCGGCATCGTCGAATGCGCCGATCCGCAGGACCTGCGCACCGCACGCATCGTGTTCACCGGCTACCTCGCCGTCTTCACCGTACTGGTCGTGCCGGTCGTGCTGGCCGGCCTGGGCGCGGGACTGGCGCCGGGAGGCAATCCCGATTTCCTGGTGCTGACGCTGCCGATGACGAGCAACGTCCCGTCGCTCGCCGTCATCGCCTTCCTCGGCGGCCTGTCGGCCGCCACGGCCATGGTGATCGTGTCGAGCATCGCGCTCGCCACGATGATCACGAACGACCTCGTGATGCCGGTACTCTGGCGCAGCCGGTGGCTGAAGCCGACGGAAGGCAGCGACATCGGCCGTGGCGTGCTGTGGCTGCGTCGCGTCGCGATCATGCTGCTGGCGCTGCTCGCATACGCCTATCACCGCAATACAGTCGCACCCGCGAGCCTCGCCTCGATCGGTCTGCTCGCCTTCGCCGCCGTCGCCCAGTTCGCGCCGCCGATACTCGCAGGGCTGTACTGGCGACGCGCCACCCGCAGCGCCGTGTTCTGGGGCCTCGCGACAGGATTCGCGCTGTGGACGTACACGCTGCTGCTGCCGAATTTCAGCCCGGGTGGCCTGTCGGGCGCGGCCAGCCTCGGCGCGTATGGGAGCTTTCGGTTCCTCTACGAAGGGTCCCTGCTCGCCCACATGAGCCCGGTGACCAGCGGCGCCCTGCTCGCACTGGGCGGCAATGTCGCGGTGCTGGTCGGGCTGTCCCTGCTGGGACGCACGTCGCTGCGTGAGCGCATGGCAGCCACCCAGTTCGTGCGTCCGGCCGTGCCCGCGCCTGCAACGCCATCCGCGTCGAGTGCAAGAGTCGGCGACGTGCTGGCGATTGCGGAACGCATCGTCGGCAACGCAGCGGCGGAAGCTTCGCTGCGCGAGTACTTCCTGCAGACCCTGCGGCCGTTGCCGCGGCACACGGACCCTGCCGATCGCGGCCTCATGCAGCACATGGAGCGGGTGCTCGCCGGCGCGATCGGTGCGTCGTCCGCCCGCCTCATGTTCACCCACGCGTTGCGCGGACGCGGTCTCGCCGCCGAGGAAGTCGCGGAACTGCTCGACGAGACCTCGCAGGAACTGCGCTTCAGCCGCCAGCTGCTGCAGGCGACGATGGAGAACGTGGCGCAGGGCATCTCGGTGGCCGACAGCGAAGCCCGGCTCGTCGCCTGGAACGGCCGTTACCTGGAGATGTTCGACTACCCGACCGACCTGATCTGCATCGGCCGCCCGGTCGCCGACCTGATCCGGTGGAATGCGATGCGTGGCGAGTTCGGCGCGACCGATCCCGAGGAACAGATCCGCAAGCGCCTCGACCACATGCGTGCCGGCACGCGCTACGTGATCCAGCGCCAGCGCCACAACGGGCGCGTGTACGAGATGCGTGGCCAGCCGATGCCGGACGGCGGCTACGTCACGACCTACACCGACATCACGGAATTCAAGCACAACGAGCAGCAGCTGCTCGAGGCCAAGCAGACGCTCGAGCAGCGCGTATCCGACCGCACGCAGGCGCTGTCGATCGCACTGCAGGCCGAGGCCGCGGCCAAGCTCGCCGCCGAGCAGGCCAACGCCACCAAGACGCGGTTCGTCGCCGCCGCGAGCCATGACCTGCTGCAGCCGCTGAATGCCGCCCGCCTGTTTGCTTCCGCGTTGAGCGATGCACCGACCGATGCGGGCTCGGTGCGCGAGATCGCAGGACGCATCGAAGGCTCGCTGCGCGCGGCCGAGGAGGTGCTCGACGACATGCTCGACATCGCCCGCCTCGAAAGCGGGTCGATGCGAGCCGAAATCAACGTGTTCGCCCTCGACGACGTCTTCGCGGACCTCGAAAGGCAGTTCGCCCCGGTCGCGGCGCGACGTAACCTGCGGCTGCACATCCGCCGCACGCGCCTGCACGTGCGCAGTGACCGCGTGCTGGTGCGGCGCCTGCTGCAGAACCTGGTGTCCAACGCCCTGCGCTACACACAGCGCGGCGGCGTGGTCGTCGGCTGCCGTCGGCACGGGGGACGTGTCGAGGTGCAGGTCTGGGACACCGGTCCCGGCATCGCCGAGCAGCATCGCAAAGTAGTCTTCGATGAGTTCCGCGGGCTCGACCGGCCGTCGCCCTGGGGCGAGAAGGGACTCGGCCTCGGCCTGTCGATCTGCGACCGCATCGCGCGCGTGCTGCAACTCGACTTGAGCCTGCGCTCGGAGGTGGGCCGGGGCTCGATGTTCAGTGTGCAGCTCGAAGTCACCGCGAGGCCGACGCCTGCACCCGCGGGAGAGCCTGCACCGGCTTCTCCCGCCAGCCTCGTCGGCGGAACGGTGCTCTGCGTCGACGACGAGGCGGCGATCCTCGACGGCATGCAGACGCTGCTCGAACGCTGGGGCATGCGGGTGCTGCGCGCGAGCACGGCCGAGGAAGCCCGCCGCGCATTCATGCAGCACTCGCCCGACGTCGTCCTGGCGGACTACCGGCTGGGCGATGGCGATTGCGACGGGCTGGAGCTGCTGCAGTCACTGCGCGTCGGGGGGGTCTCGCACGCACCGGCCGCACTCGTGACGGCGGACCACGGCACAGAAGTCGGGGAGCGCGCACGCGTGCTCGGCTACAAAGTGCTGCGCAAACCAGTGAAACCTGCCGCCCTGCGCGGCCTGCTCGGCGCGCTGCTCGCCACGGCGAATCGGGGCTAGTCGAATTCTTCGGGGGGCGGCTTGACGCTTGCGCGGTCCACGGCGAGGCGACCTGCCGCAAGCACGGCCTGCGTGCGCGTCGTCACGCCGAGCTTGCGCAGGATTGCCGTGACATGTGCTTTCACCGTCGCTTCCGAGACGTCGAGGTCGTAGGCGATCTGCTTGTTGAGCAAGCCCACGCACAGCATGCCGAGCACGCGGAATTGCTGCGGCGTCAGGTCGGCAACGCGGTGCGCAATTTCGAGTTCTTCGACGGAAGTGGCCGGAGCACGTGGCGGCTGGTAGCCCGGCGGCGTGTAGATTTCGCCGGCCAGCACTGCCTCGATGGCCTTGCCGATCTGGCCGGCCTCCGTCGACTTCGGGATGAATCCCTGCGCGCCGAAGCGTAACGACGCGGCGATCGTGTGCGGATCGTCGTCGGCGGAAACGATGACGACGGGAAGCTCGGGCCGGCTGCCGCGCACGTGCGCGAGCGCGTTGAAGCCGTGTGCGCCCGGCATGTTGAGATCGAGCAGCAGCAGATCCGCGCCGGGATTCGCCTCCGCAGCAGCAAGCATCGCTGCCACGGAATCCGCCTCGACGAAACCGACGCCCCGGTCGAGACGGCCGACCGCAGCCTTCATCGCTTCGCGGAACAGCGGATGGTCGTCGGCGACGATGATCTGACGTGACATTGGTTGTCAGGGTACACGCGAGACCCGGTCTATCCAACGGTTCGCCACTGCGACCAAAGGCGAATACCCACGCGCGCTGCAGCGGCTCACGATCGCCGCATCGCACGACTCATCCGGGGGATTCCGTCCATGCCGCACGCCCAGCACCTGCGCCGTCCATCCAACGCGCTGCGCCGCTCGATCGCAGTCGCGCTCGGCGTCGCGCTCATCAGCGCCTCGACGATAGCCGGCGCCGAGACCGCGAAGGAAAAGGAACTCGAAGCTCGCGTCGCGGAACTCGAGAAGCTCGTCCAGCAGCTCGTGGCAGAGAAGAAGGCGGCACCCGCGCCCGTTGCAGCGCCCGCTGCCGCAGGCGCAGTCGCCGCCGCACCGGCCGCGGCACCCGCGAAGCCCGATGCGAAAGCCATCCAGCCAGGCACGATCCTGCCGAACGCAGCGCCCGGCACGAGCTTCGTGCTGACGGGCTACGCCAAGGTCGACGGCATGTGGACGGATACGTCCGACGGCGAACTCGCGGAAAATACGCCTTCCCGCGACTTCTACGTGCCGGGTGCGACGCCGATCGGCCAGCCGGACGAGGGCACGGACTTCGACGCGCATGCGAAGCAGACGCGCATCAACTTCGGCACTGACACCCTCCTCGCCGGCGGCGACAAGCTCTCGACCCGGTTCGAGATCGACTTCTTCGGCTCAGGCACCGGTAACCAACGGGTAACGAACACCTATGCGCCGGTCCTGCGCCACGCGTACGTGCAGTGGCGCGAGTGGCTGGTCGGACAGACCTGGTCGAACTTCCAGGACGTCGCCGCGCTGCCCGACTCCGTGGACTTCATCGGCACGACGGACGGCACGGTGTTCGTGCGGCAGCCGCAGGTCCGCTACACCAAGGGCGGGTTCTCGCTCGCCGTCGAGAATCCGCAGACCACCATGACGCCGTTCGGCGGCCCGGCGGATCCCAACTCGACGGCCTGGATCGTGGAAACCGACGACAGCGCCATCCCGGACCTCACCGCCCGCTACGCCTGGAAGGGGCCGTGGGGCCACATCGCCGTCGCGGGCCTGGCGCGCGAACTCAAGTACGAGCGGGTGGCAACCCCCGCGCTGGCCGGGATCGATGCCAGCACCTGGTCGATGGCCGGCAGCCTGTCGGGCAAGTTCATGATCGGCAAGGACGACATCCGCTTCATTCTGCTGGGCGGCAACCTCGGCCGCTACGTCGGCCTGAACTTCACGACGGATGCGGTGCTCACCAGCAACGGCGGCGACTGCCGACCTGGAAACGATCGACGGCTTCGCGGGCTCCATCGCGTATCGCCACGTGTGGTCCGACAAGTGGCGCAGCAACGTCTACTTCGCGATGGGCGACTACGACAACGACGCCGGTTACACCGGCGGCAGAGTCAACAAGTCGAGCGAGAGCTGGACGTTCAACACCTGGTACACGCCGCTGCCGAAGCTCGACATCGGCGCGGAGTTCCGCCACGCCGTGCGCGAACTCGAGAACGGCGACGACGGCTCGCTCGACCGGCTGCAGTTCACGACGAAGTATTCGTTCTAGGGTGAAGTCCCCCACTTGGTACCCCGCTCTGCAGAGCGGGGTTTGGGGGCGGAACTCTGGCTTCCGGCGCGTCACCCGTCACCTGTCGGCGGAGCCGAGGTGGCGCTCGAACCAGTCCAAGGCCTCCTTCTCGACCTGGAACCGCGGCAGGTTGCCGTGGCCGGCCTCGAACAGCACCTGCTTCTTCCGGTCCGCGGGCGAGCCCAGCAGTTCGAACAGCCGCTGCTGCGCGGCGGGCGGGGAATCGATGTCCCAGCGGCCATTCAGCATCAGCACCGGCTGGGTCACGCGCGGAAAGTAGTTGTACGTCTGTTCGCTGGCGGGCAGGCGGCTGCGCAGACCCGACCCGCCGCTGTAGAGCACGGCCGCACCGATGCGCTTCTCGACGGCGAGCAGCGGCAGCATCGAATCCGCGCCAAAGCTGATGCCGAACCAGCCGAGCTTGCGGGCATCGATGTCTGTCGCGCGTGGCCAGGTAATCGATCGTCCGCCCGAGTTCCTCGCGCCAATGTCGCTGTCGCAGCCGGAGGCGCTCGGTGGGGCTCATCGGACTGCATGCGTTCGGCCGACCACTGGCGCTCGTAGGCGCCGTCGAACGCCACCACGGCCAGCGCCCAGCCCGACTTCAGCAGGAAGTCGAGCGGCACGCCGCCTGCCGCCGGATCGAACGCCGAGGTCGTGACCGGCGCGATGAACTCTCCCGAATGCGGCAGGTAGAAGATGACGCCGGGCGGCGAGCGGCGGCCCGCCGGCAGGAACAGCTGCACCGCAAACGACGTGTTGTCGTAGCCGGTCGGCAGCGTGACCCGCTCGACCGTCCACGCGGGATTCGTCGAACCCGCCGCCTCGACGCGCGGCGTGAACGGCGTCTGCCCGGTAGTCGAGTTGTTGCGCGAGAACCGCGTACGCGGCATCGCCGACCGGCTTCATGGCCGCATAGTCGACGGCCTGCGCGAGGACGGGCCGACGCAGCTCTTCGTTCGTCGGCGCAGCCTGCGCCGGCCGCATGCAGCGGAATCCGGTGGTGGCGGAACGATCGGCCGGCGGTGCCTCGTCGGGCTGCAGGTACAGGTACCGCGGCTCGTCGAAGGCGCCGCCCGCGACCCAGCGGCCCAGCGACCCCTGCGTCCACAGCCATTCGCGCGCGTTGCCGGCCATGTCGTAGGTGCCATGCGGCCCGACGCTGCCGAACCGGCCGACGGGCGCGAGTTCCCGGCCCGCGAAATTGCTGCCGTGCACGATGGCCGATGAAACCGATTCCCAGAACTCGACGATCGATCCGGCGGCGCGGTACCAGTGAAAGGCCGTCGGCAACTCCTTGCCGCGGAATCGACAGTACGCCGCCGCCTCGTACCAGCTGACGCCGGTCACGGGGTGGTCGGCCATGCCGTCGGGATAGCTGCCCGCGCGCCACGTCGACGGCCCGGGCCGGCCGGTCAGGTCGACGAACCCGGCCGCGGCCGTCCGCCACTCGCCGCCGCCGTCGAACGGCAGATCCCGCCAATGGCTGGCCTCGGTGTATCCGCCGGCATCGACGAACTCCTTGAAATCCCGATTGCGGACCTCGAAGCGATCGATGAAGAACGCGGGCACTTCGACCGGGTCGTCGCCGACAGCCGGGGATCACCGCTGGAATCGCCGGCACGAGCACCATGTCGTCCGGCGACGTCGCCGCGTCGGCAAGCGGGATCGTGAGGTCGACGCCCTGCACAACCAGCCGGAGGTCGGCGTCGGGAGCATTGCCGAGCTGCAGCCCGGGATTTCGCAGCGCCAGCAGCGCGGTGTCGTGCCCTTTCTTCTCGATGCGCCAGAGCCCGACACCGATCGGCATGGCGACGTCCACGAGCGGCGTCTCGCCGATATACCGCCAGTCCTGCTCCCCGCCGGCGTAGGGACGATAGAACACCTTCGCACCGTCCGGCGCGGTATCGAGCATGACTTTCGCGGCAAACGAAGGCTCGAGTTCGCGCAACAGCGGATCGTGCGGCGTGACGCCTTCGATTTCGCGGGCGAGGTCGAAGGCAGCCTCGTAGTCGTCGGCGGCGATCAGCGCCTGCAGTCGCGGCAGCGCGTCCTCGCGCGCCCAGCGCTCCTGGCCGCGCTTGTGCAGGGTCCAGGTGAGCAGCGCCGCCAGTGCCGATCAGCGCCGCGAGGCCGGCAATCCACAGGGGGCGCATCTTTAGCCGCCCGGACAGGGATCTGTGCCCTTCCGTCGGCGAACGGCCGCAGCGCCGCGGCGAAGCTCGCTGCGTCCGGATAGCGTTCGCCCGGATCCGGCTGCAGCGCCTTCGTCACGACGTCGTGCAATGCGCCATGCAGGCGTGTGGTGTCGCCGGTCGCCGGCCGTGTCGGCTGGGCGGGTCGCGCGCCGGTCAGCAGTTCGTGCAGCACGACCCCGAGCGAGTAGATGTCGCTGCGCGGAGTCGATGGACTTCGCCGTGCAGCAATTCCGGGCTCGCGTACTCCGGTGTCACGGCGAGTCCGTAGGCGCGCGTCAGCAACGCGGAGTCCGATCTCCGGCTGCAGCAGCCGGGCCACGCCGAAATCCAGCAGCCGCACCTCGCCCGTGCGCGGTCACCAGGATGTTCGAGGGCTTGAGGTCGCGGTGGATCACGTTTCGCCCGTGCGCATAGGCCACCGCATCCAGCACCTGCAGGAACAACTGGATGCGCGCCGTCCGGTCGAGCCCGCGCGCGTCGCACCACGCCACCAGCGGCTCGCCCTGCACGTACTCCATCGCAATGTAGGGAACGCCGCTGGCGTCCACGCCGGCGTCGTACAGACGAGCGATCCCTGGATACTCCAGCGTGGCGAGGATGTTGCGTTCGAGCGCGAAGCGCGCCGTCATCTCCACCGGACGGCTTTGCAGGCGCGGGATCTTGAGCGCCACCTGGCGCTCGAACGCGCCGTCGGTGCGGCAGGCGAGCCAGACGTCCGCCATGCCGCCGGACCCCAGCAGGCGCAGCAGTTGGTAGGCGCCGAGCTGCTCGCCGGGATGGCGACCGGCCGCTCCTTCCTCGCCGGCGTTGCCTGCCTCGATGCGCGGCGGGCGATCCAGCGGCCCGCCGGCCCCGTCTTCCTCGTCGAGCAGCGCATCGCGCAGCGTCCGCACCAGCGGCTGGTCCTCGCTCGACAGGGTGTCGAGCCAGGTCCGCCGCTGCTCCGGCGTCAGCGGCAGGGCCTCGTCCAGCAACTCCCCGAGGCGCGCCATCTCCCGGTTAGTCAGGCTCATGCGGCGCGGGCCCTACTCCATCGCCGCCCGCAGCATCAGCCTGGCCTTCAGCCACAGCCGCTGCACGGTGCGTTCGGTGACGTCCAGCGTCTCGGCGATCTCCTGCTCGCTGTAGCCGCCGAAGTAGCGCATCTGCACCACCTGGGCGAGGCGCGCATCGACCTGTTGCCAGCGACTCGAGCGCTTCGTGCACGCGCAGGATGTCGTCCTCACCCGCCGGCAGCCGTTCCGCCACGTCCGTCGACAGCGTCAGGGGCCGCCGTCCGGCACCGCGCTTCTCCGCGACGCGTTCGCGGGCGCTGGAAACGATCACCGAGCGCATCACCTGGGACGCAAACGCGAAGAACGCGCGCCGGTCCTCGGCGCGCAGTTCGCCCGCCCGCAGGTAGCGAGGTACGACTCGTGCACCAGGCCGCGCGTGTCCAGCAGGGTGTTCCGCCCGCCGTCGCGCAGCCGCGCCCGGGCCAGCTTCTCCAGGAACGGATAGGCCGCGGCAAACAGCGCCTCGCGGGCGCTCGCGTCGCCGGCCTGGACCTTCTGGAGCAACTGGGTGATCTCCGTCATCGGCGCCTCTGGGGCTCGACGAACCCGAGTCCTAGCAGGGCGATGCCACGCGCATCCCGCGGCCGCGAGATCGAATGTCGGGTTTCGCCCCCGGATTGCGTCCAACAGGTGACAGAAGCCGGATCGAACAAGATACAGCAGCCTCGAACTCGCCTCGTCGGTCGGCGAACAGACCAGGAGCGATAGACCATGATCGGCACCATAGTTCAGCCTGCAGCCGTGCTCACCGGGCTTGCGTGCTGGTGAGTTCCAGCGCCCTCCACGCGGATTCCCTCGGGCCGGCGAGCGCCGGGAAACACGCGTCCTCCCGGACCATCCGTGACGCCCTACGCCACGGGCCTGACCAACCCGCGCGGCCTGGCGTTCGGTCCGGACGGCAACCTGTATGTGGCCGAGGCCGGCACCGGCGGCGAACAGACGCCGGCGGACATCGACCCCGGTTGCCCGGTCAACGTCAACATCTACAGCCCTTACACGGCCGGCTACAGCGGTCGCGTGACCCGCGTGCTTGCCAATGGCACCACGGAGACGGTCGCCGCACAACCTGCCGAGCATGACCGAGGCACTGGCGGCGGCGTTACGGACCCACCGACGTCGCGTTCATCGGCTGTACCAACTGTATGTGCTGATCGAGATGGGCGGATGCTCGCATGCGCTGCCCGACGACCTGCCGGCGATCCTGCGGGTCAACCGCGGACGGATCGACGACCAAGGTCGCCAACCTGAACGCCTGGCATGCGGCGAACCCGCCGAACTTCATCAAGGACACCGATCCGGCGACCACCGACCAGGAACCGGGCGGCGTGTTCCATTCGATGATCCGCAGTCGGCAAGTACCTGTACGTGGTCGAGACCAACCGCGGCTTCCTGCTGCGTGTCGATCCGTCGAGCGGCACGATCGAGCAGCTGTACGACATGTCGTTCGACAACCAGGAACACAACCCGATCGTGATGACCCGACGCGGCAACGAATTCCAGGTCGGCACGTTCGGCGAGGACGGGGGGCAGGCCGAACTCGCCGTGTTCGACAAGTACTTCGCCGGCTACTCCCTGCCATTCCAGTCCCTCAACCCGATCGTCGGCCTGGCGTGGCGCTGCAACCGTCTGTACGGCGTCGAGATCTTCCCCTACGACAATCCAGTGGACGACAGACAGCGCCAACCTCGTCACGTTCGACCCCAGGACCGGCGAGCGCAGACGGAGGTGCTGGCCGGGTTCGCCAGCCTCCCGAACGGGCTCGTGAAAGGCCCGGACGGCGCACTGTACACGTCGAACCAGGGGATTTCGTACTCGCCCACCGGCGGCGACGGCAGCATCTTGCGCATCGTTCCGTAAACCAGACTGCCGCCGAGCGGCGCGGGGCGCTTGCCTCGCGCCGCAGGCGCGAGCGCTCCGCGCGACGGAATCGAATCATCGACACGCGGACATTCAATCCTCGAGCTTGGCGGCCGCGCTGCCCCGCGCTCGGCCGAACCGATACCGGGCGGCATCGACCTTTCGCGTCTCGAGCCAGTAGCGCCAGGTCGAGTACGGCCAGATCGTGAAGTTGCGGCCGTCGGCCTGCTGGTACCAGCTGCGGCACCCGGAACTCCAGACGGTGTCCTTCAGTGCGTGCTGGATGCGTTCGTTGAACTGCGCCTGCGCGGCCGGTTGCACGTCGAGGTAATCCGTACCGCGTGCGCGCAGCGTGCGCAGGCAATCCATGACGTACCGCACCTGCGCCTCGATCATGAAGATGATCGAGTTGTGCCCGAGCGCGGTATTCGGCCCGACCAGCTGATGCAGGTTCGGGTAACCCGTGACCGAAATTCCGTAGAACGCCTCGGCCCCCGCTTGCCAGTCGCGGGCCAGCTCGTGACCGGGCATTCCCGTCACTGGGAAGCCCTGCATGTAGATGCGCGGATCGACGACGAATCCCGTGCCGAGAATGATGCAGTCGACGGGACGTTCGACGCCGTCCGCGGTCACGATCGAGCGCTCGCGGATCTCGCGGATGTCCTCGGTCACGAGTTCGACGTTCGGCCGGCGGAACATCGGGTACCACTCGTTGGAGATCAACACCCGCTTGCAACCGATCGTGTAATCGGGCGTCAGCTTGCGTGCGAGTGTCTCGTCACCCACGGCACGACGAATGTTCCACCGCGCGAGCCGCTGCAGCCCGCGTGCCAGGGCGGGATGAAAGATCGGCCAGACCCGCGACTCGTTGGTCCAGTACAGGCGTGCGCGGTGCAGGCGTCGTAAAAAGTCGAACCGACCGAAGCGCTGCTGCGTCGACTCGCCGTAGGTGCGGACATCACGCGGGATCACCCAGGCGGGCGTGCGTTGAAAGACGTGCAACTGCGTAGCCGCCGGCGCGATGCGCGGACAATACTGGATCGCGCTGCCGCCGGTGCCGATCGACGCGATGCGTTTGCCGGCGAGGTCGTAGCCGTGATCCCACTGCGCCGAATGAAACACCTTGCCGGCGAAGCGCTCGAGCCCGGGCAGCCGTGGCAGGTTCGGCACGTGCAGCGGGACCGGTCGCCAGTACGACGTGCCTGGCACGCAGTTCGAGGCCAGACGCCATGATCACGCGCCAGCGAGCCGTATCCGGGTCGAAGTGGAGTCCGGTCACCTGCTGGCCGAACCGGACGTACGGACGCACACCGAAGCGCTCTGTGGTATCCAGGATGTACTGCTGGATTTCCCGCCAGCCCGCGTAGCGCTGGCTCCAGTCTGGCTTGCCCGCGAACGAGTAGGAATAGAGGTGCGATTGCACGTCGCACTCTGCGCCAGGATAGGAATTGTCGCGCCACGTGCCGCCCACCTCGGCGCCCTTCTCGAGGATCGCGAAGCGGTGTTCGCCCTGTGCCAGCAGCCGGATGGCCATGCACAGGCCACCGAAACCGGCGCCGACGATGGCGACTTCCAGTTCTTCCGGCGCGGCCGACGGGACGTCGGGGGACTGCGGCAGTGCGTTCATGACGCCGCGCACTGTGCTGCGTTTCGGCCCGCTCGGCAACCGGAAGGACCGCTACATCGCTCTTACAGGCCATGCGTCCGGTTGACAGCACTGCGGCCCTCCCGTATCTGATACCGGGTCCGCGCCAAACCAGAACAAACAGGAGTTCGTAGAGCCATGAATTTCCGCACTCTTGGCATGCTCGCGCTGGCTACCGGCCTCGCGTCGTCCCCGCTCGCCGCGTTCGCACAGGAACCCGCCGCCGCGGCCCCCGCTGCCACGGAAGCGACGGCGACCCCGGCCGCTCCGGCTGCCCCGCTCAAGCTCTCGAACAAGTGGCGCATCGAAGTGCACGAGGGCTCGAACAACACCGGCACGCTGCTGTTCCGCGTGACGCCGGACAAGGGCACCGCGACCGATATCGTCGTCAACATCGAAAAGGGCCGCAGCGAAAACGGCGTGGCCACCGACATCAAGAACACGTTCAAGAAGGCGCTCGACCCGAAGACCTACCACGTCGAGACGGACGACGGCGAGGACGTGCTGGTGAAAGAAGCGCAAGGGCCCGGACTACGAGATCAAGCTGGTCGAGTCGACGCTCAAGGGCACGCGCATTCATCTCGACAAGGAGTGATGCGCGGTCGGTTCGACGCGCGGGCACGATCGCCGTGCCGCGCGTGAGGCGATGAAAGACCTGACCCAGGGGCCGGTTTCGCGCCAGGTGCTGGCCATGGCCGCGCCGATCTCGATCGGCATGGTCTTCCAGACCCTGTACTTCCTGATCGACCTCTATTTCGTCGGCCGGCTCGGCGACGACGCAATCGCCGGCGTCAGCACCGCCGGCAACGTCACGTTCGTGGTCATGGCGCTGACGCAGGTGCTGGCGGTCGGCACCGTCGCCCTGGTGTCGCAGGCCGTGGGTCGTCGTGACCTCGCGGACGCCAACCTCGTCTTCAACCAGAGCCTCGCGCTCGCGGCCGTTGCCGGCCTGACGGCGCTCGTGGCGGGTTACCTGCTGACGCCGGTGTACATGCACTGGATGGCTGCGGATGCGGCAACTGCCGCCGCCGGCAGGACGTACCTCGCGTGGTACCTGCCGGGTCTCGCCCTGCAGTTTGCGGTCGTCGGCATGGCCTCCGCGTTGCGCGGCACCGGCATCGTCAAACCGACCATGCTGGTGCAGGTGCTGACGGTCGTGGTCAATGCGGTGCTGGCGCCGATCCTGATCGGCGGCTGGGGCACGGGCCGGCCGCTCGGTGTCGCGGGCGCAGGCCTCGCCAGCACGCTTGCGATCGCCATCGGCGTGATCGTGCTGATCATCTACTTCCTCCGGCTGGAACACACGGTGGCGGTCAATCGTGCCCTGCTGCCGATGCAGTTCGCGCAGGTGCGACGCATCCTCGACGTCGGCCTGCCCGCGGGTGCCGAATTCCTGCTGATGTTCGTCAACATGGCAGTCATCTATGCGGTGATTGCGCGTTTTGGCTCCGAAGCGCAGGCTGCCTTCGGCATCGGCCAGCGCGTGATGCAGTCGATGTTCCTGCCCGTGATGGCCGTCGCGTTCGCGGCCGCGCCGATTGCGGGCCAGAACTTCGGCGCGGGCAACCACGATCGCGTGCGCGAGACCTTCAGGTTCGCGGCGCTCTTCGGCGGCAGCCTGATGCTGGTCATGAGCATCGCGTGCCACGTCGCACCGGCGAAACTGATCGCGGGCTTCACCAACGAAGCGCCGGTGATCGGCATCGGCGCGGAATTCCTCCAGTTCATCTCGTGGAATTTCGTCGCCAGCGCGCTGATCTTCACCTGCTCGGGCATGTTCCAGGCGCTGGGCAACACCGTGCCGGCCCTGCTGAGCAGCGCGTCGCGCCTGCTGACTTTCGTCCTGCCACTGCTGCTGATCGCGCGAATGCCGGGCTTCGAGCTGCACCACGTGTGGTGGCTGTCCGTGGGCACGACGACCCTGCAGGCGCTGTTCAGCCTCTGGCTGCTGCGCCGCGAGTTCCGCCTGAAACTGCGACCGGCGGGCGTTCAGCCAGACGTGATGCTCAGCACCGTCACGAAGTGACAGGCGACGCCGGCCAGTACGAACACGTGCCAGATGGCGTGCGTGTAGGGACGGCCTTTCCAGACGTAGAACGCAACGCCGACGGTGTAGCAGAGACCGCCCGCTACGAGCCAGCCGAGCTCCAACGGCGACAACTGCTGCATCAATGGCTTCACGGCCACGACCGCGAGCCATCCCATGGCGACATACAGCGCGACTGACGTGCGGTGGAAGCGAAAACCGAGCGACGTCGTCTTGAAGACGATGCCGAGCAGCGCGAGCGTCCAGACGATGGCGGCCAGTGACCACCCCCAACTGCCGCGCAAAGCGCCGAGCGTAAACGGCGTGTAGGTCCCGGCGATCAGCAGGTAGATGGCGGCATGATCGACCCGCCGCAGGCGCAACCGCGTTGCCGGGTCTTTCGCCGCATGATAAAGCGACGAAGTGGAGAACATGAGCAGCGCGCTCAGGCCGAAGGTCAGGCCGCCCACGAGCAGCCACGGATCTCCCGTCCGGAGCGCCGTCGTCACCAGCACCGGGAGGGCGACCAGGCTCGCGACGATGCCGACCACGTGCACCGCGCAGTTCAGCCATTCTTCCCGCGCCGAATACGTACTGGAGGTCATGCCTTCGCGTCCTGACGGGATCCCTTCGACTGCGATTCTCGCATTCTTCGGACCCCCGGCATTGTACTAAGATGGCCGTTCCGGCAACTCTTCCACGGCTGCCATGACCTCAGTCCTGATCCTGTACATGACCCGCGGCGGACACACGGCCCGCATCGCGCGCCGTCTCTGCGAACACATCGGCGCCTCCGGCGGCCGCGCCGAAATGATGCCCCTGGTCGAAGCCGAGCACGAAGGCGTGGACTGGAACCGCTACGACGTCGTCGTCGTGGGTGCGCCCGTGCTCTACGGCAAGTACGACAAGAGCGTGATCGACTTCGTGACCCGGCACCGCACGCAACTCGAGGCCAGGCCCAACAGCTTCTTCAACGTCTCAGTCGTGGCGCGCGTGCCGGAGAAGTCGACCGTCGAGGGCAACCGTTACATGCAGAAGTTCCTGCAGCTCTCACCGTGGCGACCGCGCGACCTGAAAGTGATCGCCGGAAAAGTCGACTATCCCGCGTGGCCCTGGCTGGATCGGTTCATGATCCGGCTCATCATGCAGATGACGCACGGCCCGACGGACACCACTGCGGTCATCGACTACACGAACTGGGACGATGTGCGCGCCTACGGCACGCACCTGCTGACACTGCGCTGACAGGATGAACGCATCGCAGCGCAAACCCGTCGCGCTCGTGATCGGCGCAGGCGACGCAACCGGCGGCGCCATTGCGCGCCGGTTCGCCCGCGAAGGTCTTGCCGCCTGCGTGACGCGACGTTCGGCCGACAAGCTGCAACCCCTGGTCGACTCCATCCGCGCAGCGGGCGGCGAGGCGCACGGCTTCGGGTCCGACGCGCGCAAGGAAGACGAAGTCACGGCGCTGGTAGAGGACATCGAGACTCGCATCGGCGACATCGAGGTGTTCGTCTTCAACATAGGCGCGAACGTCCCGTGCAGCGTGCTCGACGAATCTGCGCGCAAGTATTTCAAGATCTGGGAGATGGCCTGCTACTCCGGCTTCCTGACCGGTCAGGCAGTGGCCAGGCGCATGGCGGCGCGCCGGCGCGGCACGATGATCTTCACGGGTGCCACGGCGAGCCTGCGCGGCGGCGCCAGTTTCGCGGCGTTTGCCGGTGCCAAGCATGCATTGCGCGCCCTGGCCCAAAGCCTGGCGCGGGAACTCGGGCCAGCCAACGTGCACGTCGCGCACGTGATCATCGATGGCGCGATCGACACCGCGTTCATCCGCGACAACTTTCCAGAGCGCCATGCCCTCAAGAGCGAGGACGGCATTCTCACGCCGGAGCACATCGCCGACACGTACTGGTTCCTGCACCAGCAACCGCGCGACGCATGGACTTTCGAACTGGACCTGCGCCCCTGGTCGGAGCGCTGGTAGCGACCAGCCGCCTCAGGCCTTCTTTGCCTTCCTGACCTTCCCCGCCTTCCTGACCTTCCTCACCTTCCTGACCTTCCCCGCCTTCCCCGCCTGCCTCACCTTCTTGTCGCCGCCGCCCAGGAAGACTCTTTCGAGTTCGTCGATCGCCTCGCCCGTGTACACGGCGAGACGTTGCAGGTGGGGCACCTTGTCGGCGCAGCCGGTGAAGCCGAAGTACAGGCCGCCGGCGTAGCTCAGCACCGTGATGTTGAGCGCCTGGCCATGGAACAGCGCCGAGATCGGGTAGTACGCCTCCATCTCCGAGCCCAGGAAGTACAGCTTGCCGCGCGGACCGGGCACGTTCGAGATGATGACGTTGTAGGTCGGCGGCACGCGCGAACCGATGCCGGGCAGGCGCGTGAGGATCTGCGGCGAACTGATCAGCACCGTGTAATCCATGAGCGACTTCGTGCTCATCTGCTTGAGGAATTCGCGTCCGGCGTTGCTGCTGCGACGGATGACGTCGAACCGCTGGCGCACGTCCTCGATGTCGGTGCCGAGACGCACGTTGGCGAAGCTGATCGCATTGCCGCCGGCCTGGCTCGAGTCGCGCGGCAACGCCACGGGAATCGACGTCACCAGAGACTTGCGCGGCAACTCGCCGAGCTCGAGCAGGTAGCGGCGCATCGCCCCGCTGCTGGCTGCAAGCACCACGTCGTTGATGCTGCCGCCCGCCGCTGCGCCGATCGCCTTCAGGCGTTCGAGGCTGGTCGCCTGGGTGGCGACACGGCGCTGCGGGGTGACGTTGACGTTGAGGATCGTGCGGGGCGCCTCCGCCAGCGACGTGAAGTCGGGATGCGGCTTCACGCCGAACACCGCCTTGACCGTCCCCGCGAGGCCCTGCACCAGGTTCGGCAATTCCCTGGCCTGGCTCGCGAAGGCCGCCTGCAACCATGCTGAAGGCGCCGAACCGGCCCGGGATCTTCGGCGCGCGCACGCTGCGCGGCCGGTCCGCGGCCCAGATCGGCGGCGTCTCGCTGGCGTGAGGATCGCTCGAGAAGTTGAGCAAGCCGACGCCCGACACGCCGTCCGCCAGCGAATGATGGAGCTTGCAGTACAGGGCGAAGCGTCCGCCCTGCAGGCCTTCGATCAGGTGGATCTCCCACAGCGGGCGATCGAGGTCCATCGGGTTCGAATGCAGGCGTGAAACGAGGATGCCCAGCTCGCGCTCGCCGCCGGGATAGGGCAGCGCCGAATGCCGCAGGTGGTAATCGAGGTCGATCTTCTCGGCGACCTCGAACGTGGGACGCAATCGACCCGACCCCACGCCGCGCAGCCGGTAATTGAAAGGCGCAGCCGTGACCGGAAAGCTGCGCAGGTATTCGTAGACCTTGCGCGGGTAGTCGCGCGGCGCGCCAACCGGCAGCATGAAAGTCTGCAGACCCGCGACGTGCATCGGCGTCTGCCGCGTTTCCATGAGCACGAAGCTCAGGTCGAGCAGGTTGAGAAGTTTGCGGTCGGCCATGGGATCCTCCGTTCCCCGGCAATATAGGCGACTGCCGGACACGGAGCCAGAAAATGACCCCGGACGCCGCTCGCGGCGGGCGCCTGACCTGAAACCGTCCCTGCGGACCGGAAACCTCAGGCCGCCCTGTCCGTGATGCCGGCGCTGCTGATCGCCGCCTGCGCGGCCGCGAGCCTCGCGATCGGCACCCGCGGCGGCGAGCATGAAACGTAGTCAAGCGCGATCGAGTCGCAGAACATGATCGAAGCGGGGTGACCGCCGTGCTCGCCGCAGATGCCGACCTTGAGCCCGGGCCGGCTGCGTCGCCCCCATTCGACCGCGAGCGCCATCAGCCGCCCCACGCCCTTCACGTCGAGCACGTCGAACGGATTGTCCTGCAGGATCCCCCGCTCGTTGTACATCGGCAGGAACTTGTTCTCGGCATCCTCGCGCGAGAATGAGAACGTCGCCTGCGTCAGGTCATTGGTGCCGAAGGAGAAGAACTCCGCGACCTCCGCGAGATTCTCGGCACGCATGCAGGCGCGCACGACTTCCACCATGGTGCCGAACTTGCACGGGACCTGCACGCCGTAGGTCAGTTCGACCTGCTTCTGCACGGCGGACATGTAGTCGCGCACGAGGTTCAGCTCCTGGGCCGTGCAGACCTGCGGCACCATGATCTCCGGCTGCACCTCGACGCCGGCGCGCACGCAGTCGGCCGCCGC
This sequence comes from uncultured Gammaproteobacteria bacterium, assembly GCA_963700045.1. Lineage (GTDB taxonomy): Bacteria > Pseudomonadota > Gammaproteobacteria > Steroidobacterales > Steroidobacteraceae > RPQJ01. The sequence continues at coordinate 41,773 of CAVOWK010000045.1, forward strand.
TTCGAGCACGGCACGGATCTGCATGGTGTAGATTTCCGGATAGGTGATGCCGAGCCGCACGCCGCGGTGGCCCAGCATGGGGTTCACCTCGCGCAGTGCCCGGGCCTTGCGCAGGACCGCCTCCTTGCGCGCGATGATCGAGTCGATCAGCCGCGTCTCGCCGAAGTCCCGCAGCGTGGCGGGGATCTGCGTATCCGTGGCAAAGCGGGCGGCCTCCGTCAGCACTTCCAGGCCGCGGGCGGCGCCCCGCAAGTCGTGCAGCCGCGCGATGTCGTCCTCGAGCTGCCGCTCGGTCGGCAGGAACTCGTGGATCGGCGGGTCGAGCAGCCGGATCGTCACCGGATGCGGCGCCATGCCGCGGAAGATGCCGACGAAATCCGCCCGCTGGATCGGCAGCAGGCGATCGAGCGCTGCGCGCCGGTCCTCGGGCGTCTCGGCCACGATCATGTCCACGACGATAGGCAGCCGATCTCCCGCGTTGAACATGCGTTCGGTGCGGCACAGGCCGATGCCCTTTGCTCCGTAACGCAGCGCGCGCGCCGCGTCCTGCGGCGTGTCGGCATTGGCGCGCACGCCGAGTCGCGCGTGCTGGTCGGCCCAGCCGAGAAGCTTCACCAGCGCGGCAGAGAAGTCGGCCTCGACCGTGGGCACCTCGCCGCGGAATACGCGGCCCGTGCTGCCGTCGATGGTGACGACGTCGCCTTCCTTGATCACCTGGTCGCCGACGAACGCAACGCGCATCGCCACGTCGACATGGATGCCTTCGGCTCCGGCGACGCATGGCTTGCCCATCCCGCGCGCGACGACGGCCGCGTGCGAGGTCTTGCCGCCGCGGCTCGTCAGGATGCCCTGCGAGGCGAAGAAGCCGTGGATGTCCTCGGGCTTGGTTTCCTCGCGCACCAGGATGACCTTCGTGCCCTGCTTGCCGAGCGCCTCCGCGCGGTCGGCGTCGAAGACCGCATGGCCGCTGGCCGCTCCGGGCGACGCCGGCAACCCGGTCGCCAGCGGCTGGCTCTTGTGCTGCGGATCGAGGCGCGGGAACAGCATCTGCTCCAGGTGCGCCGGGTCGACGCGCGTGATGGCTTCTTCACGGCTCAACAGCCCTTCCTCGTGCATTTCGACCGAGGTGCGCACTCGCGCGGCTGCGTTCATCTTGCCGTTGCGGGTCTGCAGGCAGTACAGGGTGCCGCGCTCGATCGTGAACTCGAAGTCCTGCACTTCGCGGTAGTGCCGCTCGAGTCGATTGCGCAGCTCCACGAGTTGGACATACAGGCCGGGCATTTCCGTGGCTAAATCCCCGATCGGCTTGGGTGTGCGGATGCCGGCGACCACGTCCTCGCCCTGAGCGTTCGTCAGGTACTCGCCGTACAGCTGGTTCTCGCCAGTGGCCGGGTTGCGCGTGAAGCCGACACCGGTCGCGCTGTCGTTGCCCATGTTGCCGTAGACCATGGCCACGACGTTGACGGCCGTGCCATTCGCCATTGCCGGCGTGATCTTGAACTCGCGCCGGTAATCGATCGCCCGCTTGCCCATCCACGAGTTGAAGACGGCCTTGATGGCGATCTCGAGCTGCTCGTAGGGATCGGACGGGAACGGCTGCCCGGTGTGCCGCTGCACCACCTGCAGGAAGCGCTCGCCGATCTCGCGCAGCTCGTCCGCGCCGAGCATCACGTCCTGCTTGACGCCGACGCGGGACTTCACGACTTCGAACTGCTCGTCGAAGAGCGCGTCCGGGACGCCGAGCGCGACCTTGCCGAAAAGCTGGATGAAGCGGCGCCACGCGTCGTAACCGAAGCGCTCGTTGCCCGTGTGACGGATGAGCGCCGCGAGCGTCGTCGCGTTGAGGCCGAGGTTGAGGATGGTGTCCATCATGCCCGGCATGGACATGGCGGAGCCGGAGCGCACGGAGACCAGCAGGGGATCGTCGCTGCCGCCGAAGCGCTTGCCGCTCTGGTTCTCGAGCGACGCCATGTGTGTGCGCGCCGTCTCAAGCAGCCCCGGGGGCAGGTTGCGCTGGGCATCGCCGAGGTATGCGAGACAGGCCTCGGTCGTGATCACGAATCCGGGCGGCACGTTCAGCCCGATGCGCGTCATCTCACAGAGGTTGGCGCCCTTGCCGCCGAGCAGCATCTTGTTGCGGCCATCGCCTTCTGCAAACGCATAGACCCATTGGGGCGCAGTGGTGGTCATCGCGGGTCCTCGCCGCCCCTCCATCGGGGCCGTTGGACGCCATTGATACCGCCACGCCTGTCCCCGTGAAATACGTAAATGTAGGTGCGGTTCCGCGCTAATGCGTAAGCGCCGCACCGGCTTGGCCGACAGTCCCGGGGCTTTATTCGCGGCGACCAGGCCCCGTCGCCGTGCGCATCGCCGCCGAACGCAGGCGCCTCACCTCACGTCACTTCACGAAGGTGAAAATGCTCACGCCGACCACGAACCACAGCATCGCAAACACGACCAGGTGACCGAAGATCTCCCGGAAATCGATCCGCGCGATGCCCGCGGCCACGACGACCCAGAACGGTGCAAGCAGGTTGCCCATCTGGTCACCGACCCCGAGCGCGAGCAACCCCTGCTGCGGCGTTGCTCCGAGCGCGTTCGCGGCGCTCACGGTCACGAACCCCTGGATGATCCACTGGCCGCCGCTCGACGGCACGAAGATCGCGATGATCGACGCGCCGATCGCCGTCAGCAGCGGAAAAGTGAGCGGTGTCGCGACATCGCTGAACACCTGCGCGAACCACGTGCCGACCCGGGTGAACTGCAGCACCCCCGCCACGCCGCCGTAGAGCTGGTACAGCACGATGACCGGCCAGCACGTCACCACGGCCTTGGCCATCGCCCGTGAAAACGCGCCGAAGTTGCGCTGCATGAGCAGCGCCAGCAGCAGCAGCACGGTGATCATCGAGTTGAGTTCGAGCCCGAGACTCTTGTTGACGAAATGGTGGTAGAGCCAGGTCGCAAGTGCGATGCAGAGCAGGAACGGGAACAGCCACGTGCGCTCGGTCCAGCCGGAAAAGCCGGGTGTGGCCGGGGCCGGGTCCTGGCCCGACTCGCGAGCGGGCTGTGCCAGAGCGGCCGCGTTCGGAAACGCCGAGATCGGCTTGACCTGCTGCGGCATGAGGAAACGCGCGAGCAGGATCAGCGCGAGCGGAAACACGGCGATCACCATCAGCGCGGGCAGCGACCCGATCGTGGTGCCGAGCGCCATGATGCCGGTCTGCTTCTCGAGGAAGTGCCCTGGCGTCGCCATCAGCAGCGCTGCCGTCGACGACAGCCCGTATTGCCAGACGGACCCGGCCGCGAACACCGTCGCGAGCAGGAACGGGAAATCGACACGCAGACCCTTGCGCTCCGCCGCCTCGGCGAAGTACACGGCGATCAGGGGACCCATTGCCAGGCTCAGTCCCCAGTACAGGTAGCTCAGGACGGAGTTCACCAGGACCGCCAGCGCGATCACTTGCGTGACCGTCCGCGGCAGGTCCGCTACGTAGCGCACCGCACGCCGGAAGGCGTCGGTCATGCTGAGCACCGAACTCAACACGAGGATCAGCGTCATCTGCATGCTGAACGGCAGCAGCATCCACAGCCCGCGGTAAAAGGCGTCGACGTTGGTCAGGACACTGTCGCCAAGCGCGAGCGAAATGGAGACCAGCACGAACAGCATGATGACCGACGATGCGGCAGCATCCGGCACGTAGTTGCCGGCCTTGCGGGCGAAGGTCGCAATCCACTCACGCATGCCTGGTGCGCCTCCGCTGCACAATCTCTGGCCGATGGTAAACGGTTGCGGTACGCCCCGTACGTTCCGTTATGCTTCGCTGCGGTGAGCGTCGCGGCCTTGTCGCGCCGCAAAAAAAAGGCGCTGGAGCGCGTGCGCTGTGAATGCGGGGGGATGAGCTTGATGTCATGGAAATCGTTGGGTGGAGCAGTGCTCGCCCTCGTCGCCTGTTCCACCATTGCCGCGACCGAACCCTATCCGTCCACCTACCAGGCGCGACCCGGCGCGCCGGTGCTCATCCGCAATGCAACGGTGCTCGATGGGACGGGCCGCCGGCTGGACGGTGCTGACGTCCTGATCCGCGACCGCAGGATCGTCGGCATCGGTCCGGGCCTCGAGCGCGGTGACGCAACGGAGATCGACGCGCAGGGTCGTTGGGTCACCCCCGGCCTCATCGACGTGCATTCGCACCTCGGCGTCTATGCCAGCCCTGGCGTGGACGCGACGCAGGATGGCAACGAGGCGACGGACCCCGTCACCGCAGGCGTTTGGGCCGAACACTCCGTGTGGCCGCAGGACCCCGGCTTCGCCACTGCGCTGGCGGGCGGCGTCACGACGCTGCAGATCCTGCCGGGTTCAGCCAACCTGATCGGCGGGCGCGGCGTGACGCTGCGCAACGTACCCGCGACCACCTACCAGGCAATGAAGTTCCCGGACGCGCCGCAGGGACTCAAGATGGCCTGCGGCGAGAACCCGAAGCGGGTGTACGGCGAGCGCGATCGGGCGCCGTCGACGCGCATGGGCAACGTCGCCGGGTATCGGCAGGCCTTCGCCGACGCGCAGGATTACGCGCAGCAGTGGGACAAGTACCAGGCGGAACTCACCGCGTACGACGAGAAGAAAGACAAAGACAAGGATCCGGCTGAGCGCCCATCGCCACCGAAGCGTGACCTGCGGCTCGATACGCTCGTCGCCGCGATGCAGGGCAAGGTGCAGGTGCACATCCACTGCTACCGCGCGGACGAGATGGCCGTGATGCTCGACCTGGCCAAAGAGTACGGCTTCAAGGTCGCCGCCTTCCATCACGGCGTCGAGGCCTACAAGATCGCCGACCGCCTCGCGCAGGAGGGCGTCTGCGGCGCACTGTGGGCTGACTGGTGGGGCTTCAAGCTCGAGGCCTACGACGGCATCTGGGAGAACCTGGCGTTCGTCGACGCGCCGCCGAACGGCTGCGCGATCGTTCATTCGGACTCCGACGAAGGCATCCAGCGACTGAACCAGGAAGCGGCGAAGGCCATGTCGCGCGGGCAGCGCGCCGGCCTCGACATTCCACCGGAGCGCGCGATTCGCTGGATCACGTCGAATGCCGCGAAGTCGCTCGGTATTGCCGACCGGGTCGGCACGCTGGAGCCCGGCAAGATCGCCGACGTCGTGGTCTGGAACCGCGATCCGTTCAGCGTGTATGCGCTGCCCGACCTCGTCTACATCGACGGCGCACTGGCATTCGACCGGAGCCATCCGCCCGCCACGCCCCGCTCCGACTTCCTGCTCGGCCAGCCTGGAGCCGCACGATGAACCGCCGTCGCACGCTGGCGCTCGTCGCGCTGCTTGCTTCCTGCCTGGGCAACAGCGGAATCGCACATTCCCAGGACGTGCTGATCCGCGGTGCGAAGGTGCATACGGTGACGGCGAAGGGCACGCTCGAACGGGCCGACGTACTCGTGCGCGGCGGACGCGTCGTCGAAGTGGGCAGTGGTCTCGCGGCCGCGGCCGGCGCGACGGTCGTCGAAGCCAATGGCCGTCCGTTGACTCCCGGCCTCTTCGGCGGGATCACCGGGCTCGGCGTTGTCGAGATCGAACTGGAGTCGTCGACGGTCGACCGCTCCGCACTGGTCGGCGACGGTGCAAGCGGCCCGGCCTTCGTGCCGCGGCCCGAATTCGACGTGGCTCCGGCTTTCAATCCGGACTCCGTGTCGATCGGCGTCAACCGCAGCGAAGGCATCACGTTCGCGATGATCGCCCCGAATGCGTCGGGCACCTTGTTTGCCGGCCAGGGGGCCGTGGCGCGTCTCGACGGCAGCGCCGATCCATTCGTGGCCGCAAGCCGCACGCAGTTCCTCGACCTGGGGTCCTCTGCCACCGCCGGTGTCGGCTACAGCCGCGCCGCGCAATTCATGTTGCTGCAGCAGGCAGCGCGCGAGGCGCTGCCTGGCAAGCCGCTGCAGGCTGGCGACGTGCGAATGCTCACGCCCACTGGACGCGAAGTGCTGGCCGGCTACCTCGCCGGTGGGCGCATTGCGTTCGCTGTCGACCGTGCGGTCGACATCCGACAGGTGCTCGACTTCGCCGCCAGGCACGGCGTGAAGCCGGTGATCGTCGGTGGCGCACAGGCGTCGCAGGTGGCCACGCTGCTCGCCCGGTCAAAGGTCCCGGTGGTGCTGGAACCCCTGCTCGCCCTGCCCGGCACGTTCGACCAGCTCGGCGCGTCCATGGAGAACGCGGCGCAGCTGCAGCGCGCGGGCGTGCCCATCCTGTTCACGCATTTCTCCGCCGGCACCAACAGCGCGCACAAGGTGCGGCAAGGCGCGGGCGTGGCCGTCGCGCACGGCCTGCCGTGGGATGCTGCGCTGGCGGCCCTGACGTCTACGCCGGCCGACGTGTTCGGCCTCGGCGCCGCAGCGGGCCGGATCATGCCTGGATCGCCCGCGGACCTCGTGCTGTGGTCCGGAGACCCGCTCGAGGTGACCACGGTTGCCGAGCAGGTCTGGATCGGCGGCCGGCCGCAATCCATGCGCTCGCGGCAAACGGAATTGCGTGACCGTTATCGACCGGCCGGCCTCACCAGCGGACCAGCGGCACCCGCGCGGCAAGAGTGACGCCGCGGCCGTCACAGATTGGTTGACGGCCCGGAGGACAGGCAAGGGAGACGCGATGCGATACCTGGTGTCGGCGAGCCTGGTCCTGGTGGGAATCATCCACCTGCTGCCCTTGTCCGGAGCGCTGGGCGCCGAGCGGTTGGCAGCGCTCTATGGACTCGATTTCAGCGAACCCAACTTGTCGATCCTAATGCGGCACCGGGCGGTGCTTTTCGGGTTGTTCGGCGCTTTCCTGGTTTTCGCGGCCTTCAAACCGTCGCTGCAGGCGATCGCCTTCGTCGCCGCCTTCGTGAGCGTGCTGTCGTTCCTGCTGCTGGCGTGGTCGAGCGGCGGCTACAACCCGCTGGTTGGTCGCGTGGTGACCGCGGATCTCGTCGCGCTGGTCACGCTCGTAATCGGGGCTGCAGCGTACCTCATGAACACGAACCATTAGCAAACCAGGCGTTGGTACCGCCCTTTCGTTGCGCCTCAGTGACTGCTCTTATTGCCGCCCCGGGCGGCAGCGAGCAAGATTTTCTGCGGATTCCTGTTCGCCGGTGAGGTCCTCACGGTCATGGCGGCCCCGGGCACGCAACGGCCAGTACTCCGCGCGCGCGACCTCGGCAAGGTCTACCGCACGGGCGAAGTCGAAGTTCATGCGCTGCGCGGCGTCGACCTCGAACTGTGGCCCGGCGAAATGGTCGTGCTGCTCGGTCCGTCGGGCAGCGGCAAGTCCACCCTGCTCAACATCCTCGGCGGTCTCGATTCAGCGAGCGCAGGCGAAGCCTGGTTCGAAGACCATGACCTGACGCACCAGGACGACCGCGCACTCACGCGTTACCGACGCGAGCACGTCGGCTTCGTGTTCCAGTTCTACAACCTGATCTCGAGCCTGACCGCGCTGGAAAACGTCGCGCTGGTCACGGAGATCGCAACGCGACCGATGGACCCGGCAGCGGCCCTGCGGCTCGTCGGGCTGGGCGAGCGCCTCGATCACTTTCCGGCCCAGCTGTCGGGTGGCGAGCAACAGCGCGTGGCCATCGCGCGCGCCATTGCGAAGCAGCCGGACATCCTGCTGTGCGACGAGCCTACCGGCGCGCTCGACAGCCAGACGGGAGTGCTGGTGCTGGAGGCGATCGAGCGCATTCACCGCGAACTCGGCACGACCACCGTGCTGATCACCCACAATGCCGTCATCGCCGACATGGCTGATCGCGTACTGGTGCTCGGCGACGGACGCATCCAGCAGGAACGACGCAACCCGCAACGCCGCCCGGCGCGCGAGCTGGCGTGGTGACGCCATGAAGCTGCATCCGCTCGATCGCAAGCTGCTGCGCGACCTCTGGCGCCTGCGCGGCCAGGTGCTCGCGATCGGACTCGTGATTGCGTCGGGCGTCGGACTGCTCGTGATGTCACTCACCTCGCTCGAGGCGCTGCGCGACACCTCGGCCGCGTATTACGAACGCTACCGCTTCGCCGACGTGTTCGCGCAGGTGAAGCGCGCACCGGAAAGCCTCGCATCCAGGATCGCCGCGATTGACGGCGTGCAGACCGTCGAAACCCGCGTCGTTCGCAGCGCGGTGCTCGACGTGGCAGGGTTCGACGAACCCGTCATGGGCCAGCTGGTGTCCGTGCCTGAGAACGGCGAACCGCTCCTGAACCGGCTGGCGCTGCGCGCCGGGCGCTACCCGCAGTCCGGCAAGCCCGACGAAGTCGTGCTGTCGGAGCCGTTTGCGCTTGCGCACAAGCTCGGTCCCGGCGATCACCTGCGCGCGGTCATGAGCGGGCGCTGGCGCAATCTCGTGGTGGTCGGCGTTGCGCTGTCCCCGGAGTACGTCTACACGATGGGTCCGGGCGCGCTGATGCCAGATGATCTTCGTTACGGCGTGCTATGGATGGGCCGCGAGACGCTGCAGGCCGCTTACGACCTGGACGGCGCGTTCAACGATGTCTCTGCCAGCCTGCTGCGCGGTGCGAATCCTGAGCAGGTCGTCGACGAGATGGACCGCCTGCTCGATCGCTACGGCAGCCACGGCGCCTACGTGCGCGCCGACCAGGCGTCGAACTGGTTCCTGTCCAACGAGATCGACCAGCTCGAGACGATGGCACGCTTCCTCCCTTCGGTCTTCCTCGCCGTGGCGGCATTCCTGACGAACATGGTCGTCGCCCGGCTGGTGGCGGTCGAGCGTCCGGAGATCGGGCTGCTGAAGGCTTTCGGCTACGGCAACGCCGCGATCGCCTGGCACTACGTGAAGCTCGTGCTGGTGATCGGCGCGGTGGGCACGTTGCTCGGCTGGTTCTTCGGCTACTGGCTCGGGCTCTACAGCACCACCATGTACGCCGATTTCTATCGGTTCCCGTTCCTGCTGTTCCGGCCGAACGTCGGCCCGTTCCTGCTGGCGGCCGGCGCCAGCGTGGGTGCCGCGCTGCTGGGCGCGATCGGGGCCGTGCGTCGAGCCGCAGCACTGTCGCCTGCCGCCGCGATGCAACCACCCGCCCCGCCCCTGTTCCGGCGCAACCGGCTGTTCCTGCCGCGGTTCTTCGAGCGGCTCGACCAACCGACGCGCATCGTGCTGCGCCAGGCCTCGCGCTGGCCCCTGCGTTCGCTCGTCACCAGCATGGGGATCGCGATGGCGGTCGCCGTGCTGATCGTGTCGATGCAGTGGCTCGACGCCATTCACCGCATCGTGGATGTCTACTTCCTGCAGGCACAGGGCCAGGACGTCACCGTGGGATTGGTCGAAGCGCGTTCCAGCGCGGCCGTGCGCGAACTGGCGCGCATGCCGGGCGTGCTCGCGGTCGAGCCGATGCGCACCGTGGCTGCGAAACTGCGTTCTGGTCCGCGCATGGTGCGGGACGCCGTCCAGGGCGTTCCCGCCCACCAGACCCTCTATCGTGTGTATGACGCGCAGGGCACCGCACTGGACCTGCCTCCAGAAGGCCTGGTGATCTCCACGGTGCTCGCGGATCGGCTCGCGGTACGACCGGGAGACTCCATCACCGTCGAGGTCCTCGAGGGTCGGCGGCCCGTACTCGAGATCCCGGTGGCCGCGACGTTCGAGACCTACATCGGCCGGCCTGCCTACATCGACATCGACGCGCTGAACCGCGCGATGCACGAGCCGCCGAGCGTCACGGCGGTGCACCTGCGCGTGGATCCGTTGTTCGCGACCCGCCTGTATCGTGAGCTGAAACAGATGCCGCAGGTGAGTGCCGTGAACCTGCGGAGCGCGGCGGTGACGACTTTCAACGAGACAATGGCGAAGACCATACTGATCTACGTCGGGTTCTTCATCGTCTTCTCGGCGACGCTGGCGTGCGGGGTGACGTACAACGCCGCCCGCATCGCGCTGGCCGAACGCGCGCGCGAACTGGCGACGATGCGGGTGCTCGGGTTCTCGCGGCGCGAAGTCGAATACATCCTCATCGGCGAAATCGGCCTGTTGACCTTCGTCGCGCTGCCGCTTGGCGCAGGCATCGGCTGGCTGCTCGCACGGTGGCTCGTGCGGGCCTTCCAGACCGAACTCTACCGCGTGCCATTCGTCGTCGAGCCGTCGACGTTCGGCTGGGCCATCCTCGGCGGGTTCCTCGCAACCCTCGCCTCGGTGCTGCTGGTCCGCCGGCGGCTCGACCGGCTCGATCTGATCGCCGTGCTCAAGACCCGGGAATGATGTTATGACACAGGCAAGCTGGCGCAGGCTCTGGTTCTGGCTCCCCGCCTTCATCGCACTCGCGGGCGTGCTGGCGTGGCTCTTCCGCCCGCAACCGGTGGCCGTGGACCTGGCGACGGTCGCGCGCGGCCCGCTGCAGGTCAGCGTCAGCGACGACGGCGAGACGCGGGTGCGCGACATGTTCGTCGTCTCGGCGCCCCTGGCCGGACACATGCGACGCATCGAGCTGGAAGCCGGCGACAACGTCGTCGCGGGCGAGACCATCGTCGCGCGCATCGAGCCATCGGATCCGTCATTCCTCGACCGCCGCAGCGAAGCGGAAGTACGAGCCGGCATCCGTGCCAGTGAGGCCGCCCGCGTGCATGCGGCCGCCGAGCTGCGTCGTGCCCAGGCCGAACGCGATTTCGCGATCACGGAACTGAAGCGTTACGAGGGCCTCGCCGCAAGCCGCACGATTTCGCAGAACGACCTTGAATCGGCCCGCCGACGCGCACGCACGGCCGAGGCCGCGGTCGACGAAGCCGTAGCGGGACTGCGCGTCAGTGAGTCCGAACTCGAACAGGCACAAGCCCGCTTGATGGCGCCCGGCAAGAGCGCGGATCGTCGCGCCGACTGCGACTGCGTCACCGTCAGGTCGCCCGTCAGCGGCAACGTGCTGCAGGTACTCGCGGAGAGCGAAGGCATCGTGGCGTCCGGCACGCCGCTGCTCGAGATCGGCGATCCCGGCAAGCTCGAGGTCGTCACGGACCTGCTTTCCACGGAGGCCGTGAAGGTGCGGACCGGGCAGCGTGCTCTCATCGAGCGCTGGGGCGGCGACAACGCACTCGAAGGCGTCGTACGGCGGGTGGAGCCTTACGGCTTCACCAAAGTCTCGGCCCTTGGGGTCGAGGAGCAGCGCGTGAAGGTCGTGATCGACATCACCGAGCCTGCGGCACACTGGCGCACGCTCGGTCACGGTTACCGTGTCGAGCCGCGAATCCTGCTGTGGGAGTCGCCAGACGTACTGCAGCTGCCATTGTCAGCACTGTTCCGCAACGGCAAGGAATGGGCCGTGTTCGTGAATCGTGACGGGCGGGCTCGACTGCAAACCGTCGCGATCGGCCACATGAACGGGATCGATGCGGAAGTGCTCGATGGCGTCGTCGCGGGTGATGCGGTCGTCGTCCATCCTAGCGATCGTGTCAGCGACGGCGCACGGATCGAGCGGCGGTGACGAACGCCAGCCTGCGGTCGGTCACCGGACGCCGCTCAGGGCTTCGAGAACAGCACCTCGCCCTCGTCCGACAGATCGAACCGGCTGGACATCGGCACTTTCGGCAAGCCGGGCATGCGCAGGATCTCGCCCGTGATCGGGACGATGAATCCCGCCCCCGCCGCGAGCTGGATTTCACGCACGGTGACGAGAAAGTCCTTCGGCCGTCCCAGCAAGGCCGGGTTGTCAGAGAGCGATTGCTGCGTCTTCGCAATGCAGATCGGCAGCTTGTCGAACCCCGCCTTCTTCAATTGCTCGAGGTCACGCTTCGCCCGTGCCGTGTAGTCGACCGCCTGTGCCCCGTACATTTCACGCGCCACGGTCGCGATCTTGTGCTCGATCGAATCGCTCCATTCGTAGAGCGGCCTGAATCCCGGCTCGGTGCGCGCGACGAGGTCGCGCACGACCTCGGCAAGCTCGACGCAACCGCTGCCGCCCTGGCTGAAAGGGTTCGCGGCCACGGCCTGCACGCCCAGGTTGGCACAGTGCTTCTGCAGCGCCGCCACTTCCTCCGCAGTGTCGGTCGGAAAGCCATTGATCGCGACGACGCAGTCCTGCCCGAACTTGCGGATGCTCTCGATGTGCTTCTCCATGTTGGAGAAGCCGCGGGTCATCGCCTCGACGTCCGGCTTGCTGACCTCCGCGAGCGGCTTGCCGCCGTGCATCTTGAGCGCGCGGATCGTCGTCACCAGCACCGTGCAGGCCGGCGCGAACCCGCCGTAGCGGCAGTTGATGTCGAAGAACTTCTCCGCGCCGAGTTCGAACGCGAAGCCCGCCTCCGTCACGACGATGTCGGCATACGAGAGCGCAGCCCGCGTCGCGGTGATGCTGTTGGTTCCATGAGCGATGTTGGCGAAGGGCCCGCCGTGGACGAATGCGGGCGCGCCTTCGGTGGTCTGCACCAGGTTCGGCTTGATTGCCTGGCTCAGCAGCGCCGCCATCGCGCCTACCGCGCCGAGCTCGCCCGCGGTCACCGCAACGCCATCGGACGTGTAGCCGACGACGATGCGCCCGAGCCGCGCCTTGAGGTCCGGTATGTCGCTGGCGAGGCAGAGGATCGCCATCACTTCGCTCGCGGCCGTGATGTCGAAGCCGCTCTCGCGCGGTATGCCTTCGGAACGACCACCCAACCCGATGATGATGTCGCGCAACGCGCGATCGTTCATGTCGATGACGCGCTTCCACGTGACGCGCCGCGGATCGAGCCGCGACGGGTTGCTGTTGTGCAGCGTGTTGTCGACGAGCGCGGCGAGCAGGTTGTGCGCGCTCGAGACGGCGTGGAAGTCGCCGTTGAAGTGCAGGTTGATGTCCATCATCGGCAGCATTTCCGACGCGCCGCCCCCCGCGCCGCCGCCCTTCATGCCGAACACAGGGCCGAGACTGGGCTCGCGCAAGGCCGCCGCACTGCGCACACCGATCTTGGTCAGGCCCTGCACCAGCCCGATGGTCGTGGTGGTCTTGCCCTCGCCCGCTGGCGTCGGCGTGATGGCCGAAACCAGCACGAGCTTGCCGCGGTTCGGGCGGCCCTTGAAAGCGGACAGCGGCAGCTTGGCCTTGTAGTGGCCGTACGGTTCGAGCACTGCGGGATCAATGCCGATTGCGCGCGCGACTTCACCGATCGGTTTCATCAATCGTTCCCCCTGGTTCGGGCCAGTCGTCGTTGCTGATTTCCGGCCGATGTCGTTTGTGTCTGTGGCGCGAAGTCTTACACAGAGCGCCGGCACAGTGGACTGCGACCCTTACGGATGTGGGATTCCCCGAGCAAGGAAACCTGCGCACGAGCGGCCGGAGCGTCCGTGAATATTGCAGCGCAACGCGAGTACAGTGACGGGCAGAATTCAAGCCAGGCAACAGCCGCCCGTGGAGGCCGCCGTGACAACCCGTTCAGATCGTCAATCCCGCAGCGGGAGTCTGCGCCTGCTCGTTGCATTGCCGGGCCTGTGGCTCGTGTCCGCCTGCGTTGGTCCCGGAGTCGCTCCCGCCCCGCCAGCCCCCGAACTGCAATTGCTGGGTGCCGCAGAACTCACCATCCCGCGCGGGTGCGAGGCAACGCCTGGCGCGGTGTACCGCACGCACTTCAACGTCCAGCCGGATGGGCGGGTCAGCGACGCCGCTTCGGAGGCCGGTGACGGCTGCGTGCAACAGGCCCTGCGCACATGGGTGACGACCTTCAACTACGCCCCGCTGCATGAGGCGGTCCCCGTGGCGTTCGACTGGATGATCGTGACCGCAGCCCGGAACAATTGACGCACCCCTCGCGTGCAGATCAGGACGGCGCGCTGACAGGGAGGTCCCCCGGTGTGTCGATGTCCTGCGCCGCGGACGGCATGGGCACGCCGATCACTCGCTCTGGATATCGCAACAGCACGACGCGCGCGCCGCGATCGCCCTGCAACTCCGCCAGCTCCCGGAACAGGTCGGCGGGGAAGATGGCGGGAACACCGATCGTATCGTCGTACAGCGCGGCGACGATGCGATCGGGTTGCTGCTCCCAGCGCGAGACGAGCAGCCGCAGGTCGTCGGCCGTCACGGCGACCTGGTCCGCAAGCGCAATCAATGCTCCACGTGCATCAGACGGCGCCTGCGCCAATCCCGCACGAATGGAACTGGCCAGGCCCTGCGCGTGATCCGGATTGAAGGCCACGTGCGCCGACGCATTGCGCACCAGCGGCTCGAGAAGCTCGGCGTCGGCGCCGAGCACCACGGTCACGGGGTGCCGTCGTTCCAGCTGCAGCACCGTGTCCAGCGTGCGCGCGAGCATGGGTCGTCCAGCAATGTCGGCGAGCTGCTTCGGCGAACCGAAACGCGACGAGCTGCCGGCGGCCAGCAGCATCACGTGCAGGCTCGACGCCGCCGTGTTGCGATCGAGTGCCTGCCCGCGCCCCTTGCCATGCAGATGCGCCTGGATCTCCGCGATGATGGCGAGCGCGATGCTCGCCGGATCGCGCCCGCCGAGTTCGAGACCGACCGGTGCATGCAAACGTGCCCCGAACTTCGCCGCGGTCGCTGTACCGAGGTCGGCCAGCAAACGTTGGCGACGCGACGCAGGACCGAGCAATCCCACGTAGGGAATCGACGTGTCGGCCAGTGCCCCGAGTGCCGCGAGGTCGGTCGCGATGTGATGGCTCATGACCACGGCGGCATCGAACCGCGTGAGATCCACGTGTCGCGACAACTCCGCCGGAGTGGACAGCAACACCTGTCGTGCCCGCGGAAATCGCACCGGGTCCGCGTAAGCCGGCCGATGATCCGCCACGGTCACGCGCCAGCCCAGCGTGGCGCTGAATTCCACCACCGGCAGTGCGTCCGGACCGCCGCCGATCAGCAGTAATTCGCGCGGGACCGCCGCGGAAGCAACAAACAAGCGCACTCGAGGACTGCCGAACTCGACGATCCCGGTGGTCGCCGAAGCCATATTGTCCCCGGCTTGTGCTGCCAGCCAGGCGGTCAGCTGTTCCGGCAGTCCGGCAGGCGGGGCCGGGCCGCCCGCCACCCAGAGCGTCGTGCCGACGGGCAGGACGGGCGTCTCTGAATCAAGTACCAAGGCATACCTTGCCCGTTCACGCTGCTCGAAACACCGTGACAGGGTTGCAAAGGGCTCCCAGTCCGCCGCGGGATCGAGCCTGACGAGCCAGACGTCCATGCCGCCTTCGCAGCCGGCGCCCAGTCCCCACAGCAGATCGTCGTCCCCGCGATTGTCGTACCGGACCATCTTTGGAGCGCCGGACTCGAGCACCGACGCCGCGTGTGCGGCAAGGTCGCCTTCGAGACAGCCGCCCGAAAGAATCCCCTCGTACCGACCACCGGGCCCGATCAGCATCTGCGCTCCCGCCTTGCGGTAGGTCGAGCCGCGGGTGGCGATGACCGTCGCGAGCACGAGCGGCGCCTGCTCAGCGCGAGCCCGTTCGTACATCGGCAGCAATTGATGCAATGATCCATCCATAAGATCGCTTTATACTAAATTCCGTTGGCCGGCCCATCGGCACCTGTTACTGCGCTGGGGAAACGTCATGATTTCACTCTCGCTCAACGGCAAGACCGTGCAGTTGTCCGCTACGCCCGACACTCCGTTGTTGTGGGCCCTGCGCGATGAGCTCGGCTACACGGGTACCAAGTTCGGCTGTGGCATCGCCGCGTGCGGTGCGTGCACCGTGCACGTCGATGGCAAGCCGACACGCGCCTGCGTGACCACGCTCGAATCGGTTGCCGGCAAGCAGGTGACCACGATCGAGGCGATGGACTCGAACCGCATCGGCCAGGCCCTGCAAGCCGCATGGATCCGCAACGACGTGCCGCAATGCGGCTACTGCCAGAGCGGGCAGATCATGAGCGCGGCCGCATTGCTGGCGCGAAACCCCAAGCCCAACGACGCCGACATCGACGCAGCCATGCGCCGGAACCTCTGCCGCTGCGGTACGTACAACCGGATTCGCGCCGCCATCAAGGATGCGGCCGCGACGCTCGCCGCCTGAGGCACGGAGTCAGCCATGAGCACCAATTCGTTCACCACGCGCCGCGACTTCCTCAAAGGTTCAGCGGTGACCACCGGCGCGCTCGTCATCGGGTTCACGCTGCCTGTGTCGTCCAGATTCGCACAGGCTGCTGCCGCCGCAACGCCAGGTCCTGCAGCCGGCTTTGCACCCAATGCCTTCCTGCGCATCGCCCCGGACGGACAGGTCACGGTCATCTGCGGCCTGTCCGAGATGGGCCAGGGCGTGCACATGGGCATTGCCTCGCTGGTCGCCGAGGAACTCGACGCCGACTGGAAGAGCGTCAAGCTCGAGCAGGCGCCGGTGGACAAGGCGTACAACAATCCGTTGTTCGGCATGCAGGCCACGGGCGGCTCGACCGCGATCCGCGGTCACTACGAGCCGATGCGCAAGGCGGGCGCGGCAGCGCGCGAAATGCTGGTCGCCGCGGCCGCCGGGCGATGGGGCGTCGACGCCGCCGCGTGCCGCACACGGGACGGTCGCGTCGTGGGCCCCGACGGCAAGTCGGCCGGTTATGGCGAGCTCGTTGCGGCCGCCTCGAAACTGCCGGTGCCGCAGAATCCGAGCCTCAAGGACCCGAAGGATTTCCGGATTCTCGGCAAGGGCCTGACCCGCATCGACACACCGGCCAAGGTCGACGGCAGCGCGGGCTTCGGCATCGACGTCAAGGTGCCGGGACTGCTCACGGCGGTCATGGTGCACGCACCGGTGCCCGGCGCGACGATCGTATCGGTCGACGATGTCGCTGCCAAGGCGATCCCGGGCGTGCGGCAGATCGTGCGGATTCCGCAAGGCGTCGCGGTGCTGGCCGATGGTTACTGGACCGCCTTGAAGGGCCGCGACGCACTGGTCGTGAAATGGGACGATGGCGCGCTGGGTTCGTTGTCTTCCGACGGCATCTCGAAACTCCTGGCCGACGCGACGACCAAGCCTGGCGCAGTCGCACGCAACGAGGGCGACGTGAGCGTCGCCGTCGCGAAGACGATCGAGGCCGTCTACGAAGCCCCCTATCTCGCACATGCCTGCATGGAGCCCATGAACTGCACGGCCTGGGTGCGCGCAGGAGAGGCCGAAGTGTGGGCGCCGACGCAGGGGCCGGGCCCGCACCAAGGGATCGTCGCGCAGTTGACGGGGCTGGCGCCCGAGAAAGTGCAGGTGCACACGACCTACCTCGGCGGTGGCTTCGGCCGCCGCTTCGCGCCGGACTTCATCATCGCCGCCACACTGCTGGCCAAAGCGGCCGGGGTACCGGTGAAACTCGTCTATACGCGCGAGGACGACATGCGCGCGTGGTTCTATCGACCCGCATCGGTCACGCGATTCACGGCCGGTCTCGACGCGGCTGGCAATCCGGTGTCGCTCACTGCACGCGTCGCGTCGCCGGCACTGTCGATTGCCGCCGGATTCGCGACCGAACTGCCGAAAGGCATCGACGAAGCCGCGGTCGAAGGCATCGCCGACATGCTGTACGCGTTCCCCAACCTGCGCGTGGAATACGCGCGGACGGAGCCGGGCATCCCGCCCTGGTTCTGGCGCTCGGTCGGCCATTCGCAGAACGTCTATTTCATCGAAGCGTTCATCGACGAAATTGCGGCGGCCGCCGGCAAGGACCCCGTCGAATTCCGCCGTTCGCTGCTGTCCAAGCAGCCGCGCCTGCGCGGCGTGCTGGATCTGGCGGCGCAGAAAGCCGGCTGGGGCTCGCCCCTGCCGCAAGGCGTCCATCGTGGCGTGGCGATCACGACCTGCTTCGGCAGTTTCGTCGCACAAGTCGCAGAGGTCTCGATGGATGCGAACGGCAAGCCGCGAGTGCAGCGTATCGTCGCGGCCGTGGACTGCGGACGCACGGTGAATCCGGACGTGATTCACCGGCAGGTCGAAGGCGCGATTGTCTACGGCCTCAGCGCCGCATTGCACGAGAAGATCACGTTCAGGAACGGGCGCGTCGAGCAGTCGAATTTCGACGACTACCCGATGCTGCGCATGGATGAGATGCCCAAGGTCGAAGTCCACATCGTGCCGAGCACGGAGGCCCCGGGCGGCATCGGTGAACCGGGCCTCCCACCTGCCACGCCTGCGGTCATCAACGCGATCTTCGCGGCGACCGGCAAGCGGGTCAGGACGCTGCCGATCTAGGACTTCTTCAGCAGGGACGCCAGGTCCGCAAACGGTGAGTGAGTCACGCCCGGTGCGCGATCAGCCTCGCGCAGCGCGGTGCCACCCTGATCGACGTAGCGCTGGTGCTCGTTGTCGTGGCAGTAGAGACAGAGCAGCTCCCAGTTGCTGCCGTCGGGCGGGTTGTGATCGTGGTCGTGGTTCTTGTGATGGACCGTGAGTTCGTGGACGTTGGAATGCTCGAACTCTCGCGCACAGCGGCCACAGATCCACGGGAACAGCTTCAGTGCCTGGGCGCGGTACCCCTGCTCGCGCTGGTCACGTGCGCGGCGCGCGTCGGCGACCACGCGATCGAGTCGGCCAAGGTCGGGAGTCACGCGCTTGCGGGTCGTCATGCACCGATTGTGCTCACGCACGGCCGGATAGGAAAGGGCGGCGACGCCGGCCAGGCAGGCGAAGACGCCCGGGGAACCTCTTACTTGTACGGATTTTTATGTCCCGGCCATCGGTGTACATTGTCACCGAGGCGCGACCCAAACCGCGCATTTGAGTCAATGCCAGGAGGTAGGACTCATGGATACCAACACCAGTACTGAACGACTCATGGCTGATTTACAGGCTGTCGTCCGCGACACCGAGAATCTGCTGAAGGCCACGGCTGGCGATGCCAGCGAACGCGCTGCCAAGGCACGTGCGCACGCGGAAGAGTCCCTGCACAAGGCTCGGGCCCGCATGAGTGAACTGGAACACGATCTTGCGGCCCGTACGCGGGAAGCCGCCCACAAGACCAACGCTTATGTCCACGACAACCCATGGCCGTCGATCGGGGTGGCCGCGGCTGTCGGACTCCTGGTCGGACTGCTGATCAGCCGGCGCTGAACGCGTCCGGCTGCGAGCGAGCACGGCGATGGACGATTCCGACACATCCAGAAGATCGGCTGGCGGGCTGCTCGATTCCCTGCGCGCGTTGCTTACAACGCTCGTGGCGATGGCACACACGCGCGTCGAGCTGTTCGGCACCGAGATCGAGGAAGAAGTACGTCGTGTCGTCGCGCTCCTGCTGGGAGGATTGGCCGTGCTCACGCTTGCGAGCCTGGCGCTGCTGTTCAGCGGCCTCGTGGTGATCGCAGCTTACTGGGACACGCACCGCCTGGCCGCCACAGTGGGCGTGGCCATCGGCTTCTTCGTTCTCACCGCGGTGTCGTATCTTGCAGTACGCGCCCGAACGCGGCGACGGTCCCGCCTGCTGGCGTCGACCCTCGACGAGCTCGAACGCGATTTGGAGCTGCTGGACAAGCAGGTCTCGCGATGAGCCGGAGACAGGAACTGGCTGCCAAGCGAGCCATGCTCGTGGCGCGCAGCGAGTTGCAACGGCGGGATCTCGCGATCAGCACGGGCGACGTCGCCTATTCGCTGCGCAAGGTCGATGCGGCCGTCAGTGTCGCGCGACGGGCTGCGACGCATCCGCTGCTGCTCGCTGGCGCGGTTGCCGCCGTCGTCGTCGTCATCCGGCCACGCCGACTGTTGCAGGGACTCACCTTGGGACTGTCGGCCGCCGTGGCCGTGCAACGCGCTTCGGCACTGCTGCGCACTGGCACTTAGGTCACGACGGCGGCTCGAGCCGCTTGTGCAGCGCCCGCAAGGCAAGCAGGCTCAGCGAAGCGCCAATGAAGCCAACCGCCACCAGCCACCCGATGTGGCGATGGGCCACACCATCGCCGAGCACGACGGCGCCAATCGCGTATGGCAGTTCTGCCATGGCCAGCGCCGGGAGATACGTGCGGATGCGCACGCCGAGATAGCCGCAAAGGTAGCCAGGTATCTCCGAAGGCAATGCGAGACACAGCAGCAAGACCAACGCGAACGTGACGTCACCCGGGGCTCTTTGCAGATAGAAGTCGATCTTGTTGGAAGTCCTGGGCACATCCCCCCGCGGTCTGCGCAACCCGCGACCGATCGCATAGGTACAGATCCCACCCAGCAACCAGCCCAGCCACAGCAATACCAAGGTGACCGTCGTGCCCCAGGTGTACACCGCCGCCGGCAACAGCAGCGCGCTGGAAAAGAAAGCGAGAATGGCGGACAAGGCAGCGAACACAACGAACGCGACGGCGCCAAGGCGAGGATGCGCGGCAATGCTCGGTTCAGCGGCGGACAGTGCCCGCTGCAGACTTTCGTACACCGCATCGAAAGACAACAGGAGCGCGACTGATACGCAGATCAGCACGACGGCAACGGCACGACCCCAGCTGCGAGCATGCAGTCCGGGGCGAGCGGTGACATCCGGCGGCTCGATCATTGGTTCCTGACTATCAGCGGAGGTGGGACTCGTGCCAGGGCATTCCCGACCCGAGTCGCCCTCCGCGTAGCCTCCTTACGACCCCACGTTAGCAGGCGCGCACATGCGTGCGGTGTCGGAAGTTGCGTACGCCGTTCGGCAAGGTAGCAGGCTTGGTCATTGAAAGCCGGCGAACGTTACGGTCCTGGACCGGCCCGCGCTGGAACGGCTGAGTTGCGAGTGCTACGCGGTGGTCAGGAGAGAAACCGATCGCCTGCTCCCGTACCCTCGAGTCGAGCCAGGGCCCGCGAGTTCCACCGCCTGACATAAGGCTCAAGTCGAGATCCGCCGCTTCCGTTCGGCAGCGTACAGAGAGCACCGGCGCAGTGGCCCATAAATGTCGGGCTGACCGACGGCCTCTCCTGCGGGGGTGATCGCACCAGCGCCACAGAGGCACCCGATCCTCATGTTCAAGCTCAAGTTCCGTCCTGTAGTCGCATCAATACTCCTGCTCGGTCTCGCCGGCTGTGACCACTGGGCGACCTTGCCGGAGAGCGCCGGCTTCGGTCCGGCGCCGACGTTGCCGCCGCCGCACCCGACACTCATACCGACGGTGCAGATCGCTCCGGCAAAAGGCTGGCCCTCCGGCGCGACGCCCGTGGCGGCAGCCGGGCTGGTGGTGACTCCCTACGCGGCAGGCCTCGATCACCCCCGCTGGCTGCATGTGCTGCCGAACGGCGACGTTCTCGTTGCGGAAAGCAATGGTCCGTCCCGCCCGGATGACGCGCGCGGCATCAAGGGCTGGGTGGCGAGCCGGATCATGGAGCAGGCCGGTGCGACTGTGCCAAGCGCCAACCGAATCACGTTGCTGCGCGACACCGACGGGGACGGTACTGCGGACTTTCGATCCGAATTGCTGAGGGACCTGAATTCACCGTTCGGCATGGCACTCGTGGGCAACAAGCTCTATGTCGCCAACACCGATGCAGTCATGCGCTTTCCCTACGAAGCGGGCGATACGCAGATCAGCGTACCGGGCGTCAAGATCGTCAGTCTGCCGGCAGGCACGATCAACCATCACTGGACCCGCAACATCATTGCCAGCCACGATGGCTCGCGTCTCTACGTGACGGTCGGCTCGAACAGCAACGTAGGCGAGAACGGCATGGAGAACGAAGCCAATCGAGCCGCGATCCTGGAGGTGAATCTCGCAACCGGCAGCTGGCGTCCGTTCGCCACCGGGCTGCGCAACCCAAACGGGTTGGACTGGGAACCACGCACAGGAGCGCTGTGGACCACCGTCAATGAACGCGATGAGCTTGGCAGCGACCTCGTGCCCGACTTCATGACCGCGGTGCGGGATGGCGCCTTCTACGGGTGGCCATACAGTTATCACGGTCCTCACGTCGACACGCGGGTGAAGCCCCAGCGCCCCGACCTGGTCGCTCGCGCCGTCGCACCGGACTATGCGCTCGGCGCGCATACCGCGTCGCTCGGGCTGGCGTTCTATCGCGGCACTTTATTGCCGCAGCACTATTCCGGCGGGGCGTTCATCGGCCAGCACGGCTCCTGGAATCGGCAGCCGCGGAGCGGCTACAAAGTCATATTCGTGGCCTTCGCCGACGGACATCCCGTTGGCGCTCCCGAGGACGTCCTGACCGGATTCGTCGATGCGAAGGGCAATGCCCTGGGTCGTCCAGTCGGCGTGGCGGTCGACCGGGCAGGCGCCCTGCTCGTCGCGGACGACGTTGGCAATGTCGTATGGCGCGTCCAGCCGGAGGCGCCGGCTCGGCGCCGAGGGTGGAAATGAGCGCAAGGGTCTGGCAAGCCACGATTGCAGCACTTCTACCTGCGCTGACCGTAGTCGGCCTCGCACGGGCGGCTACTACTGATACTGACCCGCTGTCGTCTTACGTCACGTCCATCAGTGCCCAACTCGACCCTCGCGTCGCACAGACCGTGGTGCAGCTCGTCGGCACCGGCCGGCAGTTGTTGGCGTTGCGTTCATACCTGCGGAGCGCGCCTCGCCTTGCCGAACGCTGGAGCTGGACCGAGGAACAGATCGAAGCCTTCGAGGGCTCCCCGGAGCAACGCGACCTGCAACAGGAGATCGACAGAGTCAGGACGGCGTTCGTCGCTGCCAACCCCGGCTTCGAGTTGTACGTGAATTCACAGGTGCGCAGCCTCGACGTGCAGGTCGAGCACTGGAACAGCAACGAGTCAGTGCAGGCAGCGGCCCGGGAGATCCTGGCGGCCGCGCAGGCGCTGATCCGTTCGCCTGGCTTTCCCGCGAATCGCCCCGAGAAGGCCCGGGAGGCGCTCAAGGCGTTCCTGTCCGGATACAAACCCACGCCGACGCCGACGATCGCGGCTCCCGGGTTGTCGTTGCACGGCCAGATGCGAGCGATCGACTTTCAAGTGCATCAGGGCGGGCGGGTCGTCGCAGGCCCAAGCACGGCGACTATCGCCACGGACTGGGCGGCGGCGGGATGGGCAGCGAAACTCGACACAGCCGTGCGTGAGGCGAGTAACCGATTCGTCGGCCCGCAGGCCTCTCCGCCGGCGCCGTGGCACTACAACTACGTGCCAGAAGCGGTGGCCCGCGATTAAGCGGCCGCGCCGGCGGGCGTGCCAGCCGCTACTGGGCCGTCTGTTGTCGCAGGTACTCGCTGCGCTTCATCGCGAAATAGCTGTCGCGGTCGATTTCGCGCAGCTGGCGGGGGTAGAGCTCGGTGGCCTTGAACCAGCGCTCGAGGCTCTGTTCGAAGCGCGCCGGGGCGGGCGTCGCGAGCGCGCCCAGATAGGCGTCGATGGCCAGGTAGTAGCGCATGGTGTTGCGCTCGATTGCACCACGGACGCCACCGATGAATTCCGGTTGCGAGTCGCTCGGTCCCTCGATCACTGTGAAGCCGACCTTGTCGCTGCCCGATGTCGCGAGGTACACATTCATCGCCGAGCGACCCGCGAAGCCATAGGTGTAGGAATACCGGAGGTGTACGAACGCCCGCTTCTTCTCCAGGCCCACAGCCTCGAGGGAGATGCGGTAATTCCCGGTGCCGAGCGGTCCGTGCAGTGCATGCAGATCGACGTCCACGTAGTCCGGCCGCGACGCCGTAGTGCTGTAGACGAAATCGACTCGATACGTGCTGCTCAGTGGCTGGTCGAAATTCCTGCCGAGTGCGGTTGAGAGCACCGTGCGACCGTCACGTGAGACGGGACGACAGTATTTGACGTTCAGGTGCAGTATCAGGGCGTCGCACCAGTTGGCCGGGCTTGAAAATGCGTCGCTGACCGTCGCGATCGGGTAGTCGACGACGGCATAGACATCACCCTGCGAGGCGCCGGGGCCTTCCATTGATTCGACGTGGAGATGCTGCGGAAAGGGACTATGGTCGAGTTGCTCGCGCAAGGCGGCATAGCGAGCACGCAACGCCGATGCCGGGTCTGTTGCGGGCCTGGCGGCCGCGGCTACCGATGCACACAGGCAAGCCGACAGCACCGCAACAAAGCCTGTCACCCGAAGGCAGGAAGAGATGCGTGGCCGACGCTTCATGCAAACATCATCCTCCAGGCGGAGATGTCATGTCCGTGCCCCGGCGTACAGACCCGGAAGGTCCACAATCCCGCACCAGGCGACAACCTAGCCCGAAACAGACGCGCCCTCCGAAGAGGGCGCGATCAGGGGGAGACCAGTAGCAACCGATTGGCGCGTCGGGCCTCGTTCAAGCGGCGGCCTTGCGGGCGCGGGTCGTCGTCTTGCGGACGGCGCGCTTGACCTTGCGCTTGGCCCGCTTCACCTCGGGAACCTTTTCCTCGGTCGCCTTGATGAAGACCTCGTACGTATGCCTCGCGACGTCGCGCAGGTCACGGCCCGCAACCTTGAAAATCTCGACCGCACGGGTCGAGTGATCCACGATGCGATCACGAGTCGCGCCCAGCATCTCCGCCTGGTCGAGGACCAGGTCGAACACGCCTTCAGCCTGCGCAGCACGCTCAAGACGCATCGCGGCGGCGGTCAGTGTCGACGTGATGACCTCCGACTCCAGCTCGATCAGGTTCTGCACGGCGTTCTGCGATACGGTCGCGAGCTTCACGCCCGAGTGCGCGAATGCGCGGATGGGCGCCTTCAGTGACTTGATGCCGCCGGCTGAACTCATGGCGACTTCGCGCATGGTCTCAATCGGTTCATCGCGGAACCTGAGGATCTGCTCAGCCAGTTCTCGCCTCCGCGTGCTCCCAGACTCATTGATGTGGGTAATCATCGGATGCTCCTCGCAATGCATGCTACAAAACAGCACTTGCTGCTATGCAGCATAGGCTTTGGCGCGTCGCCATCAAATAGGGGAATGTGGCAACCGCACTCGCGCTGCGTAAGTGCGGGAGCGTACAGATGGAGCTGGCGGCTGCCATTAGCCTGTACTCAAGGTCATCGTCGATGCGCGGACCACCGCGACAACCGGCGACAGCGAGGTGCAGAGTATGAGCATCGGTACGATTCTCCTGATCATCCTTGTGCTGGCGCTCCTGGGCGTCATTCCTGTGTGGCCGCATGCGCGGAGCTGGGGCTATGCCCCGAGCGGCATCGTCGGGGTGCTGCTAGTGATCGTCCTCATCCTGTTCTTGCTCGGACGTCTCTGAGTCCCGCGGCTTGGCGCCCCTGCTCAAGCCGCCACCCCGAACAGCGCCCCCACTCCAGCGGTCAAAGCCATGGCCATGGCACCCCAGAATGTGACGCGTGTGACGGACGCAACCATGGGCGCACCCCCTGCTTGAGCCGCCAGGGAACCCAGCAGCGCGAGAAACAGCAGCGAGCTGCCTGCCACACCCCACATGAGTGCAGTCACCGGGATCACCAGAACCATCAGCAGAGGTAGCGCAGCACCGACGGCAAATGTACCGGCCGATGCCAGTGCGGCTTGCACTGGTCGTGCGGCCAATGTAGCGGAGATGCCGAGCTCGTCACGACCATGCGCGCCAAGTGCATCATGCTGCGTCAATTGCGCAGCAACGCTCGCTGCGAGCGTCGCATCCAGACCACGCTTGACGTAAATCCCCGCCAGTTCCGCGAGTTCCTGCTCGGGACTCGCAGCCAACTCCTTGCTTTCCCTGGCCAGGTCCGCGCGCTCGGTGTCGGCTTGCGAACTGACCGACACATACTCGCCCGCGGCCATCGACATGGCACCTGCGACAAGGCCGGCCACGCCCGCAACCAGTATGCTCTGCGGACTTGCGCCTGCGGCCGCGACCCCGAGGACCAGGCTGGCGGTGGAAACGATACCGTCGTTCGCGCCAAGGACGGCGGCACGGAGCCAGCCAGTACGATGGGTTCTGTGTCTTTCCAGGTGCCTCATGGATCCGAGCGTCTGCAGGCGTCAGGCCAACTTCCTGAAGTCTGCCTTCAAGTCCTCGTAGAGGACCTTCTTCTCGGCGACGCTCTTCTCAACCAGGCCCTTGCGTTGCATGGCCTTGTTGCCGATCAGTTTGCCGGTCGCTTCCCTGATCCGCCCCTTCACGGCTTTCACTCGGCCTTTGATCTGCTTCTTGTTCATGACATTCCCTCCACTGCAGGCGCCGCCCGATGTCGGTGCGGCGCCACGACAGGCTGCAGCCGCAGCTACTGCGACGTTGAATCACGCATCGTTCATGCGTCAGCAAGCTTCTTGATGTCGTCCTTCAAGTCGGCACGGGCCGCCTCGTGTTTGCCGGCCAGCTTTTCGGCCTTGCCCTTCTCTTCCAGGCGTTCGTTGCCGACGAGTTTACCGGCGACTTCCTTGATCTTGCCTTCCGCTTCTTTCACGTGGCCTTTGACATGTGTGGTGCTCATGATGATCCCTCGATGGTGTCTTGAAAGCATTCCGTGACCGGTCGAACTGTGTGTCTGACCGTCATCTACAGGCTAGGCGCATGAACACAGGGAATCTGTCCGGTAGCGCACGGACATGATTCCAAGTGCTTGATTCCTGCAGATGGCGTGCGCACGAAAGCGCCGCGGGGTGCGATCTAGACGCGTTCTCGTGCCAGCTTGTAGAAGAGAGTGCCGTCGTAGAACGACTTGATGCGGGCGACGCTCAAAGCGGGCACCGTACGGTCACCCTCGACGGCGTGTGTGTCGGCCGCGATCATCAGCAACAGCTGCCACTCCGCAATCGCCGCCACATAGCCCGCGAGCGTCTCACGGTTCGCCTTGATCATCTTCGTGAGCTCGGTCGCGGTGAATGCCTTGTCGCCATTGCGATCCACGGTCGAATGCGCGCCGAAGACCTTGTCGAATCGCCTGGCGTTGAACCGCCCCCGCTTGTCCAGGATTCCGGTGTCGCCATCGTGCACGCCCTTCTGGATCTTATCGATATCGACGTTCATCGCCAGCAGCGAGCCGCGCGTCTGCAGGCTCAAGGGCACGACGATGGCGAGCGCGGCCGCCTCTGCCACGCCTACGGGCAAGCCGAGGGCCCTGAGTCCGCGTGCGCACTCCGCGACGTCGACGCCACGATCGCCATTGTCATCGAAAAAAGACACGTGTCGCTGCAGCGTGGTGTCGTTCGGACGGCTGCGCGCCTTCAGCGTGCGAGGCAACACGTCGCCACCACCATCTCCCGTCCTGCGACGGGAGGTCGAGGGTTTCGCGCGCCGCGCGGCCGCTGCCGAAATCGTCAAGACGGCTCCGAAATCTTCGCCAGCGCTGCGGCGGCCGGCTGGATCTCAGAACTGTCGACCGCGAAATCGCCGAGCGCAACGATGCCCACCAATCGCTTGTCGTGATTCACGACAGGCAAACGCCGGATCTGTTTCTCGCTCATGAGCTTTGCCGCATGGTCCACGGTGTCGTCGTCGTAGGCCCAGCAAATGCCCTCGGACATGATCTCGCGCACTTTCGTGCCTGGCCCCTTGCCTTCGGCCACGGCTCGAATCGCAATGTCACGATCCGAGATCGCGCCGATCATGCGGTCGTGTTCGCCGACGGGCAGCATCCCGAAGTCGCCGTCGCGCATGGTCTGTGCCGCGTCGCCGATGGTCATGTCCGGGCTGATGACCTTGACGTCCCGACTCATCAGGTCCTTGAGTTGATGCATGTTCGAACTCCTTTGATCACAAGTCGTGCGCGAGACGTTTGGACGCCCGCGGCATGCTCAGTTCGTCTTCGGCGCAGGCGGCGGCTCGACGATCACCGTGGTTCCGGTGCCGGTCTTGCCGGTTTCGCCCGTCTGGCCGGCCGGTCTCGCCGGTCTCGCCGGTCCCGGTGTCGCCCTGCGCACCGGATTGTCCGGTATAGCCGGTATTGCCCTGAACACCGGGTTCGCCCTGCGGACCGGCGGGACCCGGCTCGGCGACCGGGGCGGGAACGGTGACGACGGTGGGCTGTCGCTCACAAGCACTCAGGCCCAGCGCTGCGACCAGCGCAAGCATCAATATTGAACGGTTCATGGGTAATCCTCTGGAAGGGGGAAACTGCCGCGCGGAAGGCTCTAACCGTCCGCGCACTTGGCGCGACCCGACTGGGCGCACTCTGCACCTGAACAGCGTAGACAGAAGTGATGCCACGATCGGTGCGCCAACGTACATTTGACGATCTGAATCCACCGCCCTGTGCGCCACCGTACCGACTGGCGGCGCGGTGTAGGGGAACCTTTGGTCGCTGCGCTTTGTCAGCTCTGTCAGAGGTTCCGCTTCATGAGTCGAGTCCATATCAAAGCGCTCCCCCTTTTCACGGTAGTTCTGCTGGCCGCGTGTGGTGGGAGCAATTCGGGCTCTGATCCCGTTGTTGCGAATCCGGTGCGCGGTCAGTTGCTGCAGACACCGCCCGAGCTCGTCACCACTGTCACCGCTCCAGCCTTGCTGCTCGCGCTGAATGCATTGGCCAACCAGCAGCTGCTCGCGATCAGCGGAACGCCCCTCTGCGACATCGCCGTGCATCGCATTCGATACGCGACGGTCGGCGGCGCAAACGAGGCCACCACAGCATCCGGAGCACTGATGGTGCCGCTCGGCAGCGATGCAATTTGCCGCGGCGCTCGTCCCATCCTCTTGTACGCGCATGGCACCACGACCGACCGCGCGTTCAACATGACGAATCTGCAGGGTGATCCCAATGGCGAGGCGCTCATCATGGCAGCGCTCTTCGCATCGCAGGGCTACATCGTGGTCGCCCCGGACTACGCGGGCTACGACAGTTCGACGCTGCCTTACCACCCCTACCTGATCGCCGACCAGCAGTCGAAGGACATGATCGACGCGTTGGCCGCCGCACGCAGCGCGCTGCCGGCAGCTGCCGCGCCGGCGACCACGGACGGCGGCCGGCTGTTCATTACCGGATACTCGCAGGGTGGTTACGTGGCGATGGCGACGCATCGCGCCATGCAGGCCGCCGGGATGACCGTGACGGCATCGGCTCCGATGTCCGGGCCGTATGCCATGGCAGCCTTCGTCGACGCGGCTTTCTCCGGTCGAGTCAGTTCGGGCGCGACCGTGTCGTTCACGTTGCTGATGACCGCGTACCAGAAAGCCTACGGCAACGTGTACTCCGGCACGGCCGAGGTCTTCGAGGCGCAATATGCAAGCGGCATCGAGTCCTTGCTGCCGAGCACGACGCCGAGAAGCGTGCTGTATGCACAGGGCAAGCTGCCCAAAGATGCGTTGTTCAGCGCGACGCCTCCGGACCCCGCGTTTGCCGACATCACGCCCGCGACCACGCCGGCCAATCTGGCGCCGATCTTCGCGGCCGGCTTTGGCGCGGACCACCTGGTCACGAACACGTTCCGCCTGAGCTATCTGCTGGACGCGCAGGCCAATCCGGACGGCGGCTGGCCAACGACGACGACCGGAGTTGCGGCTGCGACGCCCGGAGTTCGCCTGCGGCAGGCACTGAAACAGAATGACCTGCGCAACTGGATTCCCACGGCCCCGACGTTACTTTGCGGAGGCAATGCAGACCCGACCGTCTTCTGGTTCAACACGCAGTTGATGCAGGGCTACTGGGCGGCGCGCGCGCCGTCACCTGATCCAGTGATCGTGCTGGATCTCGATTCCACTGCGTCGGGTGGTGACCCGTACGCCGATCTGAAAAATCAGTTTGCGCTGGCGAAGCAGGTCGCGGCCGCTGCGGCCGTGGCACAAGGCGCCACCGATGGCGGGGCGAGCGCGGTCGCCGATGCCTATCACGCCGGGCTGGTACCTCCATTTTGCCTGGCAGCCGTCAAGGATTTCTTCGCGTCCCGCTAGCTCGAGGGCAATGCTTGATCCGAACGCCGGTGGCGTCTCACCAGTGCCGGCCGGTGAAATGAAAAAGGGGTCTCCATGCGAGGGACCCCTTTCATTTCACTGGCGCGCCCGGAGAGATTCGAACTCCCGACCTTCTGGCTCGTAGGGCGCCTTTGATCTTGCAGATTCTTTCAAATCAACAAGTTGGATGGCCCGCCCTCCGCCAACTTCCCGCCGAGACTCGCCAAGGCTCGCGAAGCAAATTTTCGGTCCTAAGACGTCGCATCCGCTATGCAGCGAGCTTTGTCCGCGGGAGCCGCCGGACTTTAGGGGGACGCTTACGGGCCACCCAGAGATCGTGACTGGCCTGCATTCCGAGCCACATCTCCGCGCTGGTGCCAAGCGCCCCCTCGAGGCGCAGCGCCATCGCGGCGCTGACGCCGGCTCGACCGTTCAGGACTGCGGAAAGGGCCTGGCGCGTAATGCCCAGGCGCTTCGCGACTTCGCCGATGGACAGCCCCTCCGGCAGGTACTCGCGGAGGACTTCGCCAGGGTGTGCAGGGTTATGCATCGCGCTCATCGTTGTCTGGTCCTAGTGGTAGTCAAGGTAGTCGACGAGTTCCACGTCGTCCTCGACAAACCGGAAAATGACCCGCCAGTTACCGTTGACAGTGATCGAGAAGAAGCCCTTGGAGTCGCCAGCCAATGGGTGCAACCGCCATCCCGGGGCTGCGAGATCTTCAGGCTTCACTGCAGCATCCAGTGCGGTGAGCTGCAGCCTGAAGCTTCGCCGCATGATGCGGCTGAATACCGGCCTTGGTACCCCGCTTGAAGAACGCTTCGAGGCCCTTGTGCCGGAAGCTCCTGATCATGCGTCTATCGTAATGCGACAAGCGACGCTTTACAAGCGGGACAGACTGCCCGATAGTCTCACCGGGTGGTCCATGAATTGAGAAGGGCGGAGCGAGTCAGCGCAGATGCGTGCCCGCACGCTCCATCTCGTACAATCCGGTAGTCACAAACGGTCGCGATCCCTTTCCGCTGCCGCGTGCCTACCGGCTACTGCTGCTATTGCGGTTGATCTATGCGCCTGCCAGGCAGGAACCCTGGTTGCGCCCCCGGTGTCCCGCCGATCTTGAACAACGGAAACCGCCGATGCCTGCCGAAAATCAGCCCGATTCGCGCTCTCACCACAACCGTAGCATCGGTACGTGGTCGGTCCTGGCCGCTGCACTGCTTTGCGTCGGTCCGACCGGATGCCATTCATACCGTGCGCTGCCGGACGCTGCGCTTGCGGAGACGAATGGCGCCAAGCTCGCGCAGCGCGACGTCGAGGCGATCGCCGACGAGTACCTGTCGGCTCTGCTGCAGTACCAGCCCGAGCTGGGCACACGGTATTCCCTGCCCGACGCCCGTCACGACCGGCTTGCCGACAATTCGCCGGAAGCCCGGGTTGCCTGGCAGGCACGGGAAGACGCCTGGCTCGCAGAGCTCAGCGCCAGTGGCATGCCCGCGGAGGTGGGAAGCCGCGACTGGGTGACCTACGGCATCCTGCACGAGACCCTGGCCAGCTCGGCCGCTATCCGCGTCTGCCGCAACGAATTGTGGGCGGCCAGCAGCATGACCGCCTGGCACACGTCGGTGCCGAGCCTGTTCGAGATACAGCCCGTCGATACGCCTGAACTGCAGCGACAGGCCTTGCAGCGATTGGCGGCGTTGCCAAAGTACATCGACACCGAGATCGCCAACTTGCGCCGCGGCCTGGACTCCGGCTACAGCGCCCCGCGCCTGACGGTGGCTCCTGCCGTCAGCGAAGTGCGGGCACTGGCAGGCGCCGACAGCCCGCTGCTGAGCCCGGGTATACGCGCGGGCAACCCGAAGTTCGCCGCCGAGGTACAGGCGCTGTTCAAATCCGACATCGCTCCGGCAGTGGAACGCTTCGCTCGCTTCCTGGAGGCTGAGTACCTGCCGCGCGCGCGGGAAGACATCGGGCTGGGCTTCAACCCTGACGGCGCTGCGTGCTACCCGGCCCTGGTGCGCTACTACGCCACCATCCAACCCGCCGCCAGTGAGATTCACCGGCTTGGGCTGGAGCAAGTCGCCGGAATTCGCGCTGAGATGCAGGCCATCATCGATGAACACTTCGCCGGGGCGACCATCGAGGCATTCCTGCGGGGCCTCAACGACGACCCCAGGTACACCTTCAGGACCGAAGACGAAGTGCTGCAGTATTCGGTGGCCGCACTGGCCCGCGCCAAGGCGAGGATGCCGGATGCGTTCGGCCGGCTGCCCAAAGCCGACGTCGAGATCAAGGCGTATCCGGCCTATCGCGCAAGCGGCACCGGTGAATACCATTCGTCCTCTGAGGACGGCACGCGCCCGGGCATCTATTACATTGCGGTCGTCAATCCGACCCGCCGCTCACGCGCGATCCAGGAGTCGGTACTGCACCACGAAACCTACCCGGGCCACCATCTGCAGGGTGCGATCGCGCTGGAGTTGGGCGACCGCGTGCACCCCATCGCACGGTACCTTTGGAACTCCGGATTCGGCGAGGGTTGGGCGCTGTACTCGGAGCGCCTGGCAGACGAGCTCGGGCTGTACAGCGGTCCGCTGGACCACATGGGCCTGCTGTCGGACCAGGCGGCGCGTGCCGCGCGACTGGTCGTCGACAGCGGCATTCACACCCAGGGTTGGACGCGGCAACAGGCCGTGGACTACATGCTGAACAATACCGCCTGGCCGGCAGTGGATATCGAGTCGGAAGTCAACCGCTACATCGCCTGGCCCGGGCAAGCCAACTCCTACATGCTGGGCATGCTGGAAATCCGCCGGCTGCGCAATCTCGCCGAGGCAGAACTCGGCACCGGCTTCGACCTGCGGGCCTTTCACGACCGGGTGCTTGGCTACGGCAGCGTGACGCTGCCAATGCTCGACGCCTCGGTGCGAGCGTGGATCGGTGAGCAGCGATAATTTTTGGCAATCCCTTAGCAAATGAAAACGGGAGCCCCTTTGGGAACCCCCGTTCTCATATCACTGGTGCGCCCGGAGAGATTGCGCCGCCGCTCCGCTACTGCGGCGCCCCGTTGGGGCCGTTGTCGATGCGCTCCGTTGCCGCGAACCGCCAACGTCCAACCACGCTGCGCGTGGTTGTCGAACTCCCGACCTTCTGGTTCGTAGGGCGAACCTGAATATTATTCACTCGTTTGAATCAACAAGTTAGTTGGCCAGCCCTCGCTCTCCGCTCCGCCAAGCCTCGCCAAGTCACGCCGAGTGCGGATTCAACCCTGCGTTACCGCGCTCGCCGCGTGTCTGCATTCGACCGAAGCTGGAGCCGCAAAGCAGCCGTTGGCTGCGCTGACGAGGAGCTTTCGCTGGCTGGTCGGCAACTCCGTTCCACCCGTGGTACGGACTTTGTCTTTCCGAATCACCTCGGATGGGTTTGGCATGACGGGCAAGCCGGAGTTTGTGGACGCTGCTGCGCAGCTCGCGCGATCAGTGATCGCGCCTGAGCGTGGGTTCTGCGGTGAGTGCGCAAGTGTCGCTTCGAGATCGAGACTGACTGTCACCTGGTACCACGCGAATGCTCGCACACGTAGGTGCGGCGTAGACTGGGCGTAGTCAAGACAGGCGCAACCGCCCCTGCGGCCGCCCGGAGTCACTGCACCATGCTGCTGTTCAATCCCTCCGCCTACGATGCTGCTCATTACGACGAGCCGACTCGCCGCGCCCTGCGGGCCGTGCGCCGATTTTTCGAGGCCAAGGGTCACGCCGTCCTGAAGGCGGAAAGCCACGCTGCAACCTGGTATGACGATTTCCTGGAGATGATCGCGCGCGAAGGCCTTTTCGCCCGGTTCGGCACGCCGGCCGCGGTCGGAACGTTGACCGGCGGAACCGACGCGACGACTGCCCGCTGGGACACCGCACGCAACAACGACCTGAGCCAGCTGCTGGCCTGGTATTCGCTCGAGCACTGGTACGCCTGGCAGGTCACCGTGCTGGGCCTGGGGCCGGTCTGGACGAGCGGGAATGCACAGGCCAAGCGTCTGGTCGGCCAGTTGCTCGCGCAGGGCGGACTGTTCGCTTTCGGACTCTCGGAGCGCGAACACGGGGCCGACATCTACTCCACCGACATGGTGCTGACCCAGGACGGCGCCGGCTGGCGCGCCAGCGGCGAGAAGTACTACATCGGCAATGGGAACTGCGCCGCCCGCGTGTCGGTGTTCGGCCGCGTGCAGCGCCCGGACGGACCGTCGGCCAATCCAGCCGATGATTACCTGTTCTTCCTGGTCGATCCAAAGCACGCTGGATACACGCTGGTGCAGAACGTCGTGCACGGCCAGATGTATGTGTCGGAATTCCGGCTCACGGATTACCCCGTGACGCCCGCTGACGTGCTGCACACGGGCAAGGCCGCGTGGGATGCGGCGCTCGCCACCGTGAATGTCGGCAAGGTGCAGCTCGCCTGGGCCAGCATCGGCATCGCCGAGCATGCCTTTGTCGAGGCGATCCAGCACGCCCATCGCAGGGTGCTCTACGGCACGCGCGTCACCGATTTTCCGCACGTGCGGCGACTGCTGGCCGACGCCTACGTCCGACTGGTCGCGATGAAGCTCTACAGCGCGCGCTGCTCGGATTACGAACGCAGCGCTTCAGCAGAGGACCGCCGCTTCCTGCTCTACAACCCGATCGCGAAAATGAAGGTCACCAGCGAGGGTGAGCGGGTGGTCGATCTGCTCTGGGAAGTGATCGCAGCGAAAGGATTCGAGAAGGACACGTACTTCGAGCAGGCGACACGCCACATCCGCACGCTGCCGAAACTGGAGGGGACCGTCCACGTCAATCTCGCGCTGGTGCTCAAGTTCCTGCCGGCCTTTGCCACGGCAGGGACCGGACAGGGCGTGAAGTACGCGCCGGTGCCGGTGCGGCTCGACCCCGCCGACGACACCTTCCTGTTCGCACAGGGGTCCGCGAGCGGCCTGTCGCGCATCGGCTTCCCGGACTGGCGCAGTGCCTTTGCGCGGTTCGCGCACCTGCCGAACGTCGCAACCTTCATCGGCCAGGTGCAGGCTTTCGGACACCTGATGGCCACGGCTGCGCCGCGCGCAGAGCAGGCCAAGGACCTCGATTTCCTGCTCAACGTCGGACAGATCTTCACCCAGATCGTCTACGCGCAACTGGTTGCAGAAGCTGCCGCCCTCGCCATCGACGGCGCACCGGGCGGGACACGCGCCGGAACCACCGCCGCCTGCGCAGGTCTCGACGAGAACCATGTCGACCGGATGTTTGGCGTGTTCGTGCAGGACCTGAGCGAGTACGCGGTCGCAGTGCACGGGCAGGCGTCAGCCACCAAGGAGCAACAGGCCGGTGCCTTGGCGCTCCTCCGTCGTGCTGCGGCCGATCCGGCCGCGGCCGCCAGCTTGCACGCCGAACTCGTCTCTTACGCAGGCTGAGCGGTCGTTGAATCTACTGCCGGACGGAGCACCGTGCAGCCGCTGCTGTGGCTTCACTCGCAGCCATGCCGGATGACTCGCGAACTCAGCGTTGCCAAGCTCAAGCGGTCATGCAGACACTTGTATCAACCGCCATTCACCTGACGGTCGCAATCTGCGATTAACTTCGACAGGTGGTTGCGAGAGGCGCGACGGGCATCGCCTGCCTGATGATCGTGGGTGCCGTCCTCGGCCGGACTCTTGTCGCCGACGCTTCGGAACACACACTCGCGGGTCTGCTTTCGTTCGGATCCGCAGCGCTGCTGTTCCTCGTCACCGAAGAACTGCTGATCGAAGCACACGACTCCGCGGACACCGCCGTCACGACGACGATGTTCTTCGTCGGCTTTCTGATCTTTGAGCTGCTCGGCATGATGGTTTGATCGCCAGGGTGGCGGAGGATGCCGCCTGCGGTGGCTCGCGCGATCGGTGATCGCGCCTGAGCGAGGGTTCGGCAGTGAACGGGTTCCGTTCGAGTCCCACTGGATCCCGGATCCGACGAATCGTTGCGGCCGCGGACGGATTCGTCGCACCATGCGTCATGGAACCCATTCACACCTGAAGCCTTAGGTACCGACACGATGCAGTTGATCGGAATGTTCGATTCGCCGTACGTGCGACGCGTCGCGGTCACGTTGAAGCACCTCGAGATCCCGTTCGAGCACGCGAACTGGTCGGTGGGCGCGGATTTCGAGCGCATCCGGGAATTCAGCCCACTTGGCCGGGTGCCGGTGCTGGTGATGGACGACGGCATCGCGCTGGTCGACTCCGCCTCGATCCTGGACGCGATTGATAACCGGGTCGGGCCGACGCGCGCCCTGCTCCCGACCACAGGTCCGTCACGTCGCGAAGCGCTGCGCCTGATCGCGCTTGCGATCGGCGCGGGCGAGAAGGCACGGGATCAACTGTACGAGCGGATGGTGCGACCGCCCGAGAAGTTTCACGAGCCCTGGGTCGCGCGCTGTCGCGAACAGATGCACGGGGCACTCGGGCTGCTCGAGGTCGCGTGCCGCGAACGCGGATCGGCCGCGTGGCTGGTCGACGACCGGCTCACCCAGACCGACATCACCGTCGCCTGCATCGCCACGTTCCTCAAAGAATCGCTGGGCGTGTTCGGCGACGATGCGCCCTACCCGGCACTTCACGCACACGTCGGGCGCTGCGAAGCGTTGCCGGAGTTCCGGGCGACCCACGCGGCGTGGTTTGCCGCCGCGATGAAGTCTTAGGCGCGGGCCGGAGAAGATCGCGGTGCAAACGGTGTTCAGCGTTCGAACGTCAGGACCAGGACTGCACGAGTTCACCGAACAGGTGGTGCGCTTCGTCCAGGACAGCGGGCTCCGAGAGGGGTTGCTGACGCTGTTCGTGCAGCACACGTCGTGTTCGCTGTGCGTGCAGGAGAATGCGGATCCGGACGTGCGCCGTGATCTGGACGAGTTTTTCCGCCGGCTGGTCCCCTCCTCCGACGATCCGGCGATGCAGTGGCTCAGGCACACCACCGAGGGGCCCGACGACATGCCGGCGCACATCAAGGCGGCATTGAATGCGGTGTCGCTGTCGATTCCGGTGACGGACGGTCGCCCGGCGCTCGGCACCTGGCAGGGGATTTATCTGTTCGAGCACCGCGACCACGGACAGACGCGGCGGGTGGTGGGGAATTTGACTGGGTAGGTGTGACATGGCGAAGTGGACGGTCGTGTCGGCGTAAAATCGGCCATGAGGGTCCTTGATGCCATGACCCGAGCGACCCGGAACCGGACACTCCAGAGACCCCCAGCTAGTAATCCCGCTACACTCGGTCGCGACAGGGGGGGCCGCGTGACCGACGCGAGCGAGGGGGAGAGCGAAAGCACCTGGGCCAGACTGACCCGCCGCAAGGTGGTGCAGTGGGGCATTGCCTACGCCGCAGGCGCCTGGGGTCTGCTGCAGGTGTTGCAGTTTCTCGCCGACACATATGACTGGCCCGCGCAGGTGCTGCGGCTCGTCACGCTGGCGTTCGCAATCGGCCTCCCCATCGCCCTGACCCTCGCCTGGTACCACGGCGACCGCGGTCACCAGAAACCCGTCCGCACCGAACTCGCGATCATCGCGCTGTTGCTGCTACTCGGCGGCGGTGCCCTCTGGCTCTATGGCTCCCGCGGCGCCCGAACCCAGACCACCACCACGGCAGAGAGTCCTGCAGCTGCCTCGACGGCGAAAGCCACCGCTGCCGACACTCGCCCCTCGATCGCTGTGCTGCCGTTCGAGAACCGCAGTGACGAGCACAAGGACGCTTTCTTCGTCGACGGCATCCACGACGACATCCTCACGCAACTCACCAAGATCGGCGCGATGAAGGTCATCGCCCGCACGTCCGTCGAGCAGTTCCGCGACACGAAACTCTCGACGAAAGAGATCGGCGAAAAGCTCGGCGTGACACGGGTCCTCGAAGGCAGCGTGCAGCGCGCCGGCGACCGGGTCCGGGTAACAGCCCAGCTCATCGATACGTCGAGCGACGCCCACCTGTGGGCCGAGTCCTATGATCGTGAACTGACGGCAGCCAACATCTTCGCGATCCAGAGCGAAGTCGCCACCTCGATCGCCGCCGCACTCGAGACCACGCTGACAGCCGCCGAGAAGACGCGAGTCAATATCGTCCCGACGCAGAATCTCGCAGCTTGGGAGGCATTCCAGCTCGGCCGGCAACGCATGGCGCGACGCACCGCCGAAACCCTCTCCGACGCCGAGCATTTCTTCCAGCAGGCGATCGATCTCGATCCCACGTTTGCGCTGGCGTATGCCGGCCTGTCGGACTCGCTCGTGTTGCAGATCGAGCATGCAGGTGCGCAAGACGACGTCACCCTCGCCAGGGCCGACGCAGCCGTCGCAACGGCCCTGGAGCTCGACCCGAACCTGGCCGAGGCGTGGGCGGCTTCTGCACTCGTCCGCAGCTTTCGGGGGCAGGGCGATCGCGCCGATCCATTGTACCGTCGCGCGATCGCCTTGAATCCGAACTACGCCGCCGCCTACCAGCGGTTCAGCAGGAATGCCGGAGGTCTTGGTCACCGCGACGAAGCGTTGGCCGCGGCGGAGAAGGCCGTCGCACTCGATCCACTGTCAGCCATCGTCAATGCCGACGTGGGCAGGGCGCTGATGTCGGTCGGGCGATTCGTCGAGGCCGCGGACCGCTTCCGCAGAGCCAATGAAATCGATCCCGAGATGCCCATGCCATACCGGCAGCTGGGCGTCCTCGACGCCTACGCGCGCAATCGATTTGCCGACGCAGTGCCGCTGCTGCAGAGAGCCGCCGCGCTGGACCCGGGCAATCCGATTCTTGAATTCTATCTCGCCCGCCTTTACCTCGACCTGGGCGACGACGTCGAAGCGACTCGCGTCATCGAGGCCGCCCGCAAGCGGTGGCCGGACCATGGGGCTGTGTTGATGGTTTCCGCCGAAATGCACATGAGCAGAGGCGAGTGGAACGCCGCGCAGAAGGAATCGCAGAAGCTCCTGGCGCTCGACTCGTGGGTAGTTGATCCCGACGATGTGCTGCGGTGGCTGCGCGACGCCGACCTGAAGCAGGGCAACCATCAAGCGGCGCGACTCCGGTACGCAAAGGCCTATCCGGTGCTGCTTGGGCCGACGCCACCGACGATCGATGGCTCGAGTTGGCAAGCGGCAATCGACGTCGCGCCCGTTCTGCAGGCGGCTGGGGATCGCGCCACTGCAGGCGCGCTTCTCGATCGCGCCGAACAGTTCATCCGGACGATTCCGCGTCTCGGCCTGGCGGGCTACGGAATTGCGGACGTGCAGATCCACGCCCTGCGCGGCGACAAAGCCAAGGCTCTAGCTGCACTTCGAGAGGCGGAACGGGCCGGCTGGCGCGGCCCATACTGGCGCTACTACCGCGACTTCGACCCCAACCTCGCCTCGATCCGCAACGAACCCGAATTCAAAGCCGCGTTCACCGACATCGAACGCGACATGTCACGCCAGCGCGCCGAACTCGCCGCGCGCCCCAAAGACGCACCGCTCGATCTGGCGACTGGTAATTGAGCGCTCGCCCGAAAGCGGACGTACGCGACGGTCTTTAAAGTCGCGGGCGGTGGGGCCCCGGAATGTAAGGACGGTCTTATGGACCTCGACGCGGCCCCGGCGGGCCGCGTCCTCCGTTCTCCCGGATTGAGGGCGGAAGCGCGGCGAGCGGGTTCGGCGGCAGCGCCGCCAACGATGGTCCTTCAGCGGTGCCGCTGCAGACAATCAGAACAGTTCGCCGCGCTCGCCGAGCATGGCCTCGCGCACCAGCGGCAGGGGCAGCGGACCCATGGCGATGAAGCGGTCGTGGAAGTCCTGCAGCTTGAACGCCGGGCCCAGCTTCTGCTGGTAGTCCGCGCGCAGCTTCAGGATCGCAAGCTTGCCCATGGTGTAGTAGCCGAACAGCGCATCCGACGTGCCGCGCTTCGACTCCGAAACCGCAACCGGCTTCGGCTGATAGCCTTCCTTCTGGAAGAACTCCACCGCCTGGTCGTAGGTCATGCCCTGCGTGTGCATCTTGATGCCCACGATGAACCGTGCATTGCGCAGCAGCGCGTCCTGCAACTGGGCCAGCCGATACTGCGGCTGGCTCGCATGGAAGCCCTCGTCAATCACCATCTGCTCGCAGTAGTGCGCCCAGCCCTCGCTGTTCGAGTTCGCGCCGAGCACCTTGCGCACGTCGGTCGGGAACTGGTTCGCGTACAGGAACTGCAGGTAGTGCCCGGGCCACACCTCGTGCACCGAGGTGTTGGTAATGAGCGGGTAGAACCACTGCCGCATGAAATCCTCGGTCTGTTCAGCGTTCCACGACGGGTCGGGCAGCGTCATGTTGTAGAACCCGCGCAGCTTCGCCTTCTCGAACGGCCCCGGGGTGTCCATCGAGGCCGACGTCGTCGCGCGCATGAACGGCGGCGTCTCCTTGACCTGCGCCGGCGGCGAGTCGGGCGGGATGGTGACGATGTGGTTGTCGGTCATGAAGCGGCCGAGCGCGTCGAGTTCGGCTTGCGTCTCGGCGAGCAGGTTCTCCGGCTTCGGGTGATCCTTCTGCAGCGCCTCGAGCACCTCGATCGGTGCCTTCGTCGGGTCGATTCTGCGCGCCGTCTCCGCGAACAGCACCTGGTTCGCGCGCAGGTTCGCCTCGGCTTTCGCGAGCAGCACGTCGAGCGGCGTGTCGATCATCTCGTCCGCCAGCAGCATGCGACGGTACGTGTCCGCGCCCCAGGCAAAGCTACCGTTCGAGCGCGGCAGCAAGTCCTTCTGCAGCCAGGTCTTGTACTCGCCGAGCGCCGCAATCACGGCGTCGTTGGCTTTCTTGAACTCCGCCAGCAGCGCCGGGTCCTTCACGTCGGCAAAGGCCTCGACCACCGTGGTCTTGAAGAAACCCTGGTTGCCGTCGAGCTGGTCGATGGCGATCTCGGTGTAGATGCGCGGCGGGTTGTCGAGATTGCGGCGCGCTTCCTGCAGCACGGCCGGCATCGCCTTCTCGCGTGCGATGAGATTCTTCAGGCGTTCGGCCGCCGGTGCGTAGTCGCGACTGATAATCACGAAGGCCGCGCCCGTGATGCCGCTCGAATACGCGTCGGGGTTCCTGGCCCAGCTGCGAATCTGCTCGTTGCCGATGCGGCGCGCGTCGAGCGAATGCAGCAGCAGTTCGCGGTCGAGGCGACTGTCCAGTGTCAGCGCCTTCGGGTCGATCGCCTCGAGCGCGGTCTTGAACCTCGCGACGGCCCGGGTCTCGTCGTCGACGGCGGCGCGCGAGGCATCCTCGAGCCTGGCGTCGTATTCATGCAGGCCGAGCGCGGTGGCGTAGGAAGGGTTGCGCGCGTAGATGTCGTTCAGGATGTCGGCGGCAACCTTCCGGTACGCGGCCTCGGCGGGTGCAAGCGATGGCGCATCGGCGCAGACAATGCCCGCGGGCAGCAGGGCGAGCGTGGCGAGAAGCGGCTTCAGAAGCTGGCGCATGGGCGGAACCTTGCAGACGTGCGGGCCGTGACAGGCGGCAAGGGTGCGCCCGGAACGCGATCACAGCCACGGGAGGCGGGTGTGGATGCGACGAAGCGACCGATCCAAGCGGCAAATGGTGGGCGTCGCCCCAGGCTCATGATGATCTGTCGAAATTCACCGTGTACCCGCTCGGAGTTGCAGTCCTGGTCGCCCACCCACCGCGAAACGGGAGAACAGTCACACCCGTCCATGGGTGCCTGCACCAACATATCGCCATGAACTGGCGACGTGCCGTGTGGCTTGCTCTATTCATCGCCGTGCTGTCGAAAGCGTGGGGACAGTGGGAACATCGGGCAATTCATCCGGCCGATGGGGCCATCGCGCCGAATGAACCACTGCAAACAGATGCGAACGGTGCGCCAGTGATTGTGCTTGGGCGCTGGACGCTCACGCCACGAGCAACCTACGACATTACGGCGCGAATCCTCAGCCGCGAAGATTATCGCTTCGATCCCATTTCGGGCCTGGCACCGCTGGATCTCGCGCTCGGCTGGGGCCCCCTATCGGACAATCGGGTGTTGAAAGCGTTCAAGATATCGCAGGGCGCACGATTCTATTCATGGCGGCCCATCACTGAGTCACTGCCGATTGACCTTGGTGACGTGACCAAGTACAGCGCCAACACGCACGCAATTCCCGCCAATGCCTCCGTCGCCTCGAAACTCGCCCGGCTGCGCCTGGGGGGACAGGTGGTCCACCTGACGGGTCTGCTGGTGGATGGCGCACGCGACGACGGTATGACGATCCGCACGTCGCTGACTCGCACCGATTCGGGAGCGGGAGCGTGCGAGTTCATGCTGGTCCAACAAGTCCAGGTCCAGTGACCCGCCAGGTCGGGTGGCTCGCGAACTTCAGGTAGCCCGCAAGATCCGGCAGCTGTTCGACTTCTGCAGGAAGGACCGCGCTTTCGGTGACATGCTGCTCACCGCGACTGACGCTGTGGTCGGGTTAGGCGAAGAAGCCGCCCTTGCGGGTGCGTGAGATCGTCGGGCGAATGGCCTCGCGCTCGCCGATCAGCTTCGAGGCGAATCCTGCGGTGCCGCCGTTCTCCGATGCAGAGCATCTGAGGATCAGCGTGTTGCTGCAGTTCTCGACGATGAACCACAGTCGCTGGTCACCCTCCCCTCCAGTCCATGGTCTGGAAGATGGCGAGGTGCAGCCACGCCGAGATGATGGATCTCAGTGCCGCGATCAGGTTGGCTCAGAACTTCTGCAGTTCGAAGTCCGACTTGGAGACGGCGCAACCCTCGCAGATCCAGTCCTCGGGCACATCAGCCCAGCGGGTACCCGGCGCAATGCCGTGCGCCGGATCTCCGGCCGCTTCGTCATAAACGTGGCCACACACGACGCAGACATATGTGTTCATCACGGGTCTCACTGATCCTGGCGAACGAAGTCGGACTTGGCGCGCACCGCGCAATCGGGGCAGACGAAGTCATCTGGGAGCTGCTCAAACGGGGTGCCCGGCGCGTAGCCCTCGCGTCGGTCACCCTGTGCTTCGTCATATGCGTAACCGCAGTCCGGGCAAAGATGAACGGACATGATGGTGCCTCCTAAGCGGCTACTGCGCGGGGCAGGGACTTGGAGTAACGGGCTTCAAGTACGGAGCGTCGCGCGGGGTCGACATTGACCAGCGACAGGTCGCCGTTGATGTGAGGCAGCGAGAGCAGCCGCTGGTCCATGACGCGGTACCAGAGCGGCGGGAACAGGGCGACGAAGTACATGCCCATGTACCCGTTCGGCAGCGAGGGCAGGTCCGGGAAGCTGCGCAGTGTCTGGTAACGGCGCGTCGGGTGGGCATGGTGGTCGGAGTGACGCTCCAGGTGGAAAAGCACGACGTTGGATGCGACATGGTTCGCATTCCAGCTGTGGTGGGGCTGGCAGTGCTCGAACGTGCCGTTGGCGTTGCGCTTGCGCAGCAGGCCGTAGTGCTCGATGTAATTGGCGCTCGTCAGCTGCCACCAGGCGAAGAAGTTGTGCACGGCCAGGAACGGCACCATCAGCCAGCCGAAGACTGCAACCAGACCGATCTGCAGGACGGCAGTGAGCGCATAGGACTGCAGTATTTCGTTCTCGTAATGCCAGGCGGACTTGCCCTGGCGCGCAAGGCGCTC
Organism: uncultured Gammaproteobacteria bacterium; assembly: GCA_963700045.1. GTDB lineage: Bacteria > Pseudomonadota > Gammaproteobacteria > Steroidobacterales > Steroidobacteraceae > RPQJ01. The sequence goes on from CAVOWK010000045.1 coordinate 84,968, forward strand.
CTGTTCTGCGAACCAGCCACGGCGGAAAGCGCCGGGGATTTCGCGGCACGCAAACCTGTAGATGTTTTCGCCCATGCGCGAGCTGGCCGGATCCGCTGGCGTCGCGACATGGCGGTGATGGCCACGGTTGTGTTCAACGCAGAAGTGGCCGTACGCAGGCACTGCCGAGACGATGCGCGCCAACCGGCGCTCGAGCTCCGTCTTCTTGTGGCCAAGTTCGTGCGCGGTGTTGACGCCGAGACCGCTGTACAGCCCGGCGGTCAGCGCCAGTGCGAGCATTGCGGCCCACGAGACGTCGTGAATGCCCGCGAACCCGGCGATGAGGATCAGGACGACGAAGTGCATCGGCACCGTGAGAATCGGCAACCAGCGGTAGAACTTGTCGTCCTCGAGTTGCGAGACGAGTTCCTCCGGGGGGTTGCTCGTGTCCTCCCCCAGCAGCCAGTCGAACAGGGCAGTGCCGCCGTAGAACAGAACGAGCGGCACGACGAATGCCCACTCGCGACCGTTCAACGAGTACAGCCCGATGCCGCTGAGGGCGACCAGCGGGAAGAACAGCGCGCTGATCCACAGGAAGCGCTTGCGGTCCCGGTAGACGATCGCGCCTTTCTCCGGATGAACCATGGCGAAGGTTTTCATTGCGGCTCTCAGTTGGGGTGCAGACAGGGAGCGCACTGTAGGCTGCAACGTGCTGTCGGAAAATTGCGTTTCATGACAATATTCTGGTCATCTGACGCCATTTTGCACCATGAAGAACCCGATTGCGGCCCTGCCGACGCCCAGCACCTACACGCGGCTTCTGCTGCGACGCCGGCCGCATGAAGCCGGGTCGTTGCTCGCGGGAACCGGCCTTGCCGCCGAAACGCTGGCACACACTGCGCAGATCAGCGTTGCACAACAGTTGCAGGTCTTCCGCAACGCTATGCAGCTGAGTGGCCGGCCCGATTGGGCGCTCGAGTTCGGCCGGCAGCTCGACATCCACAGTCACGGTCCGCTCGGTTTCGCAGCCCTCAGCGCGCCGACACTGGGCGAAGGCCTCGACGTCCTCGGCCAGTTCTCGCGCATCCGCAGTCCCTACCTGAAGGTCGAGTCGCTGCGGACCGATCAACACTTGATACTCAAGATCGACACCCGCCTCCACCCGCTCGGATCGCTTGAACTGCCGCTGATCGAAATCCTGCTGCAGGTGGCGACCTCCTTCGCCGAGGCTGTGCTCGGCCAGAGCGCCGTCGATACCGTGTTGTGGCTTGCGCAGCCACCACCACCGCACGCGCCGTTGTACGCGCAGTACTTTCATGCGCGTTACGAGTTCAATGCCACCTTCAACGGCGTCCTGCTGCCGGCGTCACTGCAGGCGTTGCCATGCCCCCTGCACGACGAGAAGACCTATCACGCAGCGCTGGCGCGCTGCCGCGAGGCACTGGACGCCGTCCTGAGCCCCGACGACGTCGCGGCGCGTGCAAGTCACTGGCTCGCGGCGCACTTCGATCAGATTGAAGCAAGGGGTCACGCCGCCAGCCAGCCGCGCCTGGAGCAGTTGGCCACGGCACTGCACGTGTCGCCGCGCACGCTGATTCGACAACTGGCGGATCGCGGCACGAGCTACACGGAACTGCGCGAGGCCCAGCAACTGGCCATCGCGCTCAGGCTGCTGGCGGACGCTCGATATTCAGTCAATGAAATCGGAGCCCTCCTCGGATATGGCGACGCTGCCAACTTCGGTCGCGCTTTTCGGCGGATGACCGGGGTGTCACCGGGCCAGTACCGTCGGGGCCAGCGCCCCTAGCTGGATTGGCACGGGGAGAGTGGCCCAGGGATCGGCAGCCGCTACGCAGCCTGGCACGTCATGAGCGGCACGAGCTTGCAGGAGTTCAGGGAGTTGGGAGGCTGGAAGTCATAAGCCTTTGATGTCACTGGTGCGCCCGGAGAGGTTGCGCCGCCGCTCCGCTACTGCGGCGCCCCGTTGGGGCCGTTGTCGATGCGCTCCGTTGCCGCGAACCGCCAACGTCCAACCACGCTGCGCGTGGTTGTCGACCTCCCGACGTCGTCGGGAGTCCCGGACGTCTCACCGGTTGAGACGGTGAAATGAAAAAGGGGTCCCCTTGCGAGGGACCCCTTTTTCATTTCACTGGTGCGCCCGGAGAGATTCGAACTCCCGACCTTCTGGTTCGTAGCCAGACGCTCTATCCAACTGAGCTACGGGCGCGTTATGAACGTCCTGGCGGAGAGAGAGGGATTCGAACCCTCGAAGGGCTTTTGACCCTTACGCCCTTAGCAGGGGCGCGCCTTCGACCACTCGGCCATCTCTCCGTTTTTAGGAGAGCCGCGAAGGATAAACGTCTGGAGCCGCCCCGTAAAGCTTGGCGCCGGAAAATGGCGAGTCAACGGATTTCAGGGAGTCCGCAGGTCAGGGATACGGTTCGTTATCCATGCCATTGGCGGCATGGCCGTTGCCATTCGAGCGCACAGCGTCCGGACGCGCCGACGTCGTGCCACCCCCGTCCTGCTCTTCGCGCTTGATGCGCTCAAAAATCTCTTCACGGTGGACGGCCACGTCGCGCGGCGCGTTGACGCCGACGCGGACCTGGTTGCCTTTGACGCCGAGCACGGTGACGGTCACGTCGTTGCCGATCATGACGGTTTCACCTACGCGTCGCGTGAGAATCAACATGACGTTCTCCTGGCCTGCATGACTTCGTACGTCGCCGGACTCGATTCCTTTCAATCCTTCTGCGTGCGTCCGGTCGGGAGTGGCTTCCCACTCACGAAGCCGTCGACGGCCGCGGGCAACAACGCCCAACTCTCTCAACCACTCCTGGAAATAATATGCGCATAAAAATGCGCGACATTCCCGGTGACGAACAATAGCGCGCACGCGATCAAAAGTCAGTACGCGCTGACAACCAGTGCGTCCTGATCGGCTCGATTTTTCCTGCCTGAACGAAGCGGATCCTTCCGTGCGAGCCGACACGTCAACCTGTCACGACACCTGCGGGCCGAGCCACGCCGCGAGACCGTCGAGTGCTGCGGTGAGATTGGCTGGTTGCGTGCCACCGGCCTGCGCGAGATCCGCGCGACCGCCGCCTTTGCCACCGACCTGCTTCGCCACGTGATTGACGATGTCGCCCGCCTTCACGCGCGAGGTGAGGTCGTCGGTGACGCCGGCGATGAGCGTCACCTTGTCAGCGCCTGCCGGCGAACCCAGCACGATGATTGCGCTGCCGAGCTTGTTTTTAAGCTGATCCACGGCCATGCGCAGCGCGGCAGCATCCGCGCCATCGACGGTCGCAGCGACGAGCTTCACGCCCACACCGATCGTCAGCGCCTCGGCCGCCATGTCGCGACCGCTGCCGCTCGCGAGCTTTTCCTTGAGCTGCGCGATCTCCTTTTCCATGCGTCGCGCGCGGTCGAGCAACTGCCTGACCTTGTCTTCGACGTCGTCGCGCGAACCACGAACGAGTCCAGCCACATCACGCAGCTTGTGGTCCGTTTCGACCACGTACTGGTACGCGCCCTGGCCCGTGACCGCTTCGATCCGTCGCACGCCGGCTGCAACGCCGCCTTCGCTCACGATCTTGAACAGGCCGATGTCGCCGGCGCGGCGCACGTGGGTGCCGCCACAGAGTTCGGTCGAATATGCACCGATGCGCAGCACGCGCACCTTGTCTTCGTACTTCTCGCCGAACAGCGCCATCGCTCCCGCGGCCACCGCGGCATCGAAATCCATGACTTTGGTTTCGGCCTCGGCGTTCCTGCGCACTTCCGTATTCACGATCGCCTCGACCCGCTGCAATTCTTCGGGCGTGACGCCCGAATAATGCGAGAAATCGAAACGCAGGCGGTCGGGCGCGACCAGCGAACCCTTCTGGGTGACGTGCGCCCCCAGGACCTCGCGCAAAGCCGCGTGCAGCAGGTGCGTGGCGGAGTGATTCGCGCGGGTAGCGTCGCGGCGCACCGCATCCACCGCCGCAGCAACCGTATCGCCGACCTTGAGCGCGCCGGCCACGAGCTTGCCCACATGAACGTGTGCCTTGCCGAGCTTCTGCGTGTCCGTGACCGCGAAGCGAGCACTGGACGTCGAGAGTTCCCCGGCATCACCAACCTGGCCGCCACTCTCGGCGTAGAACGGCGTGACGTCGAGGACGACCTGGCCCTCCTCGCCGGCCTTCAGTTCCGTCACCGCGTCCTTGCCGCGGAACATCGCGACGATACGGCCCTGGCCGGTCTCGCCGTCGTAGCCGACGAACGAAGTCTGGCTGTCGACGCTCAGGTCGCCGCGCAGGTCGACGTTGAACTTGCTGGCGGCACGCGACATCGCGCGTTGCGCATTCATCGCGGCCTCGAACCCCGGCTCGTCGATCGAGAGACCGCGCTCGCGCGCGATGTCGTTGGTGAGGTCGACCGGGAAGCCGTAGGTGTCGTAGAGACGGAACACCGTCTCACCCGGAATCTCTTTCGTGCTGCCAAGCGTGCCGATGGCGGTGTCGAGCAAGGCCATGCCCTGCGTCAGCGTCTCGGCGAAACGCTCTTCTTCCTGCAGGATGACTTTCTCGATGTGCGCGCGCTGCGCCGTGAGTTCGGGATAGGCGACGCCCATCTCCTGCTCGAGAGTCCGCACCAGCGTGTGGAAGAACGGCTGGCGCTGGCCGAGCATGAAGCCATGGCGGATCGCACGACGCATGATCCGGCGCAGCACGTAGCCACGGCCTTCGTTCGACGGCAGCACGCCGTCCGCGATCAGGAACGACGTGGCGCGCACGTGGTCCGCGATCACGCGCAGCGAATTCGAGGCCAGGTTGCTGGTGCCCGTGGCCTTCGCCGCCGCGGCAATCAGGTTGCGAAACAGGTCGATCTCGTAATTGCTGTGCACGCCCTGCATGACGGCAGAGACGCGCTCGAGACCCATGCCGGTGTCCACCGACGGCTTCGGCAGCGGCGTCATCGTGCCGTCGGCCGAGCGGTCGAACTGCATGAACACGAGGTTCCAGATCTCGACGTAGCGATCGCCGTCTTCGTCGGGCGAACCCGGCGGACCGCCCGCGACGTCGGGACCGTGGTCGTAGAAGATTTCGGTGCACGGGCCGCACGGGCCCGTGTCGCCCATCGCCCAGAAATTCGACTTGGCGCCCATGCGCGTGAGGCGCGCGGGATCGACGCCGATTTCCTTCAGCCAGATCTCGGCGGCGCCGTCGTCTTCTTCGAACACCGTGACCCAGAGCTTCGACGGCGGAATGCCGAGCGTGCCGGTGATGAAGTCCCAGGCGAAGCGGATCGCGTCCTGCTTGAAGTAGTCGCCGAAGCTGAAGTTGCCCAGCATCTCGAAGAACGTGTGGTGGCGCGACGTGTAACCGACGTTCTCGAGGTCATTGTGCTTGCCGCCGGCGCGCACGCAGCGCTGCGAGGTGGCCGCACGCACGTAGCTGCGCTTTTCCTTGCCGAGGAACAGGTCCTTGAACTGGACCATGCCGGCGTTGGTGAAGAGCAGCGTCGGGTCATTGCCGGGCACGAGCGAACTCGACGGCACGACGGCGTGGCCGCGGTCCCTGAAGAAGTCGAGGAACGCCGCGCGCAGCTGCGCGCTGGTCATGAAGTTGGCCGGGGCCGTAGGCGTGCTTGTCATAAATCTGGGTCGTCGTCGTCGGCTGGGCCGGGGCCGAGGGCAGCCCGGATCTGGTCCGAAGAAAACCCGCGATATTGGAGGAAGCGTGCCTGTTTTGCACGTTCACGGTAGTCGGCTGGCGGTGACAACCCGAACTTGCGACGGCGGGCTTCCCGGGCAGCCTGGATCCAGTCAGTCGCCGTCGTGTCGAGAGCCTGGTCGATCGTTTCGGACTCGACGCCGCGATCGCGCAGGCCCATGCGGACGCGCAACGGTCCCTGGCCTCGTCCCGCGCGCTGGGTGACGAACTGCTCGGCAAACCGCTCCTCGCGCAGGAACCCTTCCTGCACGACGGCGGCCACCGCCGCTTCCACTACCGCAGCGCCATACCCCTTGCGCAGCAGGCGCTCGGTCAGCTCGTGGCGGCTGAAGTCACGCCCTGCGAGCAGCGCGTAGGCCGCGGTCTGGACGGTGCGCTGATCCGCCTCCGCCGCCGCCCCTGGCTCAGGCTTCCGACGCCTCACCCGCGGCCGCCTCGCCCTTCTTCGGCACCAGCAACCTGGCCCGGACGGCGGTTTCGATCTCGCGCGCAGTGTCCGGGTGCTGGGTGAGGTACGTGCGGACGTTTTCCTTGCCCTGGCCGATGCGCTCGCCCTTGTACGAATACCAGGAGCCCGACTTCTCGATGATGTTCTGCGCCACGCCGAGCTCGATGATCTCGCCTTCGCGCGAGATGCCGACGCCGTACATGATTTCGAACTCGGCCTCGCGGAACGGCGGCGCGACCTTGTTCTTCACGACCTTGACGCGCGTCTGGTTGCCGACGACTTCCTCGCCCTGCTTGATCGCGCCGATGCGGCGGATGTCGAGACGGACGGACGCATAGAACTTGAGGGCGTTACCGCCGGTGGTGGTCTCGGGGTTGCCGAACATCACGCCGATCTTCATGCGGATCTGGTTGATGAAGATGACGATCGTGTTCGAGCGCTTGATGTTGCCGGTGAGCTTGCGCAGCGCCTGCGACATCAGGCGTGCCTGCGCGCCCATCTGCATGTCGCCCATCTCGCCTTCGATTTCGGCCTTGGGCGTGAGTGCGGCAACGGAGTCGACGACGACGATGTCGACCGCGTTCGAGCGGACCAGCATGTCGGTGATTTCGAGCGCCTGCTCGCCGTTGTCGGGCTGCGAGACGAGCAGTTCGTTGACGTCCACGCCGAGTTTCTCGGCGTAGGCCGGATCGAGCGCGTGTTCGGCATCGACGAAGGCTGCCGTGCCACCGTTGCGCTGCACCTGGGCGACGACCGTGAGCGCGAGCGTGGTCTTGCCCGAGGATTCCGGCCCGTAGATCTCGATGACGCGGCCTTCGGCAGGCCACCGACGCCGAGCGCGATGTCGAGCCCGAGCGAGCCCGTGGAGACGACTTCGACGTCGTAGCTGTTGGAGTCGCCAAGGCGCATGACCGAGCCCTTGCCGAACTGCTTCTCGATCTGGCCGAGCGCTGCGACCAGGGCCTTCTTGCGGTTTTCTTCCATTGCGTTGCTCGTGAGTCAGGCGTGGGAGCCGGGCGGGCCCGGCTCGTGAAAGTAGATCTGCGGGATGGCTGCATTATTCCACAGCCCTGCCCGCGGGCGGTCGAAAAATACCCCGGAATCACCGGTTCTGACCCGCCTTCGACCGCGTGATTCCACAGTCCAGAGGCTCATAGCGTGAGCCTGCCGCATCGGTCACGGAGCGCACGAGCGCAAAGCCGCCAGCTTGCCACACGAACGGCGGATCGAGGAGCGGATCCGCAGCGGATGGTACCTCTTGCGCGCAAGCGTCACATGCAGGCGG